>CAWCGJ010000019.1:0-192555 GCA_963795055.1 uncultured Actinomycetota bacterium
GTAGCGGGGGCGGGATTTGAACCCGCGACCTCTGGGTTATGAGCCCAGCGAGCTACCGAACTGCTCCACCCCGCGTCGAGGTTCCTTCACTTTAGGGCCTCGCCGGGCGGCAGGCAAATCCCGCCGGCCGGCCGGGCACAAGCCACGGGCTGGCCTGCTCAGACCCGGGCGGCGGACGGGCTGGGAGTCGCCATCCAGATGACGTAGTACGCCGGCCAGGGGGTGGTCGGCGGCTGGGTGAGCGTGTGCGGCTCCTGCAGGGTCCGCAGGTTCATCACGCGGACCGGGGTGCCGTAGGCGGCGAGCTGCGACGGCCGCGACCCGAGCAGCACCGGCCGCCGTCCCGCGCGCTCGATGCCGCTCAGGACCGCCTGCAGGTTCCCGGCCGACTGCCCGGCCATCCATGCCGTGGGGACTCCGCACATCCCCCTGATCACCTGGGTGAACCGCGCGGCGACGACCGGGTCGACGATCACCACGGTGGCGGAGGGCCCGAGCGCCGAGCACAGCCCGGCGACGGCGCCGACCTGTCCCTGGCCGGTCCGCTTCAGGGCCAGGCCGCTGGCCTGCACGCGCAGCCCGCCGTTGCTGCCCGAGTGCGTGAAGCCGAGACCGAACGAGGTCGTCACGGTGGGCACGAGCATCGCCACCACGCAGCACGTGGCCACGAACGCGCCCGCCCCCCGGCCCGCGCCCCGTGATCGCGCGCGGCCGCGAAGCCATGCGGACGCCCAGATTGCGCAGAGGATCAGCCCGGGAAGCACCAGCGGCACCAGGCGGCGGCTGGCCCATGGCTGGTCCGGGAGGGTCTCCGGCTGCCACAACACGGCGGCCGAGCCCCAGCCGATGACCGCGAGCGGCAGCGCCCAGATGCGAGCCGTGCCCGATGGGTCCCGCCAGGAGAACAGGGCCCGCAGGCACCGCCGCACCAGCAGCGCTAGGCCGAACCCGCCCAGCAGCAGGGTCGGCAGCCCGATGTACCAGATGACCCAGTACAGGGTGTCCTCGGCGTACAGCCGCCCGGGATCGACCGGCAGGTGCTCAAGGCGCTGCAGGCCGGCGACGTAGTAGGCCGCCGCGCGGTTGGCGGGCCCGCGCACGGTCTGCAGGTACGGGCGGATCGCGAAGCCGATCAGAACGGCCACGGCCAGCGCTCCGCCGACATCGGGCAGCCAGCGCGCCGGGGCCTTGCCGAGCCCCGCCCGGACGCGATGCCGCAGGCCGGGCAGGCGCAGTAGTTCCACCCCGGCCAGGGTCAGCGCGATCAGCCACGCGGCGAGCAGCCCGATCAGCTCCGGCGTGGGCTGCAGCGAGTCGATGAACGGCCGGGCCAGCAGGTAGGCATCGGCCAGCCCGTAGGCCGCGCCGATCGCCAGGCCGATGCCCAGCGGCAGGGCCATCCTGCTCCGGCGCAGCAGCAGGATGCCGATGAACGGGATCGCCGGGAGCACGTCGAGGAGCCCCTCGAACCGGACCACGGCGGTGAGCCCGAGCGCCAGGCCGCCCAGTCCCATCAGCACCTGCGGCGAGGTGTACCGGACGCTGAGCAGGCGCGGAACGCGCCGGCTCAGCCCTCTCCCCCGGCCGGGATCGTCCAGCACCACGGTGGCCGGTTCCTGGAGCACGAGGCGCGCCCCGCCCCGGCGCGCGCGAGCGAGGGTCAGCGCGTCCGCGACCAGGCTGAGCCCGCCGAACAGCAGCACCTGCGCGGCGGTCTCGCTGAACGAGGCCCGGCTCGTGTACAGCTGGGGAAGCGTAAGCCCGAGCACGAGCGCCCCGGCCGGGGCCCACCGTGGCCCGGCCAGCCGCCCGACCAGGCCGCCGAACGCCAGCACCCCGAGCCCGCCGAGTATCGGTCCCATCGCCGCGGCGGCCGAGGTTCCGTTCACCCAGAACGCCCCGGCCAGCAGTAACGGCAGACCGGTCATGAGCCCGGGCACGACCGAGGTGCCCTGGGCGAAGAAGCCGGTGCTGGCGAACTGCAGCGCCGGGTGGGAGCCGCCGAACGCCGCGAGCGTCTGCGGGATCGGCAGCGAGCCGTGCTGTGCTATCCAGTAGCCCGTCTGCAGGGCGGCTCCGGGGCTGCGCAGCACGATGACGTTCTCGGAGTTGAACAGGAACTGCCACAGGGTGAAGCCGGCCGCGACCGCGACCGTGCCCGCGAGCCCCCACCAGGCCGTCCAGTCCGGCTCCCGGCGCGACGCGCGGGCCTCGGCCCCGGCCGCCCCGGGCAGTGCGCGCGGCCAGGCGGCGGGGACCTGGCGCAGCCCCGCGGCCAGGGCGACGGCCACCGGCACGGCGATGAGCAGCACCGGCGTCGGCAAGAACGCCCCGGCCAGCAACAGCGGCAGGCCGACCAGGAGCCAGGCCATGAGCAGGATCGTGGGCAGCACGGTGATCCTGGCGAACCCGGTCCCGCCCGCCGCCACGTAGCCGGGGTGGCGGTCGGCCCACCGGCGCACCCGGCGTACCGTGCCCGCCCAGCCGGCCGTGCCGGCCGCGCCCGCGCCGACCAGCCGCGCGCGGGCCGACGGCCGGGCGGCAGACGCTCCCGGCTCGTCGCCGCCGGGCGCGGTCATCCCGGCCCCGCCCTCTGGTTCACCGGGAGCCGGGCCCGCGGCGTTGTCGCCCGGCTCGGGCCTGCCTGCGTCCGCTTCCCCGTCCGGGCCCGCCGCGGCGGGCGCCGCATCCCCGGCTACCTCGGCAGTCGCCGGAACGGCCGACGCTGGCTGGCCGGCGTCGCTATCCTCGGGGTTGCCGGTCACCTCCGTGGCCGCGGACGACTGGTCAGTCGAGGCCGGGTCGCCGATCGGGCGGTCGCCAGAGCGCACGGATTCCACTGTAGAGGGGATCGCCGGGGCGACGGGATCCGGTTGCTGCAGCCGAAAGCCCGGCCGGCGCCGCATCTGGCCGATACCGGGTCGGGCACGGCCGCCGGCGCCGCACGGGGCATCGCTGGCAACGAGCTTTGCCAACTACATAAGAAACCTCTCAGTTACCGCACGTATCATGGGCGCAGCCTAGCGGCCGGACTCCCCGCCCGGCGGACGAGGATCCTGCCCGGAGGAATGATGAGCCGCCGTAACGATGTGGACGACGCGGGCCGGAAGGCGCCGCGCCGAGGGCGCCGCGGGCCGCAGCCCCGCAGCCGCCGCTCGCGGCACTCGCTAGGCCAGCGAGTCGCCGCGTGGACGTCGGTCGTCCTCGTGGGCGTGCTCGTAGCTGGCGCGCTGGTGGCCTACGCCAAGTACCGGAGCTTCTGGGACAGCATCAGGCGTGTCGACGTGGCTGGCCTGATCGGCCCGCAGCCGCCGAAGTACACCAACGCCGAGAACATCCTGCTGATCGGCTCGGACACCCGCGTCGGCCAGCGCGGAATCGGCGGGCAGGTCGGCTGCGGCTGCTCCGACACCCTGATGCTGCTGCACATCTCCCCCGGCCGTCACGCCGTCACCGTGGTGAATATCCCGCGGGAGACGATGGTCCCGATCCTGGCCTGCGCCGCCAGCGACGGCACCGCGGGGCAGACGGCCCAGCCGGGCCAGCTGGAGCTGATCAACGCGGCCCTGGCCTCCGGCGGCCCGGCCTGTACCTGGAAGACCTTCGAGGCCGTCACCGACATCCACGTCGACCACTTCATTCAGCTTGACTTCACCGGCTTCGAGAAGATCATCAACGACCTCGGCGGGGTCAATATCTGCCTGCCGTTCGCGATCGACGACCCCCAGTCGGGCCTTAACCTGTCGAAGGGCGTGCACCACGTTTTCGGGCGCGAGGCGCTCGCGTTCTGGCGGACCCGGGAGGGCGTGGGCGAGGGCTCGGACCTCCAGCGGATCCAGCGGGACCAGTTCGAGATGGCCGCGCTGGTGCAGGGCATCGAGCACAGCGGGCTGCTCAGCAGTCCGTCCAAGATGCTGAAGGTAGTCGGCGACGCGACCGACGCGATGACCACCGACACCGGCCTGGACCAGAACTCGATGCTGCAGATCGGCGACAGCCTGCGCGGCGTGAAGTCCAGCGCCGTGCAGTTCGTCACCGCGCCCAACGTCCCCTATCCGGCGAATATCAACGACGTGGTGTTCGAGCAGCCGCAGGCCGACGCGCTCTTCACCGCGATCGCGCACGATTCGACCCTGCCCAAGCCGGCCAAGAAGGGCAAGGGCAAGAAGGCGGCGGCTCCCCCGGCGGTCGACACGACGACCCCCTCCCAGGTCAAGGTCGAGGTCGAGAACGGGTCGGGGATCAGCGGGATCGCCAGCCAGGCCGGCAGCCAGCTGACCAACCTCGGTTTCGACGTCGTGGGCACCGGTGACGCCAGCAACTTCAACTACACCGACTCGGTGATCGAGTACGCGGCCGCGTCCGACCTGCCCGCGGTCAACACGCTGAAGTCCCGGCTCAGCAGCGTCCAGGTGGTGCACGACTCGACGCTGACCCCGGGCACCATCAACCTGATCGTCGGTTCGAGCTTCTCTTCGGTCAGCGCCACGCCCACGCCGTCGCCGTCCTCGTCCGCTTCGTCCGGCCCGTCGGTGGCCAGCCTCGGCCAGGCCGACAGCGGCATCACGGCGAACACCAACATCTGCAGCAATCAGTCGGCGTTCGTCGGCCCGGACAGCCCGTCCGGCTGACCGCCGGTCCGGATGGCGGGCGGGACCGGGAAGCACCGGGATGGAAACCTTCACCGCCTGGCACACCTGGGCCGACGCGGTGCCCGGCCTACGCCGGCGGCTGCCCGCCGAGGTGGTCGACGAGCTGGCCCGGGCGGTGAGTTTTGCCACCGCGCAGCACGGCGATCAGCGGCGCAAGACCGGAGCGCCTTACCTGGAGCACCTGCTCGAGGCGCTGCAGATCCTGGTCGAGGGGGCCGGGGTGACCCGCCGCGACGTGCTCGTGGCCGCGGTGCTGCACGACGTCGTCGAGGACACGCCGTGCACGCCGGACGACCTGCGCGCCGCGTTCGGGCCGCGGGTAGCCGAACTCGTCGGCTGGGTGACGATCCCCGATCCGGGCCCGGGCGAGG
Source organism: uncultured Actinomycetota bacterium (assembly GCA_963795055.1). Classification (GTDB taxonomy): domain Bacteria; phylum Actinomycetota; class Actinomycetes; order Streptosporangiales; family Streptosporangiaceae; genus JASHPR01. The sequence goes on from CAWCGJ010000019.1 coordinate 5,024, forward strand.
ACGCGGCGGCCGTCAAGGAGCGCTGCCTGCGACGGCTCCGCGACGCGCCGCCCGACGCCATCCTGGTCAAGCTCGCCGACCGGGCGAGCAACGTGCAGACCCTGCGCAACCTGCCTCGTGACCAGCAGCGGGCCTACTATGCGCAGACCGTGAGGCACATCGTCCCGCTGGCCGCGGGCGAGCCCTGGTTTGCTGCCTGGTACGCCGGCTGGCAGGCCGAACTGGCAGACCTGGCCGAGCCCCGGGCCAACGGCCGCTAACCCGGCCCGGCCGCCGAGGCGACCCATCCCCGCGGCTGGCCAGCCGCCGGCGGGATCTCCCGCGCTGCGGACTGCCGCAGCCCAAGCTGCGACACCTCCAACCACAGCGCAAGCGCCGCGGGATAGATGAAGTAGCCGAACCGCGTGGCCGGCGCCAGCAGGAACATCAGCGTCAGGCCGATGATGAGGCGCCAGACCGCGGCCGGAACGGTCTTCGGCGGGCGGACCACCAGCGAAACGGCGATCGCCGCCCCGGCCAGCACCAGGAGCCCCACGGCGACCAGGTGCCCCAGCGGCCCGGTGTCGGCGAGCACGTGCCCGGGCAACGGGCTGGCCGCGGCCGACCTGACGTCGGCCAGGCCCAGCGGGAACAGGATCGTATTGTCCGCCAGGGCGCCGGGCCACAGAATCGCGACCGGCCCGACGATCACCGCGCACGCGGCCAGGGCCGAGCCGAGGAAGACCAGGACCGGCTTCCTGCCGTCGCGTGTCCCGATCAGCACCGCCGCGACGATCACGGCCGGCCAGGCCGTGGCCTTCGCCGCCGACGCCAGGCCGAGCGCGATCCCGGCCAGGACGAACCGGGGCTGCTGCCACAGCAGCGCGAAGCCGAGGCACATCAGGGCCAGGATGGGCACATCGGTGCCGCCCACCGCGAGCTCGAACGCGATCACCGGCGACGCCGCGATGAACACCGTCCAGCGCACGGAGTTCCGGGCCCCGGCCATTCTCAGCGCCAGCCAGAAGATGACCACGAACGCGAGGCCGAACCAGACCCGGGGGTCGGTGATCACGTGAGAGCCGAACAGGGCCCGCGGTATGCCGAAAAGCGCCATAACCGGGAGATAGGGGTTGTAAGCATTCGGGTCATGGACGGTCGCGAGCGAGGCCACGCTCTGATACGGCGAATGGTCATGCACCAGCTGCCCGGCTGACCGGGCGATCACCGTCACCTCGGGCTGCTTCTGCCCGTCGGCCGCGTTCAGGAACAGGGGCGTGACCAGCGCTCCGGCCACGCTCAGCAGCAGCGCGAGGTCGATCCCCCGCGACCGCCAGGCGAGCACCGCCATCCCCGCCGCCACGTAGGCGCAGGCGGCGATCAGGCCCCAGAGCCGGTGCAGGTCATTGGTGCTGAACAGCGCCACGCCGCCCGCGAACGCGGCGCAGACGGCGAACGCTCCGGCCGCCCAGTAGCGGGGAACGCTGACAGGCGGCAGCCACCCGCCCCGGTCACCCGGCGCGTTCGGCGGCGGCGCTGTCCTCAGCGAGAGCATGATCGTAAACAATCCTCCACTCCGGCCAAGCTTAGCGCGCGCTGCGGGCCAGCCTAGGAGCGGTTTACGATCGCATGGGGCAGGCGGGGCACGCGTTACTGGCTTGGCCCGTCCCGCGCCGCGAGATAGCTGGCCGCGGCCCCCCGGCAGACGAGCGCCGTCAGGTAGGCCGCCAGCACCAGGTACCCGATGATCGCGATCCCGAACATGGGGCCGAGGCCGGCCACGAGCATCCGTCCTTCCCAGCCGAGCCGGGTGTCGGGGGGGTGCCAGGTCGGCGGCGTGGCGCGGGTCGCGAGCTCGACGTAACGCAGCGCGGTCAGCGCGCACACCCCGAACGTCACCGGGGCGGGGATCCGGAACGAGAAGCCCACCGTGGCCAGGTACACCAGCTGACCTGCCAGGAGCACGGCCGGCGTCAGCCAGTCCAGGCGCCCGTCGTGCGGGTGGGCGGCCCCGAACGCCGCGAGCAGCATCACGACCAGTGGGGTGAGCAGCAGGACCCCGGGAAGGTTCCGCATGCCGAGCCAGGCGAGGAAGCAGGTGGCGGCCAGCCCGGCCACCGCGGGCGGCAGCGGCACGAACTCCCCCCTGACCAGCTGGCCGAGCCTGACCGCCACCGACCCGTCATCCCGGCACGCCATCAGCGTCGCGACGGCGCCCGGATCCGCTACGGCCTTCGGCTTCGGCTTCCGGGGCCGGGCGGCGGCCGCGGAGATCAGCTCGTCGAGCGCCGGGTCCAGCCCGCTGTCCGGCCTGCTGGGTGACGGCTCGGCCGGCACGGCCCCGGCCGCCGATTCCGCCGTGACCGCGGGCGCAGCCGCCGGAACCGGCGCCAGCCCCGGAGCCTGCGCCCGGGCGGCGACGCGATACGGCCCGCGCCCGGCGAGCGCGTAGCAGGTGGCCACGATTCCCCACTCCAGCAGCGCCAGCAACGCCACGCGGGCCCCCCAGACCGGCGCGGTCACGGCGATCAGCGCGATCCGCCCGCCGGGCGGGCAGGTCAGGAGCACGCGGAGCGCGCGGACCACGGGGTGGTCACCGCGCAGGGCCGGACGGCTGCACGCGACCAGGATCCGGCGCACCGCCAGCACGCCGGTGGCCGCGACGGCCAGCTGCCAGGTACCGGGCGAGTGCGCCTCGTACCCGCCCACCGCAAGGCCGGCGTAGACGGCAAGCTCCGACACGGTCCCGCACAACTCCGCCAGCGAGCTTGCGCCCGCACTGGCCGACCGCGCCATGTCCCCGGCGGCCAGCGTCCCGGCGGCAGGCGTTCCGGCGGCCAGGGTCCCGGCGTCGAGGCCGGCCAGGCCCCGGGCGGCGCGCAAGGCCAGGTAGCTGCCGCACAGCGCGAGCGCTCCGCTGACGCTGTCCGGCCAGGTGCCCGCGCTGAACCAGACCGCGGCGCACAGGCCGAGGGCCAGCGATATGCCGCTCACCGAGATGGGGGCCAGGTACCGGTCCACCGCCCAGCCGGTCAGCCGGCGCGGCAGGCTGTCGAGCGCCTCGGGCACGGTCATGTCCGCGCTCCCGTGAGCCGAGCACCCGGCCCGGCCGCGATCATCCGGCCCATCCGGCTCCCGTTCTGCGCGAGCCTGCTCAGCGAGCCTTTTCATCTTCCCCCACGAATCGCCCGCGCCCGCTGAGCGGGGACCGGTCGAGGAAGGCCCGCGACCTAACGTACCTAGGTCTACCCCGGCAGCGTGGGAGGCAGGCCTGGCACCTGGGCCGCGCCGGCCGTGGCCGCCGGCGGGTAATGTCCCCTCATGCGGACGGTGGCGGTCGTGCTGGCCGGCGGGACCGGTCAGCGGTTCGGGGGTGACAGGCCCAAGCAACTGCACGTGCTGGCCGGCCGGACGCTGGTCGAGCACTCGGTCACGGCCTTCGAGCGGGCCCCGGGCGTGGACACGATCATGGTCGTGATGCCCGCGGGCCTCGCCGGCCAGGCCAGGGAGCGGTTCACGGCCGCGGGCGGCTACCGCAAGGTGACCGCGGTCATCGAGGGCGGCGGCACGCGGACGGACTCGACGCGCTGCGCCATCGCCGCGCTCGGCGAGGCCGAGTGCGACGTGCTGTTCCACGACGCGGCCCGGCCGCTGGTGGACCAGCGGATCATCGCCGACTGCGTCAGCGCGCTCGCCGCGGACCGGGCCATCGGGGTCGCCGTCCCGTCAGCCGACACCATCGTCGAGGTCAGCGACGGCGTGGTGACCGGCATGCCGCGACGCGATGCGCTGGCGCGCTGCCAGACGCCGCAGGGCTTCCGGCTCTCGGTGATCAGGCAGGCCTATGAGCTGGCCGACGCCGACCCCGGCTTCGCCCGGCGCCCGGCCACCGACGACTGCGGCATCGTGCACCGCTACCTGCCCGACGTCCCGGTCCGCCTGGTAGCGGGGAGCGAGCGCAACATCAAGATCACTTACCCGGGCGACCTTGAGGTGGCGGAGGCGCTGCTCGGGCTCAGAGAACGGCATCCTCCAGCATCTCGGTGACCAGCGCCGCGATCGGGGACCGCTCCGAGCGGACCAGCGTGATGTGCGCGAACAGCGGATGGCCCTTGAGCTTCTCGATGACGGCCACCACGCCGTCGTGCCGGCCGACCCGCAGGTTGTCGCGCTGCGCGATGTCGTGAGTGAGCACGACCCGTGACCCGCCGCCGATCCTGGACAGCACGGTGAGCAGCACGCCGCGCTCCAGCGACTGCGCCTCGTCCACGATCACGAACGAGTCGTGCAGCGACCGGCCGCGGATGTGGGTCAGCGGCAGCACCTCGAGCATGTCCCTGGCCAGCACCTCATCGATCACATCCTGGGACGTCACGGCGGACAGGGTGTCGTAGACCGCCTGCGACCACGGGTTCATCTTGTCGGCCTCGGAGCCGGGCAGGTAGCCGAGCTCCTGGCCGCCCACCGCGTACAACGGGCGGAACACCACGAGCTTGCGGTGCCGGTGGCGCTCCATCACGGCCTCGAGGCCCGCGCACAACGCCAGCGCCGACTTCCCGGTCCCGGCCCGCCCGCCCAGCGACACGATCCCCACGTCCGGGTCGAGCAGCAGGTCGAGCGCCACCCGCTGCTCGGCGCTACGGCCGCGCAGCCCGAACACCTCACGATCGCCGCGGACCAGCCGCACCGACTTGTCCGGCTGCACCCGGCCCAGGGCGCTGCCCGCGCCGGAGGCCCCGCACACCAGCACCAGGCCGGTGTGGCAGGGCAGGTCCCGGGCCGCCGCGCAGTCGATCTCCCCCTGCTGGTACAGCTCGTCGATCTCCGCGGCGGTGACGTCCAGCTCGCGCATGCCGGTCCAGCCCGAGTCGGCGGGGAGCTCGGCGCGGTACTCCTGAGCGGTCAGGCCGATCGCGGCGGCCTTGACCCGCAGCGGCAGGTCCTTGCTGACCAGGACGACGTTGTCACCCTCTGCGGCCAGGCTGCGCGCCACGGACAGGATCCTGGTGTCGTTGTCACCGAGGCGGAACCCGGCGGGCAGCACCGACGGGTCGGCGTGGTTGAGCTCGACGCGGACCGTGCCGCCTTCGTCGCCGACCGGGAGGTCGGCGTCCAGCCGTCCGTACTCGACCCGCAGGTCGTCCAGGTGACGCAGCGCCTGCCGGGCGAAGAAGCCAAGCTCAGGATGGTGCCGCTTGGCCTCAAGCTCGGTGATGACCACCACCGGCAGCACCACCCGGTGCTCGGCGAATCTGCCGATGGCCGCCGGGTCGGCGAGCAGGACGCTGGTATCGAGGACGTAGGTGCGACGTGCTGAGGAAGTGGCCACTCGCTCTCCCCTGGGCGCATGGTGCGCCGCGTTTGGACACAGATGTGTGGGCTGGACCGGGACCGGCCAGCGTAGGGCCGGGCGCCGGCCCTTCGCTCATCTCGCCTGCGTGCCAGGACGCGAAGCTCGAGGATCTCGAGGGCCTTCCCGCCGGGCGGCACCGCACCGCCCGTCACCTCAGACGGTACCCTCGGTACGCCGTTTCCCGGAAGTACCGCCGCAGCCTGTTAACGCGGCCGACATCCCGCCGACCATCAGGGTGCGAACGGATCGTCCCCTAGCCTCCCCGGACGACCCGAACCATGATCATCTTTGTCTTTTCACGCGATCGGCGCGGACAGAACCGGCATAACCGGCAGAATCCCGTTAAAGGTCGTTCGGCTAGACGCCGAACCGGCGCTGGCGCGCGGCGTAGGAGCGGAGCGCGCGCAGGAAGTCGACGCGACGGAAGGCGGGCCAGTAGGCGTCGCAGAAGTAGAACTCGGAGTGGGCGCTCTGCCAGAGCAGGAACCCGCCGAGCCGCTGCTCACCCGAGGTCCGGATGACCAGGTCGGGGTCGGGCTGCCCGGCCGTGTACAGGTGCTCGGCGATGTGCTCGACGTCGAGGATCTCGGCGAGTTCTTCGATCGTGGTGCCGCGGGTGGCGTGGTCCTGAAGCAGCGAGCGGACCGCATCGGCGATCTCCCGCCGCCCGCCGTAGCCGACCGCGACGTTGACCAGCAGCCCGTCCTGGGCGGCTGTGGCCTCCGCCGCGTCCTTGAGCACCCGCGCGGTGTCGGCAGGCAGCAGGTCCAGCGCGCCCATCGGGTTCACGTGCCACTTCTGCGCGGCGAGCTCGCGGACGGTGTCCTCGATGATCCGCAGCAGCGGCTCCAGCTCGGTCGCCGGGCGGGCCAGGTTGTCGGTGGACAGCAGCCACAGGGTGACCACCTCGACGCCGGCCTGCCGGCACCACTGCAGCACCTCGAAGATCTTGTCGGCGCCCGCCTGATGACCGCTGCTGACGTCGGCCAGGCCCGCCGAGCGCGCCCAGCGGCGGTTGCCGTCGCACATCACCCCGACGTGCCTGGGGATGGTCCGCGGCGACAGTGACGCTTCGAGTCTGTGCTCGTAGAGCCGGTAGGCGAGACCGCGAACTCTCATCCCCGCACCCTTCTCCGCCGCCGTCCCGTATGGCCGTCCCCTAAAGCACCGTACCTAAGAATGTCACCAGTTCCGCCGGGGTGAGGACGGCTCGCCCAGCAATCCCATCAGGTCCTTCGCGCCTCAATGACCGCGGGGCGGGTGAGCCGCGAGCCACCGCCGTGAGCACCAATCGGGTCAACGCATCGTAGTTACCCGATAACGTAAACGTTAAAATCCTGAGTCCGCGACGGCACCCTGGCGGCCGCTATGCGGTACCGGCATCGGACGTCCTGGCGGCACTGCCTATCCTTGCGCCATACAAGAGTGGAAAAACCTCGCCAAACAGGTAAGGGGACGGGTTGATGGTCGACGTGAACGCGGCGCTGGACAGGGCGGGGCTGAAAAACGTTCACGTCCGCGACTACGTGCGGTACTGGGCCGAGCTTACCGGGGCCGAGCGGGTCGAGGTCGTCAGCGCGTCCGACGACGCGCGGCTCATCGGTGAGGCGCTCGCCGCGGGAGAGATCCTGCCCGCGGGCGAGGGGCTGTACTACTCGCGCAGCTACGTCAAGGACACGGCGCGCTCCGAGGAGCGCACGATCGTCGCGACCAGTGACCCCGCCGACAAGGGCGTCTACAACAACTGGCGCCCGGCCGCCGAGATGCGTCCGCTGCTGGAGGGGCTGATGCGCGGCGCGTCCGCCGGCCAGACCATGTACGTCGTGCCGTACCTGATGGCGCCGGCCGGCTCGCCGCTGGAGCGGTACGCCGCGGGCGTGGAGCTCACCGACTGCCGCACGGTCGCGCTGCACATGATCCGCATGGCGCGCGTGGGGGTGCGATACATCGACAACCTCGCCGACCCCGGCAGCTTCGTGCGCGCGGTGCACGTCACCGGCGACCTGGAGAAGCTCGGCCAGGGCACGCCCGACGACCAGCGCTACTTCGTCACGTTCGCCGACGAGCGGACGATCCTGCACTTCGGCTCGTCGTACGGCGGCAACGCGCTGCTCGGCAAGATCGCGCACGGGCTGCGGCAGGCCGCCTACGACGGCTGGAAGTCGGGCGAGTTCCTGGCCGAGCAGTTCATGCTCATCGGCATCGCCGACAAGCAGACCGGCAAGCAGTACCACATCTGCGGCGGCTTCCCGAGCGCATCGGGCAAGACCAACCTGGCGATGATGCTGGCCCCGGACGCGCTCGGCGACCGCTACCAGGTCTACTTCTACGGCGACGACATCGCGTGGCTGCGCGTCGACCCCGACGACGGCAAGATCTACGCGATCAACCCCGAGTTCGGCGTGTTCGGCGTGGCCAAGGACACCAACGAGACGACCAACCCGATCGCGCTCGCTTCGGTGGCCCCCGGCACCGGCACGCTGTTCACCAACGTCGCCTACAACGACGACACCGAGGAGGTGTGGTGGGAGGGCCGCACGCCCGAGCCGCCCGCCGACATCACCGGCTGGCGGGACTGGACCGGCACGCTCATCTCCGAGCGGCCGCCCGAGGACGCCGACGCGCCGTGGGCGCACCCGAACAGCCGGTTCACCACGACGCTGGCCAACGTGCCGAACATCGCGCCGGATTTCGACGACCCGAAGGGCGTGCCGATCGACGCGATCATCTTCGGCGGCCGCGCGAGCGACCGTGAGCCGCTCATCCGGGCGATCACCGACCTGGCCGAGGGCGTCTACGACGGCCTGACGCTGGGCGCCGAGGCGACGTTCGCCGCCGAGGGCGTTGACGGGCTGCTGCGCTACGACCCGATGTCCATGCGCCCGTTCATGTCCTATCCCGAGGGCGCGTACGCGGCGCACTGGCTTGGGCTCATCGGCTCGGCGACCAGCCAGCCGATCTTCGCGCACGTCAACTGGTTCCAGCGTGACCCCGAGGACGGGCACTACCTGTGGCCCGGCTACCGAGACAACCTGCGCCCGCTGCTCTGGCTGCTGCGCCTGGCGGAGGGTGAGGTCCGCGGCCGGCCGACCCCGGTCGGCATCGTCCCGGTGAAAGACGAGCTAGACCTCGACGGGGTCGCGATCGCGCCGCGCGACCTCGAGACGATCCTGACCATCGACACGCCGCGGTGGAAGCAGGAAATGAAGTACCGCGGAGAGCACCTGGAGCAGTTCGCCGACCTGCCCGAGGAGATCTGGCAGGCGCACTACCGCGTTGCGGCCGCTCTCGACGACGCGGACTGAGCGGCCGCGCGGCGGCTGGCCGACGCGCGCGCTCCGGCAAACACTGAGCGCGCCGTTCAGGACCGCGGGCCCTCGGCCCGTACCTGCTCAACGTGGCGCAGCGCGCCCCTGAGGTCCGAAAGCCAGGTGTCCTCATGTTCCCCGACGAGCCGTACGCACCAGGCCAGCGCGTCGCTGCGGCTGCGGGCGACGCCGGCGTCGACCAGGGTGTCGAGGACGAGCCGTTCCGGCTGGCGCAGCCTGGTCATCACCGGCACGGAGAATGTGGTGAACATCACTTTCTTGCCGTTACAGATCACGCCCCAGGAGACCTTGCGGCCGAACCGGTGCTCCGCCTCGCGGGCGATCTCGATCCGCTGCTGGCGCGTCTCCTCGCGGAACCTGCGGCTGCGGCTCTCGGCCGCCTCGGCGCGCTCGGCGTCGGTGGCGTCGGCCGCGGCCTCCGGCGCCGCCAGCGGTCCGATGACGGTAATCTCCTCACGGTCGAGCGTGACCTTCGGCTCCTCGGTGAACCAGTCGCCCGGCACGCGGCCCCGGAACCACCCGCGTAGTTTCTCGCCCGCTGAGGCCGGGGAGCCCTCGTTCGCCGTACTCATGTAATGATAATTACATGACCATGATCAGGCGCGCAACGGGTTCGCGGAGGATGGCGTCATCGGTGCCGGGATCTTAGCCGGGCGGCCCGACGAAGTTGATGCTCCCGCCGCCGACCTGGACTCCCGGGAGGAAGCGACCGCCGGGGCCGGGGCCTGGTTGGCGGGGTTGTTGTTGGGCAGCGGCTGGCTCAGGTTGGCCAGCACCACCTGCTGGCCGGTATGAGAATGCCCGCAGGCAGCCGGGCGGGCGAGTCAGCCGGCCGGGTTGCCGGCGACGGCCGCTGCCACCCTCGGGTCCACCTGGATCGCGCCCGCGAACTCGGAGCCGAAGTCCGCCGGGACCACCTCGACGTCCAGGCCGGGCTCCGGGGCCTGGAGCATCTCCCCGTCGCCGAGGTAGATGGCCACGTGCGAGATGTAGCCCGGCGCGGTCGGGTCGGTGTGGTAGAAGAGCAGGTCGCCGGGGGCCAGCTGGCTGAGCGAGACCGCCGGCCCGGCCTGCGCCTGGGCCGCGGCGACCCGGGGCATGACCACGCCCGCCTGGGCCAGCGACCACTGCACCAGCCCGGAGCAGTCGAACGAGGTCGGGCCGTTGGCGCCCCACACGTACGGCATGCCCAGCCTGCTCTCGGCGGCCGTCAGGAACGCGATCACCTGGGCGCGGCTCAGGGCCGGGCCGTCGGCGGCGCTGGTCCCGGCGCCCGCCCAGGTGGTGGCGGAAGAGCCGGTCCCGGTCCCGGCCGCGGCCGCGGGCGCGCTCTGGGCTACCAGCGGCGCAATCGCCGCGCCGTGCGGCAGCACCTTCTGGATCTGCGACATCAGCGAGCTCAGCACGGCGTGCGGGGCGCTGATCACGATCGCGTTGCTGGCAGGCATGCCGAGCGAGCGCGCGACGGCGTCGGAGACGACGGCGTCGACCCCGCCGATACCGACGGTGCCCAGGCCGGCCAGGGGCAGGTTCTCGGCGCGGCGGCCGTTGACCAGGACGTTACGGCCGAGGGGCAGCTTGTCCAGCTTGCCCATGGTGTACGAGATCGCCACGCCGCCCGCGGCCACGTTCTGCCACAGGGCCGTCGACTCGGCCGTCGGCTTGGCCGCGAACGCGCGGAACGCGGACGGGTCCACCCCGAGCGTCGCGGTCAGCTTGCCGTCCATCTGGATCCGGGCCGCGTCGAGCGGCTGGACGGCGGCCACCCCGGGCAGCCGCCGCACCGCCGCGGCCACGGCGGGGCTGAGCGTGGTGGGCCCCACGACGAACAGGTCGGCCTGCAGCAGCCGGCGCAGCGGCGCGATGACCGGCGACGAGGAATGAGCGAAGTGCGAGACCGTGACCGGCTGAGAGCCAGCACGCGATGGCCCCGGGAGAACCGCGTTCGAGCCGCCGGGCGTGGTGCTACCGTGCCACCCGGCTGCGGCCAGACCGGTGCGCGCTGCCGCCAGCGCGGGCGCGGCGTTACCCGCGGCGGCCGCGGTCAGCAGCGCCAGCCCCGCCCCCAGCGTGACCAGCACGCGACGCGATCCGCGCAAGTGCACTACGGCTCCCTCTGTCGGTTCGTCAACACTGTCACGGCGGGGCGCGGGCGTTTCGTTCAGGGCACTAGGCCGTGAAGCCATTGTGCCCTAGAACACCATGCATCAAAGCCGTACCCGATGTCTACGCCGGCGTCTGGCGCCGACCGCGGCCATCACCCGAGAGGATCAGGCCTGCCGCCGGAGCCCAGCTCGGCCCGGAGCCGCTCCGGATCGGTGACCGGCATCCGGCAGGCAAAGTCCCGGCAAACATAGGCGGCGGGGACGCCGCCGACCAGCTCGCGGCCGGCCAGCAGCGGCACCGTGTCGGCTCCGGTTCCGTCGCCGTGGCCGAGCGCGATGACCGCGCCCGGCGGCGCGGCCAGCAGCGCCGCCCGGTGCAGCGCCGCGGTCCGGTCGTCGCCCGGCGGGCCGATGACCGCGATCTCGGCCGGGCCGGAGGCCAGGGCCTCGGCCACCGCGAGGCCCCATCCGGCGGCGCGCGGGTAGCGCGTGGCGAGCGCCGGCAGCGGCCCGAGCGCCGCCACGACGGCGGCCCGGTGCCGGGCGGAGCCGGTCAGGGCCGAGTAGCTGAGCAGTGCCCCGGCGACCGCGAACGTGCCCGACGGGCTGGGCCCGTCGGCCGGGTCGGCGGGCCGGTAGATCAGCGGCTCGCCGTCGTCCGCGGTGTCGTAGAAGCCCCCGCGGGCATCGCCGAACCTGGTCAGCGCGGTCTCGAGCAGCTCCCCGGCCAGCGCCACCCAGCGCCCCTGCCCGGTCACCCCGGACAGGGCCAGGTATCCCTCGGCCACGCACGCGTAATCGTCCAGCACGCCTCCGCTGTCCCCGGGGTGCCCGTCCCGCGAGGTCCGCCGCAGCCGGCCGCCGGCGAGATGAACCCCGGCCAGCAGGTCGGCCGCGCCGACCGCGGCGGCGACATAGTCCGGCCGCTCAACCAGAAGGCCCGTCTCGGCCAGGGCCGCGATGGCCAGGCCGTTCCAGGCGGCGACGACCTTGTCATCCCGGGCCGGGCGGACGCGCCGCTCCCGCGCCGCGAGCAGCGCGCCCCGGATCCGGGCGAGGCGATCGGGGTCCGCCGGGTCGCGGCGCAGCTGGAGCACCGAAGCGCCGTGTTCGAAAGTGCCCGCCTCGGTCACGCCGAACGCCTCGGCCGCGTACGTCCCGTCGGCGGTCCCGAGCACCTTGCGAAGCTGGGCCGGGGTCCAGACGTAGAACTTGCCTTCCTCGCCGTCGCTGTCGGCGTCCAGGGCCGCGGCGAAGCCCCCCTCGGCGGTGCGCAGCTCGGCGATCATCCAGGCGCAGGTGTCGGTGGCCACGCGGCGGGCCAGCGGGGAGCCGGTGCGGCGCCACCAGTGCGCGTAGACCCGGGCCAGCAGCGCGTTGTCGTACAGCATCTTCTCGAAGTGCGGCACCACCCATTCGGCGTCCACCGAGTAGCGCGCGAATCCCCCGGCGAGCTGGTCGTACATGCCGCCGCGGGCCATGGCCTCCATGGTGCCCTCGGCCATGCCCAGCGCCGCGGCCCCGGATCCGTCCGGCTCCCGCTCGTTACGGCGGAGCAGGAACTCGAGCACCATCGACGGCGGGAACTTGGGGGCGCCGCCGAACCCGCCGTACCGGGCGTCGTAGCCGGCCTGCAGCCCGGTCACCGCCGCTTCGCCCGCGGCGGCCAGTTCCGCCCGGTCGGGCGCGCCGCCGGGGGCCTCGGCGGCCATCTGCTCGGCCAGGGCCGCGGCGATCCGCTTCGCCTGCCCGATCACGGCGCCCTGGTCCTGGCGCCAGGCCTCGGCCACCCCGAGGACCAGCCGCTGGAACTGCGCGCGCGGGAAGTAGGTACCGCAGAAGAACGGCTCCCGGTCGGGGGTCATGAACACGGTCATCGGCCAGCCGCCCTGCCCGGTCATGGCCTGGGTCGCGGTCATGTAGACCGCGTCCACGTCCGGCCGCTCCTCCCGGTCGACCTTGATCGATACCAGGTGCTCGTTCATCAGCGCCGCGGTCTGGTGGTCCTCGAACGACTCGTGCGCCATCACGTGGCACCAGTGGCAGGCGGAGTAACCGACGGACAGCAGTACCGGGACGTCGCGCTCCCGGGCCGCGGCGAACGCCGCATCACCCCACGGCCACCAGTCCACGGGGTTGTCCGCGTGCTGGAGCAGGTACGGGCTCGTCGCGTCGCGCAGCCGGTCGGCCATGGTGACTATCTTGCCCCGGAAGGCTGCTAACGTGCGTGTGTGACCACTTCCCGGCCGGCCAGCGCGCCGCTCGGCCGCGGCACCCGGGTCCGCGGGACGCGGCAAGCCGAGGCGGTCGCCGCAGTGCTGGACGGGCTGCCCGGGTTCCTCAGCGCCCAGCAGATCCACGCCGAGCTGCGCAACCGGGGCGAGCACGTCGGGCTCACCACCGTCTACCGGCACCTGCAGGTGCTCACCGAGGACGGCCGGGTTGACGCCATCCGCGATTCCAGCGGCGAGACGCTGTACCGCAAGTGCCGCAGCGACGCCCATCACCATCACCTGACCTGCCGCAACTGCGGTAAGAGCGTGGAGGTGGAGGGGCGCGCGGTCGAGCGCTGGGCCGAGCAGGTGGCGGCCGAGGCTGGCTTCACCGACGTGGGGCACACCGTGGAGCTGTTCGGCTTGTGCCCGGAGTGCGGCCGGCCCTGAGGCTTGTGCCTGGAGTGCGGCCGGCCCTGAGGCCGGCTACCGGCGGGCGGGCTCGGCCGCGGACTCTCCCACGTTCGCGTTCAGCCAGGCGCAGAGCGGCTGGCTGGCGGCCAGGAACCCGGCCACCTGCTGCCGGGCTGCAGCCGTCCCGAGCCAGGGCTCGACCGGCCACTCCTGCCACGTCACCATGCCCTTGTAGCGCAGCAGCAGGACGCGCGGGTGGTCGGCGGGGTAGCCGCGGGGGGCGGTCTTGAGCGCGTCCCGGCCGTGCACGGCGATCTCCTGCCGCTCGACGGCGGAGATGATGCGCTCAAGCTCCTCGCCGGTCTTGTCGTCGGCCACCGCCTGCCGGTACCGGTCCAGCTGGTCCGGGGCCATGTGGTACATCCCGCTGCCGGCGGCCAGGCCGTGCGCGGACAGCTGGATGTAGCCGTCGCCGACGACCGCGCCGATGTGGGTCTGGTACGGCGACTTGTCCTTGCTGAACCTGATGTCGCGGTACGGCCGGAAGATCTTGTACTCGCCGAACTCGGGGGCGAGCTCCTCCGCGAGCTCGGCCATCGGCCCCCGCACCTTCTCGTCGTAGACCGCCTTGTGCGCGGTCCAGTACGCCTTGGAGTTGTCCGCCTCCAGGCCCTCGTAGAAGTCCAGCGCCTCCGCTGGCCAGCCCCGAAATGACATCGCCGGCCTCCTCCCCGCCTCGCCTGCCTTCGCCCGCGATTCTGCCACCCGGTAATGTCCGCCGCAGATGTCCGCCGCACCGCCGCGATCGGAGGCACGCCCTATGTCCACGCCCTACCCGCAGGAACTCGGCGGGCTGGCCGCCCTCGTCACCGGTGGGGCCTCCGGGATCGGCCTGGCCGCGGCGCGGCTGATGGCGTCGCGGGGCGCGCGGGTGGCGATCCTCGACCGCGAGATCCCCGGCAGCGTCTCCGGGGACGGGAGCCTGCAGCCGGTGATCGCCGACGTCACCGACGACGCCGCCGTCCGCTCGGCGGTCACCGCCGCGGCCGAGGCCCTCGGCGGCCTGGACATCCTGGTCAACAACGCGGGCATCGGGGCGGCCGGCACCGTCGAGGACAACGACGACGACGAGTGGCGGCACGTCCTGGACGTGAACGTGCTCGGTGTGGTCCGCACCACGCGGGCCGCCCTGCCCGCGCTGCGCGCGGCCGTGGCCCGCCGCGGCGGGGCCGCCATCGTCAACACCTGCTCGATCGTGGGCATCGCGGGCCTGCCGCAGCGCGCCCTGTACTCGGCGAGCAAGGGCGCCATCTACGCACTGACCCTAGCCATGGCCGCCGACCATGTTCGCGAGCACATCAGGGTCAACTGCGTCACCCCGGGCACCGTCGACACCCCGTGGGTGGCCCGGCTGCTGCAGGCCGCGCCGGACCCGGACGCCGAGCGCGCGGCGCTGATGGCCCGCCAGCCGACGGGGCGGCTGGTGTCCGCCGACGAGGTCGCCGCCGCGATCGCCTACCTGGCGAGCCCGCTGGCGGGCGCGGTCACCGGCACGGCGCTCGCGGTTGACGGCGGGATGGCGGGCCTGCGCCTGCGCCCGCCCGCCCGCTAGCCCCGCCGCTACGACACGCTGGGTGGCCCGCCCACTCCAGCCCGTCCCGACGGCGCGTTCGGTGGTCCGCCACCCCGCCCGCCGCTACGGCGCGCTGGGCTGGTCCGGGTCGTGGTGATGGTGTCGGTGATGGCGGTGGTCGAAAAACGGCGAGGGCGAGGGCGAGGCGGCTGCGTCCGGGTCCAGCGGGGACGGGCTGGCCGGGATGGTTGGCCTGACCGGCGTAGCGGGTGCCGCGGGCCCGGAGCGCGCGGGGGCCGGCAACGGCAACGGCACCGTGGCGGCCGGACGGGACGGCGCGGCAGCCGCGGCGGCCGGGTGCTGGGCGGTCCGCGGCGAGGTGGTGTTCCCCGCCAGGACCAGCGTGAGCCCGGTCACCGCGAACACTGCCAGCAGCAGAACGCCTGCCACCAGGGCCTGGCGCGTCCCGCGCAGCCTCCTGGCCACCCAGGTGCCGGCGGACGCGCCGGCGGGCGCCCGGCCCGGCGAGCGGGCGCAGCCTTGACCGAGGCCAGGTAGGCCGCCGCCGCCGAGCCGAGGAAGACCGGCGCCACCGCGAGGCGCAGCGACCGGCCCAGGCCCGCCAGCTCGACCGCGACGGCTCGGCAGGCCCGGCAGCCGTGCAGATGGCGCTGCACCTTGCCCTCCTTGTGACCACGCGCGGCGCCGCCGAGGTGCAGGTCGAGCTTGCCCGCGGCGGACCGGCAGTCCTCGCGGGTGACGCCGGCCAGGTACAACTTCAGGTAGGCCCGGGACAGGCCCGCGCGCGCCTGCTCGCCCAGCTCGGCCACCCCCTGCGCGGTAAGCCCGAGCACCACGGCGGCCTGGCCGGGGCCCGCCTGCTCGATCTCGGTGTGCCACAGCACCGCGCGCCACCGCTCGGGCAGCGACAGGAAGGCGCGGGCCAGCGGCTCGCTCTCCGCCTCGGCAGCCAGGTCGCCGGGCAGCGGCTCCTCCGGGCTCGGGCGCCCGGCCTCGCTGTCCGCCGTCCCCGCGGACCGGCCGCCGGGCCGCTCACCGTCGGCCGCCCCTGCCCGCTGGCCATCGGACCGCTGGCCGTCCGCCGTCGCCCCGGGCTGGCCACCGGACCGCTCGCCTGCTACCCGCCGGACGGCGGCCAGCAGGTACGGCCGCACCGCCGCCTCGGGCCCGCCGCTCCCGCGGATCACCCCGTGCAGCCGGCTGAACGTCTCCGAGACCACCTCGTCCGCCTCGGCGGGATCCGTCACGAGCTGGCGGGCCAGGCTCCGCGCCGCCGGCTCGTGCCGCTCACGGAGCGTGGCGTAGGCGGCCGCGTCCCCGGCGGCGGTAGCGCGGATCAGCTCGGCGTCGCCGATGAGCAACGGCGTGGAGGATGACTCGTCCATCACTGGTTGTCCGTCCTGGGCCTGAGCAGTCCCGCCCCCGCGCGGTATCCTCTCGCGTTCCGGGCCGCGGCGTGACGGCTTCGCGCGGCTAGCCGTCCAGCCAGTGCCGGAAGTAGGAGTCCGGCTCCCGGAGGAACCGGCGCCAGTGGCTGACGATGTCCAGCTCGTCCCAGCCGACCGTGCGCCACAGGACGAATCATGCCCGCCGCCACCGACCGTCGGTGCCTGCTGGTACGAAGGAACCCGTGACCGACGATCCGGCGATGGCCGACCCCGCACTGTCCGACGCCACGCTCCGCGACGAGGCGGAACGCTGCCTGCGGGCGCTGGCCGGGCCCGATGCCGCGCTCCGGGAGGACCAGTGGACCGCGATCCGCGCCCTGGTCACCGAGCGGCGGCGGGCCCTGGTGGTGCAGCGGACCGGCTGGGGCAAGTCCGCGGTCTACTTCACCGCGACCGCGCTGCTGCGGGCCCGGGGCTGCGGCCCGTCGGTCATCGTCTCGCCGCTGCTCGCCCTGATGCGCAACCAGATCGGCGCGGCCGCCCGGGCCGGCATCCGGGCCCGCACCGTGAACTCGGCCAACACCGACGAGTGGGACCAGGTCTACGCCGAGGTCGCGGCGGGCGAGGTAGACGTGCTCCTGGTCAGCCCGGAGCGGCTGAACAATCCCGGCTTCCGGGACCTGGTGCTGCCCAAGCTGATCGCGGCGGCGGGGATGCTGGTGGTGGACGAGGCGCACTGCATCTCCGACTGGGGCCACGACTTCCGCCCCGACTACCGCAGGCTGCGCTCGCTGCTCGAGGACCTGCCGCCCGGCGTCCCGGTGCTCGCCACCACGGCCACGGCCAACGCGCGGGTCACCCGGGACGTGGCCGAGCAGCTCGGCGCGCAGACCCTCGTCCTGCGCGGCTCGCTGGACCGGGCCAGCCTGCACCTGGCGGTGGTGCGGCTGCCCGCAGCGCAGCAGTGCCTGGCCTGGCTGGCCGAGCACCTGGGCGAGCTGGCCGGCTCCGGCATCATCTACACCCTGACGGTCGCGGCCGCGCACGAGACCGCCTCGTTCCTGCGCGAGCGCGGGCATGACGTGCTCGCCTACACCGGCCAGGATGACCATTCGCAACGGGCCGCGGCCGAGGACTCGCTGCTGGCCAACCAGGTCAAGGCGCTGGTGGCTACCAGCGCCCTCGGCATGGGGTTCGACAAGCCGGATCTGGGCTTCATCGTGCATCTCGGGGCGCCGCCGTCGCCGGTCGCCTACTACCAGCAGATCGGCCGGGCCGGCCGGGCCACCGACCGGGCCGACGTGATCCTGCTGCCCGGGCTCCAGGACGCCGCCATCTGGGCCTATTTCGGCTCGCTGGCGTTCCCGCCCGAGGCCGTCGTCCGTTCGGCCCTGGCCGCCTTGGCCGAGGCGGGCCGGCCGCTGTCCACCGCGGCGCTGGAGACGCAGGTCGACGTGTCCCGCGGGCGGCTGGAGATGATGCTCAAGGTGCTCGACACCGACGGGGCGGTGCGCCGCGTCAGCGGCGGCTGGGCGGCCACCGGCGCCCGCTGGGTCTACGACGCCGACCGGTACGCCCGGGTGGCGGCGGAGCGGGCCCGCGAGCAGCAGGCCATGCTCGGGTATACGACGACCGCCGGCTGCCGGATGGAATACCTGCGCCGTGAGCTCGACGACCCGGAGGCCGGACCCTGCGGCCGGTGCGACAACTGCACCGGGCGGTACTGGCCGCAGCAGGTCGCGCAGGCCGCGGTGGCGGCGGCCAGCGACCGGCTGCTGCGGCCCGGGGTGGAGATCACGCCGCGGCGGATGTGGCCGACCGGCCTGGCCGCGCTGGGCATCGACATGTCCGGCAAGATCGGCCCGGAGGTATCCGCCGAGCCCGGGCGGGCCCTCGGCCGGCTGACCGACCTGGGCTGGGGGCCGCGGCTACGTGCGTTGCTGGGCGACGGGGAGGCCGGCGGCTCCGGTCCCGACGGCCCGGTCCCCGGCGACCTCGTCGCGGCGGTGGTCAAGGTGCTGGCCGCGTGGGACTGGGCGCAGCGGCCCGCGGGCGTGGTCACGCTGCCCTCCCGGAACCGGCCGGGGCTGATCAGCAGCCTCGCGGCGCGCGTCGCCGAGCTCGGCCGGATCCCGAATCTGGGCGGGCTCGGTTACCGGCCCGGTACCCGGCTGGACCGGCCCGCGGGCCGGCAGTACAACAGCGCCCAGCGGCTGGCCGTCGTCTGGCGCGAGCTCACGGTCCCGGAGCCGCTCAGCGATGCGGTCGCCCGGCTCGGCGGCCCGGTCCTGCTGGTCGATGACCGGGTCGAGTCCGGCTGGACCATGACCGTCGCCGCCAAGCTCGTCCGCGAGGCCGGAGCCCCCGCCGTGCTCCCATTCACACTAGCGGTCACCGCGGGCTGACCGGCCAGCCCGCCCGGCTGCCACCACCATGATCGAGCAGCGCGGACCCCTGTCAGTATCGACCGAGAACCGTCCGCGCTAAGCGATCAAGGACGCGCCCGGGCCAGCCGTAGTGTCGGCAGCCTCCGGCTCGCTCAGCGCGCTGCTGCGGATGCTGAGATCTGAGTGACGGGTGAGGCGTCCGCCGGGACCGCGTCGGTCTCCCGGATGCCGTACCGGGCGTACAGGCGGCGCAGCGGCCTCGGCGCCCACCAGTTGGCCGGGCCGAGCAGCCGCATCACCGCGGGCACCAGCAGCACCCGCACGACCGACGCGTCAATGATCAGCGCGACGATCATCCCGACCCCCAGCAGCTTGATGAACGTGATCCCCGAGGCGGAGAACGAGCCCACCACGATGATCAGCAGCAGCGCCAGGCTGGTGATCAGCCCGCCGGTGCGCTGCAGCCCGCTCGCCACCGCGGCGGTGTTGTCGCCGGTGATGTCGTAGCGCTCACGGACCCGGGACAGCAGGAACACCTCGTAGTCCATGGACAGCCCGAACATGATGGCGAACATCAGGATCGGCATGGTCGGCTCGATCGTCCCGTTCGGCGTGAACTGCAGCAGCCCGGACAGGTGGCCCTCCTGGAAGATCCAGACCACGACCCCGTACATGGCCGTCAGCGACAGCACGTTCATCACGATCGCCTTGACCGGCAGCACCACCGACCCGAACGCGAGGAACAGCACCACGAACGTGGCCGCCGCGACGACCAGCCCCATCCACGGCAGGGTCTGCCCCAGGCCCGACAGCTCGTCCACCAGCTCCGCGGTCTGCCCGCCCACGTACACCGTGGCTCCGCCCGGCGGCGGCACGTCCCTGACCTGCTCGACGATGGCCCGGGCTTGCGGTGAGTAGGGAGCGGGGCGGTAATCCATATCCACCCGCGCGACGTCCCCGCGAACGCCGGTCAGCTGCGCGCGGCTGACCCCGGGAACGTGGTCGAGGCGGCCGACGTACGCCGCCAGCGCAGCGGCGCGGGCCGGTGAGCCGACGGTCGGGCCGGGAAACTGGACCACGGACTCGATAGGGGCGGTCGGGTTGCCGGGGAAGTCTCGGTTCAGCGCCTCCGTGACCACCCGGGGCGGGGAGCCGGCGGGCAGCACGGTGGCGTCGGTACCGCCCCAGGTGACCCGCAGGAACGGCGAGCCGAGCGCGAGCAGCACGACCACGATCGGCACCGCATAGAGCACCGGACGGCGCATGACGCTGCTGGCCAGCCGGTACCAGGCGCCCCGCCCCTCGGCGACCGGCGGCCGGCGCACCGTCCGGCGGATCCGCAGCGCGTTGACCTTCGGGCCGAGGATGGCCAGCAGCGCGGGCAGGATGGTCAGCGCGGCGAGCATGTCCACCAGGACCGTCGCCACCCCGCCGTAGCCCATCGAGCGCAGGAAGGTCTCGGGGAACAGCATCAGGCTGGCCAGGGCCAGCGCGACGGTGATGCCGGAGACCGCCACCGTGCGGCCGGCCGTGGCCACCGTCCGCGCCACCGCGTCCTGCACCGTGGGCTGGCGGTGCAGTTCCTCGCGGAACCGGCTGACCATGAACAGCCCGTAGTCGATGGCCAGCCCGAGGCCCAGGATCGTGGTGATGTTGATGGAGTAGATCGACACCGGGGTGGCCAGGGTCAGCAACCGCAGCGCGGTGAACGAGCCCAGGATCGCGATGCCGCCGATCGCCAGTGGCAGGCTGGCCGCGGCCAGGCTGCCGAAGATCACCAGCATCACGATCAACAGCGCCGGCATCGAGAAACCCTCGGCCCGGCCGATGTCGGAGCTGACCTCCTTGCTGATCGCCTCATAGGTCGGGACCGGGCCGCCCACCTGAGTGTGCAGGCCGGGCGCGTCGAGCTGGCCCTTGATCGCGTCGTAGCTGTCCTGGCGCGCGCCGTCGGTCGAGCCGGCCATCTCCAGCACCGCGTAGGTTTCCCGTCCGCTGGCGCTGACGAACCGCGGCGACCTCGCGGACCAGTACGTCTCGTAGGACGAGACCTTGCTGTGCGGCAGGGCCGCCAGCGTACTGGTCACCGCCGAGCGGAACCCGGGCGACCGGACCGTCTGGTCCGGGCTGGAGTACAGCACCACCACGTCGCCGGCGTCCCGGCCGAACGTGGCCTGCGCCAGGTTGGCGGCCTGCTGGCTCTGACTGTCGGGCGGGGTGAACCCGCCCGACGACTGCAGCCGGCTGAACACCCCCGTGCCCCAGACGGCTGCGAACGCCACGGCGAGCAGCGCGACCACCAGCATCAGCCGGCGGCGACGGTAAACGACACGTCCCCAGCTCTCGAACATGGCCCCTCCGCGGGCTAAACTTACAGATCATCACAGCAGTAAACGCTGTATACTGCTAATGGTGTTAACTTGGCATACGGAGTTCACGGATGTCAAGCGCGTTTACCGGAGGGGTGAGCCCGTCCGGCCGAGGCCGGGTGGCCGGCGGGAGGCGAGATGGTCCAGACGCTGAACCGGCGTGATCGCGTCCGCGCTGCGACCACGACGGAGATCAAGCAGACGGCCCGCCGGATCCTGGTGTCCGAGGGACCCGACGCGGTGTCGCTGCGCGCGATCGCCCGCGAGATGGGGATGACCGCGCCCGCGCTCTACCGCTACTTCGGCAGCCACGAGGAACTGATCAAGTACGTCATCGCCGACATCTTCACCGAGCTCACCGCGGACCTGCAGGCGGCGATCGCGGAGGCGGGCGCCGCCAGCGGCGGCGACCTGACCTCGAAGGTCATCGCCGCCGCCCGGGAGTTCCGGCGCTGGTCGCTCACTCACCAGCGGGAGTTCGGCATGCTGTTCGGCACGCCGCTCCCCGGCGTGAACATCGAGCACGACGAGATCACCACGGAGTGCGGCGGGAAGTTCGGCAACACGTTCTTCCTGCTGATCCTGGAGCTCTGGCTCAAGCACCCGTTCCCGGTCCCCGCCGACGACGAGATCGACCCGGGACTCCGCGAGCAACTCGAGCGCTACCGCGAGGGACTGGGCGAGCTGGCCGCCGACCTGCCGCAGGGCTTGCTGCTCACCTTCCTGCGCTGCTGGGTGCGGCTGTACGGCATCGTGAGCCTGGAAGTGTTCGGCCATCTCGGCTTCGCGCTCGACGACGCCGAGCCGCTGTTCGAGCTCATGCTCGCGGAGACCGCGCCGCTCCTCGGCCTGGAGTACCGGCCGCAGTCCTGAGCGCCCGGCATCCGCCGCGCACGCTGGGAACTCGTGGCGCTGGCAGCGGGGTGGCACACCGCCTTACGGGGTGACAGGCGGGAATCCCCGCCCTCCAGGGCGGAGTGGAAGTCAACGATGAGTAGTTGTGCTCAGGCGCCCCGGATTTGGGCGGCCCACGATAGGGGGGCATGAGCACAACACCGCTTCGGCCCCACATCACTACCGCGTTCTACGCTCAGGCGGCGATCTCGTTCGGCGCCTCCCTGGTCCTCGTCGGCTTCGGGATCGCGTACCTGCCGGTCGGCCCCTGGCTGCGTGCCTTCCTCGCCGTCGGCGTCCTGTACACCATCACCTCGGCGTTCACGCTGGCCAAGTGCGTGCGCGACCGGCAGGAAGAGACCGACATCGTCGGCCGGGTCGATCAGGCCCGGCTCGACAAGCTGCTCGCCGAGCAGGACCTGCTCCGCGTGGACACCCACTAGCCCTTCTCCCGAAGGTGGCCGGCCGCCAACTCCTCCGGCGGCCGGCCACCGTCTCCGCTGTCCGCCACCTCTCCCGTCAGACGGCCGCCATCTTCCCCTGTCCGCCGGCCACCATCCCTGCTGCCCACCACCTTCATCTCCGCTGCCCTGCGGCCGACATCTTCCCTGTCCGCCGGGCGCCGTCTCCCCTGGCGCCCGGCCGGGCAGAATAGCGTGGAAGTCCCGCTCCGAACCGACGAGAGGTGGCCAGTCGTGCAGCAGGAACGGCGGATCGCCTGATGGCCGCGCCCAGCGCCGCGCAGGCAACGCTCGGCGATCAGGTGGCGGTCTTCATCGACTTGGAGAACCTCGCGCTGGGCGCCCGCGAGGACCTGCCCGGTCAGGCCGATCCGATCCCGTATAAGGCCTTCGAGCTGCTGGTCCGCGACTACGGCAACGCCTCGATCCGCCGCGCGTACGCCGACTGGTCCAAGCCCGAGTTCAGCCGGTACCAGCAGAACCTGGCCCAGAACGGGATCACTCTCATCCAGGTGACCAGGTTCGGGGCGCAGCAGAAGAACGCCGCCGACATCCTGATGGCGGTGGATGCGATGGAAGTGCTGATCACCCACCCCGACGTCGGCACGTACCTGCTGGTCGCGGGCGACGGCGACTACTCACCTCTGGTGCAGCGGCTGCGCGAGTTCGGCAAATGGGTCGTCGGTGTCGGCACCAAGGCCTCGGCCAGTTCCCGGCTGGTCGCGGTGTGCTCCGAGTACAAGTACTGGGGGACGATCGTGGCCGCCGTCAACCCGGCGGTGCGGGCCGAGGTAGGAGCCAACTTTGACATCGCCGACGTGAAACGGCTGGTGGTCGCCGCCATGGAGGAGTCCCCCGACGCTTCAGCTACCGGGTCCTGGCTGAAGAGCAAAATGCTGGCCCTCGACCCGGCCTTCGACGAGCGCAACTACGGGGCCAGCAGCTTCCGCGTCCTGCTCAGCCGCCTGCCGGACCTGGTCGAGGTCAAGAAGGACCGGTCATCCCCGGACATGCGGGTCACGCTGGTGGCCAAGCCGCCGAAGGCCGCCGCCGCACCCAGGACCCGGAGGAAGTCCGGGGCCAAGCAGGCCGAGGCCTCCTGACCCGCTAGCCGACAGCGACGGCTCCCACTGGTGGTACGGCGGCGTGGGGGTCAGCCGCTGACCGGATCGCCCGGGTCGGCGAGCCGCTCATAGGCGGGGGTGAGCAGGGTGACCAGGTCGCTGCCCCTGACCACGACCGGGGGCGGCTCGAAGGTGCGCAGCAGCAGGTCGGGGGGTGCTGCCGGGGCGGGCGGCAGGGCCCGCAGCCGGGCCGTGCTCATTCCCGGCGACCAGTAGTCGGCGACGCACTCGGCCAGCGGGCGGTCGGTGACGTCGATGAGCGGGCGGAGCGCCTCAGCCTCCCCCGCGGTCATCCGCCGCAGCGAGGCGAGCAGCTCCTCCCGGCCCCGCCCGCGCCAGGCCAGGATGCCGAACGGGTCGAGGTCAAAGGCCTCGGCGAGCACGTAGCAGACCGCGGCCAGGTGCTTGCACGGCACCTCCCAGTCCGGGCAGGAGCAGGACATGTCCAGGTCCCGGGCCGAGCGCGGGAACAGCGGCGTGCCGCAGTCCGCGAACACCTCCTCGATTTCCGGCGGCATCTCGCCGGCGAGCAGCTTGGCCCGGAACAGCGCCTGCCCGGCCAGCGCCTGCTCCACCCGCCGCCACTGCGGCGTGGTGAGCGGGGTCACCTGGATCCGCACCCGGTACGGCTTGGGGCGCGACCCCTGCACCTGGGCGGTCACGTAGCCGGTCGAGATCTCGAAGCCGAGCACCTGGCCGCGGCGGGCATAGTTCCGGCCCCGGGCCAGCCGGCCCGACATACCGAACGACTCGAGCACGTCGGTGAATCGCCGGGACCACCACTGCTCGCCGATGGCGCCGCGCTGGCTGCGCGCCCGGATGCCGCCCTCGACCTCAAGCGGGCGGGACGGTCCCCACTCATGCCAGCTCACTCCGACACCGCCTCCGATGACAGCGAGATGACGTTGCGCAGGTCGGCCGTTGACAGTCCGGTCAGCCAGTTCTCGCCGGTCCCGACGATCCGCTCGGCCAGCGCCTTCTTCTCCTCGATCATGGAATCGATGCGCTCCTCCAGCGTGCCCACGCACACGAACTTGCGCACCTGCACGTCCTTGCGCTGACCGATCCGGAAGGCCCGGTCGGTGGCCTGGTCCTCGACCGCCGGATTCCACCAGCGGTCGATGTGGATGACGTGGCTGGCGGCCGTGAGATTCAGCCCGGTCCCGCCCGCCTTGAGCGACAAGAGGAACAGCGACGGCTCCGCCCCGTCCTGGAATTCGGACACCATGGCGTCGCGCTGCTTCTTCGGCGTGCCGCCGTGCAGGTACAGCACCGGGCAGCCGAGGCCGGCCAGGTAGGGCTGCAGCATCCGGCCGAACTCCGCGTACTGGGTGAAGCACAGGGCCTTGTCCCCCTCGGCGATCAGCTCGTCGCAGATCTCCTCGAGCCGGGCCAGCTTGCCGGACCGGCCGTCGAGCCGGGAGCCGTCGCCGAGCAGGTGCGCGGGATGGTTGCAGACCTGCTTGAGCTTGGCCATCGTGGCCAGCACCAGGCCCCGGCGCTCGATGTCCTCCTCGGCCGCCTCGATCTTGGCCAGCATGTCGGTGACGGTGGCCTGGTACAGGGACGCCTGCTCCGGCGTGAGGTTGCACCAGACCTTCATCTCCAGCTTGTCCGGCAGGTCGGAGATGATCGTCTTGTCGGTCTTCAGCCGGCGCAGGATGAACGGGCCGGTGATCCGCTTCAGCCGGTCCGCGGCCTCCTCGTCACCGTGGCGCTCGACCGGCACCGCGTACCTCTTGCGGAACCGCTCCGCCGGGCCGAGCAGGCCGGGACCCACGAACTCCATGATCGACCACAGGTCGGTCAGCCGGTTCTCGACCGGCGTGCCGGTCAGCGCGATCCGGGATCCCGCCGGCAACGCCCGCACCGCCCGGGCCTGGCGGGTGGCCGCGTTCTTGATGTTCTGGGCCTCGTCGCACACCACCCGGGCCCACTGGACCTGGCTCAGCGCCTCCTGATCGCGGGCGGCCAGCCCGTAGGTGGTGATGACCAGGTCGGCCGCGTTCAGCGCGCTGGTGAGCTCCTCGCCGGCGAGCCGGTCCGCGCCGTGGTGCACGTACACCCTCAGGTCGGGAGTGAACCGCGCGGCCTCCCGCTCCCAGTGCCCGACCAGCGACATCGGGCACACCAGCAGAGTCGGCCCGGTGGCCGCGCCCACCTCGCTCGCCAGCAAGGCCAGCGTCTGTGGACCCTTACCAAGTCCCATATCGTCGGCGAGAATCGCACCGAGGCCGAGGCGGCCGAGGAAGGACAGCCAGGCCAGGCCCCGTTCCTGGTACGGCCGCAGTTCCCCGTGGAACGAGGCCGGGGTGGGGACCGGCGCGAGCCGACGGTCGGCCTGGCCGGATAGCAGGTCGCCGAGCCAGCCGTCGGCGTCCACGCCTACCACGGGCAGGTCATCGTCCAGGCTGGCCAGCCCGTCACGCAGGGCCTCCTCGGCCGTCGTGGTCCCGGCCTTCTTCTGCTGCAGGAACTTCAGGGCGGCCTGCAGGTGCCGGTCGTCGAGTTCCACCCACTGGCCGCGCAGCCGGATCAGGGGGACCTTGAGCCGGGCCAGTTCCTCTAGTTCCTCGGGATCCAGCGCCTCATCACCAACCGCCAGGTCGTAACGGAAATCCACCAGGTCGGTCATCCCGAACCTGGGCTTGGCCGCTGAACCGCCTCCCGCCGTGCTCTTCGTCCTCGTGGTGATCTTGAGGCCCAGCCGCTTGCGCGACCCGCCGGCCCAGTCCGGCAACAGCACGCCGAAGCCGGCTCCGGCCAGCAGCGGACCGGTCTGGCTCAGGAACCGGGCCGCCCCCTCGGTGTCCAGGGTGACCGCAACCGGGGCGGCGGACCGCAGTCCCCGGTCAAGCTCCGGGAACAGCCGGGAGGCGGTGCCGAGCCCGGTGAGCAGGTCCTCCTCCGGGTGCCTGATCCCGGCCGCCGCCCAGCCGCCGGCCGCCGACCCCGACCAGATGTCCGCCGCGGGCAGCAGCAGGCTGGGGTCGTCCGTCGACTGCAGCGCGAACCCGACAGTCCAGGTGTCCGGGGCGTGCGCGCGGTCCGGGGCATCTGGGTCGTCCGAGCTGTTCGAGGCGGCGCTAGCCGCCAGCGTGCCCGGGTCGTCGGCCTCCGGCTCGGTCAGCCGGAAGCAGGTGCGGACCGGCCCGGCCGGCACCTGCGCCGCGGCGCGCCAGTCGTCCAGGGCGGCCGCGAGGTCCGCGGCCTCGGCCTCGTCCTGCGGCGTGGCCACGGGCACCTGCGCGTCCGCGCCGGCCAGGGCCGCGGCCCAGCGCTCGGCGACCGGGACCCGGGCCGGGTGGCGGCCGCGCCGGGCGGGCAGCAGGGCGAATCCGGGATCACGGCCGAGCCTGGCCCGCGCCGCGGCGTCGGCCAGCGCGTCCAGGGCGTCGGTCACCAGGACCGCCGCGGGCTCGCTGCCCGCATGGGCCCGGCACAGCGGCGGCATCGCGGCGGCCAGGTCCCTGGCCCGCTGCGTGTCCGCGCCGGACAGCACGGCCCGCCACCTGGCGGCGTAGCGGCCGTCCTCGCTGGCGACCAGGGCCGGCAGCACCCGGCCGCGGGCGACCAGGTCGTCGGCCAGCCTGGCCAGGGCGGCCAGGTAGAGCACCGATCCTCCCGGGACGGCGGCCGAGGATCCGGTGGCCGGCTCGCCGAGCGGCGCGAGCAGGTCAGCCGCGGCGGCCGGGTCGAAGGTCAGCGCGGGCAGGCGCCAGGGGGCGAGCCCGGGCCGGCGGCCGGACACGGCGTCCGGCTCCCTGATCAGCCTGGGCGAGGCCAGCGGCCCGTCTGCCGCGCTGGGCAGGCGCAGGGTCAGCTCGTCCTCGATGGCCTTGCGGGCCAGGTCCGCCGCTGGGCCGGCCAGTTCGGCGATCGCATCGGCGAGGGCGTCCAGATCGCCGGCGAAGGGGTGCGGCCGGGGGGCGCGAGACGGGCGGCCCGGCCGGGCCGGGACGCTGGCCGGGCCAGCGGAGTCCTCGGCCCACAGGCTCAGCGCCCCGTAGGCCCAGATCCCGTGGATCACCAGCATGGCGAACACCCCAGCAACGGCCTGGACCAATCATTCAGCACGGTAGCGCCCATCCCACCACGGGTCACCGACAAGATGAGCCTTCTTCATCCTCCCCTTGGCTGCCCGCATACTCCGAGGTCGAGGTCGGCGGATGAAGAAGGCTCAACAGCCAGGGCAGCCGCCGTGCGGTCACGCGACGAACGGCTCGGCCCCCGAGTCGGTGGCCATGGGCAGGCCCGCCGCGGCCCAGTCCTGCATTCCGCCCGCCACGTTGATGGCCTCCCAGCCGGCCGCCGCGAGAGCCTGCGCGGCCCGCGCGGAGCGCACCCCGGACCGGCAGATCACGTAGACCGTCTGGTCCTGCGGTATCTCGGCGGTGCGAGCGCCGAGCTGACCCAGCGGGATGTGCCGGGCGCCGGGCGCATAGCCCGCCGCCCACTCGTCATCCTCGCGCACGTCCAGCAGCCACGCGCCATTCGGCACGCTGGCCGCCGGTACCTCGGATGCCTGCGCTCCCGGCTGTCCCACCGTTGATCAGCACTCCCTCGCGGCACCCCGGCCGCATATCCTCGGCAATCGCTTCGCACAGCCTACGGGTACCGGCGCCCCGGCCGTGACCAGCCGACCGAGAGGAGATGCCGTGATCGTTCGCGACGCGCGGCCCGATGAGCTGGCCAAGGTCGGCGAGATCCGGGTGGCCGCCTACGTGGCCGACGGCTTCATGTCGCCGGAGTCCGGGTACGCGCCGACCCTGCGCGCCCTCGGCCTGGACGGCAACGGCGCGGTGCTGGTCGCCGCGGCCCGGGAGGACGACAGCCAGATCCTCGGGACGGTCATGCTGCAGCCCTGGCCGCACGCCGGCCAGGTGGTCGCCGGCCGGGACGAGGCCGAGATCCGCGCGCTCGCCGTGATACCGCAGGCACGGGGGCGGGGAATCGGAGACGCCTTGCTACGGGCCGTGATCGAGCGCGCCGCGCAGCAGGGTGTCCGGTACCTGGTCCTGCTGACGCAGCCGGAGATGCTGACCGCGCAGCGCCTCTACCAGCGCGCGGGCTTTCGCAGGCTCCCCGACCGCGACTGGTCCCCGGCCGCCGGGGTGACCCTGCTGGCCTACGGACTGGCCCTGACCGGCGACAGCCAGGCCGGGCGGCCCCGGGATTAGCCCGGACTAGGGTTCCGCGCGCCGGTCCGGCGGACTCGCCTGAGTCATGTCCCCGGCCGCGGGATCCGAGGCCGCAGGGCCCGAAGCGGCGGACGTCTCGTTCTGGCGGGCGGCCGCGTTGACCTTGCGCAGGTGCTTGCTCATCGAGCGGAACAGGAAGAACAGCACGACGGCCATGCCGAAGACGACGAGGAACGCCAGCGTCCCCGGCTCAGCGGAGCTGCTGGGCGAGGTCGCCGCCAGGACCGTCACGAGTTCATCCACCTCACACTGTCCCGCACCCCGGCAAACAGGTCGTCTTCCGGCTTCTCAGTATCCACCACCGACCTGGCCAGGTGAAAATCCTCGGTCGGCCACGCCGCCACCTGGACTTCGCGCGGGCAGGCGAACCAGCCGCCCTCCGGGTCGATCTGGGTGGCGTGGGCCAGCAACGCCTGGTCGCGGACGTCGAAGAAGTCGGCGCAGGGCACCTTGGTGGTGATCTCAAGCCCGGGGTGGTCCGGGTTCTCCACCCACTCCTCCAGGCGCTCCGCGTACGGCGATTCCAGGCCTCGCCGCAGCATCTCCTCGTGCAGGGCCATGAACCGGGCCCGGTGGAACGTGGCGAAGTAGTAGAGCTTGGCCGGCTGCCACGGCTCGCCGCAGTCCAGGTAGCGGTCCGGGTCCGCGGCGGCCTCGAACGCCTCGATGGTCACCTGGTGGCACTTGACGTGGTCGGGGTGGGGATACCCGCCGTTCTCGTCGTAGCCCAGGATCACCTGCGGGCGGAAGGCCCGCACGGCCCGCACCAGCGGGCGGGCCGCCGTCTCCAGCGGCTCCAGCGCGAAGCATCCGTCGGGGAGCGGCGGCAGCGGGTCACCCTCGGGCAGCCCGGAATCGGTGAACCCGAGGAACTGCTGCCGGACGCCGAGGATCTCGCGGGCGCGGGCCATCTCCGCGCGGCGGACGCCCGCCAGGTCGGCTCGAACCTCCGGGCGGTCCATGGCCTTGTTCAGGATGTCGCCCCGCTCGCCACCGGTCAGCGTGACGACCAGCACGTCCGCGCCCTCGCGCGCGTAGCGCGCCATCGTCGCGGCACCCTTGCTGGACTCGTCATCCGGATGCGCGTGCACGGCCATCAGCCGCAGCGGCGCGGCGGCGCACAGCGCTGGCTCAACGTCCCCGGTCGTCGTGCAGGCTGTCACTTCCGCGGGATCGGTGGTCACGGCAGACAACAAGATTTCCCTTCATGCCTGATTCGCCCGACTGGCCCGGCGCGGCACCCCGCCCTCGCCGGGCCCAAGCGCCGGCCTCGCGCCAACGCCGGTTGGCCATTGTGCTACACAACAAGCCCGTTCGGTTACGGCATTCCCGCGTCATCGCGACCGAAAGGGGGCCGCCGCGCTCCAGGGCGCGGACCGGCTGAGCGGGGCGCTGCACCCCGGTCCGGGCCCGCTGAGCGGGGCGCCGGGCTCCGGGTCCTGGTCCATTGACATGTGCGACGTAGTTGCGGAGCCTTGTTAGTCTCGAATGATTACCCCAGGGCCCAATAGGGGCCCGGCGGACGTCTGTTCCGCTTCCAACCTAGGAGTTCTCCGTGACCGAAACCCGCGATGACACCGTCACCTGGCTCACCCAGGAGGCGTATGACCGGCTCAAGTCGGAGCTGGACTACCTCTCGGGTCCTGGGCGCACTGAGATCGCCAAGAGGATCGAGGCCGCCCGGGACGAGGGCGACCTGCGCGAGAACGGCGGTTACCACGCGGCCAAGGAAGAGCAAGGCAAGCAGGAGAGCCGCATTCTCCAGATCATGCACATCCTGGACAATTCCCGGGTCGGCGACCCGCCGCGCACCGACGGCGTCGTGGGCCCCGGCATGACCGTCACGGTCCGCTTCGCCGGGGACGAGGACGAGGTCACCTTCCTGCTCGCCTCGCGCGAGGAGAGCGGCGCGCCGATCGACGTGTACTCCCCTCGGTCCCCGCTGGGCAGCGCGATCTCAGGGAAGAAGGTCGGGGAGACCGCGACCTACTCGCTGCCGAACGGGAAGACCACGACGGTGGAGATCCTCGAGGCCGTCCCGTACGTGGGGGCGTAGCCCCGCGGCGCCCAGTACTCAGTTCATGGTCGCGGCGGCCGGGCTGGTCCGGCCGCCGCGATCATGATTTTTGACGCAACGGTTTTACGCGGCGAACTCTGGCTCGCTTGCCGGGGCCTCGGACGGTGGCGGCGCCGCGCTGCTGCGCAGCGGCACCTCCTTGATGAACCAGGCCAGCACGAACACCGCGAGGGCCGCGGGCGCCGCCAGGTAGAACACGCCCTGGATCGCGTGCGAGATGGCGACGAACACGTCGTGCCGGATCAGCGCGGGCAGGTGGTTGACCGTGACCGGGTTGAGCTGCCCGCCCCCGGCGTTCAGGTGCACGCCGGGCAGCAGGCTGCTCATGCTCTCGGTGAGCCGCCGGGCGAAGACCGCGCCGAACAGCGCCACCCCCAGGGACCCGCCGATCTGCTGGAAGAACGTGCGCGAGCTGCTGGCCACGCCGATGTCCTTGGGTTCCACGCTGTTCTGCACGATCACCGAGGTGATCTGCATCAGGAAGCCCATGCCGATGCCGAGCACCGCGTAGTAGAGGCCGGACTGGAGCAGGGTGGTGTGCACGCCGAGGCCGGTCAGCAGGACCATGGCGACCGTCATGATCGCGCCGCCGACGATCGGCATGAACCGGTACCGGCCGGTGCGCGTCATCACGAACCCGCCGATCAGCGACGTGACGGTCACGCCGAGCATCATCGGGATCAGCAGCAGCCCGCTGCCCACCGCGGACAGGTGCTGCACGGTCTGCTGGTAGAGCGGCAGGAACGTGAGCGCGCCCAGCATGGCCACGCCGAGCAGGAAGCTCATCCCGGTGGCGACCGAGAAGTTGCGGTTCTTGAACACGTGCAGCGGCAGCACCGGCTCCGGGGCCCGCGTCTCGGTGTACAGGAACGCCACGACAGCGGCCACGGCCAACACGCCCAGGCCCAGGATCTGGCCGGATCCCCAGCGGTACTGGGTGCCGCCCCAGGTGGTCAGCAGGACGATCGAGGTGGCCGCGATCGCGAGCATCCCCGCGCCCAGATAGTCGATCTTGTGCGGGACCTTCTTGTACGGCAGGTGCAGCGTGACCCACAGGTAGATCAGCGCCGCCCCGCCGACCGGCATGTTGATGTAGAAGATCCAGCGCCAGGACAGGCTGTCGGTGATGTAGCCGCCGACCAGCGGGCCCGCAATCATGGCCAGCATCATCGCGGCCATCATGTAGCCCATGTACTGGCCGCGCTCCCGCGGCGCCACCATGTCCCCGATGCTGGCGATCACGCCGACCATCAGGCCGCCCGCGCCGAGTCCCTGCAGCGCCCGGAACAGGATCAGCTGGTCCATCGTCTGCGACAGCCCGGACAGCGCGGACCCGATCAGGAAGATCACGATCGCGGTGATCAGCCAGCGCTTGCGGCCGTACTGGTCGCCGAGCTTGCCGTAGAGCGGCGTGGTGACGGTCGAGGCGAGCACGTACGCGGTGACCACCCACGACAGGTGGGTGACCCCGCCCAGGTCACCGACGATGCGCGGCAGCGCGGTGGAGACGATCGTCTGGTCGAGCATGGCAAGGATCAGCGCGAGCAGCAGTCCCGGCAGGACGATCAGGACCTCACGCTTGGGCCCGCTGACCGCTCCCCCCGTTGCTGCGGCCGACTGGGTCTCCGCCATGCTTGGACTCCCCTCCACGTGGTGCGCGGCGCGGCACCACCGAGTGGTGCGCGGCGCGGCGCTTCTCAACCTACTTGCCGACCGGCTAGTATCAGGCGACAAGTTAGGATAAGCTGTTTGCTTACCGGCCGTCAAGTAAATTTGGCGGCGCCGCGAGACTGGACGAGATTGATGAACGAGCAGGTACGCGGGGTGACGACGGTCGCCGAGATGGCGCCCGCCGCGGCCGCGCGTCCCGAGGGGCACCCCGCCGAGGGGCACCCCGCCGAGGGCCCCCAGGCCGACGGCCATCACGCCGGGGGGCACGGCACCCCGCACGAGGTGCGCACCCGCAGCGACACCAGGGCGCGCATCCAGCGAGTGGCCCTGGAACTTTTTGCCGAGCAGGGGTACGACAAGACGTCGCTGCGCGAGATCGCCGAACGGCTGGACGTGACCAAGGCCGCGCTCTACTACCACTTCAAGTCGAAGGAAGACATCGTCCGCAGCCTGGTCGAGGACTACTTCGGCCAGATCGACGCGCTGATCGCCTGGGCCAAGACTCAGCCGAGAACTCCGGAAACCCGCGACGAGATCCTCAGCCGGTACGTGCAGATCGTCGCGGACGGCAGCGACGCGTTCCGGATGCTGCACCACAATCAGGCCGCGCTGAACTCCCTGTCCTCGGCCAAGCAGCGTGGTGACCTGTTCCGGGAACGGATGACCGGGCTGATCGACGCGCTCACCGGCCCCCAGGCCAGCCTGCGGGAACGGCTGCGCGCCGCGATGACGCTGGGCGGGGTGAGCGTCGGCTGGATGGTCTTCGTCGACCAGGCGGAGGACCGCAGCGAGCTGTCCGCCGCGATTCTCGGCATCGCCTCCGACGTCGCCAAGGGCATCTCCGAAGGCTAGTGTCCGACACGCCGCTCATCCTGCGCTGCCGGGGCGCGCGGCTGGCGGCGAGCCTGACCCTCCCCGAGGGCAGGTGCCGGGCGGCGGCCGTGGCGCTGCACCCGGCCGATGATCCCTCCCGGGAGCAGTTCTTGTTCGAGCACCTGGCGAGGGTGCTGCCCGAGCGCGGCGTGGCCGTACTCCGTTACGACCGCCGGGCATCGCCGCCGGACCGGGACGTCCCTTACCAGCTGCAGGCCGAGGACCTGGCCCATGGCCTGGCGGCTCTGACCGAGGTGACCGGCCCGGTCCCGACGGGATTGTGGGGCTTCAGCCAGGGCGCCTGGGTGGCCCTGCTGACGGCGGCGCGCCGGGCGGATATCGCCTTCCTGGTCCTGGTCGGGTGCAGCGCGGTCAGCCCGGCCCGCCAGATGCGCTACGGGACTGCCGAGCAGCTCCGGCGCGCCGGGTTCGGGCCCGGGTGCCTGGCCGAGCTGGCCAGGCTACGGGCCGCCTACGAGGGCTACGAGCGAGGCCAGCTGGCCCGACCGCAGGCCCAGCAGGTCGTGGACGCGCACGCCGACCGCGCCTGGTTCGGGCTGAGCTGGGTGCCGCGTATCCTGCCGGAGGCACCGGACTGGGACGACATGGACTTCGACCCGGCCGCGAGCATCGGCCAGGTCCGCTGCCCGGTGCTGGCGTTCTACGGCGCGGACGAGTGGGTCCCGGTACCGGAGAGCATCGCCATCTGGCGGGCCGCGTATCCCGATCCGGCCCGGCTGGCCATTCACGAGCTCTCTGGGACGGCTCACCACCCGACCTACGGCGGGCGGCGGGAACTCGCGGCCATCAGCCCGGATTACACCGCCAGGCTGACCAGCTGGCTCGACGACGTCATCACCCGGCGCGGCTGAACCTCACCCCGGGCGCCGCTGAACGTCACCCGCGCGGCTTGAACCTCACCCCCTGCGCGGCTGGATCGTCTTGATCATGATGAGGCACGGGTTCCCGGGCCAGAGGCCGGTGATCTCCTCCAGGGGCTGGAACCCGACGCCGGCGTAGAACTGGCGGGTGCGCGCGTAACCCGGGTCGGGATGGGTCGGACCGAGGGTCTTGACCTGCAGGAACTCGACACCGTCGGCGCTCAGGTCGGATTCCAGCGCGGTGATCAGGGCCCGGCCCGCTCCCTGGCGGTGGACGGCGGGGTCCACGGCCATCAGGTAGATCTCGGCCGAGCGAGGAAAGTGCCGCACCGCGAGTAGCACGCCGGCGGCCAGGTCCGGCGAATGGCCGGCGGCTGCCGGGCCCTGCGGCCTGGCCAGGTAGGCGGGCAGCCGCCGGGCCGACTCGATGTATTCGAGGACTGAGGATTCGATGCCGAACCAGGTCGGCAGCCTGCGCAGCAGCCGCTCCACCGTGGCAGGGTCCGGCTCTCCTGACGTCACCCGCCAGCCCTGGCGCCGCGCGGACGGCCCATTCCCCATCTGCGCAACGTAGCGGCGAGGACGCGAAGGCGGGTACCGATTTTCCTGCCGGGCAACGGCCACCCCGGCCCGCGCCGCCACCCCACCAGCCCCGGTGACCACATAGGCACCGGCCCTCGGACGAGATCTCCATCTTTTCACGCGATCCAGTCAATTCTTGGGAGGAAATGTCCGGTGTGTGCCCACGGAACCAATGAAAAGATGAAGTGATCACGCAGGCCGGGCCGGGTGATTGGGTTAGGGCGGGTTGGCGGCGGCCGCGGCATGGACCAGGGGCAGCACCCGGTACCTGACCGGCGCGGCCAGCGCGATCACCGTGGAGGTGCGGACCACCCCGGGCACGTCGACGATCGCGTCGATGACCCGCTGCAGGTCCGCGTTGTCGCGCGCGACCACGCGGCAGAGCATGTCGCCCGAGCCGGTGATCGTATGCGCCTCCAGCACTTCCGCGATCAGCGCGAGCCGGTCGGTCACCGGGTCGTGGCCGCCGGCCTGGCGGATCTCCAGCGTCACGAACGCGGTGACCCGGTAGCCGAGCGCCGCGGCGTCGACATCGGGTCCGAACCCGGTGACGACGCCCCGGGACCGCAGCCGGTCCAGCCGGGCCTGAACCGTTCCCCGGGCCACGCCGAGCCGCCGCGACGCATCCAGCACGCCGATCCGCGGCCTAGCCGTGAGCAGGTCGATCAGGCGCGCATCGAGCCCGTCGATCATTCGTACCTCCCTTCAGGCAGCATGGTGCCCAGTTTCCCAGTTGTTTCGGGGTCAGAACTCTGCAAAGTGCATAGCAATCCAAGCCACAGTTGCGCATCTTGATTTCCCTGATCGATCCTTTTCAGGAACTCGATGACGAGGGCAGGGAGGGTGACATGGCCGCGTCCGTGCAGCAAGGACCAGAACCAGGGCAGCAGGACGTGGTGAGGGCGGCGGACGAGTTCCCCGTCACCGGTATGGACGCGGTGGTCTTCGCCGTCGGCAACGCGCGGCAGGCCGCTTACTTCTACTCGACGGCGTTCGGGATGCGATGCGTCGCCTATCGCGGCCCGGAGACCGGCTGCCGGGACGAGGCCGCCTACGTGCTCGAGTCCGGCACCGCGCGGTTCGTGCTCCGCGGGCCGGTGCGGGCCGGCACGACGCTGGCCCAGCACGTGGCCGCGCACGGAGACGGCGTGATCGACCTGGCCATCACCGTCCCCTCGGCTGAGGCCGCCTATGACCTCGCGGTCTCCCGCGGGGCCACCGGCCTGGCCGAGCCCGAGGTCTTCGAGGACGCGCACGGGAAGGTGGTGCTCGCCGCGATCGCCACGTTCGGCGATACCCAGCACACCCTGGTGGAGCGCACCAACTACAGCGGGCCGTACCTGCCGGGCTACGTGGCCGCCGGCCCGGTCGTCCCGGCCGGCGCCGGGCCGTTCTTCACCCAGATCGACCACTGCGTCGGCAACGTCCAGCTCGGCAAGATGGACGAGTGGGTGGGCTTCTACCGGCAGGTCATGGGCTTCACCAACATGAAGGAGTTCGTCGGGGACGACATCGCCACCGAGTACTCGGCGCTGATGAGCAAGGTGGTGGCCGACGGCAGCCGCAAGGTCAAGTTCCCGATCAACGAGCCGGCGGCCGGCAAGAAGAAGTCGCAGATCGACGAGTACCTGGAGTTCTACGGCGGCCCCGGGGTCCAGCACATCGCGCTGGCCACCGATGACATCGTGTCCGCGGTCCGCGGCATGCGGGCCGCGGGCCTGGACTTCCTCGACACGCCGGACAGCTACTACGAGACGCTCGGCGAGTGGGTCGGCGACACCCGGGTCCCGCTGGAGGAACTGCGCGAGCTGAACATCCTCGCGGACCGGGACGAGGACGGCTACCTGCTGCAGATCTTCACCAAGCCGGTTCAGGACCGGCCCACGGTGTTCTTCGAGCTGATCGAGCGGCACGGGTCAGAGGGGTTCGGCAAGGGCAACTTCAAGGCGCTGTTCGAGGCCATAGAGCGGGAACAGTCGCGCCGCGGAAATCTCTGAGACCCGGAGATACATAGGACATAAACCAGGGGCATGCCGCCCGCGCGGTCTGCGCGTTCAGCTGAACAGCAGCTTATAGCCGGACTCGCGCAGCCGGCGGATGACGTTGTCGCAGTGCTCCGGGCCCCTGGTCTCCGCCTGCAGCAGCACCTCGACCTCGTCCACGTGCAGCCCCGGCGTGTTCCGCTCGTGCACCACGTCGAGCACGTTGGCGCCGAGGGCCGCCACCTCGGCCAGCAACGTGGCCAGCGCGCCGGGACGGTCGGACAGCGGGCAGCGGAAGGTCAGGAAGCGACCGGCCGCGGCCAGGCCGTACCGCAGCACCTTGGCCAGCAGCAGGGGGTCGATGTTGCCGCCGGACAGCACGGCCACCACCGGTGGCTCGAAGACCTGCGGATGCTCCAGCAGCGCGGCCACCCCGGCCGCGCCGGCGGGCTCCACGACCTGCTTAGAGCGCTCCAGGCAGAGCAGCAATGCCCGGGAGAGGCTCTTCTCGGACACGGTCACCATCTGGTGCACGCGCTCGGCCAGGACGGCGAAGGCCAGCTGGCCTGGGCCGGCCACGGCGATGCCGTCGGCCATCGTGGGCCCGGGCGCCACCGTCACGGGGTAGCCGACCGCGAGCGAGGCGGGGAACGGCGCCACGGCCTCCACCTGCACGCCGATCACGCGGACCCCGGGGGCAGCGCCATGGGCCGCGATGGCGATGCCCGCGGCCAGGCCGCCGCCGCCGACCGGGACCGCGATCGTGCGCACGTCCGGGCACTGCTCGATGATCTCCAGGCCGACGGTGCCCTGGCCGGCCAGGACATCGGGGTGCTCGAAGGGGTGGATGAAGATCGACTCATGCTCGGCCGCGAGCTCCTCGGCCCGGGCCAGGGCATCCTCCACGGTGCTGCCGTACAGGACGACGTCGGCCCCGTACGACCGGGTGGCCTCGACCTTGGGCAGCGGAGCGCGCTCCGGCATGACCACGGTGGCCCGGGCGCCGAGCCGGGCGGCCGCGAACGCGACGCCCTGAGCATGGTTGCCCGCGCTGGCGGCGATGACCCCGCGATCGCGCTCCGCGTCGGACAGCCTCCAGATGCGCAGGTACGCGCCGCGGGCCTTGAATGACCCGGTGCGCTGCAGGTTCTCGCACTTCAGGTAGACCGGCCCGCCGACCTGTTCGGAGAGCGCCCGCGAGTGCAGCATCGGGGTGTGTATGACGACATCGTCGAGGACCTTGCGCGCCGCGGCCACGTCATCGGGACCCGGAGGGGAAGACGTCGTCATGCTTGAAGTGTGTCACCGCTCCGGCCGCACCGGGACGGCTCGGCCGCCGGGCCAGGGATGGGCTGGCCCGGGGGCGGAATTCTCAGTCGCCGGTCCAGTAGCGATCGCCGGCCAGGATGAGCGCCGCGGCGCCGACGAGACCGGCGCTCTGGCCGAGTGCTGCGGGCACCACGCGGAGCTCGCGCGCGAACCTGAGCCGGGCGTGCGCGCGCAGCGACTGCTCCAGCGGCTCGAACAGCATGGCCCCGGCCTGGGAGAGCCCCCCGCCGATCGACACCACCTCCAGGTCGCACAGGACGGTCGCCGATGAGATGGCGATGCCCAGGGCCCGTCCCGCCCGGCGCATCGCGGCGAGGCCGACCGGGTGGCCCGCAGCGCCGTCGTCGGCCAGGTCCTTGGCCGTGGCGTCCGGCTGACCCGGGCGCCAGCCCTCGCGCTGCGCCCAGGCCACGAGCGCGGGACCGCGCGCGATCGCCTCGAGGCAGCCGCGGCCGCCGCAGGTGCACTCGGGCCCGTCCTCCGGGTCGACCACCACGTGCCCGATGTGGCCGGCGTTGCCGGAGGCACCCTCGATCACCCGGGAGTCCAGGATCAGCCCGCCGCCCACCCCGGTCGAGACGACCATGCCGAGCACGTTGTCCTGGCCCCGGCCCGCGCCCCGCCAGTGCTCGCCCGCCACCAGGCAGATCGCGTCGTTGTGCACCCGGACCGGCATCCCGCCGAAGCGCTCCCGCAGCCGGGCGCGGAGCGGGAACGACCGCCAGGCCGGCATGTTGAGCGGCGAGACCAGCAGGCCGGCCATTCCATCGGGCCGCCGCACCCGGCGCCGACCCCGGCCAGGGCGGCGGGCGAGCAGACCCCGGCCTCCTCGAGCACCTGGTCCGCCAGGGCCTCCAGGGTGCGCCAGATCTGCTCGGAACCCAGGTCACGGGGGGTAGGAACCTGGGTCCAGTTGTTCAGCCGGCCACTGGGCTCGACCACCGCCGCCGCTAGCTTGGTCCCGCCGACGTCGATGGCCAGCGCCGGTTCGCGCTCAGCCAAACCCAGCCTCCCGAGATGCGGATCTCTTCAACATGCACATAGTGTCGAAGGGTGACGCCACAGAGCCAGCCTCAGTCGACGACAGAAAAGTCAGCCCCCCCCGCCGCCCAAACCCTCGGTGAACTACGCGCCAGCGGCCACGAGTTCGCCACCGTCAAGGCGGAAATGCGGCGGAACCTGCTCGCCCAGATGCGCGCAGGCGAGGATGCCTTCCCCGGGATCATCGGCTTCGGCCAGACGGTACTGCCCCACCTGGAGCGGGCCATCATCGCCGGGCACGACGTGATCCTGCTCGGGGAGCGGGGCCAGGGCAAGACGCGCCTGATCCGCACGCTCACCGGGCTACTCGACGAGTGGACCCCCGCGGTCGCCGGGTGCGAGATCAACGACCATCCGTTCGCCCCGGTGTGCGCGCGCTGCCGTCGCCTGGCCGCCGAGCGGGGCGACGACCTGCCGGTCGTCTGGCGTCACCGCGACGAGCGCTACGGCGAGAAGCTGGCCACCCCCGACACCAGCGTGGGCGACCTGATCGGCGACATCGACCCGGTCAAGGTGGCCGAGGGCCGGACGCTCGGCGACCCGGAGACCATCCACTTCGGCCTGGTGCCGCGGACCAACCGCGGCGTCTTCTGCCTGAACGAGCTGCCCGACCTGGCCGAGCGCATCCAGGTGGCGCTGCTCAACGTGCTGGAGGAACGCGACATCGGCGTGCGCGGTTACGCGCTGCGGCTGCCGCTTGACCTGGTCCTGGTGGCGAGCGCCAACCCGGAGGACTACACCAACCGGGGCCGGATCATCACCCCGCTCAAGGACCGGTTCGGCGCCGAGATCCGCACCCACTACCCGGTGTCCCTCGACGCCGAGCTGGCGCTGGTCCGCCAGGAGTCGCAGGTGGCCTGGGACGACCAGGATCCCGGCGCCCTGCTGCCCGAGCACCTGGTGCAGGTGATCGCGAGATTCACCCGGCTGGTCCGCGCCTCGCCGGCGGTGGACGCGCGGTCCGGCGTCTCGGCCAGGTTCGCGATCGCGGCCGCCGAGGCCGTGGCGGCCTCCGCCGTGCGCCGGGCCGCGATCACCGGGGAACGGCAGCCTGTGGCCCGGGTCTGCGACCTGCCCAGCGTGGTGAGCACGCTCCGCGGCAAGGTCGAGTTCGAGGTCAGCGAGGAGGGCCGAGAGCAGGAAGTGCTCGATCACCTGCTGCGGCGCGCGATCGCCGAGACCTTCCGCGCCGCCCTGGGCAGCGCGGACCTGAGCGGCCTGCTGGCCAAGTTCGCCGAGGGCGGCAGCGTGGAGACCGGTGACCTGGTTCCCGCCGATGACCTGCTGCGCAGGATCGGGGACGTCCCCGGCCTGGCCAGGATCATGGACCGGCTCGCCATGGACGGCAGCGAGTCCTTCGGGCAGGCCGCGGCGGCGCTGGAGTTCGCGCTGGAGGGCCTCTACCTGATGCGCAGGCTGTCCAAGGACGTCGTCGACGGCGCCTCGGTCTACCGCACCTGAGAGAGGAACAGCAGTGAGCGGTTACCGGTACGGTCCTTACCACGACGGGCCGGACCCGCTCGAGCCGCCCTACGACGTGCGCGGCGCGGTGGACGCGCTCGGCGAGTCGGTGCTCGACGGATCCGATCCCGCCAGCGCGCTGCGCGACCTGCTCCGCCGGGGCATGTCCGACCACCAGGGCCTTGATGACCTGCTGCGCCGGGTCCGCGAGCGGCAGCGGGAGCTGCGCGACCGGGGCCGCCTGGACGGCATCCTGGAGCAGGCCCGCGCGCTGCTGGACACCGCGGTCGGGCAGGAGCGGGCCGAGCTGTTCCCCGACCCCGCCGATGAGGCCAGGCTGCGGGAGGCCGAGCTCGACGCGCTGCCCCAGGACACCGCGCAGGCGATCCGGCAGCTCGCCGACTACGACTGGCGTTCCCCGGCCGCCCGGCAGACCTTCGAAAAGCTCAAGGACCTGCTGCGCCGCGAGGTGCTCGACAGCCAGTTCCGCGGCATGAAGCAGACCCTGCAGCAGCCCGACCCCGCGGCCATGCAGCGGGTCAAGGACATGATGGCCGCGCTCAACGCGATGCTGGAGGCCGACGCCCAGGGCACCCACACCCAGCAGGACTTCGACGACTTCATGGAGCAGTACGGGGACCTGTTCCCCGACTCGCCCCGGAACCTGGACGAACTGGTCGACTCGCTGGTCCGCAGGATGTCCGCGGCGCAGCGGCTGCTGAACTCGCTGACCGACGAGCAGCGGGAGGAGCTGGCCGGGCTGATGGCGCAGACGCTGGAGGACGCCGGGCTGGCCGCCGAGATGTCCCGGCTGGCCGACGCGCTGCGGTCCCGCCGTCCCGACATGGACTTCGACGGATGGCCGGGCGAGCAGATGACCGGCCAGAACCCGCTGGGCCTGAGCGAGGCGACCACCGCCCTGTCCGAGCTGGCCGACCTGGCCGACCTGGAGGACGCGCTGCGCCAGGACTACCCGGGCGCCCGGCTCGACGACATCGACGAGGAGGCCGTGCGGCGGGCGCTGGGCCGTCAGGCCGTCGACGACATGGAGGCGCTGCGCCAGATCGAGCGGGAACTGGAGCGCCAGGGGTACCTGCAGCGGACCGACGGCAAGCTGGAG
This sequence comes from uncultured Actinomycetota bacterium, assembly GCA_963795055.1. Lineage (GTDB taxonomy): Bacteria > Actinomycetota > Actinomycetes > Streptosporangiales > Streptosporangiaceae > JASHPR01. Next base: position 46,852 of record CAWCGJ010000019.1, read on the forward strand.
CTGACCCCGAAGGCCGTGCGCCGGCTGGGCGAGACCGCGCTGCGCCGCGTGTTCGCCGAGCTCCCCGAGGGCGGCACCGGCGACCACGACCAGCCCGACGCCGGCCAGGCCGGGGAGTACACCGGCAGCACCCGGGCGTGGAGCTTCGGCGACGAGCAGGCGATCGACACCCCGACGACCGTGCGCAACGCGCTGCTGCGCGGCGGCCTGCCCGCGAAGGACGGCCCGGTCCGGCTGTCGGTCAGCGACTTCGAGGTCGGCGAGACCGAGCGGCGGTCGGCGGCGGCCGTCTGCCTGCTCGTCGACCTGTCGTACTCGATGGCGCTGCGCGGCACCTGGGGGGTGGCCAAGCAGACCGCGCTGGCGCTGCACGCCCTGATCCGCAGCAAGTACCCGCAGGACTCGATCCAGGTGGTCGGCTTCTCCAACTACGCGCGGGAACTGCGCGAGACCGACCTGGCCGGACTGGGCTGGGACATGGTCCAGGGCACCAACCTGCACCACGCGCTGATCCTGGCCGGGCGCTTCCTCGACCGCCGGCCCGAGCAGAACCCCGTCGTGCTGGTCGTGACCGACGGCGAGCCCACCGCGCACCTGCGCCGCGACGGGCAGTCCTGGTTCGACTGGCCGCCGTCCCCGGAGACGCTGGAGCTCACGCTGGCCGAGGTGGACAAGATGACCAGGCGCCGGGCGACCATGAACATCTTCATGCTCGCCGAGGACGTGCGGCTCACCGCGTTCGTCGAGGAAGTGGCCCGCCGCAACGGGGGCCGGGTGCTCCGCGCGATGCCGGAGAACCTGGGCGAGTACGTGGTCAGGGACTTCTTGCGATCGCGCAGGAAAAGCCGTAGCTAGATTTTACTTTCGTCGCTTTTGGGAAGTCCTCCGCTCCGGGGCCTGCCCGTAGTACCGTGCCGCAGGTAGTGAACCCCAGGACGGCATGAAGACGGCCAAGCGGCGCGTGGCGCCGTGGCCCTCTAGGAGGAAAAACTGTGAGTAGTACAAGCGTGTCTGGTGGCACCTCGACCAGCAAGAAGCCGCTGGTCATCATCCTGGCGGTGATCGGGATAGTAGCGATCGTCGTCGGGATCCTGTACATGGTCGCCGGGTCCTCGCTGCCCAGCTTCCTGACCGCGGGCAGCCATGTTCACAAGGGCGGCAGCCACCTCGCCCGGGGCGGCGTCGCGCTGATCGTCGGCGTGGCCTGCCTGATCGGCGCCTGGTTCAGCAGCAAGACGAAGTCCAGCAGCTAGCGCGCCTGCGGCGGGAGCGGTCACCGTCCCGCCGTCTCGGGCCCGGGTCCCGGGAGCCGCCGGCCCGGGCCCGGGGCCTCGCGCGGTGACGATCAGGCCAGCGCCCCGCTCAGTAAGCTCAACCTGGTTGTCCGGGACCTAAAGTGGGCCCAGCCCATCTTCTAGGAGGAGCACGTGAGTTCTGCAAGCACGTCGGGGGCATCCTCGGGGGCGTCGTCGGGGACATCAGGCCGCGGGGCGCTGGTGATCATCCTGACCGTCATCGGGGTCCTCGCCATCATCGCCGGGATCCTCTACGTATCCGGCGCGGCGAACTCGATTCATTTCATGGTCAGCGTCCGCCACGGCCACCACCAGGTCCGCGCCATCGTCGCGTTCGTCATCGGCATCGCCTGCCTGATCGGGGCCTACATCGCCTGGACGAGGCCAGCCGCCGCCGCGCGAGCGCCAGCGCCGCCGGCGGCGGGAGCGCCGGTACCAGCGGCAGCCCCGGCCCTGACAACAGCGGCAGCACCGGTCCCAGCGAGAGCGGCAGCGCCAGCCCGAGCGGGAGCTGAGGGCCGCCGGCCAGCGAGTTCCGCGCCGGCCGCGGACCCGCTCCCGGCCCAGCCGACGGCCGTCGGCCCGACCCTAAGATCAGGAACATGTCCTTCACCGACCGGCTCGTGCTCTGGCTGCACATCGGCTTTGCCATCTTCACGATCGGCCCGGTCACGGTGGCCATCATGTCGACGCCCCGCTACATCAGGCAGCGCAATCTGGTGGTTCTGCGGTACCTCTACCGGACCACGCGCCTCTTCGCGATCTTGTCCCTGGGCGTGCTGATCGCCGGCCTGATCCTCGCCCGGCTGAAGAATGACTTCAGCAAGCCGTGGCTGACGGCCTCGATAACCCTCTTCGTCGTCTCGCTGGTGCTGCTCGTGCTGATCATGCGGGACCAGCACCGGGCCATCGCCACCCTGGAGGACGCGCACGCCTCGGCGGTCGAGGCCGCTGCCGCCGCGCCCGGGGCGGCCGGCCGCGCCGTCGCGGAAACGGCGGCGGGCGCTGCGGATGATGGTTCCGGGTCGGCTCAGTTGCCGGGCGACCCGCCCGCCGCGGGCGCGCACCTCGGGCACGTGGAGCGCGGCCGGGTCGCGTCCCTGGGCGGCGTGACCGCCCTGATCTGGCTGGTGATCCTGGTCCTGATGGTCTGGAACGGCTGACCGGGCCGGATCAGCCGAGCGCGGAGCGCAGGTCCTCCAGCAGGTCCTCGCCGGTCTCGATGCCGACCGACAGCCGGATCAGGTCGGCGGGCACCTCCAGGGCCGACCCCGCGGCCGACGCGTGGGTCATCCGCCCCGGGTGCTCGATCAGCGACTCCACCCCGCCAAGCGACTCCCCCAGGGTGAACAGCCGGGTCCGGCCGCACACCGCCACCGCCTCGGCTTCCCCGCCGGCCGACCGGAACGACACGATCCCGCCGAACCCGCGCATCTGCTTGGCCGCTACCTCGTGACCCGGGTGCGAAGCCAGCCCCGGGTAGAACACCTCGGTGACCGCAGGATGCGCGGCGAGCAGGTCGGCCACCCGCTGCGCGTTCTGGCAGTGCCGGTCCATCCGCACCCCGAGCGTCTTGACTCCCCGCAGCGTGAGCCACGCGTCGAACGGGGCGGCTGGCGTGCCCGTTGCGTTCTGAATAAAGGCGATTTCTTCCCCGAGCCCGCCATCCGCAACGATCAATGCGCCCCCGACCACGTCGGAATGCCCGCCGATGTACTTGGTGGTGGAGTGCACCACCACGTCGGCGCCGAGGGCCAGCGGCTGCTGCAGGTACGGGGAGGCGAACGTGTTGTCCACCACGAGCAGCGCGCCCGCCTCGTGCGCGATCTCCGCCAGCGCCGTGATGTCGGCCACCGACAGCAGCGGGTTCGTGGGCGTCTCGACCCAGATCACGCGCGCGGGCTGGTCCCGCAGCGCGGCGCGTACCGAGGCGGGCTCGGACATCGGCACCGGCCGGTAGCTGACGCCCCAGTTCCTGAGGACCTTGTCGGCCAGCCGGTACGTCCCGCCGTAGGCGTCGTGCGGGATCAGCACGTGATCCCCGGGCCGGCACACCGTGCGCAGCAGGCCGTCGCCGGCCGCCATCCCGGACGCGAACGCGAACGCCCGGGTGCCGCCCTCCAGCGCGGCCAGGCATTCCTCGAGCGCGCCCCGGGTCGGGTTCGCGGACCGCGAGTAGTCGTAGCCCTCGATCCAGCGCCCCGGGCCGTCAGCGGCCCCCTGCAGGCGCCCGCCGCGCAGGCCGCCGACCCCGTCCTGCTTGTACGTGGAGACCTGGTAGATCGGCGGGACCACGGCCCCGGTCAGCGGGTCCGGCTCCTGGCCCGCGTGGATCGCCAGCGTCTCGAATCCGTCGGTCATGAGCCCATCCCCCCAGCCGCGAGGTACGTCAGCACATCTTGCCGCGTGATCATCCCGGCCGGCTTGCCTTCGACCAGGACCACGGCGGCGCCCGCCTTCTCCATGGCCCGGACCGCGCTGCTGACCGGCTCGCCGGAGCCCACCATCGGCAGCGGGTCGGACATGTGCCCGCCCACCGGGTCTTGCGGCCGGGCCCGGCCCGAGACCAGCGCCTCCAGCAGGTCGCGCTCTACGACGGAACCGATCACCTCGGCCGCCATCACCGGCGGCTCCGCGCTCAGCACCGGAAGCTGCGACACCTCGTACTCGCGCAGGCTCTCGATCGCGGCCGCCACGCTCTCGTCCGGGTGAGCGTGCACGAACGGCGGCAGGCCGCCCTGCTTGCCCTCCAGGATGTCCGCGACCCGCGGCTCGGCCGTGTCCTCGGCGAGGAATCCGTAGTCGGCCATCCAGTCGTCGTTGAAGATCTTCGCCAGGTAGCCCCGGCCGCCGTCGGGCAGCAGGACCACGATCACGTCGTCCGGCGCGGCGGCCTGCGCGACCCGCAGCGCGGCGACCACGGCCAGCCCGCTGGACCCGCCGACCAGCAGCGCTTCCTCGCGGGCCAGCCGGCGGGTCATCCGGAACGACTCGCCGTCGCTGACCGCGATGATCTGGTCGCAGATGTCCTTGTCGTAGGTCTGCGGCCAGATGTCCTCGCCGACCCCCTCGACCAGGTACGGCCGGCCGGTTCCGCCGGAGTACACCGAGCCCTCCGGGTCGGCGCCGATGACCCGCACCCGGCCGCCGGAGACCTCCTTCAGGTACCGGCCGACGCCGGAGATCGTGCCGCCGGTGCCGATCCCGGCCACGAAGTGGGTGACCTGGCCGTCGGTCTGCGCCCAGATCTCCGGGCCGGTGGTGTGGTAGTGCGAGGCCGGGTTCTCCGGGTTGGCGTACTGGTCGGGCTTCCAGCCGCCCTCGATCTCCCGGGCCAGCCGGTCCGACACCGAATAGTAGGAGTCAGGGTGATCCGGCGAAACGGTGGCCGGGCATACCACGACCTCGGCGCCGTAGGCCCGCAGGACGCTGATCTTGTCCTGGCCCACCTTGTCCGGGCAGACGAACAGGCACCGGTAGCCCTTTTCCATCGCGACGATGGCCAGGCCGATCCCGGTGTTGCCCGAGGTCGGCTCCACGATGGTGCCGCCCGGGCGCAGCGCGCCCGAGGCCTCGGCCGCCTCGACCATGCGCAGCGCGATCCGGTCCTTCACCGACCCGCCGGGGTTGAGGTACTCGACCTTGGCCAGCACCTGGCCCCCGCCCCCGCGGGTCACTCGCCTGAGCCTGAGCAGCGGCGTGTGGCCGAAAAGCTCGATCAGGGAATCGTGTACCTGCATGCCTATCACCTTGCTCTCAGGCCAACGACGGTATCCCACCGGACGGGGTAACCAGGTCAGCAGGTGAATTAGCATCCGGCGCGGCATAAGCTACTTTCGGGTTAACCACCAGTTTGGGGGATCGTCATGCCCGACGCCGTCATCGTCGCCACGGCCCGCTCGCCGATCGGCCGGGCGTTCAAAGGCTCGCTCACCAGCATCCGCTCGGATGACCTGACCGCTCAGATGATCACCGCGGCACTGGCCAAGGTGCCGCAGCTGGACCCGGCCGAACTCGGCGACCTGATCCTCGGCTGCGGGCTGCCCGGCGGCGAGCAGGGCTTCAACATGGCGCGCGGGATCGCGGTCATGCTCGGGCACGACCACCTGCCGGGAACCACGGTCACCCGGTACTGCTCGTCGTCGCTGCAGACCACCCGGATGGCGTTCCACGCGATCAAGGCGGGCGAGGGCGACGCGTTCATCTCCGCGGGCGTCGAGTGCGTGAGCCGTTTCAGCAAGGGCAGCAGTGACAGCTGGCCGGACACCAAGAACCCCGTGTTCGACGCGGCCGAGGAGCGCAGCGGCAAGCTGGCCGAGGGCGGTGCGCCGGTCTGGCACGACCCGCGGCGGGACGGCAACATCCCCGACATCTACATAGCGATGGGCCAGACGGCGGAGAACGTCGCGGGGCTGCGCGGCATCTCCCGGCTGGAGCAGGACGAGTTCGGCGTCCGGTCGCAGAACCTGGCCGAGAAGGCACTGGCCGACGGGTTCTGGCAGCGGGACATCACCCCGGCGACGATGCCGGACGGCACCGTCGTGTCCGCGGATGACGGCCCGCGCCCCGGCACCACGCTGGAGAAGGTGGCCGCGCTGAAGCCGGTGTTCCGGCCGGACGGAACGGTCACCGCGGGCAACTGCTGCCCGCTGAACGACGGCGCCGCCGCGGTGATCGTCATGAGCGACACCCGGGCCGCCGAGCTCGGGATCACGCCGCTGGCCCGGATCGTGTCCTCCGGGGTCACCGCGCTGTCGCCCGAGATCATGGGCCTGGGCCCGGTCGAGGCGTCGCGGCGGGCGCTGGCCCGGGCCGGGATGACCATCGAGGACATCGACCTGGTGGAGATCAACGAGGCGTTCGCCGCCCAGGTGATCCCGTCGTACCGGGACCTGGGCATTGACCTGGACAAGCTGAACGTCAACGGCGGGGCGATCGCCGTCGGGCACCCGTTCGGCATGACCGGGGCGCGGATCACCTCGACGCTGCTGAACAGCCTGCAGTTCCACGACAAGAGCTTCGGCCTGGAGACCATGTGCGTCGGCGGCGGCCAGGGCATGGCGATGATCTTCGAGCGGCTGTCCTGAGGACCGGCCCTGGCCCGGCGTGACCCTCTCCCCCAACGTCGTATTACAGAATGGTGACATCGGGGGGTTGTCACGCGCCCCGCGGTGGTGCAGTCTCATCTGGAAGGGGTTCACCGGCCCCGGCCGCCTGGAGGTGCCACTTGTCTCTGTTCCACTCTCCGGAGATGCACAAGAACCTGATCGCCCGCATCCCCACGGTCACCGGACGTGACCTCCGAGAGTGGTTCTCCAGGCTCGAGAACGGCCCTGCGTTCCTGCGGTGTACTGAACGCGCTCACTGGCTGGCCGACGAGCACGGGCTGACGCACGGCTACGCCAGCGCGATCGTGCACGAGTACGAGGTACAGCGCAGCATCAGACTGAACTTCTGACGTGGACCCGCAGCGCGCCAGGGAGTTCCTGCGCGTCCATCACCATGCCGTGCTGGCCACGACCCGCAGCGATGGCCGGCCCCAGCTGTCGCCCGTGACCGCCGGCGTGGATGACGAAGGCCGGATACTGATCAGCACCAGGGAAACCGCGGTAAAGGCCAAGAACCTGGCCCGCGATCCGCGCGCCTCGCTGTGCGTGCTGAACGACGGCTTCTTCGGGGAGTGGGTCCAGGCCGAGGGGACCGCCGAGATCGTCCACCTCCCGGAGGCGATGGACCTGCTCGTGGACTACTACCGGCGGATCTCCGGCGAGCACCCCGACTGGGATGACTACCGCGAGGCCATGCGCCGCGAGCGTCGCGTCATGGTCAGGATCACGATCACCCGCGCGGGCCCGGACGCCAGCGGCTGATCCGGCTGGTCTCGCGGGCCCGGCCCCGTTTCAGCAGATGCCCAGGTAACCAGCTGTTCGGGCCGGCTTGACGCTCAGGTCTCGTTCACTCCTGCGCAAAGCACATCCATGGGAACGTGCGAAGGAACATGCAAAAGAACGCTGAAGTACTTTAGGAGTCGGCCTCGGTAATAGCATACCCAATAGGATTGCCTGACTTAATTACAGCCTGGCGACAATCGGACGTGAACGGCCAGACCGGACGCCGACGGACTGGCGGTGGGACGGACGATCAGCCACATGGCCGCAGCGGGGCGCGGGGTCAGGGGAGCTCAGGCGTACCCCCGGTCGGAGTCGAACCGACACTGGGGACCCTTTTAGGGGGCCGGCCTCTTCCCTTGGGCTACGGGGGCTCAGAGATGATACCCCGCGCCGTTCGGATAATGCACGCATAATGGAATTACGGTGAGCCCCTTTCTCAACCAATTGCACCAATCCAATTAACCTGACTGGCAACAGATACGGCGTGTAACTTATTCTACGGGAATATATACCGTCTGTAAGCGGATCGGGCAGAAGACGGCGTTACAGGCCGGCGTGCCAGGCGCGCCCGCAGGAACACATCGTCCAGCATGACGTCGGTCACCCGGCCGGTGAAGGTGTTCTGCTGGCTCGGGTGGTAACAGCCGATGACCAGGACCGGCGCCCCGTCCGCGCCGCCGGCGCCGTCCGCCCCGCCGGCGCGGGGCACCAGCGCTTCCGCGCCGTGACCGAACGGCGGCCGGGGCCTGGGCACCGCGAATCCCGCGGCGGCCAGCTGGGGCCAGATCGCCTGCCAGGCAAAATGGCCGAGGCAGACCACCGAGCGCAGGCCGTCGGCGACGAACCCGAGTTCCGCCGCCAGCCAGGGCGAGCAGGTATCCCGCTCGTCCACGGACGGCTTGTTCTGCGGCGGCGCGCACCGCACCGCCGCGACCATCCGCGTGCCCAGCAGCCGCTGGCCGTCCCCGGCCGCGACGCTGGTCGGCTGGGCGGCGAGGCCGGCCCGCCACAGCGAGGCGTAGAGCACGTCCCCGCTGCGGTCGCCGGTGAAGACCCGCCCGGTCCGGTTGCCGCCGTGCGCGGCCGGCGCCAGGCCGACGATCAGCACCCGCGGCCGCTGCGCCCCCCAGCCGGGAATAGGCCGCCCCCAGTACCGCTCGTCCCGGAAGGCCCGGCGCTTCTGCGTGGCGACCAGCTCCCGCCATTCCACCAGCCGCGGGCAGGCGCGGCACACCGACTGCCGCGCGACCAGCTCGGTCAGCGTTCCGGCCGTGGCCGCGAGCCGGCGCACCCCGGGGGGGTTCTCGGCCACGGGCGTGGCGGGCGTGGCCGGGTCACCCGGCCAGCCCGTGCCGGGCGGTACCGGGCTCCCCAGGCTGACCGGGCTGCTGCTCATCGGCCGCTCGTGACCATGGACCAGGCCATCCCGTCGAGGATGTCGTGCTCGCTGGCCACGACCTCGGCGAAGCCGAACCTGGCCAGTACCCGGTCCAGGACCAGCGCGCCCGCGGCGATCACGTCGACCCGGCCGGGGTGCATCACGGGTATCCTGGCGCGCTGCTCGTGCGCCTGGCCGAGCAGGTCACAGGCAATATCGTGAACCCTGACCGCGGGGACCCGGGCGAGGTGGATCCGGGCCGGATCGTAGGCGGGCAGCCCCAGCGCGATCCCGGCCACCGTGGTGACCGATCCGGCCAGGCCGATCAGGGTGCGGGCGCTGGTCACCGGGACCTTCGCCATGACCTCGTCCAGCGCCGCGTCGATGTCGCCGGTGGCGGCCGAGACCTCGCCGGGTCGCGGCGGGTTCGTGTGCAGGTGCCGCTCGGTCATCCGCACGCAGCCGATGTCGACCGACACCGCGGCCACCGGCCCGGCCGCGCCCGGCCCGTCGGCCCCGAGCACGAACTCGGTGGACCCGCCGCCGATGTCCACCACCAGGTAGGGCGGAGGGAGGTCACCGGGCCCGTCCGCCGCGAACTCCGCCGTCGCCCCGATGAACGACAGGCGAGCCTCCTCGTCGCCGGTGAGCACCTCCGGGGGGACGCCCAGGATCTCGGTGACGCCGCGGATGAACTCCCCGCCGTTGGCCGCGTCCCGCATCGCGCTGGTCGCGACCATCCGGACGTAGCCGGCCGAGGCGTCATCGATCGCGCGCGCGTACGCCTCGAGCACGCGCAGCGTCCGCGCCAGCGGTTCCGGCGCGAGGCGGCCGGTCGCGTCCACGCCCTGGCCCAGCCGGACGATCTCCATCCGGCGGTCCACGTCGGTGAGCCGGGCGGCTGGACGGTCCACGTCGGCGATGAGCAGCCGCAGCGAGTTGGTGCCGCAGTCCACGGCCGCGACGCGGACGGTGCCTGGTCGGCTCATCGCGCCGACGTCTCAGCCGCGGCCGGCGGGTCCTGCGGCCGGGTGATGCACGGCCCGCCCCGCCACCACGGCCCGGCCGCCCGCGCCGCCTCCGCCCCGACCGGGTTGGCTCCCGGTGCCGCGAGCTCGTGCGCGACCAGCGCGTGCAGGCACTTCACCCGGTCCGGCATGCCGCCGGCACTCGGCGTACCCGGCAGGAGCGGCTCCACACCGGCCCGGCCGGCCGCCTCGTCCCGACGGGCCAGGTAGTCATGATGTGCCGCGAGGTAGGCCTGCTGCCACCCCGGGTCAGCGGCGACCCGTTGCGTCATCTCTCGCATCAGCCCGCCCGCCTCGAGGCGGCTCACCGCGGCGACCGCGCGCGGACAGGTCAGGTAGTACAGCGTCGGGAACGGGGTGCCGTCCGGCAGCCGTGGCGCCGTCTCGACGACGTCCGGCAGGCCGCACGGGCAGCGGTGCGCGACGGCGAGCAGGGCCCGCGGCGTCCGGCCAAGCTGCAGCGCGACGGCGGCGGCGTCCGAAGCGGACGGCCCCGCGGATGACGCCGTCACCGGGCCGGGGCCTTGTCCGCCTGCCGGACCGAACTCCACAGCCGTTCGTACCATGGCGTGCCAGAAGCGTGGCTGGCCGCCGCCTTCCCCGGGGGCGGTGGCAGGTTGATGATCACGTAGCACTTGTCCGCGGGCGGGCACATGTGCAGCCTGTCCTGCGCTTGCTGTTCCACGTAGGCGTTGCTGTTCAGCAGCCTCTGCTGCTGCTCGAGCCGGCCGAGCTCGAGGCTGATCGACTGCCGCTGCGCCTCCAGCTGGTCGATCTGCCGGCGCTGGGCGATGTACTCGCGCACCGGGTAGGCGAGGCTCAGCGCGATCGCGCAGAGCACGACGGCCAGGACGGCGGCCCGGCTGGTCAGCCGGGATCGCTCCGCCTGCGCCGGGCGCGGGCCCGCGCCCGGCTGCGGCGCCCGCCGCTCCGGGCTCATCCGCCCGCTGGCCGGTTCCGTCATCGCCCGCCGGCCACCGAGCGCGGGAACGCCGCCCGCCCGGCGTAGGAAGCGGCGTCGCCGAGCAGTTCCTCGATCCGGAGCAGCTGGTTGTACTTGGTGACCCGCTCCGATCGCGCGGGCGCCCCGGTCTTGATCTGCCCGCAGTTGGTGGCGACGGCCAGGTCGGCGATCGTCGTGTCCTCCGTCTCCCCGGACCGGTGGCTGATCACGCAGCTGTACTGGCTGCGCTGGGCGAGCGTGACCGCGTTCAGCGTCTCGGTGATCGTCCCGATCTGGTTGACCTTGACCAGCAGCGAGTTGGCCACGTGCTCGGCGATGCCGCGGCGCAGCCGTGCCGGGTTCGTGACGAAGATGTCGTCGCCGACTATCTGCACCCGGTCGCCGAGCCGGGCGGTGAGCTCGGTCCAGCCCGGCCAGTCCTCCTCGGCCAGCGGGTCCTCCAGCGAGACGATCGGGTAGGCGTCCAGCCATCCGGCGTAGATCGCGGTCATCTCCGCGGCGGTCTTCCGGCTCCCCTCGAACGTGTACTCACCTTCCGAGTGGAACTCGGAGGCGGCGGCGTCCAGGCCGAGCGCCACGTGCTCCCCGGGCGTGTAGCCCGCCTTGCCGATGGCCTCGACGATCAGGTCCAGCGCCGCCCGGTTGTGCTCGAGGTCGGGGGCGAAGCCGCCCTCGTCACCCACGCCGGTGGCCAGGCCGTGCTGCTTGAGCACGGACTTCAGCGCGTGGTAGGTCTCCGCTCCCCAGCGCAGCGCCTCGGCGAACGTGCCCGCCCCGACCGGGAGGATCATGAACTCCTGGACGTCCACGTTGTTGTCCGCGTGCGCGCCGCCGTTGAGGATGTTCATCTGCGGAACCGGGAGCACGTGCGCGTTCGGGCCGCCGAGATAGCGAAACAGCGGCAGCCGCGCCGAATCCGCGGCCGCCCTGGCCACCGCCATGCTGACGCCGATGATGGCGTTCGCGCCGAGCCGCGACTTGTCCGGTGTCGCGTCGAGGTCGATCATGGCCTGGTCCACCAGGCGCTGATCGTCGGCGTCGAAGCCGAGCAGCTCGTGCTGGATCTCGTCGATCACGTTCTGGACGGCCCGGCCGACCGCCTTGCCGCCGTACTCGTTGCCGCCGTCCCTGAGCTCGACGGCCTCGAACGCCCCGGTCGAGGCCCCGCTGGGCACCGCCGCGCGCCCCTGCGAGCCGTCGTCGAGCTCGACCTCCACCTCGAGGGTGGGATTGCCGCGTGAATCCAGGATCTGCCTGGCGTGGATCGCTTCGATGGAGGACAAGGAGACTCCCGGCGGGGCTGCGTTGACATATCCGTCTTGGAGCCTAGTAGAGCGAGCACGCGCCTGCCGCGGGGCACGCCGGACACGCGGTGAGCGCCCGGCGGTCAGGAACGCTGAGCCTGCTCCCAGGCCTGGACCTGGTCGCGGTACGCGCGGGCCGCGGCGCGCAGCTCCAGCTCCGGGTCGAGGCCGGCCGCGCGGGCCCGGGCCACCAGCGCGAACAGCTCCGCGCCCAGCCCCGCGGCGCCGTCGAGGTCGGCCAGCTCGCTGGGTACGCCCGCCCGTTCGGCGCGCCGCTGCAGCTGGGCGGCCAGCGCCAGCGCCGGCTGGCCGAACGGAACACCGTCCAGGACGGAGCCGGGAGCGCCGCTCTTGGCCTCGCGCTCGGCGGCCTTGATCGCGTCCCAGTTCTGCTTGACCTCGTCCGCGCCGGAGACGGTGACGTCGCCGAACACGTGCGGGTGCCTGCGGACCAGCTTGGCCGCGATCCCCTCGGCCACGTCGTCGATGGTGTAGCCGGTGCCGTCGGTCCGCTCGGACGCGACCTCCGCGTGGAACATCACCTGCAGCAGCACGTCGCCCAGCTCCTCGCACAGGGCGTCGGGATCGCCGCTCTCCAGCGCCTCGAGCGCCTCATAGCTCTCCTCGAGCAGGTGCGGCGCAAGGGTTGCGTGGGTCTGCTTCGCGTCCCACGGGCACTCCCGCCGGAGCCGGCTCATGACCGCCACCAGTTCCAGCAGCCGGGCCCCGGCCGGCTCCTCCTGCGTCACCGTTCCTCCCGGCTAGCAGGGCGGGGTCAGCACCGGCTTGGACGAGGCAGACGGCGAGGGGGCGGGCACCGCCTCCTTGGACAGCCCCGACGGCGTGAGCACGACCGAGTTGCTGCTGTAGTCGAACGCGCCGAACTGCGGGTTGATCTGAATGTTCAGGCTTTTGGCCGCCCGGCACTGTGTCTTGTTGAACTCGGCCTGCAGGGCCTGCTGCCCCGCGTTACTGGTCGGCTCTTGCCCGCCGTCCAGCCGGTTCAGCAGCTTGGTCTCGATCGCCTGGTACCGCCCCAGCTCGTCGAGCATGTCCGGCGGCAGGCCGTTGGCCACGGCGGCCTCGGTCAGCGTCTCGTTGCTCCCGTTCTGCTTGATCGAGGCGGCGATCGCGGCCAGCGCCTCCTGCGCCTCGGTCGGGGACACCGTGATCCCGTGCTGCGCCGCGAGCTGATCGCCAACCTGGAACCTGACCAGCCACGAGAGCACCTGCTGCGGCATCTCGGATACCGGGTACTGCAGCTGGACCTGCTTCTTGTGCGCCTGGTAGGCCGTGTTGAGGTTGGCCACCTGGGTGGACAGGGTGGTGGTCGAGATCCGCTGGCTGGTGGTGATCGCGGCGGCGCCCATCTTCACCGACCCGCACGCGGCGACCGTGATACCGGCCGCGAGCATGACGGCGGCCAACTTCATCGGGGTGCGGGACACGTCGGCGCTCCCTCCTCAGTCTCGCTGTCCAGCCGGTTCGATGCCGCCGAGCACGGCCTCGATCAGTTCCTCGCACCAGGCGAGGAGGTCCTGATCGCGCAGGGGCGGGGCGCCCAGGGACACCGGCCGCGCCGGGGCGGCCCGGCCGGCGCTGGCCTGCGCGCCGTCCGCCTTCGGCACCGGTACGAGCATGGTACGCACCGCCGGCTTGAGCAGCGTCCTCGGGTACAGCCGCTGCACGCGCACCTCACGCGACTCGGGCAGTTCCACCGGCGAGAACCGGATCTGGCTGCCCTGCTGGCCGATGTCGGTGAGCCCGGCCCGGCGGGCCCTCGCCCGCAGCCGCGCGACCGCGAGCAGGTTGAGCACCGGCTGCGGCGGCGGGCCGTACCGGTCGCTCAGCTCGTCGCGGACGGCGCTGATGTCGTCGATGGAGTCGATGGCGGCGATCCGGGTGTAGGCCTCCAGGCGCAGCCGCTCGCCGGGCACGTAGTCGTGCGGAATGTGCGCGTCGACCGGCAGCTCGATCCTGACCTCCGGCCGCTCGGCGGGACCGTCGCCGCGCAGCTCGGTCACGGCCTCGCCGATCATGCGCACGTACAGGTCGAACCCGACGCCGGCGATGTGCCCGGACTGCTCGCCGCCGAGCAGGTTGCCCGCACCGCGGATCTCCAGGTCCTTGAGCGCGACGTACATGCCCGCGCCAGTGCCCGTGTGCTGCTGGATCGTGGCCAGCCGCTCGTGCGCGGTCTCGGTGAGCGGCTTCTCCGGGGGGAACAGGAAGTAGGTGTAGCCGCGCTCCCGGCCCCGGCCCACCCGGCCGCGGAGCTGGTGCAGCTGGGGCAGCCCGTAGGCGTCGGCGCGGTCGACGATCAGCGTGTTGGCGTTCGGGATGTCCAGCCCGGACTCCACGATCGTGGTCGACACCAGCACGTCGTGCTTGCGGTCCAGGAACTCGCCCATCACGTTCTCGAGCAGGTGCTCGTTCATCTGGCCGTGCGCCACCGCGATCCTGGCCTCGGGCACGAGCTCGGCGATCCGCGCGGCCACGCGGTTGATCGAGGACACCCGGTTGTGCACGAAGAACGTCTGGCCGTCGCGGAGCAGTTCGCGGCGGATGGCCGCGGCGATCTGCTTCTCGTCGTAGGGCCCGACGAACGTCAGCACCGGGTGCCGTTCCTCGGGCGGGGTCTGGATCGTGGACATCTCCCTGATCCCCGCCACGCCCATCTCCAGCGTGCGCGGGATCGGGGTGGCCGACATCGCGAGCACGTCCACCTCGGTGCGCAGCCGCTTGAAGTACTCCTTGTGCTCGACGCCGAACCGCTGCTCCTCGTCGATGATCACCAGGCCGAGCTGCCGGAACCGCACCTCCGGGGACAGCAGCCGGTGGGTGCCGATCACCACGTCGACCTTGCCCTCGGCCAGGCCCGCCAGGGTTTCGGCGACCTCGGCGTCGCTCTGGAACCGCGACATCGGCCTGATCACCACCGGGAACGGCGCGTAACGCTCGCTGAACGTGGCCAGGTGCTGCTGGGCCAGCAGCGTGGTCGGCACCAGCACCGCCACCTGCCTGCCGTCCTGCACCGCCTTGAACGCGGCCCGCACCGCGATCTCGGTCTTGCCGTAGCCGACGTCGCCGCAGATCAGCCGGTCCATCGGCACCGGCTTCTCCATGTCCCGCTTGACCTCGTCGATCGCGGCCAGCTGGTCCGGCGTCTCCACGTAGGGGAAGGCGTCCTCAAGCTCGCGCTGCCACGGCGTGTCCGGGCCGAAGGCGTGGCCGGGCGAGGCGATCCGCGCCGAGTACAGCCGGATCAGCTCGGCGGCTATCTCGCGCACCGCCCGGCGCGCGCGTCCCTTGGTCTTGGCCCAGTCCGCCCCGCCCAGCCGGTGCAGGCTGGGCGCCTCGCCGCCGGAGTACTTGGTCACCTCGTCGAGCTGGTCGGTGGGCAGGTACAGCCGGTCCGGCGGCTGGCCCCGCTTGCCCGGCGCGTACTCGATGACCAGGTACTCCCGGGTCGCTCCGGCCACCGTCCGGCTGGTCATCTCCAGGTACCGGCCGACGCCGTGCTGCTCGTGCACGATGTAGTCACCCGAGACCAGCTGCAGCGGATCGATGCCGCCGCGCCGCCTGCTCGGCATCCGCTCGTGCCCGGCCGCGGTGCGCTGGCCGGCCAGGTCGGCCTCGGACAGCACCGCGAGCCGCACCAACGGCCAGGTGAAGCCGTGGCTGATCATTCCGGTCGCCACGTGCACCAGGCCCGGCTCGGGCAGGCGGCCGGGATCGCCGCCGTCGTCGAGCCGCGCGCCCACGTCCTCGCCGCGCAGCAGTTCGACCAGCCGCTGCGCCGGGCCGTGGCCCTCGGTGACCAGCACCACCCGCCACCGCTCGTCCAGCCAGCGGCGGACGTCCGCCACCACGCGCGGGGTGTTGCCGCGATACGCCTCGGCCGGGCTGGCTTCCATCAGGAACGAGTCGCGGCCGGGCCCGTCCGCGGAGTCCGGGCCGACCCCGGGGTCCGCTGCCCCGGGGACCGCGGCCGCGGCCGGGTCCAGGGCTATCGTCGTGCCCGGAATCCTCGCCGGGCCGGCCTCGGTCGCGGCCTCGGCGGTCGCCTGGTCCGCCGCGAACGGGGTGATGGTCCACCAGGGCAGGGCCGCGGCTCCGGCGGCGCTCCTGACCTCGGTGATCGGCCGGAACGCCGCGGCGCCCAGGTCGATCGGGACCTCGCCGCCGGCCGCCGCGTTCACCCAGGACGCGTCGAGGAACTCCTGGCTGGTCCGGACGAGCTCGGCCGCGCGCGCCCTGATCCGCTCCGGGTCGCAGGCGAGCACCAGGCCGCCCGCCGGCACGTAGTCGAGCAGGAGTTCCATCCGCTCGGCCAGCACCGGCGCGAACGCCTCCATGCCCTCCACCGTGATGCCGTCGGCGAGCTTGCCGAGGATGTCCGACAACCCTGGGTACACGGCGGCGAGTTCCCTGGCCCGTTCCCGCACCGCCGGGGTCAGCAGCAGCTCGCGGCAGGGCGCCGCCCACAGCCCGTCGGGCGCGCCCTGCAGGCTGCGCTGGTCGGCGACCCGGAAGTAACGGATCTCGTCAACGGTGTCGCCGAAGAACTCGATCCGCAGCGGATGCTCTTCGGTGGGCGGGAAGACGTCGAGTATGCCGCCGCGCACGGCCAGGTCGCCCCGCTTCTCGACCAGGTCGGCCCGCGCGTACCCGATCTCCACGAGCCGGACGATCAGGTCTTCGAAATCGGCGGTATCGCCCGGGCGCAGCCGGACTGGCTCGAGCGCGCCCAGGCCGCCGACCATCGGCTGGAGCAGGCAGCGCACGGGAGCGGCCACCACGGTCAGCGGGCCGGAACGGGGGTCGGCCGGGTCGGGGTGGGCCAGTCGGCGCAGCACCGCCAGCCGCTGCCCCGAGGTGTCGGAACGCGGGGACAGGCGCTCGTGCGGGAGCGTCTCCCAGGGCGGGAAGTACGCCGCCGCGCCGGCGGGCAGCAGCGAGCCGAGCGCGGCCGTAAGCTCCTCGGCCTCGCGGGCGGTGGCGGTCACGGCCAGCACGAACCGGCGAGCCGCGCTTCCCGCGGCGCCGTCTGCGGCGGTGCCGACCTCGGCCGTGTACTCCCCGGCCGCGTCGGCGCTCCCGGCGGCCTGGCCCCCGGCGCCGGCCAGCGCCGCGGCCAGGAAGGGCCGCAGCGCCGGGGGCGCGATCAGGTCCGCGCCCGGCGAGAGGGGGGCGTCAGCCTCCTCGAGCGCGCGCTTGAGCTGGGGGTCATCGCCGATGACCCGCAGAAGTCCCGGCAGGCTCATTGCGTCCTAAATGTTGGGCGGGCAGCACGAAACTCCCGTGCCCGGACGAGCAGGGCCGTTGGACACGGGACCTTACTAGTTTAACGGCTGGGCCGGGCCAGCCGCCCGGACGGACCCGGGGCCGGGTATCGGGGCGGACCCGGCCAGCCGCCCGGACGGACCCGGGGCCGGGTATCGGGGCGGACCCGGCCAGCAACCCGGACGGACCCGGGGCCGGGTGTCGGGGCCGACCCGGCCGGCCGCGTTACGGACCCGGGCGGGCGGCGCGCGATATCCGCACGACCTGGCGCTAACATCCGTGTAGCTTCGGGACCGGAGGTTGACGTGACTGCTGCGGCAAAGGCCGATCTGCCCGCTGACCTCATCGGGGTGCCGTCCCTGGCGCTGGACGACGCTCAGCTCGGGGATCTGGAGTTGTTGCTGTCGGGGGCGTTCGCGCCGCTGACCGGGTTCATGGGCACGGCGGACGTCACAGCGGTCATCGAGCACGGGACGCTGGACGACGGGACGCCCTGGACGTTCCCCGTCACCCTCGACGTCGGCCAGGCAGCGGTCCCGCCGGATGCGCGCCACGTGGTGCTCGCCGATCCTGAGGGCACTCCCCTGGCCCTGCTCGAGATCGCCGAGCGCAGTGAGGTCCTCGCCCCTCGGCGCGCGCGGAGCGCCCGGGACGCCGGGGATGCCCGGCTGACCCGGATCGCCGGCCCGGTGACCAGCCTGCGGGAACCGGAGCACGGCCCGTTCCGCCGGCTCATGATCCGGCCGGCCGAAGCGCGCGCGGCGTTCGGCGGCGCCCCGGTCCTGGCCTACGCCACCCGCAGCCCGCTGCACAGCCGGCAGATCGGCCAGCTCCGGCACATGGCCGGCCAGCTCAAGGCGCGCCTGCTGCTGCTGCCGCTCACCGCCGGGCCGACCGAGGTGGTCACCCGGCCCGAGGCGCTGGTCCGCGCGGTGCTCGCCGCGACGGCGAGCCTTCCGCCGACGACGATGGTCATCCCGGTGCCGCTGGCCCCCCGCAGCCCGCAGGCGGAGCCGGCCCCGAGCGCGAGCTATCGGCCCGGGCCCTGGTGGCCGCCGCGTACGGGGCATCGCACCTGATGGTGGACGGCTCCGCCGGGGGCACCGTGGCCGAAGACGCCGCGATTCCGGTGCTTCGCGCGGGCGACTGGGCCTACGACCCGGTCGCCGAGGTATGGCGGCCGCTGGCCCTCATCGAGGCGGGCACCGAGCGGGCCGACCTGTCCCCCGGTGAGCTCGCGGACCTGCTGGACGCGGGCGCCGAGATACCGGCCTGGTTCACCCCGCCCGCCGTGGCGCGGGAACTGCGCCGCGCCCGCCCGCCGCGCGCCGAGCGGGGCTTCGTGGTGTTCCTGACCGGGCTGTCCGGGTCGGGGAAGTCCACGATCGCCAGGAGCCTCGCCGACATCCTGGCCGAGCGCGGCGACCGCCGGGTCTCCTTGCTCGACGGTGACCTGGTCCGGCAGCTGCTCTCGGCCGGCCTGACGTTCTCGCGGGAGGACCGGGACCTGAACATCGCCCGGATCGGCTTCGTGGCGACCGAGGTGGCCCGGCACGGCGGCATCGCGATCTGCGCGCCCATCGCGCCGTACGCGGCCGCCCGGGCCCGGGTCAGGGAGATGGTGTCCGAGGTCGGCGACTTCCTGCTGATCCACGTGGCCACGCCGCTGGAGGTGTGCGAGGCGCGCGACCGCAAGGGCCTGTACGCCAAGGCCCGGGCGGGCCTCATCGGCCAGTTCACCGGGATCTCCGACCCGTACGAGGAACCGCTGGACGCCGACCTGGTCATCGATACCTCGACGATGACCCGCGAGCAGGCGACCGAGGCCGTGCTCGGGCTGCTCACCTCGGGCGGGTGGCTGCCGGCCGCCCGGGGGTAACGACGGGTCTCAGTCCTTGTCCTCGGCCCGGGTGCCCTCGTCGAGCCGATGGCGGAAGTGGCTGATCCTGGACGAGATCGCCCCGGACATCGCATCGCGCTGCGGCGAGAGCACGATGAAGCTGATGATCCCGCTGATCACCAGGCTCAGGCCGGCCAGCAGCAGCCCTCGGGCGCCTACCAGGTAGAGCAGCCCCAGGACGACCACGAAGAGCAGGATCCTCGCGGCGGTGTAGGCGAGCGTGGCACGCATGGCAGGGCCAGTTTATGGGCCGCGCTTATCGGCCCGGCCGGGGCGTCCCCGACGGCGCGGCGCCGAGGGCCAGTGACCGGCGGCTGCGGGATTCCGAGACCAGATTTTACGGAAACTAGGGAGAAAAACCGTTCTTGTCGCAACACTTAGGACAGGCTCCCATGGGGACCAGGGTCGCAAACTCAGCACGGACTCCCGTGGAGATCAGGAGGGGTTAGCGAGGATGGACGGCAACAGTGAGCGGCTGCTTACGCCGGGTGAAGTCGCGGCGTTGTTCCGGGTGGACCCCAAGACCGTCACCCGCTGGGCGGCCTCGGGACGCATCAGCAGCATCCGCACCCCCGGCGGGCACCGGCGGTTCCGGGAGTCCGAGGTCCGGGCCCTGCTCGGCGACGACGCCGCTCCCGAGCCGGTCGTCTAGGGCGTGACGGGCCCGCTCGGGAACCCTGGTCGGCAGGGCGGCTGACGGCATCGGGCGGGCCGGCGACGCTCACCTACCCGGGCCCGTGGCCGTCCCCGGTGTCCGTCCCGCGTCCGGGATGGCCGCGGCGGGCCAGGAAGTCAAGGAACTGCCGGCGCAGCGACTCGTCCCCCTCCTGCCAGCGCCTGCGGCGCTCGTCGAACTCCTCCTGCGTCAGCGCCTGCTCGGCGAGACGCTCATAGTCGGCATCGTCCGGGCCGATCTCCACGTAGGCGTCGCTCATGATTCTGCCGCCGTCGACGGTCGCGGACTCGGGGACCAAGAGATTGCCGTTGGGTAGCCGTATCACGTACATCGCGTGTCCCACCCTAGATGCCGTAGCGGACGTTGAAGTAAAGCATCACGTTCAGCGCCGTCCTGGTGTCGCCGCCGAGCATTTCCACCAGGGCGGGCCGCTGCCGGGAGGCAATCGCGGCGAACGCGTCCGCGAAGAACTCCCGGCGGCCGAGGAGCCCCGGCTGCCGGTGAAACGCGCTCACCATGTGCGGCAGGCACTGGTCGTAGAGAGCCTGGAACTCCGCGGAGTCAGACTGCCATTGGTCGTCAACGCCGTCGATGTCATCCAGCGCGTGCCCGATCTCGTGGCACATGACGTCCGGCGACGGCGACGGCCGGGAGCCAACTATGATCTTGCGCTCGCCGTAGGCGCCCGCGCACGCGTCCCAGGTCGCCCGTCCGGACGGCAGCGGGACCCCGGACAGGCGCCCCATGTCGTCCAGGTTGGGGACGCCGCCCATGCCGACGTAGATCGCGTCCAGCCCGGCCGCCAGCTTCGACTTGATCAGCTGCGGCAGCTCGGCCAGCCGGTCGATCGCCCGCACGGCCTCGGGCGCGGGGATGACGTCCTCGGCCCACTCCCGGTGGACCAGCGGCTCGAGGTGCCCGCAGTGCCTCCGGCCGACCGCCGTCCGGTTACTCTGCGCGATCTCATACCACGGAGGCCTCGCCGCCGCGGCGCGGCGGTCGGGCCGGGCCGGCGGCCGGCCGGCTCGGCCGCCGCGTCGGCCTTGGGCGCCGCCCGCGTCGCCGCCCTGGCCATCCCCCAACGGCGCGGCAGGGCGTGCCCGGCCGGCCGTCCCGCGCGGCCGACCTGCGTTGACGTGCCCGAGGACCCCGTGGAGGCTGGGTTCGCCGAGTTCCCCGGGGGCCCCGGCCGCGCGCCGGGTGCCCCGGGCTGGTTCGGGTCGGCAGGCGAGACCACGGGCCGCGCGCCGCTGACCCGGCGGTGGGCGCCGGGGACCCCGGGGGTCGCCGGCGGCCCGGCCCCTGGCCCGGAGGTCGTGTCGCCCCGGTCACGCGCTCTGGCCTGGTCCGCCTCGACCTGGTCAGGCCCGCGGCGCCGAAGTGAGCGGCGGACGCGACGCCAGCGATCGAGTAACCACAGCCGCATATTATGTCTCCCCAGGGGTCGATAAGCGCCAGGCTACGACGATCCTCGCGATCCCACGTCGGGTTACTGAATGTAACCTATTAAGGTCCGCTGGGACGATCCCGGAGGACACGGCCCAAATTGACCGCAGCCGGAGCGGCCTTGCGGCTAGGCTGCGGCCATGCTGTTCGTGGGCGTGGTTCTCGGCCTGGTGACAGTGAGTTTCTTCGGCGCCGCGGCCTGGCTGGTGGCCGGGCGGCCGGAGCGGCATCGGCGGACGCTGCGGCCCTGGCAGCTGGAGGGCGCGCCGTCGTTCGGCCCGCAGGACGCACTCGGGCGTCACCCGGCCGGCCGGGCCATGGACCCGGGCATCGAGGCCTCGCCGGGTCCCGCCGCGCTCCGGCCGGGCGAGCCCCCGCACCGGCCCGCGGGTCCCGACGACGACCCGGAATTCCTGCAGGAACTGGCGCGCAGGATCCGCCGCCGCCGCGACCACGGTCACGGCGCCTGACCCGTCGCGGGCGCCGGGCAGGCCGCGGGGCTCAGGTCAGCCCGGCGTAGGAGTGCAGCCCGGGAATGACCAGGCTCACCACGAGCACGTTGAACAGCACGCAGCCGAAGCCGGCGAGCTGGATGAACGCCGCCCGCCTGCCCCGCCATCCCGCGGTCGCCCGTGCGTGCAGGAAGCACGCATACACCACCCAGGTGATGAACGCCCAGGTCTCGGTGGGATCCCAGCTCCAGTAGCTGCCCCAGGCCCGGTCGGCCCAGATCGCCCCGGCCATGACCCCGAAGGTCCAGATCGGGAAGCCGAACACGACGGTCCGGTAGGCGAGCCGGTCGAGCGTCTCGGGGCCCGGCAGCCTGCGCAGGATCCCGTCCGAGCCGACCGGGCGGCCCGCCGCGACCCGCCGGGCGTACCGGTCGACGAACAGGTACGTGATCCCGATCACCGCGGCCACGAAGAACACCCCCGTGGCCAGGGTCATCGCGGTCACGTGGATGGCCAGCCAGTAGGACTGCAGCGCGGGAACCAGCGGCCCGGCCGGGGTATAGATGACGGTCTCGGCCAGCCCGAGCACCAGGACCACCGCGACCATCACGAACAAGCCCAGGTAATAGGCCCGGTACCGGATCATGACGGCCAGGAAGAACGCGACGGCCACGCAGGTGAGCGCGGTGACGAACTCGTACATGTCGCCCCAGGGGAGCCGGTGCACCGACAGCCCCCGCAAGACGACGCCGGTCGTGTGCGCGGCGAGGCCGGCGCAGGTCAGCGCCACCGCGATCGTCACCCAGCGGCCCAGCCCGTCCCGGCCCGCACTGTCCCGGCCCGGCGCGGCCCTGCCGCCGGCCCCGGCGGCCTCGGCCGGGGAGCCGATCCCCGCCCCGGTCCCGGCCGGGACGCCCGCCGCCGCCTCCGCCCGGGCACCCGTCCCGGCTTGGGCCGCCCCGGCTCCGGCTTCGGCCGGCGCGGCGCCCACCAGCGCGGGCGCCGGGGCCCGGGTCACGACCCGGGCCTGCTTGCGGCCGAACGCGAAGTCGCAGGCATAAGCCAGCATGGCGAGGGCGTAGATGACGACCGCGGCCAGCAGGAGATCGTTGCTGACGTCAGCGAGTCCGGTGTTGATAGGCACGTGAGCCTCACTCCCCGTCGGGCGGATGGGGGTCGGTTGGAGCCGGGCCGGCTGGATTCAGGCCGGTCAGGCCAGGGCCGGGTGAGCCGGCATTCGGATGGGCCGGGACCGGTCAGGCTAGGGCCGGGCGGGCCGGCGTCGGATGGGCCGGGACCGGTCAGACCAGGGCCGGGCAGGCCGGCGTCGGATGGGCCGGCGGGACCGGGGGCAGGCCCGCCGGGACGCCCCTGGTGCAGGGCCCTGATCTCGGTGGCCAGGCCGGAGAACTCGTCCTCGAACCCGCCCGCCGCGTCGGACCGGGTCAGCCCGGCCAGGTCGACGACGGTCGCGCCGGGTTCACCCGGCTGGCCGGCCCGTCCACCGCCTGGGCGCGCACGAACACCCGGCGCCGCCGGACCACGAAGGACAGCAGCAGCCCGGCGAGGACCGCGATCCCCGATATCAGGGCGGGCAGCTGCCCGGGGTCGTAGGTGATAGCAAGGCTGATCCACTGCTGGTACCCGGTGTAGGTGAGCGTCCCCAGGCCGTCGGGGAGCTTCATCGACTGGCCCGGGGACAGGGGCTGCGGCGCGATCGGCAGCCGGCGCAGCCCCGAGGTGTTCAGCGAGTACACCGACTGCGGCGACCCCGAGTTCATGCCGAGGTTGCCGGCGTACGAGACCAGGCTCACCATCGGGCGCAGCGGCGCGGGGAACGCCGACGCCAGCCGCCCGCCCACGTCCACGGCGGTCGGCAGGAACAGCCCGACGAAGCCGAGCTGCTGGGGATCGGCGTCCGGAACCTTGATCGCGCCTTCCGAGGTGAGGCCGGAGGTCTCGACCGGGATGAACGGGACGGCCCCGTCGAAGACCACGTGCCCGGTGCCGTCGGTGACCCGGAACACCGGGGCGTAGCCGTGGCCGATCAGGAAGACCCGGACGCCGTCCACGATCAGCGGGTGGTTGACGGTCAGCGTGTAGCTGCGCACCGGGCCCTGCGGGGTGGCCGAGTAGCGGATCGCCGCGTTGAACGACGACGGCTGCCCGGTGAGCGGGCCCGAGGTCACGTACGAGGCGCTGAAGCGGTCCAGCGTCACCGTGAACGGCTGCAGGTCGCCCGGGGACACCAGGCGGCCCGGGTGAAACTCGTCCAGCGCGGTCACGGTGTTGGAGAACGAGGTTCCGGCCACCAGCAGCCGGTCGGCCCGGTAGCCGAACAGCCCGCCGAGCCCGATCGACACCAGGCAGCCGAGCAGCGCGATGTGGAAGAGCAGGTTGCCTGCTTCCCGCAGGTAGCCCTTTTCCGCGGCCACCCAGCCCGGGCCGGTGCGCACCCGGAACCGCCGGCCCGACAGCGCCTTGGCGGCCGCCTGCAGCGCCGCCTCGGGCGCGAGCGCCGTGGTGTAGCTGACCGCGAACGGGAGCCTGCCCAGGTGGCGCGGCGCCTTCGGCGGCGGCTGCCGCGCGGACCCCGCCAGCCGCAGCGTCCGGGGCAGCACGCACCCCAGCAGCGACGCGAACAGCAGCAGGTAGATCGCGGCGAACCACGGCGCGCCGAACACGTTGAACAGCGAAAGGCGGCCCAGGATGCTGGCCAGCAGCGGGTGCGAGGTGTAGTACTGGGACACCCCGGCGGGGTTGGTTCCCTCCTGCGGCAGCAGCGACCCCGGTATGCTCCCGGCCGCCAGCAGGAACAGCAGCACCAGCGCGGTGCGCATCGACGTGAGGGTCCGCCAGCCCCACCGCAGCCAGCCCGTGACGCCGAGCCGCGGACCCGTCGGCCCCCGGGCCGCCGGCGCGGCGCGCTCGGCGTCGTCGAAGCCCTCCCGCGCCGTGGACTCGTCGGCGGCCGGCGTCTCCGGCTCGGCTTCGGGGGGGATGCGCAGCCCGGTCACGTGCGCCCCGCGGCCTGCGTGATCAGCGCCTTGAGGCCGTCATAGGACACCGGGCCGATGACCCGCGCCGTGATCCGCCCGCTGGAGTCGATGACGAGCGTGGTGGGAATGCCCGCGGGCGGTGCCGTCGCCCTGAAGTCCAGGGCGATCAGGTCGTTCGGGTCGTTCAGGCTCGGATAGCTGATCCGGTACGTGCGCATGAACGCCTCGGCGCTGGCCGGGTCATCCCTGATGTCCACGCCGAGGAACCGGACGCCGGACCCGGAGAAATGCCGGGCGAGCGCGCCGAGCACCGGCGCCTCCTCACGGCAGGGCGTGCACCACGATCCCCAGAAGTTCATGACCACCACGGCGCCCCGGTCGGCGGAAAGCCGGAACCTCCCGCCGGTCAGGGTGGTCCCGAGAACCTGCGGGGCCTCGGGGCGGGACCCGGTCTTGAATACCGTGGTGCCGTAGGTTCCGGCCACGAAGCTGCTGCCGTTGCCGACCGTGGTGTCCTGCGCGGTCGCGCCGCCGCCGCAGGCCGCCGCGCCGAGCGCCAGGGCAGCGGCGGCGGCCGCGCCGAGGACGGCGCGGCACGCGGAACGAGACGGGCGGCGCAATGAGTGATCTCCTACACGCAGTAGTATCGTGCCCCATTGTGCCGGATCCCCCCGAACGGTGCGGAACCGGGCCGGCATCAGGCCCCCGCCACCTGCCCGCGCCCGGCGCCCGCGGGCTCGGCGTAGCTCACCCCGATCACCCGCCCCGCGCGGAAGCTGAAGCTGGTCACGCTGCCCAGGGCACACTGGCGGCGGCGCGGGTCGTGCCAGAGCCTGCGGCCTTCGACGCTGCGGCGGGTGACCCAGATCGGCAGCTGGTGGCTGACGCAGGCCGCCTCGTGCCCGCGGGCGGCGTCGGCCGCGTCGGACAGTGCGGCCCGCATCCTCGTCTCCACCTCGGCGTACGGCTCGCCCCACGACGGCCGGAACGGGTTCCGCAGGTGCTGCCAGTGCCGGGCCGGCGCAGCGAGCCGTCCCCGACGCCGAACGTCATCCCCTCGAAGTGGTTCCACGGCTCGATCAGCCGGTCGTCCACGACGACCGGGAGGCCGAACTCCGCGGACAGCGGCTCGGCCGTCTCCAGCGCCCGCTCCAGGGGCGACGACCGCAGCACGGTCACGTCCCGGCCGGCCAGGAAGTCGGCGACCGCCTTGGCCTGCACCCGGCCGTCGGCCGACAGGTGAAACCCGGGCCTGCGCCCGTACAGCACCCGGTGCGGGTTCTCCACCTCGCCGTGGCGCACCAGATGCACGACCGTGTCGGGTTTCTCGCTCATAGGCCGCCCAGCCTATCGCCCGGCTCGCCCGGGTCCGCGTGGCCGCAGGCGACCGGCCCGGGACTCAGTCCAGTGCGCCCGCCGCGGCCCGGGCCGCGGCGGGCAGCGCGTCGGCGATCCGGTCGATGGCCGCGTCGTCGTGCGCCGCGGACAGGAACCAGGCCTCGTACGGTGACGGCGGCAGGTAGACGCCCTGGCTGAGCATCGCGTGGAAGAACGCGGCGTACGCGGCGGGCGACTGGCCGCGGGCCTGCGCGAAGTCCCGCACCGGCCCGCTGACGCCGAGGAACACCGAGAACAGGCTGCCCGCCTCCTGCAGCCGGAACGGCACTCCCTCGGCGGCCAGCGCGTCGGCGGCCAGCCCGGCGACGGCCGCGGCGGCCTTGTCCACCCGCGCGTACACCTCGGGCGTGCATTCGCGCAGCGTGGCCAGCCCGGCCGCGGTGGCCAGCGGGTTGCCGGACAGCGTGCCCGCCTGGTACACCGGCCCGGCCGGGGCCATCCGGTCCATGATCTCCGCCCGGCCGCCGAACGCCGCCGCGGGCAGCCCGCCGCCCATCACCTTGCCGAACGTCATCAGGTCTCCGGCCACGCCCTCGCGCCCGTACCACCCGGAGCCGGTGACCCGGAACCCGGTCAGCACCTCATCCATGATCAGCAGCGCCCCGTGCTCGCGGCAGTTCCCGGCCAGGAACTCGTTGAAGCCCGCGGCGGGCGGCACCACCCCCATGTTCGCCGGGCAGGCCTCGGTGATCACGCAGGCGATCTGGTCCCCGTGGGCCGCGAACGCCTGCCGGACCGCCTCGGCGTCGTTGTAGGGCAATACCAGCGTGTCGGCGGCCGCCGCTCCCGTCACCCCGGGCGAGTCGGGCAGCCCGAAGGTCGCGACACCCGACCCGGCCGCCGCGAGCAGCGCGTCCACGTGGCCGTGGTAACAGCCGGCGAACTTGACCACCATCGGCCGGCCGGTGAACCCCCGGGCCAGGCGCAGCGCCGACATGGTCGCCTCGGTGCCCGAGCTGACCAGGCGGATCTTCTCCACCGGGGTGCGCGCGGTCAGCTCCTCGGCCAGCGCCACCTCGCCGGGTGTCACCGTGCCGAACGACGTCCCGTGCGCCAGCGCCTGGCGCACCGCCTCGATGACCGCGGGATGCGCGTGCCCCAGGATCATCGGCCCCCAGGAGCAGACCAGGTCGACGTACTCGCGCCCGGCGACGTCGGTCAGGTACGCGCCGTGCCCGGACGCCATGAACACCGGCGTGCCGCCCACCGCGCCGAACGCGCGCACCGGCGAGTTCACCCCGCCCGGCGCGACGGCGCAGGCCCGCGCGAACAGCTCGGCTGAGTCTGACGTCATCGGGCGGCCTCCTCGCAGGCGTCGGCCAGGAACCCCAGCAGCCGGAGCCCGTCCGGCAGCGGCCGGCCGTCCGGCGGTCGCACCCAGTGTGCCTTGAGCGCGTTGCCGTCCCGCGACGGCGGGGCGAGCACGTAGCTGTTCCTGCAGTGCCAGCGCAGCCCGGCTACCTCGGGGTTCGTCTCGGGCTCGCAGTCAAGATGGCAGGACCACCATTCGTCCTCGTCGGCGGGCGCGCCGCGGGTCGTCACAAAAAACAGGGCCCGGTTCCCCGCGCTGATCGCGACGGGACCGGGCCGGACGGCTGACCGCTCCATGAGGGCCAGCGCCGCGGCGCCCGCCGCGGCCGGCACGTCCAGGACATCGAATACCCGGCCGGTGGCCAGGATGATGTTGCCCTCGGGCTGGGCCATCCACCACTGCGTCACCAGGTGAGGGTCAGCGGTGGCCTGGGCCTGCCAGGCCGGGGACACCGGGTGCGCGCCGGGGTCGGGGCAGCCGATCCGGTCGCAGGAACAGGCCCGCAGCGCCTCCCCGTGGCGCGAGCGGCCCGGCGGGTGGGCGCCGGCGCACACCGGCCAGCCCATGGCGGCGTACTCGGCGGCCGCCGCCATCATCCGCCCGACGGCCCTGCGTCGGCCCCGGCGCAGTACCGCCTCCACCGTCGGCTCCACTTCTGCTCGGCCCGGTCCTGTTCCACCGATAATGCCCGGGCGTTCGTTCCGGCCTGCCGGGCACCCCGGGACGAGACCCAGGCGTTGCCCAACAGAGACGCCGCGGTGACCGGGCCGGGCGGGCCCCGGGCCGCCCCCGGCCTCAGCGTACGCGGCGGGCCACCTCGGTGGCCCAGTAAGTCAGGATGATGCTGGCGCCCGCCCGGTGGATCGCGGTGAGCGTCTCCATGATCACCCGGTCGCGGTCCAGCCAGCCGTTCGCCGCCGCCGCCTCCACCATCGCGTACTCGCCGCTGACCTGATAGGCGGCAACCGGCAGCGGCACGGCCGCGGCTACCCGGCCGATGATGTCCAAGTACGGCAGGGCGGGCTTGACCATGACGATGTCGGCACCCTCATCCACGTCCAGCAGCACTTCCCGCAATGCCTCGCCCGGGTTCCCCAGGTCCTGCTGGTAGGAGGCGCGGTCGCCGAACTGCGGCGCGCCCTCGGCCGCCTCGCGGAACGGCCCGTAGAAGGCCGAGGCGTACTTGGCCGAGTAGGCGCAGATCGCGACCTCGCCGAAGCCCGCCGCGTCCAGCGCCGCCCTGATCGCGGCCACCTGGCCGTCCATCATCCCGCTCGGCGCCACCACGTGCGCTCCGGCCGCCGCCTGGGCGACCGCGATCGAGGCGTACCGCTCCAGGGTCGCGTCGTTGTCCACGTCCCCGGCGGGCGTGAGCGGGCCGCAGTGCCCGTGATCGGTGTACTCGCACAGGCACAGGTCGGCCATGAGCACGGTGTCGTGACCGACCTCGGCGGCCAGGTCGCCCAGGGCGACCTGGATGATGCCGGCCGGGTCGTCGGCCGCCGAGCCGGGCGCGTCCTTGACCGCCGGGATGCCGAACAGGATGAGCCCCCCGACGCCGGCGTCCACCGCCTCGACGGCCGCCTTGCGCAGGCTGTCCCTGGTGTGCTGCATCACGCCCGGCATCGAGCCGACCGGGTGTGGCTCGCCGATGCCCTCCTTGACGAACAACGGCAGGACCAGGTCGGCGGCCCGCACGCCGCCCGGCGCGACCAGGCGCCGCAGGGCCGCGGTCCGGCGGAGCCTGCGGGGGCGGGCCACGGGGAATCCGGCGCTCATCGGGACTCCTGTCTTGACCGGCGGCGGGCGCCGCGCTCCCTGATCCGGGCTACCTGATCCGGCGGCGGGCGCCGCGGCGGCGCTCGCTGGGCCTGCGCAGCGGCTCGCCCGCCGCGACCGCGGCGTCGCGCAGTCCCGCGCCGTGCTCGGCCAGCGCGTCGACCAGGGCGGTCACCGACGGCCGGGGAGCCATCACGTCCACCCGCAGCCCGAACTCGGCGGCGGTCTTGGCCGTCTCCGGCCCGATCACCGCGATCACCGTTACCGCGTGCGGCTTGCCGGCGATCCCGATCAGGTTCCGCACCGTGGAGGAGGAGGTGAACAGCACCGCGTCGAATCCGCCGCCCTTGATCGCCTCGCGGACCGGCGCGGGCGGGGGCGCGGCGCGCACGGTCCGGTAGGCGGTGACATCCTCGGCCTCCCAGCCCAGGCTGGTGAGCCTGGCCAGGAGGCTCTCCGTGGCGATGTCCGCCCGCGGCAGCAGCACCCGGTTGATCGGATCGAGCACGTCGTCGTAGGCCGGCCAGACGTCGGCCAGGCCCTCGGCGGACTGCTTGGCCTCTGGGACCAGGTCGGGCATGATGCCGAACGCGCGCAGCGCGGCCGCCGTCTGCTCGCCGACCGCGGCCACCTTGATGCCGGCGAAGGCGCGCGCGTCCAGCCCGTACTCCTCGAACTTCTCCCGTACCGCGCGGACGGCGTTCACCGACGTGAACGCGATCCACTGGTACCGGCCGGTCACCAGGCCCTTGACGGCGCGTTCCATCTGCTGGGGCGTCCGGGGGGCTCGACCGCGATCGTCGGCACCTGCTCCGGCACCGCGCCCCAGGCCTGCAGCCGGCTGATCACCTCGCCCGCCTGCTCCTTGGTCCGCGGCACCAGCACCCGCCAGCCGAACAGCGGCTTGGTCTCGAACCAGGAAAGCTCGCGCTGGGCGCCCACCCCGTCGCCGACCACCGCGACGGCGGGCCCGTGGGCGGTGAGCAGGCTCACCCCGGCGGCCTTCAGGTCAGCGGCGACCGACCCGAGGGTGCAGACCACGGTGTGCTGGTCGGTGGTGGTGCCGTCCCAGGTGAGGGCGAACGGGGTGGTGTCGGCCCAGCCGGCCGCCACCAGCATCTTGGCCATGTCGGCGGGCCCGGTCTCGGCACCGAGGATCACCAGGCTGCCCGGGCAGGCCTGCACCCGGCTCACCTCGGAGGCGTGGATGAACCTGACGTCGCCGCTGGCGTCCGACGTCAGCGGGATGCCCGCGTAGGCGGGAACCGCGGTCGCGGTCGGCACCCCCGGCACCACCTCGAACGGTACCCGCGCCTTGGCGCAGGCCGCGGCCTCGGCCGCGGCCGGGCCGAACAGGAACGGGTCCCCGGGCACCAGCCGGACCACATGCTGGCCGGCCCGGGCGGCCTTGACCAGCAGCCGCGGGTCCTGCGCCAGCGCGTCGGTGTCCGCGGTCTCCGCCTCCGGCCGCACCAGCCGCCCGAACTGCGCCAGCAGCTCCGGGCTGGCCACCACCAGGTCGGCCTTGGCCAGCAGCGCGGCCGCCCGCACGGTCAGCAGGCCCTCATCGCCGGGGCCCGCGCCCGCGAAGGCGACCCAGCCGCTCGCCTGGCGGCCGTCGCCCTGCTTGTCATTCCCGGGTGGTGGGTTCACTGGTCATCGTCCCCGCTGCTGATGTGCACCGCTGTCCCAGCGGGCACAGCCGTATACCTTCCCGCACCGCGCCGGAGCAGCTCGGCCGCCACCTCGCGGCCGAGGCGCTCGGCCTCGGCCGCGGGCCCGCTGGCGCTCGCCCGCAGTGCCGTCTCGCCGCCGGGCTCGACGACGATCGCGTGCAGTCGCAATCCGTCCGCCCCAGCGGCATACCCCCCGACCGGGGCGCTGCAACCTGCCTCGAGCGCGGCGAGCAGGCTGCGCTCGGCCGCGGTGGCCGCACGCGTCGCCGCGTCGTCCGCGCTGGCCAGCAGGGCGGCCAGCTCCGGCTGGCCGGAGCGGCATTCCACCGCGAGGGCGCCCTGGCCCGGCGCGGGCAGCATCTCGTCGGGCTCGAAGACCTGGGTCACGACGTCGAGCCGGCCGATCCTGGCCAGGCCCGCGTAGGCGAGCACCACCGCGTCGACCTCGCCGGACACGACCCGGCCGAGCCGGGTGCCCGCGTTGCCGCGGACCGGGACGGGACGAATGTCGGGCCGCAGCAGCAGCAGCTGCGCCGCACGGCGCGGCGAGCCGGTGCCGATCGTCGCGCCCGGGGGCAGGTCGGCGAGCTTGGCACCGTCCCGGGCGGCGAGGGCATCCCTCGGGTCGTCCCGGACCGGCACCGCGGCCAGCGCGATGCCGTCCGGCTGCGCGACCGGCAGGTCCTTGAGCGAGTGCACCGCGACGTCGATGTCGCCGGCCAGCAGGCTCGCCCGCAGGGCGCTGACGAACACGCCCGTCCCGCCGATCTGGGCCAGCTGGGCCCGGCTCACGTCCCCGAACGTGGTGATCCCGGTCAGCTCCACCTCGCACCCGGTCCGCTCCGTGATCAAGCGGGCCACGTGCCGGGTCTGGGCCAGGGCCATCGGGCTCTTGCGGGTGCCGAGCCGCAGCGTGCGGGCTCCCCGTGGCGGGATGCTCACGTGGGCACCTCCCGCTCCGGCCAGCCCGGCGCGACGGCGTCTGCGCGGGTCACCGCCTGGACCGCTCCCGGATCGAGGTCGAAGAGCACTCGCAGCACCGCCTCGTAGGAGTCGCCGCCCGGGGAGCCCGCCAGCTCCTTGACCCGGACGGTCGGCGCGTGCAGCAGCTTATCGGCGATCCGCCGCATGGACTGGGCAATCTCGCGACGGGCCCGGGCATCCAGGCCCGGCACGCGGCCGGCCAACCGCGCCAGCTCCGCGTCCACCACCTCGGCGGCCTTGGCCCGCAGCGCGACCACGGTCGGCGCGACCCTGGCCGCGCGGTCCGCCGACACCTGCGCCGCGAGCTCCTCGGCCACGATCCGCCGGACCGCGGCCACGTCCTCCTCGTGTGCCCCGAGGTGCGGGCCCTGGCGGACCTCCTCCAGGCCGATCACGCTCACGCCGCGCAGGCCCGCGGCGGCGGGGTCGACGTCCCGCGGCAGCGCCAGGTCCAGCAGGACCAGCGGCCGGCCTGGCGCCCGCGACGCCAGCGCGGCCCGCACGGTATCCGCCGTGATCACGTGGCCGGGCGCGCCGGTGCAGGAGACGACCAGGTCAGCGGCGGCGATCTCGGCGGGGAGCCGGAAAAGGTCAGCCGTCGCGCCCGTGACGGTGGCCGGCACACTGGCGGCCAGCCGCTGCGCGCGGCTGGCGGACCGGTTGGCCACCACCAGGCGGGCCGCTCCCATCCGGGCCGCAGTGGCGACGGCCAGCGAGCTCATCGAGCCCGCGCCGACCACCAGCACGGACAGGCCGGCCAGGGGGGCGGCGGGAGCGGGCTGGAGGCCGGCCGGAGCGGGCGGGGCGGCGCGCAGGTGCTGCGCCGCGGCCTCGAGCCCCACGCTGACCAGGCTCGCGCCCGCCCGGTCGATCCCGGTCTCGGCGTGCGCCCGCTTGCCTGCCCGCAGCGCGAGCGAGCCCAGGTCGGACAGGGCACGGCCGAGCGTGCCCTGCTCCCCGGCCAGGCGGAGCGCCTGGCGGACCTGGCCGAGGATCTGGCCCTCGCCGATCACCATGGAGTCGAGCCCGCAGGCCACCGAGAGCAGGTGCTGGACGGCGCGGTCCTCGTAGTGCACGTACAGGTGCGGCGTGAGCTCGGCCAGCGGGACCGCGGCGTGCCGCGCCAGCAGCTCGCAGATCGCGGATACGCCGCCGTGGAACTTTTCCACCTCGGCGTAGACCTCGACGCGGTTGCACGTGCTCACGACGAGCGATCCCGCGACGCCGTCGGCATGGAACACATCACGCAGCAGCTTGCCCAGCGTGTCACCGGTTACCACGGCCCGCTCGAGCGTCGGGACGGGCGCGCTCCTGTGGGACAGGCCCACCACGAGCACGCTCATCTCGCCACCGCCTGTGTAGGCATCCCAGTCTCACCTTCTACGGGAATGTCCCCTACGTGGGCGGGCTCCCCTCCGCCATGGCGCTTCGCCCGCAGCTCCCGGCTGCTGTCGCCCCAATCGCGTTCTCCGTTGCGTGCGACGCGGACCACTGCCCGCCTCTGGGCGTGAAAGGCGAGGATCTGCAACTCGATCGACAGGTCGACTTTACGCACATCTACGCCCGGCGGCACGTTAAGTACCGCAGGCGCGAAATTAAGGATGCTGGTGATTCCGGCGGCGACGAGGCGCTCGCAGACGCCCTGGGCGGCCGCGGCCGGGGTGGCGATGACGCCGATCGACACCCCGTGCCTGGCGATCACGGACTCGATCTCGTCGGCGTGCCTGACCACCTGGGACCCGATCTCGGTGCCCACGGTGAGCGGGTCGCTGTCGAAGATCGCCGCGACCCGGAACCCGCGCGAGGCGAAGCCGCCGTAGTTGGCGAGCGCGTGGCCCAGGTTGCCGGCGCCGACGATGATCACCGGCCAGTCCTGGGTGAGCCCGAGCTCCCTGGAGACCTGGTACACCAGGTACTCCACGTCGTAGCCGACGCCGCGGGTCCCGTACGAGCCCAGGTGCGAGAGGTCCTTGCGCAGCTTCGCGGAGTTGACCCCGGCGGCGGTGGCGAGCTCCTCGCTCGACACGGTGGCGATGCCCCGGTCGGCCAGCGCGTACAGAGCCCGCAGGTAGACCGGAAGCCGGTTGACCGTGGCCTCGGGGATGCCGTGGTGGCCGTTCTCGGTCGCGGAATTGCGGGACATGCGCCGGCACTCCTGGGAATCGACGCCGCGGGCACGCGGGCGTGGTACCCGCGCGCTGGCCTTGCGGCCACGCTACGCCCTTGTGAACGCATGCACAAAGTCGGTGAGTTCCCCGGCCCCGCCCGCTGACCGGCGTTTTGCCCGGGCTTTACCGGGACGGGGCGGCCAGCGCGGCCCGCAGCCGCTGCTCGCTGACCCGCCAGAAATCGTGCTGGACACCGTCGATCAGGGTGACCGGGATCATGTCCCCGTACGCGCGCAGGTCGCTCTCGGACAAGGTGATGTCCCGCTCCTGCCAGGGGACCCCGAGCTCGGCGGCCACGCTCGCGATCACCGCCCGCGCGTCGTCGCACAGGTGACAGCCCGGCCGGCTGAGCAGGGTGATCGCGTGAGCCGGGCGCTGCCCCGAGCTAGCCATGAGCCCCGCCGCCCGTCCCGCCGCCCGCGGCGGGGGTCCCGCCGCCGGGCGTCCGCGGGCCGTACCCGGGCTGGCCGAACCCGGTGTCGCTGAGCAGGTCGAACCCGGTGTCGCTGAGCAGGTCGGCGACCGAGGGCAGCGGCGAGACCTTGGCCTGCTGCAGGCCGAGCTCGATGATGTTCGTGGCCAGCACGTAAGGCCGCCGGTCGGCCTCGAACGCGACGACGTAGGGCTGGCGCTTGTGCGCCTCGTGCGCGGCCCGGTCGCTGTAGACCTCGTACAGGATCCGCTGCATGGGCGCGGACGGGACGGCGTGCACGATGTAGACGAGCGTGTCGGGCTCGTGCGCCCGGACCTGCCGGACGACCTGCTTGGTCAGCCGGTCGAAATCGCCCACCCGGTCCTCGATCAGCGTGTAGATCGCGATCTGCCCGAAGAACTCCTGCTGCCGCCTGCGGGCGGCCGCGGGCGCGGCCGCCGTCTCCGGGTATCCGGTCCCGTCGCGGTACAAAGGAGGCCCGGCTTGCGCGTCCCTGGGTTTCTCCGGGTGTCCCGCCCGGTCGGGAGGCCTCGCCGCGTCCTGCTGGTATCTCCTCGCCGCCTCAGTGGCGTAGTCTGCCTCGTCTGGATACCCCGCCGCCTCAATGTCGTAATCTGCCGCGTTCGGATATCCCGGGTCGGGAGCGTACCCGGCCTGGAAGTCAATATCGTCATGCTCCCGGTGCGACCCGTTGCGGTAGATGCCGAACTCGTCGTCGGCCGCCGGCTCGAAATCCCCGGTCGCGTCGGGGCCGCCGTCCCGAGACCGCGGGCGGGCCCACTCCTCGCCGGCGGCGCCGGCCGGGGCCTCCTGGTGTAGCAGGTCGAACCTGAGCCGGCCGAGCTGCAGCCCGGCCAGCCAGGTCGCCACCGCGGCCAGCACGCACAGCGGCGTGAACAGCGAGGCCATCGACACCGACAGCCCAAGCACCGCGACGATGCCGGGCACCGCGAGCAGGAGCGCCGCCGCGCCCGCGGCCACGGTGGCCGGGACGGCAGCCCGCCACGCCGGGTCGCGGCCGGCCCGGGCCGCCGTCGTCCCGATCGCGATCAGCGCGATGATCGCGACGGCCGGAGCCAGCACGTACTCGAGCAGCTTGTTGGGGACGATCTGGTAATAGACCGGGGTCGCCGCCCAGGCCTTGGTAAAGACCGCGGCGCTGAGCGGGTCGGTGGCGAAGACGATCAGGGCCACGATTCCCAGCGCGGTCAGCAGCAGCCGGGCAGCGAACCTGGTGACGATGCTCTTGCCGGCCACCTCGGCCAGCCCGAGCGCGAGCGCGAGCGGCGCGAGGACCTGGGCGCCGATTTCCATGGCCCGGAAGGCCATAGGCCCGAAGCCGGCGTGATAGCCGAGAGCCTGCGCGCCCAGCGACACGGTGAGCCCGAACAGCGCGGCCGCCCAGGCCACGACGGCGACGCCCGGGGCCCGCAGGCACCGCGCGATCAGCAGTCCCGTGCCCACGGCGGCGATGAGCGCACCGATGGCCGCGGCCAGGAAGTGAACAGACATTGTCAACTATGGTGCCCGACGCGCGGCAATGATGCGACCGGGGCGCCGTTAGCCGCCGGCAGGCGGTCCCCGCGGGCCGTTCCGGACGCGGGTCCCGGCCGCGCGGCCCCGGTAGGCTCGCAGGCATGTGGCGGCTGTCGAGACGGCTTCCGTGGAACGAGGCGGACCTGGCCGGGCAGGCCTCGGCCGAGGCCGCCGAGGTCGAGCAGCCGCCCCCGGTGCCCGACCCGGAGGCCGGGGCGTTCTTCGACGTCGACAACACGCTGATGCGGGGCGCGTCGATCTATCACTTCGCCCGCGGCCTGGCCGCCCGCAAGATGTTCGGCCCGCGCGACCTGGCCCGGATGACCTGGGGGCAGATCAACTTCCGGCTGCGCGGCGCCGAGAACTCCGACCACATCGACGCCGCCCGGCAGGCCGCGCTGGCCTTCGTGGCCGGGCACAGCGTGGCCGACATCGTCCGGCTCGGCGAGGAGATCTACGACGAGACCATGGCCGACCGGATCTGGGCCGGCACCAGGGAGCTGACCCAGCGCCACCTGCGCGCCGGCCAGCGGGTGTGGCTGGTCACGGCCACGCCGGTGGAACTGGCCAGCATCCTGTCGCGCAGACTCGGCCTGACCGGCGCGCTCGGCACCGTGGCCGAGACGCGGGACGGCGTGTACACCGGGCGCCTGGTCGGCGGGCTGCTGCACGGGGAAGCCAAGGCAGCCGCGGTCCGGGCCCTGGCCCGCCGCGAGGGCCTGGACCTGGCCCGGTGCTCCGCCTACAGCGATTCGCTCAACGACATGCCTATGCTGACGCTCGTCGGGCACCCCAACGCCGTCAATCCCGACCTCGGCCTGCGCGCGGAGGCGCGCAGCCGCGGCTGGCCGGTGTACGACTTCCGCTCGGGGCGCCGGGTCACCATGATCGCCCTGCCGATCGCCGCGGGCGCGGGAGCGCTGGCCGGCGGGGTGGCCGCGGGCGCCGCCCTGCAGCGGCGGCGCGCGGCGGCCCGCTAGATTTCGCCATTCATAACTTGACGGATATATAACCAACGTCGAATACTAGGCCTCATGGTCTTCGAGGCGCTGGCCGAGCCCAACCGGCGGCGGATCCTGGATTTTCTCCTGGAACGCGAACGCCCGGTCAACGACCTGGTCAGCCTGCTGCGGGTGAGCCAGCCTGCGGTCTCGAAGCACCTGCGGGTCCTGCGTGACGCCGGCCTGGTCGAGGCGCGGGTGGACGCCCAGCGGCGGGTGTACCGGATCCGCGCCGAGCCGCTGCGCGAGCTGGACGCCTGGCTGGCCCCGTACCGGGCGACGTGGGCGTCCCGCCTCGACGCCCTGGAGAGCCACCTGGAGGACATGACATGAACGGCGACCTCGAGCAGGCCGGCGACCGCTGGCGGCTAAGGTTCACCCGGGAGCTGGCGTACCCGCCCGAGAAGGTGTGGCGGGCCGTCACCGGGCCCGTCCACCTGGACGCCTGGTTCCCGCAGCGGATCCTCGGCGAGTGGACGGCCGGCGCCCCGCTGAAGTTCGAGTCGCGCTCCGGCGAGTTCCCGTCCTTCGACGGCGAGGTGCTGGCCTGCGAGCCGCCGTCGCTGCTCGAGTTCCGGTGGGGCAGCGACGTGATCCGCTTCGAGATCGTGCCGAACCCGCAGGGCTGCACCTTCGTCCTGACCGACACCTTCGCGGAACTGGGCAAGGCCGCCCGCGACGCGGCCGGCTGGCATGTCTGCCTCGATTTCCTCGAGCAACATCTGCAGGGGGCGGCTCCCCCGTGGTCGTCGGGCGAGCACTGGGCGCAGGTGCACCCCGGCTACGTGGAGAAGTTCGGCCCGGACGCGGCCACGATGGGGCCGCCCCAGGATCGGGGCACTAGCTGAACGCGGGGCCGCGCTCCACCAGCAGCTCGTCGACCTTGCGCTGGATGATGTCCCGCACGTGGTCGGCGAGGGACGAGATCGCGTGGTCCGCGCTCGCCCCGTTGGGGCTGCCGGTCGGCACCGGCGGGCAGAACTCGATGATCCAGTTGGACGGCAGCGGGACCGCACCCACCGGGCCGAGCCACGGAAACAGCGGCGTGACCGGGAAGTACGGCAGCCCGAGCAGCCGGGCGGCCGCCTGGGAGTTCCCGATCATCGGGTAGATCTCCTCGGCGCCGACGATCGCGCACGGGATGATCGGCACGCCCGCCCGCCGGGCGGTCGCGGCGAACCCGCCTCGCCCGAAGCGCTGCAGCCGGTACCGCTGGCTGAACGGCTTGCCGATCCCCTTGAAGCCCTCGGGGAACACGCCGACGAGATGGCCGGCCGCCAGGACCCGGTCGGCCTGCTCCGGGTCCGCCCGGATGTGCCCGCTGCGGCGGGCCAGGCTGGACAGCACCGGCACCTCGTAGACGAGGTCCGCGGACAGCACCCGCAGGATCCGGTGCTGGGGATGCTCGTCGAACACCCCCGCCTGCAGCATGAGCGCATCGAACGGGAGCACGCCGGAGTGGTTGGCCACGACCAGGGCCGCGCCCGACCCGGGCACGTGCTCCAGGCCGCGCATCCGGACCCGGAACCACGTGCGGTACAGCGGCCGGAACAACGGCATGAAGACGTGGGCGTTGAACTGCGGGTCGAAGCCGGTCTCGTCGACCGTGGCGTCACCGGTCATCCGGTGCCAGACGTAATCGGCGACGCCGGTGATCGGCCCAGAGTCGCTCACTCTGCTTTCTCCTCGCCTCCGGCCGCTCTGTTTCCGCTCGCCTCCGGGGCACTTTGACCCGCCGTCTTCCCTCCTCGCTCGGGCGCTCGTTCCTCGCGACCTCGCTTGTCAGTCCAGACGGCGGCGCGCTCCTTCGGCTCGGGGCGCTACTTCTTGTTCCTGCGCTGAACGCGCGTCTTGCGCAGCAGTTTGCGGTGCTTCTTCTTGGCCATGCGCTTGCGACGCTTCTTGATAACCGAGCCCACGGATCCACCCTTGCTCTGCGTCCTGGCTTACGGGCATGCACACGCGCACGCCCACCGCGCAGCGGCCGGGCACACGCCAACGCCACAGGTTACCTCGGTACCGGCCGGTCTCATCACCCGGCCGCCATTCCGGGCGCTAGATGGCCCCCCGAACGCCAGTCAGCTGGCCGCGACGAAGGCGTCCCGCAGGTACTGGTTGACCGCCTGCTCCGGCACGCGGAACGAGCGGCCGACCCGGATCGCCTCCAGCTCACCGGAGTGAACAAGGCGGTAGACGGTCATCTTCGACACGCGCATGATCGTGGCCACTTCGGCGACGGTCAGGAACCTGACTTCGCTGAGCGAGCTTGCGTCTGCTGCCATGAATAGCCCTCTTCCGGCCTGCTGTGTGCGCCTAGCGAGATTCAGCGCACCAGTCACGCCCGTCTCCAGCGTAAGTCCTGTACGGAAAAGGGCAACCCCGGCGCGGGGCCTCAATTCCGCCGCGCCCGCGCCATCAATTACGCGGCCGGACCTCAGCCGCCGCCCAGTTCACGGCCCCGGTCCCTGGCCGCCTCGATCGCGGCCAGGAACGCGGCCCTGACCCCGTGCTTCTCCAGCTCGCGGATGGCGTTGATGGTCGTGCCGCCGGGCGAGGTCACCGCCTCGCGCAGGATCACCGGGTGCTCGCCCGAGTCGCGCAGCATGGTCGCCGCGCCGTACACGGCCTGCTTGATCATCTCCAGCGCCGTGCTCCGCGGCATGCCGAGCAGGATCCCTGCGTCCACCATCGCCTCGACGAGGAAGTAGACGTACGCGGGCCCGCTGCCGGACAGCGCGGTCGCCGCGTCTTGCTGGGATTCCGGGATCCGCAGCACCTTCCCCACCGGGCGCAGCAGTTCCTCGGCGCGCCGCAGGTGCGGCTCTCCGGCGTGCGAGCCCGGCGAGATGACGCTCATCGCCTCGTCCACCAGTACCGGCGTGTTCGACATCACCCGGACCACGGGGATGTCCTCGGGGAGCCGGTTCTCGATGAACGACGTGGTGATGCCGGCGGCGACCGAGATCACCAGCTTGTCGGCGGTCACGCACGCTGCGATCTCGCTCAGCAGCGCCGCCATGTCCTGCGGCTTGACGGTGATCAGGAGGGTCTGCGCGCGGCTGGCTGCCTCCGAGGCGCTGAAGACCTCGACGCCGTAGGCTTCGCGCAGCTCCTTGGCCCTGTCGTCGCGGCGTACCGCGGCCAGCACGCCGGACGGCGCCACCACCCCGGCGCGCAGCAGCCCGGACATCAGGGCTTCGCCCATCTTCCCGGTACCCAGGACAGCGATCATCCCGCGAGCCTACCGGGGACGGCGGGCCCGTCAGCCGCGCGAGGCCAGCGAGCGGAGGAAGAAGGCCAGGTTGGCCGGGCGCTCGGCGAGCCGCCGGACCAGGTAGCCGTACCAGTCGCTGCCGTAGGGGACATACACCCGCATCCGGGACCCGGCGCCGGCCAGGCGCCGCTGCTCGGCGGGCCGGATGCCGTAGAGCATCTGGTACTCGAAGCCGGCCGCGGGACGGTCCGCCAGCGTGGCCAGCGCGCCGGCGATGGTGATCAGCCGCGGGTCGTGGGTGGCGATCATCGGGTAACCCGGCCCGTCCAGCAGCACCCGCAGGCAGCGCGCGTAGCACCGGTCTACCTCGCCCCGGGAGGTGAACGCGACGTCCGCCACGGCGTTGTAGGCGCCCTTGCACAGCCGGACCCGGGACCCATCGGCCGCCAGCGCCCGGCAGTCGTCCGGGCTGCGGCGCAGGTAAGACTGGACCACGCAGCCGAGATCGGGGAACTCCGGCCGGAGCTGGGCCGCGATCCGCAGCGTCGCCTCGACCCTGGTGTGCTCCTCGGCGTCCAGCGTGACCGTGGTGCCGGCGTCGCGGGCGGCCGCGCAGATCCTGGCGATGTTCTCGCGGGCCGTCTTCTCGCCGTGCTCGGCCAGGTCGAGGCCGACCGCGGTCGGCTTGACCGAGACCTCGGCCCGGCCGCCGCCGGACATCCCGGCCGCGCCCAGCCGCCCGAGCAGCCGGATGTACTCACCGGTCACGGCGGCGGCCTGCTGCGGGTCGACGGTGTCCTCTCCGAGGTAGTCGAGGGTGACCAGCAAGCCGTCGTCCAGCAGCCGGCGCGTCACGGCCAGCGCGTCATCGGCGGTGTCGCCGGCCACGAACCTGGCCACGACGCCGCGCGTCAGCGGGCCGGTGGTGACCAGGTGGCGGACCGATTCGCTGGCTGACGCGGCCAGCAGCGCACGGCGCAGCATGGCGTATGACCTCCCCGGGCACGGCGAGAACGGCGTTGTTCCTGCCGGCCCAGGTTACTCGCGCGGCCGGGTCAGGTCCCCCTTCGGCCGCCGCAGAGCTAGCCCGGGGGACGACCCCCGGACCCCCGCAGAGCTAGCCCGGGGGACGACCCCCGGACCCCCGCAGAGCTAGCGCGGGGGGACGACCCCCCGGACCCCCCGGACCCCCCGCAGAGCGACGGTGACGTTCGCCCCGGCGTCCGGCGGCACGATGACCTCCTGGGCCGCGGCCAGGCCCGCCGCCAGCAGCGTGGCGTCGACCGGGACGGTCCGCTTGATCAGGGCCAGCGCGATCGGCCCGAGCTCGTAATGCCGCGCGGCCGACCCGACGAACCCGACGGCGGAGCCCTCCAGCGACACCGGGTCCGCGTGGGCGGGCAGCCGGTCCTCGCTCCCGTCCAGGTGCAGGAAGACCAGGCGGCGCGGCGGGTGGCCCAGGTTGTGCACCCGCGCGACGGTCTCCTGGCCGCGGTAGCAGCCCTTGGACAGGTGCACGGCGGTCTCGATCCAGCCCACCTCGTGCGGGATCGTCCGGTGATCGGTGTCCAGCCCGAACCTGGGGCGCCGGGCGGCGATCCGCAGCGCCTCGTAGGCCCACATGCCCGCGAGCACGGCCCCGCGCTCCTGCAGTCGCGCCGCGGCATCGGGAAGCTGCTCCCGGCCCACGATCAGGTCCAGCCCGAACGCTTGCGTCGCCGCGGCGGCCAGGTCGCCGAGTTCCAGCGCCGCGACCCCGGGACCCATGAGCGTGAGCACGGCGAACTCGCCGGTGACGTCGGCGGGCTCGACGCGCAGCATGAAGCGCATCGATTCCAGGAACTCCAGCAGCGGCCCGGCCGTGCCCGGCTCGACGTGCGCCCACAGGTGCGTCCCGTCGTCGGTCAGGGTGAGGTGGTGCTCGATGTGCCCGTTCGGGCTCAGGATCAGCGCCTCGGCGGTGTCACCGGGCGCGAGGTGCTCCAGGTCCTGGGTGGTCAGGCTGTGCAGCCACGACAGCCGGTCCGGGCCGGTGATCCGGATCACTCCCCGGTGCGACCGGTCGACCAGGCCCAGGCCGCCGTCCAGCGCGCGCTGCTCGGCGAACGGGTCCCCGTAGTGCGCGGCGACCCCGGCGTCGGGCCCGCCGGGGTCGGCGGGGACCGCCCCGGGGGCAGTCAGTAGAGCGCTTTCCATGCTGGCCAGGCTATGCGCTCGCGGTGTTGCTTTCGGCTCGGCAGTCCCGGCAGGTGCCGTACACGGTGAGGTGGCCCACGTCGGTCTCGAAGCCCTCCTGCTCATCCAGGGCGGTGACCAGCGGGCGCGCGGCTTCGGGCGTCACCTCCGTCACCCG
Source organism: uncultured Actinomycetota bacterium (assembly GCA_963795055.1). Classification (GTDB taxonomy): domain Bacteria; phylum Actinomycetota; class Actinomycetes; order Streptosporangiales; family Streptosporangiaceae; genus JASHPR01. The sequence goes on from CAWCGJ010000019.1 coordinate 89,325, forward strand.
GCCGCAGTCCCGGCAGACCAGGTGCACGTGCTGGGCCTCGGCCGCGAGGTGGTAAACGGGAGCGCCGTGCCCCAGGTGGGTGTGGGTCACCAGGCCGAGCTGCTCGAGCAGCTCCAGGGTCCGGTAGATCGTCGAGACGTTCACTCCCCGCGCCCGCTGGTGCACCTCGGCGAAAATCTCCTCGGGCGACGCGTGGTTCAGCTTGGTGACGGCCTCGAGGACGAGTTGGCGCTGGGGGGTGACGCGATAGCCGCTGGCCCGCAGCGCGGCATCCCACGACTGCGACATGGCCCGATTCTATTGACTACTCCTCGCCCTGGTGGACGGGGATCCCAGCCTTCGCAGGCTGGGGTTCCTGGTTCACAGCCGACCGCACCGGAGGTACCCTCGGGTGTCTGACGTCAGCTCCGCAGGCTGCCACGGCTTGACCAGCCGCCAGGATGTTCTGGGCGGCGTTGAGATCCCGGTCGTGCCGGGCGCCGCAGCGCGGGCATGTCCACTGCCTCGCCGAAAGTCTCAGCTCGGCCAGTACGTGGCCGCACGCCGAGCAGGTCTTGGAGCTGGGGTACCACCGGTCTATCACGACCAGCTGCCGCCCGGCACGGTCGCACTTGTAGGTCAGCTGGCGCCGGAACTCCGACCAACCGGAGTCACTGATGGCGCGGGCCAGGCGGTGGTTGCGCAGCATCCCGGCCACGTTCAGGTCCTCGATCACGATCATGTCGTTCTCGCGCACCAGCCCTGTAGAGGCGCGGTGCAGGAAGTTGCGGCGGGCGTCGCGGACCTTGCGGTGAGCCGCGGCCATCTTGGCCGCCGCCTTGGCCCGGTTGGCCGAGCCCTTCCGGCATCGAGCCAGCCGCCGCTGGTAGCGGGCCAGGTTGCGAGCCTTGCGCTCCAGGTGACGAGGATTGGCGATCCACTGGCGGTTCGAGGTCACCGCGAAGCTGGCGACGCCTAGGTCAACGCCCACCGCACGTCCTGTTTCGGGCAGCGGCACCGGAGCGGTGGCATCGACGGCGAAGGTCACATACCACCGGCCGTCGGGCTCCCGGCAGACGGTCACCATCGTGGGATCGAGCGCGGTCACGTCCGCGTCCGGCCACGACCAGGCGAACCGCAGCGTCCCGGCCATCCTGGCCAGCTGCAGCACCCCGCGGCGCACGGAGAACGCCGAGCGGGTGTAGTGCGCGCGCTGGCGGCCGCGGCGAGACTTGAACCGCGGGTAGCGGGCGCGCTTGGCGAAGAACGCCCGGAAGGCCTGGTGCTGGTGGCGCAGGGCCTGCTGCAGCGGCACCGAGGAGACCTCGTTTAAGAACGCCAGCTCGGGGTCTCTCTTCATCGCGGTCAGCGCCCGGTCGGTCTGCGCGTACGACGTGCCCTAGTGCTCGGCGTGCCAGCGCGCCTGGCGGGCCGCCAGGGTCTGGTTCCACACGACCCGGACGCAGCCGAACGTGCGCGCCAGCACCTGCTGCTGCGCCTGGTCGGGGTAGGCCCGGCACCGGTACGCCGTCCTCACCCTTCCAGGGTGCCGGTCACAACCGTCAGAAGGCGGAAGACGCGCCGGGCAAGTACTCTCCCCGGTCCAGGGCGCCGGATTCATCCCTGGCCCTGAAAGCAGCGCTTCCTTCGAAGATCACGATGAGCCCACGGTGAAACGCGCTTGCCCGCTCCGCCGCTCTGACATAACGTGCTGGCTAACGCGGGAAAGGAGGTGGTCCAACAGAATGCATAGATGTCGGACTCGCGAGGTGGCTGTCAGCTAGCCGCCGTCCCGTGTAATCAGAACTGGTTGCCGCGAGCGGCGGCCGGCTGAATACACGGCAGACACCGGACCCCCGGGCTGACCGGCCTTGTCCAGCCGGTCCCCTCTATAGGGAGGCGCCCGGGGGCTCTTTTTTGCCCGTTCAGGCCGAGATCGCGGTCTCGGCGCTGGCCCGCTCCACCGCGTAGGCCCGGAGCAGCTCGTACAGGACGAACTGGCCCGGGGCCTACTCCTCGATCAGATGCGCCCGGGCCAGCTCGGCCAGAGCCCCCCGCGCCTGCCACAGGTCCATCCGGGCCAGGCCCGCGGCGGATGCCGCGGTGATGTCCAGCCCCGGGCGCAGGCCGAGCAGCCGGACATCGCCGCGGCCGGCGGCGTCAGGCCGCCGTAGGACCAGGAGAGCACGGCCCGCAGGTCCGTGGCGGGCTCCCCAGTGGCCAGGGCGTCCAGGCGGCCGCGCGAAGCTCGGCGGCGATCCTGCCCAGCGGGGCGTCGGGGCGGCTGGCCGCGCCCGGCCACCACGGCCAGCGCGAGCGGCAGCCGCGCGCAGAGCCCGATCAGCTCGCGGGCCGCGCCGGGCTCCCGCGACAGCCGCGCGGGTCCCAGCCGGCGGGCCAGCAGCTCGGCCGCGCTCGGCTCGGGAAGCGGGCCGAGGCTCAGCCCGGCCGGCGCCCTCCGCGACGACCAGGCCCGTCAGCTGGTTGCGGCTGGTCACCACGACCGCGCGCCCAGGAAGCCGCGGATCACCTCTCCCGGCGTGGCCGGGGTCACCCGCGGCCCGGCCGCCCCGCGCTAGCCGACCGCCTGAGCCGCGCCGAGGCGTGGGCCTGCAGCGGCTGGCCCACCGCGGCCATGTCGTAGGCGTAGGCCAGGTCGCCGCCCTCGACCAGGCCGTACAGCCGGTGACCCGCCGTGACCTCCTTGGCCGTGGACGTGCGCACCACGGCGTCGGTGGCCATCTCGATCTTGGTACCGGTCACCTCGCCCAGGTAGATCTCGCTGATCCCGGTCGGGTGCACGAGCAGCACCTCGAGCGGGCCATCCGGCTGCGGGCGCCAGAACCCGGTTTCCACGGCCAGCGGCCGCTGCGGCTGCCCTTCGGGGTCCAGCCGCCAGGTGCGGCTGCAGTAGATCAGGTACGGCTTGCCGTTATGGCTGAACGTGATCTCCTGGCCGAAATTGGCGCTCTCGATCGTGGGGTAGCCGACCACCCCGGCGCCTTCCCAGCGACCGAGCAGGAAGCTGATCGGGACCAGGGATGGGTGCAGGTCGGGAGGCGCGGCCGCGGGATGGCCCGTCGGTTCGCCGGTCACGGCGACGGCCAGTCGCCGGAGCCGCCCGGGTTACGCTCGGCGGCGTCGCCGGCGGGCGCAGGCTCGCCGGGCGAGCCGGCGATGCGCCAGAGCCTGGCCGCCAGGACCGCGCACAGCCCCGTGATCGTCGCGAACGCCACGACCAGCACCAGCCAGCTCAACTCGCCTTTCATACCCCGGAGTGTATGTGCGCGGCCGCCGCGGCGGCGGCCAGCGGCCGGGCGTGTCGGCGGCCGCGCCGGCGGTGGCCGCCCGCCAGCGGCACTGCGCCGTCGGGAAGGAAGCCGCCCGCTGACCAGCCGCCCGCGGCCTAACCACTCAGCAGCCGTTCCAGCCGTTTCGAGCCGCGCCCCTCGACCAGCCGGACGTGGTAGAGAGACTGCCAGCCCTTCCCGGTGAGCAGGAACTCCCCTGTCCCGGGCAGCGCCGTGACCCCGTTCATGATCGCCTGGGGATCACGCCGGTGATGCTCCCTGACGGCCCGCGCGTCGACGAAGTCCAGCACCTCGCCGCTGTCCGGGTCGATGCCGGCCAGGTACGGGTGCGGCGCGAGGTTGGCCCAGACCCGCCCGCCGGCCCACTCGAGATCGTTGAGCCCGCCGATCCGCTGCCCGCCGCAGCGCACCACGACCACGCCGGTCGGAGCCAGGGTCTGCGGATCGCGCCGGACCAGTTCGCTGCTCCCGTCACTGGTCATCACGTGGGAGCCCGCGCTGCAGATGCCCCAGCCCTCGCGGTTGTAAGGGACCTGGCCCAGCAGCGCCAGGCGGCCCGGATCCCAGCGCAGGGCAACCCGCTCCCGCCAGGTGAGCTGCCACAGCTGCTGCCCCACCCGGCAGATTCCCTCGCCGAACAGGTCGGGCGGCAGGTCCGCGGCGGCGTCCGGCTGGTCCGCGCCGAGCCGGTAGCGCCGGACCGTGGACTGCCCGTAGTGGCCGGTGCTCTCCCAGACCACGCCGTCCGCCGCGATCAGGCCCTGGGTGAAGCCCCGGCCGGGGTGCGGCAGGCGGCGCAGCACCGTGAGGCGGTGAAACCTCGGCACAGCGGCGCACCTTCCGTCCTGAAACCCGCGAGATCCCGCGAATCGCCGCCGATGCGGTCAGGAGCCGCTGGACGGCCCGGCCTCGCCCTCGGCCGGCCCGCGCCCGTTCCCGTCCTGGACGCCCAGCGGGTCTGAGTCCGGCGCCACCAGCCAGTTGCCCGGGCCGGACGCGGCCAGCACCGGCTTGGGGATCTCGGGCATGCCGAGCGCGATCTTGCTGTGCGCGCGGTGGGCGGCCGCGGCGTGGTCGTGGTAGTCCTCCAGATCCCGGATCATGGCCGGGTCCGCGTACGGCCTGCCGTCCACGAACGGGCCCGGCTGCCGCTCGATCACGGCAACCACGTCGTCACCGGTCAGCGTCTTGTGCGTCTCCAGCGCGTGGGCCAGCGAGAGGACGTGATCCCGGTTCTCGGTGATGATCTCCTGCACCTGTCCCAGCAGGCCGTTCAGGCTGTCCTCGATCCGGTCCGCCAGCGCCCGGCGCACATCGGCCTCGGGGTCCTGGCCCTTCTTCTTCCGGCCGCCGACCCCGCCGCCGGGCGAGCCGACCTCCAGCCGCTTGGCCGTGGAGTACGAGGAGACCGTCGACCCCATGCCCCAGAAGCCCTCCATGAAGGACGCCACCGTGGTCGCCGACTCCAGGTCACCGGAGACCCCCGAGGAGCTGTCGTTGCTGAAGAACATCCGCTCCCCGGCCAGCGACGCCAGCGAGACCAGGATGTCGGTCTCGTACTCGCTGCGCCACCGGGTGAACTGGTCCTCGGGCGGGATACTGGCCACCATGCCCAGGTAGTCGCTGCCCTTCTCGATCGTCGCGATGTCGATCTCCATGTGCTGGCGGGTGCGGTAGGCCACCAGCGCGTGACACGCCTCGTGGACCGCGACCGCGTGCCGCTCCCGCTCGATGTACTCGACATCCTCGGCCGGCCCGAGCTCCTTGAGCTGCTTGGCCTTGATCACGTCCCGCCAGGTGATGACGTCGCGACCGTCGCGGATGGCGTGGATCAGGGACTCATTGACCAGGTCCTTGATCGTGGCACCGGTCGCGTACGGGGTGATCGTGGCCAGCTTGTCGATGTCCCCCGGGGTGAGCTCGTGCCGGACCTTGGCGAAGTAGCCCTCGTAGGTGCGCATCCGGCCCGCCTTCGACGGGTAGCCCACCTTGTAGATCCGGTCGATACGGCCGGGTCGCAGCAGCGCCTCGTCCAGCGACTCCGGCATGTTGGACGCCAGCATGACCAGGATCCGGTACTTCGGCGGCGGCTTGGGGCGCATGCCGAACAGCCGCCGGACGTGCCGGTTGATGAAGCCCCGCGGCTTCTTCAGCCCGGACAGCTCGGTGAGCAGGGCCTGCAGCGTGCCCATGCCGCCCCCGCCGTTCATCCCCATGCCCATGATCTGCTTGTTGCGCCGGGTGTCCGGCTCCTCGCCGACCGACGACGACAGGGCCCGCTGAGCCAGCCGCCACTGCACGTCCCCCGACAGGTAGGAGAAGCCGTGACAGCCGCCGGCCTGCCAGGCCGCGGGGGTGTCGCGGGGGAAGCCCGGGCCGCCCTGGGCCAGGGCGCCGCGGCTGCCCAGCGAGTCGGCCTCGTCGAAGAACACGATCACGCCGCCGTAGCGCAGCGCCAGCCGGCGCAGCTTGCGGAACAGCGACTTCACCTTCAGGATGCCGACGCCCATGAACATGTTGATGAACGCGCCCGGGTCCACGAACACGTAGGGACGGCCGGTCTCGCCCGCCACGGCCTCGGCCATCAGCGTCTTGCCGGTGCCGGGCGGGCCCCAGAGCAGGATGCCGCCGGGCACGTACCCACCGCGCGACTCGATCTGCTCGGGGTCCTCCAGGTAGAGGATGTTCTCCTTGACCCGCGCCAGCACGTGGTCCTGGCCCCAGACGTCGGTGAACCGGGTCTTGATGTCGTCGGGGTAGTACACGTCGACGCCGCCGCGGGACAGGAACCAGAAGATCGCGCCGAACTGGAGCACGACGAACAGCAGGATGACCATGAGCTGCAGGATGAACGGCAGCGCGTGCCAGATGTAGGACGGCATCTTCAGCAGCGCGGTCACCGGGTCGGCGTGCGTCACCTTGCCGGCCACCACCGCGATCACGGCGATCCAGAACAGCCAGGTGAGCACGCGCCAGAAGCGGAACCTGGTCCACGCCGAGAACTTGCGGCGCGTCACCCGCTCCCAGCCGCCGAAGACGGTCTGGGTCCAGAACCGGTAATAGCCGGCCCAGTGCTCGCTGATCAGGAAGTGCAGCTGGCGCAGCACCTCCAAGCCGAACAGGGCGAACACCCACCAGCCGGACGTGACCTCGATCCGCATCGCGTCCGTGAACCCGATGAGCGGGTCGGACGCCATCACCGACCAGGCCAGGATGAACCACAGCAGCGTCAGCAGGATCAGGAACTTCAGCCGGTCCCAGAGCGCCAGCGGCTTGCGGGTCGTCCGTTCGTCATCCCGCGGGCGCCCGCCGCCGGGCTGCAGTCCTTCCGGCGAGCCCGCCCGGGCTATCGTCATCGTGGGCTCCTAACCGAAGAGGACATCTTCACGACCCCCCGACCGCGAACGATCCGACGACCGTGGCGATCTGGTTGTAGTCATCGGCGAAGCAGGTCGCCGAGCAGTGCACGAGCAGGAAGTAGAGCTTGGTGGTGGTGCTGTTGGTCAGCACCGTCAGGTCGAACGTCTCGAGCGTGGCACCCAGGTCGTAGTCGAAGATCTCGCGGATGCCCCGGTCGTTATGGCTGTCGGTGATGACCTGATCGGCCAGCGACGCGAAACCGGACAGCTCCTCGTGGTTGTCGGCCGCGGCCTTGCGCGCCGTCGCGGTCACCGGCAGCAGCAGGTCCCGCATGCTGTTGAACGACACGTCGCTGCGCTCGGCCGCGGACAGCCCCAGCACGCTCGCGTAGGCGACCGGGTGGTCCGAGGACGAGAAGACGTTGTTGATGGACGGCTTCGCCGTATCGTCATAGGCGCGCGACCAGAGGTAGGTCCCCTCCTGGCTGGCCTGGCCCTCGGCGTTCTGCAGCGTGGACTGGTTCACCTGCCCCCAGCTCGGTGGCACCTTGAAGTACGCGCTATCCGCGGAGTCCGTGACGTAGGTGTACTGGGGTGCCACGCACCCGGTGACCGACAAGCCCACGATGATCAGCGCCGCGACACTAAACAGATGTCGCAGACCCACAGGCGCCCTCCCCTGGATTGGAGTGGCCCTAACCCGGTTCACCAACGGTACCTCTCCGAGTATGCGGGCCAAGGCCTGGTAAGCGCCAATGTGGCCGTGCGCGGGCTCGCGCATCGGCATTAAGCTGCGGCCATGGCTTCCCGCTCACTCGTCGTCAAGGTCACCGCGGGCCAGGACGACCAGGAACGCTGCAATCAGGGTTTCACCATCGCCGCGACGGCCGTGGCGAGCGGGTTGCAGGTGTCGCTCTGGCTGACCGGCGAGGCGGCCTGGTTCGCCCTGCCGGACCGCGCGCAGGACATCGCGCTTCCGCACGCGGCGCCGCTCGCGCAGCTGCTGGCGAAGGTTCTGGAGGAGGGGACCGTGACCGTCTGCAGCCAGTGCGCGTCCCGCCGGGAGATCAGCGCCGCCGACACGCTCCCGGGGGTCCGCATCGCCGGGGCGTCGACGTTCCTGGTCGAGGTCATGGCCGACGGCGCGCAGGCGCTGGTCTACTGAGGCGCCGGCACGGCCGCGAGGCGTTCCTCCCGCAGCCTGCGGGCCCAGGCCTCGTCGGCCTCCGGCAGCGGGGCTAGCGGCCCGGCGGCCCAGGCCAGCAGCAGGTCGGCCAGGCCGGGGTTGCGCACGAGCACCGGGCCGTGCAGATAGGTCCCGATCACCTTGCCCGCGTAGGCGCCCTCGGTGCCGTCGCCGTTGCCGACCCCGGCGGTGACCCGCGCCAGCGGCCGGGCGGCCGGCCCGAGCCTGGTCACGCCCTGGTGGTTCTCGAACCCGGTCAGCCGCGGCACGCCGAGTTCGGGGTCGACGTCGGCGACGATCTCGCCAACCCCGCGGTGCTCGCCCCGGCCGCTGCGGATATCCAGGATCTCGAGCCCGGGAACCGGCTCGCCCTCCGCGCCGCCGAACTCCGCGCCGATCACCTGGTAGCCGGCGCACACGGCCAGGACCACCGCCCCGGCGCCGGCCGCGGCGGCGAGCCCGCCGTCGGCGCGCAGCCGCTGCGCGGCGAGGATCTGCGGCAGGTCCTCGCCCCCGCCCATCAGGTAGATGTCGCCGCTGCGGGGTACCGGCTGGTCGGCGTGCACGCTGACGGCCTCGGTATCGATGCCGCGGAGCCCGGCCCGGCGCTCCAGCACGAGCAGGTTGCCGCGGTCACCGTAGGTGCTGAGCAGGTCGGGGTAGACCCAGACCAGCCGCAGGCGGCTGGACGTCGCGCGGTGGCGGGGAGTGGCCATTACTGGGCCCGGCCCAGAGCGGTGCGGATCTGCTGGAACGCCGTGTAGTTGGCGATCACGTCCAGGGGCCCGGGCGGCACCCGCGCCACGGCGTCGTCCACGTCGCCGGCCAGCTCGAACCCGACCTCGTCGGCCTCCAGCCGGACCGCGAGGTCGAGCCTGCGCTCCCCGGCCACCAGCACCGGGCGGCCGCGCAGCACCCGGTAGTCCACGTCCCACAGCCAGGACGTGTCCCGGCCGTCCGGGCCCTGCGCGTTGACCGCCAGCAGCACCGGGGCCGGCTCCGGGGTGAGTACGTCGAACGCCTCCAGCCAGCCCGCCGGGTTCTTGGCCAGCAGCAGCCGCAGCCGCCGCCCGTCGCGCTCCAGCTGGGTGTACCGGCCGGCCACCGAGGTCACCTCGCGCAGCCGGGGCAGGGCCTGATCCAGGTCGACGCCGAAGTAATCGGCCACGGCCAGCGCGACCACCGCGTTGGCCCGGTTGGCCCGGCCGGGCAGCGCGAGCGCCAGCTCGCGGACCCGCCCGGTCGCGTCGACCACGGACTCCCCGGCCAGCACCCACCGGGCCGCGGGCCGGGTGAAGCCGCACTCCCCGCACCGCCAGCCCAGGTCGTCCCGGCTCAGGTGCGACCCGCATTCCGGGCAGCACCAGGAATCCTCGTGCCAGCGCTGGCCGGCCGCGACCCAGGTGACCCGCTTCGCCGCGCTGGCCGCCCAGGCGATGAGCGGGTCGTCGGCGTTGGCCACGACCTGGACGCCGGGAGCGTCGGCCAGCGCCTCCCGCCAGCGCCTGGCCACCAGCCAGATCTCGGCCGCCCGGTCCATCTGGTCCCGGCTCAGGTTGAGCAGCGTGACCACCTTGGGGCCGGTCGCGCCGATCATGGCAGGCAGGTAGCGCTCGTCGACCTCGAGGACGCCGAACGGGGCGCTGCGGGCCTGGCCGAGCGCGGACGCGAGCCCGGCTTCCATGTTGGCGCCGAACGCGTTGGACGCGACCTGGAGGCCCAGCGCCCCGAGCGCCGCGGTGATCAGCCTGGTCGTGGTGGTCTTGCCGTTCGTCCCGGTCACCAGCACGATCTGGCGGTCCGCGGCCAGCAGCCGGAGCAGGTCGGGCTCCATCCGCAGGCCGACCACGCCGCCGATCACCGACCCGTCGCCGCGGCCCGACAGCCGCGACACCCGTCCCGCGGCCCCGGCCACCGTGGTGGCCAGCCGTGCACGCAGCGGAAGCTTTCCCATCGCCGCCGATGCTATCCGTCAGCCGCGCGGTTGGCCGAACCAGCGGCCGCCGGGGCCGCCGCCACCACCTGGTCGTCGGTGCCGACGATGAACCGGCGCGGCCAGGACAGCACGGCCTCCAGCCAGCCGACGATCCCCATCTCGCCGGCCGCCTGGCGCAGCTGGCCGCGATGGCTCACCCCGATCACCTGCTCGGCGAGGTCGTCGGCGAAGCCGCGCTGCTCGTCCTCGCCGAGCAGGACGGTCCAGGCCGGCTGCCGGTTGCGGGCCAGCTCCATCGACAGCGGGTGCCGGCGCAGGCCGCTGACGCGCTGCCCGACCCGCAGGCCCGGCCGGTCGGCCAGGCCGCTCAGGGGATAGTCGAGCGGCGGCGCCTCGGCGAACGGGTCCGGCTGGTCGTCACCGAACGGGCACACGCGCTCCACCTCGTGCAGCCACTGCAGCTGGGGGATCACCCAGTCACCCCCGACCGGCGCCCCGGCCCCCTTTCCCCCGTCGAGCAGCCTGAGCGCGGTGGCCGCGGCGGCCGCCGCCAGCCGCTGCGGGTCGTAGAACGCGCGGACGGCCAGGGACCGCCCGCGCAGCGACCGGTCGATCGCCGTGGCCAGCAGGCACTCGCGCAGCCGCTGGTCAAGCTCGGCCCACCGGCTGCGCAGGGAGGCCGGCACCACCGGCAGCGGCCGGTTGGTGAGGAACGCGAGGACCAGTGCCTCGGCCCAGATCCGCAGCCAGGCATCCTCCGGCGAGCCGGAGAGCAGGTCGGCCGCGCGCAGCTCCACCAGGTTGCAGGCCCGCCCGGATACGCACACCGGGCCGCAGGCCGCCGAGCGCCGGCCCCGGACCGGGATCGAGCGGTCGGCGGACCGCTGCACCCGCTCCTTGGCGCCGCCGAACGGGACCCGGATCCGCAGCGGCCGGTCCATCCCGTCCGCGAACACGGCCGCCACCCCCGGCCGCAGCGAGACCACCTGCCGCGACTGGTCGGAGTCCAGGTTCATCGCCGCGCCCACGACCTGCCGGTCGTCGTGCGCCGGCAGCCGGTGCAGCACCTTGAGCGCGGTGTTCTTCACCACGTCCGGGAGCAGCTTGGCCGGGATCTGCTCGACGACGATGATCCCCTCGCCGTAGGCCCGGATCTCGGCCAGCAGGCTCGCGAACAGCTCAACCGCGTGCGCGCTCGCGCCCTCCCGGCTGGCGCGCAGCAGCCGGTGCGCCTCCTCGATGACGATCACGTGCGTGAGGCCGTCAGTGGGCGCGGCGCGGGCGCGCAGCCTCAGGTGCTCGACGAGCTTGATGATCAGCGTGCCGATCAGGAACGCCTTGTCCTCGTCGTTGGCCACGTCCTCGATCGCCAGCACCACGTGGCGGCGCAGCAGGTCGGCGACGTCGGCCGGGTGCCCGCCCTCGAAGAACCGGCCGGCCGAGCCGGTCCGCAGCGAGCGCAGCCGCACGTCGACGAAGCCGCGGACATCGGCCTGCAGCTCCCGACCGTAGCCGACGTCCTCGATCACCTCGAGCGCCGCGCGCTGCAGCTGGGCCAGCGTGGGGACGGCCGGAGGGGCCGGCGCGCCCGGCCGGCCCGCCCCGGTCACCGGGTCCCAGCCGCAGTTCTCGTAGGCGCGTTGCAGCGCCTGCGAGATGATCTGCGGGAACGGCTCCCTGGCCTCGAAGGCGGCCAGGAACAGCGCCCGCACCATGTCGATGTGGGCCTGCACCGGGTAACCGGGCTCCGGCTCGAGCGGGTTGACCGACAGCGGCACCGCCGCCGGGTCGGACGGGTTGATCATCGTGACCTGGCCGGCGCCCGCGATCCGGCCGGCCATGGCCGCGTACTCGGACTTGACCGGCTCGATCGCGAGCCACGGGATCCCGGCCGCGGTGAGCTGCTCCAGCATGTGCCGGACCGTCTGCGACTTGCCCGCGCCGGTGGCCCCGGTGACGAACGCGTGCCGGTTCAAGGTGGCGAGCGGGACCCGGAATGTGCCGACCTTGCGGTCCTGGCCGTCCAGGATCGCGCCCAGCTCGATGGCCTGCTCGCCGCGAAGGCCGGCGCCCTCGCCGTTCGCCGTCTCGGTGCTGAGCTCGGCGCCGGCCGCGGCGCTGCCCCTGGCCCTGGGCTCGCCGGTGGCCTCGCTCATGGTCTCGCTGGTCACGTCGAAGCAGCCGGGCTCGAGCACCCGCACCCCGGGCACCTCGCCGCGGGGCAGGCCGGTCAGGGCGGCCAGGGCCCCCGCGGTGGCCGCAAACGGCACCTGCGCGCCGTCGACCGGGTCCGCGAGCTTGGCCGCCAGCGCGTCGGCCAGGTCGCGAGGCTCCTCGGCGCTGCGCAGCCGGTACGGGTGCGCGGACAGGTCGACGGAGCCGACCAGCATCGGGGCGATCAGCCCGAGTTCCGCCTCGCTCGCCGCCCCGGCGAGCACCCGCACGTTCCACAGCCCGGCTTCCCGGAACGTGTCGAGCTCGGCCAGGCGGCGCTCGGCGCGGCCGACGTCGAACCGGGAACGCTCCTCGTCGTAGCGCCTGATCACGTTCAGCTGCGTGCGCAGCTCGGCGATCTCGGTGTCGATGAGGTCGGAGGGCTCGGCCACGACCAGCCAGCCGAACGGCCGGGACATGAGCGTCACCAGAGCCGACTCGAACAGCGTGGGATGCCGCTCCCCCTGGTCGTCACCGCTGCGCCGACCGCCCGGGTAGCCCGCGGCCAGGTCCCCCGGCTGGCCCAGATCCCAGCCGAGCGGGGAAGCCTGGCGGCCGGGGCAAGGTGCCCAGACGAGGCGGTCCAGGTCGGCGAGCAGCCCGCCCGGCATCGGCACGCCGCGGGCGCTCCACGGGAACAGCAGTTCCTTGGGCTCGAACGCCCCGCCCGGATCGATCGTCCCGACCGGCTCGACCGCCCGGTTGGGCACGATGACCCGGCTCGGGTCGATGACCCGGCTCGGCTCGATGACCACGGACGGGTCGATGAGCTGGTGCGGCTCCGGTGCCGGGTCCTCCAGCCTGGCCACCTGGATCTGCCCCATGCGGGACCGGTCCGCCGCGCCCGGCTCGGGAAGCGGCCCGGCGTTGGTGATCAGCTCCAGGGGCGCTCCGCCGCCGCGCGACAGCCATCCGGCCACGAACGGGCGGCGGTGCTGCGCGGCGTTCAGCACGGCGGGCAGGACCGACGCGTAGTCCCGCTCCGCGGTGCCGCCGCGGCGGCCGTCGGCCATGATCGCCTGGACCCGGTACCACGGACCCGCGGCACCTCCCCCGATACCTGACGCAGCGGCCATACGGCCGTGCATATCAGGCCGCGGGCCCGGCTGCCACCGGTTGGCGCGGATACGCCGAGGTTCACAGGCGCGAGATGATGCGTGGGTGGCCGCCGACGAGGACCGGATACGGGACATGATCCGGTCCTCCGCCTGGCTGACGGGAGTGCTGCGGGCCGTGCGCCGGGCCGGGCTGCCCGACGCGTGGGTGGGCGCCGGGGTCCTGCGCGACCTGGTCTGGGGCGAGCTCTACGGGCCGGGCTTCACCCCGGGCCAGGTGCACGACGTGGACGTGGCGTTCTTCGATCCGGCCGACCTGTCCCGGCGCCGCGACGAGCAGGCCACCGCGCGGCTGCTCGCCGAGGGCCCGGGGCTGCCGTGGCAGGCCCGCAACCAGGCGGCCGTGCACACCTGGTACAGCGCCAAGTTCGGCGGCGATCCGGTCGCCCCGTTGCTGTCGGTCGCCGACGCGGTGGCCACCTGGCCGGAGACGGCCACGGCCGTCGCGATCCGCCTGGAGCCGCGCGGGACGCCGGACGGGATCGAGATATGCGCCCCGCTCGGCCTGGACGACCTGCTGGGCGGGGTCTGGCGGCGCAACCCCCGCCGCGCCAGCCTCGACGTCTGCCTGGCCCGGCTGGAGCGTCACCAGCCCGCCCGGCGGTGGCCGGGGGTCCGGGTCATCCCGCCCGGCTGACCGCCGGCCGGACCGGGCTGCCGGGCGGCGATCGCGGGTCCTACAGTTAGCTCCATGGTGGACGGGACGTCACCGGAGGAGCGCAGAGCGGAGCCGATGCTGCCGGGCCAGCTCCGGGCCTCGCACCAGGACCGGGACCGGGTCGTGGAGATCCTGCGGGTGGCCGCGGGCGACGGCCGGCTGACCGCGGAGGAACTCGACCAGCGGCTCGAGGCGGCGCTGACCGCGCGGACCTACGCCGAGCTGGCCGTGCTGACCACCGACCTGCCCGCCACGGGCGCTGCGGCCGGGGTGGCGCCGGTCGAGCCCAAGGACATGGTCCGCATCGACTGCGGCAGCGGCCACGCCCGCCGCGACGGCCGCTGGGTGGTGCCGAGCCGGATGGAGGTGCGGGTCACCAGCGGCAGCGTCAGGCTGGACTTCACCGAGGCGGTCATCACCCAGCCGACGCTGCGGATCGACGCCGAGGTGCAAAGCGGGCACCTGAGGCTGGTGACCAAGCCGGGCATCGTGGTGGACGCCGACGACGTCGGGGTTCGCAGCGGCGAGGTGAAGATCAGGGAGCCGTGGAGCCACGACGTGCCGGTCACGCTGCGCATCGAGTTGGCCGGCCAGGTCCGCAGCGGCAGCATCTCGGCCCGCCTGCCGCGGCGGACGTTCTGGCAGTGGCTGCTGCGCCGCCCCCGGCCGTACCAGGCCGCGTTGCGGTAACCGCCCCGCCCCGGTAGCAGTCAGACGCGGTAGCACTCAGACGCGGTAGCACTCAGACGCGGTAGCACTCAGACGCGCAGCACTCAGACGCGCAGCACCAGCCCGTCCGCGGCGGTCTCGAACCGGGCCTGGTCCAGGTGGTCCAGCATGTCCGCGGACATGTGGGTGAGCACGACCCGCCGGCTGGCCAGCCGGCCGGCGTGCGCGACCAGGTCGGCGTGGCTGAGGTGGTACGGGACGGCCTTGTCCCGGTAGTAGGCCTCGGCGATCAGCAGGTCGGCCCCGGCGGCCACGTCGATGAGGGTGTCGGTCCAGGCGGTGTCGCCGGTGTAGCCGATCACGGTAGCGCCCAGGGTGAGCCGCAGCGCCAGGGCCGGCCCGTCCGGGCCGCTCGGGTGGTCGGCGCCGAAGCCCTCGGCCCGCACCCCCGCGGCGGTGACGGCCGCTCCCGGCCGCAGTTCCGCGAGGTCCACGGCGAACCGGCGCCGCACCCGCCAGGAGCCAGGGAACATGCTCTCCATGAGCTCAGGGAGCCGCCGCGCGGTCCCTGGCGGCCCGACCACGGTCAGCGGGCGGATCCGGCGGGCGAACTGACCGTTGAGTATGAGAAACGGGAGCCCGCCGAAGTGGTCCCCGTGCAGGTGCGACAGGAACACCGCGGCGATCTCGCCGGGGTCGAGCCCGCAGGACCGCAGCGCGGCCATCGAGGTCGCGCCGCAGTCCAGCAGTACCGGCGCCGCGCCGCCCGGGGGCCTGATGTGGACGCAGGCCTGGTACCGGCCGCCGCTGCCGAACGCATCACCGGAGCCGGCGAACGTGACCGTGACCGGCGCGGCTACCACAGCCCGAGCAGGGAGCCGAGGCCGCGGGCGGCCGGGCCGCCGTCGTCCTCGGCGATGCGCAGCGCGGCGGGCACGTCGAGATCGTCGGCCAGCGCGGCGCGGACCGCCCCCGCCGCCGCGACCGCCGTGCTGCCGCGCCCGGGGCGCCCGGCGGCGGCGTGCAGGCGCTCCAGCCGCGCGGCGGCGGCGTCCAGCCCGGCTAGCTCGAAGTCCCAGTCCGCGTCCCACCGGCGGTCCAGGATCAGCAGCCGCACGGCCGCCGCCGGGTAGTCCCGGACCAGGTCGCTGACCAGCACGAGGTTCCCGGCCGACTTGGCCATCTTGGCCCCGGCCACCCGGACCGTCCCGGCGTTCAGCCGGGCCCGGGCGAACGGCGTGACCCCGGTGAGCGCCTCGGCCAGGCCCGCCTGGTACGCGTGGTGCGGGAACAGCAGGTCGGCGCCGCCGGCCAGCACGTCCACCGCGGGGCCGAACGCGTCCAGCGCCATCGCCGCGCACTCGGCGTGCCAGCCCGGCCGCCCGGCCCCCCACGGGCTGTCCCAGGCCGGCTCGCCGCCCGACACCTGCCACAACGCCACGTCGAACGGGTCGTCCTTGCGCGGGTCGTCGGGATGGTCGCCGTACTCGGCGGCCAGCCGCCGCGCCTGCCCGGCGTCCGGAACCGCCCGGCGGGCCACCGCGGCGCCGCGGAAGTACACCTGGCCGTCCCGCTCGTAGGCGGCGCCCCGCGCGAGCAGGCCCGCCGCCAGCGCGATCACCTGGCCGACGTAGGCGTGCGCGCGGGGCTGCATGGCCGGGGCCCCGACCCCGAGCGCGGCCATGTCGCGGTCAAAGTAGAACTGCTGGATCGCGGCGAACCGGTCGTAGGGGGCGCCGGCCCGGCTCGCGGCCGACAGCAGCACGTCGTCGACGTCGGTGACGTTGCGGCACACGAGCACCTCGGCGCCGCCCGCGTGCAGCACCCGGGCCAGCGTGTCCACCCACACGAACGTCGCGGCGTGGCCCAGGTGGGTGACGTCGTAGGGTGTGATCCCGCAGGCGTACACCCGCGCCCGACCCACCAGCGGCAGCGCCGAGCCGCCGAGCGTCGCCGCAGCCGGCAGGCCAGCGGACTGCATCGCCTGCACCGGGACCTGGTTCATCGGCGGCCTCCTGCACCTATTCTCCTGGCAGGTCAGCGTACATTTGCCGCATCGGGTTGCGGTCGGCGGACAAGGGGGTCCAGCCATGGTTGAGGTCCTGCAGATCGAGACCGCGACGCTCGGCGACCGCAGCTACCTGGCCCACGACGGCGACGCGGCGGTCGTGATCGACCCGCAGCGGGACATCGACCGGGTCACCGCGCTCGCCGAGCGCCACGGGGTCCGGATCACCCACGTCGCCGAGACGCATGTACACAACGACTACGTCAGCGGCGGCCTGGCCCTGTCCCGCGAGGCCGGGGCGGCCTACCTGGTCAACGCGGCCGACCCGGTGAGCTTCCGCCGTGAGCCGGTCCGTGACGGCGACACCGTCCAGATCAGCCCGGTGCTGCGGTTGCGGGCCCTGGCCACGCCCGGCCATACGTTCAGCCACCTGTCCTACGTGCTGGAGGCCGACGGCCAGGTGGCCGGGGTGTTCACCGGGGGATCGCTGCTGTTCGGCTCGACCGGCCGGCCGGACCTGCTCGGCCGCGACAGCACCCCGGCGCTGGCCCGGGCGCAGCACGCCTCGGCCTCGCGCCTGGCCCGCGAGCTGCCGGACTCCGCGGAGATCTTCCCGACGCACGGGTTCGGCAGCTTCTGCGCGGCCACGCAGGCGCAGTCCACGGCGTCCACGATCGGCCGGGAGAAGCAGGGCAATCCCGCGCTGACCCTCGACGAGGTTGCCTATGTCGAGGCGATATTGGCCGGCCTCGACGCGTACCCGTCGTATTACGCCCACATGGGCCCGGCCAACCTGGCTGGGCCCGGCCGGCCGGACCTGTCCCCGCCGCGGCCGGCCTGGACCAGGTCCGCCGTGCGCTCGAGTCCGGTGAGTGGGTCGTCGACCTGCGCGACCGCGTCGCGTTCTGCGCCGGGCACGTACCGGGCTCGTTCAGCTTCCCGCTCGACGGCAGCTTCGCCAGCTACCTGGGCTGGGTCCTGCCCTGGGGGACGCCGGTGACGCTGCTCGGCGAGACCCCGGAGCAGGTGGCGCGAGCCCAGCGGGAACTGGTCCGGATCGGCATCGACCGCCCGGCCGCGGCGGCCGCCGGGCGGCCGGAGCAGTGGTCCGGAGCCCGCCCGCTGGCGCGCCTGCGCCGGGCCACGTTCGCCGACCTGGCCGCTGTCGGCCAGGGCGGCGGGAAGGGCTGGGACGGCGGGAAGGGCTGGGAGGGCGGGCGGCTGATCCTGCTGGACGTGCGGCGGCGGCTGGAGTGGGAGCGCGGCCACGTCGCCGGGGCCATCCACATCCCGTTCAGCGACCTGCCCGGCCGGGCCGGCGAACTGCCGCCGGGCGAGGTCTGGGTCTACTGCCAGAGCGGCTACCGGGCCACGGTGGCCGCCTCGATCCTGGCCGCCCGAGGGCGCGAGGTCATCAGCGTCGACGAGGATTTCGGCCGGGCCGGGCCGGCCGGGCTCACCCTGGCCTCGGGTGGGGCCCCGGCCGCAGAGGCGTAGCCGGGCCGGGCCGGGCGCCCAGCCGCGCGGAGTAGATCGAGTAGCCGTCGACGTAGCGGGCGACCGCGGTCGCGGTCACGGTGGCGGCGATCATCGGGATCATGATCGCGAAGCCTCCGTGGGTGAGCTCCAGGGTGAGCGCCAGCCCGGCCAGCGGCGCCTGCATGGCCGCGCCGAGCATGGCCGCCGCGCCGAGCAGCGCGTAGGCGCCGGACGGCGACCCGGGCCAGGCCAGGCTCCAGGCGATCCCGGCCGCGCCGCCCAGCACGGCCCCGGTGGACAGGGTCGGGGTGAACAGCCCGCCGGACGTGCCGCTGCCCAGGCACAGCGCCGTCACCAGCGGCTTGAGGGCGAACAGGGCCAGCAGCAGGGTCAGCCCGTCCGCGCCGAGGAACGCGTCGTGCGCCATGTCCTTGCCGTTGCCGAACAACTGCGGGTAGGCGAACCCGATGACGCCCAGGATCCCGAACGCGACGACCGGCGCCACCGCGGCCGCGCGGCCGCGGGCCTGGTGATGGGAGACCCAGCCGATAAGCCGGATGTAGCCGGAGGCCACCAGCCCGATCAGCGGCCCGGCCAGCAGCGCCCACGCCAGCAGCGGCGCGGTGAACCGGTAGCCGGGGATATCCAGGTACGTGGCCCGGTCGGGCAGGTACAGCCAGCCGGTGGCGGTGGCGATCCAGGAGCAGGCCAGCGCCGGGAGGACGACGGGCAGGCTGATGCTGCCCATCATGATCTCGGCGGTGAACAGCGCCCCGCCGAGCGGGACGTTGTACACGGCCGCCAGCCCGGCGCCCGCGCCGCACGCCATCAGCAGCCGGCGCTGCTCCCGCGACAGCCGGGCCCAGCCCGCCAGCAGGCTGGCCGAGGCCCCGCCCATCAGCTTGGGCGCGTTCTCCCGGCCGATCGACGCGCCCATCCCGATGACCACTTCGGAGATCACCGACGTGCCGAGCGACCGGCGCAGCGACAGGCGCGCCCCGTCGCCCCATACCACGTCGTCGAGGTCGGCCTTCTCGCCGGAGGTGTAGCGGCGCAGCAGGAACCAGGCGATCCCGCCGAACGCCCCGGCGGAGAGCAGCACGATGAGCCGGCGGGCATCGGACGCGTGCTCCACCCCGGATTCCAGCGGCCCGGAGTGATAGCCGAACGCCAGGTGCTGCACGGTGAACAGGATCAGCATCATCAGGTCCCCGAACAGGCCCGCGGCCACGCCGGTCAGGGCCACCATGGCCCAGAACACCGGCGTGAGCGCGGTCTCGCCGTCGCCGGTCGCGTTCGGCTGCTCGGTGGCCCCCCGGCCCGAGGGCAGCCGGCGGCTGATCAGCGGGGGCGGAACACGCACCCGCCCGGCACCGCGCCGCGCGCTGTTCATGGTGGGTGCTCCCGCCCGGAAGATTACTTCGTAAACAGAAGCATAATTCACGCGGCATAACTTCGCCAACAGAAGCATGTTGGGGCTGCTCAGCGCGGCCGGCGCCAGTCCAGGCGCTCGGGCGGCGGGCCGAGGTTGGGCGGCGGCTCCGAGTCCGCTTCGGAGCCCGGCCCGGCGCCGGGCTCCGCGGGGTGCGGCGCGGCGCCCGCCTCGTCCGGGTACGAGTCCCCCGCGTTCGTCGCGTTCGTGGCGTTCACGGACTCCTCGAGGCTGAGCAGGGTGGACGTGCGCAGCCCGATGATCGCGGGGTTGGCGTCGGCGAGCACCACCCGGCGGCCCTCGGGTGCCGCGTAGGTGACGATCACCGCGCCCGGCGGCAGCTGCTGCAGCTCGTGCGGCTCGACGAGGAACTCGCGCGACCGCTGCGCGGTCCGGGCGGCCGAGGAACTGGCGCCGACCGCGGTCGACGTGCTGATCCCCCACGCGGTGCTCTCGTTAATGCCTTCGGTGATCGACCGCGAGTCCGACGTGCCGTGCGAGGAGTTGGAGTCCCTGCTCCGCGTCCCGGTCACGTGGCCGAACGGCGCGAAGGCGTCCTGGCGGGCGGCGGCGCGGCCGCTGCTGCGCCCGACGCTGTCGCTGACCGAGGCGGTGTCGGCCACCGAGTCGGCCGTGCCGACCGTGCTGGTGTAGGAGTCGCCGACGGTGTCGGTGACCGACATCCCGACGGTGTCGGTCAGCTGGCTGATCACGAAGCGGTGCTCGGTGCCGATCTGTTCGCTGGCCACCCGGGCGTCCTCGGCGTTCCCGAGCCGCATGAACGCGACCGCCGCGTTCCCTCGGCCGAGCCGCTCCCGGACGTGACCGGGGATCGAGCGATACCCGGTCACGAGCCCGGTACCGGAGATCTCGCAGGCGTCGGCGAGCCGGTCCAGCACGTCGGGGCCGAGCTTCTCGGCACCGAGCACGCACAGGGTCTGCTGCCACCGCCGGCCGGACGACGCCTGCCTCAGCATGTGGGTCAGGGTCACCGCCAGGTACGTGCCGAGCACCCGGTTGCCCAGCGCCCCGGCCCGCCGGTCCAGCCACGCGACCCGGAGCCGGCTCGGCGGCAGCGGCGACGTGCCCGACCCGAGGTGCTCCAGCTTGCGCAGCCGGGACTCGATGGCCCACGCCCTCTCGATCACCACCCTGTCCGCGGCGCCGCGGCCGAACAGGGTGAGCACCCGCTCCAGCTGGCCCGCCGTCAGCAATCCGGCCTCCAGGTCCTCGCGCGCGTCGCCGACCTGGGCCAGCACCCGCAGCGCCGCCGTGACCTGGGCGATGCTCGCCGTTTCGCCGAGCACGCCGAGGACCCGGTCCAGGATCGAGTGGTCGATCGAGTACGATGCGGCCGAGCCGCCCTGGGCACCGGGGCCGGGCTCGTCACAGGCGGCGACGGTCGCGGCCAGCACATCGGCCAGGGCGCTGGCCCCGAGCCCGGTGCCGAGGTCGAGCCGGGGCAGGTCGCCGGGCATGACCCAGACCAGCGGCTCGACCCCGCCCCGCCGCGCCACCGCGAGCAGGTCACCGGCCACCGCGCCCTCGGTGAGGTCGAGCACGGTGACGTCACCGCCCGCGGACAGGCGCGGGGCCGCGATCATCGTGAGCAGCGCGGACCAGCCGGCCAGCGTCCCGCCGGCCACGTCTACCCGGTCGATCTGGCTGGGCAGCGACACCGCGTACCACTGCGTCTGCCGGTCGAACGCCTCACGGCGCGACTCCCACGAGCGGACCTGCCGGGCGTGCTGCTCCTGGCGGGCCGCCAGCCGCCGGAGCTGTACCTCACGGATCTTCTCCACCCGCTGCTGCTCGGCCGCGATCCGCTCCTGCAGGGCCTGCTCGTCGCGCCGGACGCCGCGCCCGCTGACCACCGCGACGGCCAGGCACGCCGCCGCGCCGACCCCGGTGAGCCACGCGTTCAGCAGCCCGGTCAGGCCGAGCGCGAGCAGCAGGCCGAACAGGCCCGCCGCGGCCGCGCAGGTCACCTTGAGCGGCCGGCTCAGCCGCCCGTCCTCGCGGCGCTGCGCGTCCACCCACCCCTGGTTGAGCTGCTCCGCCGCGGGCGGCGCCGGCCGGCGCGGCAGCGGGCCGGGATCGGGGTACCGCGGCGCGTACTGCCAGCCGAGGTAGACCCGGTCCGGCCGGATCGTAGCCCGCCGCAGCGGCGGCGTGGCGGCCGGGCGGTATCCAGGCGGCGCGGCGCTCACTCCGGCCGACCGCCCGTCAGAGCGGGAACGTGCCGGCAGTGCGACAGCACGCGCTCCCGCGGTCCCCGGGCCAGCAGCGCGAACGTGTCGTCGCCGGGTGACGGCAGATCCGCCGCAAGCGGGCCGGCCGGGCCGGCGCCGTTCCCGCCGGCCGCGCCGTCACCGTCGGTGAACCGGCCGACCAGGGCCGGGTCGACCGGGCCGCGGGCGACCAGGACGCCGACCTGGGCGGCCAGCTGATCCGCGACCGCCGCGGAGGTCGTGCTGAGCACCACGCCTATCCCCGCGCCCCCGCCCGCCGCGACCAGTTCGGCCAGCACCTCCTGTCCCAGGGCCTCACAGCCGTTGATCCAGGCCAGGCCATCCCCGGGGACCGCCATGGCGTGCAGCTCGCGGCACACGGCCATCAGGTCGGCGCAGACCAGCCCGGCGATCATCGCGGCGGCCTGGCCGTCGGCGCCGGCGTCCAGCGAGAACAGGGTGACGCCTCGTTCCCTGACCGTCTGGCCCAGGCTGATCCGGGGGTCGTCCGGCGGCCCCGGCTGTAGCCAGCGGCCCAGGGCCGATGCCCGCAGTCTCGGCAGCTGCGCGGCGGGCGCGGCCACCGCGGCCGGATCGGCCCGCAGCAGGCTGGCCGAGACGCCGGCCCGGTCGGCCAGCACGTCGCGGCGGGGACGATACGCCGGAATCAGCGCCGCGCGCTGGAGCAGCCCGTCCGGGTTCAGCAGGCGGACGAGGTCATCGAGCACCGGCTCCCGACGGTCCCCTGGTGCGGCCGCCTGCACGGCCAGCGCGTCGGTCAGGTACGCGCCGGCGGACCTGCGCTGCCGGTCACCGACGCCGGTCCAGTCGAGCATGCCCATGACCAGCGCGGCGGCCCGCGCCGGATCCCCGCCGCGCACCGGCTCGTAGTACCCGGGCCCGTCCGGGCCGAAGCAGGAGAACGGCGCGCCCGGCTCCCCGCACGCGGCGGCCAGCGACCCGGCCAGCCACGACGACCCGGTCAGGTCGAGCACGATCACCGGCTTGCGGCGCCTGATCGCGGCGTGGGCCAGCGTGAAGGCGTTCTCGGTCAGGCCGTCGGGCCCGGCGCCCAGGACCGGTCCCGGCCCCACGGGCGCCCCGGCGCACAGCACGCCGCCCTCCGCCTCGCGCCAGGAGACCTCGGCGGGGTGCCCGGTCGCCACGTCCAGGCCGACGCGACAGCCGTCCCGGCTCACCACGCCGCCGGACCTGAGCGCGGCCGCGGTCATCTTCCGCCGGGTGGCCACGATCAGGCCGGGCCGCCAGGCACGCCCGCCCTCCAGCCGCCGCTGCAGCCAGCTCAGCCCGAAGACCTCCGCGGACGCCAGGATCAGCGCAATCGGAAACTGCTCGGGCAGCCAGTGCGTCAGGCCCGAGTAGGCGCCCAGCGGGCGGATGAGGTGGCCGGGGTACCTGCCGATCCCGCCCAGGTACGCCAGTACCTGCCGCGGCCCGGCGATCAGGTCGGCCGCGGCGCGCGCGGGCCCGATCGCGAGTGACCAGAGCAAACCGAGGCCGGCCGGGACCGCCAGCCACTGCGGCCGCCACCGGCTGACCCTGTCGATCACGTACATGACCGCCGCGAGCAGCAGCGTCAGCTGGCCCAGCAGCAGGTGCGTCAGCACCGCGGCCACGGCCAGGACGGCAATTAACTCACGGTGGCGCGGGGCGTCCCTGGGCGCGGGAACCGGCGACCGCCGCGGTGCGCGATCTGCGAAGTACGACATATGGGATCAAGAGTTCCAGTCCTCCACCGCGTGTGTCCAGGCTCCCGAGAAAGTCCCCCGTTTAGCTTCGGCCACCGCGCGGTCGCCGGACTCGACGACGATCCGGAACAGGTCCGGGCGCAGCACGGCGATGGTCAGCGCCACCGGCCGCACCGCCTCGGGGTCGTCGAACCGCACGGTCACCAGCGCCGCGGGCTGCCCGGTGGCCAGGCGCAGGCTCCTGGCCACCGAGGGCGGCGGCGGCTGCAGCTCGACGTGGATCGCTCGCGGCTCGCCGACCGGCTTGAGCCCGCCGCCCTCGGGGTCCGGGTGGACCGGCGGGGCGGTGATCGGCAGCAGCGTCAGGCCGGCCGAGGCGCCGGTGGCCTGGGCGCTGATGAACGGCGTGGCCGCCTCCTTGATGAGGTAGGTGGTGCAGAACGCCGCGGCCTCGCCGCCGACGGTCCACTGCACCCGGACCACCCCGACCAGGTCGGCCGGCGGGATCTGCAGCGCCCATCCGATGTCCTCGGGAACCTGGCGCCAGGAGGCCTGCCGGCTCCGGCAGACGATCTCCCCGCCCATCGGGTCGGCCCGCGAGGCCAGCCCGGGCACGCCCTCGATCGGGATCAGGTACTCGGCGGGGCTGACCCGGTAGAGCTGGCCGTCGGGCAGGCGGCGGACCAGGTGCCGGGAGGTGAGCTCGGTCACGGCGGCGTCGATCTCGGCGGTGCTGACGTTGTAGCGCCGCGCGAGCGCGGTATGCCTCGGCAGCCGCCAGCCCGGCTCGTGGTGCACGAGCGCGGCGGCTATGCGGTCGGCAAGTACGGCGATGGCCGGCCGCGGCGGCTCCGGCTGTCGCCGGCCGCTGGCCGGGGCGCCCGGGCCGCCCTGGACGGCGGCGCGCCCCTCGCGCTCCTGGTCGCCGTTAGCCGTCATCGGGGCCTGCGCGAATGCCGACCTGTCGCCCCCCTCCTCAACCGGTTCCTCGCTGGTTCCCGGCACGGTGGTCACTCCGCATGGCGCCGGGAGGTCGTTCCGGCAGTGCAGAAGTCGAAGGTCGCGATGACCACGGGCAGGCCGGGCACGAAGCCGGGCGCGGCGGGCTTCAGCACCGCCCGCTGGCCGCAGCCAGCTTCGGACCGGCCTGGATCAGCCTCGCTCGCCATGATGCCGCCTTGCCCCCCAGCGTCCCGATGAACCGGCCGCGTTCGCACGGCCAGCACCAGTTCTAAGGGGCCAAGGTGATGAGCAGTTGAACAACAGGTTCTGAACAGGCGATGAAAAAATGGCAAGAAGAGAAACACGGCCTGAAAGCCCGCCGACCGTTCGGCGGCCTGGGCGGGGGTTCAGGGGCGTGCCGCCGGGCGGGGTGCGGGGGATGCCCGGCCGGCGCGGCCGGGCATCCCCGCTTCCTTACTGGGCCGGCCCGCGGCGCTAGACGGCCACCTCCAGCTCGGTGACCTTGCCGATGTCGGCGGACACCACCCGCTCGGCCCGGACGTTCCCGGGGGCGAGCACGCGGAGCGTCCAGGACCCGGGGGCGGCGAAGAACCGGAACCCGCCGTCCTCGCCGAGCGGCACCTCGGCCACAAAGTCGCCGTCGGGGTTGAGCAGGCGCGCGTAGCCGACCGGCACCGCGGAGCCGTTCCGCGTCACCTTGCCCTGCACCACGGCCTGGGATCCGGCGTCCGCGGCCGCGGTCACCTGCGCCCCGCCCGCCGGTGCCCCGCAGCCGTCCGTGCTCGCTGGCTCCGTGCTCACTTGCCGTCCCCTACCTCGATCGGCACCCCCACCAGGGAGCCGTACTCGGTCCACGAGCCGTCATAGTTCTTCACGTGCGGCTGCCCGAGCAGCTCGTGCAGCACGAACCAGGTGTGGGCCGAGCGCTCGCCGATCCGGCAGTAGGCGATCGTGTCCTGGCTGAAGTCCAGTCCCGCCTCGTCGCCGTAGAGCGCGCGCAGCGCCTCATCGGACTTGAACGTGCCGTCTTCCTCCGCCGCCTTCGACCATGGGACGTTCTTGGCGGTCGGGATGTGCCCACCGCGCTGAGCCTGCTCCTGCGGAAGATGGGCCGGGGCGAGCAGCCGCCGGCGAACTCGTCGGGCGAGCGGACGTCGACCAGGTTCTTGTTGCCGATCGAGGCGACCACCTCGTCGCGGAACGCGCGCAGGGACTTGTCCTGCTCCTCGGCGTGGTAGCTCGTCTTCTCCCGGTGCGGTACCTCGGTCACCAGCTCGCGGGACTCGAGCTCCCACTTCTTGCGGCCGCCGTCAAGCAGCTTGACCTTGTCGTGGCCGTACAGCTTGAAGTACCAGTACGCGTAGGCCGCGAACCAGTTGTTGTTGCCGCCGTACAGGATGACCGTGTCGTCGTTGGCGATGCCCCGCTCCGAGAGCAGGGCCTCGAAGCCGGCCTTGTCCACGAAGTCGCGGCGCACCGGGTCCTGCAGGTCGGCCTTCCAGTCGATCTTGACGGCGTTGCGGATGTGGCCCTTGTCGTAGGCGCTGGTGTCCTCGTCTACCTCGACGAGAACCACGCCAGGGTCACTGCCGTGCGCCTCGACCCAGTCGGCGTCCACGAGGACGTCGGATCGGCTCATATGGGAACCTCCTTGTCAGCTTCGGCCGGAACCAGTGCGTGACGGCCCGGCCAGATACGTCGGATAAGCAGATACATTTCGCAGCCCAGGCAGAGCCCGAAGACTCCGTTGAGGAATGCCGCCAGCAAGCCGGCCGAGGCGGCCGCCATCCCCAGCGGCGTGACACCCGTGGCGTAGCCGATGATCCCTATCAGGCTGATCACCAGGCCGGTGGCCTGGGCGAATCGCGGCGGTGCCTCTGGTTCCAGCTCCCGGGGCGGCCCGAGGCGCGGCCGCACCAGCCAGCGGTAGATCAGCCCGTAGGGGGCGTACCGCATGCCGAAGATGGTCGCCACCGCGAAGACCAGCGCCTGCGCGGCGAGCAGCCACGCGCTCCCGGTGATCAAGACCAGGGCGAAGACCACCATGGTGATCAACGCTCCGAAACGCGGCCCTCGTGGGTCGATGTCCATCTACGGTGTCCCTCCGGGAGGCTGGCGGGTCGGTCTGTGACGCGGCGCCCGCCTGCGCTCTCCCTCAGGGCCGGCGGGCGGTCCCGCAGGACCGTGACGCGACAGGCCGGTTCCTGCCGCGGGCAGGCTGACACAGCGCGGTCGCGACGCGGCAGAAGTCCACCGCCCGCCGCCTGGTCAGCATCGGCCGAAGCCGCGCGGTCCCGACCGGGCCAGCGCCCGCTATCCGGGCATACGGTGATGTCCGGACAGGCGCTGATGTCCGGGAAGACGCTGATGTCCACGAAGACACAGTGCCGATGCTATGCGCGGCCGGGCCGAGTGTCATCATCCCTCCCCTCTTTATCCGATCTGACCAGTAGGAATAGGGCCTAAACCACGTCACCGAGGGCGGCGATGACGTCGGCCTTGCGGGGCTGGCCGCTCGCGCGCTTCGTGATCCGGCCGTCCGGGCCGACGACCAGGACCGTGGGCGTCCTGCGGACATCCAGGCGGCGCACCAGGTCCAGGTGGGACTCGGCGTCGATCTCCACGTGCGCCACTCCCTCGGTCATCCCGGCGACCTCGGCCAGGATCTGCCTGGTGGCGCGGCACGGCGCGCAGAACGTGGTGGAGAACTGCACCAGCGTGGCCCGCTCGCCCAGCGGCAGGCCGAGATCGGCGCCGGTGATCATCGGCCCGGGTTCCGCGGCCGGCGCTCCGGCCGCTTGCGCCGCTGGCGCTGGCGCGGCCGCCGCCGGACCGCCCGGCGCCGTGCTGCTGCGCATCCGGCCGTTGGTCCGCTGCCAGACGAGCCCGGTCATCACCGCGACGGCGAGCGCCGCGATGAGCGCGATCACTCCGGGGGCCATGCCGTGCTAAGCACGTGAGCGCACCGCCGCATTCCCGTGGCTGGCGCCCGCGCTGTCCCGGCTCAGGAACTCCTGGCCCGCCCCTCGTGGCTAAGGCGCGTCAGGTCGGGATAGTGACCAGCTGCCCGCCCGGGCCGCTGACGTCGAAGCTCCGCACATTATTTGCGGGCGTCTTCGACGAGACCCGGTACCAGGTGCTGCCCGCGGAGCCATTAACGGTCCAGGCGCCGACCCAAAGATGCCGACCGCTGGTGGTAGTCAGCCAGAACTCGCAGGTCGTGCCGTTCCGGATGCCCGTGACCTGTACCTGTATCGACATCCCGGCCGCCGGGTTCGCCGTATCGGACGACTGATAGTAGACGGTCGCGCTGACGTGCGTTGCGCCATCACTGCCGTGTGCTAGAAACGCCGCCTCCGCCGGTGGTGGCGAACTGTGCGAATCCGAGATCACGGCTCCGCCGATGATTCCGCCTCCGACCGCGATGATCGCGGCGGCCGCCGCGACGGCCACACCGCGCCACCTGCGGGCCCGCCGTCGCGCGGCCACCTGCCGCAGCAGGGAGTCCAGCAGTTCGGCGGGAGCCTCTTCCAGTTCATCGCTGCCGAGGGCCAGCCGCTCCGCGTCCTCCTTCGGCACCCGCCCGAGCAGGGCGGGCAGGCCGGCGAGGCCGGCCAGCTCTTCGCGGCATTCGGGGCAGTGGGGCAGATGCGCGTCCACGATCGCGCGCTCGGCCGGTTCGATCGCGCCCACAACGTAGACGCCGAGAGCACGACGGATGTCACCGCAGTCCGTGAGCTCGGTCATGGCGCGAGCCCCCGCTCTTCCAGTGCCAACTTGAGTGCCCGGAGCGCGTAGAACGTCCGTGATTTCACAGTACCCGGGGGAACGCCAAGCGCCGCGGCGGCTTCGGCCACGGACTTGCCCCGGTAGTACGTCTCGAGGAGCACCCGGCGATGGTCGGGGCGCAGCGCCTTGACCGCATCGGCCACGGCCCACGACTCAAGGGCCCGCTCGGCCTCGTCGGGGGCTGGGACCAGTTCCAGGGCGGCCTCGCCCACCTCGTGCGGTCTGGCCCGCCTGGCCCGGTAGGCGTCCACGGCAAGATTCCGCGCCACGGCGAATAGCCACGGCCGGGCCGGCCGGTCCGCAATGGCGTCCGGGTGCATCCATGCTCGCAGCAGGGTCTCCTGCACAATGTCCTCCGCACGCTGACGATCCCCGCTCGTCAGATGCAACGCGTATCGCAGCAGTGGCCCGGCGTGCTCGGCATAGAGCGTACGCACCAGCATCTCGTCCGCCGCTGTCCCGCGCGCTCCGCGAGTACCTGCCCCTTCTGGCCCTGCCACGCTCCTACTAACGTTCTTGGCGGCCGGCTTGGTTCAAGCCGTTCCGCACAATTTTCGTCGGTTCGTGCCACGTACCGGCCACCTGCGAACACCGCGGCCGGGTGCGGCCGGCCGCCCGGGCCACCCGCACCCATTCCCGCGGCGCTGGTCCGCTTCCCCGCACAGCACGGGCATCGGCAACCGTGTCAGCCATCGTCCGCGCATCGCCAACCACCCCGCCACCCGCTGGTGCCTCACCCTCACCGGCCCCAACGGCCGCGCCATCGCCCACGGCTGCGCCCGCGCCGGACCCGGACCACCCCCAGCGGCCGCCGCTACACCGTCGCCCCGGAGCCATATCCGTCCTCAGGGGTCTCCATTTAACCGGAGTAGCCGCAAGATGCTGGGTGCCGAGCCTCGCTCCACCCCAGCATCTTGCGCCTACGGGATGCCAGCTCCGCCAAAGTGGAGACCCCCGTCCGTCCTAATGGGGGGGTCAGTCTGCGCGGGGTATTGCCTCAGCCCCCGGCGAAGGGGGGCAGCACCTCGATCACTGCCGCGTCGCTGAGCACGACGGTCTCCGGCGCCCGGGTTCCGACGGGCGTTCCGTCGATCAGGAACGAGGAGCGCGCCAACACCGCCTGGAGCCGTGAATTCTGCCTGGTGCGTACGTCATCTTCCGCTTTGCCCTGAGCCGCAGCCAGTGCCTCAGCGAGCGTTCCCGCGCTGATCGTCTCCTCGGCTGTTCCTGCTGCTTCCTTTGCCGCCGCCCAATAGCGAAGGGTCACGATGGCCATGTCAGCTATCCTTGCTCATGACGGGCCCGGGCCGCGTCGGCCCCGGGCGTAGCGGGAGTCAGGGCAGCCTCCCGCGGATAACTCCGCGGGATGGAGGTGGCGGCGGTTGAGCATCGTGCTGCTGCTCACTGACGCAACTGAACCTGCTGCCGAGATACTGCCATCGCTGAGCCTGCTGTCGCACGTTGTCCGTACGGGACCGGCTTCCGCGACCGCCGCCGACGGTGGATCCGGTGTCGATGCGGTCATGGTCGATGCCCGGCGTGACCTGGTGCAAGTCAGGCGGCTTCTCCGGTTGCTGAGCGGCGCGGAGATGACCGTGCCGGTCCTGGCTGTAGTCACCGAGGGCGGCTGGGCCGCGGTCACCGCGGACTGGGGTGCGGACGACGTGATCTTGCATACGGCGAGCCCGGGTGAGGTCGACGCCAGGCTGCGCCTGGCCATCGGCCGGATGGTCCCCGCCGCGTCTGGCGAGATCCGGTCGGGTGACCTGTTGATCGACGAGACCACCTACACCGTGCGGCTGCGCGGCCACGTACTGGACCTGACCTTCAAGGAGTTCGAGCTGCTGAAATTCCTGGCGCAGCATCCCGGCCGGGTGTTTACCCGGTCCCAGTTGCTGCAGGAGGTGTGGGGCTACGACTACTTCGGCGGCACCCGGACCGTCGACGTGCATGTACGCAGGCTGCGAGCCAAGCTCGGCGCCGAGCACGAGATCCTGATAGGCACGGTACGCAACGTCGGCTATCGCTTTGTTCCGGTCAAGGGCGACGAAGCGAACCGGGGCGGGGATGAGCTCGAAGCCCGAGCCAACATGGCTCCGGAACGGCAGGCGAGCGCGGACGCGGCCTCGGACGGGGAAGCGCATCCCGCGCATGCCAAGGTCTGAGGGTCCGGAGCCGCCGACCGTGAGCGCCATGCCACCACCAGCCGGCGCCACGCCACCACCAGCCGGCGCCACGCCACCACCAGCCGGCGTACCGCAGGTCACCGTTCACGGACGCATCACCGAGGCCGAGTCGCTGGCCGTCCGCGAGCTGGTCAAGGCGGCCGCGGAGGAGGACGGCGTCGGGCCGCTCTCCGAGCACGTCATGCTTCACCTGCGGTACGGCGGCGATCCCCGCGCCCGCAACCTGCTGCTGGTCAGCCACGGCCAGCTGGCGGGGTACGCGCACCTGGACCCCACGGACCCCGTCGAGGGTCCGAGCGGCGAGCTGGTCATCCACCCCGCGTACCGCAGGCAGGAACTGGGCCTGCTGCTGGCACGCGCGCTCGTGGCCGAGGCCGGGGAACGGCCGCTGCGGTTGTGGGCGCACGGCGACCTGCCGGCCGCGGCGCGGCTGGCCGCCGCGGCCGGGTTCGAGCGGGTGCGCGCGCTGTGGCAGATGCGGCGCTCGCTGCAATCCCGGCTGGACCAGCCCGAGCTCGCCGAAGGCATTACGATCCGGACGTTCGTGGTCGGCCAGGATGAGGATGAGTGGACCGACCTGAACGCCCGGGCCTTCGCTCGCCATCCGGAGCAGGGAGCCTGGACCCGCGAGGATCTCGACCTGCGCGAGCGGGAACCATGGTTCGACCCGAACGGGTTCTTCCTGGCCGAACGAGGCGGGAAGCTCGTCGGGTTCCACTGGACGAAGATTCACGGCCTGAGCGATGAGGAGGATGAGGGGGCCCACGAGGCCATCGGCGAGGTCTATGTCGTGGGCGTTGCGCCCGAAGAACGTGGCACCGGCCTCGGCCGCGCGCTCACCCTGGTAGGCCTTCGTTACCTGCGTACCCAGGGCCTGTTCCAGGTGATGCTGTACGTCGACGAATCCAATGTCCCCGCGATCGGTCTGTACGAGTCACTCGGCTTCACGCACTGGGGTACCGACGTGATGTACCGCGGAGGGGGCTCCTCGGTCACTGCGACGGCGGGATCGCCATGATCCGCTTGGTCATCTGGGCCAAGTGATCCGCGGCGGCCCGGATCTCCACGTTCCCCTGGTAGATCAGGGCCGCGCTGCGCAATTCGGTGCCAGCCCGAAGGTCGGTCGCCGCGCGCTGGGCGGCGGCTAGGACTTCCGCCCACAGGGACTGCGCCTGCGAGTCGGGCATCGACGGCGCCGTCATGGCCATCGATACGTCAGCGCCGAGGCAGCAGCACGCATCACGCAGGCCTGGGCCAGGGCAGGTCGGCCGCCGGGTCTGCGGCCGACCGGAAGAGCGTGGCGAGGTTCTCCAGGTCAGCGCAGATGGCCCGGAGGGCAGAACCGCCCGGCCCGCTGTTCCAGCGCGCCATCTCAACGGCCGTGGGCGCGGGCGCTGATGCAGGCTCGGACGCCAGGGCGGGCGCGGGCTCGGACGCCAGGGCGGGCGCGGGCTCGGATGCCAGGGCGGGCATCGGCACGGGCGGGAGACCAGGCAAGGGCGCAGATACGGGTACCGGCGGGGCCGAGAGGCCGGGCCCGGGCGCGAACCCGGGCATCAGCGGGGCCGAGAGGCCGGGCCCGGGCGTGGACCCCGGTACCGGCGGGATCGAGCGGGCGGGCCTGGGTACCGGAGGGGCCGAGAAGGCGGGTCCGGGCGCGGACACGGACATCGGCTCGGCCGTGGGCACGGGCACGGGCGGCCAGGAGTCTGGCCGCGCCCGCCGCGGGGACGGCAGCGCGGTGTCCTGGGGCGGGGCGGTGTCCGGCGGCGCGGCCGGCCTCGCCGCCGTCGTGCCGGGAGGGGCGTCGGACCGGGCCGCCGGGCCACGCCGGTGTTTCCCGCCGTCTAACGAGAGCCCGTCCTGCCCGGCGGCAGGGTTACTAGTCCCCCGGCGACGGTGACGGCCTGTCGCTGCGTTCAGCGCTACTCCGAAGATCCTCCGGGATCAGGGCTCCTCAACAGTACCGCTCGCGCCCGCGCCCCCGGAGTCGAACGGCGGCAACTCGTGGCACAGACGACCGAGGGACCCGGCCAGCCTCGCGGACAACGATGTGACGCTTCCAGCGTCGATCCAGGATCAGCCCGAGCCGATCGACGCCCTCGCCACGGGCCTTACTCCGAGCACCCGGTCAAGTTCCTCCGCGGTCAAGGGCCGGTCGGCCGTGGCCACCGCGCTGAGTACCTCCGCGTACAGTTCAATCTCGTCCAGCGCCACTCGATCGTGGACGCGCAGGTCCAGGTGCTCTCGCAACGCGCCCACCTCCATTGCCGAGCGGATTCGCGGGAACCTGGGCTCAGGTTACGGGGCAATCTCATTGCCCCGCATGACCCATCAGGGTCATTCCAGAACCATCTTCTGGTAAGGCTACCCAGACCTGGACGACTAATTCAGGCAGTTTTCAGCAGAGATTCAGCCGTGCGGCCCCGATTCAGGCATGCCGACCGCGGGAGCGTCGGCCCAGGTCGCCCCGCGGTGCCTGGCCGCTCGGGCCACGTAGTTGATGGCCGAGTCTGCGAACATCGCACGGTCTTCGTCGGTGAGCTCCCTGACGACGCGTCCGGGCACTCCGGCGAACAGAACGCCGGCCGGAACGACGGTGCCGGGCCGGATCACCGAGCCCGCGGCCACCAGGGTTCCGGCCCCGACCTGCGAGCCGCCCAGCACGACCGCCCCGATCCCGATCAGCGCGCCCGCTCCTACCCGCGCCCCGTGCACCGTGGCGTGGTGGCCCACGCTGACCCGCTCCTCCAGCAGGATCGGCTCGCCCGCGTCCACGTGCAGGCAGCACAGATCCTGGATGTTGCACTCGGGGCCGATCACGATCTCGTCGTCATCGGCCCGCAGGACCGCCCCGTACCACACGTTTACGGCCCGGCCCAGGGTGACCCGGCCCACGACCACGGCTCCCGGGGCGACCCACGCCTCCGGGTGCACCGAAGGAACGGCTCCGTCCAGCGATCCAAGGAAGCTCACGGCCATATCTTCTTCCCGCCTCTCCTTCGCGGCCTTCCCGGCCTCTTTCCGGCTCAGCTCCCCGGCCTTCCCGGCCTCTTTCCCGGCTCAGCTCCCCCGGCCTTCCCGGCCTCTTTCTCCCCGCCTCTCCGAGCAGCCTTCCCGCCGCCCGCCCCGAGCGGAGGATACCGTTCACCTGCCTCGACCAATCCAGACATAACCGGATACTCAGCCGTTTCGGTTGCGCGCAGGGTCCGTTCAGGACAAGAGTCGTGCCCGTCATCTCGTATGTCGCGCCCGGCCCGCTACCCGCAGATCCCAGCTGCGAGCGGGCCGCCTACAGTAGAACAACATCCGCAGACCCGGCTTGCCCGGCTTCCTCGCGAGCGGTCAGCCAGTGTGCGCCAGCCGCAAGGCCGAGTCTGCCTGACCCCATTCTGACGGGTGGACATTATGACCGAGCACACTGACCGCGTCGCTGACCTGGGCCAAGAGGAATTCGAGCTGGAGAGGCGTGGCTACAGCCGTCGGCAGGTGGACGAGTTCGCGGCGAAGGCTCGCGGCCAGGCCCGCCAAGCCCGCGAGCTGGAGAGCAGGCTGTCTCACGCCCTGGACGAGAACGAGCGGCTCAGGCTGGAACTGTCGGCGGTACGGCAGGCGGCCGGTGGCAAGCCGGCGCACGAGGAGATCAGCGAGCGCGTCGGCCAGATCCTGAAGTTGGCCGACGACGAGGCCAAGTCGCAGCGGGACCGGGCCGACGAGGAGATCACGAAACTCCGCGCCGACGCCAAGCAGGAAACCGACCGGCAGCGCGCCGAGGCCAAGCAGGAGACGGACAAATTCCGGGCCGAGGCGCAGAGCCAGGCCGAGCGGATGCTGCGCGCCGCGCAGGAGCAGGCGGAGAACTCGGTGGCCAGCGCGCGGGCCGAGGCGGAGAAGACGCGCAACACCGCGCGGGCCGAGTCCGAGCGCTCGATCTCTGACGCGCACAAGCAGGCCGAGACCGCCGTGGCCAACGCCAAGGCTCAGGCCAAGCAGGTCCTCGACGAGGCCACCGCGCGCGCGACCGCGATCCACGATGGCGCGGAGCGCCGCCTCAACCTGCTGATGTCCCGGCACAGCGAGGCGATCCGGCGGCTGACCGAGATCCGCGACGTGGTCACCACCCTGGTCGCAGGAGAAGTCGCCCGCGGCTCGCTTGAGGACGAGGTCGACAAGGCCGTGGCCAGCGCCATCGGCGACAAGCCCGGTGCGGGCCGCGCCCCGACCCAGGCGGACGCTCGGCACGCCCCCGCGGCCGCCGGATCCGGCGGTCCCGCCGCGGCCCAGCCGGCCGCCGGCGCGTCCACGGGCATCGCCGCGGCCGCCGCCCAGGCGGCGGCGCGCAGCCGCGTCGGCGAGCAGGGCCCCAAGCCCCAGCCCGCGCCGGTCAAGCCGGGTGACGTGCCCGGAGCGGGCAACGGCCAGGGGACGGCCGAGACCCCGGCCCGGGCGGGCACCCCGGCCCCTCGGGCCGCGAACGGTCAGCCCGGCGAGGGCGAGGGCCATGCGGGCGCGGGCCGCCCGGCCGGGACCGCCGAGGGTGCTCGTCACGCCGCGGGCGGCCCGCGGCCCGATACCGCGGAGGACACCGCGGACAACGTCCGGATCGTTCCCGACTGACGCCGCCCGGGCGGGGCGTCGGCTGACGTCAGCCGCCGGCCGGGCCCGGCATGGTGTCCAGCCGCCGCAGGATGACGCCCTCCCGCAGCGCCCAGGGGCAGATCTCGAGTTCGGGCAGGCCGAACAGGTCCATCGTGGCGTCCGCTATGATCGCGCCCGCGACGAGTTGCGGCGCCCGCCCCAGGGACACCCCGGGCAGCTGCGCCCGGTCGGTGGCGCTGGTCTGCGACAGGCGTTCCGCGAGCGCCGTGACATCGGCGTGGCGCAGGAACCGCCGGATGTAGGGGCCGTCGCTGGACGGCGCGGCGCCCCCGATCCTGGCGAGCTGCCGGAAGGTCTTCGAGGTCGCCACGGCATGGTCGGGCCGGCCGTCCCGCATGACCACGCCCACCGTGCCGGCGATCTCCGCCCGGGCGTGCTTGCGGAGCTGGCGCACCTCGTCGGCCGACGGCGGGTCACTGACCAGCCAGTCCCTGGTCAGCCGCCCGGCGCCGAGCGGCAGCGAGACCGCGACGGCAGGATCCTCGTCGACGCCGGACGCGATCTCCAGTGAGCCGCCGCCGATGTCGATCATCAGCAGCCGCCCGGACGACCAGCCGAACCACCGCCGCGCGGCCAGGAACGTCAGCCGCGACTCGTCCGGGCCGGGCAGAACCCGGATGTCCACCCGCGTCTCGGCCTTGATCCAGGCCAGCACCTCGTCGCCGTTGTCGGCGTCCCGCACGGCCGAGGTCGCGAACGCCAGCAGTTCCTGCACTCCCTTGTCCTCGGCGATGCGCAGCGCGTCGTTGACGAAGTCACGCAGCTGGACCGCGCTGTCCTGGGTCAGCCGGTTGGCGGCGTCCAGATGCTCGCCCAGGCGGAACTCGGCCTTGTGCGAGAACGCCGGCCACGGGCGCGCTCCCTGGTAGGCGTCGACCACGAGCAGGTGGACCGTGTTGGAACCGACGTCCAGGACCCCCAAGCGCATACTTCGACGCTACCTGCCGTTATGGTCGGAGCGGGCCACAGACCACTGGGAGGCGGCATGTCCGAGAGCTCGCGCGGCAGCGTCAGGGTCGAGCAAGGACCCAAGCGAGTCCGCGTCTACCTGAACGGCGAGCTGGTCGCGGACACCAGGACGCCGTTCCTGGTCTGGGAGCAGCCCTACTACCCCACGTACTACCTGCCCGCGTCCGACGTGCACGCCGCGCTGATCCCGGCGGACGAGACCGAGCACTCGCCCAGCCGCGGCGACGGCGAGGTCCTGCACGTGAAGGTGGCCACCGCGACCGCGGAGGGGGCGGCGCTGCGCTATCCCGACTCGCCGCTCGAGCAGCTGCGCGACCTGGTCCGCCTCGACTGGAACGCCATGAGCGAGTGGTTCGAGGAGGACGAGCCGGTCTACACCCACCCGCGCGACCCGCACAAGCGGGTGGACATCCTGGGCAGCTCGCGGCACGTGCGCGTGGAGGTAGACGGCGTCACGGTCGCCGAGTCGCGCCAGCCGCGGATCCTGTTCGAGACCGGCCTGCCGCCGCGGCATTACCTCCCGCTCACCGACCTCCGGATGGACCTGCTGCGGCCGTCGGACACCACCAGCCACTGTCCCTACAAGGGCACAGCGAGCTACTGGTCGGTGGACGCCGGCCGCGGCGAGCACGCCGACATCGTCTGGATCTACCGGGCCCCGCTGCCGGAGAGCCAGAAGATCGCCGGGCTGGCCTGCTTCTACGACGAGAAGACGGACGTCTACCTGGACGGCGAGCGGCAGGCCAAGCCCAGGACCCCGTTCAGCTAGCGCGCCTGCGCCTGGCCGGCGGCCCCGTCCAGATCTTCGATTCTCGAACGAGACGGCCCGCGCCGGGCCGAGATCGCCCGGGCGGCTGCCTCCGCGTCACGCATCGTCCGCAGCACGTTGCCGCTGGCCAGCTTCCCGCAGTCGGCCTCGCTCCAGCCGCGGTCGAGCAACTCGGCGATCAGCGCCGGGTAGCGGGACACGTCCTCCAGGCCCTCGGGCAGCCAGTCGACGCCGTCGTAGTCGCCGCCGATTCCGACGTGGTCGACGCCGGCCATCTCCCTGACGTGCTCGACGTGGTCGGCCACCTCGGCCAGGGTCACGCGCGGCCTGGGGTGCTCGGCCTCCCAGGCCGCGCGCTCGGCTTGCAGCTGGCCCCGGCCGGGCACGTTATGAAGATCAATCCCGCGCCGCTTCATGTCCTCGGTGAACTCCTGCGCCCAGTCCCGGCAGGCCTGGGAGATGAACGCCGGGACGAAGTTCACCATGCACGTGCCGCCGTTGCCGGGCAGCCGGGCCAGGATCTCATCGGGCACGTTCCTGGGGTGATCACAGATGGCCAGGGCCGACGAGTGGGAGAAGAGGACCGGGCCCTCCGCGGTATCCAGCGCGTCGCGCATGGTGTCCGGGGAAACGTGCGAGAGGTCCACCAGCATGCCGAGCCGCTGCATCTCCCGCACCACCTCGCGCCCGAACGCGGTCAGCCCGCCGGCGGACGGCTCGTCGGTCGCGGAGTCGGCCCAGGGCAGGTTGCGGTTGTGGGTGAGGGTCATGTAACGCACCCCGAGCGCGTACAGCGCGCGGAGCGTGCCCAGCGAGCTGCCGATGGAGTGCCCGCCCTCCGCGCCGATCAGCGAGGCGACCCGGCCCGCGGCCATGATCCGCTCCGCATCGGCGGCGGTCAGCGCGAGCTCCAGGGCGTCCGGATAGCGCCGGATCAGCTCGTGCACCAGGTCGATCTGCTCCAGCGTGGTCGTGACCGCTACCTCGCCCTCGAGGTCCGCCGGCACGAACACCGACCAGAACTGCGCGCCGACCCCGCCGCGGGCCAGCCGGGGCAGGTCGGTCTGGGTGGAGGCGACCGGGGCGGCGAGATCGGTCGTGTCCGGGTCGAGCTCGTCGGCCACGCGCAGGGTCCAGGGCAGGTCGTTGTGCCCGTCGAGAATCGGGTGGCGGCTCAGCAATTCACGGGCTGCGGTGTCGGTGGTCATGGCCTAAGCGTATTGACGGCGTCAGGATTCCCGGGCCGGGCGTTCGGATGCTGTTAGCACGGCCCGACGCCCAGGCGGGCCGACCGAAGATGGGTTCGGCGCGGGAGGTGCTGGCGTGCGTGGGATGGCTCGCTACCTGACCAGGGATCATGTCGCGGTCGCGGCCGCGGCGGCGCTGCCGCTGGCGGTGGCCGTGGTGCTGCTGCCGTCGCGTTCGAGCTGGTCGAACACGAACGTGGCCCTGGTGCTGGTGGTCGCGGTGGTCGCGGTGGCCGCGATCGGGAACCGGCTGGCCGGAGCGCTGGCCGCGGTGGCGGCAGCCGCCTGGTTCGACTTCTTCTACACCGTGCCCTACGACCGGTTCGCGATCGCCCAGGCCGCCGATGTCCGGACCGCGGTCCTGCTGCTCGTGGTGGGCGTGGCCGTGTCCCAGCTGGCCGCCCGGGCCCGGCGGCTGCAGGTGATCGCGATCACCGACGCGCGCTACCTGGCCGAGATTCACGACACCGCGGAGCTGGCCCAGCAGGCCCGGTCCGCTGACGCGGTCGTCGACCACGTCCGGGAGCAGCTCGTCGGCCTGCTGGACCTGGCCGCATGCCGGTTCGAGTACGGAACCCTGCTGGGCCATCCGCCGCGGCTGGAACCGGACGGCACCGTTATGGCCGGGCATCACCGTTACGACGTCGAGGAATCCGGGCTTCCCCGCGAGGAGATCGAGCTGCGCACGTTCGGTCACGGCCAGTACTACGGGCGGTTCATGCTCCGTCCGAAGCCGGAGTCCAGGCCGACGCTGCAGGCTCGCCTGGTCGCGGTGACCCTGGCCGACCAGGCGGGACGTGCTCTCAGCACCCGCTAGACATCGCGGCGCGCCGGGATAACTCCCGCGACATGGCGGCGCCCGCGCGCTACAGTTCGAAAGTTATGGGGTTAGTGCTCGTGGGGCTCGCTGTCGCGGGTTATATCGGCTGGCACTTCAGCCAGGCGCGCGGGGCCCATCGCGGCATCCCGGTCAGGAAGGGCCAGCTCAAGTCCTACCGCAAGGACCGCACGCATCACGTCGCCTGGATCATTGGCATCGGGCTCGTGATCCTGCTGATCCTGTTCGTCGCCTCGCGCGCCTAACTGCCGTGGGCCGCTGAGCACCGCCGGCCGACGGCCTCCGGCGCGGGCGTCTCCACGATTCCGTCACGACGCCTCCATGGACCCGACACGCCGGGCGCTTGTAATGAGGGCTCCAGATTCGCAACGGCAGGGATGGAGCCCTGATCTCGGGGCTCCGGGCCGGTGAGCGCGGCCGCGACCGCGATCGCCGGCCTGAGCCTGCCCCGTCTCGGCGGTCCCGGGGCCCGTCTCGGCCGCGTCCTGCCCCTGGCAGGTGCCGGGCGGAGCCGACGGGGCCGCCTGGCCGCGGCGTTCCCGCGTCCCGGCCCGGGAGGAGCCCATCGTGTCCCATTCGCTCACCGCGGAGGCCGGCGCCGGCCCCGCGCTCCGGTATGCGCCCGCGACCGGTTCGCTGCCGCCGGCTGACCGGGCCCCCGGCTCGCTGGCCCCCGGCCCGCTGCCGCGGGCCAAGCACGTCCTGGCCGTCATCGCTCGTCCCGGCCAGGAATCGGCGGACCTGGGAGCGCTGCTGTACGCGTTCCGGCGCACGGGGGCCCGCCTGGCGCTACTGTCCGTGACCCGGGGCGAGGCGTCGCCGCTGAACTCCACCCGGGAGCGGCTGGAGACCCGGCGCCCCTGGGAACTGCAGGTGGCCGCGGCCGTTCTCGGCGTCTCCTGGCTCACCGTGGCCGACTACCCCGACGGCGGCCTCGCCCTGCGCCCGCTGGCCGAGCTCACCGAGCTGGTGCAGCG
Organism: uncultured Actinomycetota bacterium; assembly: GCA_963795055.1. Classification (GTDB taxonomy): domain Bacteria; phylum Actinomycetota; class Actinomycetes; order Streptosporangiales; family Streptosporangiaceae; genus JASHPR01. Next base: position 129,008 of record CAWCGJ010000019.1, read on the forward strand.
CGAGATCCGCAGGCGCGCGCCCGACCTCCTGCTGGTCGTCGACCCGGGGCCGGCCCCGGCGGGGCGATGCCGGCCGACGACCCCGACGACAACCCGGTGCTGGCCAGCGACGGCTCGGACAATGCCGTGGTGGTCCGGGCCGTCCGCTGCGCCGCCGAGCGGGCCGGCGTGCCCGTGGTGGCCCGCACCCGTCCGGGCGCCCGCGGCGCGTGCCAGGTCGGCCTGGGCCCCGATCCCGCGGCCGCCCGCGACACGCAGCGCTCCGCGGCCGCGGCGTACCTCAGCCAGTCGGAGGCACTGCCCGAGGTGCGGCGCCGCCTCGAGCTGCTGGACGGCCGCGAAGCCCTCCGCTGGCTGATCCCCCCGCCACCCCGCAGCTAGCCCCGCCCCCGGCCTCCGAGCTTGATCATCGGCATCTTTTCACGCGATCCAGCCATATCCTGTGGCGATATGTCCCCTTTGCGGCCACGAATCGGATGAAAAGATGGAAGATGATCATGGTGGCGGCCTGCGCAGGAAAAGGAGCTCAAAGGAGCTCAGTCGTCGCGGGACAGGCCCAGCCGGTAGCCGCCGCCGTGGACGGTCTGGATGATCTGCGGGTTAGCGGGATCGGCCTCGATCTTGCGGCGCAGGTTCTTCACGTGCGAGTCCACGGTGCGCTCGTAGCCTTCGAACTCATAGCCCCGCACCCGGTTGATCAACTCGAACCGCGAGTACACCCGGCCCGGCACCGTGGCCAGCGCCAGGAGGACGCCCCGCTCGGTCGGCGTGAGCTCAACCGCCTCGCCGCGCACCGTGGCCAGGTGCCGTGGCTCGTCGATGACCAGGATGCCCCCGCCGTAACTGGTCACGCCCTGCTCGGCCGCCGCCCCGCCGCGGCGCAGGATCGCCTGGACGCGCAGCACCAGCTCGCGCGGGCTGAACGGCTTCGTCACGTAGTCGTCGGCGCCCAGCTCCAGCCCCCGGATCCGGTCTTCCTCGGCGCTCTTGGCCGTCAGCATCAGGATCGGCGTGGCCGCCGCGGCGCGAAGCTCGCGGGCCACCGTCTCGCCGGGCACGTCCGGCAGCCCGAGATCGAGCACGACCAGGTCCGGTGAGGCCTCGGCCGCCATCGTGATGGCCTCGGCTCCGGAACCGGTCGACAGCACGGCGAAGCCGGCGCGCTCAAGATAGGACCGGACAAAGTCCCGCAGCTTGCGCTCGTCCTCCACCAGCAGCACCGTCGCCGCCATCGCCGCTCACCTGTCCTTCCCGGCCGGCCGCGCGGACCGGCCGATCACGCCTCCATATCGCCACCATGACAGCTTCACCGGACGGGCACGACCGCCGGGTGGACTGACGCTGACAGCATCGACACCCTAGGGCGGCGCGGATGACCGGAACTGACCTGATCGTGGTGGCACCGTGGATCATCTTTGCCGCCGCGCTGACGGTTGTCTGCATCCGGCTGCTGCGCGCGCGCCGCGCCTCCCGGCGGCACGCCTCCCGGCGGCAGGCCGCGGAGCCGCAACCAGAGCGGTGTCCTCACCCACAGGGAACACCATGCCCCAAGAAGAACGCGCAGGCCCCGTGGCCATGAACCCCGGGATCTGCGCCCCACGCTGGCGCGCGCTCCTGGAGGCCCGGTGGCGGGCCCGGCTACAGGAAGTGACCGAGCTGTCGCTGGCCTATCACGCCGCCGCGGCGGCCGCGCCGGCCGGCCCAGCCGACCCTGAGGCCCGGGACGGCGGCCCCGGCCCGCTGGGGACGCAGCGGCGGCTGCGCCACCAGCTGTTGTGCCGCGAACTGCTGTGCCGCGCCATCGTGGCCCGCCGGAAGCTCGCGGACGTCGAAGAGGCCCTGGGCCGGCTGGCGGCAGGAACCTTCGGCCACTGCGAGCAGTGCGAGTCACCGATCCCGGACGGCCTGCTCGCCGCCGTGCCGGAGAGACGCTACTGCCCGCGCTGCGAGACCGGGGCCGGCCCGGCGCCCGCTCTGTCGGGCCGGGCCCGGGCCTGAGATGACCGTGCCCCCGTGGGCGTGGATCGCCACGCTGGCCGTCTTCGCCCTGTTCATCGCCGTGGACCTGATCCGCGCCAGGGGAGGGACGGAGAGCCTGCGCGCCGCGGCGCTCGCCAGCGGGCTGTGGGTCGCGGCGGGGCTGGCCTTCGGCGGGGTCCTCTGGCTGTGGCAGGGCCCGGCCCCGGCCGGCCAGTACTTCGCCGGCTACCTGCTGGAAAAGGCGCTCAGCGTGGACAACATCTTCGTGTTCGTGCTGCTGTTCACCTCGCTCGCGGTCCCGGCCGCGCAGCAGCGGCGGGTGCTGTACTTCGGGGTGGTGGGCGCGCTGGTCCTGCGGGGCGGCTTCATCGCGGCGGGCGGCGCGCTGCTCGACCGCATCAGCTGGGTCTTCTACGCCTTCGGCGCGCTGGTCGCGCTGGCCGGCGTGCGCATGGCCCGCCCGCACGCCGCCACCGACCCGGCGAAGAATCTCACGGTGCGCGCGCTGCGCCGGGTGCTGCCGGTGACCAGGGATTACGACGGCGGCCGTTTCTTCACCCGGGCCGGCGGGAAGGTGATGGCCACACCGCTGTTCGTCGCCCTGGTGGCCATCGAGACCACCGACCTGGTGTTCGCGCTGGACTCGATCCCGGCCGTCTTCGGCGTGACCCGGGACGTGTTCATTGTGTTCACCTCCAACGCCTTCGCCGTGCTCGGCCTCAGAGCGCTCTACTTCCTGCTGGCCGGCTCGATGGACCGGTTCCGCTACCTCAAGCAGGGGCTGGCCGTGCTGCTGGTGTTCATCGGCGTGAAGATGCTCGCCTCCGCGTTCGTCCACGTGCCGGTCACGGTGAGCCTGGCCGTGATCGCTCTGGTCGTGGGCGGCGCGGTCGCCGCCAGCCTGTGGCGGGACCGGGCCCGCCCGCGCCCGGCGGAACGGCAGGATGGGCACCGGCAGGATGACCGGCTACAGGATGAGCGGGTGCCCGGTTGAACGTGCTGACCAGCCTGCAAGTCGGCTCCCCCGTCTCCTACCTGATCGCGATCATCGTTCCCGCCCTGGACGCGGTCTTCCCGGTGCTGCCCAGCGAGACCGCGGTCATCGCCCTGGGCGTCGCGACCGCGGGCAGCGCCGACCCCCGCATCGCGCTGCTGGTAGCCTGCGCGGCCGCGGGTGCCTTCCTCGGTGACAACCTCTGCTACCTGCTCGGGCGCCGGTTCGGGCCCGCGGTGGAGCGCCGGTTCTTCGCGAGCGAGAAGGGCGCGCGGCGGCGCCAATGGGCCGAGCGCTCCCTGCAGCGCTTCGGCATGCAGCTGATCATCGTCTGCCGCTTCATCCCGGGCGGGCGGACGGCCGTCACCCTGAGCTGTGGCCTGGTCGGCTATCCGCGCCGGCGGTTCGTCGTCGCGACCGCGATCGCGGCGGTCATCTGGGCCTGCTACGCCTTCTTCATCGGCCGGCTCGGCGGCAAGGCCTTCGAGGACCGGCCCTGGATCGGGCTGGGCGTCGCGTTCGGCATCACGATCGCGGTCAGCGTGGTGATCGAGGCCATCCGGCGGATCCGGGCCATGGTCACCAGGACTAGGGCGTCACACCGGACAGGTTGAGCCCGATCACCCCGGCCAGGACCAGCGCGATCGACACCAGCTTGAGCGTGGACACCCCGTCGCCGAGGAAGACCATGCCCACCGTGGCGGCTCCGGCGGCGCCGATCCCGGTCCACACCGCGTACGCGGGGCCCACCTCGAGCTCGCGCAGCGCCAGCGTGAGCAGGGCAAAGCTGATCAGCGCGCAGGCGGCGAACCCGGCGGTCGGCCACGGCCGCGTCAGCCCGTGGCTCAGCTTCAGCATGACCGCAAACCCGGTCTCGAACAGGCCCGCGGCGAAAACGATCAACCACGGCATCTCGTCACCCCCTGCAGGTGATCCGTTGATACCGCGGGGGCGAGGAACCCGGGTGTGCCGGCCATGGAACCCGGATGGAGGACCGTTCAGCCGGATGCCGCCCGGACCGCGGGCAGCACGCGCCGGCCGAGAAGCTCGATGCCGCGCGCGGCGGTCAGGCCGTGCGGCGTCCCGAACTCGACGCGGGTGGCGCCGGCCTCGAACAGCGCCGCCACCTGGGCGGCGACCTGGTCCGGTGTCCCGGAGAAGGCGAAGCGGTCGAGGACCGCGTCGGGCACCATCCGGCCGGCGCCCTCGTGGTCCCCGGCGCGGACCAGGCGCTGCATCGCGGCCAGCCCGGCCGGGTCGAGACCGGGGGCCGGGTCCAGCGCGGCGACGACCGGGAGGTAGGTGGCCACCTCGGCCCGGGCCAGGCGCCGGGCGCTCGCCCCGTCGTCGTCGACCACGGTGACGGCCCCGCAGGCCAGGCCGGTCCCGCCCGGCGAGCGCCCGGCCCGGGCCTCGCCGCGGGCGAGTTCCTGGCGGGCCGGCCGCAGGAGGGCCGGGCTCGCGGAGCCGCCGATCTTGACCTCGGCGGCGAGCTCGCCGGCCAGGCGGGTCCCGAGCGGGCCCCACGCCCCCAGCACCAGGTCGACCTCGCGCCGCAGCGGCCGGTACGCGAGGCGCACGCCCGGCTGCACCTGGAAGATCTCGCCGCGGTAGCCCTCGTCACGGCCGGAGAACAGGTGACGGACGACGCCGATGGCCTCCCGCAGGCGGCGGACCGGCCGCTCCTGGGCGACCCCGACCGCGTCCAGCCACGCCCCGCGGGCGAGCCCGAGATAGGCGCGGCCGCCCGAGACCAGGTCCAGGATGTGCAGCTGATTCGCTATCTCGACGGGGTGCAGGAGGTAGGGGTTCAGGCACGCCGGGCCGAGCCGGATGCGCCGCGTCCGCTGGGCGATGGTGATGAGCGGCAGCAGCGGGGACGGGTAGAGCAGGTCGCTGTAGACCGATATGGTCCCGAAGCCGAGTTCCTCGATCAGCGGCGCCAGGCGGGCGTACGCGGCCGGGTCCTCGTCCGACTGCAGCGCGATGCTCAGCTCGCGGCCCTCGCGGCCCTCGCGGCCCTCGCGGCCCTCGCGGGCGGAGCCGCGGGTCACGTCACGTCGCGGAGCGAGATCGTCCTGGCGCCGGTGCGCTCGATCCGCATGATCAGCCGTTCGTCGGGGTCCGGGCAGGCGACGAAGTTGTCGTGCTCGAGCCAGTCTCCCGGGGCGAGCCGGCGCTGTTTCGCCGGGAGCAGCGGCAGCACGGCCGCGAGCGCGTACGCGCAGAAGAAGCGGCCGGGGCAGGTGCGCAGGCGGCTGCTCTGGGTGAGCTCGAACCAGTCACCGACCTGGAGGCCGCAGACCGAGCGCCCCTCGATGCGGTCCACGACCACCCGCAGGTCATAGAGGGGCGCCGCGTCGTCGCCGCTCACCTCACCCATGTGTCATCCCGGTATACGACCCCGTCTTTCATGACCCAGTGCAGCGTGCGCAGCGCGGATACCGACGCCGTCGGATCCTCCCTGATCGCGATGAGGTCCGCCCGCTTCCCGACGTCGACCGAGCCTACTTCGTCGTCTATCCCGAGCCACGCCGCCGGGCCCACGGTGGCCGCCCGCAGCGCGTCGCGGGGGGCCAGGCCGAACGCCTCCATGTGCTCCAGCTCGCGTACCGTGGCCGACGTTCCCTCGGTCGGCGCGAACGGCGGCAGGTCGCTGCCCAGCATCACCTCGACCCCGGCCTCCAGGGCCAGGCGGTAGGACTCCTCGTGCACGGGCGCGGCGCTCAGCGACCTCTGCTGCATCCAGGCCGGCACGCCGATCGAGTCGAAGAACTCGCCGCACCTGGTCACCGAGAGCGTGGGCACCAGCGCGGCGCCGCGGTCGCGCATCTGCCGCGCCACCGCGCCGGTCAGCTGGTACCCGTGCTCGACGCAGTCGAGTCCGGCGTCCAGGGCCTGCCCGATGACCCGGGCCGGCCCGGCGTGAGCGGTCACCTTGCGCCCCCAGGCGTGCGCCGTGGCGATCACCGCCTCGAGCTCGCCGGGGGTCAGCGGCATGGTCTCGATCGTCTCGTTCGCCCCCGCTATGCCGCCGGAGATCATCACCTTGATGAGATCGGCGCCCGCCTTGATCTGCGCCCGCGCGCCGCGCGCGAACCCGTCCGGGCCGTCGCACTCGAGCGCGCTCGGCGCCTCATGCCCGTGCCCGCCGGTGCACACCAGCGCCCGCCCGGCCGAGAAGATGCGCGGTCCCTCGGCGCGTCCCGCCGCGATGGCGGAGCGGAGCGCGAACTCGGCGTGGTCGCTCTCCCCGACGCACCGGACCGACGTGACCCCGCTCAGCAGCGTGCGCCGCGCCCCGTCCGCGACGTAGAGCATCAGCTCGTACGGTGACATGGCCCGGACCGCGTCGCCCAGCGGCCCCGGCAGCGCCAGGGAAAAGTGCGTGTGCATGTTGAACAGCCCGGCCATCACGTAGGAGCCCCGCAGATCGATGACCGTTACGCCGGTGCGTGCCTCGGCCGGCCCCCACCCGCCCACTTCGGCGATCTTGCCGTCCCTGACCAGGATGTACTGATCACGCTGCACGTCGCCGCGGCGGCCGTCGAACACGTGACAGTTCACCAGGATCTTCGGATTATCCATAACGGGCACGCCCCTCCATCAGCTGAGACGGATCGTAGACGGGCCTGCCTCCTACCAGCGTCAGCAGGATCTCGATATCCGGCAATCCGTCGACCGGGCACGTCAGCGGGTCGGCCGAGAACGCGACCAGGTCGGCGTCCATGCCCGGCCGCAGCTCCCCCCGCCGCTCCGCCACCCCGAGCAGCATCGCGCCGCAGCGGGTGTACAGGTCGAACGCGACGTCCCTGGCGATAGCCTGGCCCTCTCCGACCAGCCCGCCGGTGCGGCCCGTCCGGGTCACCATGAACCAGATGCCGCGCAGCGGGTCAAACGGCGGCACGTCCCCGTCGCTGCCCGCCGCCACCGCGACCCCGGCCTCAACCATGTCGCGCACGGGAGCGGCCCGGGCCGCGTTCTGCTCGCCCCAGTACCGCCGTACGTCGTCCGCGAACTCGTACACGATGCCGGGATGGGCCGAGACGCTGACGCCGGACGCGGCCAGGCGCCGGATCGTCCCGGGAGCGCAGTTGAGCGCGTGCTCGACGACCAGTTGCCGCGGCTGGAGGGCCCACCCGGCGGACAGCGCCCGCTCGTAGGCGTCCAGGACGACCCGGACCGCCGCGTCGCCGACGGCGTGGCATCCGATGCCCCCGGACCGCCGCAGCGATTTCTCCACGATGACCTGCAGGTCCGCGGGAGTTATCCGGAAGGGCTCCCCGCGGCTGTACTCGCTCCCGCCTTCTCCGCCGATCGCCGCGTCCGCGATCCGGCCGTCCACGAAGACCTTCACCCCGGTCAGGCGCAGATACGGGTCTTCCGCCGAGTTCCCCGGCGGCATCCGCGCTATCTGCTGCAGCGCCGAGTCCAGGTCGCTGCCCTCGGCGATGCGCCACAGCAGGTCACATCGCAGCGACAGCCGGCCGGTGTCCCGCAGCGCCTGGAAGAGCGCCAGCTCGGGGCCGTCGACGCCCGCCTCCCGGATGGAGGTGAGGCCGCGGGCGTTGAAGCGGGCCAGGACCGCCGCCAGGTCCTCGCCGCGCTCTGCGAAGGTCGGGCTGGCGCCGGCCAGCTCCAGGGCCCGGGCGATCAGGGCGTCCGAGTGCACGTGCCCGGACCCGGCGGCCGTCAGCGGCTCGGTCCCGGCCAGCCCGCAGGCCGCTTCCAGCAGCGCGATGGCTCGCGAGTTCAGGACCGCGAGATGACTCCCCCGGCGCAGCAGGATCGGCCCGGCGGTACCGAGCGCGTCAAGCTCGGCCCGGGTCGGCAGCCGGCCCTCGCGCAGCTGGGACTCATGCCAGTTGCGTCCCGAGACCGTCCACTCGCCGGCCGCACGGCGCAGGGCACCCTCGCGCACCGCCGCTAGCAGATCCCCCATCGTGGCGGCCTGGCGCAAGCTGACCAGGCGCACATCGGCCGCCGCCTGGAGCGCGTGGACGTGGGTATCGATGAAGCCCGGCCCCACGCAGGCCGGACCCAGATCGACCCAGGACGCGGACGGCCCCGCCGCCCGGGCCGCCTGCGCCGCGGTGTCCGTCAGGGCCCGGACCTGGCCGCCGGAAATGACGATGTGCCGGTAGGACCGCCCGGACCGGTAATCCGGCCGGATCGCCGCGGCCGTGAGCACGGCCGCGCCCGCGTCCGCGGTCAGCGGGCCTTCTTCATCCGTCGATCACACGCCCAGCGTACGCGGGGCGGACGAGAAGGTTCAGAATCCGCGAGGCCAGTCCCAGTACTGGTAGTGGTGACCCTGGCCCTGCTGCCAGTGGCGGCGCACCCGCCGCCGGAACCGGTGGGCCGCCAGCGCCGTGCCCAGCCCCACCACCAGCGCGAACACCAGGAACATCTGGAGGGCGGCGAAGAACACCCACCCGCCCCCCGGGAGCAGTATCACCGCGAGCAGCATCAGCACCGCCAGCGGCAGGATCCCCGGGCCGCGCCGCCGGACGGCCAGGCCCGGCCCGGCCGGCCGGGCCTGCAGGACCGGGGCGGGCTCGGGCAGGTCGACCATGACCCGGCGCAGCTCCCCGAAGGTCCTCGCGTTCAGCGCCGCCGTGATCCGCTCGTCCAGTTCCTCGCGGGTGAGCCGGCCCTCGGCGAAGTGGTCGCGCAGCCGGGCGGTGACGCGCTCTCGGTCGGCGTCTGAGGTCCGGATGCGGTCATCCATTGCCATCGTCGTCTCCCTGCGACTCGTCATCCTCGTCGTCGTCCGCATCGTCGGCCAGGATCCGGTACAGCCGGCGCCGGGTGCCCTCCAGCAGCCGCTCGGCCTCCTGGACCTGCCCGGGCGTCCCGGCGTGCGCTATCTGCACGATGCCGGCGCCGAGCCGGGCGGCCTCGGCGAACAGGCCGGGCACCTCCCAGGCCTCCTGCTGGGCCCGGGACTCCCACGCGCCGCGGGCCCGCTCGGGGTTCTGCTCGACGTAGTCACGGCCGGCGTCGGTCAGGCTGAACGTCCGCCGCCCGCCCGACTCCTCCCCCACGATCAGGCCCTCGTCGGCCAGCTGGGCCAGCGCCGGGTAGACCGCGCCCGGGCTGGGACGCCAGGCACCGCCGCTGCGCTCCTCGATCTCGGACATGATCTGGTAGCCGGTGCGCGGGCCTTCCCGCAGCAGCGCCAGGATCGCGGCCCGCACGTCGCCGCGGCCGGCCTTCGCGCCGCGCGGCGGGCCGGGCGGCCCGGGCCACCATGCCCCCCACGGCCCGCCGGAGCCGCCGCCCCACTGCCCGGCGCCCTTGGGGCCGACGAACCCCCGCGCCCATGCCCCGCCCCCGCGGCCGGCGCCGGCCGACATGTGCGCCTTGAAGCTCTTCTTGAAGCTCTTCAGGTCGTCGAGCGCCCCGCCGAGGCAGTCCAGCGTGTCGAACAGGCCGGGATCGAAGTCCCAGGCCCACTTGGGTGCCGGCATGCCGCACCTCCATTTTCCCGCCTTCGCGATACGATCACGATATATCGACAGCGTACGTCGCGACGGCCCTGATGACAAGATATGTCTCGATCCCGGGTGCCGGCGCCGGTGTACCCGGGCAGCGGAAGGCGGGGCCGTCATGAGCTGGAAGAACCTGGGCGAGAAGCCGGTGGTCCAGACGCCCTGGTTCCGGCTGAACCTGGCCGAGGTCGAACTGCCCGGCGGGCGCCGCCTGGACCACTACCTGCTGCGCCTGCCCCCGGTCGTGCTGACGGCGGTCCTCGATTCCCGCGACCGGGTGCTGCTGCTGTGGCGGCACCGCTTCATCCCCGGCTCCTGGGGCTGGGAACTGCCGTCGGGCATCGCCGACCCGGCCGAGGACCTTGGGGCCGCCGCCGCCCGGGAGGCGCTCAAGGAATCCGGCTGGGAGCCGTCGCGGCTACGGCTGCTGATGCGGCTGGAGCCCTCGGGGGGCCTGACCGACTCGGTGCATCACGTCTACTGGACCGGGCAGGCCGCGTACCGCGGCGAGCCGGCCGCCGCCTTCGAGTCCGAGCGGATCGACTGGCTCCCGCTGAGCGAGGTCCCCGCGCTGATCGCCGACGGCCAGATTCGCGCGGCCAGCACCGTCGCTGCCCTGCTCTGGCTGCACCACCGGCGCCCGGCCTAGCCGGGCAGCGCCTCCTTGACCTCGTGCGCCGCGTCCTGCGCGGCGTCCTTGACCTCGTGCGCGGCGTCCTTGACCTCGTGCGCGGCGTCCTTGACCTTGTGCTGCACGCGCTGAGTCTGCCGTTTGTTCCAATCGATCAGGCGCTGAACGCTGCGGCTCTGGTTTTCCTTGGCGGCCTTGCCCCCGGTGATCAGCACGATGATGGCGGTGATCGCGTAGGTGTAGAAGCGGCGGTCGCGCAGCACGCGTATCACCAGGCCCAGCCCGATCCCGAGCAGGATCATGTTCTTCCGGCGGTCCGTGTTCTGCGACGACCCGCCTGAGGTCGCGGCCGCCCCGGGCTCTGGTCTGACGTCAATCGTCATCTCGGTCCCTTTCGGTCAAGGCCAGTCTGTTGCGGGTCCCGGCGGCAGTCAACGGGCGGTCACGGCTGGCCGGCCGTTCGGGCCGGGCCGGCGGCAGGCCGATCAGCTCGATCAGTCCCAGCACCACCACCAGCAGCACGGCGAGCACGATGACGACCAGGGCGGTGGGCCGGCCCCAGAACACGAAGATCAGCGCGGCGAGGGTCACCGCGCCGATCCGCAGGGCCATCCGGTGCGTGTAGGTCCACCGGCCCACCGGGCCGGTGGACACGCCCTGGCGGTCGCCGGCCCGGCGGACCCAGGCGAATCCGGCCGTGACGGCCCCCCGGGTACGCACCGCGGCCGCCGACGGCCCGGTGAAGAACGCGCCGATCGCCACGACCAGGCCGACCACCAGCAGCGTGCGCAGGGCGGTCCTGATGAACCGGACGAAGGTGTCGAACAAGGCGGACGCAGCGTCGGCCGGCAGGGCACTGCTCGGGATCCTGCTGAGGTAGATGCTGCGGAACACCAGCAGGCCCAGGCCGAGCACCAGCATGGACGCGGCGAAGCCCAGCCCGGCCCCGATCAGGGCCCGCCGGCGGCGCCGGGCGACCCACACCCCCGCGGCGAGCAGCAGCAGCGTCAGGATCGGCAGCACGATCTTCAGGTCGTTGGCCAGGCCGTACAGCTTCTGCGCCTTGACCAGGCCCGCCGCCGAGTACACGGCCAGCGTGGGATGGATCGGCGGCAGGCTGTTGACCAGCGAGAACCCCCGCGAGCTCAGGTCTTGCTTGACGGCGTCGATGAACGGGGCGAGCTGGATGACGATCTGCCCGTTCCGCACGCCGACCACCTTGGACTGGCCGGATAGCACGTTCACCAGCGACTGGTGCGCCAGGGTATTGACCTGGATCCAGATGCGCGCGAACCGGGGGCTCGTCACGATCTTGTGCACCTGGGTATGGACGTACCCGGCCACCGCGCTGGCCAGCGACGGGCCGAACGACTTCAGCAGCCCGGCCACCCGGGTCAGGCCCTTGCTGTCCAGCGCCGCGGCGGCCTGGTTGGTGTAGCCCTGCACGTTGAGGTGGGTGGTGATCTGGGTGGTGATCTTGTCGGTCAGCGCGTTCTGGACGGCCGGCTCGTGGATCAGCGGCTCGATGTTCTCGATGTAGCGGTTGGTGTTGGTGACCTGGTTGACCGCCCAGACGCCGATCACCGAGACCGGGGCGAGCACGCAGCCGATCACGATCAGCAGCGCCGAGACCGGGGTCCGCCAGCTGAACCGGCGCCGCCGGGCACCCCCCGACCGCTGAGCACGGCCCGCCCGCCGGCCGCGCCCACCCCCGGCCGGCTGATCCTGCGGCCCGGCCGGCTGGTCCTGCGGCCCGGCCGGCTGATCCTGCGGCCCGGCCGGCTGATCCTGCGGCCCGGCCTGCGGCCTGCGGCCTGCGGCTCGGCTGATCCTGCGGCCCGGCCGGCTGTCTGGGGTTCGGCTGTCCTGCGGCTCGGCCGCCGCGGGGCCCTGCGGCTCGGCCGGCGCGGGGCCCTGGGGCTCGGCCGCCCCGGCGTCCTGCGGCCCGGCCGCCCCGGCCGCAGCGCGTTCTGCCCCAGCCTGCTCGTCTTGGCTGGTGTCGAGCTCCCCAGCCAGCCTCTCCGGCTTGCTGTCGGCCAAGGTCCACCTCTTTGCCGCGCCCCGCAGTACGACCGCCCGCCGATCGCGCACTGGATTCGTTTCCCGGACCTTACTCTGTGCCGAGCGTGGCAGGCCGCGCTTCACCCCGGCGGGGTGAGTCAGGGCCCCGGTTCAGGCCGCCCCTGGTCTTCTGGCCGCCCGATGCGCCGCAGCTGCGTGAGGTCGGCCGGACTGAGCCGGCCCAGCAGGACGGTCACCGCGCAGTTGGCCCGGAGCTGCTCCGGGCTGGTCGCGCCGAACAGCACGCTGGCCAGGGCCGGGTGGGTGAACGGGAACGCCAGGGCCAGCGCGGCCGGGGTGGTATCCAGCCGACCGGCCAGCTCGGCGAGTTCCCCGGCCGCCGCGACGGCCGGCGCGACCCGGGGTTCGTCCAGCGTCCCGGCGGCGCGCCCCGCGGCCTGATCCGCCAGGTACTTGCCGGTGAGCACCCCGCCGGCCAGGCAGAACGAGGCGATCAGCCCGGCCCCGGACGTCTCCAGGGCCCGGGTCATGACCGGATCTTCCACCCAGGACCGGTGCACCAGGCTGTAGGGCAGCTGGACCGCGCAGGGCGGCGTGACGCCGAGGCCGGACGCCGCCCCGACGGCCTGGACGGCGAGGTCGGCGGGCCAGTTCACCAGGCCCCAGGCGCGGGCTTGGCCCGAGGTGACGAGCCCGGCGGTGGCGGCGACGAGGTCGGCGACGGTCATGCCCGGCGGCGGCGCGTTCGCGTAGATCACGTCGACGTGATCGAACCTCATCCGCTGCAGCGACGCGTCCAGTTCCGCCGCGGCGCTCTGCTCCGGCCAGAACTCCCACCACAGCTTGTTGGTCACCACCGCCTCGTCCCGGCGCAGGCCCGCGGCGCGGAACAGCTCCCCGAACAGCACCTCGGAGTACCCGGTCCGCATCGGAGCCGTGCCGGTCTCGTCGTCGTAACGGGCATCGTCGAAGAAATTGATCCCCTGGTCACTGGCCGCCCGCAAGATGGCCACGCCGGTCTCGGCGGGCAGCCGCTCAAACGTCCGCCACGAGCCGAGCGACAACGACGACACCTCGATCCCCGACGCGCCCAGCGACCGGGAATCCGGGAAACCGGCTGGCATTCTGCCTCCCATGAGAGCTTGATCACGCTGGCGACCAGGAACGACCGCCTGATCGGCACGAAGCAATCTTGCCCCTCGGGCCCGACCGGCGGGCCGTCCGGCGTCTAGGCTGCCCGGTGTGGCGGAGAGCTTCGACCCGGTGACACACAACCGCGCGGCCTGGGATCGCGAGGTCGACAACGACAACGAGTGGACCCGGCCGGTCGGCCCGGACGTCATCGAACGGGCGCGGGCCGGCGACTGGTCGGTGGTGCTCATCGGTTACCAGCCGGTGCCGCGTGACTGGTTCCCCGCTGACCTGGCCGGCGTGCCGGTGCTGTGCCTGGCCTCCGGCGGCGGGCAGCAGGGGCCGGTGCTATCGGCGGTCGGCGCGGCCGTGACCGTGTTCGACAACTCGCCGCGGCAGCTGGCCCGCGACGAGGAGGTGGCCGCCCGGGAGGGGCTGGCCATCCGCACCGTGCTCGGCGACATGCGCGACCTGAGCGCGTTTCCCGACGCCAGCTTCGAGGTGGTCGTCAACCCGGTCTCGAACGTGTTCTGCCCCGAGCTCGCGCCGGTCTGGCGGGAGACATTCCGCGTGCTGCGCCCGGGCGGCCTCCTGCTCGCCGGATTCATGAACCCCGACATCTTCATCTTCGACGACGCGGCGCTGGAGCGCGGGGAGCTCGTGGTGCGGCATCCGCTGCCGTTCAGCACCCTGGACCTGCCCGACGCCGAGCGGAAGCAGGTTTACGGCGACGGCCCGGTCGAGTTCAGCCACTCGCTGACCGAGCAGATCGGCGGTCAGCTGGCCGCCGGCTTCAGCCTCACCCACCTGGTCGAGGCACCACATCACTGGGGCCCCACCGCGCGGTACCTGCCCGGCTACATCGCCACCCGCGCGGTCGAGCCCGGGTGAGGCCGCGGCGGTCCCGGAGGTAGCCGCTGACTGACCCATACGTGACCGCCTTCGGCTACGAATAGTGGGCGTGGAGCCCACACCCCGCCCCGTGCCCGGCCGACCCGTACTGCCTGCCCCGGCGGCTGCGGACGGAGCGCCGGCGTGATCGAGCTGATCGCCGTCGGCTTCGTGGCCGGGTTTCTGGCGGGGATCTCGCCGTGCATCCTGCCGGTCCTGCCGGTCGTGCTGTTCGCCGGGGCCGCCCCGCCGCCGGGTGCGGATCCGGCCGGGCCGGCGCCGCGACCCGGCCTGCGGCGGCCGCTGGCGGTGATCGGCGGCCTGGTGCTGAGCTTCAGCCTCCTGGTCCTGGCCGGGTCGGAGGTCCTGTCGCTGCTGCATCTGCCGCAAGACTCGCTGCGCGACCTGGGCATCGCGCTGCTGGCCCTGGTCGGGCTCGGCTACCTCATCCCGCCGCTCGGCGCGCTGCTCGAGCGCCCGTTCGCACGCGTGCGCGCCCGCCAGCCGGGGAGGGAGGCCGGCGGGTTCGTGCTCGGCCTGGCCCTCGGCCTGCTGTACGTGCCCTGCGCCGGCCCGATTCTGGCCGCCATCACGGTGATCGGGGCGACCCACCGCGTGGGACCGACCGCGGTCATCCTCACCGCCGCGTTCGCCGCCGGAACCGCGGTGCCGCTGCTGGTGGTCGCGATTGCCGGAGGCCAGCTCGCCGGCCGGGTCTTGGCCATCCGCCGGCATGCCCCCCGGATCCGCCAGGTGGGCGGGGCCGTGCTCGTGGCCCTGGCCGTGGCCATCGCCGTCGACGCCTTCGCCGGCCTGCAGCGCGACGTCCCCAGCTACTCCGACGCGCTGCAGGGCTCGGCCAAGATCCGTAATGAGCTCGGCGGTCTCACCGGCGCCGCGCACACGCCGCTGGCTCACTGCAACTCGAACGCGACCGGGCTGGTGAACTGCGGTCCCGCGCCGAACTTCACCGGGATCACCGCCTGGCTGAACACCCCGGGCGGCAGGCCGCTGTCGCTGCGGGCGCTGCGCGGCAAGGTGGTCCTGGTCGACTTCTGGACCTACTCGTGCATCAACTGCCAGCGCACGCTGCCGCACGTCGAGGCGTGGTACCGGGATTACGCCCGGGACGGCTTCGTGGTCGTGGGCGTGCACACCCCGGAGTTCGCGTTCGAGCACGTGGTCTCCAACGTGCGGGCCCAGGCCGCGGCGCTCGGCGTGCGCTATCCGGTCGCGATCGACGACGACTACGCCACCTGGAACGCGTACGACAACGAGTACTGGCCGGCCGACTACCTGGTCGACGCCAGCGGCGACGTCCGCCACGTCCACTTCGGCGAGGGGGATTACTCGGGCACCGAGCAGCTGATCCGCCAGCTGCTCGCCGCGGCCCGCCCTGGCCGCCCGCTGCCACGCCCGACCGACGTGCCGGACAAGACGCCGGCCGGGGAGATGAGCCCGGAAACCTACGTCGGCTACGAGCAGGTTCAGTATCTCGTCCCGGGCAACGACGTGGTCTCGAACGCGCCGGCCGTCTACCACTTCCCGGCCTCGCTGCCACTCGGCGGGTTCGCGCTGGCCGGGACCTGGACCGAGCGCGCCGAGGAAGCGACCTCCGGCCCCGGGGCCGAGCTGGAACTGAACTTCCTCGCCAAGGAGGTGTACCTCGTGCTCGGTGGCCGCGGGACGGTCGACGTCTCGGTGAACGGCCGCCGCGCGCAGGCCATCGACGTGGCCGGGGTTCCCCGGCTCTACACTCTGTTCCAGGCAGGCTCGAGCACCACGGGGACGCTCCTGCTTCGTGCGTCACCGGGAGTTCAGGCCTATGACTTCACCTTCGGCTGACGGCCTGCGGGGCACGCTGCTGAACACAGAAGGGCACGCGGAACATGGCACGCAGCATCCAGGCCGGTGACCAGGCCCCCGACTTCACCCTCCCGTCGCAGTCCGGCGAGCCGGTCCGGCTGCACGACCGGCTCGGCGAGCGGGCGGTGGTGCTGTACTTCTACCCCAAGGACAACACGTCCGGCTGCACCGCCGAGGCGTGCGCGTTCCGCGACAGCTACGAGGTCTTCACCGACGCCGGGGCCGACGTGATCGGGGTCAGCTCCGACTCGGTGGCCAGGCACGCCGGCTTCGCCGACCAGCACAAGCTGCCGTTCACGCTGCTCAGCGACCGGGGCGGTCAGGTCCGCAAGCGCTACGGGGTACCGGCCGTGCTCGGCCTGCTGCCCGGCCGGGTCACGTACGTGATCGACCGCGGCGGCACGGTCCGGCACGTCTTCAACTCGATGACCCACATCGACCAGCACATCAGCGAGGCGCTGGAGGTGGTCCGGCAGCTGCAGGCGGAGCGGCCGACCTGAGCGCGGCCAGCAACTGCTCGCGCGTGGGCTGCGCCATCGGCGGCCCGCCGGGCTCACCGAGGCCCGCGCCGCCGACATCCTCTGGGCGCTGGCCAGCACCCGCACCCACCACGCCCTGGTCGGCGAGCGGCGGTGGCCGGCCGGCGAGTACGAGCGCTGGCTCGGGCAGGTGCTGGCCTGCGCCCTGCTGCCCGGGCCGGCCGCGTTACAGTCGGGCGGTGACTGACGCGGAATCGCCGTCGAAACCGAAGCGGCGACAGTACAGCACGGGACGGCTGGAGGCCTTCAGCGACGGCGTGTTCGCCATCGCCATCACGCTGCTGGTGCTCGACATCGCGGTTCCCGCCAGCGCCGAGAATCACCTGCTGCGCTCATTCATCGACGAGTGGCCCTCATACGTGGCCTACGTGGTCAGCTTCTCGACCGTCGGCGCCATGTGGCTCGGGCACAACGCGGTCACCGAGTACCTGGACCACGCCGACGCCACGTTCGTGCGGCTGAACCTCCTGTTCCTGCTGTTCATCTCGTTCCTGCCCTTCCCCACCCGGCTGTTCGCGGAGTTCATCGAGCGGGACAGTCCCGAGCGCGTCGCGGTCACGATCTACGGGATCTCCCTGCTGCTGACCGCGACCCTGCTGATGACCGTCTGGCGCTACGCGCTCCGGACGAAGCTCGTGCGCCCCGACGCGGACGACGAGGAGATCCAGCTGCTGACCCAGCGCCTCACCCCGGGTCTGGCCGGCTACCTGATCCTGATCGTCGCCGGGCTCTTCGTCCCGATCGCCGCCGTCATCGGGTACTTCGCCATCGCCGTCTTCTACATCATTCCGTTCCGGCAGGTACGCCCGGCGCTCCGGTTCTGGCGGTCGGCGCGGCGCTCACCGCGGCCGTGACCGTATGGCTGAGCGCAGCTCGTCCTTTGGAGACGGGGTTAGCCCGGCCGCACCACATGCCTGCAACAGCGGTGGGCATCCTGGTCTGTCATAGGTCATCGCTAGATTTGTTGCCGTGGAGGTCCGCTACCGGTATCGCATCTACCCTTCCCGGGACAGCAACAGGCCCTGGCCCGGGTTTTCGGCTGTGCGCGGGTGGTCTATAACGACTGCCTGCGGTTACGCGACGAGTATCACGCCCGCGGGAAGAACATCTCCGACACCGAGGTGCAGCGTCGGGTGGTTACCTTGGCCAAGCTCGCCCCGGAGCGGGCCTGGCTGTCTGAAGTGGCGTCGGTGGCGCTGGTGCAGGCTTGCCAGGACGCCCGGCGGGCCTACCGAAATTGGTTCGACTCGCTGAACGGGACGCGGAAAGGACCGAAGATCAGACATCCCAGTCCTCACCGTAAGCACGGCCGCCAGTCAGTCCGCTTCACCCGCAACGGCTTCACCCTGTACGGTGCCCGACTGTATGTGGCAAAGGTCGGCAAGATCAAGGTCCGCTGGTCACGCGGGCTGCCGTCGGCGCCTTCGTCGGTCACCGTGATCCACGAGCCGGACGGCCGCTACTATGCCTCTTTCGTCGTACAGCGGCGCCCGCAGCCGTTGCCACCGTCCGGCCGCGACGCGGGTATCGACCTAGGCCTGGACCGTCTGGTTGTCACCTCCGACGGCGAGATCATCGCCAACCCGAGGTACCTGCGCTCTAGGCAACGACGCCTGGCCCAAGCACAGCGGGCACTGGCGCGCAAGCAGAAGGGCTCAGCGAACCGGGCCAGGGTCGGCCGGCAGGTGGCCGTACTGCATCGCAAGGTGCGCGAGACCCGGCGCGATCACGCTCACAAGACAGCCCTCCGACTGGTCCGCGACAACCAAGCGATCTACGCGGAGGACCTGGCCGTGTCTGGTCTCGGCCGTACCAGGCTGGCCCGTTCTGTGCACGATGCGGGGTGGGCGCAGCTCTTGGCGCTGATCGCAGAGAAGGCCGGGCACTACGGCCGCGAGTTTCACCAGATAGGGCGCTTCGTGCCTACATCGCAGACCTGCTCGGAGTGTGGGGCGCTGGACGGCCCTAAGCCGCTGAATGTCCGGACCTGGCAGTGCGCCGCTTGCGGCGCGGGGCACGACCGCGACGTCAACGCGGCAAGGAACATACTGGCGGCCGGGCGGGCCGACAGGCTAAACGCCTGTGGAGGCGATGTAAGACCAGGGCCTGCCCTGGCTGTTGCCCGCGAAGCAGGAACCCAACGAGGTGCCGCGTGAGCGGCACGGCAGGAATCCCCGCCGTTCACGGCGGGGAGGACGTCAACGAACCCGTCCCGCGCGTGGTGGCCGACGGCAACATCGGCCCAGTGGACGCCACCCGGGTGCCCCGGTACGCCGGGGACGCGACCTTCGCCCGGCTGCCGCGCCTGGCCGAGGTGCCGCGCGCCGACGTCGCCGTGGTGGGCGTGCCCTTCGACAGCGGGGTCAGCTACCGGCCCGGGGCCCGCTTCGGCCCCGGGCACATCCGGGAGTCGTCGCGGCTGCTGCGCCCGTACAACCCGGCCCTGCGGGCGTCGCCGTTCGCCAGCCAGCAGGTCGCCGACGCCGGCGACCTGGCGGTCAACCCGTTCAGCATCGACGAGGCCATCGGCGCCGTCGAGCGCGCGGCCCGCGGCCTGCTCGAGCAGGCGGGCCGCCTGCTGACCCTGGGCGGGGACCACACGATCGCGCTGCCGCTGCTGCGCGCGGTGTCCGCCGTGCACGGCCCGGTGTCCGTAGTCCACTTCGACGCGCACCTCGACACCTGGGACACCTACTTCGGCGCCGCGTACACGCACGGCACGCCGTTCCGCCGCGCGTCGGAGGAGGGCCTGCTGGACCGATCGGGGTGCCTGCACGTGGGCGTCCGCGGCTCGCTGTACACCGACGCCGACCTGACCCAGGACTCCGAGCTGGGCTTCCAGCACATCCCCGCCCCCGACGTGGAGCAACTCGGCGTGCCGGGCATGGTCGAGCGGATCCGGGACCGCGTCGGCGACCGGCCGGTGTACGTGTCGGTCGACATCGACGTGCTCGACCCGGCGCACGCGCCGGGCACCGGGACCCCGGAGGCCGGGGGCCTGACCAGCCGAGAGCTGCTGGCCACGCTGCGCTCCTTCGCCGGGCTGAACCTCGTCGGCGCCGACATCGTGGAGGTGGCGCCCGCCTACGATCATGCGCAGATCACCGGCATCGCCGCCGCCCACGTCGGCTACGAGCTGCTGTCCGCGCTGGCCGTCCGGTGAGCGAGCTGGAGGGGCGCGGTGCCGCCTGGACTGAGGAGCGAGGGAGCCTGCGACCGAGCGACGAGGGAAGGCGGCGCCGTGAAGGGGGAATGGGGAGGCGGGCGGGGGCCCGCAAGCGAGCGGGAAATGTCACTGTTTCGTGCTGTCAACTCGCCCCCGCGTTCGGTGACCCGGCGGCGAACCGCGAGCTCGCCGCCGACGCGGTGCAGCTCGCCGCGGAACGGGGCGCCGACGTGGTCGTCCTGCCCGAGCTGGTCTCCAGCGGCTACGTCTTCCGTAGCCAGGCCGAGGCCCGGGCCTGCGCCGAGGCGGCCGACGGCCCGACCGTGAGCCTGTGGGCCCGGCTGGCCGCCGAGCACCAGATCGTCATCGTGGGCGGCTTCTGCGAAGACGGCGGCGGCGAGCTGTTCAACAGCGCCGCGCTGGTCGACAGCGGCGGGCTGCGCTGCCTGTACCGCAAGGCCCACCTGTGGGACGAGGAGTCGCTGTGGTTCACCCCGGGCAGCGCGGCCCCGCCGGTGGTGGCGACCCGGTTCGGCCAGATCGCGATGATGATCTGCTACGACCTGGAGTTCCCCGAGTGGGTCCGGCTGCCTGCACTGGACGGCGCGCAGCTGCTGTGCGCCCCGACCAACTGGCCCGCGTTCCCCCGGCCGGACGGGGAGCGGCCCGCGGAGATCGTGCGGGTCCAGGCGGACGCGGCGGTCAACCGGATGTTCATCGCGGCCTGCGACCGCACTGGCACCGAGCGCGGCGTGGACTGGGTCGCGGGCTCGGTCATCGTCGATCCCGACGGATGGCCGCTGGCCGAGGCGACCGCGGCCGCCGGGCCCGTCACCATCACCGCGCAGTGCCAGCTCGCCAGCGCCCTCGACAAGGCCACCGGCCCCAGGAACAACGTGCACGCCGACCGCAGGCCCGGGCTGTACCGCCGGGTCAGCCAGGAGGACCCGCCGCGGTGACCGCCTGCGCCAGGTAGCCGATGACGTCGTCGGCAGCGCGGCGGTCCGGGTCCAGGTCAGGGTTGTAGATGCAGACCGACCAGCCCGCGCAGCCGCCCGCGGCCAGCGCCGCGGACGTCACCTCGTTCAGCTGCCGCCAGGTCAGCCCGCCGGGCTGCGGGTAGTCCACCGCGGCGAAGTCGGCGGTGGCGAGCACGTCGAGGTCGGTGTGCAGCCACCACGGCGCGGGCAGCGCCGCGGCGGCGGCCGCCAGTCCCTCCGCGGTGACCTCGGCCGGGCGGATCAGCGCCCGCAGCCGGCCCGCCAGGCTCGCCACGCCCGCGCCGGCCAGCTCGCCGGCGTCGCGGGGGCCGACCGCGACCACGTCGGCGGCGCGCACGCGGGGCAGTACGCCGCGCAGTCCGGGGTCAAGGTCGTCGTCAAACAGCCGCAGGACCAGCCCGAGCTCGCAGTCGGCCGCCTCGCCGGTAGGCGACGCCCGCGGCGGCCAGGCGTCCTCGTGCCCGTCCACGAACAGCAGGCCGGGCCCGTCCCGCTCGGCCTGCAGCGCCGCGAGCGCGCCCACGATCACCGGGCAGTCGCCGCCGATCAGCAGCGGGAAGCGGCCGCCCCGGCGCGCCGCGGCCACCGCCTCCCTGACCCGCCCGATCATGGCGATCAGCGCGTCCTCGGCCAGCAGCCCGGACGGGCCGCGCCGCGGCTGCGCGGCGGGAAGCTCGAGGTCTCCCGCGTCGGTGAACCCGGGTGAGCGCGCCAGCGCCGCCGCCAGGCCGCGCTGGCGCAGCACGCGGGGCGCCCGGGCCACTCCGTCCGCCGTGCCGCTGGAATTAGCGGGCACGCCGATCAGCGCGACATCGCGCGGTATCACCCGGCCAGGCTATCGAGCCGGTAATTCGCCCCATGAGTGAACGGAGCACGACAAGAAAATGACAAGCCAGAAAACTTAACGGCTACGGAAGATTCCGGAATGAAGCCCGCGCGATGGCCTTCCTCCCCCCTGGTGACAGATCGCGCCGCGGCGCGGCAGACTGTGATCAGCCGGCGCAGGGTTTCGCGGCTGGCCGCCGCCGGGCTTCACGGAGGCCGGCCGGGTGAGGAGCGCGTGCCCGGTGACCGACAAACCAGCGGGAAAATCCCGGCCGCGCCGGTCGACGCTCAGCGGAAGCCCCTTTCCCCCGATCGCCGAATACGGGTTCCTGTCCAATTGCGAGGTGACCGCGCTGCTCGCGGCGGCGACGGCATCGCTGCCGGAGACCCCCGGCGGGGAGCGCAACTACGACTACCGCTACACCTGGCTGCGGGACTCGACGTTCATGCTCTGGGGCCTGGACCCGGTCACCGAGCCCGCTCCGCCGGACCACGCATGAGCGCCGACGTCAGCCTGCTCGTGGCCGGCGGCGGGCCCGCCGGGGTCACCGCGGCCTTGCAGGCCCGCGAGCTCGGCGCGCGGGTCACCCTGCTCGAGGCGGACCAGATCGGCGGAACCAGCCTCAACCGAGGCCCGGCCCCGGTCCGCACGCTGGCCCGGGCCGCCCGGCTGGCCCGCGACTGGTCGTCGTGGGCCTCCTTCGGCCTGCGCGGCCCCGCCCCCGTGCCCGACCTGCCCGCCGTGCTGGCCAACAGCGATCGGGTGGCCCGCTACGCCCACGACAAGAAGGACGTGGCCGGGCATGTCCGCCGGCAGGGCATCGACCTGATCGAGGACCTGGGCCCGGTCGGTTTCACCAGCCCGCACACGATGGGCGCCGGCGACGGGCGCACCTGGTCCGCGGACCGCATCATCCTGGCCGTCGGCGGGCACGCGGGCCGGCTCCCGATCCCCGGCGCCGACCTGGCGCTCACCTACGAGAACATCCCGTCCCTGACCAGCCTGCCCGGGCGGGCCGCGGTCGTCGGTGGCGCCGACACCGGCTGCCAGATCGCATCCATCCTCCAGGACCTCGGGGCCGACGTCACCGTGTTCGAGGCCGGGCCGGTCCTGGTCCCGGCCGCCGACCACACCGTCTCGGCCGAGCTGAGCCGGGCCTTCACCGCCCAGGGCATGACGGTGGCCACCGACACCCTGGTCGAATCCCTGGGCCGGGCCGACGGCGGCGTCAGCATCTCCTACCGCGGCCCCGCGGGCCCGGGCCGCATGGTGGCTGACGCCGTGTTCTTCGCGGTCGGCTGGCCCGCTAACCTCGGCCCGCTGAACCTCGGCGCGGCCGGCGTCCGGGCCGAGCCCGGCGCGATCCCCGCCGATGAGTACCTGCGGACCAACGTCGGGCACATCTTCGCGGCCGGCGACGTCAACGGCCGGTCGATGCTCGTGCAGAGCGCCCGGATGGAAGGCCGGGTCGCCGCCACGAACGCGGTGCTCGGACCCACCCGGCTCGCCACGTACGACGTGGTGCCCAGCGGCAGCTTCACCGATCCCGAGTACGGGAGAGTGGGCCTCACCGAGGCCGAGGCCGCCGCCGGGCACGACACGGTGGTCGGCATCGCCCACTACGACGACCTGCTGCGGCCGGTCGCCGACGGCAGGCCCGAGGGCTTCTGCAAGCTGATCGCGGACCGCCGGGACCACGCCATCCTCGGCGCCCACGTGCTCGGCGAGTACTCGGCCGAAACCGTGCAGACGGTCGCCGCGTGCATGGCCGCCGGGCTGACCGTCGAGCGGGTCGCCGAGCTCCAGCTCGCGTTCCCCACCTTCACCGAGGGAGTGAGCATGGCGGCGCAGAAGATCTGCCGGGCCCTGGATATCGGGGACTTCCCGCAGGCCTGGAGCTACCTGGGATCCGAGGACTGAGCCGTGAGCCCTTTTCATCCTCCCCGCGTCTGCCCGGATGCTCTGGGCGTGAGGTCGGCGGATGAAAAGGGTTCATCCCCGAAGGCGATCACGCTCTTGATCCCGGCCGGCCGCCCAGGATCAGGTCGGGGGCCTCCTCGGGCGGGTAGCGGCCGGCGATGAGGGTCCGCACCACTTCCGGCCAGCGCC
This sequence comes from uncultured Actinomycetota bacterium, assembly GCA_963795055.1. GTDB lineage: Bacteria > Actinomycetota > Actinomycetes > Streptosporangiales > Streptosporangiaceae > JASHPR01. The sequence goes on from CAWCGJ010000019.1 coordinate 152,658, forward strand.
GCCGGAACAGGTCGAGGTCCGCCAGCGCGGACGCGAAGTCATCGGGCCCGGCGTTCACCGTGCCCAGCAGCACCTGGTTCTTCAGGACCATGTCCCGCATGAGGCTGGCCGGGTCGGCCTCGACGAAGGCCTGCAGGCCGGGGACGCCGGTCAGCACGAAGATGCCGTTGGTCCCGAGGACCCGCAGGGCCGCCAGGGCGAAGTGCGAGTGCCCGACCGCCTCGTAGATCAGGTCGATGTTGCCGATCTTCTCCGCCAGCTCGGCGAACGTCACGGCCTGGGAGGACACGTAGGCGGCCCCGATCGCGCCGACCAGGTCGATGCGCGGGCTGGGCGGCAGCTCGCGTGAGTAGACATAGGTCGTGAAACCGGCGTTGGCGAGCACCATCGCGCCCAGCAGCCCGACCGGCCCGATGCCGAGCACCAGCGCCGACAGCCCCCGGCCGCGCTCGCCACGGGGCGTGTCCGGGTCCAGCCACGGCGGGCGGTGCTGCATCACCCAGAAGATCTGCCCGAGCGCCTTTTCCGCGATCGTCAGCGGCTCGGCCAGCACGGCGATCTCCCGCAGGTCCGGCGGCACCAGATTCAGGTAGCGTTCGTGCTCGACGACCCGCTCGGCCATGTAGCCGTGGGCTTCCTTGATGCCGCGCTCGGTGAAGTCCCCGGTGTAGCAGTAGTCCTGGTGCCCGCGGCGGCACGCCAGGCAGCCGGGGTGGGAACACGGGCGGCGCACCGACGGCACCACGAGGTCGCCCGGCCGGAAGCCCTCGACCGCCGGCCCGGCCTGGACCACCTCGGCCAGCGACTCGTGGCCGATCACCAGGTGATCGTCCCCGGGGGGCGGGGTGCCGTACTCGAAGGAGCAGATCTCCTTGTCGGTGCCGCAGATGCCGACGTCGAGCATCCGCAGCATCACCTGGTCGGGCCGCAGGAGCCGGGGAGCCTCCCCCTCGACGACCCGGACCTCGCGAGATCCCGGAAAAACCGCGACTGCCTTCATGTTCTCTTTCCAGAAGTGGCTGGCCCGGGGGGCCATTCGGTGGTGCCGGCGTCCTCGGTCACCTCGTAACGGGCCCGCTCGAAGGTGATGGTCCGGTGCGGCCGGTTCTTGGTGAAGGTCATGGCCCGGGTCCAGTTGAGGATGGTGCCGATCCGGTTACCCCAGCCGACCAGGTACAGCACGTGGATGAAGGCCCACATCGTGTAGCCGATCAGGCCGGTGAACTGCATCCCGAAGGAGTCCACGACGGCGGACAGGTGCCCGATGGTGGCCATGTTGCCCTTGTCGCGGTAGGCGAAGGGCTTCGCCGGCGCCTGGCCGGCCAGCCGGGCGCGGATCAGCTTGCCGACGTAGGCGCCCTCCTGGAGAGCGGGCTGGGCCACCCCGGGCAGGTCGTTCAGCGAGACCATGTCCCCGATCGCGAAGACCTCGGGGTGGCCGGGCAGGCTGCAGTCCGGCCGCACCACCAGCCGGCCCGCCCGGTCGGTGCCGGCGCCGGTCGCCTCGGCCAGCATCCTGGCCAGCGGGGAGGCCTGCACGCCGGCCGCCCAGATCTTCGTCCGGGCCGGGATGCGCCGCTGGCCGCCGGAATCCTCGACGGTGATGCTGTCGTGATCCATGCCCTGCGCCATGGTGTTCAGCAGCACGTCCACGCCCATGCGCTCCAGCCGCCGCTGCGTGTAGCGCTGCAGCTTGGGAGCGAACGCCGCGAGCACGGCCGGGCCCGCCTCGATCAGCAGGATCGTCGCCTCCGTGGTGACCACCGACCGGTACTCCCGCGGCAGCACCTCGTGGGCCAGCTCGGCGACCTGGCCGACCATCTCGACCCCGGTCGGCCCCGCCCCGACCACCGCGAAGGTCAGGTACGCTGCCTGCTCGGCGGGGTCGGCGGCCAGCTCGGCCATCTCGAAGGCGCTGAGGATGTGGCTGCGCACGTGGCGGGCGTCCTCCAGGGTCTTCAGCCCGGGCGCGAACGCCTCCCATTCGTCGTGCCCGAAGTAGGTGTCCGTGCACCCGGCCGCCACCACCAGGCTGTCGTACGGCAGCACCAGATCCCGGCCGTCCGGGGCCAGGGCGTGCACGACGCGGCCGCCCAGGTCCAGGCGCTGCACGTCGGCCAGCACGGCGTACGCGTTGGCCTGCTTCCGCACGACCCGGCGCAGGGCCGGCGCGATCAGCCCGCCCGGCAGGATCCCGGTGGCGACCTGGTACAGCAGCGGCTGGAACAGATGATGGTTGGTCCGGTCCACGATCGTGACATCGGCGTCGGCGCGGGCCAGCGCGCGAGTGACGTTAACTCCGCCGAACCCGCCGCCGACGACAACCACCCGGTGCCTTCGGCTGGTCACGGCGCGACCCGGCCGGCTTCAGCCGCCCGGCGTCTGCTCGATGATGTCGGCGGCCTGGCGCAGCGCGCGGGCTATCCGGTCCCGCAGCCTCAGCTCGCCGAGTTCGTCCACGAACTCGGCGAACAGCTCGCGCAACGGCGTCAGGTCGAGCATTCCCGGCTCGCCGTCGGTGTTCACCACCCGTCCTGCCTTCGCGGCACTGGTCGTCTGGCGCGCCTGGTCATAAATGCGCCCGACCGCGGTCCCGGTCAGGCGCCTCCCGACGTCCATTCCGGTCGGCGGGTCGGGAGGGACAGGCGAAGGGTTCTCAGTCACGGAGCCTCCATTTGCTACGCGGAACACGGAGCGGCCGACTGGCGAGATATGTCAGTAGTCCATTGTTCCTCACGATGGGATGCATCACCCTCGATGGGTGAGCCATAACGGGCCGCTCGGGCGCCCGGATGTCACCGCGCGCCGGGATGTTGTGATTGATGGAAGGCACGTGAGACCGGATCGAGGTAACAAATGAACGCATCCCTGCTGGCGGTGCTCAACGACGCCGAGCGGCTGCTGGTGGCCCAGACCGAGCGGGCCGAACTCGCCGCGCTCGACGAGGACGGCCGGCGTGCTGTTACGGTGCCGGCATGGGTATCCCGCTCAGTGACGCGACGCTCCGGCTGGTGGACGGGAAGAACTACGCGGTCTTGGCCACCGTCAACCCGGACGGCAGCCCGCAGACCTCGGTCGTATGGGTCGGCCGCGATGGCGATGACCTGCTGTTCTCCACGGTGGAGGGACGGGTCAAGGACCGCAACATGCGGCGCGACCCGCGCGTCAGCGTCACCGTGATCGACTGGTCGGACCCGGAGAACTACGTCGAGCTGCGCGGCCGGGTATCGATGACGCCCGACCTCGGCCGGCGGCTCGACACCCAGCTCTCCTGGAAGTACGACGGCCGGGACCCCGGCCAGGACCGGCCCGGCGCGGTCCGCGTGGTCGTGCGGATGGCGGTGGAGAAGGCCACCGGGCGCGCCGCGTAACGCCCGGCACCGGGCGCCTGCCTAGGATGCCCGCATGCGCTTCAGTATCTGGCCGACGCCGGCCCAGCCGTGGGATGACATCTACGAGATCACCGCGCATTGCGAGCAGACCGGCTGGGATGGGGTGTACTTCGCCGACCACTTCATGCCGAACGGCCCCGGCCCGGCCCCCCTCGACGGCGACACCCTCGAGTGCTGGTCGGTCATGGCCGCGCTCGCGGCCCTGGTCCCGCGGATCCGGCTCGCCCCCCTGGTCACCAGCGTGACCTACCGGCATCCCGCGGTCCTGGCCAAGATCGCGGCGGCGGTCGACCACGTCAGTCACGGGCGGCTCACGCTCGGGGTCGGGGCCGGCTGGCAGGAGAACGAGCACGCCGCGTACGGCCTCGCGCTCGGGACGGTGCGCGAGCGGATGGACCGGTTCGAGGAAGCGGTCCACATCCTGCGCTCCCTGCTCGACCAGCCTCGTACCACCTTCTCGGGTCAGTACTTCCAGCTCCGGGACGCACCTGCCCAGCCCGTCCCCGTCCAGGCCCGGCTGCCGTTGCTGATCGGAGGCGGCGGCGAGCGGCGTACGATGCGCATCGCGGCCCGGTACGCCGACCAGTGGAATGCCTGGACCACGCCGGAACTGCTCGCGCACAAGGTCTCGGTGCTGCGGGCGCACTGCGAGCAGGTCGGCCGCGACCCACGCGAGATCCACGTTTCCACCCAGGCGGTGCTGTACCTGTCGACCAGCGAGGAATGGCTCAGCCAGAAACGGCTGGCTCAGCCGGGCTCGCCGGTGGTCGCCGGTACCCCCGCCGAGGTGACCGAGATCGTGGCCCGGTACCGGGACGCCGGTGCGGACGAGTTCATCGTCCCGGACTCCACGCTCGGCTCCATGGCCCGCAAGAAGGACACCTGCGACCTGTTCATTGAGCAGGTCGCGCCCGCCTTCCGCTAACCCGGGGCGCCGTCGAACTCGGCGGCCAGCGTGGCCGGGGCCCGCATCCGCCACGCGTCGGTCACGAGCTCCGCCAGACGCCCGGCGTCCACCTCCGCCAGCCGCAGCATCACCAGCGGCCAGCCGTCGTAACCGGGCGTGGTGAAGAAGAGCGCGGGCTCGCCGAGCAGCAGCGCCTGCTTCTCGGCCTCGTCGCCGACGTACAGCACTGCGATGTCGGTCCGGATGATCCGCGGCCGACCCGGCCGGCGCTCCGGGTAGGACCAGACGAACCCCTTGTCGGCCACCCGGAAGTCGAAACCGTCGCTGTCGATCTCCACGACGCCGGGCAGGGCCAGCGCGAGGCGGCGTACATCGTCGGCGTCAGCCATCGAGAACCCTCCCAGATCACGTCACCGGCCCCAAGGCTCAAGTCTGCCCTGGCCGCTGGCCTCGGCGCGGGTGCGCGGGCCCGCGGGCCCGCGCGCCCCGCCTGGGCACGCCCGAAATTGTTCATAGGTGGTTACTCCACGACCCCCGGCGAACAAGTTTCGGCCCGGAGGACGGCCAGCGAGGCAGGCTAGCCGTCGAGGACCAGCGATTCCAGGACGGCACGTGGGTAGACGCGACCGGACCGGGGCAGGACGCTGGGAGAACGCGGGAGCACCGGGCGGGACGCACAGAACGCGGCAGGACGCCGAGGGACGCGGCAGGACGCTAGAGGGACGCGGGAGGAGAGGCCAGATGTACTACGACCTGACCGGGCGCAAAGCGCTGGTAACCGGGGGCGCGCGCGGGCTGGGCGCGGGCATGGCGGAGGCTCTGGCGCGCGCGGGCGCCGCCGTGGCCGTCGGGGACATCATGGATGAGGCGGGCCAGGGCACCGTCGATTCGCTTCTTCCGCTGCTGTCGTCCGGCGCGAAGGCCGCGTTCGTCAGGCTGGACGTGACCGACGAGGCGAGCTGGCAGCAGGCGATACCGGAGGTCATCGGCGCCCTGGGCGGCCTGGACATCCTCGTCAACAACGCCGGGGTAGAGATCACCAGCCTGCTCGTGGACATCGACCCGGCGGACGTGCGCCGGATGCTCGACGTCAACCTGCTCGGCACCGCGCTGGGCATCAAGCACGCGTTCCGCGCCATGCGCCCGGGCGGCCCGGCCGGGCAGGGCGGCTCGGTGATCAACGTGGCCTCGGTGGCCGCGACCATCGCCTTCCCCGGGATCGGCGTCTACTCCGCGACCAAGTCCGGCGTCGACCGGCTCACCCGGGTCGCCGCGATGGAGTCGGGCAAGCTCGGCTACGGCGTGCGGGTGAACACCGTCGCCCCCGGGCTGGTGGCCACCGACATGGGCCTGCAGCTGGCCCAGGACTGCGCCACGCTCGGGCTGTTCGCCAGCCCGGAGGCCGCCGTGGGCGAGGTCGTCGGCCTGACCCCGATCGGCCGGCTCGGCGAGGTGGCCGACATGGCCGACGCGGTGGCGTTCCTGGCCAGCGACGGGTCCAGGTTCATCACCGGGGCGCTGCTGCCGGTCGACGGCGGCATGGGCATGTGATCCATAACGCTCCGCCGCGTGGCATCGCGCAACCGGCCCGTTATGGCTGATCCGCGGGACAGGAGCGGCCGTGCGCCTGACTGACTACCTCGACAAGGGCGCGTCCCTGGGCGCCTCGGCGCCGTGCCTGACCATGGCCGGGCAGACCCGGACCTACGGCGACGTGCAGCGCCTGTCCTGGCAGGTGGCCCGGGCGCTGCACCGGTCCGGCGTCGGGCCGGGCGACAAGGTCGCGATCCTGTCGGCCAACGACCCGGTGGCGTTCTCGTGCGTGTTCGGGATCGCCCGCGCGGGCGCGGTGTGGTGCCCGGTCAACCCCCGCAACCAGGCCGCGGAGAACCGCGGGCTGCTCGATCTGTTCGACTGCGCCTGCCTGATCTTCCAGGGCGCGTTCGCGCCGCTGGTCGCGGAGATCTCCCCGGACCTGCCGAAACTCCACACGCTGGTCTGCCTGGACGAGGGCCCTTCCTGGGCGCTGGCCTTCGCCGACTGGCTCGCCGGGCTGCCGGACGAGCCCTGGCAGGCCGACCCGCCCGACGACACCGCCATGATCGCGGGCACCGGCGGGACCACCGGCCAGCCCAAGGGCGTGCTGCTGACCGGGCGCAACCTCGAGACGATGTCGGCCATCGTGCTGATGAGCTACCCGTTCACCGGGCGCCCGGTCTACCTCGCGCTGGCCCCGCTCACCCACGCGGCCGGGGTCTTGTGCTTCCCGGTCATGGCGCTGGGCGGCGAGATCGTGATCATGCCGTCGGCCGACCTGGCGCAGTTCCTGGCGCTGATCGGCCGGCACCGGGTCACCCACACCTTCCTGCCGCCGACCGTCATCTACATGCTGCTCGACCAGCCCGGCCTGGCCGGCGCCGACCTGTCGTCGCTGCAATGCCTGTGGTACGGCGCGGCCCCGATGTCGCCGGCCCGGCTGGAGGAGGCCATCACCCGGATCGGCCCGGTGCTGGGCCAGCTGTTCGGACAGACCGAGGCGCCGATGATGATCTCGACCATGGCGCCGGCCGACCACTTCCGCGCCGACGGCGCGCTCGCCACCGAGCGGTTCGCCTCCGCGGGGCGCCCGGCGCCGCTGGTCACCGTGGCCATCATGGACGACGACGGCCGCCTGCTGCCGCGCGGGGAACGCGGCGAGATCGTGGTCCGCAGCTCCCTGGTCATGGCCGGGTACTACCGCGACCCGGCGGCCACGGCCGAGGCCGCGCGGCACGGCTGGCACCACACCGGCGACATCGGCTACCTCGACGACGACAACTACCTGTTCATCGTGGACCGGGCCAAGGACATGATCATCACGGGCGGGTTCAACGTCTACTCCGTGGAGGTCGAGCAGGCGCTGATGCGGCACGCCGCGGTGCAGGACTGCGCGGTCGTCGGGCTGCCCGACGACAAGTGGGGCGAGCGCGTCACCGCGGTCGTGCAGCCCTACCCGGGGCGCAGCGTCACCGAGGCCGGCCTGCGCGCTTTCGCCAAGGGCCAGCTGGGCAGCGTCAAGGCGCCCAAGCAGGTCGAGGTCTGGCCGGACCTGCCCCGGTCGAAGGTCGGCAAGATCCTCAAGGGCGAGGTCAAGGCGCGCCTGCTCGGCGCGGCGCCAGAGTCAGATAGCTGATGCGCCGTGATGCCGCCGGACATCACCGACCGCCACCTCGGGCCGACCTGACCGCGCTGCGCCGCCTGGACCGGCCCCGCAGTACCTTTAGCCGGTGAAGGCGCTGGTGTTCCGGCACGACCTGGCCCGCGAGGCCGCCTCGGCCGTCGGCGGGCGCGTCAGCCGGCGCGCCTTCGTGTCCCGCCTCGCGCCCGTCCGCGTCGAGGACATCGACGAGCTGCCGCTGCCGGCCGGGGACTGGGTGCGCGTCAAGACGACGTTCTCGGGCCTGTGCGGCTCCGACGTGAAGCAGATCCTGCTGAACGGCGCGCGCGACAACCCGCTCACGGCGCTGGTCTCGTTCCCGCACGTGCTCGGCCACGAGGTGGTCGGGCGCCGCACGGACACCGGGCAGCGCGTCGTGCTCAACCCGTGGCTGTCCTGCGTCCCCCGCGGCATCGACCCGCCGTGCCCGGCCTGCCGGGCCGGCCGCTACCCCTGGTGCCGCAACTTCCGCTCGGGCTACCTGCCCGTCTCGATCCACCTGGGGAACTGCGCGGCGGCCGCCGGGGCGCACGCCGAGCGCTTCGGCGCGCACCTCTCCCAGCTGTTCGCCATCCCCGGCGACGTCGGTGACGAGGCGGCGGTGCTGGCCGACCCCGCCAGCGTCTCGCTGCGGTCGATCCTGCTCGCGCCGCCCCCCGACGGCCGGCCCGTCCTGGTCTACGGGTCGGGCACGCTCGCGTTCGCGGCGATCGCGCTGCTACGTCACCTGTACCCCGCCACCGAGGTATGGGCGGCCACGCGGCCCGGCGCCCGGGCCGCGCTCGCGACCCGCCTCGGCGCGCACACGGTGCTGTCCTCCTCGCCCGAAGAGCTCGTCGCGCAGGTCGCGCGGCGGGCCGGCGCGGCGCCGCTGGAGCCGTGGAGCAAGCGCGACTGGCTGCAGGACGGCCCGGCCGTGGTCTACGACACGATCGGCTCGACCGAGACCGTTGAGACCTCGCTCCGGCTGATCGCGACCGGCGGCACGCTGGTCATCTCCGGCGTCGAGCCGCCGAGGCGCTTCGAGTGGACGCTGCTGTACTTCAAGGAGGTGCGCGTCATCGGCTCGAACGGCTTCGGCATCGAGGAGGTGGGCGGCGTGGCCAAGCACGCCATGGAGCACTACTTCGACTTCGTCGCGGCCGGCCTCGACCTGACGCCGGTGATCACGCACCGGTTCCCGCTCGAGCGCTGGGACGAGGCGGTGCTGACGGTGAAGGACGCGCGGCGCACCGGCGCGGTCAAGGTGCTGCTGGAGCCGCCCCGCCCCTAGAGCATCAGCGCGCTGGGGAACCGGGTCTCGAAGTCCAGGACGGCCACCCATTCCGGCGTGACGACGATGCGGGCCATGGGCTTGCCGCGGAGCGTGCTGACCCAGGCCGGGCCCTGCTCCGGCCCGAAGTACCGCGTGGCCGCGAGCGCGTACTCGGGGCTCACGTCGTCGAGGAGCTCGACGCTGGCCCGCCCCCGGACCGTCAGCACCTTGTACGGCCACGCGTTGTCGTCGATGGTGAGCGCCACCCTCGGGTCGGCCGCCAGCGCCTTGAGCTTGGGTGCCCCCGGAGGCGAGTCGAGGACGAACACCTCGCCGGTCCAGTGAAACCAGATCGGCACGACCCTCGGGCTGCCGTCGGTCCAGGTGTAGGCCAGCCTCGCCGGGTTGGCCGAGCCCAGAAGCGCGTCAGCGACAGGATCCTTCAGCAGCTCCAGGCTGCCCTGCTGCGCCATATCCTCCCCCTTTTCACGGTCCGGGCGGCAGGCACCCAGGCCCCCGCCTGCCCCCAGGATGCGCCCGCGGCGTTCCGCGCAGACAGAGGCGAAAGTCCCGGCCCTGTGGTCATCCCGAGGCCCGGACGCTATAGTGATATCAGTTTTAGGTGTCCAGGCCGCGGCCCGGCGCGGGAGATCCTGGCCGGCCGCACCTGACCGGCGGGAGGTGTCGGGCTGTGGACTCGTTCTCGGGGAAGCTCGCGGTGGTGACCGGCGGCGGTTCCGGCATGGGCCGGGAGCTGGTCCGCCAGCTGGCGGCGCAGGGATGCTCGGTCGCGACCTGCGACTGGCACGCGGACACCGTCGCGGAGACCGCGATCATGGCGGGGGAGGCCGCCCCGCCCGGCGTCCGGGTCAGCAGCCATGCCTGCGACGTCTCGGACGAGGCGCAGGTCCTGCGGTTCCGCGATGAGCTGCTCGACGAGCACGCCAGCGATCACGTCGACCTGGTCTTCAGCAACGCGGGCGTCGGCGGCGGCGGCAGCTTCGTCAACGACAGCCGCGAGGAGTGGGAGCGCACGTTCGCCGTCGACTGGTGGGGCGTCTACCACTGCGCCCGGGTGTTCCTGCCCCTGCTCATCGCGAGCGGCGACGGCGTCCTGGTCAACACCAGCAGCGTCAACGGGTTCTGGGCGACCCTGGGCCCGGGCATGCCGAACAACGCGTACTGCACGGCCAAGTTCGCCGTGAAGGGCTTCTCGGAGGCGCTCATCGAGGACCTGCGCACCAACGCGCCCCAGGTCCGGGTGGCCGTGGTCATGCCCGGCCACGTGGGCACGGACATCGTCGCGAACAGCATGCGCGCCCGCGGGCTGCCGGAGCCTGAGCACATGAGCGACGCCCAGGTGCAGGAGCTGATCCCCGCCGCCGCGCAGGCCAAGCTGATCGAGGCCGGGCTGCTGGCCGAGGGCGCGTCAGCCGACGACCTGCGCAAGATGCTCGCGGGGATGGCCGCCGACTTCCGGGACAAGGCGCCGCTCAGCGCGGCCGACGCGGCGACCATCATCCTCGACGGGGTACGGTCCGGGGCCTGGCGGATCCTGGTCGGCCAGGATGCCAAGACCCTCGACGAGGTGGTGCGCGCGAAGCCCGAGGCCGCCTACGACTACGCCGAGCTGGGCCGGCTGGCGAGGGCTGACAAGTAACGATCACGATGCCCGGCCCGGCGCCGGGCCCTTGTGCCTGACGGGAGGGAAGTAGTCCAATGAGGCATGGCTGATCCGCCGCGTGAGGGGGGCGGGGCGTCCCCGACGGGCGGCAGCGAGGACGGGCCATCCCAGCCCGCGGCGGCCGCCGCTGAGGTCTCCGGCACCGAGGCGCCCCGCGGCGCGCCCGGGCGGGTCCGGCTGGAACACGGCTTCGAGCGGGCGCTGAGCCTGTCCCGGGTCCTGGTCGTCGTCCCGGTGGTCGTCCTCGTGCTCGCCGCCTTCTCGTCGTTTGCCCTGGGGACCGAGGTCTTCGTCAGGTCGGTCACGAGCTTCGTGGAAGAATCCCACCTGACCGCCCATAACCTCGGCTTCCTGCTCCTGCTGACCGACCTGTTCCTGGTGGGCGCGACCCTCATGATCGCGGCCTTCGGCTTCTACGACCTCTTCGTCACCAGGATCGACGCGGGCGACCGGTCCCTCCGCCTGCCCGGCTGGCTGAGGATGCGCGATCTCAACGACCTCAAGGCCAGGGTGGTCTCGATGATCATCCTGGTGGCGGCGGTCACCTTCGTGGACGTGGTCGTGGAGTCGAGGGACGGCGGGCTGGACACGTTCTACCTCGGCGCCGCGGTCGCGCTGGTGATCGCGGCGCTCACGGCGTTCCTCTACTTCGGCCGGATGGACGGCGGGTGATGACGCTCAGCCCAGCCCGAGCCCGCTGCGGCCGGTCTGGTTGAGGTCGCCGGGCTGACCCGGGTGCCTGCGGGTCACGTCCGCCCATGTTCTAACGTGCCAGTCATGGCTGACAACGATCGTCTTGAGCGCTTCGCCGATCTGGTCGTCCGGGTCGGCGCCAACGTCCAGCCCGGCTCGGGCGTACTGCTCCGCTCCGACATCGCCCACCTGGAGATCGCCCGCGCGGTGGTGGAGCGCGCGTACGCCGCTGGCGCCCCATGGGTCGAGATCGAGTGGTCGGACGGCCCGATCCGGCGCTCGCAGCTCACCCACGCGAGCATCGAGACGCTGACCAGGCCGCGGCCGTGGGCGATCGAGCGGACCAGGGAGTGGGCGGCCGCGCGGGGCGTCGCCATCCAGCTCACCGGGGATCCCGACCCGCACCTGCTCGACGGGGTCGACCCGGCCAAGGCGGCCGCGTTCCCCCGGGAAGAGAGGCTGGCCTTCCGTGAGGCGATCCTCGTGCAGCAGTTGCGCTGGACCATCGTCGCGGCGCCGAATCCAGGCTGGGCGCGGGAGGTCTTCGGCGAGCCGGATGTCGAACGCCTCTGGGACGCGGTCGCGACCGCGATGCGCCTCGACGAGGCCGATCCGGTCGCCTGCTGGCACGAGCGCACCGCGCAGCTGGCCGCGCGGGCCCGCGCGCTGAATGCCCTGGAGCTGACCGAGGTGCGCTACCGCGGCCCCGGCACCGATCTGCTGGTCGGGCTGGTGCCGGACAGCCGGTGGACCGGGGGCTCCATGGAGGACCCGGACGGGATCCCCTACCTGCCGAACATCCCGACCGAGGAGGTCTTCGCCAGCCCCGACCGGCGCCGCGCCGACGGCACGATCAGCCTGACGAAGCCGGTGATCATCAGCGGCCAGGTGGTCGACGGGCTGAAGGTCGCGTTCTCCGGCGGGCGGATCACCGACGTCACCGCGGCGTCCGGCGCCGCGACCGTGCTGGCTCAGCTCGACACCGACGAGGGCGCGCGCAGCCTCGGCGAGGTCTCGCTGGTGGACCGGGACTCGCGGATCGCGAAGGCCGGCATCCTGTTCCATGACACGCTGTTCGACGAGAACGCGGCCTGCCACGTCGCCTGGGGACAGAGCTTCCCGTTCGCGGTGGCGGACGGCCTGACCATGAGCGACGACGAACGGTACGAGATCGGGCTCAACCGCTCGGCCGTCCACACCGATGTGGTGATCGGCGGTGACGGCCTGACCGTCACCGGCACGGGCCCGAAGGGCACGGTGGACATCATCCGTGACGATGAGTGGGTCCTTCCGACCTGAGCCGACGACGGCCTTCGACGCGCCTCCCGATAGGGTGCCAGGCGACGATCTACCCGGCCTGGCTGGAGGAGAGCAGAGATGCCCGCACCGTTGCAGATAATCGCGCTGACCTTTCGCCTCGACGCTGACGCTGAGAGCCGCCTGCTGACGGAGGTCGACCGGATCGAGGGCCGCGGCGTGCTCCGCGTGCTCGACATGGTCTTCCTGGCCAAGGGGCCGGACGGGACAGTGGAGGGGCTGGAGGTCGGCGACGACGAGGACTTCGGCTCGCTGCTGGCCGGCGTCACGAACTTCCGGGCGGAGGACGGCGACCGGCTGACGGCCGGCAACGGGGCGGCCGGCCAGCCCGCGGTCTCCACCACGGCGGCCGTGCAGGCCCTGGCCGACTCCCTGGAGCCGGGCAGCGGGGCGGCCCTCCTGCTGGTCGAGCATCGGTGGGCCGGCCCGCTGGTCGATGCCGTGTCGGCCGCCGGTGGCGCGCTGATCAGCGACGACTTCCTGGCCGGAGACGTCAGCCGCGCCATCGGAGCCGAGATCGCCACGCTGGAGGAGGCCTCCTCGGTGATCGCCGAGGCGCAGGCCGTCGAGGCGGCCGCCGTGCTCCGCGCCGTGGTGGCCAGCGCCGAGGCCGCCGAGGCCGAGGCCGCCTCCGAGCAGATCCAGGAAGCAGCGGCCGCGGAAGCGGTCAGCGCGCTGATCACGGCCGGGCTCATCGAGGAGGCGGCCGCACACGAGGCGGTCACCGCGCTGACCGCGGCCGGGCTGATCACGGACGCGGCGGCCCGGGCCGCCGACGATGCTTTCGCCGACGCCGCGGCCACGATCGCCGCGGCGGACCAGGCCACCGACCAGGCCGTTACCGAGGACATTGCGCTGATCGGCGCCGCCGACGAGGTGGCCGCCGAGGCCACGCAGGAGGCTCAGGCCAGGGTGCAGGCTGCGTCGATCACCAGGTCCGAGGCGCAGATCCTGCGCTACCTCCCGCAGCCGGTGCCGTTCTCGGTCATCGCCGACAAGCTGGGCATCTCCCGGTCCGCCGCCAAGGAGCGAGCCGTGCGCCTGTACCAGCGGCTCGGTGTGCACGGCCGGGAGGAGGCGGTCAGCCGCGCTCGCGAGCTCGGTCTGCTCCGCGGGTGACCCCGGGGGGCCGGACGCTGCACAATCACGCCGCCCACTGCCTGCTCGTCCGCGATGGCCGGGTCGCCGAATGGTAGATGGTCGAGGCGCTGCCCGCCGAGAGCGAGGCCTTCTGGGTCTTCGTAGCGGCGTGGGCCGCGGCGAGACGCCCGGCGCGGGCCGTAGGAGACAGGCCAGGCGCGGTCAGAGTGCGGCCATGCCCGCCCCGATGAACCGCATCGCGGCGGCGATGGCTTCCTCGCGGTCCGCGCCCGGCTCGGTGTCGAGGACCTCCGCGATCATTGCGGAGGCGGCGGCGGCCGCGAGCCGGGGGCCGATGGTGCCGGGTCCGCGGTTGGTGTCGGCGGCGATGACGGCCGCGCCGCCCCGCATCGCGTCCGCCAGCCGTGCCGTGCGCAACGCCGCGAGCTGGGGATTCGCCGCGAACATGCGGCGGGCGAGCATGCGCTGCTCCAGGTCCGCTGGCTCGGTCTGGGTGGCGAGCAGCCAGCGGCGCAGGACGTCGGCGACGGTCTCGCCCGGTTGCCGGGCGTCCATCGCGGCGGTCAGGCTCGCCACCGCGTCGTTGACCCTGGACATGGCGATGTCCTGCTTGGCCGGGAAGTACATCGCGATCGTCCGGGGCGAGACCTCGGCCGCCTCGGCTATGTCGGCGACCGTGGTCGCGTCGTAGCCGCGTTCCGCGAACAGCTTCTCCAACGCCGCCAGCGACGGCTGGCATGCCCCGGCGGTCTGGGGCTTCCTCGCGGCGGGCACGGTCCTGCTCGCGGCGTTCGCCTACATCGAGACCCGGGCCCGGCAGCCGCTGCTGCCGCTGCGGATCGTCCGGGACCGCAACCGCGGCGCCTCCTACCTGTCGATCCTCATCACCGGCGCCGGCATGTTCGGCATCTTCCTGTTCCTCACCTACTACCTGCAGGAGACCTTGGGCTTCAGTCCGGTCATGGCCGGTGTCGCCTTCCTGCCCATGGTCGGGGCGATCATCGTCTGCTCGAACCTGGCCAACATCGTGCTGCTGCCCCGCGTCGGCCCCCGGTGGCTCGTGGCGCCGGGCATGCTGGCCGCCGCGGCCGGGCTGGCCTGGCTGACCCGGATCGGCGTCCACTCCAGCTACGCCGCGGACGTCCTGCCGCCGCTGCTGCTCACGTCGGCCGGCCTCGGCTTCGTGATGTCGCCGTCGATGAACACCGGGACCGCCGGCGTGGCGCCGTCGGACGCGGGCGCGGCGTCGGCCGTGGTCAACACCGGGCAGCAGGTCGGGGGTTCCATCGGCACGTCGCTGCTCAACACCATGGCCGCCAGCGCCGCCGCCAGCTACCTGGCCAGCCACCTCAGCCCCCGGCTGCTGATCGGCGGCCACCCGGCCCCCGCGCTCGTCGAACTCGCCCAGGTGCACAGCTATACCACCGCGTTCTGGTGGGCCGCGGGGATGTTCGCCGCCGGGTCCGTCGTCGCCGCCCTGCTGTTCCGCCGCGGCGTGCCCGCCGCGTCAGCCACGCCCGCTGGGGAGCGGCCGGCATGAGCGCGCAAGCCGCCCAGGCCCGCACGCTGCCGCGGCGCCACGGCTCCGCTTTCGATCCCCTGGTCGCGCTCGACGGCCTGCTGTCCGAGGTTGGCCTCAGCGTGGCGCAGACGGGGGGCACGGTGTCGTTCGCCGGCGAGGATCCCATCCTGCCCGCCGCGCACCGCCTCGGGGCCTGCATCGGCATCCCGCTGATGGCGGGCGCGGTCGCGGCGGTCGCGTTTCACCGCCGTCGCGGCGGCCCGCCGCAGGACCTCGGCCTGGACCTGCGCCAGGCCGTGCACGGCATCAACCCCGGTGCGTTCTGGCACCCGACCCTGAACGGGGAGCCGGCCCCGCATCCGCTGGTGCTGGACAACCCGTTCCTGCTCACGCCCTACCGCACCGCGGACGGCCGCTGGATCATGGCCTCGGGGGTCTACCCCCACCTGGCCGCGAGGTGGTGCCGGTTCCTGGACGTGCCGCCCGACCCCGCCCGGGTGGCCGAAGCCATCGGCCGCCGGGCGGCGTCCGAGCTCGAGGAGACGGCGAACGCCGCCGGCCTCCCGGCGTGCGTGGTGCGCTCCCCCGCGCAATGGCTGGCCCATCCGCACGGGGCGCTGCTGGCGAGCCAGCCGGTCATCGGCCTGGAGCGCATCGGCGACGCCCCGGCCCGGGACTTCGGCCCGGCGGAGCGGCCGTTCGACGGCGTCCGCGTGCTGTCGTTCACCCACGCCGTCGCGGGTCCCACCGTGGGCCGGACGCTGGCCGAGCACGGGGCGGACGTGCTCGGCGCGACGCGCCCGAACGACTACGAGCACGAGTTCATCTACGCCGAGGCCAACGCCGGCTCCCGCAGCGCGTACGTCGACCTCGGGACACAGGCCGGGCAGGACCGCGCGGCTGCCCTGCTGGCGGGCGCCGACGTCGTGGTCAACAACCACCGCAGCGGAGCGCTGGAGCGCCGCGGCCTCGAGCCGCGCCGGCTCGCGGAAGCTCACCCGGGCCTCGTCTACGTCTCGGTCACCTGCTACGGATCGAGCGGTCCGTGGGCGCACCGGGGCGGCTTCGACATGAACGGGTCGGCCGCCTCCGGCCTCATGCTCATCGAGGGGACCGAGGCCGAGCCCCGGCTTCCGGTCACCGGGATGATCAACGACTACGTGACCGGCTACCTGGGCGCGGTCGGCGCCGCCGCCGCACTGGTGCAGCGCGCCACCGAGGGTGGCTCGTGGCACGTCACGGTGAACCTGACCCGGACCGCGATGTGGTGCGGGTCGCTCGGCCTGGTGAATCCGGCTCTGGCCGGCCGTGACGATGAGCACAGCCTCCGCGAGCCTGCGCCCTACGACGCCCCCAGCCCGCTGGGCGACGTGCACATGCTCGCCCCGCCGGTCCGCTTCTCCGCGACCGCGCCTGCCTGGCCGACACCCCTGCTCGTGCCCCGGGGCTCCGGTCGCGCCGAGTGGCGGGGCCGCCCGGCCGGGCCTCGCTAGCATGATCGTGCCAGCCGGACGAGCGGGAAGGACCACGCGCGCGCCGGGGGCCCGGCGCTGATCACTTCACGAAGTACCAGGTCTCCGGGGTGATGGACAACGTCGATGACTGCGGCGTGACGCCCTTGAGGTTGTTCGCGACCTCGGTGAGCTGGTAGGCGGGGAACGGCTGCCACTCAAACGGCAGCTGCGGCGCCAGGTAATCCTGCCAGGCGTACATGTCGGACAGGTTCGCGCTGGTCAGCGTCTTCTCGATCAGCGCGTCGTTGGCCGCGCTGCTGTAGCCGCCGTAGTTGGACGTGGCGCCGGTCTTGTACAGCACATCGCCGGTCGGCAGGTAGTCCGGCGAGAACGTGAAGCCCTCGAAGTTGGCCATGTCCCAGTTGCACGGGGTCTTGACGGCCACGCAGTTGGCCGCGGCCACCGAGGTGACCTGGTTGATCGGCTCGGGCTGCAGGACCAGCCTGATGCCCGCCTGCGCCGCGTTCGACTGCAGCTCGCTCATCTCCGACGCGAGCCAGCCGAGGCCGCTGGCGTACGGGAAGTTGAAGCTCAGGGTCTTCCCCGGGGCGATCCCCGGCCCGCACTTGGCCGGATCGACGCAGCTGGTGCTCCCGCCCGGGACCACCTTCCAGCCGTGGCTCGACAACAGCGCCTTGGCCTTGGCCACGCTGAACGGGAACGGGTCGCCCTGCTTGCCCTTCGGGGACAGGAACTTCGTCACCGGGACGCGCCCGACCGGGTTCCCACCGGGCCAGGGTTGACCCGGATGCCGGGGGCGTGCATCTCCGGGACGAACCAGGGCTGATCCCGATCGACGCGGGCCGCCGGCGACGGCAGCCTTGAGATATCAGCACCAATGACCTGAACGGAGACCGATCACCATGTTCGCGATCATCGCCCTCATCATCTTCGCCGTCGTGGCCCTGGCCATCCTCGGCTTCGCCGCGCACGTCCTGTTCGCGCTGTTCTCCCCCTTGTTCCTGCTGCTGGCCGTGGGCGTCGTGGCCTGGCTCCTGCTCCGCACGCGGCGCTCCCACCAGTAGCCGGACGGGGAGGCATCTCGCATACTTGACCGATGGCAGATCCAGCGAGCGCTCCGGTCTGGGAAACCTGGGAATCGGTCTTTCTCAAGACCACGGCCCTGGGCAACAGGATCATCGAGCGGACCCTGGCTCGCGGGCAGCACATTACCCGGATCGCCTTCGTTCCGCGCGGGGGGCTCTACCTGGCCAACGTCCTGTCCCGGATGCTGGGCCTGTCGGGCGACCAAACGATCTCTCTGGGAATATCAAAGTACGACCGAGCGCACCCGATGCAAGCCGGCCATTTCAGGATCGGGCAATTGCCGGACGCATCCCAGGTGGCCGGCCAGGTCGTGCTGCTCGTCGACGAGGTCCACGACAGCGGCCGGACGGCTGAATGGGCTCGCAACGCGCTCGTCGAGCTCGGGGCCGCAGCCGTGCTCATGGCCGTCATCCACTACAAGCCTGGCGCTAATGCCACTGGCTACGAGCCCGACTTCTACGTCGAAACCATGAATGGATGGGTCCACTACCCGTGGGAACCCATCGACTCGCTCGGCAGCGTCTATCAGGCCGCTTTGCGGGGGCAATCCAGGTAACCGCCGCTCGACGCGGCCGGGGCGGGACGGCCCGCCGTCGGCGGCTTCTCCGAGGGCGGCGAGGACCTCGATACTGGTGAGGTGGACATCATCCTGGAGACACGGCGACTGACCCTGCGCCAGTTCACCGAGGACGACGTGGGCAACCTGGTTGACCTGAACAGCGACCCAGAGGTGATGCGCTACATCACCGGCGGAAGGCCAACGCCCCGCGAGCAACTCCGGGACGAAATCATTCCCTTCCATCTGGCGGTCTACGAGCGGCTGGACAGGCTCGGAACCTGGGCCGCCGAGTCCACCGCCACCGGAGAGTTCCTGGGCTGGTTCCATTTCCGCCCCGGCCCCGGCATGGACGTCACGAACATCGACCTCGGCTACCGGCTGCGCAGGTCCGCGTGGAACCAGGGCTACGCCACCGAGGGGTCGCGTGCCCTGATCGACATGGGCTTCACCGACCTGGGGGTCGAGCGGGTGTTCGCGCACACGAT
Source organism: uncultured Actinomycetota bacterium (assembly GCA_963795055.1). Classification (GTDB taxonomy): domain Bacteria; phylum Actinomycetota; class Actinomycetes; order Streptosporangiales; family Streptosporangiaceae; genus JASHPR01. The sequence goes on from CAWCGJ010000019.1 coordinate 171,330, forward strand.
GGCGGCCAACACCGCATCCCGGCGCGTTATGGAGAAGTGCGGCCTGACGCTGGTGCGCACGCTCGCGTACGAGGGACCCGACGCCATCGAGGGCGCCGAGCACGGCGAGGTCGAGTATGCGCTGACCAAGCCCGAATGGGAGGCACGCGCGGCTGGCTAGCCGATACCGGCCGCCAGGGCCTGATAGGAAGGGACGAGCTCGCCCCACCGCGCCTCGGTGTCGCCGACCTCACGCCCGGCCAGGTAGGTGGCGAGACACTCGGCGTGGATCTGCCACCCGGCCCCGTAGAAGGCGACCTTGTCCAGGGGCATGCCCCGGACCTCGAAGACCAGGATGGTCCGGTCGCCGTCGGCGGTCAGCGTGGCCTCGATGGTCTCGTCGAACGGCGGTACTCCCTGCCCGCTCTGGTAGGACTCGTCCGACTCCCTGGTCGTCACCACCAGCCGCCGCGGGGGCTCGCACGCTTCTACCCGCCCGGTGCCTTCCCAGCCGCTGGCCGAAACGCGCGCGCGGAACTCACCGCCCAGGCGCAGGTCGCCTTCTACCTGGCCGTACCAGCGGGCCAGGCGGCCGGGATCGGTGAGGGCCGACCACAGGTCGTCGATATCGGTGTCGTAGCGGTCTTCGATGCGCGCGACGCCCTTGCCGTCTGCTGATCGCAGGCTGCCCAGGATGCGGGTACCCGGACCCGTGTTGCTGGTCATCTGGTGCTCCTTCGCTCGCGTTTTCCCCGGGCTATCTCGGTGTGCAGGGCGTCCAGCCGCTGCTGCCACAGGGCCCGGTACCGGCTCAGCCATTCGTCGATCTCGGCGAGCGGCTGGGGGCGGAGGCTGTAGATCCGCCGCTGCGCTTCCTGGCGGACCTCGACGAGCCCTGCCTCGCGCAGCACCCGCAGGTGCCGCGATACCCCCGGGCGGGCGATCGGCAGCAGGGCCGCCAGCTCGCCGACGGTGGCCGGGCCGTGGGACAGCGTTTCCAGCATGGTCCGCCGGCTTTCGTCCGCCAGTGCCCGCAGGGCCGCTTCCATGACATGAAGGTACCCAGATAGTTACGTAACCGTCAAGGTACATATGTGGGCGCGCGCGCGCACCTCTTGGTGCCGGGAACGAACGCGGTCGACTGCTTCGGCCACGCGGCTATTCGAAGCGGGCGGTCGAGGGTGCCGTCATCCTGCGGAGCAGCGGCAGCGTCAGCGTGATGACCCCGAAGGCGACCACGAGACCGATGCCCATGATCGTGTAGTAGTCGCGGCCGAGCTGCGGGATCGCGGTGCCGACCGGCGCGAGCCGCAGGAACGCCGTGACGGACGTCGCGTAGGCGATGGCGGCGGCGACCACGGTGGCGGCTATCAGCGGCACCGCCGCCTCGAGCAGGACGACGCGCGACAGCACGCTCACCGGTGTGCCGCTCACCCGCAGCAGGGTGAACGGGCGCTTCCGGTCGACGAGGCCGCCGCCGGCCGAGACCGCGAGGCTGCATCCGGCCACGATCAGGGTGAGCGCGACCGCCGCGTACAGGATCTTCTCGAACAGCGCGGCACGAGCGGTCCTGATCTGGAGCGTCTCGCCGAACGTCCGCGGCGGCGTCGGCGAGTTCCCCGAGTTGCCGCCAACCTGCGGCGGCGCGTGGACGGCGAGGTAGGTGCGGACCCGCTCCAGCGTCGCGGGGCCGTTCACCTTGACCAGGACCGTCTGCAGCGGCAGCGTGTTCAGCTTTCCGGTGTACGCCGGGGAGGTGGAGTCGACGATCGGCTTGGTGTCATAGATCGGGTTGTCGTCGAAGAGCGAATTGTCCATGACCTGCACGGCCCGTACCCCGGGCGCGCACCGCCCGAGCCCCGCGATCGCGCGCATGTCCGCGCAACTCACGGCGATCAACGTAGGGCCGAGCCCCTCCCCGGGCGGCTGCAGGTCGTACAGCGGGTAGACGGTGGCACCGCGGATGGCGGTGATCCCGCTGATGAGCTGCTGGCCCGCGGCTGCGGGCATCCCGACCTGGTCGATCAGGATATTGCTGAGCGCTCCGGCCGTGGGTGTCTGTTGGGTCGCGTTCAGGGCGGGCACGATCAGGCCGGCCATCGTCCCGAGGAAGACCGCCAGCGTGAGGCCGGTCACCGCCCGGAAAGCACCTTTCGGGTTGTCGGCGAGCCGTCGGGCCGCCAGGAGGGCCGATGACCCGTGGGCGAATCGGCTGAAGAGCCAGGCCGCCCACGCGGTAAGCCAGGGCCCGACGACCACGAGGCCGATCATCGTGAGGAGCAGCCCGGGGTAGGCGGGCGCGCCGATGCCGTCCCTCGTGGTCTTGCTCAGCCCGTAGACGAACACGCCCACGCCGATCACGAGCGGGATCAGCCGCCAGAACGTGGGCGGCTTGGGCGTCGCCCGCCGGGTGACGCCGAGCGGGGAGATCTGCACCCGGCGCAGCGCCACCAGCGCGGCGATGGCCGCGGCAACCGGCACGCCCACGAGCATCGCGACGTAGCCGGCCGCGGTTGGCGTCAGGTCCGACTCGAAGTACTGCGTCCCGACCAGCGCCGCGCCGGCCAGGGCGGACCGGACCAGCAGGAAGATGGCCGTGCCGAGCACCGCGCCGAGGAACGCGCTGATCATGGCCTCGATCGAGGCGACGATCCTGATGTCGCCCGGCGTCCCGCCGACCAGCCGGAGCGCGGCGAACCGCTCCTCGCGCCGGTCGGCGGCGAGCCTGGTGGCGGTGCTGATCAGCACCAGCATGGGGAACACCACCGCGAGCACGCCGATCCCGAACGCGAACCGGAAGAACGGGGAGAACACCGCCTGGGCCGGCCCGCGGTTGATCGACCTGACCCACTGGGTGCCGGGGATCTTGCTGAGCTGAGCGGGCGTGTGCCCGATGTAGATGGCCAGGTCGCCGGCCCCGTCGAGCCCGGCCTGGCCGATCGTGCCGATCATCTTGCCGGGGAACCGCGCGCCGAGCTCGCCGGCGGGCACGGTCCTGAGCAGCGCGGCGAGCGCGGGAGACGCGTAGTAGCCGGCCGCCGGCGGCAGGTGCGTGATGCCGGGCGGCACCGGCGCGTTCGGGCCGAGGGCGGCGACGTCAAGCCGGCTGATCGTCTGCCCCTGGTAGAAGTCCACGCTGTTGTTCCACAGGTCGCCGTGCGACGGAAGCGTGCTGGGCACAGCCGCGCCCTGGGTGCAGGACCAGCACTGCTTGTTGGCGTTGACCTGGTAGGCCTGGAACTCGGCGAGCACGCCGAGAAGCAGCGCGACGCCCATGGCGACCGCGGCCGCCGTGATCAGCAGCCGGACCAGGGCCTCGCGGCCGCTGCGCAGGGTGAGCTGCAGGCCCAGGCGGAACATCAGTCCACGCCCTTCGCCGCGGTGGCGGGCGACGCCGGGACCGTGGGGAGGTCGACCGACGAGACGATGCCGTCGCGGACCGTGGCCACCCGGTCGGCGTACGCGGCGATCCGCGCTTCGTGCGTGACGACGACGACCGTGACGCCATGCTCGCGACCTAGGTCCGTCATCAGGTCCATTACCTTCTCGCCGGTTAGCGAGTCGAGCGACCCGGTCGGCTCGTCGGCGAAGATCACTTTCGGGGCCAGCGCGAGCGCCCGGGCCACCGCGACCCGCTGGGCCTCGCCGCCGGACAGCTCGCCGGTCCGCCTGCCGCCCTTGTTGCCGATGCCGAGCTTGTCGAGCCAGGCGTCGGCGGTGTTGTAGGCCAACTTGCGCTTGGTCCGGTTCAGCAGCAGCGGCAGCGCCACGTTGTCGGCGGCGGTGAGCTCGGGCACGAGCTGACCGAACTGGAACACGAACCCGAACGCGGTGCGCCGCAGCTTGGTGCGGTCGGCCTCGCTCATCGAGTTCAGCACCTGGCCGTCAAACAGCACGTCGCCCTGGTCCGGGGTGAAGATCCCGGCCAGGCAGTGCAGCAGGGTGGACTTGCCCGACCCGCTCGGGCCCATGATCGCGAAGATCTCGCCCGGCCGGACGGTCACGTTCGCGCCGCGCAGCGCGGGGGTCTGGCCGAACGACTTATAGATGCCGCGCGCCTCGATCAGGCTGCCGCGGCTGACCCTGGCGGGCACAGCAGGAGCGCTCATCGGTTGGTTACCGCCTCGGCTAGTTCCGCCAGCCGCGCTGACGTGAGGTCGATCCACCGGAGGTCCGCCTCCAGGTGGTAGAGGGCATGGTCGGCGAGCAGCACATCGACCAGGGGACCGGTCCGCTTGAGCTCGGTGAGTTCTTGCATGCGCCGGATATGGGCGGCGCGCTGGGTGTCGAGGTACGCCGACGCCGGCTTGCCGAGCATCAGCGCCAGCGTCACCTTCGCGAACAGCACCGTCTGCAGGTGCGGCTCCGGTTCCACCGGTTCGGCCAGCCACGTGTCGACCTCGCGCCGGCCGGCTTCGGTGATCGCGTACCGCTTGCGGTCCGGGCCGTCACCCGGCTCGGCGTCGCCCGCGGTGGCCTTGCCGTCCCGGGCGAGCCGGCCGAGCGTGGCGTACACCTGCCCGAACGGCAGCTGCTTGCCGCGCCCGAAGAAGGCGTCGTAGTCGCGCTTGAGGTCATAGCCGTGGCTCGGCTCCCGTTCCAGCAGGCCGAGCAGAGTCAGGGGAACGCTCACGTCTCGTACTCTACACAGAGTGTATACACTGAGCAAGTAACGACCGGCGGCTGCCCTGGGCTGGCCTTACCGTCCGCGGGCGGCCGTCGTTATACGCCGACCGATCAGCGAGGCTGGATCTCGCCCATCGGACCGAAGCCGTCATGCGGCGTGTCGATGTAGATGATCTGCGGCTGCGCGGACACGAGGTCGGGCATGAGGTCGAAGAACCTCTTCACGTACGGCTGCTTGACGTGGGTGGCTCCCGCGTCGGCGTCCTTGAAGCCCTCGATGCAGATGAACTCGTCCTCATCGGTGAGGCTCCGGGCGAACTGGAAGAACAGGCAGCCATCCTCGGAGTTGACGTCCCTGGCGTACGAATCGGCCAGCACGAGCCAGTCGTCCATCTTGTCGGGCCGGATCGGTATCTTGATGTTGATCAGGATCATGCGATCGCTCCTTCGAGGTGACTGTCGTCACAATCGTGGTGCGATCATCGGTGGACCGTCAACCGTGCCGCCGCCCTGCGCCTCCCAACCTCAGGAGCTGAAGAGGGTGGCGATGAAGGCTTCTTGCTCGGGCGTCTCGATCGCTTTACTGCAGTAGTGGGACCGCGCCCAGGCGACGGCGCCGAGCGCTGGGTGGCCGGTCAGGACGGCCAAGCAGGCCAGCGCCGTCCCCGTTCGGCCATGACCGCCAAGGCACCCGACCTCGATGTTCTGCCCCGACCGAGCCCTTTCCAGAACGGTCTTGAGCGTCTCGACCACGGCTTCGCCGTTGGCCGGCACGCCGAAGTCGGGCCAATCGATATGGCCGTGGTCCCACGGCGGCTGCCAGCGGGGGTCAAGGTATAGGCCGTAGTCCGGGTCGCGGGCCCGCGAATAAGGGGCGACCGGGTCAAAGGACGCCGCGGTCAGCTGTGTACCGTCGGGCAGGACGACCGGGCTCAGATGGCAGTGAGTCTCGAACACGCGATGTTCGTGATCGTCGTTTCGGCAAGTAGCCGGTTCCGAGCCTCCGTCCCAGGACAGCCCACACTCGGTGCAGACCACGACGCGACGGATCTCGACCACGACACCACCCTAGGCGCCGACAAGGGACCCAGAATGGAGGTGCGGTGAAGGACTGGCTGGCGTGGCACGCGGCGTACGACGACCCTTCATCACCGATGAGCGCGCGCCTGGGGCGGGTCAGCTGGCACTTGGCGCAGGCGATTGATCAGGCCCCCGCCGGGCCGGTGCGGCTGGTCAGCCTGTGCGCCGGGCAGGGACGGGATGTCCTGGGAGTCCTGCCCGCTCATCCTCGCCGCCACGACGTCCACGCTGTGCTGGTAGAAGCCGACGCACGCATCGCCGGGCTGGCCCGCCGCGCCGCCGAGGAGGCCGGCCTGCCGCAGGTGGAGGTGCGCGGGGCGGACGCGGGCGTGGTCGCTAACTTCGCCGACGCGCTACCGGCTGACGTGCTGCTGCTGTGCGGCATCTTCGGCAACATCAGCGATCGTGATATCAAGCGCACCGTCGATGCCGCGCCTGCCCTGTGCACGATCGGTGCCACGGTGATCTGGACCCGCCATCGTCGCCCGCCCGACCTGACTCCGCGCATACGGGCCTGGTTTGCCAGCCACGGCTTCGATGAGATCGCCTTCGAAGCCCTCAGTACCAGCACCAGCGCCAGCATTGGCGTTAACCGGCTCCGAGACGCTCCCTCGTCCGGGCTCCCTGGTCGTCCGCTGTTCACGTTCCGCGAAGCGGAGTAGTCCAGGGCAGACGGCGGGCCAGGTCACGACGCGGGAACTAGCTGCCAGTGCACTGCGGGCTGGCCTTCACCAGGCTCGTGCTCAGCTGGAAATTGTCTGCTGCTCCCGGCGTTCCGGAGACCCAGATCTGCAGCCCGACGCCGTGCGGTAGCGCCGAGGGGTCGATGACCAGGGCGTACTGCGTTTCAAAGGCTCCCTTCGGGTTGCCGACGAACCTGAACCAGTCGAGCGGGCCGGTCCTCGGGCCGAAGGGCCGAAAGGCCGCGCTGCCGCCGGCGGGATAGGGCTGGCATGCCGGGTTCTGCTGGCCCGTGAAGGTGACGCTGACCGGGACGCCGTCGGCGCGCAGCGTGCGCTGCAGCCCGGCCGCGTCGGTCGCCTCGCGGAAGGTGACCTTGATGTTGCCGTCGGCCTGCCGGGCGACAGTCCAGGCCGCCAGCTGGACACCAGGGCTGCTGGCCGCCGGGTGCCCGCCGCCCGGGTGGCTGGCGCCCGGGTGGCTGGCGGCCGGGTGGCTGGCGGGCAGGGCCACGCTCACGGCCACGGCCGCCGCAGCTGCCGCGCCCACGGCCGCAGCCACGCCGGGGACGCGGCGCCGGGCGCGCACCGCGCGGCCGCGCTTCACGATCTGCGCTGCCGGGGTGGTCGAATGGACGTCGGTGAAGGACTCCCGCACCGCCGTGATCAGGTCGTCGTCGTTCATGATGAGCTCTCCTGGTGCTTGGCGGGCATGAGGTCGTCACGCAACGAGGCGAGGGCGCGGCCCAGGTGCTCCTTGACCGTGCCGGGCGCGATACCGAGCACTTGCGCGGTGCAGCGGGTGTCCAGGTCGAGGAACAGCCGCAGGGCAACCACCTGGCGCTGGCGGGCGGGCAGCCGCATCAAGGCCGCCTTGATCCTCGGATCACCGGGAATGTGGGATGCCCCGGGGACGGCAGGAAGGTCCGCAACCAAGCCGGGGTCCGGCACCGGTACCTCCCGGCGGTGGCGCCGCCACCGGGAGATGTTCGCGTTCAGCGCGGTGCGGACCACCCACGCGGCCGGGGCTGGATGCCTGCTGACCGTCCGCCACGATGCCCAGGCGCGGGCAAAGGCCTCGTCCACGATGTCCTGCGCCGTGTCCTGGTCGCCGACGCTGACCAGCACGGCACGCAGGCATTTATCCCTGGACCGCTGGTAGAACTCCGTGAAGTCCGGTCGTTGGCTTCCCACACTTACTCAACGCACAACCCCCCGCCCCCGGCCGACATGCTCCAGCGGGTTACGGTCACGATATGGCACCCGAACCGATGATCATCCCGTCCGAACCCGGCCGCGGCGGCCGGGTCATCAGGGGAGCAACCCTGGTGATCGGGGACTGGAACGCTGACGGGACAGACCGTGACGTGGCGCCGCTGCACGTTCACCACGCTGACGACGAGGCCTGGCATGTCGTGTCCGGGGCGCTCCGGTTCCGGTTCACCGACCGGCAGGTCATCGCCCCGGCCGGCACAAGCGTGCTCGTGCCTGCGGGCACCGCGCATACCTTCGGTAACGCCGGGCCCGGGCCGTCACGATTCCTCATCATCCTCCCGACCCGGCTGGACGAGTTGATCAGCCAGCTCCATGCGTCCGATCCGGCGGAGCACCCGGAGATATACCGCAGATATGAATCGGAGCTCCTGGAGTAACCACAGACCACGGGAACGTTGTGTCGGTCGCAACGGCCTGGCTAGCCCATCGGGCCTCCAGCTCCCGCAGTCCGCCCGCGGCGAGGCGCAGCTTGCGACTCGGTAGATTCATCGACGCTCCTTCCGCAAGACGCATGCGTGTCCCTGACCGGGCGATGTAGGCGATGTCCTGGCGGCCTTCGCGCCCGGTGCCCCCGATGCGAGCAGCCATCGGGACTGATCCTCGGTTAGGTGCCCGCCGGTGTCACGATCACCTCGAAGAACTTCGAGGTGACGATCCGGTCGCAGCGCGGTCACGGCCCCGCATCGCTTCGCGAGCGTGCGGCCAGCGGGGCTGGTCAGCGCCGCCGGTCGGTGCGCATGGTGCGTATATGGGGAAACCAGAATGACCACGCTGACATCGGCTCGCAGGTCGGGCTACCAGCTTCGGGTGGGCGCGCCCGATGCGCTGCCGGTGTCGGTCGTGCTGACCCCGCAGCAATCGGTGATCGGGCTGATGCACCAGGCAGCGTCAGGGCAGTCGCTCGGCGCGCCCGGCCTTCTCGCCGCGACCTGCACCAACTGGCCGCCGCCGGCCTGATCAACCGTGAGAAGTCCGGGCCAAGCGTTCGGGTCAGCCGCACCGCCCGCGGCGACGAGCTGGTCGACCTGCTATCCGACTGAACCTGCGCTCGCGCGATGAACAGCAACTACACGCCTGGGAACTGTGGCAGCCGCGACCCACCTAGCGATGCGAACGCTGCGTCCAGGTAATGATCTTGATCCAGGTCCCGGCCGCAGGCGGGACAGGTGCACGATGCCACGGGCTGTGGTTGTCGGCGTTAGGCGTCACCTGCGAGCAGGCGGATGCTGTGGCCGGTCAGCCAGACTCCCAGCACCAGGCACACGATGATGATCACCTCGTTCCCGTGCGTGTCCAGCCAGTTCCGCAGCGCCGCCAGCTGGCTGCTTGCGGCCGGCGCGAACACTGCGTACAGCTCCAGGACGATGAAGCTGAACGTCGCCAGCAGGCAGAACAATGCCAGCGCGAGATAGCCAGCGACGCTGGAGAGCCTGGCCTGGGCCGCAGTCACTGCGGCCGCGGCTACCAGCGTCCACGGCTGCATGATGGCGGCTATCACCGCAGCGGTCCACGGCGACATCGTGTCGAGCCTGGCCAGCCAGGCGGGCGTGCGGCGCGGACGGTTCCTCCGCCGCCACTGCACCGTGGCCAACACGATCAACGCGATACCCAGCGCAAGCTTGATGATCAGCAAAGCGGTCGATGGGACGGTCCGGAAGCGGACCGGCTTGCCGCCGGTGATCAGCACCACCACGGCGACCACCAGGACCAAGGACGTCAGCCAGCCGAGGATGAAGCCCAGGCCCTTCTTGGCGCCGCCTTTAGTGCTGAGGATCAAGATGAATGCCGACAGCCGGAACGGCTGCAGGGCGATTCCTAGGGCGATCAGGACGAGATCAGCGACCACACCTCACCTCGCCCCGGTCGCAAATCAGGCTGCGGCGGCCTTGGCTCCAGATCATAGAGGGTTTCAGGCTGCCGCCTGATCTTGAAGGGATGGGCGGTAGCGGGCCCAATGCCAGCTCGACGCGGCCAGGCGACATTGATCGTGGCCGGGTTGTGGTGGCGAGCCGGAGGCGGTGATCCACCGCGCGCAGCGTCCCAGACTCTGCTCGTCGGAGCGCCGGTCAGGGGCGGTCGTCCCCTGGCTCGAGGAGCCTGCCGTTCTTCGACAGGTCCGGGTCGGTGCATGCGGAGAGGTTGAAACAGCAGGGCCGTCTCTTCCCGCTCTTCATCTTCGAGATGCTCACCTCGACCCGTCGTCTGCGCGTGTCAGGGTTCTTCGTGGCGTTGACCCAGCGCACCCATTCCCAGCGCGCCATCGGGGTGATCTCGTTCCACAGGTTCTGGATCTTCTGCGGGGCGGCGGCCAGAGCTTTCGCAAGATCCTGGGGCACGCTCGGCTCTGGCCAGTCCCTGGTCACCTCGATGCCAAGCGCCGCAGTGTCGCCCGCGCCGATGCCAGCCGCGTGTCGCAGCGTGTCACCGACCCTCATCCAGTGGCCAGAATTTCCGTCCGGTTCGAGCACCGTCTGGAACTCGACGCCATTGATCGTTCCGTGGACGGCCACCTGCCCGCGCGAGGGCAGGTCCTTGCTCGCCGTCTCAGGCAACCGCAGCACAGTCGATGTGTCGATCGTCGACAGCGTGGCGTCGAAACGAATGGCCGCTCCCTCTGTGCGCTGAGTCACCGCGGTCTCTCATCTCCTCCGTTTCCGGCACGGCACCCCCGGCGGCGACACCGGCATCGGGTGCGTCACGGTTGACACCCTACGGCGAGAGTGCCCGGCGGGGCCGGTCCGGACGACCTGGACGCGTGACAGGTATCTACAGCCCGACAACGAGCCGGCTGATGCGATTACAAGCGGAGTGCGACGCGGTCAACCGAGCACATGACCCTGACGGCGGCTGCCGGACCGGTGTCTTGGCTCCCATGCTCGCCAAACGTGCGCCCGGCTATACCAGCCTCGGCATCCCCCACCCGCGGATTGCGCGCACGCCCAGCGCATCCGATTGGCTCAGCTAGCAGCGCGCCACATGGCAGTCAACGGGGGCGCGCCTTTCGGCGGGTTCAGCACCTCGGTCGCTTCGAACCCGAAGTGCTCATACAGCGGTACGTTTTCCGGCTTGGACGACTCCAGATAGGCGGGCAGGCCCGCCTCGTCGGACCGCGCCAGCCGGGACCGCAGCAAAACGCTGGCTACGCCCTTGCCCTGGTGCACGGGATCCACCCCGATCGCGTACAGGTACCAATGCTGCTCACGCGGGTGGTGCTTGACCATGTAGGCGACCAGTTCGCTCGCCGGACCCAGCCTGGCGCCCAGCGCACGGGTAAAGCCCGGCAGGGACCGTACCTGCTCGCGGCCAGTCGGCCGCCAGTGTCCAGGCGGCAGCCAGATCGCCCCGCCGACGATAGCGGTGCCGTCTGCTGCCACATCGACGCCGCCGTACTTGAGCGCGTGGGACCGCAGGATCGTCTTGAACAAGCCAGCGGCACGTCGTTCGCGGCTTTGCTCGTCCGGCAGCATCCAGATAAACGGCGGGTCGTCGCAGAAAGCCCGGCCAAGTGCCCGCGCGAGCTCCCTGACGTCTGCCGATACGGCAGGCCGTGCCGTTATGTCCGGCATGGGGCAACACGGTACCTGACTAGGCTCACGCTCAAGGATTCTCGGCTGATCCACCGCTTTGGACCTGCGGGTTCCTGGTTTCTGGTGACTGGATTTGCGCCCTAATCCGGGGTCGTAGCGTGGCCCGGTGCCGTATACGCGGACGGTGAAGACGGCGCCGGGCGCGATGGCGGTGCGGCCAGCTCGGCCAGGTGGTGTAGCGAGTTGGTGAGATGCTCAGGGCCGAACGGCGGGAACTGCAGGTACTCCCGGATGAACTGCGGCACCTACTCCCGGATGAACTGCGGCACCGCCGACCAGTCCTAGGTGAGGGTGATCTCAGTCTCGGACGGACCGAGCGGCGCCAGGTCGTAACGCCAGCTCCAGCCGCCGAACTCCAGGTGACCACGCGGCGGGGCGGAACTCATCGGTCGTGTGGGCGCCCCCGCTGATCGACAGTGCCTTCGACCTGGGGCGAACGAACCGAGCTGGACATGACCAGCTTGGAACGGTGCGAGGCGAGCTGTCTCGCCAGGGTCGGCGCGGCAAGCGGGCTAACATGCGACTGGTGCTTGCCAGACTATGGTGGTGAATTGGGGCGGTGCCGAGGCGCGCCGCATCTTACCGATGCGGCTCCTCCGTAACAAGAACAGATACAGGGCGGAATAAGAAGGTAGGACCCAAGCATGAACCCGCTGCCGGTTCTAATAACGTTCATTGTCTTCGGCGGCATTATGTATTTGTTCATGCGACAGAAGCGTGAACGCACCACGAACGCTCCGCTGCGCGGCGAGATACAGGCGGGGGTACGCTTCGCGACGAGGCTTGATCATGTCAGCCATCTCGGCACGGGCGGGTTCGGGGGCACTCCCGGGGTGTGGATCGGCTTGAGAGGCCCGAAGCGGCTGGTCGTCGGGGCCGACGCATTCATGATTTCCGCGCCCCAGGCCCTCCGCGAATTTGTATTTGCCGGACGCGAATCGTCCATCCGGTTCAGCCAGGCACCGTCCCGCCTGGTTCGGCGTGACTGGATAGTCATCGCCGGGCAGGTCAGCGGCCGGCAGGTCCAGCTTGCGATCACGAAGAAGGCGGGCCTGCCAGAGATCTGGCAGGCGCTGGCCGGAACCGGTGCAGCGCAGGACTGGGGCCCGCCGACCGAGGGATCAGGCTAGGAGATGAAGAGGTAACTGGATAGGTACTCCGGCTCCTGCCAGAACACTGACCGCGGTCTCTTGGCCTGGCCGACAGCGAGGCCGGATATGTGCCTGACTTTCATGGACATGTTTATAGGATGAGACTCACCGACGTCTCGGCCGTCTGACGGAACTGGCCAACCCAAACTTTCTGATCAATCGAAGCTGGCGGTACGTGCTCCCAGTTCGCACAGCCAGAGATGGCGTTTTCTTGCCGGGCACTAGATGCTGTTCGTAACTCGCACCTCTTCCTTATCAGCCAAACCGGACGCGGATTAAAGCTTGACCGGGAGTAGTTCGCCTCGGTTCGCGTAAAGCCCCTGCGCAGCTCGCGTTGCCATTGCGTACGCCTGCGGGCAAGCGTGCCGAGGAGCATCCCGCCGGGTAGGCCGGCCCACGCTGGCTCCCGCCTCAACGTAGGCGCGCACCGGGGTCTTGCGGCAAGACCCCGGTGGTGGTGCACAGTCTCAGACTGAACCACAGGCGACGGAAGCGAAGGAGTGGCGAATGGCCAAGCATGCGGTGGTGATCGCCGGCGGAGGTCCGACAGGAATGATGCTGGCGGCTGAGCTGGCCCTGGCTCAGGTCGATGTCGTCATCGTTGAACGACGCGCCACGCCGGATCCCGACCGCTCACGCGCCGGCGGTCTGCACGCGCGCACCATCGAAGTGCTCGATCAGCGCGGCGTCGCCGATCGGTTTCTCGAGGAGGGGAAGGCGATGCAGATCCAGGGATTCGGCCGGATCCCCTTGGACATCAGTGATTTCCCATCCCGCCGTAACTACGGGCTCGCCCTCCCCCAGATTCAGACCGAGCGCCTGCTGGCTACCTGGGTCCGAGAGCTCGGGGTGCCGACCACGCGCGAACGTGAGGTGACCGGGTTCACCCAGGACGACACCGGCGTCGACGTCGCCCTGTCCGACGGCGCGTCGATCCGGGCGGACTACCTGGTCGGGTGCGACGGGGGCCGCAGTGTGATCCGAAAGGCGGCCGATATCGAGTTTGCCGGGTGGGATCCATCGACGAGCTGGCTCATGGCCGAGGTCGAGATGGTCGGGAAGCCGGAGTTCGGCCTGCGCCCGGGCGGTGGGATCGGCCCGGCCGAGGGCGGAGACCGGATTCGGGTCGTCCTGACCGAACGCCAGGTCGAGCACACCAGCGAGCCCACCCTGCAGGACGTCAGCGAGGCACTCATCGCCGCCGACGGGACGGACTACGGCGTGCACAGCCTGAGCTGGGCTTCCCGTTTTACCGACAACACCCGGCAGGCGGCGTCGTATCGCAAGGGGCGCATCCTTCTGGCGGGCGATGCAGCACACGTGCATCCCCCGCTCGGTGGTCAAGGTCTCAACACCGGTGTCCAGGATGCCGTGAACCTGGGGTGGAAGCTGGCCCAGGTGGTCAAGAAGACATCACCCCAGAGCCTGCTGGACACCTACCACGACGAACGTCATCCGGTCGGCGCCCGGGTGTTGCAGAACACCATGGCCCAAGTCGCACTGACCAGCCCCGGCGACCGTCACCAGGCCCTGCGCAACACCATGACCGAGCTACTGCGCATGGACGAGCCGCGTCAGAGTATCGCCGCCATGATGTCGGGTCTCGACATCCACTACGACCTCGGACCGGGACATCCCCTGCTCGGACGACGCATGCCCGATCTGGACATCGCGACCGCCGATGGCCCGCTCCGCGTCTATGAGCTCCTGCACGGCGCCAAGCCGGTGCTGCTCAACCTCGATCAGCCACGCGTCGTCGACATCACGCCTTGGACCGACCGGGTCCAGCTGATCGATGCTCGATATGGCGGTCCGTGGGAGCTTCCGGTCCTGGGCTCAGTCAGCGCCCCGGTCGCCGTGCTGATCCGCCCGGACGGGTACGTCGCCTGGGTGGGAGATGGCACCGACACCGGATTGCGCGACGCCCTGACCACCTGGTTCGGACGTGGAAACTGATGCCTGCCGCGTACGCCGCCCGCTCGGAGCGCTTCATCCGCGCGATCCCCCGGCCACCCGCGCTGCCAACAGCCGTGTGGATCAACCCGCCAGCCACGGAGGTGGCCAGCATTCAATAATTTCCGATGCGGTGTCTCATTGGGCTTGACAGGCGCCGTGCCTAGGACGAACTGCACTAGAAGTGATCCATTAGGAGCCGGATCGGCGCACAGTTTCGTGTGCCGCTCATCGCCAGGTACCCGTTCCGCTGGCATTAGTCGGCGTCTGGCTGCTGTGATGTCCTCGCCTGGATGAGCTAATCGAAGATCCCCCGTGTATTCCCATGATCCGGTCAGCATCAGGGCGTCCATGGCTCACCCTCGAGCTTGAGTCCCCACGGCAATCCGCTGAGATTCATAAATTCGGCATATGCCGGTCATCGCATGGTAAGGAACCGTTTGAACGCGGCCCATACGGTCCAGGGATCGATTCCGGCGAAGGGAGCGAAATTGAACTCGGGAACGAAATTCACGATGGCGGGGGTCGCTGCGTTGGCGATCGCCACGCCGTTGGCGCCGCCTCCCGCCAGCGCCGTCACTGCCGGCCACGCTCAGATCAAGCACGTGCTCCTGATCTCGGTCGACGGCATGCACCAGTCCGATCTGGACTGGTACGTCGCCAACCATCCCAACTCGGAACTGGCGCGGCTGGCCACCGGCGGCGCTGAATACACCGACGCGCAGACCTCCGACCCGTCGGACTCCGATCCGGGCGGCACGGCGCTGATGACCGGCGGCGACCCGAAGGTCACCGGCATCTACTACGACGACGAGTACAGCCACGGCGTCTTCCCGCCGGGGACGACGAACTGCTCCGGCCCGGTCCCGGGCGGCAACGTCATCTACGACTCGCCGGACGACAAGCTTCCCGCCGTGCCGGACCTGCTGCATAACGGGAGCGGCAACACCTTCCCCTCGTTCGATGAGGGCGGCTCGATCTACCCGGGCGGCATTGACACCAACCCCGCCCTGATCATGAACCTGAGTCCGCACCCGCAATCGGGCCTGAACCCGGCGACGTACCCGGTCGACCCGAAGACCTGCAAGCCGATTCAGCCGTGGGACTACCTGGGGGTCAACACGATCTTCCAGGTGATCCACAACGCCGGCATGCGAACGGCGTGGTCTGACAAGCACGCGATCTACACGTCGTTCAACGGCCCGGGCTCGAACGGCATGAGCATCGACGACTTCTTCGGGCCCGAGATCGACTCGCAGGCGGTCGAGCCGAACGGCGTGCCGTACCCGGTCGACGGCGCGTGGACGGCCGACAACGCCGCGACCAAGCAGTACGACTCCTACAAGGTCCAGGCGGTCATCAACTGGATCAACGGCTACGACCACTCCGGCACCGGGCCGAAGGTCGGCACGCCGGCGATCTACGGGATGAACTTCCAAACAGTCTCGACCGCCGAGAAGCTGAAGAGCTCCCCGGCGGTGCTGATTGGCCCGAACGCGCAGGGCAACTACACCGAGGGCCCGTCGCTGCCCGGCGGGTACGTGACCGTGGACGGCCAACAGGTGCCGGGCCCGCTGCTTCAGCGCGCGCTCGACTATGTCAACAACGCCCTGCAGCGAATGGCCGACACGATCCAGGCGGACGGCGAGGCCGACTCGACGGCGATCATCCTGACGGCCAAGCACGGCCAGTCGCCGCTGAACAACAACCAGCTGCAGCGGATCGACGACGGCCCGATCATTGCCGGCGTCAACGCCGCCTGGGCCGCACAGCATCCGGGCAACCCGACGCTGGTCGTCCAAGAGGCCGACGACGACGGGCTGCTGTGGTGGCTGTCAGACCGCTCGCAGGCGGCGACTGAGTTCGTCAAGAACTACCTGTGGACGCATACCGCCCCGGCGGTCAACTACGCCGGCCACACGATCACCGTCCAGCACTCCGGCCTGCGCGAGATCTTCGCCGGCCACCAGGCCGCACACTTCTTCGGCGTCTCGAACTCCGACCCGCACCACCCAGACGTGTTCGGGATCGCGCAGGTCGGCACGATCTACACGACCGGCACGAAGATCGCCGAACACGGCGGCGACAACCCGGGCGATCGGGACGTTCCGCTCGTCGTCTATGCGCCGGGCACCGTCCAGCCTGGCCAGAACGGCAACAGGGTGGAAACGACCCAGGTCGCCCCGACGATCTTGAAGCTGCTGGGACTCTCTCCGAGCTCGCTTCAGGCCGTCCAGCGAGAGGGCACGCAAGTCCTGCCCGGCCTCGGCAACGGGGATTAACCGCTCCATCTGATCGGACTGCGGGGCGGCTCCCAGCCGCCCCGCAGTGGATCATCCCCGGCCAAACCGCTGCCTCATGCCCGGCTGCACGATCTGCGTCATCGGCACGCGACCACGCTGCTGCTGGGTGGTCAAGGGCGGGGTCGAACCCGGACCTTCCGCTTTTCGGGGACCCGCGTCCCGCAGGTCAGGCAGCCCATTCACGCCCAACCCGCCAGACAAGACAGCCCTCGACGGGCAAGGCACCCCACTTATCGAACGCGTCGGCTGACGTTCCCGAGGTTCGCCACGCGCGTTCCGGGCCCGGCCTCCGGGCCTGGCCTGCTCCCGGGATGGAGGCGGGTCCTCGCTGTCCAGGGCGTGGATCGCCAGCCACGCCGCGGCCTCGGTGCAGGTACCGATCGTCCTCGGTGACTTCGCGGCGTCGCGAGGGCCAGGGCAAAGGTTTCGATCTTCGGCGCCAGGGTTCCGGCGCGTTCTGGCTTCGCCACCACACTCGACGTGCTGAGAAGCTGTGCTTTGGGCCGCCAGCGGTTAAAAGGCCTCCTTCTCAGGACGGCCGCCGACAGGAGTGCTTGCTCACGGATGCAGCCCGGCAAGCCCACCAGCGGGGAGCTGGCAGAGGTATAGCGGAGGCGAAGATGCCGGATTTGGGCGGCCGCTCCTTGCGGCCCCGGCTGCGAATACCCTCGGTGCTGGAGGGGCTGCTGCCTCTAGACCGGTCCCGCGTGACCGCGGACATGCTTGCCGGGATCACCCTGGCCGCCGTGAGCATCCCCCTGGCGCTCGGCTACGCCAAGATCGCCGGAATGCCGGTGGTAACTGGCCTGTATACGCTGCTCATCCCCATGGCCGTCTTCGCCGTCCTCGGTTCATCGCGCCACCTGGTCGTCGGCCCGGACTCGGCCACCGCCGCGATCGTGGGCGGGGCCCTCGCCGGGCACGCGGCCGTCGGCTCGCCGTCCTACATGCGATTGGCCGGGCTTGCGGCCCTGCTCGCCGGCGGGCTGCTGCTGCTGGCCCGGCTGGCCCGGCTCGGGTTCCTGGCGAACTTCCTATCCCGGACCGTCCTGGTCGGATTCCTCACCGGCGTCGGCATCCGGGTCGCTGCTGAGCAACTGCCCGACATGCTGGGAGTGACAGTGCCGGGCAAAAGCGTCCTGCGTTGGCTCCTTGACATTGCCCGCACGCTCCCGCAGGTACACCCGGCCGATCTGGCGGTCTCGGCCGGGGTCATTATGGTCGTACTGGCCGCCCGGGCGTTCAGCCGCAAGATCCCGGGCCTGCTGATCGCGGTGATCACCGCGATCGTCGTGAGCCAGGCAGCGGACCTGGCGGGGCACGGCGTAGCGGTGCTCGGCCCGGTTCCGGGAGGACTGCCCAGCCTGGGGTTGCCCGCCCTGAACTGGCATGACGCCGCGTTGCTCATCGGCACCGCGCTATCGATGTGCGTGGTCATCCTCGCCCAGAGCGCGGCGACCTCACGCGCCTACGCAGAGAAATACAAGGAAGCATTCCGCCAGGACACCGACCTGGTCGGCCTGGGTGCCGCCAATGTGGCAGCCGCGCTGTCTGGGACTTTCGTCGTCAACGGCAGCCCGACCCAGACCCAGGTAGCCGACAGCGCGGGCGGGCGCAGCCAGCTAGCCCCGCTCACCACCAGTGCGGTGGTGCTCATCGTTTTGCTGCTGCTCACCGGGCCGCTGGCCAGCTTGCCCCTAGCCGCCCTGGCGGCGATCGTCTTCCTGATCGCCATCAGGCTCATCGACGTCGCCGGGTTGCGGCGCATCCTGGCCAGCCGGCGCCTCGAGTTCACCATCGCCCTGCTCACCGCCGCCGCGGTCGTGACCCTGGGCGTCGAGGAAGGCATCGCGCTGGCCGTCGCCGCCTCGATCGTCGACCACCTGCGGCACACCTCTCATCCCATCAACCGCGTGCTGGTGAAATCACCAGCCGGGTACTGGCAGCCCATCCCAGTCCAGCCCGGCGCGCGGACCGAGGACGGGCTGGCCGTCTACCGATTCGGCACGAACCTCTACTACGCCAACGCCCACCACCTCATCGCCGACGTCACGGCCCTCGCCTCGGAGGGAAGCCCACTGCGGTGGGTCGTTCTCGACGCCGCCGCCATCGGCGACATCGATTACACCGCGGCAGTGGCCCTCACTCGCACCATCGAAGACCTCCGCACGCGGCATAGCCGCTTCGTCATCAGCAACGCCCTCACCCCGGTGCGCAAGCAACTCGACCGCTACGGCATCAGCGACGCCCTCGGGCCCGATGCCTACTACGGCACTGCCGACGAGGCACTCGAGGCCTTTCACGCCACAGAGGCGACCAGTAGCGATTAACGCCCGCCTCAAGAGCGATGGCAGAGCCCTTTCATCGCCGCCTATCCTCTGTGACAGCAGGCTCCGGATGTCAGATCAGGCGCTTCCCGGTCAGCCGGCTGCGAGCGTAGTTGCCGAAACTCTCACGGCCAAGATCCTCATCAAGGCGGCTGTGCTGCGCGTCGCTGCGGCGCGAGTCATTGACCCCACCTGCCTATGAAGTAGATGTCGCGGCCGGAGCCTCCTTCGCACCACCACAGGGGCTGGTTATCGGCGGTCCGGGGGTGCGCGGTCAGCTGGTGCCTCGGGCGGGGTATGGCACAGTCTCTGCCGCCGCCCGCGGTCCGGATCGCCACGCGGCCGCGGAAGGAGATCGAGTGCTTACTCGTGCTAGCGTCGGCTGCGGACTCCGTCGTGAAGCGGTGTGAGACCCTAACCAGTGGAAGGTGCCAGATGGCCGAGCTCCCACCACCGCCAGAGGGAATTGTGCTGACCCGCTTCATCGTCTCGGACGATGTCGAGCGCTCTCGGCGCTTCTACACCGAAGTACTCGGCGGCAGGGTGGAACGTCCCGGAGACCCGGTCAATGTTGCGCTAGCCAATAGCTGGATCGTCATCAATGGCGGCGGAGGCCCGACCGATGACAAGCCGGCGGTCACCCTGGAGACGCCACGCGATCCCGACCGGGTCAGCAGCTTTCTCAATATCCGGGTCAAGGACATCGACGCTGTGTACGCCGAATGGAGCGCCCGGGGTGCTCAATTCCTGACACCGCCGAAACAGCACCAGTACGAGAAGCGTTGCTACATCCGCGATCCCGACGGTCACCTGATCGAAGTAGGGCAAACCACAGACCCAGGGGGTGACTGGTCGCCCGCGCACTGGCCATCGAGTACGCCCGCCGAGGAGTCCGGGTGAATGCCGAGGTCACCGGCGAAATCCCCCACATCAACGGTGGCCAGTCCCCCGGGCACTAGCCTCGATCCACCGCGTGACGCTCAGTAGCTGAGATGGGCGAGTGGCGCGCCCTGGTGACCATCGGCGACCCAGCGCCGCTGGCGCCAAGCCCGACGGCACCGTGACAGGCGACGCCTTCGCCCCTGCCACCTGGCCGATAAGAGCCGCTGATCGGCCTTCGTGCAGTCCGCGTGCACCAACGAACGGCGAACGACGGCCACAGACGGGCAGCAGCGGTCAATCTGAGATCTCGGCCGCTGACGATCCCTGACTGGCACGGTCGGCGACGATCTGCCGAATCCTCATTGTGTATCAGGCTGCCGGTGGCTCCCTCTGAATGAGTGTTCACTCGTTCAATTCACTGGTCAACGCGGGGAAGAGATTGTCAGATGGCGCTTACGTGGCCCCCGGAGCAGGGATCCGCGGGCGAGGACGTCAGGACCGTCCAGTACCCGGTGACGGCGCAGGACCACCCCACGGAGGTGGACGGTGACTTCGGTCCGCTGACGAAGGCTGCTGTGCAGGCCGTTCATTCGTCGCGCGGGCTGGGCGCCGACGGGATCGTCGGGCCGCAAACCTGGCCTCACCGATAGCAGCCGCGCATGGATCCCATCGTCCAATCCGCGCTCATCAGCGCCGCCGCGACCCTCGTAGGCGTGGGAGGCACCGTAGCAGTGGCGATCGTGGGTTTCCAATCCACGAGCAAGACCAACCGGAACACCATCGACTCGGTCCTTGAAGGGCAGGTAACCGACCGCTACACGAAAGCGATCGAGCAACTCGGCTCAGACAAGATTGACGTGCGCACCGGCGGTATCTACGCCCTCGAACGCATCGCTCACGACTCGGCCAAAGACCACCCAGTCGTGATGGAGATGCTCACCGCGTTCATACGCGAGCATTCGCGCGAGCAGTGGCCGCCGCCAGACCACCAGGGCCAGACGCGCCGATGGACACGGCGCGACGTCCAGGCCGCCGTCACTGTGGTCGGACGACGGAATGCAAAGTACGACATCCCCGACCGGCCACTTGACCTCTACTACGCGAACCTCACCCGCGCCAACATTGTCGGCGCCAACCTCCGCCGCGCGATTCTGCGCCGTGTGGAACTCACTGCGGCGAATCTTACTGGCGCGATCCTTGCTGAAACAGACCTCATCGACGTGAACCTGCGCGACGCGAACCTAACCGGCGCGGACCTTACCGGCGCCAGGTGGACTGCAGGTTCACCAGCTCCGGAGGGCTGGAAACTAGACACCGGTTCTGGCCGGCTAACTCGGAGACAATAACGGCCACCGTGACGATCGGACACTCGCGCCTGCGGGT
>CAWCGJ010000020.1:0-217756 GCA_963795055.1 uncultured Actinomycetota bacterium
ATCCGTTGATGTCAGGCCCAGAGTACCCGGGAGGCCCCGCCCGGCGGGGTCACGACCTGGTGAGAGCGGTCGCGTTGAACCGTGACTCAAGCTCGCCGAACTGAAGCATCAGGTCGGCGACCTGCTGCAGCTTGACGGGATCCACGCTGGTGGGGAAGGTGCCGGTGGCCATCACGTCGGCCACCGTCGGGTTGATATGCAGGTTGGCGATGAGCGCGTGCTGCGCCGCGGCGAGGTTGGTGTCCGCGACCTCGCTGGCCTCGGCGATGGAGGCGGCAAAGGCCGCGGCGGTGTGCGGGTACTTCTTCAGCCACGCGTCGGTGGCCGTGTACCCGCCGATCAGCAGGCCCTGAGCCCGGCCCTGGTCAAGGTCGCCCACCACCACGGCGCCGTCCTGCTGCTGCATCTCGGTGCAGTACGGCTCGCTGCAGTACGCGGCGTCCACCCGGCGCGCGGCCAGCGCGGCGGCCATGGACGCGAACGGGACCACCTTGAGCGTCACCTTGGCCAGCTTGACGTTGAACTCGGTGAGCAGCGCGTCGGTCAGCAGCTCGCCGTTCCCCGACGGGGCGTTCTCGGCGATCGTCTTGCCCTTCAGCCCGCCCGCGTTGCTGATGTCCGAGGACCTCAGCGCGACCATCTCGTCCACGCCCGGGCCCATCTCGAGGCCGCTGGCCAGCACGCGGAACCGGCCGAGGCCCTGCGCTTGCGCGGCGATGAAGCTGGTCACCTGGCCGGAGGCGACATCCACGCTGCCGTGCAGCAGGTCGGCGACCACGTCGTCGGTGCTGACGATGGTCGTGATCTTCACGTGCAGGCCGTGAGCGGCGAAGATGCCGCGCTCCTGCGCGATGTACACGGCGGTGCTGGTCTCGGCCGGGACCGCCCCGACGACCAGGTTCGTCTTCTCGAGCGCGCCGCTGCCCGGCGCCGGCGACGAGTTCGAGCTGCCGCAGGCGCTGGCCAGGGCTAACGACAAGATGCCCAGGACGGCGGTGGCGACGTTCCGGCTGGCTCCGGCAATCCTCATGTCCACTCCCTGGGCCTGGCCGCGACCGGTCATGAGTCGAAAGCGGTAGCACAGTACTACGAAATCACCAACCAAGCTCTCATGTTGGGCAAAACTATCCCAAGATGTGGGAGATTACCCTGCGGGCGGTCACGACTTGGTCAGGGCGGCCACGTTGAAGCCTTGCTTCAGTTCCGCCCCGGGCGGCGCCAACGGCGGCCCCGGCGCGTCCACGGGTCGTGGTTTGGTCCCGACCACCGGCAGTGGTCTGCTGTAATGGGTCACGCAAGCCCCGGGGAGGGGCGGTAGCTCAGCCGGTCAGAGCAGCGGACTCATAATCCGCCGGTCGTGGGTTCGAGCCCCACCCGCCCCACCAGGCTCGCCCGTGCCGTCGCATCTGACAGCGACCGGCACGGCTGGCTTACGAGTCGGGCCGATGTAGCTGATTGCCGGACGCGACCGCGGTCGGCAGTGATTACATGTCCTTACCCGTTTTGCACGGCTAGTGTTGCCCCGTGCTGTCGGCCCCGCCACTGGGAAGGGGGGACGGATGCCGTCCTTGTCTGGTCTGCCAGCACGCGTTCCGAAGGTTTCCGACCCGCGCGAGGTGAGGGAGCAGTGCACAAAGGAACGATGACAGACCAGTCCGGCGCTGGTCAGGCCCTGTCGCCCGATCAGGGCCCCGCGTCGGCTGCTGTCGAAGCGCCCGACCTTCCCCGGGCGGGCGAGCCGCGAGCCGCAGGCCGCAAGAAATCCCGGTCTCGCTTCGCGCTCCGGAACTGGCGGGTGAGCTGGCGGCTCATCGCGCTCATCGCCATCCCGACCGTGACGGCCATGGCCTTCGGCGGCGTGCGCATCCAGGAGGCGATGCGCAGCGCCTCCTCCTACCAGCGGGTACAGACCCTGGCGGAACTGGGCCAATCGGTCACCAGCCTCGCGAACGCGATGGAGGACGAGCGCGATCAGCTGGCCGGCTTTATCGCCTCGGGCCCCAGGCCGCGCCCGCTGCCGGCGACCGTCACCAAGGCGTACCAGGCGACCAATCAGGCGGCCGACCAGGTCAGCACGCTGGCCCGGGAGATCGGCCCCTCGTATTCGGCGCAGGTCCAGAACGACCTCGCCGCCGTGCTCGACCGACTCGACGACCTCGCGCACTACCGGTCCGCCGCCACCCAGAGCCGGGCCCCCGCGCTGACGGTCATCGACGACTACTCCGAGGCCATCGCCGACCTCTTCACGCTCAACGACCAGATCGCTCAGGGCAGCAGCGATCCCACGCTGGCCAACAACGTCCGCGCGCTCGGCGCGCTGTCACGGACCGTCGACCAGGTCGCGCAGCAGCGCGGAATCCTGTACGCGGCGCTCATCCAGGGGCAGTTCGATCCCGGCGCGGCGTCGGCGCTGACCAGCGCCCAGTCCCAGCAGGCCGCCGAGTTCGCGGAGTTCTCGAGCGACGCGAGCATCGACGAGCAGCAGCGCTACAGCGACACGGTGGCCGGTCCGGCCGTCGACGATGCCCAGGCGATGGAGCTGCAGGCCATCGCCAGCGGCGGGAACGGCGGCAAGCTCGTCGTGACCGTTCCGCCCGGGCAGAGCCCGTCGGCCATCTGGTACAGCGACATGTCCACTTACGTCAAGGACATCCGCGATGTGCAGCAGCAGCTGGTCGGGGCGATCATCGCGCAGAGCCAGGCGCTGCATTCCGCGGCGACGCGTACCGCGATCCAGACCGGGATCGAGGTGCTGGCCGTCCTGATCGTCGTCCTCATCATCACGATCGTCGTGGCGCGGTCCATGGTTCGCCCGCTGCGCAAGCTGCGGACGGGTGCGCTGGAGGTGGCCGGGCTGCGGTTGCCTGAGGCGGTGCGGCGGATGTCTGAGACTGATGGTGAGGGTGTGCCGCTGGATGTGGAGCCGATCGATGTGGATTCGTCGGATGAGATCGGTGAGGTGGCGCGGGCGTTTGATCAGGTGCACCGGGAGGCGTTGCGGCTGGCGGCGAACGAGGCGGCGTTGCGGGGGAATGTGAACGCGATGTTCGTGAACCTGTCGCGGCGTAGCCAGTCGCTGGTGGAGCGGCAGATCCGGCTGATTGATGATCTGGAGCAGGGGGAGCAGGATCCGGAGCGGTTGTCGAGCCTGTTCCAGATGGATCATCTGGCGACGCGGATGCGGCGTAACTCGGAGAACTTGCTGGTTTTGGCGGGGCATGAGGAGTCGCGGCGGTGGAATCAGCCGGTGGCTTTGGTGGATGTGCTGCGGGCGGCGTTGTCGGAGATTGAGCAGTATGAGCGGGTGTCGCTGAATGTGCAGCCGGGGATCGCGGTGCGGGGGCAGGCGGTTAGTGATGTGGTGCACCTGACGGCGGAGCTGGTGGAGAACGCGACGTCGTTTTCGCCGGCGGAGACGCCGGTGACGATTGCGGGGCATTTGCTGAGCAGTGGCGGGGTGTTGCTGGAGATCACTGATCAGGGTGTGGGCATGGGCGCGGAGGAGATGGCTCATGCGAACTGGCGGCTGGATAATCCGCCGGTGGTGGATGTGGCGGTGTCGCGGCGGATGGGGTTGTTCGTGGTGGCGCGGCTGGCGGCGCGGCATGGTATCCGGGTGCGGTTGCGGCCGGCGGCGTCGGGCGGGCTGATCGCGCTGGTCTGGCTGCCCGACGAGGCCATCATGCACGAGACTCCGGACGGCTCGCCCGGGCAGCACCCCGGCTCGGCCATCCCTGAGCCCGTCATCGGGCCGGTCACCGACGGGGTCTTCGCCGGAGCTAACGGGGCCCTCACCTCCGCTTGGGGAGACGTCGGCCGCGGGACCAAGGCCGACCAGGACGCCGACGTCACCCAGACCCCGCCGACGGCCGCGCCACAGCGCGCGGACGCCGAAGAAACCGGCCTCGGCCCGAAGCGCGTGCCCGGGGCCGGGCCGCGGCCAGGTTCCGGCTGGGGCGGAACCGGCGGGACCACCGGGGGAGACACCGGGCCGCTGCCCGCGTTCCGGACCGTGCCCCGGCCGGCGTCCAACGGCGGATCCGAGCCCGCCGCCACCGGCCCGCAGCCGGCGATCGGCGTCGGCCCGTTGGTCGGCGCTGGCCCCGTGGCCAGCGCGGGCCCGGCCGGCGGCCGCCAGCCAGGGCACGGAAGCGCCCGCGGCAGCGGAGGCCGCGGATGCGCCCACCGGAGCTTTCGAGCCTGCGGCAACCTTCGATCCCTTCGCGGCCGCGTCGCAGCCCGGTAACGGCAGCCCGGACGCATCGGTCGGCGCCAGTCCGCATCCGGTTCTGGGTGCGCCCGCCGCCGTCACCCGGGAACCGAGCACATCCCGCGGCGCGGTGATCGTGCCGCCGCCCGCAGATGATCTCGGGAAGCAGAACCGGCTGCCTATTTTCGAGGCGGTGGAGTCCGACTGGTTCCGCCGCGGGCGGCAGGCGATGGGCAGGCCCGCTGGCCATGACGGGGAGGCCAGCAACGGCTGGGCCTCGCCTGCTGATGAGGGCTGGCGTGCCGCCGAGGTCGTGCATGCCCCGTCTTCGGGCGGTATTACGTCGGCCGGGCTGCCGAAGCGGGTGCCGCGGGCGAATCTGGTACCGGGAGCCGCGACGGCGGCCGGGGCCTCGGCCCTGGCGCCAGCCAGGTCGGCGGCGGCGACGCGGGATCGTTTCTCCAGCTTCCAGCGCGGATCCAAGGAGGGGCGCGCCGCCGCGAGCGTGGCCGATTTTGATGACGGAGATAACGAGAATTCGGAGTGAGGCGTGACATGGGGTCGTGGTGGTGGTGTCATGCTTAGGGCAGGTAGGAGGGAGCGGTGGTGAGTCCGCTTGTTCGTCCGGCGCAGGACCTGAACTGGCTGATCACGAATTTTGTGGAGCGGGTGGCTTCGGTTGCGCATGCGATTGTGGTGTCGTCGGATGGGTTGCCGATGGCGTATTCGCAGGGGTTTCCGGCGGATCGGGTTGATCAGCTGGCTGCGGTGACGTCGGGGTTGACGAGTTTGACGCAGGGTGCGTCGCGGGTGTTTGAGGGTGGTTCGGTTACTCAGACTGTGGTGGAGATGCAGCGGGGGTTGCTGATCGTGATGGCGATTAGTGATGGGTCGAGCCTGGCGGTTTTGGCGGCGGCGGATTGTGATATGGGGCTGGTGGCGTATGAGATGGCGCTGCTGGTGGAGCGGGTGGGTAGTGCGCTGACGCCGGAGGTGCGGAACGCTCGTTCTTCGGGGTGGCGGGAGGATGGCAGGCTGTGAGTGGAGATGCCGGTGTCGGTGCCGGGCCGGGATGACCGGGTGCCTGCTGAGGGCAGGTATGGTGCGCGGCCGGGTAATGGGGTGCCCAGGTCGGGGTTTGAGGCTGGGCCGGGGGCGGGGGCCGGGGGTGCTGGGGAGGCTGGCGGGGCGGGGTTGCGTGATCCGCGGCTGGGGGCGGGGGGGGATGGGTCTGGGCGTTCGCTGGTGCGGCCGTATGCGGTGACGGGGGGGCGGACGCGGCCGCGGACGCAGCTGGAGATTGAGGCGATGGTGGCGGCGGCGCATTATGAGGCGCGGGATTTGTCGGTTTTGAGCCCGGAGTGTCAGGCGATTTTGGGGTTCTGCCGGGACTGGCGGTCGGTGGCGGAGATTTCGGCGGTGTTGCGGATGCCGCTGGGGGTGGCGCGGATTCTGATTGCTGATATGGCGGTGGAGGGTTTGGTGCGGATTCATCAGCTGGATCATGCGCAGGGTCGCCCGGACCTGAATTTGCTGGAGAGGGTGCTTAGTGGACTTCGCAAGCTCTGAGGCGGTCTCGGGCGTGGCGGCGGATGCCGCGATGACGTCTGTGAAGATCGTGGTGGCTGGTGGGTTCGGCGTGGGGAAGACCACGTTTGTGGGGTCGGTGTCGGAGATTACGCCGTTGACGACTGAGGCGGTGATGACGTCGGCGTCGGATGGGCTGGATGATCTGTCGCATACGCCGGATAAGACGACGACGACGGTGGCGATGGATTTCGGGCGGGTGACGCTGGACGCGGGTCTGATTTTGTATTTGTTCGGGACGCCGGGGCAGCACCGGTTCTGGTTTATGTGGGATGACTTGATTCACGGGGCGATCGGTGCGGTGGTGCTGGTGGATACGCGGCGGCTGGCGGATTCGTTCCCGGCGGTGGATTATTTTGAGTCGGCGGGGTTGCCGTTCATTGTGGCGGTGAACGGGTTTCATGGGTCGTTCCCGCATGAGGTGGGGGATGTGGCTGAGGCGTTGTCGGTGAGCCCGCATGTGCCGGTGATCCAGTGTGATGCGCGGGACCGGCGGTCGACCAAGTCGGCGTTGATCTCGCTGGTCGAGCACGCCATGGCCATGCAACTCAGCCCCCGCTAACCCCCGACGCAGCCATGCGAACCCGGAGAGCCCGGTTACTGGCCCTGGTCAGCGTGGTCGGCCCGATCCTGCTGGCCGCCTGCACGTCGAGTAGCTCACCGGGGACCGCCGCGCAGCCCCGGGTCAACGGCGGAACGGCCACGGTGGCGCTGGCCCCGGGAGACCAGTTCGACTACATCCTGCCGCTGCTGGACTTCGAGGATGCCACCGGCGCCAACATCGAGTACTCCGAGTACCTCATGTGGCGGCCGCTGTACTGGTTCGGCGGTCCCGGCCATGTCGGGCTGAACGCGCGGTACAGCCTGGCCGACCCGGCCGCGATCACGTCTTCCGGCGGCCAGACCACCGCGACGATCCAGCTCAAGCCGTATCGCTGGTCGGACGGTCAGGCGGTCACCAGCCGGGACGTTCAGTTCTGGTTCAACGTGCTGGCCGCGGACAAGACGAACTGGTGGGACTACTCCGCGGGAGAGTTCCCGGACAACGTGACCGCGTTCAAGATCCTCAGCCCCAGTCGCTTTTCCCTCACGTTCAAGGGCACCTACTCACCGGCCTGGCTGTACAACGAGCTCGGCCAGCTCATCCCGATCCCCCAGCACGCCTGGGACCGCGAGTCTGCGGGCGGGCCGGTGGGCAACTACGACCTCACCGCGGCCGGGGCACGGGCGGTCTACAGCTTCCTCGCCGCTCAGAACAAGAACCTCTCCACCTACGCCACGAACCCGCTCTGGCAGGTGGTCGACGGCCCGTTCCGGCTGAGCAGCTACTCCGCCTCGACCGGCGACGCCACGTACGTTCGCAACACCCGGTACTCGGGACCGGCCACGGGCTCCATCCACGCGCTGCGCGTGCTCAGCTTCACCAGTGACACGGCCGAGTTCGATGCCCTGCTGTCGGCGGGCGGCATCAGCTACGGCTACCTGCCGTTCAACGACGCCGCGCAGGTGTCCCGGGTCACCGGGGTCGGCTACAAGGTCGAGGCCTGGCCCACGTGGGGCATCACCTACGTCTCCCTGAACTTCGCGTCGCCGCAGGCAGGGGCGATCTTCAGGCAGCTCTACGTGCGCCAGGCGATGCAGCGCCTGATCAACCAGGCCGCCTACATCAGCACGTTCCTGCAGGGCTACGGCAACGCGACGTACGGTCCCGTGCCACTCGTGCCGGCCAGCCCGTTCGTGTCCAGCGCCGAGCGGCGCAACCCGTACCCGTACGATCCGGGGGCGGCGACAGCCCTGCTGCGAGCCCACGGATGGCGGATCGTGCCCAACGGCACGGACGTGTGCACGCGGCCCGGGCCGGGCGCGGACCAGTGCGGTGCCGGGGTGGCCTCCGGGGCCAGGCTGTCCTTCTCCCTCCAGTACTCGACCGGCAGCCAGGGAGTCGACGAAGAGGTCGCGGCCCTGCAGTCATCGTTCACCCAGGCCGGCATCCAGCTGGCGCCGAGCGGCGCGCCGTTCGACACGGTGGTCGGGGACGACGTGCCCTGTTCCAAGAACGGCTGCTGGCAACTGAACTACTACGGCCAGGGATGGTACTTCGACCCCGGTTACAACGATCCCGACGGCTCGGCCATCTTCGGTTCGGCGGGAGCGGACAACGGCGGCTCCTACGACAGCCCGCAGGCCGATGCCCTCATGGCCAGGCTGCCTTCCGGCGGCTACCCGGCGCTCTACGCCTACGAGGACTACCTTGCGCAGCAGCTGCCGGTGCTGTGGATGCCGCAGTTCGACAGCCAGATCTCCGCGGTGAGCGACAAGCTTCAGGGCGTGTACCCGCAGGACCCGGACGGCAACATCTACCCGGAGAACTGGTACTTCGTGAAGTAGGGTTCCGCCGTACCCGCGGGATGAAGGAGTCGAGTTGGTCGTCCGGGCCGAGTTTCCCTGCCCTGTGCGCGTTATCCAGCACGAGTGGATCCCGATGCCGGACGGCTGCCGGCTGGCCGCCCGGATCTGGCTCCCGGAGAGCGCCGGGCGCGAGCCGGTGCCCGCGATCCTCGAGTACGTCCCGTACCGGAAGAACGACGGTCTCGCGCTGCGGGATGCCCCGATCCACCACTATTTCGCCGGGCACGGCTATGCCTCGGTCCGGGTGGACATCCGCGGCAGCGGCGACTCCGACGGGATCCTGGAGGACGAGTACCTGCCGCTAGAACAGGAGGACGGGGTGGCGGTCATCCGCTGGCTGGCCTCCCGCCCATGGTGCAGCGGCCAGGTGGGCATGATCGGCAAGTCCTGGGGCGGCTTCAACGGGCTGCAGGTGGCCGCGCTCCGCCCGCCCGAGCTCGCGGCGGTGATCAGCGTCGCGTCGACCGACGACCGCTACGCCGACGACGTGCACTACATGGGCGGCTGCGTGCTCGCGTGGGCCATGCTGCCGTGGGCATCGACGATGCTCGCCTACAACGCGCTCCCGCCCGACCCCGCGGTGGTCGGCGGGGCGTGGCGGGAAACCTGGCGGCAGCGGCTGGAGCAGACCCCGCCGTACATCAACGCGTGGCTGGCCCATCAGCGCCGCGACGAGTTCTGGCGCCAGGGATCGGTCAGCGAGGATTTCGCGGCGATCCGCTGCCCGGTCTACATGGTCGGCGGCTGGACCGACTCCTACCGCAACGCGATCCTACGGTTCCTCGAGGGCTACCCAGGGCCGTGCAAGGGCCTGATCGGTCCCTGGGGTCATGACTATCCCGAAGACGGCGCGCCCGGGCCGGCGATCGGCTTCCTGCAGGAGGCGGTGCGCTGGTGGGATCACTGGCTGAAAGGCCAGGACAACGGGGTCATGGACGAGCCGAAGCTGCGGGCGTGGATGCCGCAGGCGCGCCGGCCCGCGCCGGGGTACCTCACCCACCCGGGCCGCTGGCTGGCGGCCGGCCGCTGGCCGGCCCCGGAGGTCGAAACCCGCCGCTTCCGGGTCGGCGCGGGAACGCTCAGCGCCGCGGGATCGCCCGCGTCCGGCGACGAGGCGGAGCTGCGGATCCTCGGCGCGCAGGCCGCCGCCGGGGACCTGGGACAGTGGGGCGGGCATGGCGATGCCCTCGAATTTCCCGGCGACCAGCGGCCCGAGGACGGGCTGTCGCTGAGCTTCGACACCGCGCCGCTCGCCGAGACGGCCGAGATTCTCGGCGTTCCCGTCGCCCGCCTCGAGCTGGCCGCGGACCGGCCGCTGGCACTCGTCGCCGTGCGGCTCTGCGATGTCTGGCCGGACGGCGCCTCCACGCTGATCACGCGGGGGCTGAAGAACCTCACCCACGCCGGCGGCGACGCCCACCCCGAGCCGCTCGTCCCCGGCCGGCGCTACCTGGTCGACATCCCGCTCAACGCGATCGGCTACCAGGTGCCGGCCGGGCACCGGCTCAGGCTGGCGGTCTCGCCGACGTACTGGCCGTGGGCCTGGCCATCACCGCAGCGCGTGACGCTGAGCCTGTTCACCGGCGGCTCAGCCGTTGACCTGCCGGTCTGGACCGGCCCCGGCGAGCACGTGCCGCCCGCGCATTTCGCGGTACCCGAACGCGCCCCCATGCCGCCGCACGAGCCGCTCGGCGGCGAGTCCGGGCGCGAGGTCCGGCGCGACGTGGCGACCGGCACCGTCGAGGTGATCGGCGTGGTGAACGACGGTCACCGGCTGGCCGGCGACGGGCTCGAGTACACCGAGCACGAGCGGGACGTGTACCACATCGTCGAAGGCGCGCCGCTGTCGGCCCGGGTGGAGTGCGAACGCGCCTTCTCCGTGGGGCGCGGGGAGTGGCGGGTCACGGTGCGGACCGCGAGCACGATGTCGGCCACCGCGAGCACCTTCCAGGTGACGAACGTGCTGGACGCGTACGAGGGCGATGACCGGGTGTTCGCGAAGACGTGGGACGCCGAGGTGCCGCGAGACCACGTATGACGGCGAGCCCGGGTCTCGCGGGGATACGCGGGGGCGGAGCCCGCTCACCGGCGCCGGAGCCGGACGTCCAGCGAGTCGCGCAGGCCGTCGCCGATGAAATTGAAGGCCACCACCGTGATCACGATCATCAGGCCGGCCGGGTAGATCTCCCACCAGTAGCCGTCGTAGAGGAAGTTGACGCCGTCCTCCAGCATCCCGCCCCACGTCGCGGCCGGCGGCGGCAGGCTGAAGCCGAGGTAGCTCAGCACGGCCAGGGTCAAGATCGCGTCGGCGACCTGGAAGGTCGCGTTGACCGTGATCGTCCCCATGGTGTTCGGCACCAGATGGCGGAAGATAATCCGGCCTGACCGGCCGCCCATGATCCTGACCGCCTGGACGTACTCCCTGACCCGCAGGCTGAGCGTCTCGCCCCGCACCAGCCGGGCCGGCCCCAGCCAGGACAGCAGGGACAACACTCCGATGAGCAGCAGGAGCGTGGGCTTGAACTCCGAGGCCAGGTCGATGAAGAGGTAGACAACGGGGACGGCGAGGACGATGTCCACGATCCGCATCAGGATCGAATCCACCGGCCCGCCGAAGTACCCGGCGACGACGCCGTAGAACACGCCGAACCCGGTGGCTATCACCGCGACGGCGATCCCCACCAGCAGCGAGCTCTGGCCGCCGACCATGAGCCGCCCGAGCACGTCGTAGCCGAGGTTAGTGGTGCCCAGCGGGTGCTGGGCGCTCGGCGGCTTGTTGACCAGCAACAGGTTGGTGTGAACCTGGTCGGTGGGCCACAGCAGCGGGCCGACGAAGCAGAACAGCGCCACCGCCACGACCATGATGAGGCCGGTCAGCGCGAGCCGGTTCTCGGTGAACGCGCGCAGGATCATCCGCCAGGCCGCGTCCTGGCGGACCGCGTGCCCGTCCCCGGGCAGGGCGGTCGCGCTCACCACGGGCGCGGCCTGGCCGGCGGCCCCGGCGGCGGTGAGCGAGCCCGGTGGCCGGCTGTCATCGCGGTCAGTCATAGCGCACCCGCGGGTCAAGGATCGCGTACGCGATGTCGGCGAACAGGTTGCCGGCCACGGTGGCCAGGGCCACGAGCACGGTGACGCCGAACACGACAGGGTAGTCGCCATTCACCGCGGCGTTGAAGTAGGCGAGCCCGACCCCGGGGAAGTTGAACAGCTCCTCGACGATCAGCCCGAACGTCAGGATGCCGGGCAGCGAGATCCCCACGAGCGTGACCACGGGTATCAGCGAGTTGCGCAGCAGGTGCCGGGACAGGATGGCGAACTGCCCCAGCCCCTTGGCGCGCGCGGTGCGGATGTAGTCCTGCGCCAGGCTCTCGATGGCGGACGACCGCATGTAGCGGCTGAACAGCGCGCACGTGACCAGGGTCAGGGTCGCGATCGGGAGGACCAGGCCCGCCGGGTCCGACAGCACCCCGGTGATCGTGGGCTCCTGCGGCGCCTCGGCGGGGAGGAGCCTGAGGTTCACCGCGAACACGGAGATCAGCAACAGCCCGAGCAGGTAGGCCGGCATCGAGTAGAGGAGGAACGAGATGCCCGTCGCGGTGTAGTCGGTCAGCTTGTTGCGCCGGACCGCCTGCACGATGCCGAGCGGGATCGCGATGAGCAGCGCGAGCACGAGCGACGTGCCGACCAGGACGATGTCGTTGGGCAGGTCGTGGAGCACGATGGCGTCCACGCTCATGTTCTGCTTGAACGAGTACCCGAGGTTGCCGTGAACGACCTGGTTGAGGAAGGAGAAGTACTGCACCGGCAGGGGGCGGTCCAGGCCGTACTCGCGGTTGAACGCGGCGA
Organism: uncultured Actinomycetota bacterium; assembly: GCA_963795055.1. Taxonomy (GTDB): domain Bacteria; phylum Actinomycetota; class Actinomycetes; order Streptosporangiales; family Streptosporangiaceae; genus JASHPR01. The sequence continues at coordinate 12,053 of CAWCGJ010000020.1, forward strand.
TCTGGCCTGCGCTCGCCCGCGGCCCGATGATCGCCCGGGCAATGCTCCCGGGCAGGAGGTGCTGGAGGATGAACACCAGGATGGTGACCCCGAGCAGGACGATGACCGCCTGGCCTATCCGGCGCAGGATGTAACCGGTCACCTAGCCAGGCACCTCGCTGACGTGCGTCACGGGCCCGAGTTTAAACCGCAGTATCCCGCGTCTTCTCCGGGCCAGGTCATGGCTCGCGCAGGAACGCGTTGGCGATCGGGCCTGCGCTGTCGGCGCCGGTGCCGCCGCCCTCAACCAGCACCGCGAAGGCCAGGTCGCCGCGGTAGCCGATGAACCAGCCGTGAGACGGCGGGTCGGGGCCCCCGCCGTACTGCGCCGTCCCGGTTTTCCCGTAGACCCCGGGCGGGAAGCCGACCCCGGCCGCGGTGCCGTCGGCCGCGAGCACCGGAGCCCGCGGCGGCCACGCGGCGCTGAGCACGAACCGCTCGCCCGGTCGCAGCGAAGGGTAGATCGCGGCCGGGCTCCAGCTCACCCATCAGCGCCGGTCCTGCCGGACCAGCCGCAGCCGCCCGGTGTAGGTCCAGACATGGCCGCTGGCCAGGTCCGCGGTCGCGGTGAACCGGGCCTGTGCCGACCCGCCGCTCACCGTCACCGGGCCGGGCATCAGGCGGATGCGGCGCAGGCCCAGCTCGGCCCCGGCCTGGCGCAGCGGGCCGGCCAGCCCGGACCGCGGCGTGTTCACGCTGACCCGGTCCATGGCCGCGTAGTCGCCGTGCTGCCAGCCGGCCCGGTAGCTGGCCGCCGTCTGCTGCGGGCTGCCCTTCGTGCGCAGTAGCAGGTAGGCGCCGCCCGCGGCGGCCATCGCCAGGACCAGCGCCACCACCGTCACCACCACGATGACGGATCGCCGCCCACGCCCGTGATGTGACCCGGTGCCGTATCTGCGCATAATCCCGCCTTCCGGGCCATAAGGGTATCGGGGATGCGGCCTGCGGCGCCCACTTTCGTTCCGTTATGGCTAGTGGTGGCGCCCGTTTATCCGTCAGGGATCGGTGGCTGGAGCTGGGCGAGGGACAAGGGTTTTCGTTTGGTCCAGCCGGACGTTGCGCGGGGCGTGCGGGCCAGGTCGGATGGCGTGGGTGTTTTGTCGGTGGCTGCTGGTGGGATGGCGGCATGCCCAGGAATCGTCAGTTGCACTCTCCGGTGGTGGTGCATCGCACCGCCCGCGCGGGCTTGCGGTTGACCCGGGGGCAGCGGCGGCGGCTGGCCGGGTTACTGGTCTCGGCCGGGGATGTGTGGGCGTGCATCCTGGAGCTGAACGCGTGGCGGCGCGCCCGCCAGGACGCTCCGCTCGTGTCGTACCAGGCATTGTGCCGGGAGCTGGCCGCGGCCGGGCCGGGGTGCTTCGGGGAACTGGACAGCGCCGGCGCCCGGTCGGTGCTGCGCCGCTACTCCGACGCCTGGTTCGCCGCCGCCGCCCGCCGCAGAAACGGGGACACATCGGCGCGATTCCCGCGGCGGCGCCGGGCGATGACGCCGGTCCGCTGGTATCACGGCACCTTCGTCCTGGAGGGGCGGCGGCTGCGGGTCCCGGTAGCCCGGGGCTGCCCGCCGTTATGGGTGCGCCTGGACCGTGACCTGCCCTATACGCCCGAGTCAGTCCGGTCGGTCACCTTGCTGTATGACGCGGGACGGCTGTGGGCCGACATGACCGCCGAGGTCCCGGTGGCCGCCTACCCGCCGGGTGCGGAGCCGGATCCGGCCCGGGTGGCCGGGGTGGACCTGGGCATCATCCACCCCTACGCGGTCGCCGGGCCCGACGGGCAGGCGCTGCTGGTCTCCGGGCGGGCGATCCGCGCCGAGCACCACCTGCACCTCAAAGACACCAAAGCACGACACCGGGCCACCGGCCGCCGCGCGCCACGACCTGGGCAGCGCGGGTCGCGGCGATGGCGGCGCTACCGGCGCCGCCAACGGATAGTCGAGGCGCGGCACACCCGCCGGGTCCGCCAGGCCCAGCACGAAGCCGCCCGCACCGTGATCGGCTGGGCCGTCGCCTACCGGATCGGCACCCTCGCGGTCGGCGACCCCCGCGGCGTCCTGGACATCGACGCCGGCCGGCGGCACAACCGGCGCACCCGCGACTGGCGCGTCGGCCGACTGATCAGCGTCCTGCGGGACAAGGCCGGGCAGGCCGGGATCACTCTCGCCTTGGTTGACGAGCGGGGTACTTCCTCCACCTGTCCAGCCTGCCGGGCCCGGGTCCCCAAACCCGCCGGCCGGGTGTTCAGCTGCCCGCGCTGCGGGCTGTGCGGCCACCGCGACCTGATCGCGGCGGCCAACATCGCCGGGCGCCTGCCCGGCGGCATCACGCCGGCCGTCACCGCGGCCGGCGTCACGCACCGCCGCGCCGGGAACCACCTTCCGGGTGTGTCCCCGGCGCGACGTGACCCGCGCCGGCGCCCTCATCACGGCGCCGCCCGCGGGTCCCCTGGCAGGCACCTGCCCGCCCCGCCGGACACAACCGGCCGGGAGTCGCTCGCCCCACCGCGAGGACCTCGTAAGAGCCACAGGCGAACTTACGAAGAGGTGCACTAGTCGTTCGGGGATGACCTGGCCCGGATCGGGATGCGGATATCGTGCACGGGTGGCCACCATCCGCCGGATCCTGGAGACGCCGTGACCGCCGCCCGGCAGTCGGCGGCGCTCGGCGCGCACCGGGCGGAGAGGCCCTGGTACCGGCGCGGCGGCTGGCTGCTCGCCCTCGGCGCCGCCGCCTTCGCCGTCGCGGTGGCCGGGTACGTCGCCTACGCGCTCGCGCACCCGTCCGGTCAGTGGATGCGGCCCGTTGACCTGCGGGTCTACGCCGACGGCGGGCTCATCGTCCGGCACGTCCGGCCGCTGTACCACCCCCACTTCCCGGCGCCGCTCTACGACTGGCCCGGATACCTGAACCTGAAGTTCACCTACCCTCCGTTCGCGGCCCTCGCGTTCACGGTGCTGTCGCTGGGCTCGTTCGCGGTGGTGGCGAACATCTCGGTGGGGGTGAACATCGCCGCCCTGCTCGCGACCGTCTGGCTGACGCTGGGCGCGCTCGGATACCGCCGCGGGCTGGCCCGGCTGGGCGCGACGCTGCTGCTGGCGGCGCCGCTGCTGTGGACCGAGCCGGTGCAGCGCACGCTGTTCCTGGGCCAGATCGAGATCGTGCTGATGGCGCTGGTCATCTGGGATCTGTGCCAGCCGGACCGGCGGTGGTGGCAGGGCGCGGGCGTCGGGATCGCCGCAGGTATCAAGCTCATACCGCTGATCTTCATCCCGTACCTGCTGCTGACTCGCAGGTTCCGCCAGGCCGCGGTCGCGTCGGGCACCTTCGTGCTGACGGTCCTGGCGGGCTTCGCCGTGCTGCCCGGGGACTCGAGGAAGTACTGGCTGGACGGGCTGTTCGTCTCGGGCAGCCGCACCGGGTTCGTCGGCTGGGCCGGGAACCAGTCGCTGCCGGCGATCATCACCAGGCTCACCGGCAACGTGGTGCGCGCGCAGCCGGCCTGGCTGGCGGCCGACGCGGCGGTCTTGATCGCCGGGGTGGTGGGCGCGGCGCTGCTCGACCGGGCCGGGCACCGCATGGTGGGGCTGCTGACCTGCGCGCTGACCGGGCTGCTGGTCTCGCCGATCAGCTGGGACCACCACTGGGTGTGGATCGTGCCGGGCGTGGTGACCGCCGCTGTCTACGCGGTGCGCGCCCGGAGCCTGGCCCCCCGGCTCGCCCTGGGAAGCCTGGCCGCGGGGATCGTCCTCGTGTTCGGGGCGTGGCCGGGGATCCTGTGGGGCCAGCCCGGTAACACCGGCGGGTTCTTCGAGGGGCTGATCTGGGCTCCCCCGATCACCAACCCGGAGGTCTACTTCGCGCTCGGCGACCGGCCGTGGTACGCCGAGTACCACTGGCACGGGTTCCAGCTGATCACCGGGAACCTGTACGTGCTGACCGGGATGGCGCTGTTCGTGCTGCTGATCGTGCTCGCGGCGGGCCCCGCGGCGCGGGCGGCGCGGGCCACCGGCCGTGCCGCCGGGCGGCTCACGCCGGCCACGGCAGCGCCTCCGCCGGGATGACGGTCGGCGCGTCCATCTTCCACCGCTGCGACAGGCCCAGCCAGACCAGGGCCACGGCCGCGAAGAGCAGGAGCGAGGGCACGACCCAGAACAGGGAGGCGGAGGTGATCGCGGCGAGCAGGTGCTGGGGCGGGAACCCCGTGTTCCCCGGCATCAGCGCGAACGTGGCGGCGGTCAGCCGGAGCAGCACCAGCCAGTCCAGCCGCGAGGCCGGGTACAGCGCGAGCAGGCACAACGCCATCGAGTCGTACCACGGCAGCTCGTAGGGCCAGATGAACAGCCAGGCCAGGCTGATGGCCAGGGCCGGCCGGATGGCGGGCAGGGCCGGGACCCCGTCCGGCAGGCGCCACAGCAGCAGCAGCGCGACCGCGCCGAACAGCAGGCCGGCCAGCAGCAGCTGGTGCGGGAAGGCGTTGCCGTGCGATCCGACGAACATCTGGTAGAAGTTGTCCACCGAGGCGTCGGCGTCGCGGGAGCGCAGGGCCCGGACCGCCGGGGCACCGAACCACGCGTAGGTGGGCAGCAGCACCAGCGCGGCGCCGGCCGCGGCGCTGAACCACGCGGCCAGGGACTTGCGGGCCGCCCAGGCGACCCCGATGCCGAACGCGATGTAACTGGCCTTGACGTCCACCGCCACCCCGACCAGCAGCCCGGCCACCAGGCCGCGCAGCGCTCCGATCTCATCGCCCGGCCCGCGCTGGTACAGCACGGCCAGGCCGAGGAAGCCGGCGGCCGCGCCCATCACGTCGACGTGCCCGGCGGCGACCAGCACCCACAGCAGCAGCGGGTTCGCCGACCACAGCAGGTGCGCCCGGGCCCGCCGGGCGGGATCGGAGCGCAGGATCCGGTTCAGGGCGAGCGCCACCACGCTGAACGCGATCGCGGCCCAGAGCTTCAGCCAGAAGCCGATCCGCGCCGCCGACGTGCCGCCCAGCTCGGCCGCGGTCCACTGCTCGGCGGTGGCCAGCGGCCCGTACACGGCCACGTGCTTGCGCCACTGGCGCGGTATGGCCTCGCCGACGGGATCACCCAGGCGGCGCAGCTGGTTGGGGGTCATCGTGTAGGGGTTGTGGCCGATCACGACCATCCGGCCGTACGCCGCGTAGTCGAGGGCGTCGGTGGATCCGGTCGGCGGGAGCACGGTGAACAGCGCGACGGCCGCGAACCCGGCCGTGAGCAGCAGCCGGACTGGGAGCATCCCGCCACGGGACAACGCGGCCAGGCCGGCCGCCACGCCGCCGCCGCCCAGGAGGGCGGCCGCCCACAGGGCCACGCTCACCACCGGCAGCGACACGTGCACCGAGAGCGCCCAGGGCGGCAGCCCGTCCGACGGCAACCGGATATAGGGGTGCTCCCAGCTGTTGCGGACCGCCGAGGCGGCGATCATGAGCACCAGGGCGCTGATGATCCCGGCCACCGCCGACCAGGCCAGCCACCGGGTCAGGCGGTCGGGGGCAGCGGCCGACGCCATGGGCTGCGTAGCCAGCTTGTCGCCAAGATCCTGGCTCCCACCGGACGTGCCGCTCATCGTGATCTCATGCCCGCCTTCACGTCATCTGCTGCCGGCCACCGCGCGCTGCCCGGCCGCCGGCACCAGGCAGACCCCGCCACCCCAGGCCCTGCCGAACGATAGCCGATGACCGGCGTGACCAGGGCCCGGAATGCACCAGGGTTTTGCCAGCTCTTGATCACGCCGAAGCTCCCCCGCCGCTTCCGCTGCTCTCGCGCGGCCCGCTGCCGCGAACCGGTTGCGCGCCTTGCATAAACTGGTTACCGTTTTCATTTGTATTAGCCGTGGACCCGGCCAGCCGGAGGGAGCCTGACCATGCCGTCTCGCCGCGGAAGCCTGACCGCCGCGCTGGTGGTCATCGCGGGGCTGCTCGCCACGGCGTGCTCGGCCAGTTCGGCCTCGTCCGACGCGCCCGGCGGCCAGGTGATCGCGGCCGTGGGCGCCGAGAACCAGTATGCCAACGTGATCGGCCAGATCGGCGGCAAGTACGTCGCGGTGACCGCGATCGAGAGCAATCCCAACACCGACCCGCACACGTTCGAGGCCAGCCCGAGCGTGGCCCAGGCGGTCAGCGCGGCCCAGCTCGTCGTGCAGAACGGCATCGGCTACGACACGTACATGAGCAAGATCGAGGCCGCGGCGCCGAGCTCGACCCGGAAGGTCATCGTGGTGCAGAACCTGCTCGGCCTGCCGGACAGCACACCGAACCCGCACCTGTGGTACTCGCCGGCCACGATGCCGGCCGTGGCCAAGGCCGTCGCCAAGGACCTTTCCGCGATGCAGCCGGCGCACGCCGGGTACTTCGCGGCCAACCTGCGCAAGTTCGACGCGTCGCTGCAGCCGTGGTACCGGGCGATCGCCCAGTTCAAGGCCGCCTACCCGGGCACCCCGGTGGCGGTCACCGAGCCGGTTGGCGACTACATGCTGCAGGCGATCGGAGCGAAGATCCTCACGCCGTTCACCTTCCAGGCCGACGTCATGAACGGCGTGGACCCTTCGCCGCAGGACGTCTCGCTCGAGGACAGCCTGTTCTCCAGCCATAAAGTGAAGGTCTTCGTGTACAACCAGCAGGTGACCGACTCGCTCACCGCCTCGTTCCTCAGCCAGGCCCGCAAGGACGGCATTCCGGTGGTCGGCGTCTACGAGACCATGCCGGTGCCCGGATACGACTACCAGTCGTGGATGCTCGCCGAGGTGCAGGCGATGACCAAGGCCGTGACCGGCAAGATCTCGACGCAGAAACTTTGACGATGACACGCCAGCGAGTAACCCTCAGCCAGGACGGCACGCCCGCTCGGGACGGCATCCTCACCCAGGACGACGCGCTTGTCGTCGACGGTGTCAGCGTCCGGCTCGGCGGGCGCGAGGTGCTGCACGACGTGCGGTTCTCGATCAAGCCCGGCGAGTTCGTCGGCCTGATCGGCTCCAACGGGGCGGGCAAGACCACGCTGCTGCGGGTGATCCTCGGCCTGCTCCCGCCGGCTGCCGGGAAGGTCAGGGTGAGCGCGGCGGGGGTCGGTTACGTGCCGCAGAAGATCCAGCTCGATCCCGACATGCCGCTGCGGGCCAGGGACCTGGTCGGGCTGGGTCTCGACGGGAACCGCCTCGGGATCCCGCTGCCGTCGCGTTCCCGCCGGAAGCGGGTGGACGAGATGCTGCGGGCGGTCGATGCCGAGCACATCGGCAACGCCCGGGTCGGCAACCTGTCCGGCGGGGAGCAGCAGCGGATCCTGATCGCGCACGCGCTGATCAGCCGTCCCGGGCTGCTGCTGCTCGACGAGCCGCTGGCCAACCTCGACATCGCCAGCGAGCAGGAGGTCGTCGCGCTGCTCGGCCGGATCGCCAAGGAGCAGCGGATCGCCGTGCTGATCTCGGCGCACGAGATGAACCCGCTGCTTCCGGTCATGGACCGGATCGTCTACATGGCGAATGGCCGGGCGGCCAGCGGGCCAACCGACGAGGTCGTCACGGGCAAGGTGCTCAGCGAGTTGTACGGGCACCACGTCGATGTCATCCATGTGCACGGCCGAGTCCTGGTCGTGGCCGGGCGCGGTGAAGGGCTGGACATCCCGATCGAGCACTCGGGCGCCCACGCCGTCAACGACGTGTGACGGCCATGGGCGATCTGCTGCGGGCCATCGTCGAGCCGGGCTTCTTCGGCAGCGCGCCGGTCCACGTGGCGCTGCTGATCGGCGGCGTGGTCGCCGTGGTGTCCGGCATCGTCGGCACGTTCACGGTGATGCGAGGGCAGTCGTACGCCGGGCACGCGCTCGCCGACATCAGCGTCACCGGTGGCTCGGGGTCCTTCCTGATCGGGATCAGCCCGCTGTGGGGGTTCGCGGGTACCAGCGTGGCGGCGGCGGGGATCATGGACCTGATCGGGGTCCAGCGCCCACGCGGGCGGGACCTGGCCACCGGTATCGTGCGCGGGGCCGGGCTGGGCCTGGGTGCCCTGTTCCTCTACTGGGACACCACGCACACCTCCACGACCGGCGCGACGATCACGATCTTGTTCGGGTCCATGTTCACCATCGATCCCTCCGTCATCCCGGTCGTCGCGGCGTTCAGCCTGGCGGCCGTGGGCATCGTGACCGCGCTCTACCGGCCGCTGCTGCTGAGCTCGGCCAGCTCGGACCTGGCCGTCGTGCGCGGGGTCCGGGTGCGCACCACCGGCGCGCTGTGCCTGGCCGCGATCGCCCTCGCGGTCTCGCTGTCGGCCCTGACCATCGGGGCCATCCTCAGCACGGCGCTGCTCGTCGGGCCCGCGGCGACCGCGCTGCGGCTGACCGCCCGGCCCGGCCTGGTGATGATCTGGTCCGCGCTGATCGGCCTGGCCGCTACCTGGCTCGGCATCCTGCTCGCCTTTGACAGCTACTACTGGCCGCCGGCGCGGCAAGGCTGGCCGGTCAGCTTTTTCGTTGTGGCCCTGGTCCTGATCTTTTATCTGCTGACCCTGATGCGCCCGCCCGCCCGGGGCGCGACGCCGGGACGGGGATAGGCATGTTCTCCGGGTTCATGACCAACACCTGGGCGGTGGCGAGCATCGTGGCCGTGGTGGCCGGCGTCGTGGGGTTCTTCGTCGTGCTCCGGGGCTCGGCCTTCGCCGCCGACGCCCTGCCGACCGGCGCGTTCGCCGGGGCGGCCGGCGCCAGCCTGATCGGGGTCAACACCCTGGTCGGGCTGGGCGTGTTCTCGCTGCTCGGCGCGCTCGGCATCGGCTGGCTCGGCCGGCGCGCCCGTCACGACGTCGCGGTGGCCCTGGCCCTGGTAGCGATGCTCGGACTGGGGGCGCTGTTCCTCAGCTTCAGCGCGGAATACGAGCCAGAGATCTACTCGCTGCTGTTCGGCGAGGTCCTCGGCATCAGCGTGAACGACATAGCCCCGGTGGCCGTGCTAGGCGCGGTGTGCATCGCCGCGATCATGGTGCTGTACCGGCCGCTGCTGCTCTCCTCGGTGATGCCCGAACTGGGCGAGGCGCGCGGCGTGCGGGCTCACCGGATCGAGATGTGCTTCCTGGTGGTCCTGGCCCTCGCCACGACCATGGCCCTGCCGGTGGTGGGCGCCCTGCTGATCTTCAGCCTGATGATCGGCCCGCCCGCCGCGGCCAGGTCGTTCACTGACCGGCCGTTGCTGGCCATGGGCCTGTCGGTGGTGCTCGCCCTGGCCACCGTGTGGACCGCGATCGCCGCATCGTACGAGACCAACTGGCCGGTGGGGTTCTTCGTCGGGGCGATGGGCGCGGCGTGCTACGCGGCCGGGCGCAGCTGGACGGCGCTCCGGCAGACCAGGACGGCCCGGTCAGGAGGCCTGGCCAGCGCCCGCGCCCGCCGGGTCCCCGCCTAGCCGGCGCCCGCGCCTGCCGGGTTCCCGCCCAGCGTCTGTCTCTGCCGGTGCTGGCGCCTGCGCCGCTGCCAGATCAGCAGGCCGCCGCCGACGGCCCCGACGACCGCCGCGGTGACATGGCCCACGGCCGAGACGTCGAGATGGCTCAGGCCGCCGAAGATGTCGCCCACGAAGACCAGCAGCGCGAGGTCGAGCGCGGCCCCGGCCCGCGCCAGCCATGAGCCGTAGAGCAAGGCCACCATGATCGCGGACAGGACCACGTACGAGGGGCCGACGTCGATGAGGTACCGGTCCGGGGCGGGCAGCACGCCCCGGCCCACCCGGTAGCCGACGATCCCCTCGCTGACGAGCGTGCCGATCACGTGACCGGCCGCGCACACCACGGCCGTCCGCCAGTTGCCGAGCACCCCGTTGGCGCCGAACATGGCCAGTGCGATCAGTACCGGCCAGGCCCATGGGGATTCCTGGGTGAGGAACGCGGAGACTACGAGTGAGCCGAGCGGATCGTGGCTGAGATTATGCACGTTCGTGCTGGCCCAGCCGATCAGAGCGGTCTGGCGGTCTGGGGACAGCAGGGCGTAGATCACCTGGGCGACGATGAAGGCCCCCAGGTAGAGCCAGGCCACCGCGTAGGACGTGAAGATCCTCTTCAGGTCCGGTCGGCGCATGGAGCAAGACTAGATGGCTGGTCGCGGGTGGAAATAAAGGTGACGGCCGTCCGCGGTGGCCCGGACAATTCTTCGCCGGCTTGAACGCCGAAACCGCCGTCACCGAGGCGATGACCGACAACGCGGCGTCCAACGCGGTGTCCCGCAAGCTTGGTTACCAGCCGAACGGGCTGGCTCGCAGGCGAGTGCGCGATGCCCTCGGCTACGAACAGCGGTTCACCCTCGACCGCGCGCGCTGGGAGCAGTACCGCACCGTGCCGGTTGAGATCGACGGCCTGGCCGCATGCCTGCCGTTCTTCGGTTCCTGAACGCTACGCCAAAGTGTCCCGGCATTCCCGGAAGCGGATTGTCCGGGGTCAGCGCTACCCTGCAGTCCATGGCAGCAGGCAACGACCAGGCCGACCATGCTCCCGCCGGACCCGATGAACCGACGGAGGCGCAGTTCGGACCGCACCGGTTCTACGCCGGCGAGGGCGGCGGCAGCGAGCAGTTCCGGGGGGCGAGGTTCGACGTCGCGGACCTGCGCGGCGCCCGGTTCACCGACTGTGACATGACCGGTGTCACGATCCGGGACGGCTGGCTGGTGAACGTGAACATCTCCGGCTACCTCAGCAATGTCACGATCAACGGCGTTGACGTAACCGAATTCGTCAGCGCCGAGCTGGACCGGCTGCACCCCGAGCGCGTGCAGTTCCGCGAGGGCCAGACGGCCGGCGACGTCCGCGCTATCTGGGACACCATCGAGCGGCTGTGGGCGCAGGCCACCGCGCGAGCCGGGCGGCTGCCCGCGGCGGCGCTGGATCAGCAGGTCAACGAGGAGTGGTCATTCGCGCAGACACTGCGCCACCTGGTTTTCATCACCGACGCCTGGGCCAGCCGGACGGTGCTGGACGAGGAGAGGCCCTACCACCCGCTCGGGCTGCCGCAGAGCTGGTACCCGGCGGCGGACGCGGCCGCGCTGGGCATCGACCTGACCGCGCAGCCCAGCTACGCCGAGATCCTGGCCGCCCGCGCCGACCGGATGGCCGTCATGCGGGGGATCGTGGCCGGCCTGACCGACGACAGCCTGGGACGGCCGTGCCAGCGCTCGCCCGCTCCCGGTTACCCGGACGAGGAGCGCACCGTGATCGACTGCATCGCCGTCGTGATGGACGAGGAGATCGAGCACTACCGGTTCGCGGTCCGCGACCTGGCTGTGCTGGAAAGCCAGCTAGCCTGACGCGCAAGCCTTGACACTATCGAACGTTTGTTCGATAGTGATTCGATGGGTGCGGAAGTCACACAGGCCGCACGGATGGCACGGGTCGCACGGACGGCACAGGCGACACGGGTGGCACAGACCGCACGGGCCACGGAGGCATCTCCCGGGCGCCGCGATGATGCCGTGCTGCCGGGCGCTGCGGTCCAGCGGAGGGATTCCGTCCTGCCGGGCGGCGCGGTCCCGCGGGGTGATGCCGTCCAGCCGGGTGATGCGGTCCTGCTGGGCGGTGCGGTCCCGCGGGGTGATGCCGTCCAGCCGGGTGATGCGGTCCTGCCTGTGCTCCCGGCTCTGCGGAAATTGCTTCCCGCTGGAGGCCTGCCGCGGGGCTCGGTCGTGGCGACCGGGAACTGGAGCCTGCTCTGCCTGGCGCTGGTCGCGGGCGCATCGGCGGCCGGGGCCTGGTGCGCGGTGGCCGGGCTGCCGTACCTCGGGGTGGCCGCGGCCGCCGACGCGGGCCTGGATCCGGGCCGGATGCTGCTGATCGCGGATCCGGGCCCGGGCTGGCCGCAAGTCGTGGCCTCGCTGCTCGACGGCTGCGAGCTGATGCTCCTGCGCCCGCCGGACCGGCCGCCCGCTACGGTGCGGCGTCGGCTTGAGGCCACCGTGCGCCGTTCCGGTGGCGTGCTGGTGGTGGCGGGGGACTGGGACGGCGCGCAGGTCAGGCTGCTGGTCGCGCGCCAGGAGTGGACGGGGATAGGGACCGGCCACGGGCGGTTGCGGGCCCGCCGGGTCCAGGTGGTGGCGGACGGCCGGGGCGCGGCCGCGCGACCGCGGGCCCGGTGGCTGTGGCTGCCGGGTCCCGATGGGTCGGTGACCGTTGCGGATGAGATCAGCGCGGCCCGCTTCCCGCCCGGAACACGGAGCACCGGGTGACGTCAGCCGACGGCGCGGCGCAGCGGGTGCTGGTGGCGTGGTGCCCCGCCTGGGAACAAGATCCAGAGTTGGATACGCGGGCCTTCGAGCAGGTGGTGACCGTGGTGGAGGGGTTCTCCCCCCGGGTGGAGGTGCTTCGCCCGGGCGCCTGCGCCATCGGCGCCCGCGGGCCGGCCAGGTACTTCGGCGGGGAAGAGGCCCTGGCCAGGAAGATCGTCGATGCTGTTGCCTACCTGGGGTTCGCCTGCCAGGTCGGCGTCGCCGATGGCCTGTTCGCCGCGCAGCTCGCTGCCCAGATGGGCATGGCCACGATCGTGGCACCGGGCGGGACCCCGGCGTTCCTGGCCTCGCACCCGGTCGGCTCCCTGGGAAACCCGGAACTGGCCGACCTGCTGCCCCGCCTGGGTATCAGGACGCTGGGGGAGTTCGCGGCGCTGTCGGCCGCCGAGGCGGCGAACCGGTTCGGATCCACCGGGACGCTCGCGCACCGGCTGGCGCGCGGCCTGGGTCCCCGGCCGCTGGCACCTCGCCCGCCCCCCTTCGACCTTTCTGTTTCCGTAGCGTTCGAACCGCCGGCCGAGCAGGCCGAGCCGGTGGTGTTCGCCGCCAAGGCGCTCGCCGAGCGGCTGCACGCGGGCCTGGCCGCCAGGGGGCTGGCCTGCGTGCGGGTGCAAGTACAGGTGATCTGCGCGGACGGGCAGGAAATCACCCGGTTGTGGCGGCACGACGGGCTGCTCTCTTCGCTGGCGGTGGCCGAGCGGGTGCGCTGGCAGCTGGCCGGCTGGCGGGCGGCCCGGGACGCCCGCGGACGTGGCGTAACGGCTCTGGGCAGGCTCCCCTTCGCGGACGAGGCGATTGCGGCGGGCGGGATCGCGCTGCTGCGTCTGGTTCCCGACCAGCTGGTACGCAACACCGGCCGCCAGCTCGGGCTGTGGGGCGAGACGGCGGTCGATGACCGGGTAGCGCGCGCCGCGCTCCGGGTACAGGCCATGCTCGGGCATGACTCGGTGGTACGCCCGCTGCTGGCCGGCGGCCGCAGCCCGGCCGACCAGGTGACGCTGGTGCCGTTCGGCGATGCGGCCGATCCCCTGTTTCCCGCAGACCGGCCGTGGCCGGGGCGGCTCCTTGCGCCCGCCCCGGCCACGGTCTATCCGGTCCTGCGGTCGGCCAAGGTCACCGACGCGTCGGGCGCCGCGGTGACCGTCACCGGCCGGGCGCTGATTTCCGCGCCTCCTGCCTGGCTGTCGGCCCACGGCGAGCCGTGGCTGGCGATCACCTCGTGGGCCGGGCCCTGGCCGCTCACCGAGCGGTGGTGGTGTCCGGCCACCTCGCGCCGGCAAGCCCGGTTCCAGTTGGTCGCCGAAGACGGGAGCGCCTGGCTGGCCGTGGTGCAAGACGGCCAGTGGCTGATCGAGGCCAGCTACGACTGATCCCTGCCACTACCGGTGTTCCGCCATCGGCGCTGCTGCCGTCGCCTGCCCTGGCGCCAAGTGCCGCCAGCCTCCGCCGCCACCACAGCTGCCACTGCTTCCCTTCGTCGGCAGCTCGCCCCTGTGTACCTAACGATCTCGGACGGAGGGAAGTAGTTACTACTCAAAAATTTTTTCGAGAAATATAGAAAATGCTGGCTAGATACGGCAGTTTTGTCGGCGCCAGCCGATACCGTAGTTGCTGACAAAGCATGACGGACCGCCCGGCAGAGGAGGTGGGCCGATGCCGGACCAGGCGCCAGGACCAGGCCAGGACGACGAGCAGGCCGCCGCCTCAGCCGGAGGCCAGTCGCAGTTCACTTGGGTGGCGGGCAGCACCGGCACTGGGCCGGTGCCGTCGCCGGGGCTGGACTGGCAGGCGCTGCTGGAAGCGCTGGCGGCGGGTGGTTTGCTGGGCGGGGACCTGGATGTCCAGGACGCGGTGGCGGGCGAGGAGCAGGCCGCGGCGGCGGGCGGGCGGGTAAGCGCGCCGTTGCCGCCGGGGCGGGCGGGGGCGCTGGCGGTGGAGCACATGCGGCCGGGCCCGGCGCAGGCTGGGTGGCTGGCCGCGGCCGCGGGCGAGGTCGCGAGCTTGGATGAGTACGGGCTGGCCGGGGTGGCGATCGCCGCCCGCCAGCTTGCTTCCTGGGCGGCTGCGGCCGAGCTTGCTGCGGTCGCGCACCTTGCCGCCCGCGCCGCGGCCGCCGACCGCGACATCGGGCTGGGGCTGGACGGGCGCCCGGCGCGGCTGTGCCGTGACGCGGTGGGGCAGATCTCGCTGGCGCTGATGCTGACCGGTCACAGCGCCATCGCGTGGGCCGGCCTCGCGGTGACCTTGTGCTGGCGGCTGCCCGAGACCGGCGCCGCGCTGGCCGCCGGGGCCATCGACCTGTCCCGGGCGCGGGTGATCGCCGAGGCCACCGCCGTGCTGGACGAAGGCGCCGCCCGGGCCGTCGAGGCCAGGGTGTTGCCCGGGGCCGGCCGTCAGACCACGGCGCAGTTGCGGGCGCGGCTGCGCCGGGCGGTGATCGCCGCCGACCCCGGCGGGGCCGAGCGGCGGCGGGAAGAGGCTGAGCGGCACGCGAAGGTCAGCCTGTATGCGGATGAGGACGGGACGGCGACGTTAGCGGGGGCGGGGTTGCCCGCGGTGCAGGCGGCCGCGGCGATGGCGCGGATCACCGCCATCGCCAGGGCGATGAAGGCCGCCGGGCACGGCGGCGGGCTGGACCTGCACCGGGCGAAGGTCATGCTGGGGCTGCTGCTGGGCACCTTGCCCTACATCCCCCCGCCCGGTGGCACCCCCGAACCCCAGCCACCCGGCGACGATGCCCCCAGTCCCGGCGGTCCCGGTCCAGGTGATCCGGACGGCCGCAGCCCCGGCGGCCCGCACGACGGACAACCCGATGATCTGCCTGCCCCGCGGGACGAAGACGCCCCGCCCGGCGACGGTCCGGATGACAACGCACCCGGCCAAGACGTGGAGGACGGCAGCGGAGTAGACGACGATGACTGGCCCGGCGCCGGACCCGTGCCAACATGGCCGGGCCTGGGCGCGATCTCGCCCGCGCTGACCCGCCATCCGGTCCCGGGGGATGGGCGGCCGGGGCCCGGGCTGCTGGATGTCACCCTGCCCTGGACCACTCTGGCCGGCCTGACCGCCGCGCCGGGGCTGCTGGGCCGCATCGGTCCCATCACCGCTGCCCAGGCCCGCCAGCTCGCCACCGCCGCCCAGGCCGACCCGGCCACGCAGTGGCGGATCATCGTCACCAGCCCCGCCGGCCAGGCCATCGCGGTCACCCGGATCCCCCGCCGCCGTGCCCGCGACGGACCGGGACCGGTCCGCGACGGCCCGCCACCCGGTGCCGGGCTGGTCGGCCGGATCACCCTGACCATCACCCAGGACACCATCCGCCAGGAGACCACCGGCGGGCCCGGCCCGACCGTCAGGACGGTCGGCCCCGGGCCACCCGCCGGAGCAGCCAGGCCCAGGCCGCCGTCCGGTATCGCCGCCGCCGCGCTGCGGGCCGCCAGCACAGCGCGGGGCCGGGCGCAGGCCCAAGCCGCAGCGGATGCCGCGGCCGGCGGGTGCGCCCATGCCGGTGAGTCGCCGGCCTACCGGCCGCCGCCGAGGTTGCGCGAGCACGTGATCGCGCGGGATGTGACCTGCCGCAACCCCGCCTGCCGGCAGCCCGCCTGGCGTGCCGACCTGGACCACACCCTGGCCTACGAAGACCACGGGCGGACCTGCCGCTGCAACCTTGGCGGCGCCTGCCGCCGCGACCACCAGCTCAAGCAACATCCCCGCTGGAAGCTGGAGCAGACCCGGCCCGGCGAGTTCACCTGGACTACTCCCGCCGGGCGCACCTACACCGTCGGCCCCGACACCCACCCCATCTGAAGGCCGGGCAGCACGAAAAGGCCGGCCGGCAGGAAGGCCGAACGGCAGGAAGGGGCGCAGCAACTCATGGGCTGGAACAACCCCCTGCTCCCGTGGCGGGAGTTCGAGCGGCGCCTGTCCTGGGGCGGCAAGGGCGGCAGGGACGGCGGGGACGGCAGGGGCAGCGAGATCAGTGAGAGCGACCAGGCCAGCGGGGGCGCCGCGCCGGTGACCTGCCTGCCAGCCAGCCACCCTGATCAGGGCAAAGGAGCCGGCCAGGCTGGCCCAGCGTGGGCCGAGCTGCACTGCCACTCGTCTTACAGCTTCCTCGACGGGGCATCCAGCCCCGGGGAACTAGTGGCTACGGCGGCCGAACTCGGCCTGCAAGCGCTGGCCATCACCGACCATGACGGCATGTACGGGGTGCCGCAGTTTGCCCAGGCGGCGGCCCGGCTGAAGCGGCGGACCGGCGCCGGCCTCGGCACGATCTTCGGCGCGGAACTCAGCCTGGACCTGCCCGGCGGTCAGGGCGGCGTTCCCGACCCGGTGGGCAGGCACCTGCTGGTCCTGGCCCGCGACCCCGAGGGATACCGGCGGCTGTGCCGGGCCATCAGCACCGCGCAGCTAGCCGGAAAAGAAAAAGGCCGTCCCGTCTATCACGCAGCCGACCTAGCGCAGGCACATGGCGGCCACTGGGTGATCCTCACCGGCTGCCGCAAGGGCGCCGTACCCGCCGCGCTCGCCGCCTCGGGCCCGGAAGCGGCCGCAAGGGAACTCCGCGCCCTGGCCGACCTGTTCGGCCAGCAGAACGTCGCCATCGAGCTGACCAGCCACGATCAGCCCGCCGACGACGAGCGCAACGATGCCCTCTACGAGCTGGGCATGAGCACAGGAACAGCCGTGATCGCCACCGGCAACGTGCACTACGCGTCGCCGCCGGACGCGAAACTCGCGCAGGTGCTCGCCGCGGTCAGGGCCCGCCGCAGCCTGGATGAGATGGATGGCTGGCTGGCCGCCTCTGGCGCCGCCTACCTGCGGTCCGGCGCCGAGATGGCGCGCAGGCTGCACAGGTACCCGGGCGTCAGGGAGCGAACCACCGAGCTCGCGGCGGACTGCGCGTTCGACTTCCACGTGATCGCGCCGAAGCTGCCGGACTTCCCGGTCCCCGAAACCCACCCCACCGAGGCCGGCTGGCTCCGCCACCTGGTCGAAATCAAGGCGCCGGAACGTTACGGCCAGCCCGAACGCGTCGAGGGAGCCTATGACCAGATCGCCCGCGAGCTCGACGTCATCGAGAACCTCGGCTTTCCCGGCTACTTCCTGATCGTCCACGACATCGTGGAGTTCTGCGAGCGGAAGGGCATCCTCTGCCAGGGTCGCGGATCGGCCGCCAACTCGGCCGTCTGTTACGCGCTCGGGATCACCAACGTGGACCCGGTCCAGCACGGGCTCCTGTTCGAGCGCTTCCTGTCGGCCGGAAGGGATGGCCCGCCCGACATCGACCTGGACATCGAGCACCGGCGCCGGGAGGAGGTCATCCAGTACGTCTACGACTCCTACGGCCGGGAAAACGCAGCGCAGGTCGCCAACGTGATCTCCTACCGGCCCCGGATGGCACTGCGGGACGCGGGGCGGGCGCTCGGCTTCGAGCCCGGCCAGCGAGACAGCTGGGCCCGCCAGGTCGGCCCCCGATCTTACGGGCCCGGCCAGCCGATCCCGCCCGGCGTCGGCGTCCCGCCGGCCGTGACCAAGCTCGCGGCGCGGATGCAGCGGCTGCCCCGGCACCTGGGCATTCACTCCGGCGGGATGGTGATCTGCGACCGGCCGGTGGGGGAGGTGTGCCCGGTGGAGTGGGCCCGGATGCCGGGCCGCACCGTGCTGCAGTGGGACAAGGACGACTGCGCCTACGCCGGGCTGGTCAAGTTCGACCTGCTCGGCCTGGGCATGCTGACGGCGCTGCGGGACTGCCTCGACCTGGTCGAGGCGTATCACGGACAGCGCTGGCGGCTGCACTCGATCCCGCAGGAGGATCCCGGCGTCTACGACACGCTGTGCGAGGCGGACACCATCGGTGTGTTCCAGGTCGAGTCCCGCGCCCAGATGGCTACCCTTCCCCGGCTGCGGCCGAGAAGGTTCTACGACCTGGTCGTCGAGGTCGCGCTGATCAGGCCGGGCCCCATCCAGGGCGGCTCGGTGCATCCCTACATGCGCCGGCGCCGCGGTGACGAGCGGGCGGACCTGCCGCACGAATCGATGCGCCAGGCGCTCGGCAAAACCCTCGGGGTGCCGCTGTTCCAGGAGCAGATGATGCAACTGGCCATCGACTGCGCCTCGTTCACGCCCGCCGAGGCGGACCAGTTGCGGCAGGCGATGAGCTCTAAGCGGGCCCCGGAACGGATCGAGGAACTGCGCGCGCGGCTGCTGGACGGAATGGCGGCCCGCGACATCCCGTCCGCGGTAGCCGAGGACATCTACGTCAAGATCTTGGCCTTCTCCAGCTACGGCTTCCCCGAGTCGCACGCGATCAGCTTCGCTTACCTCGTCTACGCCAGCGCCTGGCTGAAGCTCTACTACCCGGCCGCGTTCACCGCCGCCCTGCTGCGCGCCCAGCCGATGGGCTTCTACGCCCCGGCCACCCTGATCAGCGACGCGCGCAGGCACGGCGTCGAGGTCCGCGGCGTGGACGTCAACGCCAGCGACGTGCTCGCGACCCTCGAAAAACCCACATTCAGTCGGTTGGTCCCCGGCTCGGCCTTCCGAATGCAGAGACATAGCCATAACGGGCACCAGCCGCCGCCCCGCCCCGCAGAAGCTGATCCGGCCGGGGGATACGTGGCAGAGGCTGATGTGGCCGGGGCCGAGCAACCGGCGATCCGGCTTGGCCTGTCCGAGGTCCGCACCCTGGGCGCGAAAGCCGAGGCGGTCGTGGCCGGCCAGCCGTACCGGGATCTGGAGGACTTCGCCCGCCGCACCCGGCTGCCCGCCCCGGCGCTTGAGGCCCTGGCCACCGCGGGCGCGTTCGGCTGCTTCGGGATCAGCAGGCGCGAGGCGCTGTGGGCGGCCGGGGCGGCCGCCACGATCAGGCCGGGGCAGTTGCCCGGGACCACGCCCGGGCTGGCCGCCCCGCCGCTGCCGGCGATGACGGCCGCCGAGGAAACCTTCGCCGACCTGTGGGCGACCGGAACCTACGGCACCCACCCCGTGGCGCATATCAGGGAGCTGCTGGCGGAACGCGGAGTCATCGGGGCGGCGGAGCTGAGAAAAGCCCAGCCGGGCGCGAACGTGACGGTAGCGGGGCTGGTCACGCACCGGCAGCAGCCAGGCACGGCCCGCGGGGTGGTGTTCCTGGGCCTGGAAGACGAAACCGGCCTGGCCAACGTCATCTGCCCCCCGGACGTCTGGGAGCGGCACCGACGGCTGGCGATGGAGGCGAACGCGCTCCTGGTGACCGGGCGGGTGGAACGCCTGGACGGGGCGGTCAGCCTGCTCGCCACCCAGCTGCGCCGGCTCCGCGTGGTCGCCGCCGCCCGCAGCCGCGACTTCCGCTGAACATGAAGATCTCATGAAGCACGGGGGGCCGGGTCCGGTGAAACCGAGGGGCTCGGTGAAGATGAGAGGGGCCTTAATACAACAACGGGGATGGGATCCAGCCAATCACGCAAAGGAGCGAGTCATGCCCGAACGCACTTCCTACGCCCAGGGGACGCCGAACTGGGTGGACCTGCAGACCACCGACCAGCCCGCGGCGAAGCAGTTCTACGCCGGCCTGTTCGGCTGGACCTACGACGACCAGCCGATGGGGGAAGGCGCCGTGTACTCCATGGCCAAGCTCGGCGACAAGGACGTCGCCGCGATCGCGCCGCAGTCCCCGGAGCTCAAGGCCGCGGGGGCGCCCCCGATGTGGAATACCTACATCGCCGTGGACTCGGCCGACGACGCGGCCGCCAAGGTCGAGGCGGCAGGCGGCCAGGTCGCGATGCCGCCCTTCGACATCATGGACGCCGGGCGGATGGCCTTCGTGCTGGACCCGAGCGGTGCCGCGGTGGCGCTCTGGCAGGCCAACCAGCACATCGGCTCCACGCTGGTGAACGAGCCGGGCACCGTGACCTGGAACGAGCTGATCACCACCGACCCGGCCGCCGCCAAGTTCTACGAGCAGGTACTCGGCGTGACCACGTCCACGATGGACATGGGGACCGGCGAGTACACGCTGTTCCACGTCAACGACCAGATGGTGGGCGGCAGCACCCCGCCGCCGATGGAGGGCGTGCCCAACCACTGGCACGTGTACTTCGCCGTCGAGGACGCGGACGCCACCGCGGCCAAGGCGACCGAGCTGGGCGGGTCCGTCATGGTCGCGCCGTTCGACTCCCCGGTCGGCCGCATGGCCGTGCTGACCGACCCGCAGGGCGCCGTGTTCAGCATCATCAAGCCGGCCCCTGAGTCCTGAGCAGGATCCTTCGCCCCTGGGGAGCGAGCGCATGGAGATACCCAAGCCGAGCGAGGAAGACAAGCAGTTCTTCCTGAACCTGATCCCGGGCGACCCGGGCGTGGAGGTCAAGCCGATGTTCGGCAACCTCGGCGCGTTCGTGCACGGGAACATGTTCGCCGGGCTGTTCGGGCCGGCCGTGGGGGTCCGGCTCGATGACGAGGCCCAGCGCGAGCTGGCCGCGACCGACGGGTCAGGCCCGTTCGGGCCCGACGAGCGCCCGATGGGCGGCTACCTCAGCCTGCCGGCGGCCTGGCGCGCCGAGCCCGACCTCGCGGCCGGCTGGGTCGCGAGGGCCCTGGCTCACGTCAGCACCCTGCCGCCCAAGGTCAAGAAGCCGAAGCGGGCCAAGGCGTAGGCCGGCCCGGCGGGCTCACCGGGAGGTGAGCCCGCCGGGCCTGCTATGACCCTGGCTGGCGCTCGCCGTTGACCGTCAGCTCCACCTGGTTCGGGTAGAAGCACATGAGGCCGGTGATCCCTTCCGCGGCCGGGATCGGCGTCTCGTAGCTCCACACCACGTTCTCGTAGGTCTCGCCGCCGACCTGCGCCGACCAGTACGACGCCTGGCCCTTGAACGGGCATGTCGTTGCGTGATCCGTGGGCTGGAGCAGGTCAGTGCGGACGTCCTCCCGGGGCAGGTAGTAGCGCGCCGGGTAGCCGGTCTCGTCGAGCAGGACGGGCCGGTCCGACTCGGCCAGCTTCTCGCCGCCGAGGGTCACGACGACGTGCACGTTGGCGGGGCTAATCGTGATCGTGTGTCCTGAGGCCATGCCCATGCCAACCCAGCGGCGGCCGCCGTGATTCCGCCCTGGCCTTCCACCGCCCTGGCACGCGAAGATGCCCGTGGACCGGGAAATACGTCCGTGGTCAGGCCTCGCGGGCGACCCGGCTGGGCTACGTGCGCCGGGCCCTGGGCTAGCTCTGAACCGCGCGGCCCAGGTCAGCCGCGGCCACTCGCAGCTCGGCCAGCAGCGGTCCGGGCAGGGTGAGCCCGCGGGCCGAGGAGCCCAGGGCCCACCAGCTTCCTGGGCCCGAGCCGTCCGCACCGGTACGGCCCGCGCCCGGCCTCCCGGGAATCGCCACGCCGGCGCAGCAGACCTCATCGCGGAACTGCCCGTATTCCACGGCCAGGTCGCCGGGCCGGAGCCGGGTGATCTCGGCCTCGATCTGGGCGGGCTCGGTGATCGTGTTCGGCGTGAACGGCCGCATGCCGTGCTCGGCGAGCAGGCTGCTGCGGGCGCGGCCGGGCAGCGTCGCCAGCAACGCCTTGCCCAGCGCGGTCGCGTGGGCGGCGGTCTCCAGCCCGGGCTGCAAGTCCTCCAGCCACGGCGACCGTCCCCCTTCGGCCACGTCGACGACCACCAGCCGTCCCGCGGAGATGCAGGCCAGGTACGCGGTATGCCCGGTGGTGTCGGCCAGGTGCTGCAGCACGGCCCGGGCCCGGGGCGGGCGGCGCAGCGAGTTCATCAGCTCGTGGAAGCGCTCGGCGACGCCGGACCCGGCCACATACTCCCCGCTGGACAGGCGCACCAGGTAGCCCTCGTAGCACAGCGTGCGGACCAGGTGGTAGGCCGTGGACAGGTGGAGCTGGCACCGGCGGGCGATGACCTTTACCGGCAGCGGGCGCGGCGAGCCGGACACCTCCTCGATGATCCGCAGGGCGCGGGACACGCTGCGGATGAGGTCGGTGGGCTCGGCATCGCTGCCGCCGTTCCTCACCCTTACCAGGATGCCGTGCCGGGCGGCGGCTGGGAACCGCCCGGCCGGGCCGGGCCGCCGTTCAGCATGTGAAATATTCGGGGGTTCCGCGCTGCCGACGGCGCTGACAGCCTGGCCGCATGTCCGACATCCCGCAGTGGGCCCTCGACGCTCTCAGCGACGTCTACGACCCATGCTGCCGTGAAAAGGGCATATCCGTCGTGGACATGGGCCTGGTGCGCTCGGTGCGCGCCACCGGCGGTCAGGTCCGCGTCGAGTTGCTGCTGACCAGCGGCTGGTGCCCGTTCGCGGCCCGGGTCCTGACCGAGATCACCGAGCGGATCGAGGCGCAGCCCGGCGTCCGGTCGGCGGACGTCGAGATCGTCTGGGACGAGGCCTGGACCACCGACCGGCTGTCGCCCCGGGCCGCCAGCCTCCTGCGTTTCCTGCCGCCGCCCGCGCAGGTGCCCGACCGGGGTGCCTTCGTGACCGCCCACCAGCCCGCGCCAGCGCCCCGCGGCGCCGGGCCGCTCAAGAGCGAGGTGATCCGTCATGATCGATGACGCCTTCGTGTTCGACTGCGTCGCGCACATCTTCAACTTCGACCCGAAGAACGCGCTCGGCCCGCCCGGCCTGATGTTCGACAACCACCTGTACGCGTTCCACAACGCGCTAACCCCGGACGACCAGCCGAAGCTGCCGCCCGAGGAGTTCTTGCGCCAGTGGACCGTGGGCGATATTCGCCGGATGGTCTACGAGGAATCCGACACCGACATGCTGGTGGCGATGCCGCTGCCGCTGACCGACCTGTTCCGCGACGGCCTGTCCCCCTGGGAGGAGTGCGCCGACCTGGCCAGCCGCGACCCCGACCGGACCATCTTCTGGGGGTCGGTGAACCCGCTGGAGGGCCGCAAGGCCCTGGACCTGATGGAGCGGCAGGTCGGCGAGTTCGGCGCGAAGGCGTTCAAGTTCTATAACGTGCGCTACGACTACGGAACCCCCTTCCCCTGGCGGATGGACGACCCGCAGGTGGCCTTCCCGGTCTTCGAGAAGGCCCAGGAACTCGGGGTCAACCTGATCGGCGTGCACAAGGGCGTGCCGCTCGGCCCGCAGCCGATCGAGTACACGCAGACCTGGGACATGGACGGCGCCGCGGCCAACTTCCCCGACATCAACTTCGTGATCTTCCACGTCGGGCTGCCGTTCCTGGACGAGACCTGCTGGCAGCTGATCCGGTACCCGAACCTGTACGCCTCCCTCGCGGCGACCATCAACTTCCTGGTCCGCGCGCCGCGGATGTTCGCGGAGATCCTCGGGAAGCTGCTGTTCTGGTGCGGTGAGGACAAGATCATCTACGGCTCCGAGGCGCCGATCTTCCATCCGCAGTGGGCCCTGAGGGCCTTCATGGACTTCGAGATTCCCGAGGATCTGTGCGCGGGCTACGGGTATCCCCAGCTGACCGAGCAGGCCAAGCGGAAGATCCTGGGCGAGAACCTGCTCCGCCTGCACGGCATGGACGTCGAGGAGACCAAGGCCAGGCTGGGCCGGCGCGGCTAGAAGGCTACCCGCGGGTCGTCCGGTCGGTGCGCCAGCACACCGACCGCATCGGCACGTCGATCTCGTCCGCGCCCGGGAACCGTCGCTCGAGCGCGGCCCTGACGCGGTCGAGAGTCGCCGCCCGGTCCTCCGGGCTGGCGGTGATGAGGCCGCTGTAGGTGCCCAGCATGCCGACGATGTCGCTGATCGTCATCGTGCGCTTGAACGCGAACGACGCGGTCTGCGCCGTCCCGAACGGCGAGCCGTCCGGCAGCGTGACCTCTCGGCGCCGGGGCCGGGGACGGCCCTGGTCATCGGGCCCCGGGGGTTCGCGGAGCCGGTTGAGCTCGCGCACCCAGTCAACCCCCTGATCACGGCTGGTCCAGATCACGCCGAAGCGGCCGCGGTCCCGCAGCACCCGGGCGATCTCGGGCACAGCGCGCTCGGGATCCATCCAGTGCCACGCCGAGGAGATGAACACGCCGTCGGCGCTGGCGTCGGCCAGCGGGATCGCCTCGCCCCGGCCCTGCCTGACCTCGATGACCGGATCCCGGGTGCGCAGCACGGCCGCCATCCGCTCGTCGGGCTCGACCGCAATGACCCGCGGAACCCGGCGCGCCAGCGCCCGGGACAGCAGGCCGGTGCCTGCCCCCAGGTCGACGGCGACCTTCGGGTCGGCTGGCAGCAGCCAGTCGATCGCGGCCTCGGGCGGTCCCGATCGCAGCCGGTCGTACTCGGCTGCGATCGTCCCGAACGACATCGAACGCTCTGCACGACTGGCCACGCCTGGCACGCTAGCGCACCGCTGGCGTCGGCCTGTCCTGTACCACGGCTTCTACACCACGGGGCCGGCCGCGTTAGGGTGACCGCTGTGAAGCCGTCTGCGGTGGCCGACGCGGCGGGAAGCACGCATGGGTTTCCCGTTGCGCTGACCAGTTTCGTGGGCCGGGCCCAGGTGGTGGACGAGGTTGCCGGTCAGCTGGGCGGCTGCCGCCTGCTGACGGTGACCGGGCCAGGCGGTGCCGGGAAGACGCGCCTGGCCGGCGAGGTAGCGAAGCGGGTAGCGAGCCGGTTCGCTGACGGGGTGTGGCTGGCCGAGCTGGCGGCGGTGCGCGATCCGGCGCAGGTGCCGCCCGTGGTGGCGGCGGCGCTGGGGATCCGTGACCTGCCCTCGGTCGCGGCCGCCGACGCGCTGGCCCATGCGCTGGCCCGGCGGCAGCTGCTGCTGGTGCTGGACAACTGCGAGCAGGTGATCGGCGCGGCGGCGGAGCTGTGCGGGAGGCTGCTGCTCGCCGCCGATGAGGTGCGGGTGCTGGCCACGAGCCGGGAGCCGCTGCGGATAGCGGGGGAGACACGCTGCCGGCTGGGGCCGCTGACGCTGCCTGATCCGGATGATCCGGCGGCCGCGGGGGAATGCGAAGCGGTGGCGTTGTTCGCGGACCGGGCCCGGCGTACGGCGCCCGGGTTCGCGCTCGATCAGACGACCGGGGCCACGGTGGCGCGGCTGGTGGCACGCCTGGACGGGATGCCGCTGGCGATCGAACTGGCCGCGGCGCGGGTGGACGCGCTGGGCGTGCCGCAGCTGCTGGACCGGATCGACGACCGGTTCGCGCTGCTCACCGGCGGTGACCGGCTGGCCGAGGAGCGGCAGCGGTCGCTGGCCGCCGCGGTGCAGTGGAGCTACCAGCTGCTGACCGACACCGAGCGGCGGGTGTTCCGCGCGGTGTCGGCGTTCCCGGGGCCGTTCACCCTGGAAGGGGCCGAGGCGGTAGCGGGCGCCGGGGCCAGGCAGGCGGTGCTGCGGCTGGTGGACTGCTCGCTGGTGACCCCGCCCCGCGTCGATCGGGATGGCCGGTCCCGGTACCTGATGCTGGAGACGCTGCGGGCCTACGGAGCCGGGCTCCTGGCCGAGGCCGGCGAGGACGGCCAGGTCGCCGCCGCGCTGGCCGGGTACGCGGCCGAGGTGGCCGAGGAGGCCAACGCCGGCCTGCACTCGAGCACCTGGGAGGCGGCCGGCCTGCGGCATCTGGACGCTGAAGAGGTCACCGTGCGCCACGCGCTGGCCTGGGCCATGGACCACGATCCCGCCCTGGCGCTGCGGCTCGCGCTCGCCCAGGAACCGTGGTGGCAGATCCGCGGCCGCCTGACCAGTCAGGCTCCGCTGCTGGCCGCGGCCGCCGAGCACGCCGCCGTCGGCAGCGACGAGTGGTGCGCCGCCCAGCTGTGCCTCGGCCAGGCCGCCGGCCAGCGCGCCAATTCGGCGGCGGCGCTGGAGCATTTCACCATGGTCCGCGACGCCGCCGAGGACACGCGGCGGCCCGCATCCGAAGCAGGGCCGGTCATCCTGTCGATCTGCCTGAGCGGCCGGTCATCGACGCTGCTGGCGATGGGCCGGGTCGACGAGGCCGCCGACGATGCCCGCCGGGCTCTGAGCATGGGCCGGGAGACCGGCTACCCGGGCCTGGAGGCGATGGCCCTGGCCTGTCTCAGCGGAGCCGTCTGGCGCGGCGGTGACCGGGACGGCGCCCTCCGGCTCGCACGCCAGGCGCAGCAGGTACCCGGCGAGATCGCCGGCGCGCTGCGGCGGGCCCTCAGCCTGATCGTGACGGCGATCCTGACCGAGGCCGGCGACCTGGCCGCCGCCGAGCAGGCCTGCGCGGCCGGCCTGGCCTCATGCCGGGACGTGGGCGACCTGACGAACCTGAGCGCCCAGCTGTGCAACCGGACGATCCTGGACCTGCGGACCGGCCGCGTCGGCGACGCGACGGCGCACCTGCGCGAGCAACTCCAGATCACCATGCAGACCGGGCTGCGGCCGGTCCTGCTCATGGGCCTGGATTGCTGCGGCCATCTGTGCGCGGCCACCCAGCGCCCGGGCGAGGCGGTTACGGTGTGGGCGGCGATGTTCGCTCTCGCCGGCCCCGAGCCGCTCCCGCATGACTACGGAAATCTGGGTGAGCGGGAGGAGATCCTGGCCGAAGCCCGGCAGCGGCTCGGCCCGGCCGCGGCGCGGGCAGCGCAGGAGCGCGGCGCGGCCATGAGCCTGGCCACGGCCACCGAGTACGCTCTCCTGCTCGCGGCCGCGGAGCCGTCGGCCACCGGCGAAGCGGCGGGGGACGGGCCAGCGGCGGACCGGGCGGACACGGCGACGGGCCTGCCCAAGCTCAGCCCCCGGGAACGGGAGCTGGTCACCCTGGTCGCGCAGGGCCGCACCGACGCGCAGATCGCGACCCAGCTGTACATCACCGTCCGCACGGTCGGCTCGCACCTGGACCGGATCCGGGACAAGACCGGCTGCCGGCGCCGCGCCGACCTCACCCGGCTGGCCCTCAGCGCCGGCCTGGTCTGACTCAGCCTGGTGTGGGTGGTTCCACCCCTGCCGCGGACCGGGCTGGTCGGCGAGCCTACTAGCTGACGGCCGGGTCAGCCCCGAGCCAGCCCCCCGGTTGGCGCAACGGCCTATCATAGTGATATCAATTAAAGCGAGGCTGGCGGCCGCGAACAAGGAGGCAGCCATGCGCGTGCGGGAAAGCGGGCGGCCGACGGCAGTCGGCGTGTCCCTGATGCTGGCCGCGGGGCTGGCCGTCGTTGGCTGCGGGGGCAGCAGCGGCCCGGCCCCGCTGGCCTGCTCCGCCCAGGCCTCGCCCACCGGCGGGACGGGTGCCGCGGGCGGCTCGGCCCCGGCAGGCGGCGCCGCCCACTCGACAGCCTCGCCGGGCTGGACGCTGCCGGGCGGCAACCTGGCGAACACGCGGGACGTGGCCAGCGCGATCAACAGCTCGAACGTCTCGCAACTGGGTGTGGCGTGGACCGTGCCCCTCCGGATATCCACGGCGCACACCGACGGGGCCTACGCCACCACCCCGGTGGTGGTGAACGGGGTGGTCTACGTCCAGGACCTGGAGTCGAACGTGATGGCGATCAGCCTCGCCACCGGCCAGGTCCTCTGGACGCACGCCTACAACTCGCCGAACGGCGGCCCGGACGGCGTCAACGTGGCCAACGGCGTGGTGTACGCGGCCACCAACCACGCCGCGTTCGCCCTGTCGGCGGCCACCGGCCGGCAATTGTGGACCCGGACGCTGATCGGCAACGACCACGAGGGCATCGACATGACGCCCGGGTACAACCACGGCACCGTCTACGTTGCTACCGTGCCGGTCAACCCGACCGTGGGCGAGTACCTCGGCGGCGGCAAAGGGATCTTGTGGGCGCTGAACGCCGCGACCGGCGCGCCGGAGTGGAGCTGGGATGAGGTGCAGGACCTGTGGGGGAAGCCGAACATCAACTCCGGCGGCGGCCAGTGGTACCCGCCGTCGTTCGACGCCCAGGGCAACATCTACATCGGCGTGGCCAACCCCGCGCCGCTGTATGGCACCGCGGCCTACCCGTGGGGGTCCAGCCGGCCCGGCCCGAACCTGTACACCGACTCGGTGGTCAAGCTCAGCCCGCAGGGCAAGCTGCTGTGGTACTACCAGCTCACCCCGCACGACCTGTACGACTGGGACATGCAGAACTCACCGGTGCTCACCACCGCCCACGGGCAGCCGGTGGTGATCGACGGCGGTAAGGCCGGCATCCTGATCGAGCTGAACGCGCAGACCGGCCAGCTGCTCTGGAAGCTCCCGGTCGGGGTGCACAACGGCCACGACCGCGACGGGCTGCTCACCGAGCACGCCAAGCCCACCTCGCACGTCGACCTGCCCAAGCAGTTCTGCCTCGAGCCCGGAGCCTTCGGCGGTATCGAGACCCAGCTGGCCAGCAACGGCTCGACCACCTACGCCGCCGTCAACGACACCCCGCTGCCGGTGTGCGTGACCGGGACCGGCTGCTCGATATCGGAGTCCGCCGTCTTGGCGGACGTGATCAAGGGCACCGGCGAGATGGTCGCGGTCAACCAGGACACCGGGCAGGTCGAGTGGGACACCAAGCTGCCCTCCACCCCCTATGGGGCCGCCACGGTCACCAACGACGTCGTGTTCACCACCACGTTCCACGGTGACCTGTACGCGCTCAACGCGGCCACGGGCGCGATCCTGTTCACCACGCCGCTGTCCGCGGGAACCAACGCGCCGGTCGCCATCGACGGCGACTACGTCATCGCCGGAGCGGGCGCCCCGCTCTCGGCGCAGCAGCAATCAATGATCATCGCCTACAAGCTCGGGGGGACGGGCAAGCTCCCCGACACCGTGGGGTCGTAGCCGGCCCCGGCGGGAAGGAGGTAGACATGAGTAAGCCAGCCATCGCGGTGCGCGCACTGCGCAAGAGCTTCGGCGCGAAAGAGGCGGTGGCCGGGATCGACCTGGACATCGCGGCGGGGTCGTTCGCCGGGCTGGTCGGGCCGAACGGGGCGGGGAAGACCACCTCCCTGTCGATGATGACCGGGCTGCTGCGGCCGGACAGCGGCCAGGTTCTGGTCAACGGTCTTGATGTGTGGGCCGACCCGCCCGCGGCCAAGGCGGTCATCGGCGTGGTGCCGGACCAGGCCCCGCTGTTCGACCGGCTCAGCGGCCAGGAACTGCTGGAATACGCCGGGCGGCTGCGCAGCCTGCCGGCCGCCGAGGCCCGCGACCGGGCCGCGCAACTGCTGGACGTGCTGGACCTGGCCGACGACGCCAAGCGCCTGGTCGCCGACTACTCCACCGGCATGCGCAAGAAGGCCGCGCTCGGCTGCGCCCTGATCCACAACCCCGCGGTCCTGTTCCTGGACGAGCCGCTCGAAGGCGTCGACCCGGTGTCGGCCGACGTGATCCGCCGGCTGCTGACCCGCTTCACCGGCTCCGGCTCGACCGTGCTGTTCTCCAGCCACGTCATGGAGCTGGTCGAACAGGTCTGCGATCACGTCTCCATCATCGACCAGGGCAAGATCGTGGCCACCGGCACCATCGACCAGGTTCGCGGCGGCAAGACCCTGCAGCAGGCGTTCATCGACCTGGTCGGCGCCCGGGCGACCGACCAGGAGGTGCTGTCGTGGCTCGGCTCCTCGTCCAGCTGAAGCTGCGCCTGCTGCGCAACGCGCTGCGCGCGTCCACCGGCGCCAAGATCGGCTTCATCACCAGCACGATCTTCGCCGGGCTGGTCGCGGCGGGGACCTTCGCCCTGCTGGCCCGGTTGCGCGGTAACAGCGCGTCGGTGGACCTGACGACCGTGCTCTTCACCGTGTTCGCGTTCGGGTGGCTGATCCTGCCGCTCATCGCGTTCGGCCTGGACGCCACGCTGGACCCGGCGACGCTGGCCCTCTACCCGCTGCGCACTCGGCCGCTGGCCGTCGGGCTGCTGGCCGCCTCGGCCACCGGGGCCTGGCCGCTGGCCAACCTGGTCGGCCTGCTCGGGGTGACCGTCGGGCTGGCCAGCGGTGCGTTCGGCGTGCTCGTCGCGCTGGTCGCGGTGGTGTTTGAGGTGCTGTTCTGCATCGCGCTGGCCCGGTTCGTGACCACGAGCCTGGCCCGGATGCTGCGCTCACGTCGCGGCAAGGACTTCGCGGCGTTCCTGATCATCCCGATCTTCGCGCTCTACGAGGCGTTCGCCCAGCTGGTGCCCAGGCTGACCGCCGAGGGCAAGCTGACCGCGGCGAGCTTCGGCGGTGTCGACGCGTGGCTGCGCTGGCTGCCCCCCGGCCTGGCCGCGCACGCGATCCAGGACGCGTCGACCGGGCGCCCGGGCCCCGCCGTGGCGCGCCTGGCGCTGCTGGCCGCCGTCATCGTCGTGCTCGTCTGGCTGTGGGTACGCTCCCTCGGCCGCGCCCTGGTGACGGCCGACACCTCGACGCAGTCGTCGGCGGTGCGGGGCGCGGCGCTGCCGTTCGCCCGGTACGGGCTGCGCGGCGCACTGGCCGCCCGGTTCTGGGTCTATCAGCGGCGCGAACCCCTGTCCCTCACCTACTGGGCCATCGTGGTGGTCATCATGGGGGCGGCCTCGGTCAGCACCGTCACGACCCCGCGCTACCTCGTCGCGGTTCTGCTCAGCGCGGGCCTCGGTGGCGTGTTCGTCGGCGTCTTCCACGCCAACTCGATCGGCCTGAGCGGGCCGGCCTTCAGCCTCGAAGCGACGGCGCTGACCGGGTCCCGGGCGCTGCGGGCCTACTTCTCGGGCCAGAACATCGCGGTCGGCCTGGTCGGCGTGCCGCTGCTCGCGTTGGCGTCGTTCGCCATCGCCGCCGTGGCCAGGCATCCGGTGGACGGCTTCCTGGGCCTGGCGGTGGATCTCGTCGCCATCGGCGCGGGCCTGGCCGTGAGCAACATCCTCACCGCCGGGCTGCCCTACCCGGTGGAGAAGCGGGCCGGCAATCCCGCGCCGCGCCCCGCCGGGGGATACACCGCCTACCCGCTCGGGGGGACCCTCGCCTGCCTCGGCGCCGTCGGGGTGGCGGTCACCCCCGTGATCGTCGCCATCCTGAACACCAGCTCCGATCCCGCCGCGATCCGGATGCCGCTGCTCGTGCTCGGCGCCGCCGGGTACGGCCTCGCGCTGGCCTGGGCCGGGATGCGGATCGCCGCGGCCGCCGCCGCGCCGAAGCTGCCCGAACTCTGCCAGATCGCCCTCCGCAGCCAGCTGTAGCCGGATCCGGCCGGCGAGCCCATCACGCCAGCAGCCGGGCCCGGCAGGCAAGCTGCAGGGCGAGCCGCTGATCGGGATCGTCGAGATCGACGCCGAGCAGGTCGGTGATCCGGCGGAGCCGGTAGGTCACCGCGTTGCGGTGCAGGTGCAGCACGCTCGCCGTCCGCACGATCGAGCCCTGCTGGTCGAGGTAGGCGGCGAGCGTCCGGATCGCGGTCTCGCCCCGGGCCGGGCCCAGCCGCTCCAGCGGCGCGAGCTGGGCTCGCACCGACGCCTGCGCGGTGTCGGAGGCGTACCACTCCATCAGCATCCGCTGCACGCCGGTGGCGTCGTGGGTGGCCACGCCCTCCGGCTTGCCCGCCGACCGGGCCGCGATCAGCGCGATCCGCGCCTCCGCGGCCGAGGCCCGCAGGCCCATCGGCCCTTCGTGCGGGGTTCCCACGCCGCCGCGCAGCCGCAGCCCGGGCAGCCGGGCGCTGACCGCCGCGAGCGCGGCCTCGGCGGACTTGGCCGCCCGCAGGCCCGCCTGAGCACCCGGATGAGAGCTGGTCATCCGCACCAGCACGATCGCCCGCGCGATCCGGGACAGGTACCAGCTGCCGCCGGTGCGCGCCGCCGCCTGGAACGCCGCCTGCCCGGCGGTCTCGAGCAGCTCGAACCGGTGCACCTCATCGCGGCCGGCCTCGTCCAGGTTCTCGGCCTCGATGCGCACCGCCACGTGCCAGCCGCCGATCGGCACGCCCAGGTGCATCGCGCGGTCGCGCAGGTCCTCGCTGAACGCCGCGTCCGACATCAGCAGCTCCGCGATCAGCTCGCTGCGGGACCTGATCGGCAGCTCGCGCGCGTGCCGGGCCAGGTCGAGAATCCGCCCCGCGGACGACGCCGCGGCGCGCAGCACCAGGCTCACCGCCACGGCCAGGTCGCCGTGCGCGTCTCGCGTGGTGAGCTCGCCGGTGACCGTATCGCCCACGATGATCGGCACGCTGACCGCGCTGGTCTCCCCGGCGGCAGCCCGGCCCCGGGGGCCGGTCTCGCCCTCGGCGTGCAGCCGGAGCTCGACGCCGATGCCGAGCGCGCGGCTCACCACCAGGCGCAGGCCCTCCAGGTCGGCCCCGGCCTGGTCCGCCTGGAGCACCGCGGCCAGGCCCTGCTCGGCCCGGGCGAGCGCCCGCTCGGCGCCGCCGCCGGCCTCTCGCATGATCGCCTGGATCAGCCAGGTCAGCTCGACGGCGGCCGGCGCCGAGAGGAGCGCGATGCCGGCCCGCTCGGCGATGTCGGCCGCGGTCACCGGCGGCTGCCACCGCTCGGCGGAAAAGGCGGCGACCGCCGCGACGTCGTGGATGGCCGCCCAGCGCAGCGCCATGTCGAGCCGGTAGTCGGTAGCCGCCGCGGACGCGCTCCTCGACAGGATGACCAG
Organism: uncultured Actinomycetota bacterium; assembly: GCA_963795055.1. Lineage (GTDB taxonomy): Bacteria > Actinomycetota > Actinomycetes > Streptosporangiales > Streptosporangiaceae > JASHPR01. Next base: position 44,850 of record CAWCGJ010000020.1, read on the forward strand.
GCTCCCGGCGGGCGCGTCGTTCAGGTCGGCGAACTGCTCGGCCAACCGCACCGTCACGACCTGGCGGTCCCCGCCGCGGCGGGTGACCCGCTGCAGGCCGGACAGGGTCGGGCTGGCCAGGATCTCGTCAACGGACGGCACGCCCTCATTATGCGGATCGCACAGCTTACGGCCCAACGCCGTGCACAACGCCCATTCTGCGCGCGGGCCGCGGGCTGGGATCGTAGTCCCGTGCCCGATCCCTTCCGGCTGGCCGTCGATATCGGCGGCACGTTCACCGACCTGGTCGCGGTGGATTCCCGCGGGCGGGTCGTGCGCGCGAAGACCGACACCACGCCCGGCTGCCTGGAGCGCGGCGTGCTGACCGCGCTCACGCGCTCCGGCGTGCCCGCCGCGGGGGTGGCCGCGTTCATCCACGGCACGACGGTCGTGATCAACGCGGTGACCGAGCGCAGCGGGGTCCGCACCGCGCTGGTCACCACCCGGGGATTCCGCGACGTGCTGGAGATCGGCCGGGCGAACCGGCCCGACCTCTACAACCTGGCCTACCGCAAGCCGGTTCCGTTCGTCCCGCGGCACCTGCGCTTTGAGGTCGGCGAGCGGATGTCCTACCGCGGCGAGGTGATCGAGCCGGTCAGCGGCGCCGACCTGGCCGCGATCGGCGACCGGCTGGCCGGGCTCGGGGTGCAGGCCGTGGCGGTCTGCCTGCTGCACGCCTGGGTGAACCCGGCGCACGAGGAACGCGTGGCCGCGGCGCTGGCCGAGCGGTTGCCGGGCGTGCCGGTGCTTGCGTCGCACCAGGTCAGCCGGCAGTGGCGGGAGTACGAGCGGAGCAGCACCACGGTGCTGTCCGCCTACGTCCAGCCCGTGGTGTCGTCCTACCTCGGCTCGCTCGAGGGAGCGCTGCGCTCGGCCGGGATCCGCGGCCCGCTGCACGTGATGCGCTCCAACGGCGGGGTGTGCTCGTTCGGCCAGGCCGCCCGCGCGCCGATCGGGCTGCTCGAGTCCGGGCCGGTGGCCGGCGTGACCGCCGCCGCCGAGCTGGGCCGCAGGCTCGGTGCCCGGCACGTCCTGGCCCTGGACATCGGCGGCACCACGGCCAAGACCGCGGCGGTGCGCGACGGCCAGGTGCGGGTGGACAGCCTGCACCATATCGGCCGGACTCCTACCTCGCGCGGGGTACCCGGTCCAGGCACCGACCGTGGAGATCGTCGAGATCGGGGCGGGCGGCGGCTCGGTGGCCTGGGCCGACGACGCGGGCGGGCTGCACGTGGGGCCGCGCAGCGCCGGGGCCGAGCCCGGGCCGGCCTGCTACCGCCGGGGCGGGACCGAGCCCACGCTGACCGACGCGAACCTCGCCGCGGGCCGGATCGACCCTGGCTATTTCCTCGGCGGCACCATGGCGCTCGACACCGGCGCCGCGCAGCGCGCGCTCGCCGCGCTGGGCGCCCGGCTGGGCACCGACGCGGCCGCCGCGGCCCGGGGGGTGATCCGCTACGCGGTGGCCCAGATGAGCCACGCGCTGCGGCTGGTCACCCTGCGGCGCGGCTACGACCCCCGGGACTTCGCGTTCGTGGCCTACGGGGGCGCAGGCCCGCTGCACGCCGCCCTGCTGGCCCGCGAGCTCGGCATCACCCGGACGATCATCCCCCCGGGTCCCGGGCACTTCTCCGCGTTCGGGATGCTGGCGGGCCCGCTGCGGGCCGACGCGGTCCGGACGGTGGTCGGCCGGGTCGGCGAGGCGGACCTGGCGGCCGCGCTCGCGCGGGCGCAGCGGGCGGCGCTGGAGGAGCTGAGCCCGGCCGGATCCAGCGCGGTGGCGGAGACCAGCCGGTACGCCGAGCTCCGTTATGCCGGCCAGGAGCACACGCTCGAGATCGAGCTCCCGGACGGCAGCGACCTAGACCCTGGGTGGCTGGCCACGGTGCGTGACCGCTTTGAGCGGCGGTGCCTGGAGGCGTACGCGTTCCGCCTGGACGTTCCGCTCGAGGTGGTATCCGTGCGGGTCAGCGCGGTCGCGCCCCGGCCCCCTCTCACCTGGACCAGCGACGACGCGGCGGGCGCGGCGGGTCCGCCGGCCTCCTCGCGGCGGGTGGACTTCGACGCCGACGGCGTGCTCGAGGTGGCCGTGATCGGCCGGGCGGAGCTGGCCGGCACCCTGGACGGGCCGTGCGTGGTGGAGGAGCCGGCCGCGACCACGCTGGTGCTGCCCGGGCAGGCGGTCAGCCGCGACGAGACGGGCAATCTCGTGATCGAGGAGCGGGCGTGAACGCTGGTGTCCACCTCGGCGGGGCGACCCCCCCAGACCCCCCCGCGGACCGGTTCACCCTCGACGTGCTGCGCGAGGGGTTCGCGGCCATCACCGACGAGATGTTCGTGTCCCTGCAGCGCACCTCGCAGAGCCCGATCATCTACGAGGTGCTTGACTTCGGCGTCGGCATCGCGGACGCGCGCGGTGAGCTGGTCTCGCAGGGCAACGGCATCGCGGGCTTCCTCGGCCCGCTCGGCGACGCGATCACCGAGACCATCGCGCGGGTGCCGGACCTGCGCCCCGGCGACGTGATCGCGGCCAACGACCCGTACGCGGGCGGCGGAACGCACCTGTCCGACGTGGCGCTGGTCCGGCCGGTATTCGCCGACGGGGGGGCCCGGGGGGGTCGTCCCCCCGAGGGCAGCACAGGCCGGCTGATCGGCTTCGCGGCCGCGAAGGGCCACTGGACCGAGGTCGGCGGCAAGGACCCCGGGTCGTGGACCGCCGACTCGACCGACGTGTACGCCGAGGGGCTGCAGTTGCCGTTCGTGTTCGCCTACCGGGACGGCCAGCCCGTGGCCGACCTGGCCGCGATCCTGGCCGCCAACAGCCGGCTGCCGGACATGGTGCTGGGCGACCTGTCCGCGCAGGCCGCCTGCCTGGAGGTGGCCGAGCGGCGGCTGCTCGAGATGTGCGCGAGGTTCGGCCCGGACGCGGTCACCACGGCCATGCGGGTGACGCTCGACCGCAGCGAGCGGCTGGTCCGGCTGGCGCTCGGCCGGATCCCGCACGGGGTGTTCGAGGCCTCGGACTTCACCGACGAGGACGGGCTGGGTAACGGCCCGTTTCCGGTCCGGGTCCGGGTGGAGATCTCGGCCGACGGCGTGGTGTGCGATTTCACCGGCAGCCACCCGCAGGTGCCGGGGCCGATCAACTGCACCCGGAGCGGCCTGGTGTCCGGGGTCCGCACGGTGTTCAAGGCGATCACCGATCCGGCCGAGCCGGCCACCGACGGCTGGTTCCGGCCGCTGACCATCGTCTGCCCGCCAGGGACGATCTTCAACGCGCGGCGCCCGGCGCCGGTGGCCGCGTACTTCGAGGCCACGGAGATGGCCAGCGACCTGGTGTGGCGGGCGGTCGCGCCCGCGTTTCCCTCGCTGACCGCGGGCAGCTTCGTATCGGTCTGCTCCACCTCGCTCGCGCTGACCCACCCGGACACCGGGCAGCCCACGCTGCTGGTGGAACCGCAGCCCGGGGGATGGGGGGCCAGCGCGAGCCAGGACGGGGAGCACGGCCTGGTGTCGGTGGGCGACGGCGAGACCTACGTGATCCCGGTGGAGATCGCCGAACAGCGCTACGGGATCCGGGTCGAGCGGTTCGGCCTCGACGTCGTGCCCGGGGCCGGGGCCGGCCGCCGCCGCGGCGGCCGGGGCCTGGTCCGGGAGTACCGCATCCTGAGCGATGAGGCGCTGCTCACCGTGGCCTGGGGCCGGCACCTGTTCCCGCCGTGGGGGGCGGCGGGCGGCCGCGACGGCTCGCCCAACTACGTGCAGGTGGTCCGGGCCGGCGGCCACGCGGAGCCGCCGATCGGCAAGGCCTCCCGGCTGCTGCTGCGCCGCGGGGACCTGGTCCGGCTGGTCACCGGCAGCGGCGGGGGATACGGCGACCCCCGGGAGCGCGATCGCGCGCTGGTGCGGGCCGACCTGCGCGACGAGCTCATCACCGCGGCCGAGGCTGAGGAGGTGTACGGGGTCGCGCCGGGCGAGGGGGTGGAGGGGGCGGCCGGGCCAGGCGAGGAGGTCTACCGGGGTTCCGCTGGGTGAGCCTGGCCGTGCCGCGAGGAACTTGGTCGTATAGCCCAGGAAATAAATATTCTTCGTGCATTACGCATATGTGCATGTAGTCTCCTGACGGCTATCTTCTTGATCATGAAGAGGCTGCTCGATCCCGCGGCGCTTCGTGCCCTGGCCCGCGGCTGCGCGATCCTCGGCGCCGGGGGCGGCGGCGACACCCGGATCGGCCTGCTCGAGGCGTTGCAGGCCACGGAGGACTTCGGCCCGGTCACCCTGGTCGACCTGGACGAGCTCGACGATGCCGAGCTGCTCATGCCGTGCGGGATGATCGGCGCCCCGACCGTGCACATCGAGAAGATCGAGAACGGGGACGAGGGCGGCAGGCTCCGCGAGCACCTGGAGCGGCTCACCGGGCGCAAGGTGGCCGCGCTCATGTCCGCCGAGATCGGCGGCTCGAACGGGCTCAACCCGATCGTGTGGGCAGCGCGGATCGGCCTGCCGGTGGTGGACGCCGACGGCATGGGCCGGGCCTTCCCGCTGGTGCCGCAGGTTTCCATGCACCTGGCCGGGATCAACCCGAACCCGTGCGTGATGACCGACGAGCGCGGCAACGTGATCGTGTTCCGGACGATCTCCGGTGACTGGACCGAGCGGCTGGCCCGGGCCGCGGCGGTCGAGTTCGGTGGCGCCGCCGCGTCCACCGAGTACACGCTGACCGTGGCGCAGGCGCGCGAGGCGACCGTCCAGAACACGGTGTCGCTGGCGATCAGGATCGGCGAGGCGGTCGCGGCCGCGCAGAGCAGCCCGGTGGCCGAGCTGATCGAGCAGATCGGGGCGTACCGGCTGGTCACGGGCAAGATCTCGGACGTCGAGCGGCGCACGACCAAGGGGTTCGTGCGCGGGTCGGTGGTGATCGAGGGCCTGGGCGACGACTCGGGACGGCTGATCCGCCTGGAGCTGCAGAACGAGAACCTGGTGGCCCTGGAGCAGGGGCGGGTGACCGCCTCGGTGCCCGATCTGATCTCGGTGCTGGACAGCGAGACCGCCGAGGCGATCGCCACCGAGCGGGTCCGTTACGGGCAGCGGGTCACCGTGATCGCGATGCGCTGTGACCCGGTCTGGCGCACCGAGAAGGGACTGCAGGCCGCCGGGCCGCGCGCGTTCGGCTACGACTTCGACTATGTCCCGGTGGAGGAGCTCGCCCGTGCCGATACTTGACTGCCGCCTCGGGATCGACGTCGGCGGCACCAACACCGACGCGGTGATCCTGGACACCGCGGACCGGGTGCTGGCCAAGGCCAAGGTCGCCTGCACGCCCGACATCACCGGCGGCATCACCGAGGCCATCGACGCCGTGCTGCGCGCGCCGAGCGTGGACTCCAGCCGGATCACGCACGTCATGCTCGGCACCACGCACGCGACCAACGCGGTGCTGGAACGCCAGAAGCTGCGCCGGGTCGCGGTGATCAGGATCGGCAGCCCGTCGACGCTCGCGGTCCGCCCCATGTTCGGCTGGCCGGATGACCTGGCCGCCGCGGTCTGCGTGGACGCCACGGTCGTGGGCGGCGGCATCGAGTTCGACGGCCGTGACCTCGCGCCGCTGGACACCGACGCGATAGCGCGGTTCCTCGGCGAGGTGGCCGCCAGGGCCGGCGGCGCCGTCGAAGGCGTCGCAATCGCCAGCGTGTTCGCCCCGGTCTCGCCCCGGCACGAGCTGGCGGCCGCGGAGATCGTCCAGCGCGAGCTCGGCGACGTGCACGTCTCGCTGAGCCACGAGATCGGCTCGGTCGGCCTGCTCGAACGCGAGAACGCCACGATCCTGAACGCAGCCCTGGTCGGCGTGGCCCGCGATGTGGCCACCGCGATGGAGAGCGCGCTGGCCGCGCACGAGCTGCGGCCGGTGACGTTCTTCGCCCAGAACGACGGCACGCTGATGGCCCTGAGCCACGCGCTGCGGTACCCGGTGCTGACCATCGGCAGCGGCCCCGCCAACAGCATCCGCGGCGCCGCGTTCCTCACCGGCACCACCGACTCGCTGGTCGCCGACGTGGGCGGGACCTCCACCGACGTGGGCGTCCTGGTCAAGGGCTTCCCCCGGGAGTCCTCGCAGGGCGTCGAGATCGGCGGGATCCGCACCAACTTCCGGATGCCGGACCTGGTCACGATCGCTCTGGGCGGGGGCACAGTGGTGGCCGGGGACCCCGGCGACCCGGTCATCGGCCCGCGGAGCGTCGGTTTCCTGCTGAAGAGCCGGGCCCTGGTGTTCGGCGGCCCGACCCCGACGCTGACCGACTCCGCCGTGGCCAGCGGGCGCGCCGAGCTCGGCGATCCCGCGCTGATCGGCAGGCACAAGAGCCTGCTGCGGGGCGCGGCGCGGCGGGCGGACGAGATGCTGGCCGAGGCGATCGACCGGGTGAAGACGGCCAAGGGCGACCGGGCCCTGATCGCGGTGGGCGGCGGCAGCATCCTCGTCCCCGACGACCTGCCCGGCATCAGCGAGGTGATCCGGCCCGATCATTTCGACGCGGCCAACGCCGTCGGCGCCGCGATCGCCTCGGTCAGCGGTCAGGTGGACCGGATCTTCCACATGGGCGCCGACGGCCGGAAGGCCGCCCTCGACGAGGCCTGCGACGAGGCCGTGCAGAGCGCGGTCGCCGCGGGCGCGGACCCCGGCACGGTGCAGATCGTCGAGATCGAGGAGATCCCGCTGGCCTACCTGACCTCGCCGGCGGTCCGGATCCGGGCCAAGGCCGCGGGCGCACTCGGCGGACTGCAGGCGGCAGCGGGGGATGAATCCCCTGGGCCAGCACCGCGCCAACAGCAATTCCAGCCCGCTCGAGCGGGCGAGCCCACAGCACATATCGGGCAGGGAGGTTCTCCATGAAGCGGAATCGCGCCTGGCCGGCCGTGGCCGGCTCGGCAATCGCGCTGCTCCTCGCCGCGTGCGGCGGCGGGACGTTCAGCGCCAGCCAGCAGCCCACGCAGGCTGCCAACCAGACCTTCACCTACGACACCTACACGGGCGTGATGATCGACGGCTGGGACCCGGCGACCGAGTACTCCAACGGCATCATCGCAATGAGCGAGATGTACCAGACCCTCACCCACTACAACTCGGCCACCCATCAGATCCAGCCGCTGCTCGCGACCAGCTGGAGTTCCTCGGCCGACGGCAAGACCTGGACGTTCCAGCTCCGCCACGGCGTCTACTTCCACACCGGCCGGCTGATGACCGCGCAGGCGGCCAGGGCCGCGATCCTGCGCACGATCAAGCTGAACGGCGGAGCCGCCTACATCTGGGGCGCGGTGCAGACCATCGACACCCCCAGCCAGTACACCCTGGTGTTCCACCTCAAGTACCCCTCGCCGCTCGACCTGGAGGCGTCGGCCGACTACTCCGCCTACATCTACGACACCCAGGCCGCGGGCACCGCGGACCTGACCAAGTGGCTGAACACCCCACACGACGCGGGCACCGGCCCGTACACGCTGCAGACCTGGAACAACGGCCAGGAGTTCGAGGTGATCCTGAAGGCCTACCCGAAGTACTGGGGAGGCTGGAGCGGCGCGCACTACAAGCGCGTGGTGTTCCGGGTCGTGCCGCAGGACACCACCGCGGCGCAGCTGCTTAAGGCGGGCCAGGTCAGCTTTGTGGAGCAGATGAGCCCCACGCTCTGGAAGTCGCTGCAGGGCGCCTCGGGCATCAAGCTGGTCAGCGCGCCCTCGTGGCAGAACCTGCTCGGCCAGCTCAACAGCCAGGCCCTGACCGAGCCGGTACGGCAGGCGATCTCCTGGGGCATCGACTACAAGGGCATGATCGCCGCGCTGTCCGGGGCGGCGATCCCGTCCAGCGGCATCGTGCCCGCGGGCCTGCTGGGCCACTTCACCGACCTGCCCAACTACAGCTATGACCCGGCCAAGGCCGCGGCGCTGCTGAACCAGGCGGGATACGGACCCGGCAAGAAGGCCCTGAACCTGTCGCTCACCTACACCCAGGGCGACACCAACGAGCAGGTCGTGGCCACCCTGATGAAGTCCGACCTGGCCAAGCTCAACATCAACCTGAGCGTCCAGTCGCTGGCCTGGCCGACCCAGTGGGCCAAGGGCAAGTCGACCGCCGCGTCCCAGCACCAGGACATCTTCATGGAGTACTGGTGGCCGGACTACGCCGACCCGTACTCGTGGTTCATCAACCTGCTCTACACCGAGAACCCGCCGTACTTCAACCTGTCGTACTACTCGGACCCGGCCCTGGACACCATGATCAACAAGGTGGAGCCGCTGGTCGCGACCGACCGGGCGGCGGCCGACCAGCTGTACCGCGAGATGCAGGTGCGGATCCTCGGCACCGCGCCGATCCTGTTCCTCTACAACGCGAACTACCAGTACGCGATGACGAACACGTTCTCCGGGCTCCAGGTCGATCCGGCGTACCCGAATGTGGTCTTCGTCTACGACCTGAAGCCACTCAGCAGTTGACCGTCTACATCACGCGGCGGATCGTCCTCGCGGTCGTCGTCGTCGCGGGCGTGGTCCTGCTGACGTTCGTGATCGCGCACGCGGTCCCCGGGGACCCGGCGGCGACCTGGGCGGGCCCGCACGCCTCGCCCGCCCAGGTCGCGGCCGCCTCCCGGTTCCTCGGCCTGGACCAGCCGCTCCCGGTCCAGATCGGCAAGTACTTCGCCGGGATCGTCACCGGGAACTGGGGCGTGTCGATCCACACCCACAGCCCGGTGCTGTCCAACATCGCCACCGCGGCGCCGGCCACACTCGAGCTGGTGATCGCCGCGCTGATCATCGCGCTCGCGGTGGGCGTGCCGCTCGGCCTGCTGTCCGCCCGGCGGCCGGGCCGGCCCACCGATCACGCCATCCGCGCCGGGGCGATCCTGGGCGTGTCGATGCCCGTCTTCTGGATGGCACTGATCCTCCAGCTGGTCTTCGCGCAGCGGCTGCGCCTGCTCCCGGTGACCGGCGAGTTCTCCCCGAACCTGCTGTTCTCCAACCCGCTGCGGCGGGTGACCGGGTTCCCCGTGGCCGACGCTGTGCTCACCGGCAACTGGCCGATGCTGGGCAGCACGCTTAGCCACCTGATCCTGCCCGCGCTCGTGGTGGCCGCCTACCCGACCGGGCTGATCGCCCGGATGGTCCGGGCCCAGATCCTGGACACGGTGGGCGATACCCACGTGCAGATGGCCCGCGCGCTCGGCCTGCCCGAGCGGGACATCTTCGGCCGGTACCTGATGAAGCTGGCCTGGAGCCCGGTCACCGCCGCGATTGCCCTGGTCTTCGGGTACTCGCTGGTGAACACGTTCCTGGTGGAGTCGATCTTCGACTGGCCCGGGCTCGGCAGCTACGCCGTGGCCTCGATCAGCACCCTGGACACCCCGGCCATCCTCGGCGTCACGCTGTTCGTGGCCGGGGTCTACGTGATCGCCAACCTGATCGTGGACATCGTCCAGGCGATCATCGACCCGAGGATCACGCTGCGATGATCGAGATTCCCGACCTCACCGGCCCCGCGGCCCCGGCGCCCGGCGCGCTGGCCGGCTGGCGCGGCCGGCTGCGCCAGAACCCGCTGCTGCTGGCGGGTGGCGCGATGTGCGTGCTGATCTTGCTGGTCGCGGTGTTCGCGCCGCTGCTCGCGCCGTATCCGGCCGATGCCGGATCGGCCACGCACCCATTCATGGTGCTCGAGCCGCCGTCGGCGCAGCACTGGTTCGGCACCGACCAGGTCGGCCGGGACGTGCTGTCCCGGGTCATCTACGGGGCCAGGGTCTCGCCGCTGATCGCGTTCTTCGTGCTGCTGACCGCGTGCCTGATCGGCATCCCGCTGGGCATCGCCGCCGGTTACTTCGGCGGCTGGCTGGATGACGTGATCATGCGCGTGACCGACATCTTCCTGGCCTTCCCCGCGCTGCTGCTGGCGCTGGCCCTGGCCGCCCTGCTCCCGCCCAGCATCTTCAGCGTGACCATCGCGATCAGCGTGACCTGGTGGCCGTGGTACACCCGGCTGATCCGCGGCCAGGCCGCGTCGGTGGCCGGGCGCCCCTACATCGAGACCTGCCGGGCGCTCGGGATATCCCGGCGGCGGATCATCTTCCGGCACATCCTGCCCAACGCGATCACCCCGCTGATCGTGCAGATCTCGCTGGACGTCGGCGGGGTGATCCTGACCGCGTCGGCGCTGTCGTTCCTCGGGCTCGGCGCGCAGGACCCGACGCCCGACTGGGGGCTGATGATCGCGGAGGGCCAGACCTACTTCACCACCGACTGGTGGGTGGTCACCTTCCCCGGGCTGGCCATCCTGATCACCGCGTTCGCGTTCAACCTGCTCGGCGACGGGCTGCGGGATCTGCTCGACCCGAAACGGGTTTTCCTGCGATGAAACTCGAGCTCACCAACCTGACCGTGCGCTTCGGCGACCGGGCCGTCGTGGACGTGGACGAGCTGGCCCTGGGCGACGCCGAGATCGTGGGGCTGGCCGGCGAGAGCGGGTCGGGCAAGTCGATGACCACGCTGGCGGTGCTCGGGCTGGCCGGCACGGTGGGCGCCACCGTCGCCGGGAGCATCAAGCTGGACGGCCGGGAGCTGACCGGCCTGTCCGAGAGCGAGCTCAGGGACCTGCGCGGGCGCCGGATCGCGGCGATCTTCCAGAGCCCGTCGATGGCGTTCAACCCGGTGTTCCGGGTCGGCAACATCGCGCTGCGCGCGCTGCGGCAGCACGGCCTGACCGGGAGCGAGGCGGCCGACCGCGCGGCGCAGGCCATGCGCGAGGTGCTGCTGTCCCCGGACCTGCTGCGCCGGTACCCGTCGCAGCTGTCCGGCGGCCAGCTGCAGCGGGTGGCCATCGCGCTGGCGGTCGCGCTGCGCGCCGGGGTGCTGCTGGCCGACGAGCCGACCAGCGCGCTCGACGTGACCGTGCAGGCCGAGGTGCTCGAGCTGATCCGGGAACTGCGCCGCCACGAGGGCATGTCGGTCCTGTTCATCAGCCACGACCTGGCCGTGGTCGCCGAGCTGTGCGACCGGGTGGCGGTGATGCGGGCGGGCGTGATCGTGGAGCAGGGCCCGGTGGACCAGATCATGTCGGCCCCGCGCCACGCCTACACCGCCGACCTGCTGCGCTCGGTGCCGACGATCCGAGGGCAGGGCTGACGATGACGGCGCTGCTCCAGATCGCGGACCTGCAGGTGCGGTTCGGCCCGGTGCGCGCGGTGGACGGGGTGAGCCTCGACATCGCCCCCGGCCCGTTCGGCCTGGGCCTGGTGGGGGAGAGCGGGTCCGGCAAGACCACGATCGGCCGGGCCGTGCTCCGGCTGGTGCCGCCGGCGGCGGGCCAGATCAGGTTCGACGGCGCCGATATCACCGGGCTGCGCGGCCGGGCGCTGCGCGACTACCGGCGCGCCGTGCAGATCGTGTTCCAGGACCCCGATAACACCCTGGACCCGAGAATGCGGATCGGCCCGGCCATCGCCGAGGCGCTCGCCGCGCACCAGATGGTGCCGCGGCGACTGGCCGGCCAGCGGGTGCGGGAGCTGCTCGCCGAGACCGGGCTCGACCCGGATTTCGCGGCCCGGTACCCGCATCAGCTTTCCGGCGGCCAGCGCCAGCGGGTCGCGATCGCCCGGGCGCTCAGCGTGCAGCCGCGCCTGCTGGTGCTGGACGAGCCGACCAGCGCCCTCGACGTCAGGGCGCAGGCGCGGATCCTCGAGCTGATCGCGCGGCTGCGCGGCGAGCGGCGCCTGTCCTACCTGCTGATCACGCACAACCTCGCCGTGGTGAGCGAGCTGTGCGAGCAGACCGCGGTGCTGTACCTGGGGCGTGTGGCCGAGAGCGGGCCCACCGCCGAGCTGCTCGGCGCGCCCGCGCATCCCTACACCCGGGCGCTGCGCTCGGCCGTGCCCGAGGTTGACGCCAGCGCCCGCAGCGCGCGCGTCGTCTTGCACGGAGAGCCGGCCAACCCAGCCAGCCCGCCGCCCGGCTGCGTCTTTCACCCGCGCTGCCCGCTGGCCATCGACCGGTGCGCCGTGGAAGTGCCCGCGCTGCGGGTGATCGCGCCGGGCCGGCAGGTGGCCTGCCACCGCGCCGAGGAAGTGCTCACCGGGGCCGAGATGCCGTCCCCGCCGGAAATCGCGGGCCTGCCCGGCGCCCCCGCGAGCGGGCCCGGCGCCCCCGCGACCCCGCCCGGCGCTCCCACGAGCCAGAACTCAGCCGCCCGGGATCCGGCCGCCCAGAACTCAGCCGCTCATGACCCGGCCACCCAGGACCCGGCCGCCCAGGACCCGCGTCCGGCGCCGCCGCGCCGAGCGCCCGGCTGAGGCCGGCGTGGCGACCCCGGCCGTGGGGCTGGTGACAATCGGGCAGTCTCCGCGGACCGACGTCGTGCCCGACATCGCCGCCCGGCTGCCCCCGGGCACCCCGGTGCTTGAGCGCGGCGCGCTGGATGGCGCTGACCACGGCGAGCTGGCCCGGCTGGCCCCGGCACCGGGCGAGGAGGTGCTGGTCAGCCGGCTGCGGGACGGTACCGAGGTGGTCCTCGCCGAGGCCAGGCTGCTGCCGCTGGTCCAGGCCGCCGTGGACCACGTGACCGGGCGGGGCGCGGCTCTCGTCGCGGTCCTGTGCACCGGCCCGCTGCCGTGCCTGTGCTGCCGCACGCCGCTGCTCCTGCCCGGCGCCATGGTCAGGAACCTGGTCGCGGCCGTGGCGGCCGGCGCCCGCCTCGGGGTGGTGGTGCCCGACCCCGGCCAGACCGGGCCGGCCCGCGCCGAGTGGGCCCCGGTGGCCGGCTCCGTCCTGGTGCTGGCCACCTCGCCGTACGGGCCGCCCGCCGGCCTGCGCCAGGCCGCGGGCACCCTGGCCGCCTTCCGTCCCGACCTGGTGGTCCTGGACTGCCTGGGCTTCGACGCCCCGATGAAGCAGACGGTGGCGCAGGCCGTGGGGGTTCCGGTGATCCTGCCCCGCACGGTGCTGGCCGGGGCGCTCGCCGCGCTGCTGTAACGGCCCCGCCGCGCGCCGCGGGCTAGGCTGACGCAGTGGCCGACGACCTGAACGCGCTCCGGGCGGTCCTGCCCGAGGGCCGCGTGGTCACCGACCCGGACATCGTCGAGGCCTACAGCCGGGACCACGCGGAGGCCGTGGCGCCGCCCGGCCGGGCCCGGTGCCTGGTGTCCGCCCGCGACGCCGGCGAGGTGGCGGCCACGATGCGCTGGGCCAGCCAGCACGGCGTGCCGGTGGTGCCGCGCGGCGGCGGAACCGGCCTGGCGGGCGGCGCGGCCGCGGTCGACGGCTGCGTGATCTTGTCCCTCGCCCGGATGAACGTGATCCGGGAGCTTGACCCGGCCGACGAGATGGCCGTGGCCGAGGCCGGCGTGCTCAACGCCGACCTGGACCGGGCCGCGGCAGCCCACGGGCTGATGTACGCGCCCGACCCGTCGAGCTACGAGATATCCACGATCGGCGGGAACCTGGCCACCAACGCGGGCGGGCTGCGCTGCGTGAAGTACGGCGTCACCCGGGAAGCCGTGCTCGGGCTCGAGGTCGTGCTGGCCGATGGCCGGGTCCTGCGCACCGGCCGCCGCACGGTCAAGGGCGTGGCCGGCTACGACCTCACCAGCCTGTTCGTCGGGTCGGAGGGCACCCTCGGAGTGATCACCTCCGCGACCTTGCGGCTGCGGCCCCGCCCGTCCGAGCCCCCGGCGACCGTGGCCGCCAGCTTCCCCAGCTTCGCCGCGGCCGCCCGCGCGGTGACCGCGATCCTGCGGGCCCGGCTGCAGCCGAGCCTGCTTGAGCTGCTCGACCGGGTCACGCTGCGCGCCCTGGACGACTGGAAGCACCTCGGCTTCGGCGACTCGGTCCACGCGCTGCTCATCGCCCAGGACGACAGTGACGACCCGGCGCACCGCCGGGCCGTGGCGATGCGGCAGATCTGTACCGAGCACGGCGCCCTGCTCGCCGAGGTCTCGGACAGCGAGGCGGAGTCACGGCAACTGCTCGACATCCGCCGCCTCGCCGCCCAGGCCACCGAACGGCTCGGGGCCATGCTGGTCGAGGACGTGTGCGTGCCCCGGTCCCGGCTGCCGGACATGGTCGAGCGCATCGAGCGGGCCGCCGCCCGGCACGGCGTCATGATCGCCACGGTGGCGCACGCCGGGGACGGCAACCTGCACCCGGTGTTCGTCTTCGACCGACAGGCCGAGGTGCCGGCCAGCGTCTGGGCCGCCGCCGACGAGGTGTTCCGGGCTGCGCTCGACCTCGGCGGCACGCTGACCGGCGAGCACGGCGTCGGCGTCATCAAGCGGCGCTGGCTGGCCGCCGAGCTCGGGGAGGACTCGATGGCCGTGCACCGCGCGATCAAGGCGGCGCTCGACCCGGCCGGCATCCTGAACCCGGGCAAGGTCATCTGAGCCGGGCCGGGCTGAGCCGCGGCCGCCTGGATAACGCCCGCGACAGCGGCCGTCGGCGCGGGTTAACCTGAGCTATGGCGTTCTTCAGCGGCCTGCTTCTCCCCGTGCCGCGCTGACCGGACCCGGTCCGCGCGGCAGCCCCTCGTGCGTTGAGGGGCTTTTTCTTTATTCACCCCGAGGAGCCCCGATGACCAGCAGCCCGGACCACGACGAGGATGGTCAGCCGCCGTTCCGGTACAACGCCGCCCTGGCCAACCAGATCGAGCTCGCCTGGCAGGCCAGGTGGGCGGCGGACGGCACGTTCCAGGCCCCGAACCCGGTGGGACCGCTCTCGGCGGGCTTCGAACGGGCCGCCGGCCATCCGAAGGCCTACATCCTCGACTTCTTCCCCTACCCGAGCGGGGCCGGCCTGCACGTCGGGCACCCGCTCGGGTACATCGGCACCGACGTGCTGTGCCGGTTCCTGCGCATGACCGGGCGGACGGTGCTGCACGCATTCGGGTACGACGCGTTCGGGCTCCCGGCCGAGCAGTACGCGATCAGCACCGGCCAGCACCCGGCGGTCAGCACCAGGAACAACATCGACACGATGCGCCGGCAGCTGCTCCGGCTGGGCCTCGGGTACGACACCCGGCGCGAGTTCTCCACCACCGACCCCCGGTTCTACCGCTGGACCCAGTGGATCTTCCTGCAGATCTTCCAGAGCTGGTTCGACGAGGATCTCCAGCGGGCCCGGCCGATCACCGAGCTGGTCGCCGAGTTCGAGGCCGGGACGCGCCCGGCCGGCCCGGCCAACCCGGACGGTAAGCCCTGGGCGGAGCTCGACCCGCTGACCCGGCGCCAGGTGGTGGACGGGTGGCGACTGGCCTACATCGCCGAGGGCATGGTCAACTGGGCGCCCGGCCTTGGCACGGTGCTGGCTAACGAGGAGGTGACCGCCGACGGGCGCAGCGACGTCGGCAACTACCCGGTCTACCGGCGGCCGCTGCGGCAGTGGATGCTGCGGATCACGGCCTACGCGCAACGGCTGCTCGACGACCTGGACCGGCTCGACTGGCCCGAGCCGATCAAGCAGCAGCAGCGGAACTGGATCGGCCCCAGTGACGGCGCGATCATCGAGTTCTCCGTGGCCGGCGGCGACCTGCGCATCGACGCGTTCAGCACCCGGCCGGACACGCTGCCCGGCGCGACCTACCTGGTCCTGGCCCCCGAGCATCCGCTCGCCGGAGCGCTGGCCGCCGACCGGTGGCCGCCGGGCACCCCCGCGTCGTGGCGGTTCCCGGAGGGCCAGGATTCCGAGCCGGACTGGTCGCCCGCGGCCGCGGTGGGCGCGTACCAGGCGCGCACCTCGAGGATCGGCGACCGGCAGCGGATGATCAGCCAGAACAAGACCGGGGTGTTCACCGGCAGCTACGCGATCAATCCGGTCACGGGCGGCCAGATCCCGGTGTTCCTCGCGGACTACGTGCTGATGGGCTACGGCACCGGGGCCATCATGGCCGTCCCCGCGCACGATGAGCGCGACCTGGAGTTCGCCCGCGCGTTCGGCCTGCCGGTCGCTCCCGTGCCCGACGAGTGGCTCGGCGACATCGACGCGGCCATCGGCTGGCTGGAGCGCACCGGGCACGGCCGGCGCAGCCGGGTCTACCGGCTGCGGGACTGGCTCTTCTCCCGCCAGCGGTACTGGGGCGAGCCGTTCCCGATCGTCTACGATTCCTTCGGCCTGCCGGTCGCGCTGCCCGACCAGCTGCTGCCGGTCACGCTGCCGGAGATGACCGACTTCGCCCTGATGCCCTCGGACGACACCGGCAGCGACCCGGTGCCGCCGCTGGCCCGCGCGGCCGGCTGGGCCGAGGTCGAGCTCGACCTGGGCGACGGCCCGCACACCTACCGGCGCGAGCTGAACACGATGCCGCAGTGGGCCGGATCGTGCTGGTACTACCTGCGCTTCATCGACCCGGACGACGACGACGCGTTCGTCGACCCCGTGAACGAGCGGTACTGGATGGTGCCCGCGGGGGCCCCGCTGGGCGACGGCGGGGTGGACCTGTACGTCGGCGGCGTGGAGCACGCCGTGCTGCACCTGCTGTACGCCAGGTTCTGGCACAAGGTCCTGTTCGACCTCGGCCACGTCTCCACCCGCGAGCCGTTCCGGCGGCTGGTCAACCAGGGCTACATCACGGCGGACGCGTTCACCGACTCGCGCGGGATGTACGTTCCCGCGGCCGACGTGGAGCTGGTGGACGGCACCTACACCTACGCCGGGAAGCCGGTGACCCGCCGGTCCGGGAAGATGGGCAAGAGCCTGAAGAACAGCATCACCCCCGACGACATGTACGTCAGCTACGGCGCGGACACCCTGCGGCTGTACGAGATGTCGATGGGCCCGCTGGACGCCGACCGGCCGTGGCACACCGACGACATCATCGGCGTCTACCGGTTCCTGCAGCGGCTGTGGCGCAGCATGGTGGACGAGCAGACCGGCGACCTCGTCGTGGACGACGGCCCGCTGCCCGCTCAGAGCGCCGGGCTGCTGCACCGGACCATTCAGGCGGTCCGCGAGTCCTACCGCGGGCTGCGGTTCAACATCGCGATCGCCCGGCTGCAGGAACTACTCACCCACGCGGCCCGCATCACCGCCGAGCGGGGAAACCTGCCCAGAACCCTGGCCGAGCCGCTGGTGCTCATGGTCGCGCCGCTCGCGCCGCACATCGCCGAGGAGCTGTGGGCGCGTCTCGGCCACCCCGACTCCCTCGCCTACGCGGCGTTCCCCGAGGCGGATCCGGCGCTGGCCGCCGAGCCGACGGTCGTGCTCCCGGTCCAGGTCAACGGCAAGACGCGGTTCACCATCGAGGTTCCCGCCGACGCCGGCCGGGAGCAGATCGCCCAGATCCTGGCCGATCACCCGGACGTCGCCCGCTACGTCGGCGACGCCGCCGTCGACCGCCTCGTCGTCGTGCCTGGCCGCATCGCCAACGTCGTGACCCGGTAGGTTTCATGCCGTGACCAGACAGGCATGGGGAGACGCGGTCGTCACCGTGACCGAGGCCGGCTCAAAGCTGGATTACTTCTTCCCCGATCCGCAGCTCGGACCGGCGAGCAGGCCCGCGCAGTTCGCGGTGAGCCCGGACCACGCCGATCCCGTCAGGGCGGTACGCACCACGCACCGGCGCGTGGAGATCGCTGATCTCGACGCGCCACCCGCCGACGCGGGCGACGCCTACCTGCGGCTGCACCTGCTCTCGCACCGGCTGGTCCGGCCGAACACCATCAACCTCGACGGCATCTTCGCCTGTCTGCCCACGGTCGGCTGGACGTCAGCGGGCCCGGTGGACCCGGCCGAGATCGTCGCGGTGCGGCTGCGGGCCCGCGCGGCCGGGCAGCAGATCCAGGTGCGGTCGGTGGACAAGTTCCCGCCCATGCTGGACTACGTGGCCCCGCCCGGCGTCCGGGTGGCCGACGCGATCCGGGTCCGCCTCGGCGCCCACCTGGCCGAGGGCACGACCGTTATGCACGAGGGGTTCGTCAACTTCAACGCCGGCACGCTCGGCGCCTCCATGGTCGAGGGGCGGATCAGCCAGGGCGTCGTGGTCGGCGCGGGTACCGACATCGGCGGCGGCGCCGCGATCATGGGCACCCTGTCCGGCGGCGGCAAGGAGCGCATCACGGTCGGCGAGCGGTGCCTGCTCGGCTCCAACTCCGGCCTCGGCATCTCGCTGGGCGACGACTGCGTGATCGAGGCCGGGCTCTACCTGACCGCCGGCACCGTCGTGACCCTGCCGGATGGCCGGCGAGTCAAGGCCCGCGAGCTGAGCGGGCAGTCCGGGCTGATGTTCATCAGGAACAGCGTCACCGGGACGGTGCAGGCGCGGGCGCGGACCGCCGCCTGGGGCGGGCTCAACGCGCAGCTGCACGCCGCCGGGAGCTAGGCCCTGGTCACCTGCTAGTCAACCGGGCGGTGTAGCGTCATGCGCGCGGCCCCTGTCGGGCCATCGCCACGACCGGTGAGGAGGACGGTGGACGTGCCGGACAAGCCACCGACGGCGGACGTGCTCGTGATCTTCGGCATCACCGGCGACCTCGCCAAGAAGCAAACGCTGCTGGCCTTGTACCGGCTGGATGCCCGTCACGCCCTGACCTGTAAGGTCATCGGCGTCGGCCGGCAGAACTGGTCCAGCGAGCACCTGGTCGCGCACGCCCGGGAATCGATCACCCAGGCCGGCGTGCAGATCGACGAGGAGGTATTCGGCCGGCTGGCGCAGCGCCTGACCTACCACGGCGGCGACTTCGGGGACATCGACACCTTCCAGCGGCTGGCCTCGTCCATGTCCGGCTTCACCCACCCCCTGTTCTACCTGGAGACCCCTCCCTCGCTGTTCGCCGGTGTGGTCGACTCCCTGGCCGCCGTCGGGCTGACCAAGAACGCCCGGGTGGCGGTGGAGAAGCCGTTCGGCCACGACCTGGCCTCGGCGCGCCAGCTGAACGCCGACCTGCACCGCCACCTCGACGAAGACCAGATCCTGCGGGTCGACCACTTCCTGGGCAAGGAGCCGGTGCTGGACATCCAGTACCTCCGGTTCGCCAACGAGATCCTGGAGCCGGTGTGGAACCGGGACCACGTCTCCTGCATCCAGATCACGATGGCCGAGGACTTCGGGGTGGAGGACCGGGGCGCCTTCTACGACCCGGTCGGCGCGCTGCGCGACGTAGTGCAGAACCACCTCATGCAGGTGCTGGCCCTGGTCGCCATGGAGCCCCCGGTGGGCGCCACGGCCGACGACCTGCGGGACAAGAAGGCCGAGGTGTTCCGCTGCATCCCGGACGCCGACCCGTCCCAGTACGTGCGCGGCCAGTACGAGGGCTACCTCCAGGTCCCCGGGGTGGCCAAGGGGTCTACCACCGAGACCTTCTCGGCCCTGCGGCTCGAGATCGACAACTGGCGCTGGGCGGGCGTGCCGGTCTTCATCCGGGCGGGCAAGGAGCTGGCCACCCGGGTCACCGAGGTGCGGCTGGTGTTCCGGCGGGCGCCCCGGCTCCGCTTCGTCGAGCGCCAGAGCGACCCGAACCAGATCGTGCTGCGCATCGACCCCAACCCGGGGCTGCGGGTCGGGCTCACCTCCAAGGGGCCCCAAGAACACTCGTCGTACCGGCAGGTGCACCTCGACATGCTGTTCGCCACCGAGCTCGGTCAGCCGCTGCAGCCCTACGAGCGGCTGCTGGCCGACGCCATCGCCGGGGACGACCACCTGTTCACGCGTGAGGACAGCGTCGAGGAGACCTGGCGGATCGTGCAGCCGCTGCTCGACCACCCGCCGCCGGTGCGCACCTACCCGCAGGGATCGTGGGGTCCGGAAGAAGCCGACGGGCTGATCCGTGGCCTTTCCAGCTGGCACGCGCCATGGCTACACGATGACTCAGACAAGGGAGGACACGATGGCAGCCACTGAGACCAGGCAGCTCGGCATGGTGGGGCTGGGCCGGATGGGGGCCAACCTGGTGCGCAGGCTCATGCGCGACGGCCATCAGTGCGTGGTCTACGACCGCAGCCCGGGACCGATCCAGCAGCTGGCGAGCGAGGGCGCGACCGGGACCTCCACCCTGGACGAGTTCGTCGCCGCGCTGACCAAGCCGCGGGCGGCCTGGGTGATGGTGCCCGCGGGCGAGATCACCGGGAACACGATCAACCAGCTCGCCGACCGGATGGAAGCGGGCGACATCATCATCGACGGCGGCAACTCCTACTACCGCGACGACATTGCGCGCGCGGCCAAGCTTTCCGGGCAGGGGATCAACCTGATCGACTGCGGGACCAGCGGCGGGGTCTGGGGCCTGGACCGCGGCTTCTGCCTGATGCTCGGCGGCGACGGCGACGTGATCGACCACCTGGCCCCGCTGTTCGAGTCCCTGGCGCCGGGGGTGGATGCCGCCCCGCGCACACCCGGCCGCACCGGCCCGCCCGAGCCCTGCGAGCAGGGCTGGTTCCACTGCGGGGCCAACGGCGCCGGCCACTTCGTCAAGATGGTGCACAACGGCATCGAGTACGGGATCATGGCGGCCCTGGCCGAGGGCCTGAACGTGCTGCACAACGCCGACGTCGGCACGCGCATGCAGACCGACGACGCGGAGACGGCCCCGCTGGAGCGCCCCGAGTACTACCAGTACGACATCGACACGACGTCGGTGTCCGAGCTCTGGCGCCGGGGCAGCGTCATCGGCTCCTGGTTGCTCGACCTGATGGCCCTCTCGCTGTTCCAGTCACCCGACCTGTCCAACTTCAGCGGTCGGGTCTCGGACTCCGGCGAGGGCCGCTGGACCTCGATCGCCGCGATCGACGAAGGCGTTCCCACGCCGACCCTGACCAACGCGCTGTACTCCCGGTTCTCCTCCCGCAACCTCGACCTGTTCGCCGACAAGGCATTGTCGGCGATGCGCAAGCAGTTCGGCGGGCACGACGAGAAGACGATCCCGAGCTAGGGCGCGGGCTAGAAGCTGCTGGTCGTTTCGGCCGGAAGGCCGTACTTGGCCGCGACCTGATTCCACGCCTGGACGAACGTCCCCTTGGCCGCGACGGCCCGCTGGTCCGCGCCGACCGCCGCGTTGTAGGCGCGCGACGCAGCGCCCGGCGTGCACCCGGAGCTCTCCTGCTGGGCCCAGGTGAGGTAGTCCCGGTCGGCGTTCAGCGAGCTGTGCAGCGCCGCGAGCAGGTCGGACTTCACCACCGCGCCGTCCGCCAGAGTGGCCATGGACAGGGCCGAGGCCCGCTGGTACTCGGTGCTGCGCTGGTTCACGACCTGCTGGATCTGGCCGACGGCGGCGGGCACGCCGGTGCAGCTGCGGACGTGCGCGACGGCGCCGACCAGGGCCTTCCGGGTCGCCGCGCTCGAGCTCAGCAGCTGGTTCACGGCGGCCGCCTGCCGGGAGGCGGGGGCGGATGCCGCGGGCGAGGGCGAGGGCGTGACGACCGAGACGCCGGCCGGCTTGCCGGATCCCGGTCCCTGCAGCAGGACGACGCCGACCACGGCCAGGACCACGACGATGGTCGCCGCGGCCACGGCCAGGATGAGCCTACGGCCGGGGCGCCGCACGAGCGGATGAACGGGCGGCGGGGGGCGGTAAAGCTCGGCCGGCCAGCTGGCCGGCTCCGCGCTCACCGGGGCCGGGGCCGGGACCGGCGCGGGCGCGGGCGCGTACCCGGATCGGCCCGTCCCGGCGGGCCCGAGGTCATACGTGGCCGGCCCGATGTCGTAACCCCCGGTCGGCCCGGCAGGCCCGGGTTGGTGCCCGGCGGGCCGGGGTTCGTGCCCGGCGGGCCCGGCGTCGGCTATGGCCATGCCGGGGTCGAGCACGGCCGTTCTGGCGTCGATCACGGTCGGCCTGGTGTCGTACCCGGCCGCCGCGGCGTCATTCCCGGCCGGGTCCTGCGCGGCGGGGATGAGCTCCAGCGCCGCGTGCAGTTCCTCGGCGAACTGGCCGCAGGAGGCGTAACGGTCGGCCGGGTTCTTCGCGAGCGCCGTGGCCAGCACCTGGTCGACCGCGGCGGGCAGCTCGCGGCGTCGCGCCGTGGCCGAGGGCGGCGGCGCGTACAGCTGGGCGTACATCACCGTCAGCCCCTGATCCTGCCCGAACGGCGGGCTGCCGCACAGGAGCTCGAATCCGGCGCAGGCCAGCGCGTAAAGGTCAGCGCGCCCGTCGACGGCGCGGCCCTCGATCTGCTCCGGCGCGACGTAGTCGAGCGCCCCCGCGAACTGGCCGGCCGCGGCGATCTCGCCCGGCGGCGCGTTCGTGCTCATCCCGAAGTCGGCCAGGTACACGTGGTCGAAATCGCCGCCGTCGGCCTGGCGGGGGGCGCCGGGGCCCGCCCGGTCGCCGGCATCGAGAAGGATGTTGCTGGGCTTGACGTCGCGGTGGATCAGGCCGTGCGCGTGCGCGGTGTCCAGCGCCGACGCGACCTGGGCGATGATGGTCCAGGCCCAGGCGAACGGCAGCGGCCCGAACCGGTTGAGCAGCGACCGGGCGTCGCCGCCCTGGACGTAGTGCATGGCCAGGTAGAGCGTTCCGTTCGCCTCGCCGGCCTGGTGGACGGGAATGATGTGCGGGTGGTTCAGGGCGGCGGCCGCCCGCGCCTCGTGCAGGAACTGGGCCCGGAAGGCCTCGTCGCGGGCCAGTTCCGGGGCCATGACCTTGACCGCCGCCATCTGGCCCGACCGCTCGTCCCGGGCGAGGTAGACGACCGCCGAGGCGCCCTGGCCGATGTACCCGTCCAGCCGGTAATCAGCGATTGTGCCTGACATTCCGGACAGGACCGGCTCCGTCTCGCGGCTCACGGTCGCACCACCAGATCTGTTGCCCGCTGATTCCCGGACCCCGTAGGCCTCGCCTGGCGCCCGCATTCCGGCCTCCACGATAGACACAATCCACCAGGCCTGTACGGGTAACCAGAAGGGTTCACCGGATGAGACCGGGCCAAGCGGGCCGTGATGAGATGGACGGGTGAAGGTTCGGATCGGGATCGCGCTGGGCTCGGCCGGCGTCCCTGGCGGGTTCGCGGCGGCCGTGGATGAGCTGGAGAAATCGGGCGTCGACTCGCTGTGGCTGCCGGAGATGGTGTACGGCCCGCTGGTCGAGCCGTTCATCGGGATGGCGTACGCGCTGTCCCGGACGGCCAGGCTCAAGGTCGGCACCGGGGTGTACGTGCTGCCCGGGCGCCACCCCGTCCTGGTGGCCAAGCAGCTCGCCTCGCTGGCCGGGCTGGCCCCGGGACGGGTATTGCCGGTCTTCGGCCTGCGGCCCGCGCGCCGCGGCGAGCGGGCGCTGTTCGGCGTCGCGGGCCCCCGGGCGGCGGTGTTCGACGAGTCCCTGGAGCTGCTGCGGCTGCTGCTGCGGCGGGACAACGTGTCCTTCGCCGGGGAGTTCTTCACGGTCGAGGCCGCGAGCGTGGGACCGCGGCCGGCCAAGCCGCTGGACATCTGGCTGGGCGGCACCGCCCCCGCGGCGCTGCGCCGGGTGGGCAGGCTCGGCGACGGCTGGCTGGCCAGCCTGATCACGCCGGAGGAGGCCGCCGCCGGGCGCGCCGCCATCGAGGAGGCCGCGTCCACGGCGGGGCGCGAGGTGGAGCCGGATCACTTCGGGATCAGCCTGGCGGTCGCGACCGAGGGCATCCCCGCCGAGCTGATCGCATCCGTGGCCGAGCGGCGGCCGGACGCCGACCCGGCCCGCCTGGTCGCCGCGAGCTGGCCGGACGCGCGGCGGATGATCGAGGCGTACGTGGCCGCGGGCCTGAGCAAGTTCGTCGTCAGGCCCGCGTCGGCCGTGCCGGAGCCCGGCCGGTTCCTGGACCGGTTCCTCAGCGAGATGCTGCCGCTGCAGAACTGATCACAGGTCGCGGGCCATCAGCCCCGCTTCTGGGCCGGGCTGCCGCCGGGGTGGAACACGCCCAGCACCACCAGGGTGCCGGTCCCGGTGTTCTCCAGGCAGTGCGGCCGTCCCGGCGGCAGGTGCAGCCGGGTTCCGGGGGCCAGCGCCCGGTCGCCGCCGCCCCCCCGCGCGTGCGCCACGCCCTCGCCGTCGAGCACCAGCACCATCTCGTCGTAGGGATGGCTGTGCTCGGGCGCCCGGCCGGGCGGGATCTCGCCCACGAACTGGGTGGCCGCCTCGCACCCGCGCCCGGGGCCCAGCACGACCCGGAACCGGCGGTCGCCGGTCCGCTCGACCTCGCAGTCGCGCAGCTGCGATACGCGCGCCGGCCCGGCCCCCGGCGCCCCGGGCTCTCCCGGCGCCGCGGCGGGCAGCGCGACCGCGTCCAGCAGCAGGCGCGGGGCATCATGGCCGGCGTCGAGCCGGTACCCCGATCCCGGCGGTACCCACACGCCGGCCTCCCGGCCCACCGCGGCGCCCCGCAGTCCGCCGGCGTCCAGCCGGCCGCTTCCCGCGATCACGAACCACAGCTCCCCGCCGGAAGCGGCGGCCCCCTCGAACCTCGATCCCGGGGCCACGCTGACCAGCCGCCGGACCAGGCCCGTCATGCGCCCGTCCGCGCCGGCCGGCCGGCCTCCGGCCGCGGGCCGAAGTTCCAGGCGCCGGTCAGGCACAGCGCGATCACCGCCACCACGCAGCCGAGCAGCACGAGCGGCGTCCAGGTGAACCAGATCTCATGGGAGAGCGTCCGCAGCCAGCCGAGCGGCGGCTCGAGCGGGCTGCCTCCCGGCATCATCGCCAGCGAGCCCGCCGTCAGCTGCACGATCAGCAGGTAGTCGAGCCGCGAGGCGGGGTACAGGGCCAGCAGCGCGATGATCATCACGCCATACCAGGGCAGCTGGTAGTACCACACGAACAGCCAGGCGATGCCGATCGCCAGTGCGGGCTGGAGGGCGGGCAGGTCGGGCGCGACGTCGGGCAGCCGCCACAGCAGCAGCAGGGCCAGGGCCCCGAACGCGAGCACCACGGCCAGGTCCACGCTGGGCGGCAGCGGGTGCCGGAACGCCGCCGAGAACAGCTGGTAGAAGTTGTCGGCGGAGACCTTCCCCCGGCGCAGCAGCAGGGAATGGACCAGCGGACGGCCCACCCACAGGTAGGCGGGCACCACCGCGACGGCCAGGCCTCCCGCCGCGGCGAGCAGCGCCGCGGGCCAGCGCCGCAGCGCCCAGGCCAGCGCCACGGCCAGCAGCAGGTAGGTGAGCATGAAGTCCGCGGCCACCCCGACCAGGACGCCCGCGGCCAGCGCGACGAGCGGCTCCGGCCCCCGGATCTCCGGCTCCGGCGACCCGGGCCGTTCGACCCGGCGGGTGCGTACCAGGGCCAGACCGAAGAAGCTTGCGGCGGCGGCGAACGTGTCCAGGTGACCGCTGGCCATCAGGCCCCACAGCACCAGCGGGTTCAGCGACCAGAGCAGGTGCGCCCGCGCCCGCCGGGCCGGGTCGGAGCGCAGCATCCGGTCCAGGCCCACCACCACGCCGAGGAAGACGATCGCGTTCCACAGCTTCAGCCAGAAGATAATCCGGGCCGGCGCGGTGCCGCCCAGCTCGGCGGCGCCCCACTGCTCCGCGGTGGCCAGCGGGCCGTACAGGGACCCGTGCCGCCGCCAGATCTGCGTCGCCAGCTTCCCGATGGGGTCGCCGGCGCGTTCCAGCTGGTTGGGCGTCATCACGTAGGGGTTGTGGCCCAGCACCGCGATCCGGCCGAAGGTGGCGTAGTTCAGCGAGTCGGTGGACCCGGCCGGCGGGAGCATCGCGAACGCCGCGACGGCGACGAAGGAGGCCGCGATCAGCAGCCGGGCGGGGAACCGCGCGCCGCGCGCCACCGCGGCCAGCCCGGCGATCACGCCGCCGCCGCCCAGGATCACCGCGGCCCACAGCGCGGCGTAGGTCGCGGCCACCGGAAGGTGTCCGGCCAGCTCCAGCGGCGGCCAGCCCGGCGGCCACGGCATCAGCGGGACGGCCGCGCTGTGCCGGACGGCCGAGGCCCCGATCATGATCAGGATCGAGCTGCCGATCCCGATGGCCGCGGCCCAGGCGAGCGCCCGGGTCAGCCGGGACGCGCCCGTGGCGGCGGGCTGCTGCGGGCGCGGCGAGCCGGTGCCCGTGGCCGCGGTCGTTGCGGAACTCACCAGGACCTCCGGAGGAAGCCCTGGCCTTCTGGCCAGGGAGGAATCCGGTGCCGCGCGCAGCGTGGCGGGGGTTTGTCGGCGGCGCCTGGCATCCTGCTGTGGTGAGGACCGCCTACCGGTGCCGGGCCTATCCGGATGAAGCCCAGCAGCAGGTGCTGGCTCGCACGTTCGGCTGTGTCCGGGTTGTGTGGAACCGGACCCTCGCCGAGCGCCAGCGCCGCTGGCAGCAGGAACACCGGGGCACTACGTATGCCGAGACCGATGCGGCCCTGACCGTGATGAAGAAGGACCCTGAGCTGGCGTGGCTGAACGAGGTGTCCTCCGTCCCGCTGCAGCAGGCTCTGCGTCATCAGCATGGTGCTTTCCAGGCGTTCTTCGGCAAGCGGGCACGCTACCCGCGGTTCAAATCGCGGCACGGCCGCCAGTCCGCGCACTACACCCGGTCGGCGTTTTCGATGCGCGATGGCGAGCTGCGGCTGGCCAAGGCGGCCGGCCCGCTGGCCTTCGTGTGGTCGTGGCCCGAGGTCGACACCGGCGTACTCGATCCCACCATGGTGATCGTCTCGCGAGAGCCCGACGGGCGCTGGTATGTGACCTTCGCGGTCGACGCTTCTGAGCCTGAGCCTCTGCCCGCGGCCGGCCGTTCGGCTGGCATCGACCTTGGCGTGACCAGCTTCCTCGTGATGTCGGACGGCAAGAAGATCGCCAACCCCCGGCATCTGGAGCGGCGGGCCTGCAACCTCGCCCGCTATCAGCGGCGGCTGGCCCGCTGCCAGCGCGGCTCGGCCAACCGGGCTAAGGCGAAGGCCAAGGTTGCCCGGGCCCACCGGAAGGTCCGCAACGCCAGGGCTGACTTCCTGCACCGCACGACCACTCAGGTGATCCGCGACAACGACCTGATCGCGATCGAGGACCTCGTTGTGAAGAACATGGTCCGCAACCGGTGCCTGGCCCGGGCCATTTCGGACTGCGGGTGGGGCGAGTTCCGGCGCCAGCTGGAGTACAAGTGCGAGCGAGCCGGCCGCCGCCTGGTCGTGATCGGCCGCTGGTACCCCAGCACGAAGACGTGCTCGGCCTGCGGGTTCCTGCTCGCCGATCTTCCTGTCCGGGTCCGGGCGTGGCGATGCCCGTCCTGCCGCGCCCGCCACGACCGGGACCTCAACGCGGCGAAGAACATCCTTGCGGCAGGTCTTGCCGCAGCCCGGGGCAACCCGGGCGATGCCTGCGGAGCTGATGTCAGACACCTGGAGACCCCTCCGGTGCAGTCGGCCGTGAAACAGGAACCCCAGCTCGCGAGGGCTGGAATCCCCGTCCTTCAGGGCGGGAAGTAGTCAATGTGTCTGCTCGTCCCCGGTGTCGGCGCGTCCGGTGTCCCCACCTCGAATGACTCGCAACACAGTACCCGAGTCGGGCTGGCCGGCGCCGGAAGCTGTCCACCCGCACGCCGGGCAGCTCGGCGGGGTATATCAGGTTCGGGTCCGTTGACCCGGCGCGCGCCGTGGTGGCGGCCCGGACGGCCGTAGCGCGGCGATGCCGCGCCAGCACCACAAGGAGGGGCCAAATGTCCAGCACCCCAGCGGAACCCGCCGGCACGGTCGCGGCCGGGACCCCGGCCGGCGCGGAAGAGGCGATCGTCGAGCGGGCCGGCTACAAGCCGGAACTGCGCCGGTCGCTGCGCTTCTTCTCGATGTTCGCGATCGCGTTCTCGATCATCTCGATCACGACCGGCATCTTCCTCAACTACGGCTTCGGCCTGTCCTACTGGGGCCCGGCGTCGATCTGGACCTGGCCCATCGTCGGGTTCGGCAACCTGATGATCGCGCTGGTGGTCGCCGAGCTCGGCACCAGGATCCCGCTGGCCGGGTACGCCTACCAGTGGAGCGCCCGGCTGGTGAACTCGACCTACGGCTGGTTCGTGGGCTTCGCCGGGCTGCTGTACATGGCCGTCGGCGGCGGCGCCATCATGCTGACCGTTGCCGCGCCGCTGCTGCTCAGCGAGTTCAACGTCACCGCGCCCAGCCCGCACCTGGTGCTCACGGTGGCGATCGTGCTGATGCTGCTGCCGGTGGTGATCAACATCATCAGCATCCAGGTCGCCGCGCGGGTCAACAACGTCGCGGTATTCACCGAGATCATCGGGACCGTCGTCTTCGGCGTGCTGCTGTTCGTGCTCTGGGGGGTCAAGTCCAAGCCCTCGCCGTACGGCGCGGGTATCCTGGTCAACACCACGTCGGTGTACCACAACCCGACGCTCTACTCCATCGCGCTGGCCAGCCTGATCGGCGTGTTCACCCTGGTCGGGTTCGAGCTCGCCGCGGACATGTCGGAGGACGCCGTCAACCCGCGGCGCAGCGTGCCCCGCGGGGTGATCTGGGCCGTGGCCGCCTCGACGGTGCTCGGCATGATCGCGCTGATCGGCTTCACGGTGGCGATCCCCAGCATCAAGGCGGTGGAGGCCTCGCCGCTGCCGCTGCTGACCATCGCCGGCTACTGGCTGCCGTCCTGGCTGGTCAAGGTGTTCGTCGCGTTCGTCATCTTCTCGATGTTCGCGATCTTGGTGGTCGGGGCCGGCGCGCAGGCGCGGCTGGCCTACTCGATGTCCCGGGACAACATGCTCCCGTTCTCCGGCTTCCTGCGGAAGGTCAACCCGCGCACCCAGACGCCGATCATCGCGCTGCTGGTGTTCGCGGTCATCGACCTCGGCGTGATGATCTACGGGTACTTCCAGACCAGCGCCTTCCTGACGCTGGTCGGGGCGACCTCGATCATCCCGTACATCATCTACTTCCTGATCACGGTGGCCTACGCGTACAAGCGGCGCAAGCTGGACAGCATCGAGGGCGCGTTCTCGCTCGGCCGGTGGGCCTGGCCGGTGATCATCTTCGTGCTGCTCTACACGGCGCTGATCCTGTTCATACTCTCGGTGCCCGCGCCGTTCCACGCCTCGGACAAGTTCGTGGTGTACGGGTTCGGCCTGGCGCTGCTGTGGTACGTGGCCGCCCTGGTCTGGCGGCTGCGCCGGGGCACGGCCGGGGTGAAGCCGATCATCGACCTGGTCGACCCCGAACCGGGGGCCACGGACACGCCGGACGCTAGAGGCAGATCCTGACGCCCAGCAGGTCGACGCAGCCTGGCCCGGACGGATTGCTGGCGGAGCTCGGCGACGGGCTCGGGGACGGCCTGGACGTCGTCGGGGACGGCCGCGGCGCCGGGCTCACGGTCACGGTCGGGACCGGGGTCGGCTTTCCCGACGTCTCCGGGGCCGGCCCCCCTGCGGTGGCGGGCTGGCCGGCCTTCACCCGCGTCGCTGGCCTTCCCGGGGTCGGTCCCGGCCCGGACGCCGCGCCGGGGCCCGCCGGCGAGGCGGCGGGCCGCAGCGCCGCGGATGAGTGCGCCGAGCCGTGCCCGGGCGAGCCGCCGGCCAGCACCAGGACGGTGACCACCGCGATCACCGCGGCCGCGGCCGCGGCGAACAGCGCCCGGTAGGCCCAGCGGCCTCCCGGGGCCAGGGGCAGGCCCGCGCCCCCCGCCAGGGCAGGCAGCAGCACCGGGCTGCGCGGCGAGCGCCAGCCTGCTTCCGGGGCCGCGCGCAGCGCCCGCCGGATCGCGGCCGCCCGCTCGCTGGCCGACAACGCGGCCGAGACGTAGACCAGCACGGCGCCGTGGTCGCGGCGCGCCAGCGCCTGCAGGCCTTCGGGCAGCCGGGCCCGCCTGATACGGATCACGGGGCCGCCCCGGGGTTCTCGCCGGCGGTCACATCCGCACCGTCTTCCGGCCGGTCAGCTGCTGCTGTATGAAGGTCCAGATGAGCCTGGCATCGCCCTCGTCCTCGCCGAGGACGACGACCACGTTCTGGCCGCCGGCGTCGAGGACCAGCGTGCTGCCACCCGGGACCGGGCGGTGCGCCGCCATCCTCAGCGCCGACGGAAGCTCAGGTGGCTGAATATTCGGAAAGAAACCGGCCTGCCCGGGTGTCATCCCCACCGTCCCCCGTGATCCCCATCGCGTTCAGTCTGGTCTGGCTGACAGCGGTAGGGTACTGACGAACGGGGCCAGAGTGAGAGGTAGTGCAGAAGTTACCTGTGGGTCTTACTGATCCTCGCGTGACTTCCACGCCTCGGCGCCGGTGTACGTGTACGGGTTGTCGAGGGCCCTGGTCTCCGGGATCTCGGGGTGCATGCCGTCGGTCCAGGCCTCGGCCCCGAGCTGGCCCTGCAGGTACTCGACCGTCTGCTCCACCGCCTGCCGGGCCTTGGCCAGGTCGACGCCCACGAGCCGGTGCGCGTGCTTGACCACCCGGCCGTTGACCACGACCGTGTGCACGTCACCGCGCTGGGCCTGGAAGGCCACGTGGCCGTAGGAGTGCAGCACCGGGAACATCACGGGCGAGGCGTCGTTCTTGATCAGGACCAGGTCCGCCTTCTTGCCCGGCTCGATGCTGCCGACGACCGAGTCGAGGCCGAGCGCCAGGGCCCCGCCGCGGGTGGCCCAGTCGACGACCTGCTCGGCGCGCAGGTGGTGGTGGGTCACCGTGTCCTGCCGGGCGTGCGCGTCCAGGTGCGAGCGGGCGCGGTCGGCACCCAGCGTGGTGCGCATGGCCGAGAACAGGTCACCGCTCCACCACACGCTGGTGTCCATGGACAGCGAGACCGCGATGCCGTACTCGCGCATCTGCCAGGTGGGCGGGTAGCCCTGGCCCGCGCTCTGCTCGCTCTCGGTGGCGACCGATACCGACCCGCCGGTGGCCGCGATCCGCTGGTAGGAGTCGGGGCTGAGCGAGGCGGCGTGCACGTAGATCGTGGACGGCGTCATGAACCCGTGCTCATGCATCATCCGGATGCTGTCGTCCTTGGTCACGGCCCAGACCCCGGCGTGCGTCGTGACCGGCACGCCCAGGTCCCGGGCGACCTCGAACGCCGCCTTCTCCGGGAACTCGGGATCACCGGTGACGTCGAAGGCCATCTGGAAGCCGAGCATGTCGCCCTTGCCATCGAACCGGCGCCGGTAGAAGTCCCGGAACTCGGGCGTGGCCGACCACTGCCACGGGCCCTGCTGGATGTTGCCGTAGGCGAGCACGAACCGGCCGGGGACCTCTTCCAGCGCGTCCGTGGCCGCTTCCGCGTGATCGGTCGTCTGCAGCCCGTGCGACCAGTCGACGGTGGTGGTGACCCCGGCGTCGACCGACTCGATCGCGGACAGCAGGTTGCCGGCGTAGACGTCCTGCGGCCGGAACACCTTGCCCCAGTTCAGGTAGTACCAGACGAAGTACTGGGTCAGCGTCCAGTCGGCGCCGTAGCCGCGCATCGCGGTCTGCCACATGTGCCGGTGGGTGTCGATCATGCCCGGCATCACGATGCCGCCGGCCGCGTCGATCTCGGCCGTGCCCTCGGGTACCGGCAGGCCGGGGCCCACCGCCTCGATGCGCTCCCCGGTGACCAGGACGTCGGCGCCGGTCAGGACCCGGTGGGCGGCATCCATGGTCAGGACGATGGCGTGGCGGAACACCACCGGCCGGCCCGGCTGCGGGCTGGCCGCACCGTGATCGTGGTCTGCTGTCATGGCCCCAACCTCCAGCGCTGATTGTCCGTGCCGCGAGTGTCCCCGATAGACTAGACCGGTGGCGGCCCGCGGGTCCTCGGAAGCCCAGCCTGGCGGGCCGCTGTCCGGCCTGCTCGTGGCCGACTTCTCCCGTGTGCTGGCCGGTCCCTACTGCACCATGCTGCTGGGCGACCTGGGCGCGGACGTGATCAAGGTGGAGAGCCCGGGCGGCGACGACACCAGGGGCTGGGTCCCGCCGGCGCGGGACGGGGTGTCCACGTACTTCCTGGCGATCAACCGGAACAAGCGGTCGGTCGCGCTCGACCTGCGGCGCGACGCCGACCGGGCCGCCGCCGCCGAGCTGGCCCGCCGCGCCGACATCATGGTGGAGAACTTCAA
This sequence comes from uncultured Actinomycetota bacterium, assembly GCA_963795055.1. Lineage (GTDB taxonomy): Bacteria > Actinomycetota > Actinomycetes > Streptosporangiales > Streptosporangiaceae > JASHPR01. Next base: position 76,833 of record CAWCGJ010000020.1, read on the forward strand.
GCCGGGCGGGCTGCGCCGGTTCGGGCTGGACTACGCGGCGGTCAGCGCGGCCAACCCGGCGATCGTCTACGCGTCCATTACCGGGTTCGGCACCGAGGACGGCCGGGACATACCCGGCTACGACCTCGTGGTCCAGGCCATGTCCGGCCTGATGAGCCTGACCGGCGACCCGGACGGCCCGCCCTACCGGGCCGGGATCTCCGCGTTCGACGTCATGGCGGGCCTGCACACCACCATCGGCATCCTGGCCGCCCTGCACCACCGCGCCCGCACCGGCCAGGGCCAGCACGTGCAGGCCAACCTGATGTCCTCCGCCCTGTCCGGGATGGTCAACCAGACCAGCGCGTACGCGGCCGGCGGGGTGGTGCCGTTCCGCATGGGCAACTCCCACCCCAGCCTGTTCCCCTACGAGCCGCTGCCCACCGGGGACCGGGACATGATCATCACGGCCGGCAACGACGTGCAGTTCCGCAAGCTGTGCGAGGTGCTCGGCGCGCCGGAACTGGCCGACGATTCCCGGTTCGCGAAGACCGGCGACCGCACCGCGAACCGCGAGCTGCTGCGCCCGCTGCTCGTCGAGCGGCTCAAGCGGCGCCCGGCGGCGGAGTGGTTCCGCGAGCTGGTCGCGGCGGGAGTGCCGTGCGGCCCCATCAACACCGTGGACGACGGCATCAAGTTCGCCGAGGAGATCGGCCTGCAGCCGGTGGTCACCGCGGGCGAGGGCGAGGCCGGGATGCCCACGATCCGGCACCCGCTGAGGTTCTCGGCCACCGCGCCCCGGTATAAGCTCCCCCCGCCCGGGCTCGACGAGCACGGCGAACAGATCCGCCGCTGGCTGGCGGCCCCGCCGCCGGAGGAGGAAAACAGCCCGTGACGCAACCCGTTCCCCGCTTCCCGACCTCGATCGGCGTCTCGGACGCGGACAGCATCACCCTGCTCGGGCAGGACCTGGCCGCCGACCTGATGGGCCGGGTGTCCTTCGGCGAGCTGGCGCTGTGGCTGGTCACGCAGCGACGGCCCACCGCGCCGCAGGTCCGGGTGTTCGAGGCGGTGCTGGTGGCGCTGGCCGATCACGGTTTCACCCCGACCGCGATCGCGGCCCGGCTGACCTACCTGTCCGCGCCGGACTCGGTGCAGGGCGCGCTCGCGGCGGGCCTGCTCGGCGGCGGGTCCCGGTTCCTCGGCGTGACCGAGGACACCGGCCGGTTCCTGGCCGACGCGCTGGCCGGCGCGGGAGAGCCGCCCCGCGACGAGGCGGGCTGGGACGCGCTCGCGCTGGCCGCGGTGCGGCAGGCCCGGGCGGACGGGCGGCTGATCCCCGGGCTCGGCCACCCCGTGCACAAGGTCACCGACCCGCGCACGCCGGTGCTCATCGCGATCGCCGAGGAAGAGGGGCTCCGCGGGCCGCACCTGCGGCTGTTCGAGGCGGTCGGCCGGGTCCACCCCGAGGTGCTCGGCCGCAGGCTGCCGCTCAACGGGGCGGGCACCTCCGGCGCCGCCCTGGCCGACCTCGGCCTGCCGCCCGGCCTGCTGCGCGGGTTCGCGCTGCTCGCCCGGACCGCCGGGCTGCTCGGTCACCTGGCCGAGGAGCAGCGCCGCCCGCTCGGCATGGACATGTACCTTACTGTCGACCGCAACGCGGAGTACCAGCCCCCTTCGCCCGAGCCGGGCCCAGCCTAAGGAAGACCGCCATGGCGACCGTCGCCGCCGTCATCGCCTCCACCCATCACCCGTTCTACCTGCGGGCGAGCACCGCCACCGGCGAGGACCGGCCGCCATTCGCCGACGAGTGGGTGGCCAAGATCGAGGCCTTCCGGGAAACCCTCACCCGCGCCCGCCCCGACGTGCTGGTCATGGTGGGCAGCGACCATTTCCACCAGCTGTGGCTGGACAACATGCCGCAGTTCCTGATCGGGAAGGCGCCGTTCTACGACGCGAACTACTACAACGAGGAACGCGAGTTCGGCCTGCCCCGGATGGGCCTGCGCGGTGACGAGGAGCTGTCCGCCTACCTGCTCCGCGGCGGGATCGACGAGGGCTTCGACCTCGCGTTCAGCAACGAGCTGCGGGTCGACCACAGCATCACCTGCCCGATCATCACGCTGCGCCCCCAGGCGGACCTGCCGATCGTGCCGGTGTACACGAACATCTTCGCCCCGCCGATGCCGCAGCCCAAGCGGTTCGTCGAGCTCGGCCAGGCCCTCCGCCGGCTGGTCGAGGCCTGGCCGAGCGATAAGCGGGTGGCCATCATCGGCACCGGTCACCTGTCCCTGGAGCTCGGCGGGCCGCGCCAGTTCGGACCGCACGGCCCCGATCCCGTGTTCGACCGTAAGGCCGTGGAGTGGATCGCGACCGCCGACCTGAAGTCGTCGCTGGCCGAGGTCAGCCTGGACAGCCTGTGGCAGCCGGGCAACGCCACCCACGGCTTCATGGACTTCATGCTGATGATGGGCGCAGCCGGGGAGAACGTCCCGGCCGACTACGTGGACTCGCTCGACCTGTTCCACACGATGGAGGCCTACTTCACCTGGTACCCGGAGGGCTCCTCATGAGCGAGCTCAAGGGAGCGGGAAGATGAGCAAGTACCTGGTCAACAAGTTCCTGTACACGATCGACCGCGACCCGGGCCTGGTCGAGCGCTACCGCGAGGATCCCCGCGGCACCGTGGACTGGTGGGAGGCCGAGCGGGCGAACCTGATCCTGAACCTGCCCGCGGCCGAACGGAGCACCTGGCTGGAATTCACCGATCCCGAGCGCGACGCCCTCGGCACGCACGACTACGTCGCGCTGTTCGAGCTCGGGGCGCACAACTTCCTGCTGCTGACCCTGTTTATTGCCCTGTTCGAGCGCGACTACGACGAGCCGCTGGCGTTCCAGCGCGAATTCGCCGCGCGGCTGAGCCACTGGAGCGTGCCCTACCCCGACATTTCCACCTAGCCACGGGGCGTCCCGTTGGGGAATCGAATTGGGACTCCCCTGGGGAGCATGTATCTTCTGGCCGGTACGCAATTTCCCACCCACCACGACGACAGAAGGCGCTGACAGGCATGCGCTGGTCACAGACCCACATTCCCACGCTGCGCGAGGACCCGGCCGACGCCGACGCGGCGAGCCACCGGCTGCTGCTGCGCGCCGGGTTCATCCGCCAGCTCATGGCCGGGCACTACAGCATGCTGCCGCTGGGCATGCGGGTCCGGGCCAAGGTCATCAACGTGATCCGGGAGGAGATGAACCGGATCGGCGCGCAGGAGTTCCTGATGCCCTGCATGCAGCCGGCCCAGCTGTGGGAGAAAAGCGGTCGGCTGGCGGTGATGGGGGAGGAGATGTTCCGGCTCACCGACCGCAAGGGCGCGGACCTCGTCCTGGCCATGACGCACGAGGAGGTCGTGACCACGCTCGCGACCGAGCTATCGTCCTACCGGCAGCTGCCGCAATCCTGGTACCACATTCAGACCAAGTTCCGCGACGAGCCGAGGCCGAGGAGCGGCCTGATCCGGACGCGCGAGTTCACGATGAAGGACTCGTACAGCTTCGACGTCGACGACGCCGGGCTCGATGCCTCGTTCGAGGCGCACCGCGGCGCTTACCGGCGGATCTTCGCCCGGCTCGGCATCCCGGCCACCGGGGTCGAGGCGTCCAGCGGGATCATGGGCGGCAGCGACTCGGTCGAGTTCGTGTGCCCGTCGGACGCGGGCGAGGACCTGATCGCGCGGTGCGGCGACGCCGGCTGCAGTTACGCCGCCAACCTGGAGAAGGCGACCTCGGCGCTGCCGCCGATCGAGGACGAGCCGGGCCCGGACGCGCCCGAGCGGCTGCCGACCCCGGGCGTGCGCACCATCGACGACCTGGCCCGGCAGTACGGGAAGCCCGCGGACCGGCAGATCAAGACGCTGGTCTACGTGATCGACGGCCAGCCCACCCTGGTGCTGCTGCGCGGTGATCACCCGCTGGCGGAGCAGAAGCTGGCGGACACCGCCGGTTCGGGCGACTTCCGGCCAGCTCATCCCGACGAGATCCGCGAGGCGCTCGGCGCGTCCGCCGGCAGCCTCGGCGCGGTCGGCGTCACCGACCTGCCGGTCCTCGCGGACCTGGCGCTGCGCGGCCGGCGCAACATGACCACCGGGGCGAACGTCGACGACGTGCACCTGACCGGCGTGGACACCGGCCGCGACATCGACGTCAGCCGCTGGGCCGACCTGCGCGAGGTGCGCGCGGGCGAGCCCTGCCCGCGCTGCGGCGCGCCGCTCGAGGTCATCAAGGCGATCGAGGCCGGGCACATCTTCAAGCTCGGCCGCAAGTACACCACCACGCTGGGCGTGTCCGTGCTCGGCCCGGACGGCGCGCCCATCGTCCCGGTCATGGGCTGCTACGGCATCGGGGTGGAGCGGGCGATGGCGGTCATCGCCGAGGTGCACCATGACGACGCCGGGCTGGTCTGGCCGGTGGCGGTCGCGCCGGCCGAGGTGACCGTGCTGACGCTGTCACCGCAGGACGAGGCCACGGTGGCGGCAGCCGAGGCGCTTTACGCCGAGTTGCAGGCCGCCGGCGTGGACACGCTGATCGACGACCGGGACGAGCGGCCGGGCGTGAAGTTCCGGGACGCGGAGCTGATCGGGATCCCGTACCGGGTCAGCGTGGGCACCCGTGACCTGGCCCAGGGCGTGATCGAGATCACCAACCGCGCGACCGGAGAGAGGGAGCGGGTGCCCGCGGATCAGGCGGTCACGCGCGTGCTGCGGTACCTGTCCGACCAGCGCGCTTCCGCAGCCGCAGCCGCCACCTGAGCCCGGAAGAGGCCGGGTGAGCCGGGTGCGGCCGGCCCGGCGGCCGCGGATCGGGATCAGGCAGCGAGGCAGCGGCGGTCACCACGCGTTCGTTGTGGCTCGCCAGTGCGCTCCAGTCTCGGCTGTGGCTAGACATCGGACCCCTTCCGCATGTCTCATGACAGCGTGTATCGCCCCGTCATATAAAGACACGTTTGAGGGGCCCGATAGGCCATGTCCGGTTAGTAACAAATGCATAACTTCTCTCGAGTGAGCCGGAAGGCGCGGTGCCGCCTGGACTGAGGAGCGAGGGAGCTTGCGACCGAGCGACGAGCCTTGTCGAGCGGGAAACACTGCTAAAGCTGCGACCACGCCTCGGTCAGCACGCTGCGCAGGATCTGCTCCATCTCGTCGAAATGCTCCTGGGTGCAGGTCAGCGGCGGCGCGAGCTGGATGACCGGGTCACCCCGGTCGTCGGCCCGGCAGATCAGGCCGGCGTCGTACAGCGCGGGGGAGAGGAAGCCGCGCAGCAGCCGTTCGGACTCGTCGTCGGTGAACGTCTCCCGGGTGGCCTTGTCCTTGACCAGCTCGATCCCGTAGAAGTACCCGTCGCCGCGGACGTCGCCGACGATGGGCAGGTCGCGGAGCTTCTCCAGCGTGCCCCGGAACGCCGCCTCGTGGCGGCGGACGTTGCCGAGCAGATCCTCCTTCTCGAACACGTCGAGGTTGGCCAGGGCGACCGCGGCTGACACGGGGTGCCCGGCGAAGGTGACCCCGTGCAGGAACGTGGCGGTGCCGCTGCGCCCCGGCCCCCCCGTGTGCCCGACGTGCCGCGGGGATTCAAAGCCGCTGATGTCCTCGTGGCTCGAGCCGAACGGCTCCATCAGGGCATCGCTCACCATCATGCCGCCGAGCGGGGAGTAACCCGAGGTCACCCCCTTGGCGAAGGTGATGATGTCCGGCTGGTAGCCGTAACGCTGCGAGCCGAAGTAGTAGCCCAGCCGGCCGAAGGCGCAGATGACCTCGTCGGAGACCAGCAGCACCCCGTGGCGGTCACAGATCTCCCGCACCCGGGCGAAGTACCCGGGCGGGGGCGGGAAGCAGCCGCCCGAGTTCTGCACCGGCTCCAGGAACACGGCCGCCACCGACTCCGGGCCCTCCCGTTCGATCGCCCGCTCGATCTCGTCCGCCGCCCACCGGCCGAACCCTTCCAGATCGCCCGAGACGAAGTCGGGCGCCCGGTAGAAGTTGGTGTTCGGCACCCGCACCCCCCCGGGCGTCATCGGCTCGAACGGTTCCTTGATGCCGGGGAGCCCGGTGATCGCGAGCGCCCCCATCGACGTGCCGTGGTAGGCGATCTCGCGGCTGAGCACCTTGTAGCGCCCGGGCTGGCCGATCGTCTTGAAATACTGCTTGGCCAGCTTCCAGGCGGACTCGACCGCCTCGGAGCCGCTGGTGGTGAAGAAGGCGCGGTTCAGGTCGCCCGGGGCCAGGGCCGCCAGCCGTTCGGCCAGTTCGATCGCCCGCGGGTGCGCGTATGACCAGAGCGGGAAATAGGCGAGCTCCGCGGCCTGGCGCGCGCCGGCCTCGGCCACCTCAGCGCGGCCGTGCCCGATCTGGCTCACGAACAGCCCGGACAGGCCATCCAGGTAGCGCTTGCCGCGGTCGTCGTAGACGTACTGCCCGGATCCCCGGACGATCACGGGCATGTCGCCTTCGGCGTAGGAAGACATGCGCGTGAAGTGCAGCCACATGTGGCGGTGAGCGCTCGCCTGGAGGTGACGGTGCGCAGCCTCGCCACTGGGATCGCCGGTGCCGTGCGGAGTGCTCATCTGGTCCCCCAGCTGTAGGTCTGCTTGCAGAGCTTCAGGTACACGAAGGTCTCGGTCGCGGTCATACTCGGGATCGCCCGCACCCGGCTGAGGATCCCGAGCAGTTCGTCATCGTCCTCGCAGACGACCTCGATCAGCAGGTCGAAGGAGCCGGCGGTGATCACGACGTAGTCGATCTCGTGCATGGCCGCGAGCTGCTCGGCGACCTGCTCCAGCTCCCCGCTGCATCGGACACCGATCATGGTCTGGCGGCGGAAACCCAGCGACATCGGATCGGTCACGGCAACGATCTGCATCGCGCCGCCTTCGAGCAGCCGCTGCACCCGCTGGCGCACCGCGGCCTCGGACAGGCCGACCGCCTGCCCGATCGCCGCGTACGAGCGCCTGCCGTCCTGCTGCAGCTGCTCGATGATCTGCTTGGAGATGTCGTCGAGAAGAAGGCGGACGTGACCGCTCCCGTTGCCGCGATGCGGCACGCCGCCGTCGCTGCGCCGTCGGCCGCCCGGGGCCGGGTGATTCCCCGGCGAATGTGTCATCAAGATCGCGCGGAGGGGACTGCCGCCTTCGGGCGGCAGGGGATCCGCGCTCCCTCCCTCCGGCGTGTTCACGACCGAGTGTCGGTACCGGGCCGTATGGTCGGCAAACAGATGGCCCGGCGGCGCCAACACCCCGGGCTGTGACCCAGACCGCATGCCAGGACCGGTGCCGGTGAAACGAGCCTACAAGTTCCGCGCCTACCCGACCCGCCCGCAGCAGGTGCGCGCGTCCCGGCTGCTGGCCGATCACTGTGACCTGTACAACGCTGCGCTGGAAGAACGCCGCGAGGCGTGGCGGATGCGCCGGGCCAGTATCACTTACGGTACCCAGTCGGCCCAGCTGAAGCAGATCCGGGCCAGTGACCGATACGGCCAGGGTCGGCATTCGTGCACCGCCCAGCAGCAGACCCTGCGCCGACTGGGCGTGATCTTCCAGAGTTTCTATGACCGCTGCAAAACTGGGCAGCAGCCGGGCTATCCGCGGTTCAAGCCGCACAGCCGGTTCGATCAGGTCATGTTCGTTAACGGGGACGGCGCGAAGTGGCAGCAGGGCGACAGGGACGGGTGGGCGCGGGCCAGCTTCCAGGCGGTGGGCACGGTGAAGGTCCGGAGGCACCGGCCGGTCCGGGGCATGGTGAAAACCCTGCAGCTCAAGCGGGAACACCGCCGCTGGTACGTGATCGTCGTCGCCGACAGTGACCCGGTACCGCAGCCGGCCACCGGGCGGCAGATCGGCGTCGACCTGGGCGTGGCCCGGTTCTTGACCACCTCCGATGGCGAGGTCGTCGCCAACCCGAGGCTCCTGGCCGCGTCGGCTGCGGTGATCGCCGGCCTGCAGCGGCGCAAAGCCCGCACCCGCCCCGGGTCGGGGAACCGGAAACGGATCCGCCGTCAGCTGGCCCGGGAATGGCGCAAGGTCCGCAACCGCCGGCGCGACTTCCACCACAAGACCGCCCGTGCCCTTGTAAACGGCTGCGACGCAATCGCCCTGGAACAACTCCGCCCCGCGAACATGACCCGCCTGCCCAAGCCCAGGCCAGACTCGGCCCAGGCCTGCCGGTTTCTGCCGAACAGGGCCGCGGCCAAGGCCGGGCTGAACAAGTCGGTGCTGGACGCGGGCTGGGCCCAGTTCACCAGAATCCTTGCTGGCAAAGCGGAAGAAGCTGGCCGGCTTGTGATCCGGGTGAACCCGGCCGGCACCAGCATCGGCTGCCACCGCTGTGGCGCCCGGTGCGCCCGCCCCCGGCAAGACAAGGTGATCTGCCCCGCGCACGGCCCGATGGACGCCGACGTGAACGGGGCGCGCAACATCTACGCCAGGGCCGGGCTGGGCTCTGGTCAGGCCACCCACGCGGCCTGAGAAGCTGTCGGCTTCAGCCGTCAGAGCAGTCACCCGATCCTCCTCCGCACGGCAATCCTGCCACGTCCGCCGCCCCTGTCAACTGAATCCGCAGGTCCGGGTTAGTTTAGCTACTGATTCACTTGCACGAGGAGGATCGCGATGGCGGAGCGGAAGACGCCGCAGCAGCTGCGCAGCTACCGGTGGTTCGGCGGCGACGGGCCGGCCGGGGAGGCGGGCCTGCGTGCTGTCGGCCACCGGTCGCGGATGCGCCAGCTCGGCGTCGCGGCGGCCGAGCACCTCGGCAAGCCGGTCATCGCGATCCTGAACACCTGGGCCGAGATCAACCCCTGCCACATGCACCTGCGGGAGCGGGCCGGGCAGGTCAAGCGCGGGGTATGGGAGGCGGGCGGGTTCCCGCTCGAGTTCCCGGTGGCCACGCTGTCGGAGACGTTCTGCAAGCCCACCCCGATGCTCTACCGCAACCTGCTCGCGATGGAGACCGAGGAACTGCTGCGCTCCTACCCGGTCGACGGCGCGGTGCTGATGGGCGGCTGCGACAAGACCACCCCGGCGCTGCTCATGGGCGCCGCGAGCGCGGGCCTTCCCGCGATCTTCGTGCCCGCCGGGCCGATGCTGCGCGGCAATTTCCGCGGCGCGCCGCTCGGCAGCGGCACCGACCTGTGGAAGTACTGGGACGACTACCGGGCGGGGCTGATCGGCGAGTGCGAGATGACCGAGCTCGAGTGCGGGATCGCCCGCTCGCCCGGGCACTGCATGACGATGGGCACCGCCTCCACCATGACCTCGGCGGCCGAGGCGCTCGGCATGACCCTGCCGGGGGCCGCTTCCATCCCGGCCCCCGACTCCGCGCACTACCGGATGGCCGCGGCCAGCGGCCGCCGGATCGTGGAGATGGCCTGGGAAGGCCTCACCCCGGACCAGATCCTGACCCGGGAGGCCTTCGAGGACGCGGCCGCGGCCGTCCTCGCGCTCGGCGGGTCGACCAACGCGCTGATCCACCTCATCGCGATGGCCGGGCGCTGCGCCGTGCCGCTGACCCTGGACGACTTCGACGTGATCGCCCGGCGCGTCCCCGTGCTGGCGAACATCCGGCCGGGCGGGGCCTACCTCATGGAGGATTTCTACTACGCGGGCGGCCTGCCCGCGCTGCTCGGCCGGCTCGCCACGGTCCCCGGGGCGCTGCACACCGGCCGCCGGACGGTAACGGGCGCGGCGCTCGGCGCCGGACTGGACGGGGCCACGGTGCACAACGAGGACGTGATCCGGCCGCCGGAGCGGGCGCTGTCCGCCGAGGGCGGCGTCGCGGTGCTGCGCGGGAACCTGGCCCCGGACGGGGCGGTCATCAAGCACATCGCCGCGGACCCGCGACTGCTCCGGCACACCGGACCCGCGGTCGTGTTCGACAGCTACCAGGACATCAGGGAGCGCATCGACGACCCGTCGCTGCAGGTCACCGCCGACTCGGTGCTCGTGCTGCGCGGCGCCGGGCCGGTGGGCGGCCCGGGCATGCCCGAGTACGGCATGCTCCCGATCCCCAGCTACCTCCTGGCGGCCGGGGTCCGCGACATGGTGCGGATCTCGGACGCGCGGATGAGCGGGACCAGCTACGGGGCCTGCGTGCTGCATGTCTCGCCCGAGTCGCACGCCGGGGGACCGCTGGCGCTGGTGCGCACGGGTGACGCGGTCACCCTCGACGTCGCGGCGAGGTCGCTGCGCGTGGAGATCACCGACGCCGAGCTGGGCCGCCGCCGGGCGCAGTGGCGTCCGCCGGCCCCGAGGTACCAGCGGGGCTACGGAGCGCTCTACAGCGAGCACGTCACCCAGGCCGACCAGGGCTGCGACTTCGACTTCCTGGCCCGGCCCGGCGCCACCCCCGACCCCGACCCGCGCTGACCCGGCATTCACCCCGCCGGGAGGAGGCGCCCGGTCACGACACGGATGACGATGGGGGCATGGCATCGGGTCAGAGTCCGGGGCGGCCGCCGGCCACGCGAGGCTGCGCATCGGGCACGCGTGGGCGGCCATGGGCCGCCACACCCGGGAGTTCCAGCGCCGCTGGGCGGCGGCCTACCCCGCCGTCGAGCTGCACCTGATCCACACCAACTCGGCCACCGGCGGGCTGGCCGAGGGCCTGTGCGACATCGCCGTGCTGCGCACCCCCGTCGACGGCAACCGGTTCGCGAGCGCGATCGTGGGCCATGAGCGGCGCTACTGCGCCCTCGCCGCCGACGATCCCTGGGCCCGCCGGCGTTTCATCAGGCTCGACGAGATACCGCAGCGGACGCTGCTGATCGACCGGCGTACCGGTTCCACCACGCCGGACCTGTGGCCGGCCGGCGCGCGGCCGCAGACCCGCCCGACGCCCGACATCGATGACTGGCTGTCGATCATCGCCGCCGGCGGCGGCATCGGGATCACCCCCGAGGGCACCACGGCCCAGTACCGGCGCGACGGTGTCGTCTTCCGGCCGCTACGCACGCCCCGCCCATCGCCGTGCGGATGATCTGGCGGCGGCACGACCCGCATCCCTCGACCCATGCCGCCATCGCCCTGCTGACCGAGCTGTACCCCCGTCCGTCTTGACCGGGTCACCCAGCGTCCGGCTCGCTCACGACGGTTCTTTCTCGGCCTGCTCCGGCTGGTCTTCGCGGTGGTGCCCGGCGGCCAGCTCGCGCAGGTCTTCCGGCGAAAGATCGGCCGCCAGGTAGGAGACGACGCGGCAGCTGGTCAGGGCGCGGACGGTGGCGGTGCGCCGGCCCTGCTCCAGCGACGAGCGCTCGCCGAGGACCGAGCCCGGGCCCAGGCTGCCCAGCGCGGCGCCGCCCGCGTCAACCTCGACCATGCCGTCGAGCAGCAGGACGATTTCGTCGGCCGACTCTCCCTCGGCGAGGATCGTGTCGCCGGCCTTGACCTTCGTGACCACGGGCCGCGGGCCGCTTCCGCGCATGATGACCCGGGACATCCGCCGTTCCAGCGGGGTCTCCGCCTCCGCCGCCAGTACCTCGTGTTCCTGGAGGTGCCAGGGCGAATGCTTCAGGGTGGCGGTCCGGTACCAGGTCTTGAAGTCGATCAGGGCGGACTTGCCCGCCAGCCTGCCGTCGGCGTCGTAGATCCAGTGCCGGGGAAAGGAACTGGCGCCCACCAGCTCGTGACCGGTCGAGCCGTCGGCGTAGATGGTCAGCGCCAGGGTGGTCCACACGGTCGGTCCCTGGATCTTTATGAAGGGCGCGTCCTTGACCAGCCGGGGCGTGGGCATGCCGGGCCGGCCCCCGGCCGTCTGCGTGAACCGGACGAAGTCCGCACCGATCAGCGGCTCGGGCCTGAGCTCCGGATAGCCGACCGCTTCCACCTGGACCCGCATTCCGCCCAGGCGGAACAGGGTGTTGGAGATCTGCCCGGCGCCGCCTTGCCCGTACCCGGCGATCCTGCCGTCTTCCACCTCGATCCAGGCGCGCAGGTCGTTGGCGAACCGGGCCCCCTCCGGGCCGACCACGAGATCGAGGTCCTTCAGCTCGTCGGGCGGGGGATCGTCGTAGTGCGTCACCCCCAGCTCGAACGGGAGCTTGGTGGAACCGGCGATGGCCGCGGACGGGATCCACGAGATGCTGGTCACCGACGACTCGATACGCATAACCACCCCTGCCCTCCCTGGCGGGCCCGGCCAGGCGGCCGCGGGCCGCGCCGGGCCGCCGGGCCGACGACCTGATCGGCGATATCGACGTCGCCTGCCCGGGTAAACCGCGTCTGCGGCATCTCGGACATGAGGACCCCCGCTACCTACTCTGGGCTAACAGCGGGCGGCCGCACAACTGGGGGCAGATGTCCGGCCTGGTCAGGTGGTCCGGTGCCGGAAAGAATGGGGGTGAGGGAGCCGCGCGGCGGGCGGCAGCCGGAGAGGTGTCGGCATATGAGCAGGGAACGGTTGGCGCGGTACAGCCTCGCGGGCCCGGAGAACCGGGCGGCCGTGGACGCTGGCCTGGCGGGGGGCGACTGGTTCCGCAGTGACGTGCCGCGTAAGCGGATGAAGGAGCTGATGCGGCGCTCCGACTACCCGGCCATCCGGGACACCGCGATCTGGCTCGGGCTGCTTTTCCTGTTCGCCGGCCTCGGCATCGCGTTGCGGGGCACCTGGTGGGCGGTGCCGTTCTTCCTCGCCTACGGCACCCTCTACGGCTCGACGTCCGACTCCCGCTGGCATGAGACCGGGCACGGCACCGCGTTCAAGACGCGCTGGCTCGACGAGGGGCTGTACCAGCTCGCCTCCTTCATGATCATGCGTGACCCGACGGTGTGGCGGTGGAGCCACGCACGGCACCACACCGACACCCTGATCCTCGGCCGGGATCCGGAGATCGCGGCGATGCGCCCGGCCCGGCTGGCGAGGCTGCTGGCCAACTTCGTCGGCCTCGCCGACGTGACGGTCGCGTTCCGGCTGATGTTCGTGCACGCTTCCGGGCGGCTCACCGCCGACGAGGCGGACTTCGTCCCGGAGCCGCAGCGGCACAAGGTCTACCGGACGGCCCGGATCGACCTGGCCATCTACGCGGCCACCATCGCCGCGGCGATCGCGCTGCGGTCCTGGCTGCCGGTGTTGCTGATCGGCGGGCCGCGCCTGTACGGCGCGTGGCTGCTCAATGTCTACGCCCTCACCCAGCACGCCGGCATGGGCGAGAACGTGCTCGACCACCGGCTCAACACCCGCACGGTGAAGATGTGCGCGGTCAACCGGTTCCTGTACTGGAACATGAACTACCACGTCGAGCACCACATGTTCCCGATGGTCCCGTACTACCGGCTCCCGGAGCTGCACGAGGAGATCTCCCACGACTGCGCGCCCGTCTACCCGTCGATCTGGGCGGCCTATAAGGAGATCATCCCCGCGGTCCTGCGCCAGCTCAGGGACCAGGAGTACTACGTGCACCGCGAGCTGGTGCCCGGCGCCGCGCCGTTCAACGTGCCCACGCCCCTGACCGACGGCCGCGCGCTGCCGCTGACCGCCGTGGCCGCGGCCTGACCGTTAGGGAAAAACTCCGGGAGACAGCTGATGGCTCAGTGGATCGCCGCCTGCGCGACCGGCAACATCGATCCCGAGGACGTCATCCCGTTCGACCACGGCGGCCGTGCCTACGCGATCTACCGTTCCCCGGACGACGGCTACTACGCCACCGACGGCCACTGCACCCACGAGCAGACGCTGCTGTGCGACGGCCTGGTCATGGGCAGCGTCATCGAGTGCCCCATGCACAACGGGCGCTTCGACTACACCACCGGCAAGGCGCTCGGCGCCCCCGTGCTCGTCGACATCCGCACCTACCCGACCAAGGTCATCGACGGCACGGTCTACATCGAGGTCGGCTGACGCCCGCCCGGTGTACCCCCGCGGGCGAGCCGGGTCACTCCAGGCTGAGGTCGACGATCACCGGCGCGTGGTCGCTGGGGCCGTGGCCCTTGCGGGCCTCGCGGTCGACCCAGGCATCGGTCACCGCGGCGGCCAGGGCGGCGTTGGCGTAGACGAGATCGATGCGCATGCCCATGTTCTTGGCGAACGCCCCGGCCCGGTAATCCCAGTACGTGTAGGGGTGCGGCCCCTTGGCGATGCGCGGCACCACGTCGGTCAGCCCGGTGTCGCGCAGGGCGGCCAGCGCGGCCCGTTCGTCCGGGGTGACGTGCGTCGAGCCAATGAACGCCGCCGGGTCCCAGACGTCGTCGTCGGCGGGGGCGACGTTGAAGTCGCCCAGGAGCGCGAACGGCTGCCCGCCCGAGGCGTCGCCGGCGACCGCGCCGGCCAGCGCGGCCAGCCAGCGCAGCTTGTAGGCGTAGTGCGGGTCGTCCGGAGCCCGCCCGTTCGGCACGTACACCGACCGCACCCGCACGGGCCCGCAGGTGGCGGCGAGGGTGCGGGCCTCGGGCGTGCTCGGGTCGGGGAAGCCGGGATCGCCGGGCAGCCCCCGGGCGACGTCCGTCAGCCCGACCCGGGAGAGCACGGCCACGCCGTTCCACCGCCCGGTGCCGTGCGACGCCACCTCATAGCCGAGGGCCATAACGGAGCCGGCCGGGAAGGCGTCGTCGCTGACCTTCGTCTCCTGCAGGCACGCCACGTCGGGCGCGGCCTGCTCCAGCCAGTCCACCAGGCGGGGCAGCCGGGCGGTCACCGAGTTCACGTTCCAGGTCGCGATCCGCACCCCGCCATCCAACCAGGCCGCGCCGGGCCGGTGCTGCGCGGCGCGTTGTGCCGTGCGCGGTAACCCAATAGCGTGCGGCTATGTCCCCGGCCTGGCCCGCAGCCTCCTACGAAGGATGGCGCGCGACCTGCGACACGCTGCACGCCCACACCCAGGTTCTCGGCAAGCTGGCCGTCCGGCTGGCCCCGCCCGAGCCGCAACTCCAGCACGCGGCCCTGCGGCTGACCGCGCGGGGGTGGGAGACGGCCCCGCTGCCGGCTCCCGACGGCTCGGGAGCCCTGGTCGTCGCGCTCGACCTGCGCGCCCACGAGGCGGTCGTCGAGCACAGCGACGGGCAGACCGAGCGGGTCGCGCTCACCCCGGACCGTCCCGTCGCCGAGGTGACCCGCGGCGTCCTGGCCGCGGTCCGCGCCGTCGGCGGCGATGTGACCATCGACCCGAAGCCCCAGGAGGTGCCGTGGAGCGTGCCGCTCGACGAGGACTACGAGCACGCGCGCTACGACCCCGCCCAGGTCGGTGACTACTTCGCCGCCGCGACCCAGGCGGCCGCCGTCCTGGCGGCCTACCGCGCCCCGTACCGCGGCCGATCCACGCCGGTCAACGCCTGGTGGGGTTCCTTCGACCTGTCCGTGAGCCTGTTCTCCGGCCTGCCCGCCGAGCCGCCGTCCCGCGACTTCATCATGCGCAACGCCATGGACTCGCAAGAAATAGCCGTCGGCTGGTGGCCCGGTGACGCCCGGCACGGTACCGCGGCCTTTTATGCCTACGCCCACCCCGCCCCGCCCGGCTTCGGCGAAGCGGAGCTCTCGCCGTCGGCCGCTCACTGGGACACGGCCCTGGGCGAGTACCTCCTGGAGTGGGACGACGTCCGCACGCAGCCGGACCCGCGGGCCGCGGCGCTAGAGTTCCCCCGCTCGGCGTTCCGTCACGCCTGCCTGGTGTGCGGGTGGGATCCCGGGCTGGCCGCGACCATCGACGGAACGCCGCCCCCGGTCACCTGAACGGCGGCGTGCTACTACCACCGGCTTCCGGCATGCTTGCCTGCTGGCCGCGGCCCCGGCGGTGTGCGACAACGGGGAAGAGGGGCCGCAGGCGCCAGTTCGCGGCTCCGGGGGAGGCTCGGCATGGTCAAACCGACCAGGCACCGGCGCTTTGCGGACGCCGGGATCTCAGGCCTGGAGCCGCATCTGGAAACGGTCCGGTTCCGCCAGGGGAGCTGCCTGATGCGCGAAGGCAGCCCGGGCGACGCGTGTTACGTGATCGTCTCGGGCGAGGTGCGCACCGAGGTGGAACGGCCCGACTTTGACACCGACGGCGTCGTCTCCTTCCTGGGGCCGGGCAGCGTCTGCGGCGAGTTCGGCCTGCTGGACGCCGGCCCGCGGTCCGCGAGCGTGTACGCGCACACCGACGTCGTCGCGCGCAGGCTGTCTGCTGATGCGCTGCGGGAGTTGTGCGACAGCGATCCCGCGGCCGGGGTCAGGGTGCTGCGCTGGCTGTCGCGCAGTGCCGCCGGTAAGGCCCGTGCCTTCTCCAAGGACCTGGCGGAGTTCATCCTGGCGGGTGAGCCGGATCCGGCCATGGACGCGCTCGTCGCACGGTCGGCCGCGGCCCAGCAGAGCCTCGTCGGCTGGCCCGAGGGCGAGATCGACGATCTGATCACGGCGCTGGCCGCCCAGATCGCGGACCACGCGGATGAGCTGGCCGCGGCGACCGTGGCCGAGACCGGCATCGGCTGCGCGGCCGACAAGGCGGACAAGAACCGGTTCGCGAGCCTGGACGTGGCGCGATCGCTGGTCGGGAAGCCGGGCGTGGGGATCATCGGCGGCGGGCGAGAGCCGCTGACCAAGATCGCCGATCCCATGGGGGTCGTGCTGGGGCTCATCCCGATGACCAACCCGGTGTCGACGCTGGTGTTCAAGGCCCTGATCTGCATCAAGGCGCGAAACGCGCTGATCGCCAGCTCCCACCCGGACGCGGCCGACGTGGGAGCCGCGACTACGGGCCTGCTCCACGAGGTCCTGCGGCGGCACGGGGTGCCGACCGACCTCGTTCAGGAGGTCCCGTGGCGGCCGACCCGCGCGACCACCGCCGCGTTGATGCGCCACCCCGGCGTGTCGATGATCCTGGCCACGGGCGGCACGGCCTGGTCAAGGCCGCCTACAGTTCCGGGACACCCTCGATCGGCCGGCCGGGAACGTGCCGCCTGGGTCTGCGCCGACGCCGACGTCGGGGCCGCCGCCCGGATGGTGGTGGGCAGCAAGGGTTTCGACCACGGCATCATCTGCGGCTCGGAGAACAACCTGGTCGCCGACCGGGCGGTGCACGACTCCCTGGCCGGCGGCCGCAGGGCCAGGGGCCGTGCTCACCGCCGCCGAATGCGACCGCCTGGCCCAGGCCGCCTTCGACGACACCGACGGGCGTCTGCGCCGCGCCGTGCTCGGGCAGTCCGCCCCGTCGATCGCCGCCCAGGCGGGCATCGAGGTCCCGGCAGGCAGCCGGCTGCTCGTGGCCCCCGTGCCCCGCGCGGCCGTGTCGGGCCCGTGGGGCAAGGAGAAACTCGCCCCGCTCCTGTCGCTGTTCACCGTCGACGGCCCCGACGACGGCCTTCGGCTGTGCCAGCAGATCCTCGGCAACGGCGGGCGCGGCCATACCGCGATCATCCAGACCCGCAGCCGACGGCGGCAGCTGTCCTTCGCCCGGCAGATGCCCGCGAGCCGGATCCTGGTCAACGGCCCCGGCTCGCAGGGCTGCATCGGCCTCGGTAACGGCCTCACGCCGTCACTCACCCTGGGCTGCGGGACCTACGGCGGCACCTCCACCACCGACAACGTCACCTACACCAACCTGCTCAACATCAAGCGGGTGGCGCGCCCTCTCCCCGGCGCGGGCGCCGCCTAGCAGCCGTCGTGTTGAGGTAGCTGTGGCTCGATTCCCGCGTGGCTGCGTGCAGGACGTTGAAACTGTCGCCCAGGGCGGCGAACGTGCCCTACTAAGGGCACTAGGACTTCCTGGGCCGCTCGGCATTCCGCGAGGACGAAGGTGCCTTTGCCGCGTGAGATGCGGGCGTACCGGCGTCGACCAGGATCAGCACTGCCCGGTGGGCGGTGCCCCGACTAATGCCATACCGCTGGGTCAACGTCATCTCGGCCGGGAGGCGGGTCTGGATGCGGCCGGCGTCGATCTCGGCCCGCAGCAGTGCGGCTAGCTGCTCATAGAGCGGCACCGGCGAGTCGTGGTCGAGATCGTCTGGCATGGCGACCACGGTAAGTGACCTGCGGTGACTACCGGCCGTTAGGGCTGTCATATGATGTCACTAGACGTCTATAAACAACATACGTAGTGTTCAGGATGTTCACTCACAACGGCCCCGGTTGGCTCGTGCACGCCTGGCCGGGGCGTGACCGGGAAGAGCCCCGGCTATGCCGGATCGTCCCAGCGAGCCCGTCGTCCCGCCAGTCATATCCGGCAGGATCACCCGGATATCGGTTACCTATACCGTCAACACGGCTGCCGGGCCTCGGCACACATTCCACAGCCTGGAAGCCATGCGCAAGCATGCCCGCCCCGAGCGGGTGGACGAACTGGTCGAGGACCTCAAGCTCATTTGCGAGGACTTACTGGCCCGTCGGCCGCAGCCACCCACGAGGCTGCCCAGCAATGTGGTCCGGCTCCCCCTCGGCCGTCCTACGGAGGGAGGCCGATGAGCGCGTCGGGGCCTGGATCATGAAGCAGGCCGTGCTGCACTACGGTGACTGCCATGTCGATCATTCTCCTGACCGGCGCGGCGGGCAGGATCGGGACCATGCTGCGCCCGCGCCTGGCCCGGCCGGGCCGGACGCTGCGCCTGCTCGACACGGCCGGCCTGACGGCCGGCCCGGGCGAGGAGGCCATCACGGCCTCGATCACCGACCCCGGCGCGATGACCGAGGCGTGCCAGGGCGCGGACGCCGTGATCCACCTGGCCGGGATCCCGGGGGAGGCTCCCTGGCCGCAGATCCTCGAGGTCAACATCGACGGCACCCACGCGGTGTTCGAGGCGGCCCGCCGGGCCGGGGTAGGCCGGGTCGTCTACGCCTCGTCTAACCACGCCGTCGGGTTCACCCCGCGCTCGGCCTTCCCGGTGCCGGACTACGCGTTCCCCGCGCCGGACACGTACTACGGGGTGTCCAAGGTGGCCGGCGAGGCGCTGGCGGCGCTCTACCACTACCGGTACGGCCTGGACACGATCTGCCTGCGGATCCTCACCTGCGCCGAGCGCCCGACGACCGTGCGCTCGCTGTCCACCTGGCTGTCCCCGGACGACGCCGGGCGGCTGTTCGAGAGCTGCCTGACGGCCCCGAGCCCGGGATTCCGCGTGGCCTTCGGGGTATCGGCGAACACTCGCGGCGGCTGGGTGTCCCTGGACGAGGCCCGGGCGCTGGGCTACCAGCCCCGCGACGACGCCGAGGCGTACGCGGCCGAGGTCATCGCCGCGGAGGCCGAGCCGGACCCGGCGGATCCGTTGCTGGCTTACCTCGGCGGCGAGCTCACCCTGCCCGGCCCGCCGGGCTGAGCACCGGGCTTACCCTGGCAGCATGAGCGAACTCCTCGACAGGCACCGGCAGGTCATGCCGAACTGGGTGGCGCTGTACTACGACGAGCCACTAGAGATCGTCAGCGGCGCGGGCAGCCGGGTCACCGACTCCGGCGGCCGCAGCTACCTGGACTTCTTCTGCGGCATCCTCACCAACATGCTCGGGTACAACGTGCCCGAGGTGCGCGAGGCCGTGGAACGCCAGCTCGGCACCGGCGTCGTGCACACCTCCACGCTGTACCTGATCCGGAACCAGGTCGAGCTGGCGGAGAAGATCGCCCGGCTGTCGGGGATCGCTGACGCCAAGGTCTTCTTCACCAACTCGGGCACCGAGGCAAACGAGACCGCGCTGCTGCTGGCCACCGCGGCCCGCCGGTCCAACCAGGTGCTGGCCCTGCGCAACAGCTACCACGGGCGGTCGTTCGGGGCGGTCGCGATCACCGGCAACGGGGGGTGGCGGAGCTCGCAGCTGGCCCCGTTCGCCGTGCATTACCTGCACGGGACCGACCGGGAGCTGCCCGCGTTCGCCGGGATGTCCGACGCCGAGTACACCGCCGCCGCCGTGGCGGACCTGCGCCACGTCCTGGCCACCGCCACCGCGGGCGACGTGGCCTGCCTGATCGCCGAGCCGGTCCAGGGCGTCGGGGGCTTCACGATGCCGCCGGACGGGCTGCTGGGGGCCTACCACGAGGTGCTCGCCGAGCGCGGCATCCTGCTCATCTCCGACGAGGTACAGACCGGCTGGGGCCGGACCGGCGAGCACTTCTGGGGGATCGGCGCGCACGGCGTGGTGCCGGACATGATCACGTTCGCCAAGGGGCTCGGCAACGGGTTCGCGATCGGCGGGGTGGTCGCGCGCGGCGAGCTGATCGACGGCCCGGTCGGCAACGGGATCTCCACGTTCGGCGGCAACCCGGTCGCCACGGCGGCCGCGAACGCGACCTTGGACTACGTGCTCTCCCACGACCTGCAGCGCAACGCCGCGGTCCTGGGAAACCTGATCATCGGCGGGCTGCGGGACGCCGCCGAGCCGCTGGCCGCGGTCGGCGGCGTGCGGGGGAAGGGGCTGATGTTCGCCGCCGACCTGGTCGACCCGGTCACCGGGGCGCCGAGCCCGGCCCTGGCGGCCCGGGCGCTCGAGGAGGCCCGCAAGCGCGGGTTGCTGATCGGCAAGGGCGGGCTGTTCGGGCACACGCTGCGGATGGCGCCGCCGCTGACCCTGACCGAGGCCGAGGCCAAGGAGGGCCTGGGCATCCTGACCGACGCGCTGCGCGCGGTCGACGCGGAGGCATCGCGATGAAGCAGGCGAGCGACGCGCGGAGCGCGGAGAAGCGGGCAATGAAGCACGTTACACATTGGATCGGCGGAAAACCCTGGGCGGGCGAGGCCGCGAACCGCGGTGACATCTACAACCCGGCGACCGGGCAGGTCACCGGGACCGTCGACTTCGCCTCGGCGGCCGAGGTCGGCGCGGCGGTGGCGGCCGCCGCCGGGGCCTGGCCGGGCTGGCGGGAGACGTCGCTGACCAAGCGGGCGAACGTGATGTTCGCGTTCCGCGAGCTGCTCCGGCAGCACCAGGGCGAGCTGGCCGCACTGATCAGCTCCGAGCACGGCAAGGTGGCCAGCGATGCGGCGGGCGAGGTCTCCCGCGGGCTCGAGGTCGTCGAGTTCGCCTGCGGGATACCGCACCTGCTCAAGGGCGGGTTCTCGGAGAACGTCTCCACGGGCGTCGACGCGTTCTCGCTCCGGCAGCCGCTGGGCGTGGCGGCCGGGATCACCCCGTTCAACTTCCCGGCCATGGTGCCGATGTGGATGTTCCCGATCGCCATCGCCTGCGGCAACACGTTCGTGCTCAAGCCGTCGGAGAAGGACCCGAGCGCGTCGCTGATGCTGGCCGAGCTGCTGGCCGAGGCGGGCCTGCCGGACGGGGCGTTCAACGTCGTGCACGGCGCCAAGGAGGCGGTCGACGCGCTGCTGGTCCATCCCGACGTGCGCGCGGTCAGCTTCGTGGGCTCGACGCCGATCGCCCGCTACATCTACGAGACC
Source organism: uncultured Actinomycetota bacterium (assembly GCA_963795055.1). Taxonomy (GTDB): domain Bacteria; phylum Actinomycetota; class Actinomycetes; order Streptosporangiales; family Streptosporangiaceae; genus JASHPR01. Next base: position 98,128 of record CAWCGJ010000020.1, read on the forward strand.
GGGACGGCCGCGGGCAAGCGGGTGCAGGCGCTGGGCGGGGCCAAGAACCACATGGTGGTGCTGCCCGACGCCGACCTCGACCTCGCCGCGGACGCCGCGGTGTCGGCGGGCTTCGGGTCGGCGGGCGAGCGGTGCATGGCCATCTCGGTGGTGGTCGCGGTCGACCCGGTCGGCGACGAGCTGGTCGAGAAGATCGCCAGCCGGATCCCGGCGCTACGGGTCGGCCCGGGCGACGACGAGCGGTCCGAGATGGGCCCGCTGGTGACCGGGCCGCATCGCGACAAGGTGGCGTCCTACCTGGACTCCGGGGTGGCCGAAGGCGCGGTGCTGGCCGTGGACGGCCGCGGGCATCCGGTCACCGGCGAGGCGGCGGACGGGTTCTGGCTCGGCCCGTCGGTGCTCGACCACGTGACCCCGGCCATGGGCTGCTACACCGACGAGATCTTCGGGCCGGTGCTGTCGGTCGTGCGCGCCTCCGGGTACGACGAGGCGCTGCAGATCGTCAGCGGGAACCCGTACGGCAACGGGACCGCGATCTTCACCAACGACGGGGGAGCGGCCAGGCGGTTCACCCACGAGGTCGAGGTCGGCATGGTGGGCATCAACGTGCCGATCCCGGTGCCGATGGCGTTCTACTCGTTCGGCGGGTGGAAGGCGTCGCTGTTCGGCGACACCCATGTGCACGGCACCGAGGGCGTGCACTTCTACACCCGCGGCAAGGCCGTCACGTCCCGCTGGCTGGACCCCAGTCACGGCGGCGTCAGCCTGGGCTTCCCCGTCAACCGGTAGAGATTCCGCCTCGGCGGTCAAGGGGCGTTCCGGCCGCGGACCTGGAGGCAGTCATGACCGAACCCGTGCCCGACCCGGCGCGCGGCGCCGAAGTCCTGGCCGCCGACCGGGCGCATGTCTTCCATTCCTGGTCGGCGCAGGGAGCGCTGCGGCCGCTGCCGGTGGCGCGGGCCGAGGGGTCGTACTTCTGGGACTACGACGGCCACCGGTACCTGGACTTCTCCTCCCAGCTGGTGAACACCAACCTCGGGCACCAGCACCCCCGGGTCACCGCGGCGATCGCGCAGCAGGCGGCCACGCTGGCCACGATCGCGCCGCAGCACGCCATCGACGTGCGGGGGGAGGCGGCCGCCCGGATCGCGGCGCTGGCCCCGGAGGGCCTGGAGAAAGTGTTCTTCACCAACGGCGGCGCCGACGCGAACGAGAACGCGATCCGGATGGCCCGGCTGCACACCGGCCGCAGCAAGGTGCTCAGCTTCTACCGCTCCTACCACGGCAACACCGGGGCGGCGATCACCTCCACGGGGGACCCGCGGCGGTGGCCGAACGAGTTCGCCACCGGGCACGTGCACTTCTTCGGCCCGTACCTGTACCGGAGCTCGTTCTGGGCCACGACCGAGCAGCAGGAGGGCCAGCGGGCACTGGAGCACCTGGAGGAGGTGATCACTTTCGAGGGCCCGTCCACGATCGCCGCCATCCTGATCGAGACGATCGTGGGCACGGCCGGGGTGCTGATCCCGCCGCCCGGCTACCTGGCCGGGGTCCGGGCCCTGTGCGACAAGTACGGCATCGTCTACATCGCCGACGAGGTGATGTGCGGCTTCGGGCGGGCCGGTACCTGGTTCGCGTTCGAGCACTACGGCATGGTGCCCGACCTGATCACGTTCGCGAAGGGCTCGAACTCCGGGTACGTCCCGGTCGGCGGCGTGATCATCTCGGACGAGATCGCCGCGACCTTCGACGAGCGGGTGTTCCCCGGCGGGCTCACCTACTCCGGCCACCCGCTGGCCTGCGCGTCGATCGTGGCGTCGATCGACGCGATGAAGGACGAGGGCGTCCTGGAGAACGCGGCCCGGATCGGCACCGACGTGCTCGGCCCGGGCCTGCGGGAGCTCGCCGCCCGGCACCCGATGATCGGCGAGGTCCGCGGGCTGGCGGTGTTCTGGGCGCTGGACCTGGTCTCCAGCCGGGCCACCCGGGCCATGCTGGCCCCGTACGGAGGCTCGTCCGAGGCCATGGATGGGGTCATGGCCCAGTGCCGGGCCCGCGGGCTGATGCCGTTCATCAACTACAACCGGCTGCACGTGGTGCCGCCGTGCACCGTGTCGGAGGCGGAGGCCAAGGAGGGCCTGGCCGTCCTGGACGAGGTCTTCACCGCCGTCGGCCGCTACTACGAGGGCTAGCTCGGAAGCTGGCCCCGTCACCGCGGTCGGTCTGAGCGCATCAGGGCTCTCCTTGGAGCTGGAGAGTGGCGAGCCGCAGGACACGCTCCGGCCCGGGCTGTCTCATAGCATCGGGGGCGTGATTTCTCCTGCCCAGCGCGACTCTGTGAGCGGTTCGTGACTGACCTGCTGCGCAACATCAGGCCGCAACCCCAGCTGGGGCAGAGCTTTCTGATGGAAGAGCGCATTCTGGAATGCGAAATCGACTACGCCGGGGTTGGCGCCGAGGATACGGTCCTGGAAGTCGGCGCCGGAATCGGTAACCTTACCGAGCGCCTGGCCACCCGGGCGGGGCGGGTCATCGCCATAGAATGCGACCGGCAGTTCCGGTCCAGGCTGGACGGTCTGGCCCAGACCCATGGAAATATCACGCCACTATGGGGAGACGCGCTGGCCGTCCCGCTCCCGCCGTTCAGCAAGGTTGTTTCAAATCTCCCGTACCGTGTCGCCCTGCCCATTATCTTCAGGCTGCTGGATCACCCGTTCGCCAGCGGCGTGGTCATGCTCCAGGAGAATATGGCCAGGCACATCTGCGCCGGGCCCGGGGAGGCGGGCTACGGCCGGATCAGCGTGACGGTCCAGCGCCTGGCCCGAACGCAGCTGCTTGACACCGTGCCTCGCTCGGCGTTCTCACCGGCACCGACCGTCGACAGTGCCATGGTGCGCCTGTGGCCGGTCACCGGCGCGTTCGGTGTCGCGTCCGGCGAAGCGTTCAAGCGGCTGCTCGATCACGCGTTCCTTTATCGTGAGGACAGGCTGTCGGCCGCGCTAAAGCGGCTGCCCGGTACGGCGGCCGTCGCGCCGCTGCTGCCGGGCAAGCTGCGCAGCAAGCGGGTGTCTCAGCTGACACCCGAGGAGTTCGGCGAGGTCAGCAGGTTCCTCGATGCGCACAAGGTGCGGCTGACCGCGGTCAGCGACGTGGCCAAAAGGACGGCCCAGAAACCCCGGAAGCGGTCCGGCCACCCGTGAGCTTCAACATCCTGCGGGCACGCGGCTGGACCACCCCGGGAGTATCCGGGGTGGTCGCCAGGACCAGCCCGACATCGCCGATCCCGCTGGCCGCGGCGCCGAGCACGATCCGCGCCTCGTAGTCGAAATCGGCGTCCGCGAAGGCGTCCTCAAGTTCTACAATCCTGTAAAACTTAAGTAGGGGATATGACGTGGGGGACCTGAAAGGCCTGGCATGACTCACCTGACTTACCTGGAGGCCGCCGTCGTCGGCTTGATCCAGGGCGTGACCGAGCTGTTCCCGGTGTCCAGCCTCGGGCACAACGTGCTGATCCCGGCCCTGGTCGGCGGCGCCTGGGCGAAGGACCTGAACGTGGCCGCGCCCGAGTCACCGTACCTGGCCTTCATCGTGGGCCTGCACGTGGCCACCGCGATCGCGCTGCTGATCTACTTCTGGCGGGACTGGGTCCGGATCACCGCCGGGTTCTTCACCTCGTTCAGGCAGCTGATCCGGCCCGTGACCGGGACCCGCCGCTGGACGGGGCTGACCGCCGACGAGAAGATGGCCTGGATGATCATCCTGGCCACCATCCCGGTCGGCATCGCGGGCCTGGTGTTCGAGCACCTGTTCCGGGTGATCTTCGGCAAGCCGGTCTACGCCGCGGTATTCCTGTGCGTGAACGGCCTGATCCTGTTCGCGGGGGAACGGTTCCGGGGAGCCTCCCGGCAAGCCGACCAGCACATCGCGGCCGACCGGGAGCTTGCCCTCAGCGCCGCCGGGCGCCCCGGCCCGGCCCGGCACGCCTCGGGCCACGGGGCCGTCCGTAACCAGGAGATCGCGGACGCGGTACGGTCCGACCAGCGGCTGACGGCGATCGGCCCGGTCCAGGCGCTCGTCATCGGCTCGGCGCAGGTTCTCGCCCTGCTCGCGGGGATCAGCCGGGACGGGGTGACCATGGTGGCCGGCATGTTCCGCGGCCTGGCCCGCGAAGACGCCGCCCGGTTCGCGTTCCTGCTGGCCACGCCGGTGATCCTGGCCGCGGGGGCGCTGAAGGTGCCCGACCTTACCGGGTCTCTGGGCAATGGCATCCACGGCCAGATCCTGGTCGGCAGCATCCTGTCCGGGGTCGGCGCTTACCTGTCGGTGCGGTTCCTGACCCGCTACTTCCGGACCCGCACGCTCTACCCGTTCGCGGTCTACTGCCTGGTCGTCGGCCTCGGCAGCATCATCTATCTGGAACTGGTCAGGTGACCATCGCGGGATGAGCATCGGGCAGCTCATCGAGAGCTACGGCTACCTGGGGGTCTTCGCCCTGGTGGCCGCGGAGAGCCTGGGCATCCCGCTGCCGGGAGAGACCGCGCTGATCACCGCCGGCATCTACGCCGGCCACACGCACCGCCTGAACCCCTGGCTGATCTTCCTGGTCGCGTCGGCGGCCGCGATCATCGGGGACAACATCGGCTACTGGATCGGCGACAAGGGCGGCTACCGGCTGGCCCGCCGCTACGGCCCCAAGGTCCGGCTGGACGAGCGGAAGCTGAAGATCGCCCGCTACCTGTTCGACCGCCACGGGGCCAAGGTGGTGTTCTTCGGCCGGTTCGTGTCTGTCCTGCGCACCTACGCGGCGTTCCTCGCCGGGACCAGCAAGATGCGGTGGCGCCGGTTCCTGCCCGCCAACGCCGCGGGCGGGATCCTGTGGGCCGCGATCTACACCTTTGCCGCCTACCTGGCCGGCAGCGCGCTGCAGCAGGCCTCGGGCATCATCAACTGGGTCCTCATCGGCGTCGCGGTCATCGCGATCGTGGCCGTGGTGGTGTTGATCCGCCGCCAGACCGGCCGGCTGGCCGAGCGGGCCGAGGCCGCGTACCCGGGTCCGCTGGAGTGACCCGCCCTACCTACGCAGCCATGAGGAGGATGAAAAAGGGTTCACCGCGCTGCGGTAGCTTGCTGCCGTGGAATTTCAGGACGTTGTCCGGCACCGGCGGATGGTCCGCAGCTATGACGTGAGCCGGCCGGTGCCCGGTGAACTGGTTGACCGCATTGTGCGCAACGGGCTGCGGGCGCCGTCCGCGGGCTTCTCCCAGGGCTGGGGCTTCCTGGTGCTGGACAACCCCGCCGATGTGGCCCGGTTCCGCGAGGCGGTGCGCCCAGACGATCACCCCGAGGAGTGGTTTGCCGCCACCGTGGATGCGCCGCTGCTGATCATCCCGCATTCGAATAAGGACGCCTATCTCGACCGCTATGCCCTGCCGGATAAGGGCTTCACCGACCGGTCGGATGCGTGGTGGCCCGCCCCCTACTGGGACATCGACGCCGGGTTCGCGTCCCTGCTGATGCTGCTGACCGCGGTGGACGCCGGGCTGGGCGCTTGTTTCTTCGGGATCCCCGCCGACCGGATCGATGCCTACCGGGTCGCGTTCGGCGTGCCGCAGCACTTCGCCCCGATCGGGGCGATCTCCATCGGCTACAGCGACGAGCCGCCACGCGACCTGAGCAGCCGGCGCAAGCCTGCGGCCGAGACGGTTCACCGCGGCCGGTGGAACCAGCCGGGGAAGTGACGCGCCGGCGGCCCTGATTCAGCCATCGCGCGGGCCGGTGTATCCCATCCGGCACAATGACCGCATGGATGTCGGCTTGAGCGGCCGGGTCTACCTGGTGACCGGTGGTAGCCGGGGTCTTGGGTTCGCGGCGGCCCAGGCACTGGTCGCGAACGGCGCCCGGGTGGTGCTGGGCGCTCCGCACGAGGCGACGGCGGCTGCGGCCGTGGCCCGGCTCGCGCCGGACGCCACCACGGCGGATAGGGCCGCGTGGGTGGCCGCGGATAACGCGGATCCGGCTGCTGCTGGCCGGCTGATCGCGGCCGCGCGGGAGCGTTTCGGCCGTCTCGACGGCGCGCTGATCAGCGTGGGCGGAACGCCGGCGGGGACGGTGGCGGCGACTTCCGACGACGCGTGGCGGTCGGCGTTCGAAAGCGTCTTCCTCGGCGCCATCCGGCTGGCCCGGGTTCTGGCCGCGGATCTGGCCAGCAAGACCCCCGCCGGCGGCGGATCCGATGTCCTCGCCGGGACCGGCGGCTCCATCGCGTTTGTGCTGGGCGCCGAGGTGCGCGCGCCGCTCGCGGGGCTTGCCATATCCAACGGGCTGTTCCCGGGTCTGGCCGGCGTGGTCAAAACACTGGCCGACGAGTACGGCCCGTCCGGGATCCGGGTCAACGGGCTGCTGCCGGTCCGGATCGCCACCGACCGGGTCCGCGAGCTCGATGCGCTCAGCGGTGATCCCGATGAGGTGCGGGCCCGGCTGTCCGAGCGCATCCCGCTGCGCAGGTACGGCGAACCCGAGGAGTTCGGGCGGGTCGCCGCGTTCTTGCTCTCTCCCGCCGCGTCCTACATCACCGGCTCCATGATCCCGGTAGACGGCGGCGCCATCCGCTCCATCTGAACAGATGACGCCGCGCGGAGGTCGCCCTGCGCCCGAGAGCCGCGGCTCGCGGGTTGAAGACCGGCGCCGCTGCGGCACCGCCGCTGCCACGGTCTCTAGATAGGTGTCCTGGCGCAGGTGCGGGGAATACCACAAGCGTGATCACTGCCGACGCGTCGGTCTGGGGAAGCGAGGAGCGTCGGCGCGTGCCCGCCCCTGGCTCCCTGAGCGAGCTACGCGGCCCGCTGGAGGGCGTGGCCAGCCTGCCCGCCCGGTTGTTCTGGCTGGGCCCGAATCCCCGGCGGGTGGAGTGGGACCTGTCCCAGCGCAGCCGCCGTCGCGATCTCTACGAGATCGTGCTCGTGAAGGGGACGCTGGACGACATCTGCCTGCTCGTTAACGGGCCCGAGCTGGTGCGGCTATGGGACGACATGTACCTGCCGCCGTGGATCCGCGAAGCCTGGCACCCGCTGGTCGAGCCGGGGGACGTGGCGGCCTGAGCCGCGTGCAGCGCTACCCTCAACCCATGTCCGACCAGACCGGGAAGCCGTCACCGGACGGTTCCGACGAGGGAGACGGGGGACAGGCGCCGGGACTCGACACCAAGCACGCGCACTCGGCCCGGGTCTACAACTACTGGCTCGGCGGTAAGGACAACTACCCCGCCGACCAGGAAGCAGCCGAGCAGGCGATCGCCGCCAACCCCGGGATCGTCGCCGACGTGCGGGCCAACCGCGCGTTCCTGGCCCGGGCGGTGCATTACCTGGCCACCGAGCGCGGCATCCGCCAGTTCCTGGACATCGGCACCGGGCTGCCCACGGCCAGCAATACCCATGAGGTGGCGCAGGCGGCCGCCCCCGCCGCCCGGGTCGTCTACGTCGACAACGACCCGATCGTGCTGGCGCACGCCCGGGCCCTGCTCACCAGCACGCCCGAAGGGGCGACCGCCTATCTCGACGCTGACCTGCGCGACACCTCGGCCATTCTCCGGGAGGCGCCGCAGATCCTGGACTTCGGCCAGCCGATCGCGCTCATGCTGCTGATCATCTTGCACTTGATCCCCGACGCGGACGATCCCTACGGCATGGTGGCCACCCTGGTGCAGGCCCTCCCGGCCGGCAGCTACCTGGTGCTGGCCCACCCGGCCAGCGACATCCGCGCGGCGAAGATGGCGGAGATGACCAGGCGGGTGAACGAGCGCATGAGCGGGCCGCGGGCCACGATGCGCGACCGCGACGCGATCACCCGCTTCTTCGATGGGCTGGACCTGGTCGAGCCGGGCGTCGTCCAGCCGCAGCAGTGGCGGCCCGACCCCGGCGCGCTGAGCCCGCTCCAGGTCACCGCCTGGTGCGGGGTGGCCAGGAAGCCGTAGCGCGGCGATGGAGATCATCCGCAAGGACGTGGTCGTGATCGGCCTGGGGGCGTTCGGGTCCGCGGCGCTGTGGCGGCTCGCCCAGCGCGGGGCCGACGTCGCGGGCATCGAACGCCACGGCATCGGGCACCATCTGGGCTCCTCGCACGGCACGACCCGGCTGTTCCGCATCGCCTGCCAGGAGCATCCCGGCCTGCCCCCGATCGCGCTGAAATCGCTGGAGCTGTGGACCGAGCTGGGGGACCAGACCGGCGAGCGGCTGGTCCGCCAGAGCGGCTGCCTGAGCACGGGATCCCCGCAGGGCCAGGCGGTGAGCGGGGTGATCGCCGCCGCGGCCGCGGCCGGGCTGCCGGTGCAGCAGCTCAGCCACGCCGAGCTGGTGGCCCGCCAGCCGCAGTACGCGGGCCTGGCGCCGGGCGACGTCGCGGTGTGGGATCCGGGCGCCGGGATCTGCTATCCGGAACGCAACGTCCGGGCGCACACGGCCGCCGCGCGCCGGGCCGGGGCCGATGTCTACCCGCACACGATGGTCACCGGCATCAAGGCCGGCCGGGACGGTGTCACGGTACGCACCCCGACGGTCGAGTTCCGGGTCCCGCAGGTGGTGGTCGCGGCCGGCGCGTGGCTGGGCACGCTGGTGCCCGGCCTGCCCCTGGCGCCCCGCCGGACGCCGCAGTACTGGTTCCGGCCCAAAGATCCGGGGTCGGAGGAGTTCGCCCTGGACCGGTTCCCGGCCTTTATCTGGGAGCGCCACGACGGCGGGGGCCTGTGGGGGCACGGATCCGCCGAGGACTTCGGGATCAAGATCGGCCCGGAGAACGCGGCCACGGCCAGCACCTCCGGGTTCGACCCGGAGGAGATGGATCGCTACATCCACCTGGACACCGACGTGGACCTGGTGACCTCCTACGTGGCGCAGGCCCTGCCCGGTCTCGATCCCCGGCCGGCGAAGGTCATCCCGTGCCTGGTCACGGACTCGCCCGACGAGCAGTTCCTGGTCGGCCCGCTGGCCAGCGAGCCCCGGGTCATCGTGGCCGGCGGTGACAGCGGCCACGGCTTCAAGCACTCGGCCGGCCTCGGCGAGCTGCTGGCCCAGATGGTCACCGGCGAGCGCCCCTACTGCGCGGTCGGCTTCCTGGACCCGGCGCGCTTCCTGTGAGGTCGGGCGCCTGGCGGGTCTTCGGGCCGGGCGAGACCAGGGCCCGCGTTTTCCTCCAGCGCGTACGCCACGGCGTCAGCGCCCCCCAGGGACCGGCCGCGCGCCCAGGCCTGCTCGAAGGCCGCGGCTCCCGTGCGGGCGCGCAACGCGGCGAGCAGGCCATCGTCGTGCGGGGCGCACGCCCGTCACCTCCCCCGCGGGCACGGGTAGAACATCGACCCGTCCAGGTCCACGTCGAACTTGACCGCGGAGAACCCGTTACGCGGCGCGTAGACGAGCTGGCAGTACCGCGCGAACGCGTGCGGCCCGCGGCAGCGCTGCCCCGGGTTGCAGACGAAGCCGTCGGCGTCGTACTCGGCCTCGCCGACCCACTTGCCGGTGGGCTGGCGCGCGGTGCGGTCCGCCGTGAACACGTCCCAGCCGCACGGGGTCGGCCCGCCCAGCGCGGAGCAGGTGATGCCATCCTGGCGGGTGCCAACCTGCCAGGACGCGAAGCACTCGTGGTAGATGTAGCACTCCTCGACGATCGCCCCGTCGGCGTAGCGCACCCCCCACCAGGCCAGGCCGGGCGCGTTCTTCCAGAGCACGGTCATGCCGTGGCGGTGCACGTCGTTCAGCGCCCAGGCCAGGAAGTTCTGCGCGTCACCGACGGTCAGGTGGAAGCCGGTCGTGGACGGCGGGTCGAAGCTGTCGATGTCGTCGAGTTCGACCGCGTCGAATCCCTTCCGCGCGCACATGGAGATCCGCTCGTCCAGCATCGGCTTGAGCTGGTCGAGCTGGCGGAAGTCGACCCACCGTTCCTGCGGGTAGCCGAAGTAGACCTTGCCCAGCGTGGCGGCGGGGAAGTAGCCTCCCGGGCTCGCGTCCGGGCGGTAGTCCTCCCAGGCCAGGTCCAGGTAGCAGACGGCCTTGGGGTGCGCCAGGGTCCTCGCCTGCCAGTGGCCGTGGATCTGGCGGACTTCGGCGCGGGTGGTCAGGAAGCCGTCGATGTCGTAGATGTCCACGGCGTGGACTCCGGTCCGCTGCAGCGGCGTCACCCGGCCGATCTGCCAGTCCCAGCGCATCGGGTGGCCGGTGGAGTCCAGGTGCGGCGGGTACCAGCAGGCCCGGCCGTGCGGCCGGGTGCACGGCACCGGTGCGGGCAGCGGCACCACCTGCCACCGGTACCGCAAGATCGTGGCCCCGGCCCGGTTGGCGGTGCGCACCGCTACCTGGTGCCAGCCCAGGGCGAGCGTGCCGGTGTAGAACACGCGGCTGGCGGGCATGGGCCGCCACGGGCCGCGGTCGATGCGGTACTGCTGCACCGGCGCGCCGTCGGCCGCTGCGTAGTGCGGCGTGACTACCTGGAAGTACTCCTCCGCGGACCCGGTCCGGGCCTCGGGCAGGCCGTTCAGGAACCCGGTCACCGGCCTGCGCGCGGCCGGGTAGCCCCCTACCGTGCGCCCGGTCACGGTGGTCACCGACGTGCGGACCACGCTGAACGCGAACGTGGCCGGGTCGGTCTCCACCACCTCGGCCGCGGTCACCCGGATCCGCAGGTACTTGCCGGTGTCGGCGTGGCCGGCGGTGTAGCTGCGGGCCGCGTACGGGGTGGCCGTGGAGTCGGCCGCGGCCACGCAGCCAGCGGTCGGCGTCCGGCACGCCTGCCACGCGTACCCGACCTCGAACGTGAGCAGCCGGTCGCCGCGCGGCAGCCGGCCTGGCCGCCAGGACAGGCCGGACGCGCGGACCACCCCGCCGTCGCGCAGCGAGCCGGTCACCCGCAGCCGGCCGCGGACGACCGGCGGACCGATGACGCCGGCCGCCTGACCCGCGCGGGCGGGCTGGCCGGCGCTCGCTGCGGCGGGGACCGCGAAGATCGCCAGCCCGGGGACGACGGACAACGCCGCGATGACGGCCAGGCGGCGGATGATCATCTTCATCACGGTCCTAACGGAAACGGTCCCTAGCCGAACTGGGGCAGCCACTCGCCCTCGGCCGCGAGCATCCGGTCGGCCATCTCGTGGATCTGCGGAAGGGTCAGCAGGGAGCTGGTCAGCGGGTCCAGCGCCACCGCGGCGTGCACCAGCGCACGGTCGCCGGTCATGGCCGCCTGCACGGTGAGCCGCTGCTCGGCGATCTGCAGCTGGTTCAGCGCCGCGCAGGCCGCCGGCAGCGAGCCGTACCGGCCCGGCCGGACCCCGGTGGCGTCGGCCAGGCAGGCCACCTCGACGCAGGCGTCCTCCGGCAGGTTCGTGACCGAGCCGCCGTTGCGGACGTTCACGTGCACCCGCCGCGGCGTCCCGGTCACCACGCTGTCCATGATCGGCGCGGCCAGCTCGCCGCCGTGCCGGATCCCCTCGCGGCGCGCCTCCTCGACCAGCTCGGCGTCCCACCGCTCCTTGTCCATGGTGGTGCCGATCTCCAGGTTGTCCCAGTGCCGGTCCAGGTAGTGCCGGACCAGTTCCGGGGTCCGGCGGAACCAGGCCCAGTACTCGCTGGCGTGATGGCTGGACTCGGTGTGGAAGTAACCGGTGAGCTGCATCAGCTCGGCGCGTACCCGCTCGATGGACTCGTACGGGTCGTCCGAGCGGGGCAGCAGCGGCTCGGTCTCGTCGATGTACCGGGCCGTCATCACCTCCCGGATCCGCGGGATCAGGTCCCCGCCGCCGCGCCGGAACGTGGTGAACCAGGCGGTGTGGTTCACCCCCGCGCAGTCGAACGTCACCTCGTCCAGCGGCACGCCCAGCTCGCGGGCCAGCAGCTCGGCGGTGTTCTGCACGCTGTGGCACAGGCCGATGACGCGCACCCCGCGCAGGTCGGTGGCCCAGATGTTGGCCGACATGGGGTTGGCGTAGTTGAGCAGCAGCGCGCCCGGGCAGACGTCGAGCATGGTCTCGGCCACTACTCCGAGTGCCTCGATCGTGCGCAGCCCGCGGAACACCCCGCCCGGTCCCAGCGTGTCGCCGACGATCTGGTCGATCCCGTACTCGCGCGGGATCAGCAGGTCGTGCGCGTAGGCCTTGACCCCGCCGACCTGGAACACGGTCACCACGAAGTCCGCGCCGCGCAGCGCCTCGGGCAGGGTGGCCGGGATCTCGACGGTCGTGGCCAGCCCGCCGATGCCGATGAGCTGGCGGACCGCCCGGGCGGTCCGCTCGGCCGCCTCGAGGTCGATGTCGTACAGTACGAGCTCGCCGCCGGCGAGCGAGCCGAACGACAGGATGTCCCGGGCCAGCTCGACCGGGAACACCCAGCCCCCCGCGCCGACGATCACGATCCTGGGCCTGGCTGGCACACTCATTTGCTCGCCTCCGGCAAGACACTCAACGGACTGCCTCCCCGGTAGCCGCATCGAATAGGTAGATCCGCCCGGGGTCGACCCGGACCCGGACCCGGTCGCCGGGCCCGGGCAGGCCCGCCGCCGGGAGCACCGCCGTCACCGGGGCCCGCGACGAGGGCTCGGCCAGGATCGCCTGCTCCTCCTCGGCGCCGCTGCGCGCCGCGGTCCCGGCCACGGTGCCGTGCACCAGCGCCTGCTCGCCCAGCGGCTCCACCAGGTCGACCTCCAGGTCCAGCGCGGGCCCGGCCGCCTCGGCCGGGGCGGGCGCCAGGCACTCGGGCCGGATCCCGACGATGACGTCCCCGCCCGGCACCCCGGCCCGGGTGAAGCGCAGGTCCCCGGCGGTGATCTCGGTGTCCGCGGACCCGCGGGCGCTGGCCCGCCCGCGCAGCAGGTTCATGGCCGGGCTGCCGATGAAGCCGGCCACGAACAGGTTGGCCGGCCGCGAGAACACCTCCTGCGGCGTGCCGATCTGCAGCGCCTGGCCCGCGGACATGACCACGATCCGGTCGGCCAGGGTCATCGCCTCGATCTGGTCGTGCGTGACGTAGATCGTGGTGATGCCGAGCTTGGCGTGCAGCCGCTTCAGCTCCGCCCGCATCTGCACCCGGAGCTTCGCGTCCAGGTTCGACAGCGGCTCGTCCAGCAGGAACACCTTGGGCTCGCGGACCAGGGCGCGGCCCATCGCGACCCGCTGCCGCTGGCCGCCGGACAGCTGGGCGGGCCTGCGCTTGAGCAGGTCGTCCAGGCCGAGCACCGCGCTGATCTCCCGGACCCGCCGGTCCACCTCGCGCCGCGGGGTCCGGCGCTCCCGCAGCCCGAAGCCGAGGTTCCGGTACACGGTCATGTGCGGGTACAGGGCGTAGTTCTGGAACACCATCGCGATGTCCCGGTCCCGGGGCGAGACGCCGTTCACGGTCGTGTCGCCGATCATGATCGTGCCCGAGGTGGCCTTCTCCAGGCCCGCGATCAGCCGCAGCGCCGTGGTCTTCCCGCAGCCGGACGGGCCGACCAGGATCAGGAACTCGCCGTCGGGGATCTCCAGTGACAGGTCGTCCAGCGCGCGGGTGCCGCCGTGGAACTCCTTGGTAACGTTCTGCAGCGCAACTCGGGCCATGGCTAGCCTTTCAGGCCGGACGTCGCGATCCCGCGGATGAAGTACTTCTGGGCCAGGAAGAACAGCAGCAGCACCGGCAGCATGCTCATCACGTTGGCCGCCATGAGCAGGTTGGTGGCCGTCTGGTGGGTGCCCTGGAACGTGGTCAGCCCGAGCTGCAGGGTCATGTTGTTCGGCGTGTAGATCGTGATCAGCGGCCAGAGGAAGTCGTTCCAGGTCCACAGGAACGTGATCACCGCGAGCGTGGCCAGCACCGGCCCGGACAGCGGGAGCACGATCTTGAACAGCACGCTGAGCCGGGAGGCCCCGTCGATCCGGGCCGCCTCCTCCAGCTCCACCGGCAGGGTGCGGAAGAACTGCCGCAGCAGGAAGACGCCGAACGCGTTGGCCAGGTTCGGCACGATCAGCGCGTTCAGCGTGTTGATCAGCCCGAGGTCCTTCACGATGATGAACGTCGGGATCATGACCACCTGGAACGGGATCATCAGCGTGGCCAGGAGCAGGATGAACACGACCTCGCGGCCGAAGAACTTGATCCGGGCGAACGCGTAGCCGGCCAGGCTGCAGAACAGCAGGTTGCCGGCCACCGTGGCCACCGTCACGATCATCGTGTTCACGAACCAGCGCGCGAACGGCGCCTGCTGCAGCACCTGGCTGTAGTTGCCGGGGGCTAGCGTGTGCGGGAGCAGCACCGGCGGGAAGTGCCGGGTCTCGTTCAGCGTCTCCAGCGAGGTCACCAGCATCCAGACCAGCGGGATCAGCATCACGACCGCGATCGGGATCAGCACCAGGTGCCAGGGGCTGAACAGGAACCGGCTGGGCTCCCGCTCTTCTTCGTGGGCGGGGCGCCCGGTCTGGGTCAGGATCTGCGTGGTCACGAGGCGTAATACACCAGCCTTCGGCCGATCCCGAGCTGGACCAGGGTGAGGCACAGGATCGCGACCAGCAGGACGTAGGCCATGGCCGCCGCGTACCCGGCGATGCCCTGGGAGAAGGCCAGGCTGTACAGGTAGTAGACGACGACGTAGGTGGCGGTGCCCGGCCCGCCCTTGGTGAGGAAGTAGACCTCGTCGAACAACTGCAGCGCGTTGATCGTGGACCACACGACCAGGAACAGCGTGGCGGGCCCGAGCAGCGGGAACGTGATGTTGCGGAACATGCTCCAGGTCCGGACGCCGTCGATCTGGGCCGCCTCGACCAGGGACTGCGGGATGCCCTGCAGCGCGGCCAGGTAGACGATCACGTCGAACCCGATCCAGCCCCATACGGTCATCCCGACGATCGTGTACAGCGCGCCGTTGATGCTGTCGAAGAAGCCGTACGGCCCCAGCCCGACCTTGGAGAGCAGGAAGTTGACCAGGCCGAAGTTCGGGTCCAGCAGCCAGAGAAACATGATCGCGGTCGCGATCGTGGACAGCACCACGGGCACGAACACGGCGGTGCGGTAGAACCGGATGCCCCGGATCCTGCGGTTCAGCGCGACCGCGGTGAGCAGCCCGCCGAGCACCGAGATGGGCACGAACAGCGCGGTGTAGACCAGGCTGTGCTCGACCGACTGCGCGAACAGCGGGTCGTGCGCCAGCGCCTTGTAGTTGGCCAGCCCGATCCACTTCGGCGGGGAGATCAGGTTGGTCTGCTGGAACGACAACAGCGCCGACCAGACCACCGGCACCAGGCCGAACACGAAGATCAGGAATACGGCGGGAAACGCGAACGCCCAGCCGGAGACGTGGTCGGATTGCAGGATCCGGCGGACCCGGCTCACGTCAGGGGGCGACCAGGTAGCTGTTCGCCTGCGTCGCGGCCGAGTTCAGGGCCGCCTGCGGCGAGGCCTGCCCCAGCAGCGCCGAGACGACCTCCCGGCCGAGCGCCGCGGAGATCCGCGGGTACTGCGTGATCTGCGGCCGCGCCTGCTCCACGTTCTTCAGGTTCGCGGCGAACACGCCCGCGCCGGGGAACTTGGTGTTGAAGTCGGCGAAGCCCGGCATGGACTGCACCGAGAGCTTGGTCGGCAGGTCACCGGTGGCCATCGAGTTCTGCAGCAGGTTGGCGGGGGAGGTGAGGAACTGCAGGAACTCCAGCGAGGCCTTGACCCGGGCCGGGCCGTTGTTGAAGATCACCCAGTTGTCCGGGCCGGAGATGGTCTGGTGGCTGCCGCCCGGGGCCCACGACGGCATGATCTGCACGCCGTAGTGCACGTTGGGGAAGCTGGACAGGTCCCAGGGCCCGGTGATGATCATGCCGAGCTTGCCGGAGTTGAACAGGGTCTCGCTGTTCCCGGCGTCGGGGTGGAAGTCCAGGTAGAGCGCGTGAGCCTGCTGCATCTGCCGCAGCCAGGTCAGCGCCTCGACCCCGGCCGGGGAGTTGAACGCGGCCTGGGTGTTGCCGGAGTTCAGGATGTGGCCCCCGGCCTCCCACAGCATCGCCTCGTACTCCCACACCGTGGTCTCGCTGCCATCGGCGGGGAAGGTGAGGCCGAAGATCTTCTTCGACGGGTCGGCGATCGCCTTGGCGTCGGCGGCCAGCTGGCTCCAGGTCCAGTCGGGCCCGGGCGGGGCCAGGTGGTGCTCGGCGAACAGCGTCTTGTTGTACACCACCGCGAGGTTGTCCACCAGCGCGGGGATGCCGAGGATCTTGCCGCCGACCGTGGCCACGTCCCGCTCGCCCGGGACGAAGTCGGTCCAGCCGTACTGGGGCTGCTTGACGATCTGGGTCAGGTTGACCAGCTGGCTGGCCTGCGCGACCTGCGGCATGTTGGTGCCGTACTGATAGGAGATGTCGGGCTGCTCACCGCCTTGCAGCGCGACCGTCACCTTCTGTAGCGCGTAGTCGTTGTCCACGTACTCCATGCGGATATGGATCTTCGGGTGCTCCTGGGTGAACTTGGCGACCAGGCCCTTCAGGGACTCGTACTCGACCCCCTGGCTGGCCGGCGGCGGAGGGGTGTAGCCCATCCACAGCACCAGGTTCACCTGCCCGTTCGCCCCGGTGGCCCCGGTTCCGCTGCCGCTCGAGGAGCACGCGGCGGCGAGCAAGGTCAGCGCGACGGCGATGCATAGGCCGAATCTCTTCATCGGGCACCTCTGCCATGATCCGCGTTCAACGGGGCTGCGCCGCTCCGCACAGCCGCGGGCATTCCGTTATACGGAATGCTGTTCTGCATCGGCGGAATTATCTTGCACCCGCATAAAGCGTGCGTCAAGGCTTGTTCAGGGCCGCAGGGTCGCCTTTACCGGATAGTGACCGCCGTTCATCAGGCCGGTGAAGACCTCCGCGCCCTCGGCCAGCGGGTAGGGCGAGATCCAGCTCAGGTCCCACCCCTGGACCAGCCCGGCGGCCCGGCGGAACTCCCCGCCGGTGTAGGCGAACGAGCCGAGCACCCGCTTCTCGCCGCGGACCAGGTCCTGGGCGTCGAACCCGGAGGGCGGCTCGGCCAGGCCGAGCCAGACCGCGGTCCCGCCCGGCCGCTGGTGCGCCACGGACTGGGCCCGGGTGACCGGCGAGCCGACCGCGTCGATGATCACGTCGTACTCGCCCTCGGGGGCCGGGCCGGCGGCGGTGGCGCCCAGGCGCCGGGCGGTGTCGAGCCGGCCGGCGTCCAGGTCGGTGACGTCGACGCGGGCGGCGCCGTCGGCCAGCGCGACCAGCAGGCAGAACAGGCCGATGGCGCCGCAGCCCAGCACGGCCACCCGCTTGTCCCGCGCGCCGCCGGCCAGCCCCCAGGCGTGCACCGCGTTGGCCGCGGGCTCGACCGCGGTGGCCGCGTCCCAGGCCAGCCCGTCGGGCAGCGGGACCAGCGCCGAGCGCGGCACCGCGACCCGCTCGGCGAACCCGCCGGCCCGGTGCACTCCGACGATGGCCCGGTGGCGGCAGACCTGGCGCAGCCCGCGGGCGCACAGGTCGCACTCCCCGCAGGACAGGATCGGGTTGATGATCACCGGCTGGCCGTCGCTGACCCCGGCGAACTCGTGCCCCATGATCAGGGGCGGCACCCGGAAGCCGGGATGGCGGGCGCCGTGCAGCTCGCTGCCGCAGATCCCGGCGGAGCGCACGTGCACCAGGACGTCACCCTCGGCCACGTCGGGCTCCGGCATGTCGAGCAGCTCCATCGCGCCCGGACCGGTGAACACCAGCGCGCGCACGGCTAGCCCCGGTACGGGTTCGTGGGCAGGCCGGCGACGCCGGGCCGGCAGGCGAACAGCCCGCCGGCGCCGTCGCCGGGCCCGGCCGCGGTCGTGATGTACATCGTGTCCAGGTCCGCGCCGCCGAACGTGGGGCAGGTGACGTAGGCGGCGGGCAGCTCGACGGTCGCGGTGAGCGCGCCGTCCGGGCTGAAGCGGAGCACCATCCCGCCGCCCCACACCGCGACCCAGATGCCGCCGTCGGCGTCCACGGTCAGGCCGTCGGGCACCGAGCCGCCGCCGCCGATCTCGGCCACCGGCCTGCGGCCGGAGACCTCGCCCGTGGCGGCGTCGTAGTCGAGCACGTCCAGGCTGTGGTCCAGCGAGTCCACGTAGTACATCTGCCGGTCGTCCGGGGACCAGCCGATGCCGTTCGAGATGCCGATCCCGGACATCAGCCGGGTCAGGCGGTGGTCGGGGTCCAGCCGGTAGAGCGCGCCCTGCCCGGGGGACTCGTCGGCCGCCATGCTGCCCGCGTAGAAGCGCCCGGCCCGGTCGCAGGACCCGTCGTTCATGCGGACCCCGGGCCGGCCGTGGTCGACGCCGACCAGCGGGGCGACGGCCCCGGTACCGGTGTCCAGGGTGTGGAAGCCGTCAGCGGCGGCGAGCACCAGCCCGCCCGACGCCCGCAGCGCCACGGCGCCGACCGGCTGGCCCGCGTCCCAGCTGCGGTGCTGCCCGGCGGCGTCCAGCGCGTGCACCCGGCCCACCGGGACGTCGATCCAGTACAGCGTGGCCTCGGCGGCGTCCCAGCAGGGGCCCTCGCCGAGCGAGGCCACGGGCACCGGCAGCCGGGTCAGCGCCCCGGTCACGTTCCCTCCCCGGGCGAATGCCCCGCGCCGGGCAGCACGGCCACGCAGTCGATCTCCACCTTGAACCCGGCCAGGGCGGCGCCCACGGTGGTCCGGGCGGGCAGCGGGTCGGCGAAGAACTCGGCGTAGGCGCTGTTCATCTCCGCGAAGTCGGCCATGTCGGCCAGGAAGACCCCGCACCGCACCACGTCGGCGGGGCCGGCGCCCGCCGCGGCCAGCACCGCGCCCAGGTTCTCCAGCGCGATCCGGGTCTGCTCGGCGGTGGTCTCGCCGACCACCACGCCGTCGCGCAGCGGGCCCTGCCCGGACACGTACAGGAAGCGGCCCTCGGCGATGATGCCGGGGGAGTAGGCGCCGGCCTGGCTGCCTGCGACGGGTTGCTTGGCCACGTGATCAGCTCCCGGAAGGACGTTCCGCATGTCGGAAAGGCTCGCCATGCTGGAGCATGCCAGCCGACGGTCTCAGTGTCAATGATGACCGCGCACGAGGAACGGTCAGCCGCCGGGGGCCAGGGACCACTCCGCGACCGTCCGGCTCAGGTATTCGCCCAGCTCGGCCAAGCGGGGGTGCTCGGCGCGCGCGCCGAGCACGGTGATGCTCACCGCCGCGTCCGGCGAGGCCCGGCCCAGGAAGATCGGCACGGCCGCGCAGCGGACGCCGGTCTCGTTCTCCTCGATGTCCAGCGCGTAGCCGCGGTGCCGGACCTCCGCGAGCTGCTCGGCCAGCTTGCCCACCGAGGCGACCGTCCGGTGGGTCGGCGTCGGCAGCGGCCCGAACAGCGTCGCCCACGCCCGCAGCGCCTCGTCGGTCGGGTACGTCCAGGCCAGCAGCGCCTTGCCGACGCCGGTGGCGCTCGCCGGATTGCGGCCGCCGATCACCGAGGACAGCTTGATCGAGTGCGTCGCCTCGATCTTGTCCTGGTAGACCACCTCGGCGCCGTCGAGCACGGCCATGTGCGTCGTCTCGTTCAGCTCGCTGGTGAGCCTGGCCAGCAGCGGGTGGATCAGCGCCCGGACATCCAGCATGTCGTGGAACCGGAACGCGGTCGCGAGCAGCTCGGTGCCGAGGAAGTACGCTCCTCCCGGCTCCGGCTGGGACACGAACCTGCGGTACTTCAGCGCGGCCAGGATGCGGTGCAGCGAGCTCTTCGGGATGCGCAGCCGTCCCCAGAGCTCGTCGAGGGACAGGCCCCGCGGGGCCTCGCCGATCGCGGTGAGGATGCGCAGCGCGCGGTCGACGCTCGTGACCGGCGATTCCTCGCTGTCCCGCACGATCCGCCGACCCCCAGCATCCGCTAGCCCTGCGCATTCCGGTGGACGGAATCATAGACCAGCTGGCGGGACCGCCGCTACCTTGACCTCGTCAGGCGGGACGGCAACGGAGGTGGCGGATGCGAGGCTTGGCGGGCAAGGGAGTCCTGGTGTGCGGGGGAAGCAGCGGGATCGGGCTGGCCGCGGCGCAACGGTTCCTCGAGGAGGGCTCCCGGGTCTTCATCGCCGGGCTGCAGCCCGAGGAGGTGGCCGCGGCCGTGGCCGGCCTGCGCGAGCACGGCGAGGCCGGGGGCCTGGCCTGCGACGTGAGCCAGGAAGCCGAGGTCGCGCGGCTGGCCGCGGCGGCCGAGGCCGCGCTCGGCGGCGTGGACGTGCTGGCCAACAACGCGGGCACCTCCCGCCGCGCGCCGTTCCTGGAGATCACCGCGGCCGAGTGGGACCGGATCATGGCGGTGAACCTGCGCGGCATGTTCCTGGTCGCTCAGGCGGTCACCGCGCAGATGGTGCGGCGCGGGACCGGCGGCGTGGTCGTCAACATGTCCTCCACCAACGGTATCGCGGGCGAGGAAGACTACGCGCACTACAACGCCTCCAAGGGCGGGGTGCTGCTGCTGACCAAGACCATGGCGGTGGAACTGGGGCCGCTCGGGATCCGGGTGAACGCGCTCTGCCCCGGGTACATCTCCACCCCGCTGAACGCGGCGATCTCCGCCGGCCTGGACCCGGGCTTCGAGGAGGCCTACGCGCGGGACCGGATCCCGCTGCGGCGCACCGGGCGCCCGGAGGAGGTGGCCGCCGCCTACGCGTTCCTGGCCTCCGACGACGCCTCGTTCATCAACGGCGCCGGCCTGGTCATCGACGGCGGCCAGCTGGCCTGGATGTGACCCGGGCGGGCCACGGCGCTTTGCCCGGGTTCCCCCGGGGCAGGACGATGGGTGGAGGCAGCCAGGGATGAGGGAGAGCCGATGAGCTTCACGGTGGAGAAGGACATCATGGTGCCGATGCGCGACGGGGTCCGGCTGGCCACCGACGCGTGGGTCCCCGCGGGGGACGGGCCGCATCCGGTCCTGCTTGTGCGCCTCCCGTACGGGAAGGACATGACCACCCTGTACGCCTACGGGCTGATCCCGAACGTGTTCACGCTGGTCGAGGCCGGGTACGCGGTGGTCTACCAGGACTGCCGGGGCACGTTCCGGTCCGGCGGAGACTTCATCCCCATGATCAACGAGCCGGACGACGGCGCGGACACCGTGGCCTGGCTGCTCGAGCAGCCCTGGTGCGACGGCAACATCGGCACCTACGGGGCGTCGTACCTGGGCTTCGTCCAGTGGGCGGCCGCGTCAGCCTCCGGCGGCCTGAAGGCCATCGCGCCGGCGGTCACCACCACGGACTACTACACGACGCCCTGGTACTCCGAGGGGGGCGCGCTGTGCCTGCACTCGATCCACAGCTGGACCACGCTGATGGCCCTCGCCGACGAGCAGCGCGCGCTGGGCGCCGGCTCCGGTGACCCGCAGGCGATGATGGACCTCGTGGGCATGGCGGCGGACCCGGACCCGCACCTGGCGACGCTGCCGGTCCGGGCGCGGCCGCTGCTGGAGAAGCAGTGGCCGTGGTGGGCGGACATCCTCGCCCATCCCACCCGCGACGAGTTCTGGTGCGGCCTGTCGATAGCCGACCGCTTCGAGGACATCACGGTGCCGGCGCTCAACATCGGCGGCTGGTTCGACATCTTCGTCAGCAACACCGCGCGGACGTTCACGGAGCTGAAGCGGCGGGGCGGCAGCGCCGAGGCCCGCGAGGGCCAGCGGCTAATCATCGGCCCGTGGGACCACCTCAACAGCACCGGCGTCTACCCCGACCGCAAGTTCGGGCTGATGGCCGACGCGCTGTACGCCGACCTGACCGGCGCGCACCAGCGGTTCTTCGACCGGTGGCTGCGGGGCCGGGCCGACGCCCAGGCCGGGTCCGCCCCGGTCCGGATCTTCGTCATGGGCCTGGACCAGTGGCGCGACGAGCAGGACTGGCCGCTGCCCGACACCTCCTACGTCGACTACTACCTGCACAGCTCCGGCCGCGCGAACACCGCCGGCGGCGACGGGGAACTGCGCGCCGAGGCGCCAGCGAAGGGGGATGGGGAGGTGGGCGGGGATCGTGCCGACACGTACCTGTACGACCCGCTGCGGCCGGTGCCCACGCTCGGCGGCCGGGTGATGATGCCGTCGACGGCGAACGCGGCGGGACCGGTCGACCAGCGACCGGTCGAGTCCCGCGAGGACGTGCTGTGCTACTCGACCCCGGTCCTGGACCGCCCGGTCGAGGTCACCGGGCACGTGTCGCTGACGCTGTTCGTCTCCTCCTCGGCCCCGGACACCGACTTCACCGGCAAGCTGGTCGACGTCTTCCCGGACGGCCGCGCCATCTTCCTGACCGACGGGATCCTGCGGGCGCGCTACCGCAACTCGCTGGCCGAGCCCGAGCCGCTCACCCCGGGGCAGGTCTACGAGGTCACCCTGGACCTGTCGGTCACCTCCAACGTGTTCCGGCCCGGGCACCGGATCCGGCTCGAGGTGTCCAGCAGCAACTTCCCCCGCTTCGACCGCAACACCAACACCGGGGGCGCGGTCACCGAGGACGGCGACCAGGACGCCCAGGTGGCGGTGAACCGGGTCTTCCACGGCCCCGGGCGGCCGAGCCGGCTCGTGCTGCCGATTATCGACCGCTAGCGCGCCGGGCCCGGGCATGGTCGAGGCCGGCGTTCTCGTCGAGGCGCTGAGCCGAGGGCTGCCCGGTGACCGCATCGTCGCCGACCCTGACGTGCTGGCCGCGCTGTCGCACGACGAGGCCGAGTGGGCGCCCGCCGGGAAGGCCGCCGCCGCCGTCCGTGCGCGGTCGGAAGCCGACGTGCAGCACGTCGTCCGCACCTGCGCCGGCCTGGGCGCCCCGGTCGTGCCGCGCGGCGCGGGAACCGGGCTGTCCGGCGGCGCCAACGCGGTCAGCGGCTGCGTCATCCTCGACCTGTCGCGGATGAACCGGGTCCTGGAGATCGACCCGGACAACCTGGTGGCCGTGGTGCAGCCGGGCGCGGTCAACGACGACGTCAAGGCCGCCGTGGCCTCCCGCGGCCTGTGGTACCCGCCGGACCCGGCCAGCGCGCCGTGGTCCACCATCGGCGGCAACGTCGCCACCAACGCGGGCGGCCTGTGCTGCCTGAAGTACGGGGTCACCCGCGATTACGTCCTGGGCCTGCGCGCGGTCGTCGGCGGCCCGGTGGCCTACGGCGACGCCGTGCGCCTCGGCCGGCGCACCACCAAGGGCGTCGCCGGGCTCGACCTGGTCGGGCTCTTCGTCGGGTCCGAGGGCACGCTGGGCGTGGTGACCGAGGTGACGCTGCGGCTGCGGCCGGCGCGGCCGGCCCGCCGCGCACGGTGGTCGCCGCGTTCGCGGACCTGGTCGCGTCCGGGCGCGCGGTGGCCCAGATCACCCGGCGCGGGCTGACCCCGGCCGTGCTCGAACTCCTCGACCGGGCCTGCCTGGAGGCGGTCGAGGAGTGGAAGCACCTGGGCCTCGAGGCGGACGCCACAGCGCTGCTGCTGGCCCGCGTGGACACCCCGGGCGACTCCGGGGCGGCCGAAGCCGAGGCGATCGCCGCGGCCATGACCGACGCGGGAGCCATCTGGGCCGAGCAGTCGACCGACGACGCCGAGGCCGAGGCGCTGTTCGACGCCCGCCGGCTGGCCTACCCGGCGCTCGAGCGGCTCGGCCCGGTCCTCACCGAGGACATCTGCGTGCCCCGGTCGAAGGTTCCCGAGATGCTGGGGCAGGTGACCGCGATCGCGGCGCGGCACGGGGTACGGGTCGCGACGATCGCGCACGCGGGAGACGGGAACCTGCACCCGCTGCTCATTACGCCGCCCGGCGACGAGGCCGCGCGCGCCGCGGCTCAGGCCGCGTTCGAGGAGTTCCTGGACGCGGCGATCGCGCTCGGCGGCACCGTCACCGGGGAACACGGCGTCGGGATCCTGAAACGCGACGGCATGCGCCGCGAACTCGACCCCGGGTCGATGGCGCTGCAGGCGGCGGTCCGCTGCGCCCTTGACCCGCAAGGAGTGTTCAACCCGGGCAAGGGCTGACCCAGCCGGCAGGGCCCGGGCCTGAGCCTTCCCGCGCGCTCCCGGCCGGGCTCAGAAGAACGTGCGGACGACGTCGGTGACCCGGTAGTCCTCGTCCACCACCGGGATCAGCTGCCACTTGTCAAAGGCCGTGCAGGGGTGCGAGATGCCCAGGCAGACCAGGTCGCCGGGGTGCAGTTCGCAGCCGGCCGGGAGCTGCAGGTAAGCATGCTGGTCGTCCAGGGCGGTGACCCGCAGGCCGGCGGCGTCGCCCTCCTGCCCGTCGGCCCGCCGGATCCGCAGCGGTACCGGGAAGCCCTGGTCGAAGGGCGCGTCGCGGCGGCCGGCGCCCGCAATCGCCAGCCCGGGCTCCGGCGCGGACAGCACCCGGGCCCAGAGCTCGAGCGCAGGGACCAGCGCGGGCCCGGTGCCGCCCGGCTGGGCGGCGGGCGTCAGCCGCGCGTAGATGCCGTGGTCGTGGGTGACATAGGCGCCGCTGCGCAGCACCACAACCGGCGCCGGGCCCGGTCCGGCCGGCGCGGTGAGCTCGGCCACCACGATGTCGAAGTAGAGGCTCCCGCCCGCCGTGATCAGGTACTGATCTGCCCCGCCCGCCCCGCCCCTGCCCTCCGGCGGCGGCAGCCGCGCGGCCAGCGCGCGCAGCTCGCGACAGAACGCCGTCACCTCGGCCACCGTGGCCGGCTCGCGGTCGTGGCCGATGCTGCCCTCGTAGCCGGCCACCCCGGCCAGGCGCAGCCCGGGAGCCGCGGTGACCGCGGACGCCACCGCCTCGGCCTGGCCGGCGCTGCGGCACCCGGTCCGCCCGCCGCGCTGGCCCAGCTCCACCAGGACCGGCAGCGGCCAGCCGCCGGCCGGGGCGGACCGGGCGGGCCCGGTGACGGCGCCGGCCTGCATCCCGTCGGCGAGCAGCCGCACGCCGTCCAGGCTGTCGGCGTAGACGTAGCAGTCAAAGCCCGGGTCCGCGGCCAGCTCGGCGGCCAGCCAGCCGACGGCCGCGGGCTCGGTGAGCTCGTTGGCCAGCAGCACCCGCTGCACCCCGAACTCCCGGAAGACCTGTACCTGGGAGATGGTCGCGGCGGTGACCCCCCAGGCTCCCGCCTCGATCTGCCGGGCCACGATCTGCGGCGCCATCGTGGTCTTGCCGTGCGGCGCGAGCAGCACCCCGGCCTCGGCGCAGTACCGGGCCATCGCGCCGATGTTGTGCGCCAGCGCGTCCTGCTTGAGCACCAGCAACGGCATGGCCAGCTCCGGGCCGAACAGGCTGGGGCGGCGGGCGGCCAGGCTGGCGGTGGTCACCGGGCCCGCCGCCGTCAGCAGCCCCAGCCCCTTGCCCGTGGCGGGCAGCGGGCGCTCGCGCAGCGCGCCGACGGCTCCCTGCAGCCCGGGCCGGCCGGTCACAGCGCGGCGAACGCGTCGTCGAGGATCGACAGCCCCTCGGTGAGCAGTTCCTCCGAGATGACCAGCGGCGGCAGGAACCGCAGCACGTTGCCGAAGGTCCCGCAGGTGAGTACCACGAGCCCGGCCGAGTGACAGGACCTCGCGACCTGGGCCGCGGCGGCCGCGTCCGGCTCCAGGGTGCCCGGCTTGACCAGCTCGATGGCGAGCATCGCGCCGCGGCCGCGCACGTCGCCGATGACCGGGTACGCGTCGGCGAGCCGGCGCAGCCGGGGCAGCATCACGTCGCCGATCCGCCGCGCGGCCGCGGACAGGTCCTCCTTGCCCATGGTCTCGATCGCGCCGATCGCGGCGGCGCAGGCGACCGGGTTGCCGCCGAAGGTGCCGCCGAGCCCGCCCGGGTGCACCGCGTCCATCAGGTCCGCGCGCCCGGTCACCCCGGCCAGCGGCAGCCCGCCCGCGATGCCCTTGGCCGTGGTGATCAGGTCCGGCACCACGCCCTCGTGGTCGCAGGCGAACCAGTCGCCGGTCCGGCAGAACCCGGTCTGGATCTCGTCGGCCACGAACACGATCCCGTGCTCGCGGCAGAACTCCGCCAGGCCGGGCAGGAACCCGTCGGGGGGCACGACGAACCCGCCCTCGCCCTGGATCGGCTCGATCACCAGGGCGGCGACGTTCTGCTCGCCGACCTGCGCGTGAATCAGGCTGGTCACCACGTCCAGGGCGTTCGCCCGGCAGGCGGCGGGGCCGCCGGGCCAGCGGAACGGGTAGGCCATCGGTACCCGGTAGACCTCGCCGGCGAACGGCCCGAAGCCCTGCTTGTACGGCATGTTCTTGGCGGTCATCGCCATCGTCAGGTTGGTGCGCCCGTGGTAGGCGTGGTCGAACACCACGACCGCGTTCCGGCCGGTGGCGTGCCGGGCGATCTTGACGGCGTTCTCGACGGCTTCGGCGCCGGAGTTGAACAGGGCGGACCGCTTGTCGTAGTCACCCGGCGTCACCCGGTTCAGCTCGTCGCAGACCGACAGGTACCCCTCGTACGGGACCACCATGAAACAGGTGTGCGTGAACCGCGCCACCTGCTCGATGACCCGGTCGACGACCAGCTCGGCGCTGTTGCCGACCGAGGTCACGGCGATCCCGGAGCCGAAGTCGATCAGCGAGTTGCCGTCGACATCGATGATCACGCCGCCGCCCGCGGCGGTCACGAACACCGGCAGGACATGGCTGAGCCCCCGGGCGACGACGTGCTGCCGCCGCTCCATGAGCTCCCGCGACGCGGGTCCGGGGATCTCGGTGACGATGCGACGTTCCTGGGCGAGCCCGGGGCCGCCCACCGCTGGGTTGCCCGTCACGGGGCCAGTTGTGGTCATGAAGCCGACGATAGGGCACGAGCGGCCGGGGCGGCACCGGCGGGCAGCCCCGGATGTGGCAGGGTCTGGGACGATGTCCCCGGCGAAAGGGAGCAGCGTGACGCGGGACCATGACTCGGACGCCATCCTGGCCAGCTACGCGGCCAGCCGCCGCTTCATGCTGGGCCGGCCGCGCGACCTGACGCTCGTTCCGGACGACGGCCGGCTCGTGTTCTTGCGCGCGCTGGCCGCCGACGACCCGGCTACCGCGCTGTGGTCCCTGGACCTGCGCACGGGGCAGGAACGCCTGCTGGCCGACCCGCGGGCCCTGCTGGGCGGCGCGGACGAGGTCATTCCCGCGGCCGAGCTGCGGCGCCGGGAGCGGCTGCGGGAGTCCGCCCGGGGCATCGTGGCCTACTCCGCCGACACCGCCGGAAAGACGGCGGTCTTCGCGCTCTCCGGCCAGCTGTTCGCCTGCGACCTCGCGGCCGGCGCCACCCGCCCGGTACCCATCGCCGGAACCTGCGTGGACCCGCAGATCGACCCGGCCGGGACCGCGGTCGCCTACACCCGCGACCGCGCGCTGCGGGTGACCACGCTGGACGGCGAGGTGATCACCGAGCTCACCGGCGCCGACCCGGAGATAAGCTACGGCGCCGCCGAGTTCGCCGCGGCCGAGGAGCTGAGCCGCCACCACGGCTTCTGGTGGAGCCCCGACGGCCGGCAGCTCCTGGTGGCCCGGGTCGACACCCGCGACGTGACCTCATGCTGGCTCGGCGATCCCACGTACAACGAGCAGGAGCCGGTCCGGCAGCG
This sequence comes from uncultured Actinomycetota bacterium, assembly GCA_963795055.1. Lineage (GTDB taxonomy): Bacteria > Actinomycetota > Actinomycetes > Streptosporangiales > Streptosporangiaceae > JASHPR01. The sequence goes on from CAWCGJ010000020.1 coordinate 125,655, forward strand.
CTATCCGCGCGCCGGGACCGCGAACGCGGTGGTGGGCCTGGTCCTCGCCGGGCTGGACGGGGCGGTGACCGCGGTCGCCGGGGCCCCGGACGAGCGGCTGCCGTACCTGATGGCGGCCCGCTGGGACGCCGGCCGCGCGCCGACGCTGGCGCTGCTCGCCCGGGACCAGCACCGGGCCGAGGTCCGGACCGTCAACCCGGTCACCGGCCAGACCCTGCTGGTGCACGCCGACACCGACCCGGCCTGGCTTCAGCTCATGCCGGGGACGCCGCGCTGGCTGCCCGACGACCGGCTGCTGCGGTGCGCGGTTTCCGAGGACACCTACCGGCTGTTCGTCGACGGCCAGCCGTGCACGCCCGCGGGGCTGCAGGTGCTCGGCGTGGTCAGCGCGGGGGAGCGGACGGTGTTCCGGGCGACGACCGAGCCGACCGAGCGGCACCTGTACGCACTCGACCACGCCACCGGCGCGATCGAGCAGCTCACCTCGGAGCCGGGCGTGCACGACGGCGTCGCGGCCGGGAACCTGCTCGCGATCACGTCCGAGACGCTCGACAGCGACGGCGCCACGGTGCGGGTTTATGAGGACGGGCGCCTGCTCGCCACGACCGGGTCCCTGCCCCGGGAACTGTCATTCGCCCCGCAGGTGACGCTGCTGCGGGCGGGCGAGCGGGAGCTGCGGACCGCGGTGATCCTGCCCCGGGACGACCGCCGGCCGCCGGGCCCGCTGCCGGTCCTGATGGCGCCCTACGGCGGCCCGAGCCAGCAGGTGCTCAAGGCGCGCCGGCTGTTCAACGAGCCGCAGTGGCTGGCCGACCAGGGGTTCGCCGTGGTCGTGGCCGACGGCCGGGGCTCGCCGGGCCGGGGCCCGGGCTGGGAGCGGGCGTTCTACCTCGACGTGGCCACGCCCGCGCTGGACGACCAGGTCGCCGCGCTGGAGCACGTTATGGATCGTTATCCGGGAGAACTGGACGCCGGCCGGGTCGGCATCCGGGGCTGGTCGTTCGGGGGATACCTGTCGGCATTGGCCGTGCTGCGCCGGCCGGACGTGTTCGGCGCGGCGGTCGCCGGCGCGCCGGTCGGCGACTGGCGGTACTACGACACCGCGGCGACCGAGCGCTGGCTCGGCCACCCCGCCGACCATCCCGACGCGTACCAGCGGACCTCGCTGCTGCCGCTGGCCGCGGGCCTGAGCCGGCCGCTGCTGCTCATCCACGGCCTGGCCGACGACAACGTCCACCCGCGGCACTCGCTGCTGCTGGCCGCCGAGCTGCTGGCGGCGTCGCGCCCGCACCGGCTGCTCATGCTGCCCGGGGTGACGCACATGGTCTGGCAGCCGCCGATGATCGAGGCGGTGCTCCGCGCCCAGGCCGGCTTTTCCGCCGCTGGCTCGCCCCGGGTCCCTGATCCCGGTCAGGCCGCCAGGATGGGCCGCTTCCGGCCAGGAGCAGAGATGTCTGATACCTATCCGGCCCAGCGGGAAGGGCGGCTCATGAGCGTGGTCAGTTCGTCAGGAGCGACCGCAGCGCCGCGGGTCGCCCGGCCGGCGCGCAGAACGCTCACCATGCGCACTCCCGTTCGGACCGCGGTCGGCTTATTCTCTCAATCGGCACCCGATGCCCGGCGGAAGGAGCGGTGCATGCGTACCCAGGTGGCGATCGTCGGCGCCGGGCCGGCCGGGCTGCTGCTGTCCCACCTGCTGCACCTGCGCGGCATCGAATCGGTGGTGCTCGAGGCCCGCAGCCGCGAGTACGTCGAGCACCGGGTGCGGGCGGGCGTGCTGGAGCAGGGCACCGTGGACACGCTGGTCAGCTCGGGCGCGGGGGAGCGGCTGCTGCGCGAGGGCCTGGTGCACCACGGCATCGAGCTGCGGTTCGGCGGGCAGCGCCACCGGATCGCGTTCGAGAAGCTCGTGCCCGGGCGGGCGATCACCGTCTACGGCCAGCAGGAGGTGGTCAAGGACCTGATCGCGGCGCGGCTGGCGGCCGACGGGCAGATCCTCTTCGAGGTCGAGGATGTCGTGCCGGGGGGGATCGAGGGCCCGCACCCGGAGGTGTCCTTCACCTACCGCTCGCAGCGCCAGGTCCTCCCGGCGGACTTCATCGCGGGCTGCGACGGGTTCCACGGGATCTGCCGGGACGCCATCCCGCCGGGAGTGCTCCAGTTCTTCGACAAGGAGTACCCGTTCGGCTGGCTCGGGGTGCTCGCCGCGGTGCCGCCGTCCTCCGAGGAGCTGATCTACTCGAGCAACGACCGCGGGTTCGCCCTGCACAGCATGCGCAGCCCGCAGCTGAGCCGCTTCTACCTGCAGGTCGCCCCCGACGAGGACATCGCGGCCTGGCCGGACGAGCGGATCTGGGCCGAGCTCCGGGCCCGGCTGGAGACCGTGCCCGGGTGGAGCCTGGCCACCGGGCCGGTCGTGGAGAAGGGCATTACCGCGATGCGCAGCTTCGTGGCCGAGCCGATGCAGTTCGGACGGCTGTTCCTGGCCGGGGACGCGGCCCACATCGTGCCGCCCACCGGCGCCAAGGGCCTCAACCTCGCCGCCTTCGACGTCACCGTGCTGACCCGGGCGCTCGACGCCTGGTACTCCTCGGGGGACGCGGCGCTGCTTGACGACTACTCCCGGGCCTGCCTGCGCCGGGTCTGGCGGGCACAGCACTTCTCCTGGTGGATGACCACGCTGCTGCACTCGTTCGAGCACTATGACGCCTACGACCGCCGGCTGCAGCAGTCGTACCTGGACTACGTGTGCAGCTCGGAAGCGGCGTCGGCGTCGCTCGCCGAGAACTACGTGGGCCTGGCCCTGGAATGACGCCACTGCGGCCCGGCCGCGCTCAGCTGAACAGGCCGCTGTACGCGTTGAGGGCGGGCTGGCCGCCGAGGTGGGCGTAGAGCACGGTGGAATCCCGGCCGATCTCGCCGCTGCGCACCAGGTCGATCAGCCCGGCCATGGACTTGCCCTCGTAGACCGGGTCGATGATCACGCCTTCCAGGCTCCCGGTCAGCCGGATCGCGTCGAGCGTGGACGGCACCGGGATGCCGTAGCGGTCGCCGGCCCAGCCGGGCCGGACGCAGATCTCGTCGTCGCGCAGCTCCCGGCCCAGGCCGATGAGCGCGGCGGTGTTGCGGGCGATCTTCTCCACCTGGGCCCGGGTCTCCTCCAGCCGGGCCGACGCGTCGATGCCGATGACCCGGCGCGGCCGGTCCTGGCCCGCGAAGCCGGCGATCATGCCCGCCTGGGTGGAGCCGGTGACGCTGCAGACGATCACGGTGTCGAAGAACACCCCGAGCTGCTCTTCCTGCTGCTGTACCTCGTAGGCCCAGCCGGCGAAGCCGAGGCCGCCGAGCCGGTGGTCGGAGGCCCCGGCCGGGATGGCGTACGGGATGCCGCCCTCGGCGCGGACGTCCTCGAGCGCCTGCTCCCAGCTGTTCTTGAAGCCGATGCCGAAGCCCGCGCCGACCAGGCGCACGTCCGCGCCCATGATCCGGGAGAGCAGGATGTTGCCGACCCGGTCGTTGACCGGGTCGGGCCAGTCGACCCAGCTCTCCTGGACCAGCCGGGCCCGCAGGCCCAGCCGGGCGGCGACCGCGGCCACCTGGCGGGTGTGGTTGGACTGCACCCCGCCGATCGAGACCAGCGTGTCGGCGCCCTGGGCCAGCGCATCGGGCACCAGGTACTCCAGCTTGCGGGTCTTGTTGCCGCCGAAGGCGAGCCCGGAGTTGCAGTCCTCCCGCTTGGCCCAGATTTTCGCGCCCTCCAGGTGGGCGGACAGCCGCTCCAGCGGGTGGATCGGGCTGGGGCCGAATAGAAGGGGATAACGGGGGAAGTCTTCCAGCGACACCGGACCTCCACTCAGGGAAACCGTGGCTTCCGCTCCGCAAAAACAGGGATTCCCCGACAGGGAAACCGAGGCCTACGTTCAGGATCGCCCCGGAGGCCTCCACAAGTTCTTTGCCCCGGAAGATGCCAGGATAGGCATCATGACCGACACGGCCCGGGTCGTCACCGGGATGAGACGTAGAACGCACAGGTGTGCACATGGCGGTGGTTTGTAGTTATCGTTTCGGTAAAGACGGCTAGCGGGAGGCGGGTACGGCGTGGCGGAGATCGTGTCGCTGGCCGAAGCGATCGCCGGCGCCGTCCACGACGGCGACACGGTGGCCATGGAGGGCTTCACCCACCTGATCCCGCACGCCGCCGGGCTTGAGGTGATCCGGCAGGGACGGCGCGACCTCACCCTGGTCCGGATGACCCCGGACGTGATCTACGACCAGATGATCGGGGCCGGGTGCGCGCGCAAGCTCGTCTTCTCCTGGGGCGGGAACCCCGGCGTGGGGTCGCTGCACCGGTTCCGGGACGCGGTCGAGCACTCCTGGCCCGGCCCGCTGGCGCTCGAGGAGCACACCCACGCCGGGATGGCCAACCGCTACGTGGCCGGCGCCTCCGGGCTGCCGTTCGCGGTACTGCGCGGGTACAGCGGGACCGGGCTGGCCGACCACGCGGCGAACATCGCCGAGATCACCTGCCCGTTCACCGGCGACACGCTGACCGCCGTGGCGGCGCTGCGGCCGGACGTGACGGTGATCCACGCGCAGCAGGCCGACCGGGCGGGCAATGTGCAGTTCTGGGGGATCACCGGGGTGCAGAAGGAGGCGCTGCTGGCCGCGGCGCGGTCGGTGGTCACCGTCGAGGAAATCGTCGACGGGCTGGACCCGCGGCCCGGCGCCGTGGTGCTGCCGGCCTGGGTGGTGGGCTACGTGGCGCTGGCCCCCGGCGGCGCGCATCCTTCCTACGCGCTGGGCTACTCGGTCCGCGACAACGACTTCTACCTGGCCTGGGACGCGATCAGCCGCGACCGGGAGACGTTCGGGCAGTGGCTCGACGAGCACGTGCGCGGGGGAGGCGCCCGGTGACCGGCGGCGGCGGTTACACCGCGGACGAGATCATGACGGTCACCGCGGCGCGCGCGCTCCGCGAGAGGATGACCTGCTTCGTCGGCATCGGCCTGCCCAGCGAGGCGGCCAACCTGGCCCGCGCCACGCACGCCCCGAACCTGGTGCTGATCTACGAATCGGGCGCGATCGGGGCCAAGCCGGGCTGGCTGCCGCTGTCCATCGGCGACGGCGTCCTCGCCGAGACGGCCGATGCCGTGGTCAGCGTGCCCGAGATCTTCAACTACTGGCTGCAGCCGGGCCGGATCGACATCGGCTTCCTCGGCGCGGCCCAGATCGACAGGTTCGGCAACATCAACACCACGGTGATCGGCGCGGACTACGCCGAGCCGAAGGTCAGGCTGCCCGGCGCGGGCGGCGCACCGGAGATCGCCGCGTCCTGCCGGGAAGTGATCGTGATCGTGCGGCAGAACCGCCGGACCTTCGTCGAGCGGGTGGACTTCGTCACCTCGCTCGGCTTCGGCGACGGCCCGGGCAGCAGGCGGTACCTGGGGCTGCCCGGCGCGGGGCCCCGCAAGATCATCACGGACCTGGGCGTCCTGGAGCCCGACCCCGCGACCTGCGAGCTGAGGCTGACGGCGGTGTACCCCGGGGTGGCCGTCCCGGAAGTCAGGCAGCGGACCGGCTGGGACCTGCGGGTAGCCGCGGACCTCGGCGAGATCCCGCCGCCGGGCCCGTCCGAGCTGGCGGTCCTGCGCGGCCTGCTCGCCGCCAGGCCGGCCAGCGCGGAAGCGCCCCGATGACCACCGCCCGCCCGGCCGCCGGGCCAGCGGCCGGCCACCCGCCGGAAAGGAGAACACCCACGTGCCGCTAGTGGTGCGGAACACCCCGCGAACAGATCTTGAGGTCGTCGACGGCCTGGCGGCCGCCGGGGTCGCGACCGTGCACGAGGCGCAGGGCCGCACCGGGCTGCTGCGCGCCGACATCCGCCCGATCTTCCGGCCCGCGCGCATCGCCGGTAACGCGCTGACCTGCGAGGTCGCCCCGGGCGACAACTGGTCGATCCATATCGCCGTGGAGCAGGCCCAGCTCGGCGACCTCCTCGTGGTCACCCCGACCAGCCCCTGCGACGACGGGTACGTGGGCGACCTGCTCGCCGGGAGCCTGCTGGCACACGGCGTCCGGGGCGTGGTCATCGACGCGGGGGTGCGAGACGTCGCCACGCTGACCGAGATGCGCTTCCCCGTCTGGTCGAAGGCGATCTCCGCCAAGGGCACGGTGAAGGAGACGCCCGGGAACGTCCAGACCCCGATCGTCTGCGCCGGCGTTTACGTCCGGCCCGGGGACGTGGTCATCGCCGACGACGACGGGGTCGTGGTCGTGCCGCGCGAGGACGCCGCGGCGGCGCTCAAGGCAGCCAGGGACCGCGAGGCCAGCGAGGCGTCCAAACGGCCGCGGCTGGCCGCCGGCGAGCTCGGCCTCGACCTCTACAACATGCGCGGCCGGCTCGCCGACAAGGGAGTCCGCTACGTCGACTACGCCGATGGGTCATGAGCGAGCTCCGGGGCGCGGCGCCGCCTGGGCTGAGGAGCGAGGGAGCCTGCGACCGAGCGACGAGGGACGGGGGCGCCTCAGGCCGCCCCGGAAGCGAGCGGGGAGCAGAGTCATGACCCAGACGGCCATCTCCTGCTCGGTCATGCGCGGCGGCACGTCCAAGGGCCTGGTGTTCCTGGCCGGCAACCTGCCGGACGACCGCGCGGCGCGCGACGCGGTGCTGCTCGCCGCCATGGGATCCCCGGACCCGCGCGAGATCGACGGCATGGGCGGCAGTCACCCGCTGACGTCGAAGGTTGCGGTGGTGAGTTTGTCGTCCCGCGACAACGCGGACGTCGAGTATCTGTTCCTCCAGGTCTGGCCCGACCGGCCGGAAGTCTCCGACAGTCAGAACTGTGGCAACATGCTGGCCGCCGTCGGGCCGTTCGCGCTCGAGCAGGGGCTCGTGCCCGCGGGCGACCCCGTGACGCCGGTCCGCATCTGGATGCGCAACACCCAGACCCTGGCCACGGCGTTCGTGGAGACGCCGGGCGGGCGCGTGCGCTACGACGGGACCGCGCGCATCGACGGCGTGCCCGGCACCCACGCGCCCATCCCCATCGAGTTCGCCGACGTCGCCGGGTCCTCGTGCGGCGCGCTGCTGCCCACCGGCAACGCCACTGACGTCATCGAGGGGACGAAGGTCACCTGCATCGACAACGGCATGCCGGTCGTCTGCCTGGCCGCCTCCGACTTCGGCCTGTCCGGGCAGGAGTCGCCGGCGGAGCTCGAGGGCAACGCCGAGCTGACCCGGCGGGTCGAGGCGATCCGGCTCGCCGCCGGGCCCCGGATGAACCTCGGCGACGTCACCAGCCAGACCGTGCCGAAGATGAGCCTGCTGTCGCCCCCGGCGCACGGCGGCACGGTGTCGACCCGGACGTTCATCCCGCACCGGGTGCACGAGGCGATCGGGGTGCTGGGCGCGGTGTCCGTGGCCACGGCGTGCGTGCTGCCCGGATCGGTGGCACACGAGGTCGCGGTGGTCCCGGAGAAGGCCGAGGGCTCGGTCGACATCGAGGTCGAGCACCCTACCGGCTTCTTCACCGTCACCATCGAGGTCAAGGCCGGCGACGGCACGCCGGTCGTGACGCGGTCGGCCCTGCTGCGCACCGCCCGCCTGCTCATGCGCGGCGAGGTCCTCGTGCCGTCGTCGGTGTGGAGCGGCCCGGAGGCCTCGCTGTGATCATCGACTGCCACGGGCACTACACGACCGCGCCACCCCAGCACGATGCGTGGCGTAAGAGCCAGCTCGCGGCGTTCCGCGAGGGCCGCCCGAGCCCGGAGTACCCGGCCATCTCCGACGACGAGATCCGCGAGTCGATCGAGCAGAACCAGCTCCGGCTGCTCCGCGAGCGCGGCGCCGACATGACCATCTTCTCGCCGCGGGCGTCCGCCATGGCCCACCACGAGGGCGACGAGCGGGTCAGCATCGAGTGGGCGCGGGCCTGCAACGACCTGATCGCGCGCGTCGTCGGGCTGTTTCCCGAGACGTTCATCGGCGTGTGCCAGCTGCCGCAGTCACCCGGCGCCGAGCTGAAAGCCTCCGTGGCCGAGCTGGAACGATGCGTCCAGATGGGTTTCGTCGGCTGCAACCTCAACCCCGACCCGAGCGGGGGCTGGTGGACCTCGCCGCCGCTCACCGACCGGTACTGGTATCCGGTCTACGAGAAGATGACCGAGCTCGACGTGCCCGCCATGGTGCACGTGTCGGCCAGCTGCAACCCGGTCTTCCACGCCACCGGCGCGCACTACATCAACGCCGACACCACAGCGTTCATGCAGTTCATCCAGGGCGACCTGTTCGCCGACTTCCCGGACCTGCGCCTGGTGATCCCGCACGGCGGCGGCGCCGTGCCCTACCACTGGGGCCGGTACCGCGGGCTCGCCGACATGCTGCACAAACCGCCGCTGAGCGAGCACGTCATGAAGAACGTGGTCTTCGACACGTGCGTCTACCACCAGCCCGGCATCGACCTGCTGCTGCGGGTCATCGACGCCGACAACGTCCTGTTCGGGTCCGAGATGGTGGGCGCCGTCCGCGGCATCGACCCAGAGACCGGCCAGTACTTCGACGACACCAAGCGGTACGTCGACGCGGCCGACCTGACCGACGCTGACCGCGCCAAGGTGTACTCGGGCAACGCCCGGCGGGTCTACCCCCGCCTCCACCGCGCGCTGCGCGCCCAGGGACGGTAGATGACGACTCAGCCGCCCGCCCTCCCGCCCTTGCCCGACGCCGACTGGCTCGCCTACGACCCGGACCCGAGCAAACCGCGCTACGTCCCGCCCCCCGGCGCGGTCGACGCCCACTGCCACGTGTTCGGCCCCGGCCAGAAGTTCCCCTACGCGCCGGAGCGGAAGTACACCCCGGCCGACGCCGGCAAGGAGCAGCTGTTCGCGCTGCGCGACTTCCTCGGCTTCGACCGCAACGTCATCGTCCAGGCCACCTGCCACGGCGCCGACAACAGCGCCCTGGTCGACGCGCTGCTCACCGCGGGGGACCGGGCCCGCGGCGTGGCGACCGTGCGGCCCGGGGTGTCCCGGGCCGAGCTCGCCGACCTGCACGCCGCGGGCGTGCGCGGCATCCGGTTCAACTTCGTCCGGCGCCTGGCCGACCCCAAGCCGGACGACTACTACCTCGGCCTGGTCGACCTGGTGGCCGAGCTGGGCTGGCACATCGTCGTGTACTTCGAGGCCGCTGACCTGGCCGAGCGCTGGAACCTGTTCACCCGCCTGCCCACGCCGGTCGTGGTTGACCACATGGGCCGGCCCGACGTGACGCAGCCGGTCGACGGCCCCGATTTCGCGCTGTTCCTGCGTCTGCTGACCGAGCACGAGAACGTCTGGTCCAAGGTGAGCGGCCCGGAGCGGCTGTCGAAGTCCGGCCCCCCGGAGTACGCCGACGTGGTCCCGTTCGGGCGCCGCCTCGTCGAGACGTTCCCCGACCGGGTGCTGTGGGGGACCGACTGGCCGCACCCGAACATGAAAAGCCACATGCCCGACGACGGCGCCCTGGTCGACGTGATCCCGCGGATGGCCCGCACCGAGGACCTGCAACGCCGGCTCCTGGTGGACAACCCCCGGCGCCTGTACTGGGAGGCCCGATGACCGAATACACCTCAGAGTTCGACGACATCCCCGGCACCCGGGTGTTCACGGCACAGCGCGCGAAACAGGGCTATCACCTGAACCAGTTCTGCATGAGCCTGATGAAGCCGGAGAACCGGGAGCGGTTCAAGGCCGACGAGCGGGCCTACCTCGACGAGTGGCCGATGACCGAGGCCCAGAAGCAGGCCGTGCTGGACCGCGACTACAACGCCATGCTCGACCAGGGCGGCAACATCTACTTCCTGGCGAAGATCTTCGCTACCGACGGGCTCAGCTACCTGCAGGCCGTGTCCACGATGACCGGCATGAACATCGACGATTACCAGAAGATGATGCTGTCCGGCGGGCGGTCGCCGGAGGGCTGGCGCTCGGTGAAGGACGGGAGCTGACCATGGCGCGCATCACCGCCGGGCTGACCACCAGCCATATCCCGGCCATCGGCGCCGCGATCGACCTCGGCAAGACCGAGGAGCCCTACTGGAAGCCGCTGTTCGCCGGGTACGAGTGGACCAAGGCCTGGGCCGCCCGCGAGGTCCCGGACGTGGTGATCCTGGTCTACAACGACCACGCGTCCGCGTTCACCCCGGAGATCGTCCCCACGTTCGCGCTCGGCTGCGCCGACGAGTTCCCCCCGGCCGACGAAGGGTACGGGCCGCGGCCGGTGCCGGTCGTGCGCGGTCATGCCGACCTGGCCGCGCACCTGGCGCAGTCGCTGATCCTCGACGAGTTCGACCTCACCCTCATGTACAAGCTCGACGTCGACCACGGCCTTACCGTGCCGCTGTCCCTGGTCTACGGCCAGCCCGCCGAGTGGCCGGTGCGGGTCATCCCGCTCGCCGTGAACGTCGTGCAGTACCCGCCGCCGACCGGCCACCGCTGCTACATGCTGGGCCAGGCGATCCGCCGGGCCGTGCAGAGCTACGGCGACGATCTCGTGGTCCACGTCTGGGGCACCGGCGGCATGAGCCACCAGCTCCAGGGGCCCCGCGCGGGCTTCATCAACTCCGAGTTCGACAACGCGTTCTTCGACCGGCTGGTCAGCGACCCGGACAAGCTGGCCCTGGTGCCGCACCTCGAGTACGTGCGCGAGGCGGGCTCCGAGGGGATCGAGCTGGTCATGCAGCTGATCATGCGAGGCGCCCTGGGGGCCAAGGTCGAGGAGCTGTACCGCTTCTACCATGTCCCTGGATCCAACACCGCGGTCGGGCACATCGTGCTGCGGCCGTGCGACTAGCAGCACTGCCCTAGGGGGGACGACCCCCCTTCAACCCCCCGCGCGGAGCAAGCTCCGCCAGCAACGCAGGAAGAGAACCAGACCCATGCGGATCGCACTCGCCGGGGCCGGCGCCTTCGGCATCAAGCACCTCGACGGCCTGGCCGCCATCGACGGCGTCACCGTCGCGGCCATCGTCAGCCGCCGTCTCGAGCAGGCCGAGGAGGTCGCGCGGAAGTACGGTATCGGCTACGCCACGACCGACCTGGACGACGTCCTCGCCCGCGACGACGTTGACGCCGTCATCCTGTGCACGCCGACCCAGCTGCACGCGCGGCAGGGCATCGCCGCGATGCGCGCGGGCAAGCACGTCCAGATCGAGATCCCGCTGGCCGACAGCTGGCCGGACGCGCTGCAGGTCGATCGCGTGCAGCAGGAGACCGGCCTGACCTGCATGGTCGGGCACACCCGCCGGTTCAACCCGTCGCACCAGTGGATCCACCGCCGCATCGCCGCGGGCGAGCTGTCGATTCAGCAGATGGACGTGCAGACGTACTTCTTCCGCCGCACGAACTCCAATGCCCTCGGCCAGCCCCGTAGCTGGACCGATCACCTGCTCTGGCACCACGCCGCGCACACCGTCGACCTGTTCCAGTACCAGACCGGCGAGGACGTCGAGATCGCCAACGCCGTGCAGGGGCCGCTGCACCCCGACCTGGGCATCGCGATGGACATGTCCATCCAGCTGCGCACGCCGGGCGGCCGCATCTGCACCCTGTCACTCAGCTTCAACAACGACGGCCCGCTCGGCACATTCTTCCGCTATATCTGCGACAATGGCACGTATATCGCCCGGTATGACGACCTGGTCACTGGACGCGAGGAGCCGATCGACGTGTCGGCGGTCGACGTTTCCACCAACGGCATCGAGCTGCAGGACCGCGAGTTCATCGCGGCGATCCGCGCCGGGCGCGCGCCGAATTCCAGCGTGGGCGACGTCCTGCGCTGCTATCGGGTGCTCGGCGAGCTGGACACCCAGCTCGCCCGGCAGCAGTAGCCGGAGCCGCCCGATGACGGTCTGCTTTGATGTCTGAGCCGTCGACGCCCGGGCCGGTGCCCCTGGTCTCCTCCCTGGAGAGGCCGGCGCGCCGGCCGTCGTGCTCGGCAACTCGCTCGGCACCACCCGGACGGTCTGGGAGCCGCAGCAGGCCCTGCTCCGCAGGCATTTCCGGCTGCTGCGGTACGAGCACCGGGGGCACGACGGCTCGCCCGCGCCCGCCGGGCCGTACACGATCGGCCAGCTCGGTGCCGACGTGCTGGCCCTGCTCGACGGCTACGGGATCCAGCGCGCCGCGTACTGCGGGATCTCGCTCGGCGGCATGGTCGGGCTCTGGCTGGCCGCGAACGCGCCCGGGCGGATCGCCGCGCTCGGGCTGTGCTGCACGTCCGCGTACCTGCCGCCGGCCTCGCTGTGGGCCGAGCGCGCACGGCTGGTCAGGTCGGCGGGCATGGGCGCGATCGCCCGGCAGATGGTCGCCGGCCGGTGGTTCACCCCGGCCTTCGCGGCCCGGGAGCCGTCGGTGCCCGCCTCGTTCGTGGCCGGTGTCGAGGCGACCGATCCGGAGGGCTACGCCGGGTGCTGCGAGGCAATCGCCGCCATGGACCTGCGCCCCTCGCTGGCCTCGATCACGGCGCCGACGCTGGTCATCGCGGCCGCCGAGGACCCGGCGACGCCGCCGTGGCACGGCGCGGTGATCGCGTCGGGGATCGCCGGCGCGCGGCTGCATGTGGTCAGGGGCGCGGCGCACCTGGCGAACGTCTCGGCCCCGGACGAGGTGGGCAGCGCGCTGCTCGGCTTCCTGCCGCGGTGAGCCGGCTTCACCGGCAGTGATCAGCCGGTCAGCGGGCGGGGGTCGAAGGTCACCCGGATAGAAGTGATCTTGCCGTTCTCGATGTGCCGCCAGTTCACGGTCGGCAGCGGGTCGGTCCGGGCGGTATGCAGGTCAAACCAGGTAAGGACGTCGTCCCCGTCGATGAAGGTCTTGCGGATGACGATGTCGGTTACGATCTGCGACATGCGCCTGAGCCCGGCGATGCACTCCTCCGCGTTGCCCGCGTGACCGAGCGGCCCGTCGAAGGTCACGTCGTCGGCCAGGATCTGGCGCAGCCGGGCGAAGTCACCGGCCTGCCACGCGTCGAAGTAGGCCGCGGCGACATCGGCGGCTGAACCGGTCATCGTCAAGGCTCCGTTCTGGCGGCCCGGGGAACGGCGGACAACGGGGGCTTCCCGCCGTGCGGGAGGATATTCACCCTGCCAGACTGAGGGGTCACCACTGCAAGGGAGGCGGCATGCTGCCCTGGTCCGCCGAGCTGGCCGGCCAGCTCGAAGAGCACGTGATCACCAGCGAGCTGCTGCGGGGCAACCCGCTCGGCGACCCGCCGGAGCGGCCGCTGTGGGTGTACCTGCCGCCCGGCTACGACGATGATCAGGACCGCCGCTATCCCGCCGTCTACGTGATCCAGGGGTACACCGGGCACCTGGGGATGTGGCGGAACCGCACTCCCTACCGGCAGCCATTCACCGAGACCGCGGATGCGGTGTTCGCGCGCGCCGAGGCGCCCCCCGCGCTGGTGGTCTACGTCGACGCGTGGACGTCGTACGGCGGCAGCCAGTTCGTGGACTCGCCGGGCACCGGCCGCTACCACTCCTACCTGTGCGACGAGGTCGTGCCCTGGGTGGACCGGCGCTACCGGACGCTGGCGGAGCCCGCGCACCGGGCGATCATGGGCAAGTCCAGCGGCGGGTTCGGCGCGATGATCACCCCGATGCTGCGGCCGGACCTGTTCGGCGCGCTCGCCACGCACGCGGGCGACGCGCTCTACGAGATGAGCTACATCCCGGAGTTCGGCCCGGCGGCGCGGTTCTTGCGGGACTACGACGGCGACATCTGGCAGTGGTGGGACGACTTCCGGTCCCGGGTCTCGTTCACCAAGGCGGCCGATCAGGTCCTGCTCGGGCTGCTCGGGGTGTCCGCCTGCTTCTCCGCGCACGAGGACGGGACCGTGGAGCTGCCGTTCGACTCGCGCACCGGGGCCATCCGCCCCGAGGCGTGGGAGCGCTGGCTGGACTGGGACCCGGTCCGGATGGCGCCCAGGTACGCCGGGGCGCTGCGGTCGCTACGGGCGATCTGGATCGACGCGGGGACCAGGGACGACTACTACCTGGACCTGGGCGCCGAGGCGTTCAGGAAGGCGCTGCGCGAGGTCGGCGTGGCCGACGACGTGATCCGGTTCGAGCTGTTCGACGCGACCCATGCCGCCATCGACTACCGGTACCCGCTCTCGCTGGCCTGGCTCTGCCAGCGGATCTCCGCCTGAAGTCGATCTGAGCGGGGCTTGAACGATTCCGGCGGACCGTACGTGTCTTCGTGTGTACGCGGAGCGGGGTAACCGTAACGAATGGAGAGGATACGATGCGTAATCGATGGTTGGCGGCTTCCTTCCTCGCCGCTGCCGCCGTCGTCGGCCTTGCGGCGTGCGGCAGCAGCAGCAGTTCCACGCCGAGCGGTTCGACCACATCGAACCCGCCCGCGGCCGCCCCCACCAGCACCAGCAGCGCCAGCAGCGACATGGCGGCCGGGATCAAGACCACGGCGGTCAACGGCCGCGTGGTGCTCACCGACGCCCAGGGGTTCGTGCTCTACTGGTACACGCCCGACACCGCGACGTCGTCGACCTGCAACGGCGGGTGCGCCACCGCCTGGCCCCCCCTGCTCGGGACCCCGAGCTTCGCCTCCGGCGTCACGCTGACCGGCAAGCTGGGCACGATCAAGCGGTCCGACGGCCAGATCCAGGCCACCTACGACGGCCATCCGCTCTACCTCTACAAGGCCGACACCACCGCGACCATGGCCACCGGCAATGACGTCGGCGGGGTGTGGTGGCTGGTCACCGGAACCGGGAAGAAGATCACGGCGAAGGTGTCGTCCACGTCGGGTTCCTCCGGCAGCGGCAGCGGCAGCAGCAGCGGCGGCTACGGGTACTGAGCCCCGCGCCGCGTGAGCGTGGCGGCGCCTCTCGCGCCGGGCAGAGGCGCCGCCACTACCGCTCACCCGCTGCGGCACCTCAGCGCCAGATGACCCCCGCCGCGGGGTCGGTGGCGTTGAGGTGATCCGACACCCGGGCCAGATGCAGCCGCATCGCCTCGACCGCCTGGGCCGAGTCGCGGGCGTGCAGCGCGCCGACGATCGCGCGGTGATCCCCCTGGTACTGCTCGCGGTGCTCGGGTGAGGCGCTGCGCCGCTTGAGATCCCCCCACACCTGGCCGTGCCGCGCGGTCTCGATCGCCTGGTACAGCGCGGCCAGCAGCGGGCTGCGGCTCGCCGCCATGATGCACCGGTGCAGGGCCAGGTCCCAGGACTCGAACTCCTCGTAGCTCGCGGCCCGGTCACCGCCGGCCAGGCAGCGGTCCATCTCGTCCAGGTCGGCCGCGGTGGCCCAGGCCACCACCAGCGACATGGCGGGCGGCTCCAGCAGCCGCCGGACCGTCATCACGTCGGCCGGGGCGAAGTCGGCGCCGGGAGCCTGGCTCCCGGCCGGGACAGGTCCGGGACCGAGCCCGGCCCGGACGGGCCCGGCGGGGGAGTCAGCGGCCAGGACGGCGTCCCTCCCGGTCTGCGGCGCGTCGCGCAGGAACGTGCCCCGCCCCACCTCGCGGG
This sequence comes from uncultured Actinomycetota bacterium, assembly GCA_963795055.1. Lineage (GTDB taxonomy): Bacteria > Actinomycetota > Actinomycetes > Streptosporangiales > Streptosporangiaceae > JASHPR01. The sequence goes on from CAWCGJ010000020.1 coordinate 141,180, forward strand.
AAATGCGTCCCTGCGCCTCGAGCATGGCCAGCGCGTGCCGGACCGACGAGCGGGTGACGCCCAGGTCGGCGGCGAGCTGCCGTTCGGTGGGCAGCCGGGACCCAGGGCCGTGCCCGGCCTGGCGCGCCCCGGAGAGGATCAGCTCGGCCAGCCGGAGGCCCCGTTCGGCGTGCATCGTCCCCGCGCGCGGGGCGGCCCGGCCGGCCGGGGCGGCCTGCCAGGCCAGGTCGGCCGGCCGGGACGGTTCAGTCTCGCCAGCCCCAACTGCCGTGCGCATCCACCCTCCGCATCAGCGCGCTTCCGTAGCGTTCAACCAATCCTACCAATCCCTGGATTAATCATGACCATAACGTTACATGTGCAGCTAGTCCGGGCCCCTTGACCGTCATTCCGGCCGGGACCTATGCTCAACCAATCCGTTAGGTCGAACCAATCTAGCAGGCAGTGACCCTGGCGAAGGAGGCCGTGCGTGAGGCTTGCCACCATTGCCACCCCCGATGGGCCGCGACTGCACGTGCGGGCCCGTTCCGGCTACGTTGACGCGGCCGGGGCGACGGGCAATCCCCGGCTTTCGTCGCTCCAGTATGTACTGGAGGCGGGGCTGTCAGCGATGGACGCCCTGCGGCCCCTCCAGGATTCCGACGGTAGCCCGGTCCGCGAGGCGGACTTCGCGCCGGCCGTGCCTGCCCCGCGGCGCATCCTGTGCCTGGGCCTGAACTACGGCGAGCACGCACTCGAGGGCGGGCGGGATATTCCCACCTGGCCCGATGCGTTCGTCCGCGGCGCGGACAGCGCCCTGGGCCCCTACGCCGACCTGATCAAGCCCGCGCTGACCGATCGCTTCGACTATGAGGCCGAGCTCGGCATCGTCATCGGCGCCGGCGGCCGGTACATCACGGCGGCCAAGGCCCTCGACGCCATCGCCGGCTTCGTCGTGGTCAACGACGCCTCGGCCCGGGACTGGCAGCGGGCCGGGACCCAGTGGACGGCCGGCAAGAACTTCGAGGGCAGCATGCCGATCGGCCCCGAGGTGGTGACCACCGACGAGGTCGACGTGAGCGACCTGGCCATCAGCTCCACGCTCAACGGCCAGGTCATGCAGTCGGCGCGGACCTCGCAGATGCTGGTCGACGTGCCGAGCGCGGTCGAGTTCTTCTCCTCGTTCACCCGTCTCGCGCCCGGTGACGTCATCGCCACCGGCACCCCCGGCGGCGTCGGGTTCGCCCGGACCCCGCCGGTCTGGATGCACCCCGGTGACGTCATCGAGGTCACCGTCGAGGGCGTCGGCACCATCCGCAACCGCCTCGTCGCCGAGGAGGGAGCCCCCGGCGACTGGCGCTGGCGTCCCGGAGCGCCTAGGTAACTCACCCCACTCACGCACCACGGAGGGGACCATGAAGTTGGCGACCGTCGGGCTGGCCCTCGCGCTTGCCCTGGGCGTGACCGCCTGCGCCAGCAGTTCCAGCACTACCGGTTCGTCGGCGGCCAGCGGCTCCACGCTCACGGTCGCCGACGTCGCCCCGTTCAGCGGGCCGGACGCCGCGCTCGGCCCGACCTACCTGGCCACCTGCTACGGCGCCACCGCCGCGATCAACAGCGACGGCGGCGTCATGGGGCACAAGCTCACCTGCAAGAGTGTGGACACCCGCGGCGATCCCGCGGACGCGGTCCCCGCGGTCAACCAGATGTTCGCGAGCACGTCCAACCTGGCGCTGGTGATCGGCTGCACGTCGGACGAGGCCGCCGCGGTGGTGCCGATCATCAACGCGCACAAGATGGCCATGTTCTGCATGACCGGGCAGTCGGAGTTCGACCACGTGCACTACCCGTACTTCTACCGGCTGGTCCCTCCCGACCTGGAGGAGGCCTACGCCATGGTGGCGATCGCGAAGCAACTGGGTTACAAGCGCGTCGCGCTGGCGTTCGGCAACGACATCGGGTCGCAGACCTTCATCCAGCCCGCGATCGCCGGGCTGAAGACGGCCGGGATCACCCTGACCACCAACCAGACGCTGGACCTGAACGCCACGACCTTCCGCACCGAGGCAGAGGCGATCATCGCCTCGCACCCCGACGCGATCATGACCGAGGCCCTCGGCAACGCGGACCCGACCCTGTTCTCCGAGATCAAGCAGCTCAACGGCGGCAAGGTCATCCCGATCGTGGCCACCTCGGCGGCCATCTCGCCGCCGTTCTTCAAGGCCTCGGCCGCCGCGGTGGGCGCCTCCACCTTCACGTCCAACTTCCACGCCGATAACCTGGTCACCGAGTCAAGCGGGCCCGCCTACGCGGCCTTCTCCAAGGCCCTGCTGGCCGAGCAGGGCAAGGTTCCCGGGACCACCGGCGACTTCACCACCTACCTGAGCGCGCCGGGCGGCGTGCACCTGTACGACGGGATCAACCTGGCCGCGCTGGCCATGCTCATGTCGAAGAGCACCAACCCGAGCGTCTACGGGCCGGACATCATCAAGATCGGCAACGGAGTTGCCGGCGCCACGGTTGTGTACTCGTTCGCCCAGGGCGCGGCGGCGCTGAAGGCCGGCAAGGCCATCAGGTACGAGGGCCCGGGCGGGCCGACCAACTTCGACAGCTACCACGACTCGACCGGGATCTTCCAGGTCGACACCTACAGCGACAACGGCAACGTGAACGTGGTCGGGAACCTGACGGCGGCGCAGCTCAGGGCCCTGGCAGGATGACCATCGGCTGATCGGGAAGGACTACCTGGGTGAGCAGCACCATGGCCGCCGGGGCGGGGTAGTGGCGCTCTTCCTCGCCTCGGTCGGATTCGGGCTGGTCACGGCGTCGGTCCTGGCCATCGCGGCGGTGGGCTTCACGCTGCAGTTCGGGGTCACGGACGTGCTCAACCTCGCGTACGGCGCGATCATGATCGCGGGCGCGTTCATCGCGTACGTGGTGAACCAGGCCGGTGCCTCCGTATGGCTCGGCCTGGTCGCCGCGGTGGCCGCATGCTCCCTCGGATCGGTACTGGTGAACTCCGGCGTGTACGCGCCGTTCCAGCGCCGGGGCACGTCCCCGATCACCCTGGTCATCGTGTCGCTGGGGATGACGCTGATCATCGAGTTCGGCGTGGAGGCGGTGGCGGGCGGGACCGGCGTCTCATACACGATGAGCCAGGGCCGGACCTTCCACGTCGGCGGCCTGATCCTGACCACCGTGCAGCTGATCATCATCGCGCTGAGCCTGGTGGTCATGGCCGGGGTGCACGCGCTGCTGCGGTACACCAAGCTGGGCAAGGCCATGCGCGCGACCGCGGCCAACAAGACGCTGGCCCGCAACTGCGGGATCAGGGCGGCCCGCGTCATCAACCTGACCTGGGCGCTAACCGGCGCGCTGTGCGGGCTGGCCGGGGTGGTGTTCGCCATCGACTCCGGCAGCTTCGACCCCACCAGCACCGACATCTTCCTGGTGCTGATCTTGGCCGCGGTGTTCCTGGGCGGCCCCGGCCAGGCGTACGGCGCCATGCTGGGCGCGCTGGTGATCGGCCTGGCCACCGAGGTCAGCGCCGCCTTCATCCCGGCGGACTACAAGTACGTGATCGCGTTCGTGATCCTGCTCGTGATGCTCGGCGTGCGCCCGACCGGACTGCTCGGTACCGCGACATGACGTACTACCTGGTCAACCTGCTGATCTACGCGGCCGTGGACGCCATGGCCTGCCTTGCGCTGAACCAGCAGTTCGGGATCGCGGGGATCACCAACTTCGGCTTCATCATCTTCCAGGCTGCGGGCGGCTACACGGCCGCGATCCTGGCCATGCCGCCGGACTCCGCCAACGGCGGGTTCCAGTCCTACATCGGCGGGTGGAACCTGCCGTTCCCCCTCCCGTGGGTCGGCGCGACGATCGTCGGCGGCCTGATCGCGCTGCCGTTCACGTTCCTGGTGGGCCGGCGGCTGCGCGGCGACTTCGCCGCGATCGGCCTGCTGGTCACTGCCGTGCTGCTGAACCTGCTGGTCACGAACTATGTGCCGCTGTTCAACGGGGACGCGGGCGTGTCGCTGATCCCGCAGCCGCTGCAGGGCGAGTTCAACCCGCTGGCCTCGGGTTACAAGTGGGGCCTGACCGTGATCGCCATTCTGCTCTGCGCGGCGGTCTACTGGTTCCTGCGGCGCATCACCGAATCGCCGTACGGGCGGTCCCTGCGCGCCATGCGCGACAACGACACGGTCGCCGACTCGCTCGGCAAGAATCTGCTCTCGCTGCGGACCGGGATGCTCGTGCTCGGCGGGGCGATCGCCGGCCTGTCCGGGGGCGTCCTGGTCTCCTACATCACCACGTGGTCCCCGGCGGCCTGGGGGTACGCGGAGACCGTGGTGCTGTTCGCGGCGGTGATCATCGGCGGGGCGGGCAACCACCTCGGGGCCATCCTCGGGGCGATCCTGGTCCCGGTCGGGTTCGAGGAGGCGACCCGCTACATCCCCAACTCCAACAGCCTGCCGCCGAACCTGATCCCTTCGCTGCAGTGGGTGGCCATCGGCCTGCTCATCGTGCTGTTCCTGTGGTTCCGGCCGCAGGGCATCCTGCCCGAGCGCAAGCGGGTGATCGCGCTGCCCCAGCTGCCTGCGCCGCGGGCCGGGCCCGCGGCCGACGGCGAGAAGGCCGCGCCGGCGCCCCCGGCGATCTCGGTCCGGCCCCGCGCGGCCCCACCCGAGAGCCCCGGCCCGCGGCCGGTCGTGCTCGAGGCCGTCGACATTGTCCGTGACTTCGGCGGGGTGCGCGCGGTGAACGACGTGTCCCTGGCGGTCCGCCGCGGCACCCTGACCGGCCTGATCGGGCCGAACGGGGCCGGGAAGTCCACGCTGTTGGCCATCCTGGCCGGGACCCTGCGGGCCTCATCGGGCACCGTCATCTACCAGGGGCAGGACATCACCGGGATGCCGGCGTATCGCCGGGCCCGGCTCGGGCTGGTCCGCACCTTCCAGCTGGCCAGCGAGTTCAAGCGGCTCACGGTGCTGGAGAACCTGCTGACCGCGGTGCCGTCGAACCGCGGTGACACGCTGCGGGGCGCGATCGCGGGCCGGCGGTACTGGAAGGGCGACGAGACGGCGGCGATCGCCCGGGCGCAGGCCGTGCTGAGCCGGTTCGGCCTGGAGAGCATCGCCAACTCCTACGCCGGCGACCTGAGCGGCGGCCAGCGCCGGCTGGTCGAGATCATGCGCGCGCTCATGGCCGAGCCCAGCATGCTGCTGCTCGACGAGCCCATGGCCGGCGTGCACCCGAACCTGGCTCGGCGGATCGGCAACGAGCTGGTCGCGCTCGGCCAGGAGGGCATGACGATCCTGATGGTCGAGCACGAGCTGGCCATCATGGACGAGTTCTGTGATCCGGTGGCCGTGATGGCCGAGGGTGCCGTGCTCGCCGAGGGAACGATGGCGCAGCTGCGGAGGCGCAGCGAGGTGGTGGAGGCCTACCTTGTCGGCTGAGCCGGCGCTGCGCGGCCTGCCCCTGCGCGCCCAGGGGGTCACCGCGGGGTACGGCGGCGATCCGGTGATCCGAGGCATCACCGTGGACGTCGCACCCGGCCAGGTCGTCTCGCTGGTCGGCCCGAACGGCTCGGGTAAGAGCACGCTGCTCAAGAGCCTGGTCGGGATCGTGCGCGTATCCTCGGGCACCGTGCTGGTCGGGGAGCGGGACGTCACCAACCAGCCCCCGGAGGAGATCGCCCGGGCGGGCGTGGGCTACGTGCCGCAGGTGGACGACGTGTTCGGGCCGCTGACCGTCAAAGAGAACCTCGAGATGGGCGGGTACCTGCTGCGCAAGTCGCAGGTCGCCGAGCACATCGAGCGAGTCGTCGGGGTCTTTCCCCGGCTGCGCGGGATGCTCGGCCGCGCGGCGGGCAAGCTCAGCGGCGGGGAGCGCAAGATGCTCGCGATGGGACGCGTGCTCATGATCGACCCCGGCGTGTTCCTGCTCGACGAGCCCACCGCGAACCTGGCCCCCAAGGTGGCGGCGGAACTGCTGGACGAGCACGTCCGCCGGCTGGCGACCGGCGGCGCGTCGGTGCTCATCGTCGAGCAGCGGGCCCGGGCCGCCCTGGCCATCTCGGACCTGACCTACGTCCTCGGCGGCGGCGAGGTGCGGATGGAGGGGACGCCCGCCGATCTGGCCGCGAGCCCGGACTTCATCGAGTCCTTCCTGGGCGGCGGCCGCGACCGGGGGTCAGGCAGACTGGCCTGATGCAGGCCGACATCGTCGTTATCGGAGCCGGGGCGCTCGGGCTCAGCACCGCGCTGCACTGCGCGCTGCTCGGCCGGTCCGTGATCGTGGTCGAGCGGGATGCCGCGGGCTCGCAGGCGTCGGGCCGGGCGGCCGGGCTGTTCAAGTCCGTCCAGGCCGACGAGCTGCGCACCAGGCTGGCCCGGCGGAGCATCGACCAGGCGGTGAGCTTCGGCGACTGGGCCGGGGCTGAGCTGCCCGTCGCCCGCAGCGGCAGCTTCCTGGTCGCGCGCACCGGCCAGCACCAGGCGTTCATCGCCGCCGAGGCCGGCCAGTCCCGGGCCTGGGGGGCCGACGTGCGGGAGGCCACCCCGGCCGAGCTGGCGGACCGGGTGTCGTACTACCGCGGATCGGCCGGGGACCTGGCGGTCTGGTGCCCCGAGGACATCTACATCGAGGAACCGATGAGCCTGGTGCGGGCCTACCTCTCGGCCGGGCGGCAGCGGGGCGTCGAGGTGCTGGAGTCCGAGGCCGTGCTGCGCCTGCCGGTCTCCGGGGGACGGGTGACCGGGGTCGAGACCACGGCCAGGTCCATCACCGCCGCCGTGGCCGTCGTGGACGCCGCGGGCGCCTGGGTACGGCAGGTGGCGGAACTGGCCGGGGCCCGGGTCGCGCTCGCGCCGGTCCGCCACCAGCTGCTCATCACCGAGCCGTCGGCCGAGCTGGACCCGGCGGGGCCGATCACCCGGGTCGCCGACGCGGCCGTCTACCTGCGCCCGGCCCGCGGCGGCCTGATGTTCGGCGGATTCGAGGCCGACCCGCAGCCCGTCGACCCCAGGTCTGAGCCGTCCTTCCGCACCGACGACCTGCCACTGGACCTGGGCGTGCTGCGGAAGCTGGCCGCCCAGGTCGCCGACGAGGCGCCGCTGGCGAGCTCGGGCCGGGTCGCCGAGCACCGCGGCGGGCTGTTCACGATGAGCCCGGACGGCCGCTTCGTCGTGGGGCCGGTGCCCGACGCGCCCGGCTTGTGGATCGCCAGCGGCTGCAACGGCTCGGGATTCTCCTCCTCGCCCGCCCTCGGCGAGGCCCTGGCCAGCTGGATCACGGGCGACGAGCCGGCCTGGCGGCGCTGTCTCCAGGCCGGTTCCCCGCGCTCACCGACGACCTGCTCATCGAGAAGGGCAGCTGGCAGTACGCCCACTACTACGATCCCGTGGCCTCGTGACCGGCGTGGACGGCGCGGCGGTCGGCGTCGGCACGGTCTGCGGGCTCGCGCTGGTCCTGGACCTGCCCGTCTTCAGGTGGTGGCTGGCCAGGGCGGGTCGGCGGTTGCCGACGGCTCGACCCGGACCTGTCGTGCCCGGTGCCTCCAGGCGGTAACCGCACGGCGCCATCCGCATCCAGCCAGCAGACGGCCCGTTGTGAAGATGTTGATGGTTTTTTATCAGAAAATTTCTGCCTCCAGCCGGATCACGCTATTGGCACGGAGGCGTACCGGGACTTGACTGTTCAGCACGGTAAGAGCGATACGAGCAGGAACCAGCGCGAAGCATGAGGAAGCAGCCAAACGCTCCCGGTTTGCGCCCAGCCTTATCCGTTGTCACGGCATCGGAGGCCGTCGATGAAGCTGATCCCATCGTTTGTCAGTCGCCGCGGCAGGCGTCACCTCCCGAGAATGGCGGTGGTCGCCGGGCTGGTGGCGGTCGTGCTGCCGGCCTCGCTCAGCCTGGCGGGCAGCCCGGCCTCGGCCGCCGGAACGTCACGGGCGGGTTCTACCTCGTCGTGCCCGTGGCTCAACCAGTCGCTGCCGATCAGCAAGCGGGTAAGCCTGCTGCTGTCCCAGATGACGCTGGCCGACAAGATCAACGAGGTGACCGGCGCGGGGTTCAGCGAGCCGTACGTCTTCTACATCTCGGCCATCCCGAGCCTGTGCATCCCGGCCATCGGTGAGGAGGACGGGCCGGTCGGCGTGGGCGACGGCCTGACCGGGGTCACGCAGCTGCCCTCGGCGGTGTCGCTGGCGGCCACCTTTGACACGGCGCTGGCCTACCAGTACGGGAAGGTGATCGGCGCCGAGGAGCACGGCAAGGGCGCCATGGTCAACCTGGGCCCGACGGTGAACATCGACCGTGACCCGCGCTGGGGCCGGTCGTTCGAGGCCTATACCGAGGACCCGTTCTTGAACGCGGCCACCACGGTCGCGGAGATCGACGGAGTGCAGAGCCAGGGTGAGATGTCGCAGGTCAAGCACTTCGCGGTGTACAACCAGGAAACCAACCGCAACACCCCGGCCGACAACGCGATCGTGAGCACGCAGGCGCTGCACGAGATCTACCTGCCCGCGTTCTGGGCCGCGACCCAGCTAGCCAAGGCGACCTCGGTGATGTGCGCGTTCAGCACCATCAACGGCCAGGCCGCCTGCCAGAACCAGTACCTGCTCAGCACCACCCTCGACCAGCGGTGGGGCTTCCCCGGGTTCGTGACCTCGGACTACCAGGCCATGCACTCCACCGTGGCCTCGGCCGAGGCGGGCACGGACCAGGAGATGCCCGCGCCCCAGTACTACGGCCCGGCGCTCGAGGCGGCCGTGGAAGCCGGCCAGGTCAGCATGGCCACGCTCAACGAGATGGTGACCCGGATCCTGACCGAGATGTTCCGGTTCAACGAGTTCAACAACCCGCCCACCGGCTCGACCAGCACCACCGTGACCACCCCGGCCCACCAGGCGGTGTCCGCGGCGGTGGCCGAGGCGGGGACGGTGCTGCTGAAGAACGACCGCGGGACGCTGCCGCTGAAGTCGAACGGGGGCTCGGTCGCGGTCATCGGCCCGGCGGCCTCGGCGCAGCCGCAGTACACCGGCGGCGGCAGCGCGTACGTGACCTCCACGTTCAGCGTGACCCCGCTGCAAGGCCTGCAGGCCGCGGCGGGGCCGGGCACCAAGGTCAGCTACACGCAGGGCCTGCCCACCGACACCTCCCTGACGCCCATCCCCAGCACCGACCTGAGCCCGCCGTACGCTCCCACCGGATTCGGCGGGACCTACACCGGCACCCTGACCGCGCCGGAGACCGGCACGTACGTGCTCGCCTTCCAGAACCCGTGCGGCTGTTACAGCGTGGTCAACCTGTCCCTGGACGGTCAGACGATCCTGGCCAACCCGGGCACCCCGCCGGTATCCACGTATTCGGTGGGCGTGAACCTGGTGGCCGGCCAGACTTACACGCTGCAGCTGGCCGGCGGCGGCGAGTCGGCCAACCTGAGCTGGGCCACGCCGTCGGAGCTGGCCCCGGGCATCGCGCAGGCGGTGGCGGCGGCCAAGGCGGCGAAGACCGCGGTGGTGGTGGTGTCGGACGACACCGAGACCGAGGCGGCCGACCGGGCCAGCCTGAACCTGCCGTCGGCGCAGAACGAGCTGATCTCGGCGGTGGCGGCGGCCAACCCGCACACGGTGGTGGTGATCGACGCGGGCGCGCCGGTCGTCATGCCCTGGATTAAGCGGGTCGCCTCGGTGGTCGACGCCTGGTACCCGGGGGAGAGCAACGGGACCGCGCTGGCCGCGGTGCTGTTCGGCCAGGTCAACCCCGGCGGGCACCTGCCGGTCACGTTCCCGGTGGGCCTGTCGCAGGTGCCTGCGTCGACCCCGGCGCAGTTCCCCGGGGTCAACGGCCAGGTGCTGTACTCCGAGGGCGTCGACGTCGGCTACCGCTTCTACGACGCGAAGAACGAGACCCCGCTGTTCCCGTTCGGGTACGGCCTGTCCTACACCCGGTTCGCCTTCAGCGGGCTGACGATCACGCCGCAGCAGGTGCAGAACAACGTCTCCGGCCCGGGCCCGACTAGCTGCCACTGCAACGGGCAGTCGGTCAACCTGGTCACGGTCACGGCCCGGGTCACCAATACCGGCCGGGTCGCGGGGTCGGACGTGGTGCAGCTGTACCTGGACGATCCGGCGGTGGCCGGCCAGCCGCCGCGCCAGCTCCAGGGCTTCCAGAAGGTCACCCTGCAGCCCGGCCAGTCCACGACCGTGCGCTTCAAGCTCAACGGTCACGAGCTGTCGTACTGGAACGACTCCGCCAACGGCTGGGTGGTACCGGTCGGCCAGTTCGGCGTCTACGTGGGCGACTCCTCGGCCGTGGCGAACCTCCCGCTGCACGGCAGCTTCACCGTCACCCGCAGCATCGGCTGACCCGCCACGGTGCCCCTCGGTGCCCCGGAGTTGTTTACCCTGGGGCACCGAGGGGGGTGCGGATGAAGCCGGATCTCGCGGCAGGCCGCCACGGCGGGCGTTTCCCGAGGAAGACGGCGGCGGCCGGGTTCCTGGCGATCGTGCTGTCGGCGGCGCTGGCCGCAGCCTGCGGCCTGTCGCCGGCGGCCGGGACGCCCCGGGCGGCCGCCACCTCGCCGTGCCCGTGGCTCAGCCGGTCGCTGCCGGTCGGCCAGCGGGTGAGCCTGCTGCTGTCCCGGATGACGCTGGCTGACAAGATCGACATGGTGACCGGCGCGGGGAACATCGCGGCCATCCCGCGCCTGTGCGTCCCCGCCATCAACCTGCAGGACGGCCCCAACGGGGTGGGCGACGGCCTGACCGGGGTGACCCAGCTGCCGGCCGGGGTGTCCCTCGCGGCGACCTGGGACCGGTCGCTGGCCGCCGAGTACGGGAAGGTGATCGGGGCCGAGGAACGCGGCAAGGGCAAGATGGTCAACCTGGGGCCCACGGTGAACATCGACCGGGACCCGCGCTGGGGCCGGTCGTTCGAGGCCTACACGGAAGATCCGTACCTGAACGCGGCGATCACCGTGCCGGTGATCGACGGGGTCCAGAGCCAGGGGGTGATGTCGCAGGTCAAGCACTTCGCGGTGTACAACCAGGAGACCAACCGCAACACGCCCGCCGATAACGCGATCGTGAGCAGCCGGGCGCTGCACGAGATCTACCTGCCCGCGTTCTGGGCGGCGACCCAGCGGGCCAAGGCGGCCTCGGTGATGTGCTCCTACAGCACGGTCAACGGCCAGGCCGCCTGCCAGAATGCGTACCTGCTCACCACCACCCTCAAACAGCGGTGGAGCTTTCCCGGGTTCGTGGGTTCGGACTTCAGCGCCACCCACTCCACCGTGGCCTCGGCGGACGCCGGGCTGGACCAGGAGATGCCGGGCGCCGCCTATTACGGCCGGGCGCTGGAGACGGCGGTGAAGTCGGGCCAGGTCGCCGTCGCGACCGTGAACCAGATGGTGACCCGGATCCTGATCGAGATGTTCCGGTTCAACGACTTCAACAGCCCGCCGGCCGGCTCGGCCGGCGCGACCGTGACCACCCCGGCGCACCAGGCGGTGTCGGCGTCGGTGGCCGAGGCGGGCACGGTGCTGCTGAAGAACGCCGGCCGGACGCTGCCGCTGAAGTCGTCGGGCGGGGGCACGGTGGCGGTGATCGGCCCGGCGGCCTCGGCGGCGCCGGTCGACGCCGGCGGCGGCAGCGCGTACGTGACGTCGCCGTTCAACGTGACCCCGCTGCAGGGCCTGCAGGCCGCGGCCGGGCCGGGCACCACGGTCAGCTACACCCAGGGCCTGCCCACCGACGCCTCGCTGTCGCCCATCCCGGCCACCGCACTGAGCCGCGCCGGTATCCTGACCGCCCCGCAGACCGGCACCTACGTCATCGCGCTGAAGAGCGTCGGCCGTCGCAGCGCCTTGTCGGTGGATGGCGCGCAGGTCCTGGCCAACCCTGGCCTGCGGCCGACGACCACGTACTCGGTCGGGGTCAGCCTGCGGGCGGGCCAGAAGTACGCGGTGCGGGTCTCCGGCGGCTCGGCCGCGAGCCTGAGCTGGGCGACGCCGTCGGATCTGGCCCCGGGGATCGCGCAGGCGGTGGCGGCGGCCAAGGCGGCCAGGACCGCGGTGGTGGTGGTGTCGGACGACACCGAGTCCGAGGCCGCCGACCGGGCCAGCCTGAACCTGCCGTCGGCGCAGAACGAGCTGATCTCGGCGGTGGCGGCGGCCAACTCGCGCACGGTGGCGGTGATCGACGCGGGCGCGCCGGTCGTCATGCCCTGGATCGGCCAGGTCGCCTCGGTGGTCGACGCCTGGTACCCGGGGGAGAGCAACGGGACCGCGCTGGCCGCGGTGCTGTTCGGCCGAGTCGACCCGGGCGGCCACCTGCCGGTCACGTTCCCGGTGGACCTGTCCCAGGTGCCCGAGTCCAGCCCGGCGCAGTTCCCCGGCGAGAACGGCCAGGTGCTGTACTCCGAGGGCATCGACGTCGGGTACCGGTACTACGACGCGGACGAGAAGACCCCGCTGTTCGCGTTCGGGTACGGCCTGTCCTACACCCGGTTCGTCTACGGCGGGCTGACGATCACTCCGGGGCAGGTCCGCGGCGGCGGCCCGGATCCGGGGACGACCCGCAACGGATCGTCCGGCCGTCAGGTGACGGTATCGGCCCGGGTCACCAACACCGGCCGGGTCGCGGGGTCGGACGTGGTGCAGCTGTACCTGGGCGACCCGGCGGCGACCGGGGAGCCGCTGCGGCAGCTGAAGGGGTTCAGCAAGGTCGCCCTGCGGCCCGGGCAGTCTACGACGGTCCGATTCACCTTGACCGTGCACGACCTCTCGTACTGGGACAACACGGCCAACGGCTGGGTGGTGCCGGTCGGCCAGTTCGGCGTCTACGTGGGCGACTCCTCGGCCCTGGCTAACCTGCCGCTACGCAGCAGCTTCACGGCGGCCTGGCCCGGCTGGATGGTCCCCTGGGTGGCCGCGGGGCCGGGCGCCAGCCAGCCCTAGTGCCCGGCCCTAGGCCATGCCTGAGAAGTGAGAGGCCGGAGCCATTCTCCGATGGCGGCGACGTGGAGGGTGGCCTCGTAGCGAACGGCGAGCTTGTCGTAGCGGGCCGAACTCGCGTCAGGCGGAAAGGCGGGACCGGGAGTCAAGCTCGGCCGCGCGCACCTGCAGGTCACTCAGCACCGCTGCGGCCTGGAGCGGGAACGGTTCGTCATTGTCCGCCTCCATCCAGCGCTCAACGGCGATGGTGAAGGCGAGCATCCCCACTTCCGCCCCCAGCCGGGCGGTCAGCTCGTCCGTGCCCCGTTCGCGCAGGGCGGCGGTGATCGACCTGGCGATCCGGGCGTGCTTGAGCAGCCCCCGCTCCTGCAGTTCGCTGTTCGCCGCGACCACCTGCACGCGCTGGGCGGCCTTGGCTCGCTGCTGCGGGGTCATCGCGACCCCGGCGGCCGCGAACGCCGCCTGGAGGCACTCGGTGAGGGTCGCCTCCGGCGAGGCAGCGCGGATGGCGTCGGCGAACAGCCCGGCCAGCACGTCTTCCCCGCCGAACAGGACCTCCCGCTTATCGGCGAAGTGCCGGAAGAACGTGGCGCGGTTCAGGCCGGCGCGATCCGCGATCTGCGCGACGGTCGTCTCCTCGTACCCGTTCTCCACGAACAGGTCCAGCGCGGCGGTCTCCAGGCGCTCACGCGCGTCCGGTGCCCATCTGCTCACCATCACAGCATAGGCGAGGCGACCGGATCGCATCACCTGACACCGATGCGACGCAGTCGCATGATTGTGTTAGGGTGATGCGACCAGATCGCATCAACGTTCTGGCCGTGGCGTGCGCGCCGCGGATCCTCCTCACGCCAGCACGACCAAGGAGAATTTCCATGCGGATCTTCGTCACCGGTGCCTCCGGCTGGATCGGCTCGGCCGTCGTCCCCGAACTCATCAGCGCCGGCCACCAGGTCCTCGGGCTGGCCCGCTCGGACGCCTCCGCCAAGGCAGTCGCCGACATGGGCGCCGAGGTGTTGCGCGGCGACCTGAACGACACCGGCGCGCTGCGCGCTGGTGCCCTCGACAGCGACGGCGTCATCCACCTGGCCTTCGTGGTGCCCAGCGTGACCGAGGCGGCGACGCGGACCGACGCCAGGGCCATCGAGACGTTTGCCGCCAGCCTGGCCGGCTCTGGCCAGCCCCTGGTGATCTCCGGCGCAACGCTCGTCACGCCCGGTCGGCCCGCGACCGAACGCGACGAACTCATCGCCGCCGGGCCCATCGCGGCCCGCATCACCAACATGCAGGCCGCGCTGGCTGCCGCAGGCAGGGGCGTTCGCTCCTGCCTGGTCATGCTGCCCCGCGCGGTGCACGGCGAGGGGGAACGTCACGGCTTCGTCCCCCAGCTCATCGCCATGGCCCGGGCCAAGGGCGTCTGCGGCTACATCGGCGACGGGACCAGCCGCTGGCCCGCCGTCCACGTGAAGGACGCCGCGAGCCTTTACCGGCTGGCTGTCGAGCAGGCTCCCGCCGGCGCGGTGCTCAACGCCGTCGGCGACGAAGGCGTGCCCGTCCGCGAGATCGCCGAGGCCATCGGCCGGCGCCTGAACCTGCCCGCCCGGTCCCTGCCCGCCGCCGAATACGAGGGCATGCTGGTGTCCCTGCTCAGCACCGACATGCCCGCCTCCAGCACCATCACCCAGGAGCTCCTGGGCTGGAAGCCCACCCACCCCGGCCTCATCGAGGACATCGAACAGGGCCACTACTTCAACTGACCAGCCCCGCCGCCGCGGCCCGTCGTCATGAGGCTGCGGTGCGGGGACTGGCAGGCTGGATGATTTCCGTGCGGTCGAGCAGCGGCTGGCAGCGCAGCCGTTCGGCTATGTTCCGGGCTTCGCCGACCGCGACCGCGGCCGCCTGGTCATCGCCCGTGCGCAGCAGGTGGGCGGCGTGGTCCAGCAACCCATGAGCGAGATGGTAGGGGGTGGAGTGCTGGCGCAGCCCGGCGATCGCGGCGGCGAACGCCGCGCCGGCGGCGTCCGGGCCGGCGTCGGCAGCGGCGAGGCGGGCGCGGGCCAGGGCGGCTTCGGCGCGCTGCATGGGGGCCAGCTGCCCGGGCTGGTAGCCGTCGAGCATGGCCAGCAGCTCGGTGGCGGCGCCGGTGTCAGCGAGATCGTGCGCGGCGCGGGCGGCCAGCGGCCATGCCCAGCGCAGATACTCGTGGCTGATCCCCACAACGTCGGCTCGGTCGAGGGCGGTGCGGGCATGGCGAAGCGCGGTGGCGGGCTGGCGGCGGGCGGCGGCGGTGAACGCCTCCACGACCACGAGGTTCGCCTGGTCCTGAACGTCCTCGCTGACCAGCAGGTCGCTGAGCCCGGCCAGAGCGGCCTGGGCGGTGGCGGTGTCGCCGCGCAGCGCCGCCATCCAGGCCCGGCAACAGCCAATGTGTTCCACGTCGCCGAGGTCGTCGGCGTCGATGGCCCGGGCCAGCTCGTCCTGCGCGGCGTCCCAGTCGCCGGTCATCAGCAGGGCCTGAACCAGGTTCATGGCCGCTACCGCGAGGAAGTCACGGCCACCGGCCTGGCGCAGGTGGGCGACGGCGGCGCGGGCCGCCTCCGCCGCGGCGGCCGGGTCGGTGGCCGACAGCATGTGCGCCAGGTTGAGCAGCGCGCGGCCCAGGCGCCGGTTGTCGCCCGCCTGCTCGCCCAGCCGGACGGCCTCCCGGAGGTATGCGCCCGCCTGGGGAAGCCGGTGCCCGGTCAGGCCGAGGTAGATCCCACGGGTGGTGAACAGGTCGGCCAGGGTGGCATCGTCCGCGACGAGGTCCTGTCCGAGGGCGAGGGCCTCGGCGGTCAGCGGACCCGCGGCTGGTGTGCCGGCGAACGCCTCCAGCATCGCGAGTTGGCCCAGGGCCTGGACGGTGTCGGTGTCCGGGTCTTCCCGCAGCACCGCCACGGCGGCGGTGAGCTCCTCGCGCGCGTCGCCGTGCCGTCCCCATACGCGCAGCGCCTCCCCGGAGATCGCCCGGGCGCGGGCGGCTGAGCGGACATCGCCGCCCTGCCGGTAGAGATCCCCGGCCCGGCCGGCCTGCTCGATGGCCGTGGCCCAGTCTCCGTTGGTGAGAGCGGCGCCGGCGGCATACTCCCACAACGCGGCGGCGGCCGACTCCCCGTCGCGGGTGTATGCCTGGGTGAGCCCGGCAGCGGTGGCGTAGCTGGTGGCGGCCAGCGCCGGGGCCCCGGTACGGTCGGCCCGCTCGGCGGCCCGGACCAGCGCCGCGATCGCCTGGGCGCGGATTTCTCCGGCATCGGGGTCGGTGGGGAGGGCGTCCAGCGCGTCCAGGTAGTGGCGGGCGATGACGTCGGGGACCTCTTCGCCGTCGCCCGGGAAGGCGGCGCGCAGGTGGGCGGCGACCTTGAGGTGGCGGGCCTTGCGGTCGCGCCGGGACAAGGTGTCGTAGGCGACCTGGCGCAGCATGTTCTGGGCGAACTGGTAGCTGCCCTTCTCCGGGGACAGCGGGTCGGCGGACACGGTCAGCACCTCCCGGCGCACCAGCTCATCCAGCGCCGCCCGTACCGCGGGTTCGTCCTGGCCGGAGACCGCGACCAGCGCCTCGGCGGTGAACGTGGCGCCCAGCACCGCGGCGTCAGCCACCAGGTGCCGTACGGGCGGGTCGAGGGCGTCGAGGCGGGCGGCCAGCAGGGCGTGCAGGCTGTCGGGGACCGCGAGCTGACCGATGTCGCCGACCAGCCGGTAGACGCCCTCGACGGGCTGGACGATGTCGCGGTCGATCAGCGACCGCACGGTCTCCACCGCGAACAGCGGGATGCCCTGGGCCTGGGCGGTGACCGCCGCCCGCGCCGCCGGGGGCATGCCGGGCACCAGCGCGTCCACCAGCGCGTCCATCGACACCGCGTCCAGCGGGTCCAGGGTCAGCGTGGTGCGGTTGCGCCCGGTGCCGAATCCCGGCCGGGCCTGGCCCAGTTCCGGGCGGGCGAACACCAGCACGAAGACGGGCAGGTCCCGGGCCCAGTCGATCAGATGATCGAGAAAATCCAGCAGCCCGGCATCGGCGCACTGGGCATCCTCGACCAGGACGACCACCGGACCTTCCACCGCCAGCCGCTCGAAGAACAACCGCCACCCGGCGAACAGCTCCTCCCGGGCCAGCGGCCCGCTGCTGTCTCCGGCCGCGGTAACTCCCAGCAGGCGACCCAGTCTCGCTCCGATATACGCCTGCTCGCGCGGGTCGGGCACGAACCGGTCCAGGCCGGCGGCCAGCTTCTGGGCGGCGGCTTCGGCGGGGTCTTCCTCGGCGATCCCAGCCGCTGGCGGATGATCTCGGCCAGCGCCCAGAACGCCACCCCGTCGCCATACGACAGGCACCGGCCCCGGTGCCACCACACCTGCTCAGCCAGCCCATCGGTGTACTTCTCGAACTCCCAGCCCAGCCGGGACTTGCCCACCCCGGCCGGCCCGGACACCAGCACCAGCCGCGGCACCCGCCGCCCCACCGCCGCGTGGAACAACTCCTTGACCGTGCGCAGCTCCGCGTCCCGCCCGGTCAGCGGCGCCTCCAGCCCATCCACCCGCTGCACGCCGCCCACCCCCGACAGCACCCGGGTCGCCCGCCACAGGTGCGCCGGCTCGGTCTTGCCCTTCAGCGCGTGCTCCCCGGTGTCGGCGAACCCCACCCCGCCGCCGGCCAAACGCTGCGTCGCCGCGTCCACCAGCACCGACCCGGGCTCGGCCGCGGTCTGTACCCGGGCGGCGGTGTTGACCGTGTCCCCGGCCATCCCCTCGCCGTGGGCGCCCACGGTGACCGCCACCTCCCCGGTCACCACGCCGCACCGGGCCGCCAACCCCGCAACGCCCGCCCGCTGCCCCAACTCACTCACCGCGGCCGACCAGGTCCAGGCCGGCGCGCACCGCCCGCTCCGCGTCGCCCTCCGCGGCCGCCGGGGCCCCCCACACCGCCATCACCGCGTCCCCGATGAACTTCTCTACGACCCCTCCGTAACGCTCGATCACCGTCCGCGCCACCACGAAGTACTCACTCAGCAGCTCCCGCACCGCCTCGGGATCCCGCGACTCCGACAGCGGCGTGAACCCCACCAGATCGCAGAACAGCACCGAGCACACCCGGCGCTCCGCCACCGGACTGGCCGGTGCCGTGGCGCCCGGCGGCGCCGGCATGGTTACCGACGAGGCCGACGCGGACCCGGGCAGCACGTGACCGCAGGCATGGCAGAAGCGATGGCCGGCGACGACAGGCTCACCACACGACGGGCAGCCCTCCACAGGCGCACCGCAATGCCCGCAGAACCGGTATCCCTCTGCGAGAGGCGCTCGGCACCGCGCGCACCTTTCCATCAGGCCTTTATACCCGCCGGCCCGGCCCCTGGTACACGGGCCGCATCCGCTACGGCGTGCGCATTCCGGCCTCTCGATCACCACGATCAACCGGCCCCGGCGTACGATCGGTTCCCATGGCGAGTCAGGGCGCCGAGATTCGTTACCTCCAGGTACAGACGACGACTGACTCGCGGGCGGAGGCGATGGAACTCGCCCACGACGCGGTGGCGGCCAGGCTCGCCGCGTGCGCGCAGGTGGCCGGCCCGATCGCGAGCACGTACTGGTGGGAGGACGGCCTGGAGCGGGCCGAGGAATGGCTGGTCATGCTGAAGCTGCCCGCCGACCGCTACCAGCCGCTCGCCGATTTTCTCGCCGAGCGGCACAGCTACGACGAGCCCGAGATCATCGCGACACCGATCGTCGCCGGCTCGCCGGCCTACCTAAGCTGGATCGAGGAGGAAACTCGCCCTGAGTGAAGGCTGGGTGTGGGTGGAGACTGACCACGGGCTGTTCGGCCCGGACTCGGTGACCTGGCGGATCATGAAGGAGCCGGTTATCTGGGTGGCGGGCTTCCGCGCCTTGTACCTGCAGGCGCTCCATCCCCGGGTCATGCGCGGGACCTGGCAGAACACCTCGTTCGCCCAGCCCGGCGAGGCCTGGGGCCGGTTCGTCCGCACCGCCGAGTTCGTCGGCGTGCGGACCTACGGCAGCACGGCGCAGGTGGATCGCGCCGCCCGGCGGGTACGGAAGCTGCACGCCTCGCTGACCGGGATCGATCCCGACGGGACCCGGTTCCGGCTGAACGAGCCCGAGTTGCTGCTCTGGGTGCACTGCGGCGAGGTCGCGTCCTACGCGGACATCGCCCGGCGCAGCGGCATGGGCGTCGGGCAGGCGGACCTGGACGCGTTCGTCGACGAGCAGCGGCGCAGCGCCGCCGTGGTGGGCCTGGACCCCGCCGTGGCGCCGGGCAGTATGGCCGGGCTCGATGCCTACTACGAACAGATCAGGCCCAGCCTGTACGCCTGCCCCGAGGCCAGGCAGGCGTTGATGAAGTCCTACCACCCGGACGTGCCCGCGGAGTTCCGGGCGCTGAAGCTGATGGTCCCGCCGCTGAACACGCTCGCGTTCGCCAGCCTGCCCCGCTGGGCGCGCAGGATGTACGGCACGCCGGGCAGCCCGCTCACCGACGTGGGCGCCACGGCCGCCCTGCGCATGGCGCACCAGTCCGCGACCCGCATCCCGCGGCAACTGCTGTACCTGCCCGCCGCCCGCGCGGCCCGTCGGCGGCGGGACCGCGAGCGCCGGGCCGCCGCCTAGCCCGGCGGCACGTTCCACGTCCTGATCACCGGATAACCGTGCTCGGTGCAGAGCGTGGAGAAGGTACCCGTGTCGAGGCGGAACAGGCGCCCGTCGTCCGGGTCGAGCTGCAGCCAGCGGGCGGTCAGCACGCGCAGGACGTGCCCGTGCGCTACCAGCGCCACGTCGCCCTGGGCCAGCAGCGGCTCCACCCGGGCCAGCACCGCGTCGGTCCGCAGCCCCACCTGCGCCACGGTCTCGCCGGGATGGGCGGCGTCGCCCGGGATCACGCCGTCCCGCCACAGGTACCAGCCCGGGCGCTCGGCCTGGATCTGCGGTGTGGTCAGTCCCTCGTAGCCGCCGTAGTCCCACTCCCACAGATCGGGGTCGGGCTTGGCGTTGTGCAGCCCGGCCAGCTCGGCGGTGCGCACCGCCCGGATGGCCGGGCTGGTGAACACGGCGTGGAATTGCCGCCGGGCCAGCGCCGGGGCGAGCTCGGCCGCGGCCGCCTCGCCGCGGGAGGTCAGCGGGATGTCGGTGCGGCCGGTGTGCGCGCCGGACGCGCTCCACTCGGTCTCGCCGTGCCGGAGCAGGATCAGGTCTCCCATGGCCCCATCATCGCCGGTCCGCGCGCGGGGCGGACGACTACCCGGGCGGCGCCCGATAAGCCTTTGACAAGCCAGGCAGTCATGTGTAAGTTCGAGCTGACATGTAAGACTGAGCTTACATGTGAAGGAACCAGCACGAGCCAGGAGCCGACGCTGACCCACGAGACCGGGCCGCTCACCGACGAGGAGGAGCTGCTCACCATGCTCACGGCCGTGGCCAACCCGCTGCGGCTGCGGGTCATCGCCGAGCTGGCGGAGGGGCGGGTTCATGTCAGCGAGCTGGCGCGCCGGCTCGGGATCTCCCGGCCGCTGCTGTACATGCACCTGGATCGGCTGGAGAAGGCGGGCATCGTGACCGGCCACCTGGAACTGTCCGAGGACGGGAAGGCCATGAAGTACTTCGAGCTGGCGCCGTTCGAGCTGCGGCTGGACGCGGACGTTATCACCGAGGCACTGCGGTCCAGCGATCACAGCGCCCGGACCGCCCCGGAGACCGGCGGGCAGCCGGACGGCCAGAGGAAAGAGAGCGACCTATGACTGGCATGCACACGCTGGCCAACAACGGCGTGAACTGGACCCCGATCGCGATCTCCGTCGGGATCGTCGCCGTCGTGGGCGCGGTGATCGCGGTGATCGTGGCCTCCTACTTCCGGCTGCAGAGCCACCGCGCCGACGCGGTCGCGATGGCCAACTACCGCAAGCTGGCCGAGGAGGCCGTGGCTAACCAGCAGGAACTGCGCGACCAGCTGGCCAAGCTCACCGAGAAGGTGCAGGCCGTGGAGCAGCTGATGCGGGAGGTCGGATGAGCACGGCGCTGCGCGGCCGGCCAGCAAGCAACGGCAGCGTCGCTGACGGCCCGCAACCCGCGCACGACGGCGGCACCCGGCTGCGCCTGTACCGCAACCCGCTGCGGCTTGCTGTCTCGCCCACCCTGTGGCGCGCGGCCTGGTTCCTGGCCGTCTACGTCTTCGTGGTCGGCTGGGCGCTGTTCGCCGTGGCCCTCACCGTGACCGTGACCGCCGCGGTCCTCCTGATCACCCTGGCCGGTATCCCGCTGCTGGTCGCCGCCGCAGCGGTGCTGCGGTGGTGCGCCGACGTCGAGCGCGGCCGGCTGCGTCAGGTGCTCGCCGGGCCGGTCAGGGCCGGGTACCGTCCGGCGAGCGCCGGCCTCCTGGCCGAGGCCAGGGCCCGATGGCAGGACCCGGCCACCTGGCGCGATGTCGCCTACCTGGTCGGGCTCTGGGCGCCGCTTTTCGTCCTGGACACGATCGTGCTCAGCGTGTGGCTGACCTTCCTGGCCGGGGTCACCCTGCCGGCCTGGTACTGGGCGCCGCGCGGCAACGCCGGCATCGGGTACACCAGCCCGACGACCATCCACGGCGTCGCGCTCGGCTACTTCCCGCACGGCCCGCACGGGCCCGGCGGGGTCGGACTGTACGTGGACAGCCTGCCCGCGGCCCTGCTCGCCGCGGCCGGCTTCCTCGTCCTGTTCCTCATCTTCAGCTACGCCCTGGTCGCCACCGCCCGCGCGCATGCGTCGGTCGCACGCGCCCTGCTCCGCGCCCCCGCCGACCCGCTGGCACCGGCCAAGGAGGTCCTCGCCGGGCCGGGCCCGCTGGGCCCGCTGCAGGACCGCCGGGCGCCCGCTTCCGCCCATCCGCCCGACCGCACCCAGCAGTGAGCCCCCGCCCGCGAGTGGCAGCTCGCGGGCGAGGGCCAGGAAACGACCAGCCGCACCGGGCACCACGGAATGAGAGGCCATGATGAGCCAGCCGCAGAATCCAGTATTGCCGCAAGCCGGTCCGCCCAGCCACGACCAACACAGCCCTGGCCCACAGAGCCCCGGGCAGCACAGCCACGACCAGCGCAGCCACGACCAGCACAGCCCCGGCCGGAGCCCGCGGCGCCGTGCCCCGTTCGTCGAGAGGGTGGCCGGGTGGAGCGCCCGGCACCGCAAGACCGCCGTGTTCGGCTGGCTGGCCCTGGTCGCCCTGGTCTTCGCGGGCGGGCAGGCGCTCGGCACCAAGAGCCTGCCCGCCTACGACGCCGGCCAGTCCGGCCAGGCCGAGCAGGCCCTGCACCGGCTGGGCGTCGTCGCCCCGGCCGTGGAGGACGTGCTGATCCAGGCCCGGCAGCCCGGCCGCACGTTCGCCACTGATCCCGCCATGCGGCAGGCGGCCCGGCAGGTTGCCGCGGCCCTGGCCAGATTGCCCCGGGCCGCGACCGACGTCAGATCCCCGCTGGGCCACCGGGCCCTCGTCTCCGCCGACGGGCGCAGCGCCCTGGTCACCTTCCAGGTTCCCGGGCCGGCCGACGACCAGGCCACGGCCGTCGCGCCCGCGCTGAGCGCGGTCGCCGCGGTCCAGGCCAGGTATCCCGGCCTGCGGATCGCCGAGGGCGGTGACGCGAGCTACGCCCGGGCCATCAACTCCGTCCTGGACACCGGCTTCCGCCGGGCCGAGGCGACCTCGGTGCCGATCACGCTGATCCTGCTGGTGCTCGTGTTCGGCGCGCTGATCGCCGCCGGCATCCCGCTGCTGCTCGCCGCCACCTCGGTGGTGACCGCGCTGTCGCTGCTGACCCTGGTCAGCCGGTGGCTGCCGGTCGGGTCGAGCACGTCGGAGGTGGTACTGATCATCGGGATGGCGGTCGGCATCGACTACTCGCTGTTCTACCTGCGCCGCGAGCGCGAGGAGCGCACCGCGGGACACGACACCCGCGAGGCCCTGCGGATCGCCGCCGCCACCTCCGGGCGCGCGATCATGGTGTCCGGGCTGACCGTCATGATCGCCCTGGCCGGGCTGTTCCTGACCGGCTACGACGTGTTCACCGGGGTGGCGCTCGGTACGATCGCCGTGGTCGGCGTCGCGGTGCTCGGCTCCCTCACCGTGCTGCCCGCGCTGCTGTCCTGGCTCGGGCCGTGGGCCGACCGGGGCCGGATCCCGTTCCTCGGCGGCAAGCGGACCGCCGCCCGCCCGTCCCGGGTCTGGGCCGCCCTGGCGCGCCGGGTGGTCCGCCGCCCGGTGGCCTGGGGCGGCGCGGCCGCGATCGCGCTGCTCGCGCTGGCCGCGCCCGCGGTCGGCATGCGGCTCGGCAGCCCGGCCATCGACCTGCCCGCCAGCTCCCCGGTACTGCAGGCGGTCGACCGGATTTCCCAGGCGTTCCCGCAGTCACCGTCTCCGGCCCAGGTGGTGGTGACCGGCACCGGCCTCACCAGCCCGGGGATGCGGGGCGCGATCGGCGCGCTGCAGGCCAGGGCCGTGGCCGGCGGCCCGATCCACGAGCCGATCACCGTCACCCCGGTGGCGCAGGGCCGTGGCCTGATCATCGGCGTCCCGCTGGCCGGCAATGGGGGCGACGCCGCCTCTAGCCACGCCCTGCTCACCCTGCGCGACCAGGTCCTGCCCGCCACGCTCGGCCGGGTCGGCGGGATCAGGTACGCCGTGACGGGGGACACCGCGCAGAGCTACGACGACACCGCCGCGCTGCACTCGGCCACCCCGGCGGTGGTCGCGTTCGTGGTGGTGCTCGCGTTCGGGCTGCTGCTGGTGGCGTTCCGCTCGGCCGCGATCCCGCTGGTCTCGATCGCGCTGAACCTGCTGTCGGTCGGCGCCGCCTACGGCCTGATCACCCTGATCTTCCAGGATGGCCGGCTGCAGGGGCTGCTCGGCTACACGTCGTTCGGCGGGATCATCCCGTGGATTCCGCTGTTCATGTTCGTGCTGCTGTTCGGGCTGAGCATGGACTACCACGTGTTCATCCTCAGCCGCATCCGCGAGCTGCGCTCGCGGGGGGCCACGACCCGCGAGGCCATCGTCGGCGGCATCTCGAGCAGCGCCGGGGTGGTGACGAGCGCAGCCGTGATCATGGTCGCCGTGTTCGCCATCCTGGCCACGCTGCCGATCGTCGACACCAAGACGCTCGGCATCGGCCTGGCCGCCGCGGTGCTCATCGACGCCACCGTGGTACGCGGGATCCTGCTGCCCGCGGCCATGTCCTTGCTGGGGGAGCGGTGCTGGTACCTGCCGCGCTGGCTGTCCTGGCTGCCGGGCCGCGGGCTCCAGGCCGGATCCGCAGCCGCGGGCCCGGCGGCCGCCGGGCCGGCGGTCCCCAGCGAGCCGGCCGCCAGCGCCCTGGCCCGCTAGGCTCCTTCCGGATCGTGGTTGATCCGGGCCGGCACAGGGAGTTGTGAATCGCCCCGGGTTCGGTGGAGGTTCCACCGAACCCGGGGCGAATGCTGTCCGGGTATCTGGGAGCCTGCCGGAGTTGTCCGTGGCTGCCGTGGAGCTATCCCGGACCGTTATCGGGATCCGCCGCAAACTGACGTCCGTGTCAGGTTAAACTCGCCGGAGCCGGGCAGAGCTGACACAGACGTCAGTTCAGGCCCGGCCGAACCAGGCCGCCGCTCCCGATACCCCCGAGGCCCATGCTTACCCACGACCAGCCAGCCGTGCCGTGCGCCCAGACCAGCCAGCGCAAGCCAGACAAGAGGCCGCTGGTCGAGCGCATCGCCTGCTGGAGCGCGCGGCACCGGAAGGCCGTGGTCGGCGGCTGGCTGCTGTTCCTTGGCGCGGCCTTCGTGGTCGGCCAGCTGCTCGGCTCGCAGAGCCGGCCGCAGTACGACCCGGGCCAGGCCGGGCAGGCCGAGCGGGTCCTGCACCAGCTCGGCGTGGTCACCCCACCCTCCGAGAGCGTGCTGATCCAGGCGCGCCGGGCCGGCCAGAGGTTCGCGGCCGGCCCGGCGATGCGGCAGGCCGCGGGGGCGGTCGTGGCCGCGCTGGAGCGGCTGCCTCGGGCGGCCGAGGACATCGCGTCGCCGCTCGGCCCGGGCGGCGCGAGCCTGGTCTCGCCGGATGGGCGCAGCGCCCTGGTTACGTTCCGGGTGGCCGGGCCGCACGCCAGCGCCGACACCACGGTGGCCGCCGACGTGGCGGCGGTGGCCGCCGTCCAGGCCAGGTATCCGATGCTCACCGTGGTCGAGGCTGGCGGGGCCAGCACGGACGCGGTCGGGAACGCGCTGATGGGCTCCGACTTCCGCCGAGCGGAGATGACCTCGGTGCCGATCACGCTCATCCTGCTGCTGGCCGTGTTCGGTGCGCTGATCGCGGCGGGCATCCCGGTAGTGCTGGCGGGCAGCGTGGTCACGGCCACGATCTCGCTGCTGGCCGTACTGGGCCGGTGGCTGCCTATCGGCTCGGCCACCTCGCAGGTGGTGCTGATCCTCGGTATGGCGGTCGGCGTCGACTACTCGCTGTTCTACCTGCGCCGCGAGCGTGAGGAGCGGGCCGCGGGCAAGACCTTCGGCGAGGCGCTGCGGATCGCCGCCGCCACCTCGGGGCGGGCGATCGTGATCTCCGGTGTGACCGTGATGATCTCGCTGGCCGGGCTGTTCCTCACCGGCGTGGATCTGTTCACCGGCATGGCATTCGGCACGATCATCGTGGTCGGGGTGGCCGTGGCCGGCGCGCTCACCCTGCTGCCCGCGGTGCTATCCCTGATCGGTGAGTGGGCGGACCGGTGCCGGATCCCGGTGCTCGGCCGGCGCCGTACCGCGGCCCGGCCGTCGCGGTTGTGGGCCGGGCTCGTCCGCCGGGTGGTGCGCCATCCGGCCGTGTGGGGCGGTGCGGCCGTGCTGGCCCTGGTCGCGCTGGCCGCTCCCGTGGCCGGAATGCGGATTGGCAGCCCGCCCATCGACCTGCCGGACAACCTGCCCGTGGTACGGGCCCTGGACCAGATCTCCGCCGCGTTCCCCGGCCGCCCCGCGCCGGCCGAGGTCGTGATCACCGGCCGCGACCTGGGCGGCTCCGCCGTACGGCGGGCCCTGACCGCGCTGGAGGCCGACGCACCTGCCCGCGGCCCGTTCCGTGACCCGGTCACGGTGACGCCGGTCGCTGGGGACCGGGCGCTGATCGCCCAGGTTCCGCTGGCCGGAAACGGATCGGATCCGCTGTCGAGCGCCGCTCTGCTCCGGCTGCGGGATCAGGTCTTGCCCGCGACGATCGGCCGGGTCGGCGGGGTCAGCTACGCGGTGACCGGGAGCACCGCAGTCGCCGACGACTGGAGCGCGGTGGTACGCGCCCGCACCCCACTGGTACTGGCCGCCGTGGCGGCCCTGGCCTTCCTCGTACTCATGGCCGCGTTCCAATCCCTGATCCTGCCCTTGGTGTCGATCGGGCTCAACCTGCTATCGGTGGGCGCCGCCTGCGGCCTGGTCACCCTGATCTTCCAGGACGGCCACCTGCAGGGCCTGCTCGGCTTCACCAGTTACGGAGCGGTCTCCCAGTGGGTGCCGTTGTTCACGTTCGTGCTGCTGTTCGGGCTGTCCATGGACTACCACGTGTTCATCCTGAGCCGGATCCGGGAGCGGTGGGCGGCCGGGGCGAGCACCCCGGACGCGGTGATCGGCGGGATCGCGGGCAGCGCGGGCGTGGTGACCAGCGCCGCCGTGATCATGGTGGCGGTGTTCTCCATCTTCGCCACCCTCTCGTTCGTGGATGTCAAGATGCTCGGCGTCGGGCTGGCTTTCGCGGTCCTGCTCGACGCCACGATCGTGCGCGGGATCCTGGTGCCCGCGGCCATGACCCTGCTCGGTGAGTGGTGCTGGTACCTGCCGCGACACCTGTCCCGGCTGCCGGGGCTGCCGGGGCTGCAGGCGGAGGGCCCGCCCGCGGCGGCCGTCCTGGCCGCGGAGGGCTGACCCGGCGCGGGGGATCCGCTGGCGCTGCCCGCGCGTTACGGCAGGGTCAAGATCTCATAGCCGTCGGCGGTGACCAGGATCGTGTGCTCGAACTGGGCTGTGCGCTTGCGGTCCTTGGTGACGACCGTCCAGCCGTCGGGCCAGATGTCATAGTCGATCGTGCCGAGCGTCAGCATCGGCTCGATCGTGAACGTCATGCCCGGTTCCATGATCACCGTGACGTCCGGGTCGTCGAAGTGCGGGACGATCAGCCCGGAGTGGAACGTGGTCCCGATGCCGTGGCCGGTGAAGTCGCGCACCACCCCGTACCCGAACCGGCGCGCGTACGACTCGATCACCCGCCCGACCGCGTTCAGCGGCCGGCCCGGGGCCACGGCGCGGATGCCGCGCATCATCGCCTCCCGGGTGCGCTCGATCAGCAGCCGGGACTCCTCGTCGACCGCGCCGGCCGGGAAGGTCGCGTTGGTGTCGCCGTGCACGCCGCCGATGTAGGCGGTGATGTCCACGTTGACGATGTCGCCCTCGGCGATCAGCGTGTCGTCGGGGA
This sequence comes from uncultured Actinomycetota bacterium, assembly GCA_963795055.1. Lineage (GTDB taxonomy): Bacteria > Actinomycetota > Actinomycetes > Streptosporangiales > Streptosporangiaceae > JASHPR01. The sequence goes on from CAWCGJ010000020.1 coordinate 168,616, forward strand.
TCCCGTGGCAGATCACCTCGTTGAGCGAGGTGCACAGCGACTTCGGGTAACCGCGGTAGCCCAGCGTGCTCGGGTAGGCCCCGTGGCCGATGAGGAAATCGTGCCCGATCCGATCCAGCTCGTCGGTGGTCACGCCCGGGGCCACGTGCCGGCCGACCTCTTCCAGGGCCTGCGCCGCGATCCGCCCGGCGACCCGCATCCGCTCGATCGTCTCCGGGTCCTTCACGTCCGGTTCGCCGATCCGCGGCCGCTTCCGGCCCACGTACTCGGGGACATCGATGGTCGCGGGCACCTGGCGCATGGGAGAAACCCGGCCGGGCTGGAGCAAGGTCGCCATGGTCTGGAATTCTAGTTGTTTATGGACGGTGACAAGCAGTGGTGGTTCTGCCTGAAGCACAACACGGTCGAGGACACGCCCGTTTGCCCGGGCCGGGACCGGCTCGGCCCGTACCCGACCAAGGAGGCGGCCGAGCACGCCCTGGAGACGGTCAGGGAGCGCAACAGGGAGTGGGACGCCCAGGACGAGTGACCGGGCCCCCCGACCCATGATCCGCAAGATCAGCGGGGCGTGCTTCGGCCCCCGCGGCCTGCCCGGTATCGTGAGCAGCAGCGGCCGCACCGGCCGGGAGAGGCATTACGGGTGAGCGAGGAGCGTTCCGGTCACGAGCTGCCGCCGGCCGCCGCAGCGCGGATGGCCGAGATCCGGCGCAGCGGGACCTGGGGGTCCGCGCTATCGGCCGACGAGTTCACCGTGATCCGGAGCGTCGGCTTCGAGCCGGTCGGCCAGGTGCTCGGCGCGGCGGTCTACAACATCGGCTACGCCGGCGGGTACGGCTGCCCTGGGGCCTGGGCCGGCTACGGCGGCTACGTCGCCCCGTACCAGAGCGTTACGTCCGTTTCCAGCAGCGGGTCCATCGGCGCGTACGGCCCCATGGTGCAGACGCTGTACCAGGCGCGGCACAAGGCGATCGAGCGGATGACGGCCGAGTGCGCGGAACTGGGCGGGCACGGCGTGGTCGGGGTGCTGCTGACCATCGGGTCCTTCCCGGCCGGCGGCCTGGAGTTCAAGGCGATCGGCACGGCCGTGCGGGCGCCCGGCGCGGTGCCGCTGAAGCGGCCGTTCACCTCCGACGTGTCCGGCCAGGACTTCGCCAAGCTGATCATGGCGGGCTGGGTGCCGGCCGGCCTGGCCCTCGGGATCTCGATCGGGGCCCGGCACGACGACTGGCTGACCATCAACCAGACCCGCTGGGGGAGCGGCAACTCCGAGGTGACCGGGTACACCGACCTGGTGAACCAGTCCCGGCACGACGCCCGCGCCCAGCTGGACAAGGACGTGGCCAGGATGGGCGGGCAAGGCGTGGTGGTGCGGGACATGGACCTGCGGATCCGCGAGCGCGAGTGCCCCATGCAGGAGCACCGCCGCGATCACATCGCGGAGGTCACCATCATCGGCACGGCCATCACGCAGTTCACCCGCTCGCACGGCACGGGGGCCGCGGGCGGCGGGCCGGGCAGCCTCGCGATCCTCTCCCTCGACCCGCAGCGGCGCCAGGCCGCGCGGGTGCGGCTCGGGGGCCCCCGATGACTGTGACCACCGGTAAGCACCCTGTAACCACCTGGGAGCACGATGACTGACCAGAGTTCCACCGATCTCGGCGTGCAGGGCGTACCGCAGGACGCGATGCGCCGCCTGGCCGAGCTGCAGCCGGGACGGCCCGGCTCCATATTCACCTCGGACCTCTCGGTGAACGAGTTCCTGCTGGTGCGCGAGGCCGGGTTCCGCCCGCTGGGCCTGGTCCTCGGCAGCTCGATCTACCACGTCGGGCTGCAGGTCGGGCGCTGGGGCCGGAACCAGGAGCTCGACGTGCTGTCCCAGGCCATGTACCACGCCCGCGAGCTGGCCATGAGCCGGATGGAAGCCGAGGCGCAGGCGCTGTCCGCCGACGGGGTGGTCGGCGTGCGGCTGGACGTGGAGATGAAGGAGTTCGGCTCCGACATCGCCGAGTTCATCGCGGTCGGCACCGCGGTGCTGGCCGAGGAGGGCGCGGGCGGCGGGGGCGTCAAGGACTGGCGCAACAACAAGAACCTGCCGTTCACCTCGGACCTGTCCGGCCAGGATTTCTGGACCCTGATCCGGGCCGGCTACGCGCCGCTGGGCATGGTGATGGGATCCTGCGTCTACCACATCGCGCACCAGCGGCTCGGCGCCAAGATGGGCAACATCGGCCGCAACGTGGAACTCGAGCAGTTCACCCAGGCTCTGTATGACGCGCGCGAGCTGGCCATGAGCCGGATGCAGGCCGAGGCCGAGGCGCTGCACGCCGAGGGCATCGTCGGCGTGCAGTTGCGGCAGCACAGTCACACCTGGGGCTCGCACACCACCGAGTTCTTCGCGATCGGCACCGCGGTGCGGCCGCTGCGCGAGGATCACGTCATCGAGCGGCCCACTATGGTGCTGAGCCTCGACTCCTGATGACCGCCGCACCGCTGCCGCCGGAGATAGCGGCCGAGGCCGCCCGCCTGGCGGTCGGGATCCTGGGCGGCACCGGGGACCAGGGACGCGGCCTGGCCCGCCGGCTGGCCATGGCGGGCAACCGGATGATCATCGGCTCGCGCGACCCCGGGCGCGCCGCGGCCGCGGCGGCCAGCGTGGGCTCCCCGCCCCAGGTGACCGGCGCGGCCAACGAGGAGGCGGCCCGCGCCGCGGACCTGGTGATCGCCGCGGTGCCCTGGGACGGCCACGCCGACCTGCTGTCGCGGCTGACCGGCCCGCTCGAGGGCAAGATCGTGGTCGACTGCGTGAACCCGATCGTGTTCGACGCACGCGGCTGCTACGCGATCGGCGTGCCGGAGGGCAGCGCGGCCGAACAGGCCGCGGCGGTGCTGCCCGGCAGCACCGTGGTCGGCGCGTTCCACCACGTGTCGGCCACGCTGCTGCTCGACCCCGAGGTAACCGAGCTCGACCAGGACGTGCTGGTGCTCGGTGACGACCGGCACGCGACCGACCTGGTCCAGGCGCTGGCCGAGCGGATCCCCGGGGTACGCGGCGTCTACGCGGGCCGGCTGCGCAACTGCGGCCAGGTCGAGGCGCTGACGGCGAACCTGGTCGCGGTGAACCGGCGCTACAAGGCCCACGCCGGGCTGCGCGTCACCGACGTTTAGACCGGCCGGGCCGCTGTATCGTCGCATTCTGTGACCTTCAGGGGGGCCAGGGCCGCCGACGCGCCGGCCGTGAGTGCCATCGAGCTGCCCACCCGCACGGTCTCCCCGCTGACCGCGGTGAGCAGGCGGATGCTGCTGGCCGTCGGCCTGCTCGCGCTGTGCACGGTGCTCGTCTACCTGGGACGCGACGGCTACCACGACGCCGCGCATCCGGGCCAGCCGCTGTCCCCGCTGGCCTCGGTGTACTACGCGACCGTCACCATGTCGACCACCGGCTACGGCGACATCGTCCCGGTGAGCGGCACCGCGCGCCTGGTGAACACCGTGGTCATCACCCCGCTCCGGGTGATCTTCCTGGTCATCCTGGTGGGAACCACGCTGGAAGTGCTCACCGAGCGGACCCGCAGGAACTGGCGCAATGCCCGATGGAGGTCGAAGATGACCGGTCATGCGGTCGTGGTCGGGTACGGGACCAAGGGCCGGAGCGTGATCGCCACGCTCCGCGACTCGGGGATTCCCGTGGCCTCGATCGTGGTGATCGACCTCGCGGCCGCGGTGGTGGCCGAGGCGAACGCGGTCGGGCTGGCCGCGGTGGCCGGCGACGCCACCCGGCGCACCGTGCTCGCCCAGGCGGAGGTGGGCCGCGCGGCCCAGGTCGTCATCGCCGTCAACCGGGACGACACGGCGGTCCTGGTCGCGCTGACCGCTCGCGAGCTGAATCCCGGCGCGCTGATCGCCGCCGCGGTCCGGGAGCGGGAGAACGAGCCCCTGCTCCGGCAGAGCGGCGCCGACCAGGTCGTGGTGTCCTCGGACGCCGCCGGGCAGCTGCTCGGGATCTCCACGATCCGGCCGTCGGCGGCCCGGGTCATGGCCGACCTGCTGAACCGCGGCCACGGCCTGGACCTGACCGAGCGGGCCGTCCACCCGGACGAGGTGGGCCGCGCGGCCCGGGACGCCGCGGGCGCGGTCATCGCCGTGCTGCGCGACGAGCGCCTGCTGGCGGCGGACGACCCCGGCGCCGGGCGGCTGCAGCCCGGCGACCAGCTGATCCTGATCGCCTCCGACGCGGGCGCCGGTCAGCGGTAGGAGTGCTCCTCGTCCGGGAAGCGGCCGGCCGCGACCTCCTCGGCGAACGACCGCGCGGCCTCGCGCAGCACGCCGCCGACGTCGGCGTACCTGCGCACGAACTTCGGGGTCCGCGGGGACAGCCCGGCCATGTCCTGCCAGACCAGCACCTGCGCGTCGCAGTCCGGCCCGGCCCCGATGCCGATCGTCGGGATGGACAGGCTGGCGGTCACGCGTGAGGCCAGGTCGGCCGGCACGGCCTCGAGCACCACCGAGAACGCGCCCGCCGCCTGCAGCGCCTTGGCGTCGTGCAGCAGCTGCTCGCCGTCCTCGCCGCGGCCCTGGACCCGGTACCCGCCGAACGCGTTGACCGACTGCGGGGTCAGGCCGAGGTGGGCCATGACCGGGATCCCGGCCCCCACGAGATCCTCGACCTGTCGCAGTACCCGGTGCCCGCCCTCCAGCTTGACCGCGTGCGCGCAGGCCTCCTTCAGGAACCTGGTGGCGGCCGCCAGCGCCGCCTCCGGCGAGCCCTGGTAGGAGCCGAACGGCAGGTCGGCCACCACCATGGCCCGGCGGGTGCCGCGGACCACCGCGGCGGTGAGCGGGAGCAGGTCATCGACGGTCACCGGGATCGTGGTGTCGTGCCCGTAGACGACCATCCCGGCCGAGTCCCCGACCAGCAGCACCGGGATGCCGGCGTCGTCGAAGACCCGCGCGGTCAGCGCGTCATAGGCGGTGAGCATGGGCCACCGCTCGCCGCGGGCCTTGGCGGCGGCGATGTCCCGGACGGTGACGCGCCGCGCGGCGCGGCCCCCGTACAGCGGCTCGGGCGTCCCGGTCCGCGCGCTGGTCGCGGCCGTGCCTGAGTCACCTGCCTGTGCAGTCATCTGGATCCTCCATGCCTCGAGGCGCCCCTGCGGCGTACCCGGACACCTCGATGATGCCATGCGCCGGGCAGCGGCTGGCCGTCCAGAGGTAGGGTCGGCGCAGAGCGGGCAACATGGACGGACCGGGACAGGAGGTTGCAAATGCGGATGACCAAGCTGGGGCACGCCTGCGTCAGGCTGGAGAAGGACGGGACGGCCCTGGTGATCGACCCTGGTACCTGGAGCGATGCCGACGCCGCGCTGAGCGGCGCCAGCGCCGTCCTGATCACCCACGAGCATGCCGACCACGTGGATTCCGACGCCGTGCGCGCGGCGCTCAGCGGCGATCCCGGCCTGGAACTGTGGACGAACGCCACGGTGGCCGGCCAGTTCGCCGACTTCGGCCGCCGGGTGCACGCCGTAGCGCACGGCGACACCTTCACCGCGGCCGGCTTCGACGTTCATGTCTACGGCCGGGAGCACGCGCAGATCCACCGCGACGTCCCCATCATCGCGAACACCGGGTTCGCGGTGGACGGCGAGGTCTTCCACCCGGGCGACTCGCTCACCGTTCCCGAGGACCGCGTGCCGACCCTGCTGCTGCCGGTGGTCGCGCCGTGGCTGAAGACGTCGGAGTGGATCGACTACGCCCGCGAGGTGGCGCCGCAGCGCGCGTACGCCATCCACGACGCCCTGTTCAACGCCAACGGCCTCGGGCTGACCCAGCGCATGCTGCTGCTCGCGGCCCAGCCCACCGGAGCGCCTTACACCCGGCTGGAGCCGGGCCAGGCGGTTGACCTCTAGCCCGGTCAGCCCGAACGCAGCGGCTCGCGCCAGCGGCTGGTGATCGGCAGGCGGCGGTCCCGGCCGAAGTTCTTCGCCGTGATCTTCGGGCCGGGAGGGTACTGCCTGCGCTTGTATTCCGCGCGGTCCACCATCCGGATCACCCGGTCCACCAGTTCCGGGTCGTATCCCGCCTCCACCAGCTCCTCGGCGCCCAGGTCAAGCTCGACGTAGTCGTGCAGCAGCGGGTCGAGCACGGCGTAGTCCGGCAGCGTGTCGCTGTCCAGCTGCCCGGGCGCGAGCTCGGCGCTCGGCGGCTTGGTAATCGAGTTCTCCGGGATCGGCGGCGTCTCGCCGCGGCTCTCCGCCTGGCGGTTGCGCCACCGCGCCAGCTCCCACACCAGCGTCTTCAGCACGTCCTTGATGGGCGCGAACCCGCCGGCCGAGTCGCCGTAGAGCGTGGAGTAGCCGACGGCCAGCTCGCTCTTGTTGCCCGTGGTGAGCACGAGGTGGCCCTCGGCGTTGGACAGCGACATCAGGATCATGCCGCGGATCCTGGCCTGCAGGTTCTCCGCCGCCAGGCCGGTCAGGTCCAGCTCCCCCTCGAACGCGTCGACCACGGAGCGGATCGGCACCGTCCGGGCGTGCAGGCCCTGGCGCTTGGCCAGGTCCTCGGCGTCGGTCACGGAATGATCCGATGAGTAGCGGCTCGGCATGAGCACCACGTGCACCCGGTCCGGGCCGACCGCGTCGGCCGCGATCGTCGCGGTCAGCGCGGAGTCGATGCCGCCGGACAGGGCGAGGATCACCGAGCCGAACTCGTTCTTGGTCACGTAGTCCCGGACGCCGGTGACCAGGGCGGCGTAGACCTCGGCGAGGTCGGGCAGCCGCGGCCAGGTCGTCACCGGGGCCGGGACGTCCGCCGGGGGGCTGGGCAGGCCGGGCAGCTCCAGCCGCCGGATGGTGATCATCGAGCCGTCCCGCGCGTCGACCGGCGTGTCGGCCGGGCACGGCGAGGGGCTGGCGTCGGGCAGGTCCAGGTCGGCGACGACCAGCGCCTCCTCGAACTGCGGGCCCCGGGCGAGCAGTTCGCCGGAGGCGTCCACGATGATCGAATCGCCGTCGAACACGAGCTCGTCCTGGCCGCCCACCATGTTCACGTAGGCCAGGACGGCGTCGGCCTCCCGGGCCCGGCGCTGGCACAGTTCCAGGCGGGTATCGTCCTTGCCGCGCTCGTACGGCGAGGCGTTGGGCACCACGAGCAGGCCCGCGCCGGCCGCGCAGGTGACGGCGACCGGGCCGCCGTCCTGCCACAGGTCCTCGCAGATCGCGATCGCGACGTCCACCCGCTCCTCGCCGGCGGCCCGCATCCTGACCACGGGCAGCACGTCGCCCGGCACGAAGTACCGGTACTCGTCGAAGACCCCGTAGTTGGGCAGGTGGTGCTTGGCCGACGTCACCGCGACCGCGCCCTGGTGCAGCAGCGCGGCGGCGTCAAGGGGCGCCCCGGCGGGCAGCCCGACCCGCGGCCGCAGCCCGGTCTTGCGGTCCAGGTACCCGGTGACCACGGCGATCTCGCCGAGCCCCTCCGCCGCCAGGCGTTCCGCCGTGGCCCGCAGCGCGGCGATCGAGGCGTCCACGAACGACGTGCGCAGCGCCAGGTCCTCGACCGGGTAGCCGGTCAGCATCATCTCGGGGAACACCACGAGCCTGGCGCCCTGGTCGGCGGCGCGCTTGGTCCAGTCCACGATGAGTTCTGAGTTGCCCGCCAGGTCGCCAACGGTGGCGTTGACCTGGGCCAGGCCGATACGCATTTCCGGCACACGCTCAGCTTAGGGGCTAGCCCGGGCCCGGCAGGCGGCCGGCGAGGTTCCGGGCGACCTCGATCGGGCCGGGCTGGCCGAGTCCGCTCATGCGCTTCCTCGGCCGCCGGCGACGCTTCTAATCCACACCCTGGACGGCCACCGCGCGGAAATTGGCCGCGCCCGCACGCAGCTTCTTGGCCTCCTGGTACACCTCGGACTCATACCAGCGCCTCGCGGCCTCAAGGTCTTCGAATTCGAGCATCACGAGGCGGGGCGGTTGCCAGTCACCCTCGAGGACGGCGAGCTCGCCGCCGCGGACGAGGAAGCGGCCGCCGCCGGCTGCGATCGCAGCAGGCGACGCGGCCTTGTACTGCTCGTACTGTTCCGGGTCGGTGACGTCGGTTTCGACGATGACGTATGCAGGCATGGCGGGACTCTACGCCCGGGACGTGGAGCGAGCCAGGACGCGCAGACGCGCCAGGCCGTGGGCGGCCCGGCCGTTACGCTTTCCGCGTGGGGACTTTCACGTTCCTGTTCACCGACGTTGAGGGCTCGACCGTGATGTTGCGGCGCCTGGGCAACGACGTCTACGGGCAGGTTCTGGCCGATCATCATTCGCTGATCCGGTCGGCGCTGGCTGCTCACGCGGGCCGGGAAGTGGATACCCAGGGGGACGCGTTCTTCGCGGTATTTTCCTCGCCGCGGGCCTGCCTGGCGGCGGTGCTGGAGATGCAGCAGGCGCTGGGGACCTGGTGCTGGCCGGCGGATGAGCATGTCCGGGTGCGGATGGGCGTGCACTGCGGTGAGGCCGCGCAGACGCCCGCCGGGCTGGTCGGCCTGGACGTGCATCGCGCCGCCCGGATCGCGGCGGTCGCTTACGGGGGCCAGGTCCTGGTGTCGGAGACGGCTGCCGCGCTGGTCCGCGACGCGCTGCCGCCGGGCGCGTCGCTGCGCGATCTGGGGGCGCACCGGCTCAAGGACCTGGGCCGCCCGGAGCAGATCTTCCAGCTCTGCGGGTCCGGCCTGCGGGCCGAGTTCCCGCCGCTCAAGTCGCTGGGCAACCCGGCGTTGCTGAACAATCTTCCGGCCCAGCCGGCCGCGTTCATCGGCCGGGAGCGAGAGCTGGCCCAGGTCCGGGCCCTGGTGGAGTCCGCGCGGCTGGTGACCTTGACCGGGGCCGGCGGTGCGGGCAAGACCCGGCTTGGCCTGCAGGTGGCCGCTGACCTGCTCGACGGGTCCGGCGACGGGGTCTGGCTGGTCCCGCTGGCCGCGGTCGCCGGCGAGGACGCGGTCGCCGGGGCCATCGCCGGGACGCTGCAGATCGCGACGCCCCCGGACCAGCCCGCGGTGGACACGCTGGCCGACGCGCTCGCCCCCCAGAACATCCTGATCATGCTCGACAACTGCGAGCACCTGATCGGCGCCTGCGCGAAGGTCGCCGAGGCGATCCTGCAGCGATGCCCGAAGGTGCACCTGATCGCGACCAGCCGGGAGCCGCTGAGCATCGCCGGGGAGACCATCTACCGCGTTCCGTCCCTGTCGCTGCCGGGGGCGGGCGACACCGGTGCCGCGGCCGCGTCCTGCGACGCGGTCGCCCTGTTCGCGGACCGCGCCCGGGCGCAGGGCGTCAGCCTCGCGCTGGACGACGCGACCGTCCCGCTGATGGTGTCGATCTGCCGTCGGCTCGACGGGATGCCGCTGGCCATCGAGCTGGCCGCCGCCCGGGTGCGGTCGATGTCGCTCAGCGACCTGTGCGACCGCCTCGACGACCGGTTCGCACTGCTCACCGGCGGCAGCCGCACCGCGCTGCCGCGGCAGCAGACGCTGCGGGCGACCGTCGAGTGGTCCTACTCGCTGCTGAACCCGGCCGACCAGATGCTGCTGGGGCGGCTGTCGGTGTTCGCCGGGTCTTTTGACCTGGCGGGTGCCGAGGCCGTGTGCGGCTTCGGCGACATCGCCGCGTTCGGGGTCGCCGGGCTGCTCGGGTCGCTCGTGGACAAGAGCCTGGTAGTGGCGGAACCGGCCGGCGTGGCTCTGCGCTACCGGCTGCTGGAGACCATCCGCCTGTTCGCCGCCGAGCGTCTCGTCCGGGCGGGCGGTGACGAGGCCGATGCGGTGAGGGCGGCGCACTGCGCGCACTTCCTGGCCGTCGCCGAGGCGGCGGCCCCGCGCCTGGCCGGCCCGGACCAGGGCAGCTGGCAAGCTCGGCTGCGCGCCGAGCACGCCGACCTGCGCCGCGCGGCCGAGCACGCGGCCGCCCACCCGGCCGGGACCGCGGCGGTCCTGCGCTTCGGCGTAGCCCTGTGGCGATTCTGGCCGGACGAGGAAGCGTTCGCGCTGCTCGGCCCGGCGCTTGCGCGACCCGAGGCCCGCGCGGACCCCGCGCTGTTCGCCGAGGCCTTGGTCGCCGCCGAGATCGCCGCCATCTGGATCGACCCGGCCGCCTGCAGGCAGATGGGTGAGGAGGCGGTCCAGATCGCCCGCGGCCTCGGCGACGACCGGGTGCTCATCATGGCCCTCGCGCTCCTGGGCCAGACGCACTTCTTTACTGGCGAGCCGGACCAGGCGCGTCAGCTCAGCCAGGAGGCGGTCGAGCGCGCCCGGCAACTCGGCGACGACGTGCTGCTCGCCCTGGCCTTGCTTTCGCTCCTGCTGCCGACCGACCCGGCCGCGGCCGGACCGCTGTGCGCCGAGGCTATCGCGTGCACTGAGCGGTCCGGCGATCTCAGCTTTAACTCCGCCCTCCACGACACCGCGGCGTACGCCGCCCTGCGGACGGGAGACATCCCCGGCGCCCGGGCTCATTCCGAAGCCGCGATAGCCGCCGGGGAGGCCAGCAGCAGAGATCACCTGGTCGCGTCGGGCAATCTCGGTCTCGTGCTGCGCGCCGAGGGAGAACAGGAACGCGCGCGGCCGGTATTCGAGGGGGTGCTGCGGACCAGCCGCCGCAGAGGCAGCAACCGGATGATGGCCATGGCCGTCCTCGGCCTGGCCTGCCTGGCCGGCGACGGGGGCGACTGGCCCCGGGCCAGCGTGCTGCACGGCATCTCGCGCGCCTTCCTCGACCGAACGGGAACTCCGTGGGAGGAGTTCGAAGCACGCTACTGCCAGGAAAGCATCGACCGGGCCCGCGCGCACCTCGGCGACGCGCGGTTCGACCGGGCCTACGCCCAGGGCATGGGACTGAGCCTCGACGACGCGGTCGGCCTCGCCCTCGGCCAGGACCGCCCGGTCTCATCGCTCCACGCGCGGCGTTAACGCGCCGGAAACACGGGCGGGGCAGACTGGCGCCGTGGACAGGCAGGAAGAATTCGTGCTGCGCACGCTCGAGGAACGCGACGTCCGCTTCGTGCGCTTGTGGTTCACCGACGTACTCGGCTACCTGAAGTCGGTAGCGGTCGCCCCGGCCGAACTGGAGGGCGCGTTCGCCGAGGGCATCGGCTTCGACGGATCCGCGATCGAGGGTTTCGCGCGGGTCTACGAGGCGGACATGATCGCCAAGCCGGACCCGTCGACGTTCCAGCTGATGCCGCTGCGCGGCGAGGCGGCGGTCGGCCGGATGTTCTGCGACATCCTGATGCCGGACGGGTCGCCGTCCTACGCCGACCCCCGCCATGTCCTCAAGCGAGCGCTCGGCCGGGCCGCCGACCTGGGATTCAGCTTCTACACCCATCCCGAGATCGAGTTCTTCCTGCTGCGCGAGAAGCCGGAGCCGGGGCGCAAGCCGCAGCCGATCGACACCGGCGGCTATTTCGACCACACGCCGCACATGATCGCGCACGACTTCCGGCGCAGCGCGATCGTGATGCTGGAGAGCATGGGCATCTCGGTCGAGTTCAGCCACCACGAGGGGGCGCCGGGCCAGCAGGAGATCGACCTGCGCTACGCCGACGCCCTGACCACGGCCGACAACGTGATGTCGTTCCGGCTGGCGATGAAGGAGGTCGCGCTCGACCAGGGGGTCTACGCCTCGTTCATGCCCAAGCCGTTCACCGAGTACCCCGGGTCGGGCATGCACACGCACATGTCGCTGTTCGAGGGCGACCGCAACGTGTTCTACGAGCCCGGCGCCGAGTTCCAGCTGTCCAAGCTCGGCCGGGCCTTCATTGCCGGACTGCTCACCCATGCGGCGGAGATCACCGCGGTGTGCAACCAGTGGGTCAACTCCTACAAGCGCCTGTGGGGCGGCGACCAGCGGATCGCGGCGGCCGGCGGCGAGGCGCCGGCCTACGTCTGCTGGGGGCACAACAACCGGTCAGCCCTGGTCCGGGTGCCGATGTACAAGCCGCAGAAGGGGAACGCCACCCGGATCGAGTTCCGCTCGATCGACCCGGCCTGTAACCCGTACCTGGCGTTCGCGGTGATCCTGGCGGCCGGCCTCAAGGGGATCGAGGCCGACTACGAGCTGCCCCCCGGGGCCGAGGACGACGTGTGGGCGCTGTCCCCAGCCGAGCGGCGCGCGCTCGGCATCGCGCCGCTGCCGCAGAGCCTGGCCGAGGCGTGCGACGTGATGCAGGGCAGCGAGCTTGTGGCCGAGACGCTCGGCGAGCACGTATTCGACTTCTTCCTGCGGAACAAGCGCGCCGAGTGGCAGGAATACAGCCGCCAGGTCACCGAGTACGAGCTGGACCGGTACCTGCCCGAGCTCTGATGGCCGGCCCGGGCTCTGATTCCCGGCCCGCCCTCCCTTACAGGCCGGGGTGCAGGCCGCGCTGCAGCCGCTGCCGGTAGCGTCGGCTCGCCTCCTCGGCGAGGGGACGGAGCCTGGCCTCGGTCAGGGTGACGGCCTCCACCCAGTCGCCGCGCCCGAGAACGGGCCGGCGGCGGCGCAGAGGCCCGCGTAGAGCTCGGCCGCCCGGGCGAGCCAGTACGCGCGGGTGAGGTGGAACCGCTGGAAGTTGTAGAGCGGGTCGCCGGCCGAGGGCTCGCGGTAGAACAGCGCGGACGGCGCGACGGCCGCCTGCGGGTCGGCCGCGGACAGCAGCGCGAACAGCTCGGCGTCGCCGCCCGGCAGGTAGGCCTGCAGCAGCTTGCGGCGTTTCGGGACGCTCGCCGCTGCCGCGCCGTCTTCCTGCCGCAGCTCGTTGAGCCTGGCCTCCATGGTGGCGGCCCGGTCGGCGATCTGGCCGGCCAGCCCGCTCTGGCCGGCGTCGCCCGCGTCGCCGGCGCGGTCGCCCGCCCGGCGCAGCTGGATGATCGCCTCCTCGGTCAGGGCGTAGCCGCGTTCGCGGCGCGGCCCGGCGTCGGACGGCTCGAGCAGCCACCGCGCCCGCGCCAGGATCTCGGCCAGCCGTCCGACGACGGCGAGGTCGGCCGACGAGGCGTGGCGGTCCAGGCCGGTGACCGCGAGCGCGAATGCGTCGGAGGCCTCGGTGAACATGTGGTGGATATGCGTCTGCGGGGTGGTCGGCAGGTTGAAGCGCCACCGGGGATCGTCCTCGGCGGGGAAGCTGGCCTGCAGCGCCGGGTCGACGGCCTTGATCAGGCCGGAGGCGACGGCGCGCAGGGCCGCCCTCAGCTCGCCGTCGGCCATGGCCGACGGCCGGCGCTCGCCGGGCCCGGGCGCCTGGCCGGCGACCAGCCCAGCACCTCGTCGATCTGCTGGGTCAGCCGGTCCCAGGCCTTCGTCACGCCCTCGATCAGCGCTTTCCCGGTCTCCCTGATGTCTTGCTCGTCCACGCTGTCGAGGATAACCGGCTGCTGCCGAGTCGACCTGGCAGGATTGTCCTGGGATGACCAGCGGGACGAGTGGGACGGGCAGGCTGCGCGGGGCGACCCTGGCTGGCCAGCTGGCCACGCTGGGATTCGCCGATACGGCGCGCGCGCAGCGCCTGCTCACCGAGGATCTCGGCCTGGACCCGGCCGCCGCCGACTCCGGCCTGCTCGAGGCGCTCGCGGCCGCAGCCGACCCGGACCTCGCCCTGGCCAGCCTGGCCAGGCTGCCGCCCGACGCCGGGCTGTGGGCGGTCCTGCGCGCGGACCCGGACTTCCGGGCCCGCCTGATCGGGGTGCTGGGGGCCAGTGCCGCGCTCGGCGGTCATCTCGCGCGCCATTCCGCCGACTGGAGGGTGCTGAGCGGCCCGGAAGCGCTGCGCCGCCCGGCGGCGGACGAGGTGCGGGACGAGCTGCTGGCCGCGGTCGGCGCGGTGCCCGGCGATCGCGAGCCGGTGTCCGATCCGGCGCGGCTGGGCGGCGCCGACCCGGCGACCGCGCTGCGCGTCGGCTACCGGCGCCGGCTGCTGCAGCTGGCCGGCCGGGACCTCACCGGGGCCGAGAGCCTGGCCCAGGTCGCGGCCGAACTGGCGGACCTCGCCGCGGCCGCGCTCGAGGCAGCGCTCGCGATCGCGCGATCCCAGCTGCCGCCGGGCTCCGCGCCGGCCCGGCTCGCGGTGATCGCGATGGGGAAGTGCGGCGGCCGCGAGCTGAACTACGCCAGCGACATCGATGTGATCTTCGTGGCTGAGCCCGGTGCGGAGGAGACGGGTCCGGGAGCCGGAACGGGCCAGGCGGGAGACGGCCGGGAGGCGGCCGCCCTGCGCACCGCGACCCGGCTCGCGGCCGGGATGATCCGGGTCTGCTCGGCCGCCGCGACCGAGGAGGCCCTGTTCCCGGTGGATCCGAACCTCCGCCCGGAGGGCCGCGACGGGCCGCTGGTCCGTACCCTGGCCAGCCATCGCGCCTATTACGAGCGCTGGGCGAAGACCTGGGAGTTCCAGGCGCTGCTCAAGGCCCGGCCGGTCGCGGGCGACGCGGAGCTCGGCCGCGCCTACCTGGCCGCCATCGGGCCGATGGTCTGGCAGGCCGCACAGCGCGAGCACTTCGTGGCCGACGTGCAGGCGATGCGGCGCCGGGTGCTGGGCAGCCTGCCCGCCGACCGGGCCGGGCGCGAGATCAAGCTCGGCCCCGGGGGGCTGCGGGACATCGAGTTCGCCGTGCAGTTGCTGCAGCTCGTGCACGGCCGTACCGACGAGACGCTCCGCGCCGCCGCCACCCTGGACGCCCTCGCCGCGCTGGCCCGCGGCGGTTACGTGGGCCGCGCGGACGCGGCCAGCCTGGCCGACGCCTACCGGTTCCTGCGCAGCGTCGAGCACCTGCTCCAGCTGCGCCAGCTCCGGCGCACGCACATGCTGCCCGAGGACCCGGCCGTGCTGCGCCAGGTCGGCCGGGCGCTGCGGGCGATGCAGGGCGCCGAGCCGGGGCACGGGGACCCGGCCGACGACCTCCTCGCGCAGTGGCGCCGGCACGCGAGCCAGGCCCGGCGGCTGCACGAGAAGCTGTTCTACCGGCCGCTACTCGAGGCCGTGGCCCGGCTGCCCGGCGAGGCGGCCCGGCTGACCCAGGAGGCGGCGCGGGCACGGCTCGAGGCCCTCGGCTACGCCGACCCAGCGGGCGCGCTGCGGCACATCGAGTTCCTCATCTCGGGCGTCTCGCGCAAGGCCGCCATCCAGCGCACGCTGCTGCCGGTGATGCTCGGCTGGTTCGCCGACGCGGCCCAGCCCGACGCGGGCCTGCTCGCCTTCCGGCAGGTCAGCGAGGCGCTCGGGGAAACGTCCTGGTACCTGAGGCTGCTGCGGGACGACACCAAGGTCGCGCAGCGGATGGCCAGGTTGCTGGCCTCGAGCCGGTACGCCACCGGGCTGCTGCTGCGCGCCCCGGACGCGGTGGCCATGCTGGCCGACGACGCCCAGCTCACGCCCAGGCCGGCCGCGGCGCTGTACCCCGACGCCGCGGCCGCCGTGCGCAGGCACGACACCGCCGCCGCGGCGGTCCTGGCGGTGCTGGCGCTGCGCCGCAAGGAACTGCTGCGCACGGCCATGGCGGACCTGCTCGGGATGTCCGGCATCGAGCAGACCGGCGAGGCCCTCACCGCGGTCGCCGCCGTGACGGTCGCGGCCGCGCTGGACGCGGCCGTCAGGAAGATCGAGCAGGCGGCCGGGCCGTTGCCCACCCGGATCTGCGTGGTGGCGATGGGCAGGCTCGGCGGCCACGAGATGGGCTACGCCAGCGACGCCGACGTGATGTTCGTGCACGAGCCCTACGACGGCACCGACGAGGAGGCGGCGACCAGGGCGGCGCACGCGGTCGCCGAGGAGCTGCGCCGGCTGCTGGCCCGCCCGGGCCCCGACCCGGCGCTGCCCATCGACGCCGGGCTGCGGCCGGAGGGGCGGCAGGGGCCGCTGGTCCGCACCCTGGCCTCCTACCGGGCGTATTACCAGCGGTGGTCGGTGCCCTGGGAGGCCCAGGCCCTGCTGCGCGGCGAACCGGTGGCCGGCGATGCCGCGCTCGGCGGCGCCTTCATGGCCCTGGCCGACGAGTTCCGCTACCCGAGCGGGGGGGTCGGCGAGGCCGCGGTCCGGGAGATCCGGAGGATCAAGGCCCGGATGGAGTCGGAACGCATGCCCCGCGGCGTCGACCCGGCCCTGCACCTCAAGCTGGGCCCCGGCGGCCTGGCGGACGTGGAGTGGGTGGCTCAGCTGCTGCAGCTGCGCAGCGCCTACGCCGTGCCGGCGCTGCGCACCACGCGGACCCTGGCCGCCCTGGACGCCGCGCGTGACGAGGGCCTGATCGGCGCGGCCGACGCGGCCGCGCTCAGCTCCGCGT
Organism: uncultured Actinomycetota bacterium; assembly: GCA_963795055.1. Taxonomy (GTDB): domain Bacteria; phylum Actinomycetota; class Actinomycetes; order Streptosporangiales; family Streptosporangiaceae; genus JASHPR01. The sequence goes on from CAWCGJ010000020.1 coordinate 184,904, forward strand.
GGCAGCTGGCGGCCCGGATCAGGAACGCGGTGATATTGGTCCGCGGCCGGGCCGGGGACACCGTGCCCACCTCGCAGCCGGAACTCGGCGCGGTCGCGCGGCTGCTCGGCTACGCCCCCGACGCCTCGCAGGACCTGGTGCAGGACTACCGCCGGGCCGCCCGCCGAGCACGCGCGGTGATGGAGCGCCTCTTCTACGGCTGACAAACCCGAATGTCAGACCCCGGTGCCAGGCTTGGTCCGTGGAATGGTCACCCGGCTACCGGGAGTTCGCCCCGGGCGTCGCGTTGCGGAAGGAAATCCACTGTCTGTGGGTCTCCGTGATCACGCCGGGCACGTCGCTGACGCGGGTGCTTCCCGACGGGTGCACCGACCTGATCTGGCAGAGCGGCGCCGGTGCGTTCGTGGCCGGCCCGGACACGGGCCCGGTGTCCGATACCCGGCCGCCGGGGACGGTGCTGGTGGGCGCGCGATTCCGGCCCGGGCCGGCGGCGCCGCGCTCGGCGTGCCGCTCAGCGAGCTTCTCGACCAGCGGGTGGACGCGGCCGACCTGCCCGCGGTGCCCGGCGGTCGGCTGCCCGGATCACTGGCCCCGGCCGAGGCGCTGCGCCGCATGGCCCGGATCGCGACGGAGATGGTGACCGAGCGGCCGCCGGATCGTCTCGTGCTCGACGCCGCCCGCCTGCTCGGCCGGCCGGGGGCACGCGCGGAGCTGGTTGCCGCCCGGCTGGGCCTCGGCGAACGCCAGCTGCGCCGCCGGTGCCAGGCCGCGGTCGGTTACGGGCCGCGGATGCTGACCCGGGTGCTGCGGTTCCGGCGGTTCCTGTCCCGCGCCGAGGCCGCCGGGACCGGCGCCGACCTGGCCGGGCTCGCCGCCGAGGCCGGCTACGCCGACCAGGCCCACCTCACCAGGGAAAGCACCAGGCTGGCCGGGCTGCCGCCCGCCGCGCTGGTCCGGTCGCGCCACTAGAGCTCCGGGTGATCGCGGTCTAACCTCATCTCATGGCGAAGATCGTGGTGACGGGGGCGGGCGTCGTAGGGCTGGGAGCTGCGATGCTCCTGGCCGGCGACGGTCATCAGGTGATCGTGCTCGAGCGGGACCCGGCGGGCCCGCCGGATGACCCGGACGCGGCGTGGAAGCAGTGGCAGCGCCCAGGGTTGAACCAGTTCCGGCTGCCGCATGCGTTCCTGGCCGGCTTCCGGGCGATTGTCGAGGCCGAGCTGCCCGAAGTCGCCCAGTCCCTGCAGGCCGCCGGCGCGTTGCGGATGAACTTCATCCGTGACGTCGTGCCCGAGCAGATGAGCGGCGGCTGGCGGGACGGCGACGAACGCTACGAGTGGCTGACCGGCCGGCGCCCGGTGGTGGAGGCCGTGACCGCCGCGGCGGCCGAGTCGACGCCTGGGGTCGAGGTCCGCCGCGGGACGGCCGTGGCCGGCCTGATCACCGCGGCCACGGCGCGGCCCGGCGTTCCCCACGTCACCGGGGTGCGGACCAAGGCCGGCGAGGCCATCCCGGCGGACCTGGTGGTGGACGTGACCGGGCGGCGGTCGGGCCTGCCGGACTGGCTGGACGAGATCGGCGCCCGCCGTCCGGCTGAGGAACTCGAGGACTGCGGATTCATCTACTACGGGCGGCACTTCCGGTCGGCGGACGGGTCGACACCCGTCATGATCGGGCCGCCCCAGATCCACTGGGGCACCGTCAGCTCCCTCACCCTGCCCGCGGACAACGGGACCTGGTCCGTGGTGCTGGTGACCAGCTCGAAGGACAAGGCGCTGCGGTCGCTGCGCGAGCCGGACCGCTGGGAGGCGGTGGTGCGCAGCCTTCCGCTGGTCGCCCACTGGCTGGACGGGACCCCGATCGACGACGGCCTGGAGGTGCTGGCCCGGCTGGAAGACCGTTACCGCGGGTTCGTCGTCGACGGCGCGCCGGTGGCCACCGGCGTGGTGGCGGTGGCCGACTCCTGGTCGTGCTCCAACCCGGCCAACGGGCGGGGCGCGTCGATCGGCATGCTGCACGCCCGGACGCTGCGGGATCAGCTGCGCGCGGTCGGCCTGGACGATCCGGCCGCGTTCTCCGGGGCGTTCCACCAGGCCACCGCCGAGAGCGTCGAGCCGTGGTACCGCACGACGCTGGCCACCGACCGGCACCGCCTGGGTGAGATCGAGGCGGGCATCCGCGGCGAAACCTACGACTCGCCGGACCCCTGGTACCAGCTGGAGAAGGCGCTGGACGCCGCCTCCGGGCAAGACCCGGACTGCCTGCGGGCTGGCCTCGACGTCCGGCTCGTGCTGCACGGCCCCGACGAGGTCTTCGCCCGGCCCGGGCTGCGGGACAAGACCCTGCGGCTCGGGGCGGGCTGGCGCGACCAGCCGGCCCTGGGCCCGGACCGCGCCCAGCTTCTCACGCTCGTGTCTGCCCCGTAACCTTGATCGACGGCAGTAACGCCGGGGCGAAGGGGGAGGCAGATGGGCCGGGTGGACGTCGACGGAGTCGGCATCGAGTACGAGGTCACCGGGGCGGGGCGCCCGGTGCTGCTGTTGCACGGCTTTCCCGACTCCGGCCGGCTATGGCGGAACCAGGTACCGGCCCTGGCCGGGGCGGGATTCCGGGTTATCGTGCCCGACCTGCGCGGCTACGGGCGTTCCGGCAAGCCGGAAGCGGTCGAGGCCTACTCGCTCCCGTTCCTGGCCGGCGACGTCCTGGCCGTCCTGGCGGACCTGGACATCGACCGGGCCCACGTGGTGGGCCACGACTGGGGCGCCGCCCTGGCCTGGGGGCTCGCCGCCCTCGCGCCCGAGCGCGTCGACCACCTGGTCGCCCTGTCGGTCGGCCACCCGTCCACCTTCCGCCGCAGCCCGCGGCAGCGCGAGAAGTCGTGGTACATGCTGCTGTTCCAGTTCCCCGGGATCGCCGAGCGCTGGCTGAGCGAGGACGACTGGGCCAACTTCCGGAACTGGGCCGGTCACCCCGACACCGACCACGTGATCGCCGACCTGGAAGCAAACGGCTCGCTCACCCCGGGCCTGAACTGGTACCGCGCCAACGTCCCGCCGCAGTCCTGGGTCGACCCGCCGCTGATCCTGCCGCCGGTGCAGGCCCCGGCCATGGGCGTGTGGAGCACGGGGGACATCGCCCTCACGGAGACGCAGATGACCGACTCCGCCGAGAACGTGACCGGCCCGTGGCGGTACGAGCGGCTGGACGGCGCGGGTCACTGGATGCAGCTGGAAGCCCCGGAGCAGCTGAACGCGCTGCTGCTCGACTTCCTGCCCCGCTGACGGGCGCTACCCGCGCTGGATGTCGGACTGGGTGATGACCCCGTTGACCACGGTGTACGTACCCTGGTAGTCGTCCACGGCGCCGTCGGCCTGCGTCGCGGCGAGCCGGGCGGTCACGACATCGCCGGACACCGAGACGATGGTCAGCTGGTCGCTGGCGGTCCCGTTGAAGCCGCTGGCGAAGGCGTTGTAGGACTGGCCGGTGTTCTTGCCGCCGAGGGCCCACGCCCTCGGGTAGTTGTGATCGTTGATCGCCGCGATGTACGCCTGCACGGTCGCGGCCGGGCCGAGCGGAGCGACGGCGGTCGGCGTTCCGGAACGAGCGGACGCCGGGGAACCGGCGGACTCCGTGGGACTGGGCGGGCTCGTCGTGCCGGCGGCCCCGGGGGAGGAGTGCCCGCGCAGCACCGCAAAGGCTACGCCGGCGATGGCCAGCACCGCCACGCAGGCGGCGACCACCGCCCCGCGCGCCCTGCTTCGCCGGCGCCGGGCGGCGTCGCCCGGCGGGCGCCGGGTCGGCGTGACCGGCGGGGGAGCGGGCGGCCAGGAGGTGGCGGCGCGGGGCTGAGGATCGTCGGCCCGGGGGGCGGCCGCCTGCGGCTTCGGCATGCGCGCGCGCTCGGTAGACGGGCCCGCCTGCGGGCTAGGGATGCGCGCGCGCTCGGTGGACGGCCCCGACTGCAGCCCGGGCATGCGCGCCCGCTCCGTCGTCGGCGCCGCCTGGGACCCGGGGGCGTGCGCCCGCTGCGTCGGCGGCCCGGCCGCCTGCGGCTGCGCGGCCTCCGGGGCCACGGCCGCGAGCCCGCAGGCCGCTCGCAGCGCCGTGGCGAAGGCCGTGCACGTCGGGTAGCGGTCGTCCGGCGACTTGGCCAGCGCCCGGGCGATCACCTCGTCGACGGCGGGCGACAGGTCGGGGCGCTCGGCGCGCAGCGACGGGGCCGCCGCCGACAGCTGCGCCCACATCACCGCCAGGCCCTGATCCCGCTTGAACGGCGGCGCGCCGGCCAGCATCTCGAACGTGGTGCAGCCCAGCGCGTACTCATCGGCGCGGCCGTCGACCGATCGGCCCTCCACCTGCTCGGGCGCCATGTAATCGATCGTGCCCAGGAACTGCCCGGTCAGCGTGAGATTGGCCGAGGACAGCGTGGGCTTGCTGAGCCCGAAGTCGGACAGGTAGACGTGATCGGGCTGGCCGCTGCCCGCCACCGTGCCGATCAGCATGTTGCCGGGCTTCACGTCACGGTGGATCAGGCCGCGGAAGTGCGCCTCGTCCAGCGCGGACGCCACCTGGGCGACGATATGCACGACGCGGGCCGCGGGCAGCTTGCGCTCGGCGTCGAGCAGCGTGCGCAGGTCCGGCCCGCTGACGTACCGCATGGCGATGAACAGGGCTCCGTCTGCCTCGCCCGCGTCGAACACGGGAACGATGTGCGGGTGATCGACGGATGCCGCGGCCCGCATCTCCCGGATGAACCGCTGCCGGAACGCCGCGTCGCCGACAAGTTCGGGCGCCAGGATCTTCAGCGCCACCGACCGGTTCAGCCTCGGATCGGACGCGCGGTAGACCACCGCCATGCCGCCGCGGCCCACCTGCTCCTCGATCAGGTAGCCAGCTATCCGCGAGCCCGGTGCGAGCCCGCCCGACGCCGAGGGTAGCTCGCCGCTCACCAAGCCTCCGCAGAGTTCGCCCGCCCGGGACGAACCTAGTATCCGTAGCTTGGCATCGCTGTCAACTGCCCGCGCGGATCTCGCCCGGCGGCGAGCATACTGAGAGCCGGGCGCCGCCAGCGCGCTCTTCGCCAATCCGGCCAGGAAGGCACGAACCCATGGACCTGACCGGCGCCACGTGGCGCTCCTCCTCCTACGGCAGCGATGACGAGGATTCCAGGATCGAGATCGCGATCATCCCCGGGGTCTCCAAGGAAGGCAGCGACCGCGTGATCGCCATGCGGGACGGCAAGAACCCCGACGGGCCCACGCTGATCTTCACCCCGGACGAATGGCGCGCGTTCACCGCCGGCGTCCAGGACGGAGAGTTCGACCTGCCCGTACATGAGCGCTAAGCTCGCCCGGCCAGGCCGCGGTTATGGTCGGGTAGGAGGCCGTGGCCTGCGTTGCAGCGGGCTCGCGGCAGGCCGGCCGGAAGACGGGTCAGGGGCTGGACTACGGAGCTGCTAAGGGCTATCTTTCGGACTGCGGTTGACGAACCAGCCGGGGCCTTCGGCGTGCTCGCCTCGCGTCCGGTCAGCCCGGACGCGAGCGTCACAGGTCGGCTCGCACTCGGTCCCGGCCGGAGTCTGCCTGGTGGGCTTGCGTCCCCCCCACGAGGCTCCCAGGCGGATGCGGCCCGCGCCGCGTTGCCCCCGGCGCCGCGCGGGCCGCTCAACCGCCCATCCATCGGCAGCGATTACTGGCGCCGGCCATCGCCTGCACGTACAAGTCAGGGAAGCTGGCCGCTTCCGGAGATGTCGAACCGGCACTCGCCGTCCACGAAGGTTGCCAGCACCCTGATGCCGGCGATGCTGCCCGGGCTGACCGCCGTCGGGTCCTCGGACAGCACGACGAGGTCGGCAAGCGCTCCGGGCGCGATCATGCCCCTGGTGCGCTCGGCATGGCTGGCGTAGGCCGAGCCGCTGGTATACGCGCGCAGTGCCTCGTGCGCCGAGATCGCCTCGGCCGGGTTGAACGGCACGCCGGCCGCGGTGCGCCGGTTCACCATGTCGTGCACGCCGAGCAGCGGGGCTCCGGCGACGACGGGCCGGTCCGAGCTGCCGGGCAGGGTCAGGCCAGCGTCCAGCAGCGAGCGCTGCCGGTACAGCCACTCGTGCCGGCCCTGGCCCACGGCTGCGAGCATGCCGTCGCCCAGCTCGCTGGCGAACCGGCCCTGCGGTACCGGGATCACGCCGAGCTGAGCGGCGCGGCTGACCTGGTCCGGGCGGGAGGTGGCGAAGTGCTCGATCCTGTGCCTGGTGTCCTCGCGCGGGAATCGCTGCTGCGCCTGCGCGAAGGCGTCGAGGACGAGATCGATGGCGCGGTCGCCGATCGCGTGCGCGGCGACCTGCCAGCCGGACCGGTGCGCGGCGATAATCGTCGCGGTCAGCTCGGCGGCGTCAGCCTGGAGGTAACCGCGGTCACCCGGCGTGCCCTCGTAGTCCTCGTGCATCGCGGCGGTGCGCCCGACCAGTGACCCGTCGGTGAAGATCTTCATCGCGCCGATCCGCAGCCAGTCGTCGCCGAAGCCGCTCCGGATGCCGAGGTCCAGCCCGAGCTCGAGGCCGTCGTCGGGATGGGCGGCGAGCGGATGCAGGGCGTCGCTGGCGATCATCAGCTCGACCCGTACGCGCAGCCGGCCGGTGTCACGCGCGGTCTGGTACGCGGCCAGTTCCACCGGCGTGTGCCCTACCCAGCCGCCGCCGATGCCCGCCTCGGTGACGCTGGTGATGCCCTCGGTCAAGTAGCGAGCTCCCGCGCGGTCGATCGCGTCGGCCAGGACCGAGACCGGATAGGGGTGCACGAGGCCGCCGACAAGGGCCTGGGCCTTTTCCTGGAGCAGGCCGGTCGGGCGCCCGGTGGCGTCGGTCACGACCTTGCCGCCGGGTACCTCGGCAGGCTTCTCGGCCAGGCCGAGATCGGCGAGTACGGCGCTGCTGACGACGCACATGTGCCCGGAGGTGTGCCGCAGCCAGACGCGCCGCCCGGGCGCGGCCCGGTCCAGGCCGTCGCGGTCGGGGTGCGCACCGAGCTTGTTCTGGTCGTAGCCGGAGCCGATGACCCAGTCATCCGGCGCGGTCGCGCCGGCCTGCGTCGCCACGGCCTGGTACAGCTCGCCGAGCGTGCGCGTCACCTCCGGCCGCAGATCGGCCTCGCTCAGTGACTGCCCGTACCAGGCCATGTGGTTGTGCGCATCGTGGAACCCCGGCAGCAACGTCGCGCCTTTCAGGTCGGTGACCTCGCGCGCCTGCACTCCAGTCGGCCCGTCCGGGTCGGCGCCGACGGCCAGGATCCGGCCGCTCCCGGTCGCGACCCACCGCGCGCGCGGCCGGGCCGGGTCCATGGTCAGCACGTTCGCGTTGGTCAGCAGCAAATCCGCGGTGACCGGCATCAGCAGCCGCTCCTTCCCGCTGGCCGGGCGGGCGCGGTCACGCGGCCCCCGCCGGCGCCAGACCCGGCCCACCTGCCGGCGGCTCGGTCGAACACCGGCCCGGTCAGCTCGCCGAGCCGCTCCTTGACGACGCGCTCGGAGTCGGTGCGGGGCAGGTCAGCGGCGGGCTGCCAGTACCGAGGTACCTTGAACGCGGCGAGGCGCTCGCCGCAGTACGCCGCCAGCTCGTCCGGCCTGACCGCGGTGATCCCGTCGCTGGGGACATAGCAGGCCTTGACTTCCTCGCCGCGGATCTCGTCGGGGACTGCGGTGACGGCAGCCAGCCGGATCCGGGGGTGACTCAGCAGCACTTCCTCTACTTCGCGTGCCGCCACGTTCTCTCCGCCGCGCCTGATCATGTCCTTGATCCGCCCGGCATGGTAAACGCGACCGTCAGAGTCCATGCGGCCAAGATCGCCGGTGCGGAACCAGCCGTCGCGCATCACCCGCGCGGTCGCCTCCGGATCGTCCCAGTACCCGTCCATCATCCCGGCTCCGGCCAGCGTGATCTCACCGGTCTGGCCCGCCGGGACCGGGCCGCCGTCGGCGCCGGTGATCCGGACCTTGCGGTAGCTGACCGGGCGGCCCAGGCAGCCCGTGCCGACGAGCTCGTCGTGATCAGCGTCGGTGACCCGCAGATCAGCGCCGGTCTCGGTCATCCCGAAGGCTTCGTACCACGGCACCCCCCAGCGCTGCTCCAGGGCCGCGTGCAGGGCGGGCGGGATGGCCGAGCACTGCACGGCGCGGACGCGATGGTCGCGGTCGGCACGGTCGGCTGGCATGCGCAGCAGCAGGGCGGGCATCGCGCCCAGGCAGTAGAAGTACGTCACCTGATGCTGCCGCACCTTGGCCCAGAACGATGACGGATGGAACCCGTCCAGGACGGCCAGCTCCGCTCCGGCCAGCAGCGCCGCGGCGACGTTCCACTGCGGGTCGATGTAGTGGAACGGCTGCGCCGTCAGCATCACGTCCTGCTCGCCCAGGTACGGGAACTCGGTGACCAGGCTGGTGCCGAGCTGTGTCCAGTAACGGTGCGGAAGGACGCAGCCTTTCGGGCGGCCGGTGGTGCCCGAGGTGAACTGAATGTTTGCCGTCCCGGCCGGGTCCGGGTCACCGAAGCCGGGCGGCGGCGCGCCGGCCCGGGCTGCGGTGGCCGCGATCTCGGCCGCCGGGATCGCGAGCCGGAGCGCGGGCAGGTCGGCTGGCAGCCGCTGCAGCAGGGGCCCGAACCGTGCCCCGGCCACGATGGCCGACGCCCGGCAGGCACGCAGGACGTGCCCGGCGTCCGCGGTCTGGTACCTGGTGTTGACCGGCACCGCCGCCGCGCCCAGCAGGGAGAGGGCGAGCCACGTCAGGGGGAACGCGGCCTCGTTTCCCAGCAGCACCGCCACCCGGTCGCCGGACCGGACGCCGCGGTCACGCAGCGCCTGCGCGTAGCCGGCCGTCAGCCGGCCCACATCGGCGAAGGTCAGATGGTCGCCGGGATCGAACCGCCAGGCGATCCGGTCCGGCCACCGGCTCGCCGCAATGCGGACCGCCGCCGCCAGCGTGACCGGCAGGCCCGCGGCGTCAGCGCGCATCGCTTACCGCCTCCGGCGCCACGGTCAGGGCGGCAAAGTCGACCTCAGCGGCCATGGCCTCCTCCAGCGCGCAGTCCGCTCCGCGGTCGAGGGCTTGCTTGGCCAGCGCCAGGGCCAGCCGCGGCTGATCCCGCAGCCGGGCCGCGATCACGGCCGCGGCCTGCTCGTGCTGGCCCGCCACGGCGACCTGGTTCACCAGCCCCAGCTCCAGAGCACGGGCCGCGCCGAACCGCTCACCGAGCAGCAGCAGCTCCTTTGCCCGGACCGGGCCGACCAGCAGCGGCAGCAGCCGGGAGATGCCGCCCGTCACGCTCAGCCCGACCGACACCTCGGGAAACCCGAACTGCGCGTCCTCGGACGCCACCACCAGGTCGCAGCCCAGGGCGAACTCACAGCCGGCCCCGAGGGCATACCCGTGCACGGCCGCGACGACCGGGCCGGGAAACCGGCGGATCGCCCGGGTTACGTCCTGGATCTGCTCGACGCGCAGCCGGGTGGCCAGCACCGTCTCCGGCGGCAGCTCTTCCTTCAGGTCATGCCCGGAGCAGAACGCCCGGCCGCGGCCCGCCAGGACCACCACGCGGGCGCCATCCTCGCCGGCCCTGGCCAGGGCCGCGACCAGGCCAGCGGTCAGTTCCGGCACGACCGCGTTGAGCCGGTGCGGGCGATTCAGGTAGATCCGCGCTACAGACTCGGATAGCTCGTAATCGACAGCCACTTCAGAATCCTTCCCGGTCTTCTGCTTCCTCCGGGGTGGCGACCTGAGTCGCGGCGATCTGGGGATGGCCTGGGTCCAGCCGCCACCGGTGCTGGTACACGGCCGACACGATGGCCGGCGCCTCGCCGGCACCGGGAGCCGGCCCGCCGGTGGCGACCGGCGCCGCCATCAGCAGCATCGGCGTCCAGCCGCCGTCGCCGGCGCCCGTGTGCGGCTGCCGGTACCCGCGCACCGGCAGCACCACGGCGCCGTGCCGCTGGTAGAAGCGGACCCGCCGGGACCTGACCTGCGACTCGGCCGGGTCGCAGCCGGGCTCGCCCGGGTCCTCCACGTCGAAGACCAGCAGCGTGCGGCCATCTGCCCGCAGCCAGGCGATGAGCAGGTTCCACATGATCCCGCCGAGCCCCTGTCCGCGCAGTCCCTGGTCGACGACGAAGTAGCGCAGGAAGGTCCAGCCGGTGACCCCGAGCCGGCGGAGCATCGCGAACCCGCACGGCTGCCGTCCGCATACCAGGGCCAGCGCGGACTCGCCGTCCTCGCGCTGGTCCGTGAGGCTCGTGAAATCGGCCCGCAGGTGGTCGGGGAACCCTGCTTCATAGATGCGCCGGACGGTGTCGACGGCCGCGGGGTCCAGTGCCTCAGCCGGTTCCAGCGCATAGGCGGCGGCCATCACCGCACGAGGGTACCTCGCGGCGTCAGCCCTCGGCCCATATCTCCCCGGCCGCCCGGCGGCTCGGTCACGGCCTGGCGGCCCCGCTGGTCGTGGCGCGCCGGGGGGCTGGCTGGCCGTAACGGTGGCGGAACAGCAGGTAGGCCGGCGGCCCGGCGAGCAGGGGGAGCCAGTAGGAGGCAACCCGGTAGGCCAGGGTGGCCAGCAGGGCGTCGCCGGGATGGACGCCGGCCAGGACCAGCAAGCCGGACAGGCTGGCCTCCACGACGCCCAGCCCGCCGGGCGTGAGCGGGAACAGCGCGACGATGCCGGCGGCGGCGTAGGCCAGCAGCACCAGGGAGGGCCGCGGCCCGGCGCCGGTGGCGCGCAGGACGGCCAGCAGGCAGCCGTAGTCGAAGCCGAGCCGGCCGGCGGTCAGCACGACCGCCTGGCGCCATTTACGGCCCAGCACCCCCCGGATCGTGTCGCGCTGGGCCAGCAACTGCTGGTCCAGGCCGGTCACCGGCCGGCGGCCGCGGGTGACCCAGTTCCACACGCTTTGCGCCACGCGGCCGAGCGTGGTCAGTGGCCAGTCGGCGCGCAGCACGATCACGCCGAAGACCGCGAACAGGACGAAGCCGGCGATGCCGAGCAGGGCGGTATGGACCAGCCCGGGGCTGGTCGGTGCGCCCCCCACGATGGCCGGCAGCGCGAACAGCGGCAGCCCCAGCAGCCCGCCGACCCCCAGCAGCGAGAACGTGGTCAGCCCGCCGACGGCGGTGTCGGTGTCGAAGCCGGCGGTGGTGAGCATGCGGAACTGGACGGTGGCGCCGGCGGCGTCGCCGCCGGGCAGGCTGTCGGTGACCGCGTTGCCGGCCAGCCCGGCGGTGACCACGGCGAACCAGCCGCGGGTGCGCAGCGCTAGCCGCTGCAAGGCGAAGTTGCAGGTGAAAGAGGCCAGTTCGGCGGCCAGCGCGACGGTGAACCAGATCGGGTTCAGCGTGGACAGCCGCGGCCAATCGCCCAGCACGGCGACGAGCTTGGGCAGCACCAGGTAGATGGCCGCGCCCGCCACCACGACGGCCAGGGCCCGCTTGACCCTGGTTTTCCAGGTCAGCGGGTGCGCCTGCGCGGCGTCGATCGCGGCGGCTTTCGTGGCCGTCGGACCGGGCTTCGCGGCGCCGCCGGGCCCGCCGCCCGGGTGCTGAGGATGCTCGCGAGCCGTCACGTCATGCTTCACTTGCTGCTGCGGCGGTGAGCACGCCCACGAGCATAGGTCGAGACCCGGACGTAATCACCCTCAGCAGGCGCAGACAACCCGCGCTGGTCCGCTAGCCCTTGAGCGCTTCCTGCAGCTCACTCGTAATCTCATCGGTGGTGGCATCCACATTGCGCTTGATCACCTTGGCGGCACCCGAGAGCGCCTGATCGAGCGCCTTTTCGATCGTCGGCTCGCCGATCGCGATCAGCCCTGCCTGGCAGCCCGATTGTGGGGTTATTCAGCGCGCTCCTAGCGGTGAGTTGCTCGGACGGCGGCTAACCTGCCTCAAGCAGTCCACACAGCGACCGCGCCGAGGAAAAGGCGATGCTGGCTCTGGGTATATAGGGCAGAGCTATGGGAGGAACTGGGCATGACCGCAGTGAGCCGGCCGCGGATTATCAAACTCCGCTCCGGCGATGTCGTGCGCGTGCGGCAGGTGCGGCCGACGGACGCGGCGGCGCTGGCCCGGGCCTACGCCAGCCTGGGCGAGCAATCCCGCTATCAGCGTTTCTTCACCGCCATGCCCGAACTCCCCGAGGGCACGCTCAAGGCGGCGACCGAGGTCGATCACGAGAACCACGAGGCGCTGGTCGCCGTGCCGCTGCTATCGACGGACATCGTCGGGGAATGCCGGTTCATCCGCCGCGCGGACCAGCCAGACACCGCCGATGCGGGGGTGACGGTGGTCGATGCCTGGCAGGGCCGCGGGCTCGGCACGGCGCTGCTCGCGCTGTTGAGCGAGCGCGCCCTTGATGTCGGGATCGAGTACTTTACCGCCGAGATCCTCGCCGAGAACCGGGCCATGCTGGCGCTGCTGCCCGCCCTGGGCCGGGTCGAGGCCGATTCGCTCGGCCCCGTGGTCGCCGCCCGCGTCGAGATCGCCGAACCGCCCCGGCAAGCCGGCCAGGATCTCCTGGATCTGCTGACCGCGGCGGCTCGCGGGGACATCGTGAGCCTGCCGGTCCTCCTTCGCCGGCTGATCCGGGTCCCGGACGAGTTGGCCCACATCGTGCGGCTGCCGGTGGCCGCGCTGCTGAAGACGTTGCGGCTCCCCTCCGCAGCGTCGTAGATCACTGCCCGGCGGGGCGATCTCACCGATGGGAAGCCAGGACAGCATGGTGATCGTCGCCTGCCTGGGCTTGCGGGTCGGCGTGCACCAGCGCGGCGGCCAGCTGCGGCAGCGCGTGCAGCAAGTTGTGCTCGGCGTTGACCGCGACCTGGTGTGCCTGGACCGCGCTGGCACCGGCGTCGACGACAATCTCGCACTCGGCCCGCAGATAGTGCCCGGTCCAGCGCAGCCGGACCTGGCCCAGCCCCAGCACCCCCGGCGTCTCGCGCAGAGTCTGCTCCACCTGATCGACCAGGGCGGGGTCAACCGCATCCATCAGCCGCCGGTAGATCTCCCGGGCCGCCTGCCGCAGCACAGCCAGGATCGCCACCGTGATCAGCAGGCCAACGACCGGGTCGGCCCAGTCCCAGCCGATGGCCACACCGCCCACGCCCAGCAGCACCGCCAGCGAGGTGAACCCGTCGGCGCGGGCATGCAACCCGTCGGCGATCAGCGCCGCTGAGCCGATCTTGCGGCCGATGCGGATCCGGTACCGGGCGACCAGTTCGTTGCCGGTGAACCCGATCAGCGCCGCCGCCGCGACCGCGATCAGGCTGGTCACCGGCCGCGGGTGCGCCAGCCGGGTTACCGCCTCGTAGGCGGCCAGCGCCGAGGACGCGGCTATGAAAACGACGATCACCACTCCAGCCAGGTCCTCGGCCCGCCCGTAGCCATAGGTGTAATGGCGAGTCGGCGGCCGTCGGCCCACCACGAACGCGATACCCAGCGGCGCCGCGGTCAGCGCGTCGGCAGCGTTATGCAGCGTGTCACCCAACAGCGCCACCGAGCCCGAGATGGCCACCACGATCGCCTGGAGCAGCGCAGTGCCACCGAGCACGGCCAAGGAAATCCACAGCGCCCGGATGCCCTCGGCGCTGGCCTCCATCGCCGCGTCCACCTTGTCTGCGGCATCGTGGGAATGCGGGCGCCGCACATGCCGAAACCGGCCGGGCACTCCGGGCCTGTTGGCATGAAAATGCCCGGGCCCGTGGCCGTGACCCGGGCCGCCGTGGCCAGCCTGCTGATCGCTCACAACGTCCAGGATGCGCGAAGAATCCGCCTGCAGCACATCAACAACAACCACACCGACGCGACTGCAAAGGGCTCGCAGACTCCATGCCCGCGGCAGTGCCACGCAGGGTCTGCGCCGGCCCGGCGACGCCGATTTGGACGACCGCCTGGTAGCCGCCGGGATTCTTGCGGGGCAGGGGGAGGGCGCCCCGGCGGCGATGCGTGCCCCCGCTGGCGGCGCAGGCGTGGTGGGTCGCTTAGGACCCCGAAGCCGGGCGATCATGGCGGCCCGGGCGGCATCGGGATTGACCCGGCCGCCCAGCCGCCGGCGTTCCACGCTGAAAAACGAAACAGGGCTGGATCACTACCAGGTCCGCACCTGGCGGGCCTGGTACGCCCACATCACCTTATCCATGCTCGCCCTGGCCTGGCTCGCCGCCAGCAGGCCAAGCGGAAAATGGGGCACCGGCACCATCGACCCGGGCATGATCGGCTATACGCTGCCGGAGATCCGCGGGCTGCTGATCAGCCTGGTCCAGGCCTGCTCACCCGACCCCGAAGGCGTATGGTCCTGAGACGACGCCACTACCACGCACGGCTGTGTCATTATCGCGGCAACGCGGCTACGCGCTTACGTGAATGATCCGTGCTGTGGTTGCTGATGGCCGGTGAGACGGGCTTGATCACTGCCTGGGACCGGGTTGCGGGCCTAGCACCATATCGATCAGGTCGCCGACACGGTGCGGGTCGAGCGGCTCGCTGGTCATGAGCCGCCGGTAGAAGATAGGGCCCAGAAGCGTTTGCGCCGCGAGCTCGGGATCCACCGGTGCGCGGAACTCTCCGTCCGCCACGCCCCGCGCGATAAGGCCGGTCAGAGACTGGCGGCGTAGGGCCGAGTAGCGGTGGCGGAACTCGCGCAGCCGCGGGTCGCGCTCAGCACCCTCGATGAGGGCGGGGATGCACGACGAGAACACCGAGTCGACGACCACCTCGGCCACGTGGCACAGCAGCCGCTGCAGGCTCTCGCGGGCCGTCAAGCCTTCCACGGACGGCACGGCATGCTCGTGGACGGCCTCGAACGCGTCCCCTATCAGGCTGATCTTGTCGGGCCAGTGCCGGTAGATGGTGGATTTGGCCACGCCAGCCCGGGCGGCCACCGACTCGATGGTGAAGGCGCCGTAACCAGCCTCGCCGAGCTCACCGAGCGCCGCGCGCAGGATTACCTGCCGTGAACGCTCGATCCGGGGGTCAACGCCTCGTTCTGCGCGCACTGGTTTCCGTCCTGCGCCATCGTCATGTCAGGCGCACAGCATACATCTATGCAACGTTGACGTATCGCTGTGAAACGGTTACGTTCTACAGACGCGGTGGGGAAGGAGAGATGATGGCAACGGTCAGCGTCCGCTACATCGTCAACGACGTCGATACGGCGATCGCCTTCTACCGGGACAACCTGGGATTCACCGAGGTGATGCACCCGGCCCCGGCGTTCGCCATGCTGTCGCGGGGCGACCTACGCCTGCTGCTCAGCGCCCCGGGGGCCGGGCCGGGCGGCGGCCAGGCGATGCCCGACGGCAGCCTCCCCGAGCCAGGCGGCTGGAACAGGTTCGCGATCGAGGTTCCCGACCTGGCAGGCACGGTCAGCGGACTGCGGGACAAGGGCGTGCGATTCCGGAACCAGGTCGTCACCGGCGCGGGCGGCAAGCAGATCCTGGCCGAGGACCCGTCAGGCAACCCGGTGGAGCTGTTCGAGCCGGTCCTGCCCGAAGCGCGGCTGTCGCAGCCATCCTGAACGCCCCCTGGCCCGGCAATGACAAGCCCACCGGCGAGCGGATCGCGCACGCTCAGCCAGCTCGGCAAGAATATGAGGTGAAGCCCATCGCCGGGTCAAATCCCCGCTGGCCAATCCGGCGCAAGCACCCAACCAAGGCGACGAAGGCGCGCCGCCAGCGTGGCTCATCATCGAACCGCACCTGGCTGAAGGAACCCGCGACCTGCGCGCCGGTGATCACATCATCATCCTCACCTGGCTTGACCGCGCACGCCGCGACGAGCTGAGCACCGTCCCCGGAGACAACCCGGACAGCCCGCCGCTGGGCGTGTTCAGCACCCGCTCACCCAACCGGCCCAACCCGATCGGCCTCCACCGAGTCCAGATCATCGCCATCGACGGCCTGCGGCTCCTGGTCAGCGGCCTCGAAGCGGTTGACTACACACCGGTCCTCGACATCAAACCGGTCCTCGACCCAGTCGCCGAGCGATAGTACGCGACCGATCGCACGAACCGCCATAAGTGCCGCCACGGCAGTGACATGAGATCTGTCGGGAAGACGGGGCAGTGCAGGAATCTGGGCCGGGTGTTACTCTCCTGGTCGTACCGCACCGGCAGCGGGCCTGTTGTCATCTCGGATTCTGTTCGTATGTTCGAGGAGGCCTGCTGATGGAACCTGTTCGGGTGCGCCCCTTTCACCGCCGTGACCGCCAGCAGCTCACAGATCTGGTGAATGCCCATGCCACGGCGGTGGTGCCGGGGATGGGGGTCTCGGTCAGCACGGTGCTCAGCGAGCTGGAGCGCCAGCCCGGAGAGTTCATTGTCGATCCGTGGGTGAGCGAGCGTGTGACGCTGGTCGCCGGGCAAGCTGACCGGGTGGCCCCGGCGGCTCACCTGCTGCGGTACTACGGTGACGAGCGGGCGGGGGAGGCCTACCGCGGCTCGGGCGAGATCCACTGGCTGGTGTTCTGGCCCGAGGCGCCGGCGGGGAACCCGTACTGGCCGGACGCGACCCAGGCCGCGGAGAAGCTGATCGCTGCGTGCATCGGGCAGCTTGAGCGCTGGGGCGTCAGCGGCCAGAGCGCGGACGGCGAGCTGCCTGTCCCCGGCGTTTACGGCGTGCCCGAGCAGTGGCCGCATGTCCGCAGCCTGTACCAGCGGGCTGGGTTCTCCCACGCCGGGCACACCGAGGTCGTGTACCTGGCCGAAGTCGCCGACCTCCCGCGCCCGGCCGAGCCGCCGATCGCGGGGCTATCGGTGCGGCGGTCGGTCGGGATGAACGGCACCCGCCTGTCGGCCGTCGTGGGCGAGGAGGTGATCGGCTACATCGAGGTGGAAACCTTTGAGGAGGGAGAGCGGCTGTCGCGGCCCGGGGGATGGGCCGACATCGGCAACCTTCACATCACTGGGCAGCACCGCCGCCGCGGAGTGGCGACATGGCTGCTGGGCCAGGCGGCCGGCTGGCTTCGGCTGGCTCAAGTCGAGCGCCTCCTAGGCTACGCGTGGCTGGAAGGCCAAGATCCCGCCGGCCAGGACTACACCGGCTACCGGGCGTTCCTCGCGGCAGCCGGCTTCGGCGAACTCACCCGGACCAAGCGGGGATGGACGCGGACCCCGCGCCAGCAGTGATGACCGGCCGCAACCCACGCGACTGTCGGCGAGGCATCCATGTCGTGACCGGGCCACGCCCAAAACGGCGCGGGTCGCGGGCGCCTTACACTCGCTGCTAGCAGACGGGAGCCGTCATGAGCGCTGAAACCCAGACAGCGAAAGGCCAGGCCGGCGAGAGCAGATGCTGGTGCTGCGGCAAGCCCAGGTCGGAAGACACCCTGGTCCACCTCGGCAGCCATCCCGAAGTCGGCATCTGCATCAGCTGCGTCCATTTTCTGCGCCGCCGGGCCAGGGACAGGCAGGCCACGGTGATGCGCCAGACGCTGCGCGGTGCCGCCGAGTCGGTCCGCGGGCAAGTCATAGCGCGAGGCTGGCATGAGCGGCCGGTGATCGGGCCTGCGCTGCTGTGGCTTAACCGGCACCTGCCTTGGTAGCCAGACGACAGGGGCTGGACGGATGGATCTGACTGTTCTGGCCGTGCCGGGCTGCCCGAATGCGCCCGTGCTTGGCGACCGGCTGGCCGCAGTCGTGGACGGCCGGGCCGGTGTCTGGGTGTCGCACCAGGTGATCTGCGATGAGGGCGAGGCGGCCCGGTGGGGCATGTACGGCTCGCCCACCTTGCTGATCGACGGGGTGGACCCGTTCGCCGAGCCGGGGCAGCGGCCGAGCCTGTCCTGCCGGCTGTACCGCGGTGACGACGGCGGCACATCCGGTACGCCATCAGCCAGTCAGCTCCGGCAGGCGATCAAGCAAGCCGCCGCCACGACCGAGCCGGGCGACCTGGCGTGGCTGGATTCGGCAGGACGCGGAGGCCGGGGACGCATCGCGCCCGCCGACCGTGGCCTGCGGGCGGTGCATCAGGCCGTGCTGCGATCCTTCGTCCATACCGGGGTCGCGCCCGACCTGCCCAGCCTGGCCCAGCACGCTGCGCCGTTCGAGGTGTCCCAGGTGCTGGCCGAGCTGGCCGACGGCGACTTCCTGTGCCTTGACCCGGGCGGTCAGATCACGGCCGCCTACCCGTTCTCTGCCCTGCCCACCTGGCACCGGGTCCGGGTAACGGGCGAGGCAACCGTGTTCGCCATGTGCGCGATCGACGCCCTGGGCATCTCCGCGATGACCGGCGTGCCCGTGGTGATCGAATCAGCCGACCCGTCCACCGGCGCGCCGGTCACCGTGCACGTCGACCAGGACAGCAGCGCCTGGGATCCCGCCACAGCCGTGGTCTACGTCGGCCGGACGGGCGGCCAGTGCGCCGGTCCGTCGGCATCGGTGTGCTGCGGGTACATGAACTTCTTCGCCACCCGGGGCGCCGCCTCGGCGTGGGCAGCCTGCCACCCGGACATCACCGGCGGCATCCTCAGCCAAGCCCGCGCCCTCCAAGTTGGCATCGGCATCTTCGGCCAGCTACTCCGCTAACCTCGCTCCGGGCATTTCGCCCACCATGCCGCCGCCAACAGGAGGGCGCGGGATCGTGTCCCGCTCGGGGGCGCCACCACGGATCCGCTCCGGGGTCAGCCTGCCGAGCCCGGGAGACTGTCCCCGGCGGCTGGAATGATAGGCCACGATGAGTGAGCACAGCATCAGCGGCAGCTTGCCCGCCGCGATCACGTCGCGGTGCCACCACGAGGCCATGCCGCCACCATAAAGGCCGGTCACGCCGCGAGTTACCAGGGCGGCAGCGCTGGCGGTGCGCTGTCTTCCTGCCCGCTCGCGTTCACGCTGGGTCGGCCTGTTCTCACAGGTCGAGCGCGACGTCTCCGCGCGGCTGCGAGCAGCAGATCAGCACGTCACCGTCGGCCGGATCGTCGACCGGGTCAGGCGCGTAGCCGACCTCCCCTGACACCAGGCCGGATTCGCAGGTATGGCATACGCCGGTACGGCAGGACCAGCGCACCGGCACGTCGCAGGCTTCGGCAAGCTCCAGCAGGCTCGCGTAGCGCTGGTCCCAGCGGGCGGTCAGGCCGCTGCGCGCGAACGCGACCTCCGGGCCGGTGCCCGGCGACCCGGTCGGCTGGTGCGGCGGGACCGCGGCCGCCGCTGCGATGCCGGGCGTCAGCGCCGGCTGCGCGCCGAAGATCTCGGTCCTGATCTGGCCGCTGCCGAGACCGAGCTTGGCCAGCGCGGCCGCCACGCCGGTCATGAATCCGGCCGGCCCGCAGATATAGGCCTCCGCCTCGCGCGGCAGGTCCAGTTCGGCCAGTACTGCCTCCGACAGCCGGCCTGCCGACTGGTAGTCGCGGCCGAGCACGTCGTCAGCGTCCGGCCGGCTGTAGCAGACGTGCAGGTGCGCTCGCGGCAGCTTAGCCAGCAGTGACCTCGCTTCGGCCGCGAACGGTTCCTCGGCCCGGTTGCGCGCGCCGTGCAGCCACCAGACCTCACGGCCGGATCCCGCGTCGGCCAGCGCGTGCAGCATCGCCAGTACCGGCGTGGCGCCGACGCCGGCGCTGATCAGCAGCACCGGTGCCGCGCCCGGCTGCAGGATGAAGGTGCCGCGCGGCGCGGCGACCGCGAGCTGGTCACCGGGCCGCACGTGGTCGTGCAGGAACTGGCTGGCCGCGCCGTGCTGCTCGCGCTTCACGCTGATCCGGTAGGACCCGGCATCCGGCGATCCGGACAGCGAGTAGCTGCGCAGCAGCGGCGGCTGGCCCGGCTGCGGCTGCAGCCGGACGGTCAGGAACTGACCGGGACTGGCGGCCGGCAGCACCGCCCCGGCCGGGTCGGCCAGCCGCAGCGAGATCACCGACCGGCTCGCCGGCTCGATCGCCGTCACCGCCAGCGGGCGGAACCCCGGCCAGGCGGGCGGCGGGCTCACGGCGGCCAGCCCGGCGTTGCCCGCGCCATGGCCGCCGTCCGGCCGGTTGTCCAGCTCGCGGAACGACGCCTTCCAGCCCTCCGACAGCGCCGGGATCTTCAGCGCCCTGCGCACCTGCTGCGCCGGGTGGCCGGGCAGGTACAGCAGGGCGTCTATCTCGGCCACGGTCATGGCCTGCGGGCCGCGGGCCACCCGGACGATCTCGTCTCCCGCCCGGACCGCGCCCTCGCGCAGCACCCGGAAGTAAAAGCCGGGCCGGTGATGCGAGACCAGCAGCGCCGGGATCCGGGGGTCATTCATCCGGATGCCGACCCGGAAGCAGGTCACCCTCGGCTGCGTCACCTCAAAGAGCGCCTCGCCGATCTGGTACCGATCGCCGATGCAGACCTCGCCGTCGGCCAGCCCGCGTACGGTGAAGTTCTCGCCGAACTGGCCGAACTCGAAGTCGTCCCGCCCTAGCTGCTGCTGCCAGTACCGGTACGCCTCGATCTGGTATACGAACACGGCGCGCTGCTCGCCGCCGTGGCCGGCCAGGTCACCCTGGCCGTCGCCATCGACGTTCAGCCGCCGGGCCAGCCGCGGGCCGTCGGCCGGCCGTTTCCACACTGCAGTGCGCACGGTACGGCCCTGCCAGCTCACATCGCGCGGCAGGCCCACGTTCACCGATAGCAGGCTGCCAGCCTGCCGGTCCATGGTCACCCCCGGTAGCGCCGTCAGGCGATCATTCTCTCAGCCGAGGAAATACCGGTCCGCGAGGACCACCGGCGCCGGCTGATAGCGGCGGCCGAAACCGGCCCGCATCCGCTCCCAAAGCTAGACGCGATCAGCCCAGATGCTGCCCAGCCGCGGTTGCCGATGGGTGCGGTCGGCCGTACAAGGACGTCGGCGACTGACTGGGCCTGCGTCGGCAGTGCCGCGGCCGATTTTAGGTGGGTCCCCTGATGCGCGAATGCCGGCCGTGTCCGTACGTTCGGAGTGAACTTCTCGCACCTGAGAAGGCGACTGCGCCATCAAGGGGGGGTGCCTCATGCGCGCACGGGAACCTGACGCCGAAGGGTACGTTCAGTGCGATGGCGTGAAGATCGGCTATGAGGTGTTCGGTGACGGCCGGCCGACTCTGCTGCTGCTGCCGACCTGGACGATCATTCACAGCCGCTTCTGGAAGCTGCAGGTGTCCTACCTGGCGCACCATTTCCGGGTGATCACCTTCGACCGGCCCGGCAACGGCCGCTCCGACCGGAGCCTTGACCCGGGGGCGTATGGCGTGGCCGCGGTCGCTGATCAGGCCCTGGCGGTGATGGACGCCACCGGCACCGATCGCGCCGTACTGGCCGGCCTCTCGCAGGGGGCCCTGGAGGCGCTCAAGCTGGCCGCCGATCACGCCGACCGGGTGCTCGGCGTCGTTCTCATCGGCCCGGCGCTGAAGCTGGAACCCGACCATCCTGAACGCGCTGCCGCGGTGGAGCGGTTCTTCGAGCCCTACCCGGCCAGTCCCCGGCGCTGGGAACGCCTCAATGCCCAGTACTGGCTGGACCACTACGAGGACTTCGCCGCCTTCTTCTTCCGCGAATGCTTCCCCGAGCCGCACTCGACCAAGCAGTACGAGGACTGCGTGAGCTGGGCGGCCGAAACCACCCCCGAAGTACTCCTGGCCGATGTGCAAGCGACGGCCGGCCCGCAGGCGCTGCGCGAATGGGCCCAGCGCGTGCGGGTTCCGGTGCTGGTGATCCAGGGCGACGACGACCGCATCGGCCCGATGACACGGGCGCAAACGCTGGTCACCGACACGGCCGGCGAACTGGTGGTCCTCGAGGGCGCCGGGCACCTGCCGCTCGCGCGCGATCCCGTGCGGGTCAACCTGCTGATCCGCGAGTTCGTGGACAGGCTGACAGCCGCCCGGGTCCGGCCGGCCCGATGGGCCCGCGGCCAGCACCGGCGCCGCCGGGCGCTGTTCGTCTCGTCACCGATCGGGCTTGGCCACGCCCGGCGCGACATCGCGATCGCCGCAGAGCTGCGCCGTCATCACCCCGACCTGGAGATCGACTGGCTCGCCCAGCATCCGGTCACCCGGATGCTCGAAGACGCCGCAGAGCGCGTGCACCCGGCCAGCAGCCGCCTGGCCAGCGAATCGGCCCACATCGAGTCCGAAAGCGGCGAACACCGGCTGCACTGCTTCCAGGCCTGGCGCCGGATGGACGAGATCCTGGTCGCCGACTTCATGGTCTTCCACGACGTGATCGCCGACAACCCCTACGACCTCGTGGTCGGCGACGAAGCATGGGAGGTCGACTACTTCCTGCACGAGAACCCCGAGCTCAAGCGCTTCGCCTACTGCTGGCTCACCGACTTCGTCGGCTGGCTCCCGATGCCCGAAGGCGGTGCAGCCGAAGCCGCGCTGACCGCCGACTACAACGCCGAGATGATCGAGCAGATCGCCCGCTACCCGAGGGTCCGTGACCTGGCCCTGTTCGTCGGCAACCCGGACGACATCGTCCCCGACACGTTCGGTGACGGGCTCCCGCTGATCCGGGAATGGACCGAGGACCACTACCAGTTCCCGGGCTACATCACCGGGTTCGACCCGGGCGCTGTCGCCGACCGCGACGAGTTGCGCGAACGGCTCGGCTACGCGCCGGACGAACAGGTCTGTGTCGTGACCGTGGGCGGCTCCGGCGTCGGCGGCGACCTGCTCCGCCGGCTGATCGACGCCTACCCGCAGGCGGCCTCCCAGGTCCCCGGCCTGCGCATGCTCGTCGTCGCCGGCCCACGCATCGACCCCGCCACCCTGCCCGCCCCCGAAGGCGTAGAGGTGCGCGCCTACGTGCCCCACCTCTACCGGCACCTGGCGGCCAGCGACCTCGCCGTGGTCCAGGGCGGCCTGACCACCTGCATGGAACTCACCGCCACCGGCCGGCCCTTCATCTACCTGCCGCTGCGGCAGCACTTCGAGCAGAACTTCCACGTGCATCACCGCCTGCAGGCGCACCGGGCCGGGCGGCGGATGGACTTCGGCCAGGCCCAACCCGGCGCCCTCGCCGAGGCCCTCGCCAGCGAGCTCGCCTGCCCAGCCGACTACCGGCCGGTCGAGCGCGACGGCGCGGCCCGCGCCGCAGAGGCCATCGCCGGGCTCATCTGAAGTCGGCCGGTAGCAGCGTCCGGTAACAGCGACGCAGGTCAGCGGCACTGACCCGGCTACGCGTCGAAATACAGCTCGAACTCGTGCGGGTGCGGGCGCAGCCGGATCGGGTCGATCTCGTCGGAGCGCTTATAGTCCAGCCAGGTCTCGATCAGGTCCGAGGTGAACACGCCGCCCTCGAGCAGGAAGTCGTGGTCGGCCTCCAGGTTGTTGAGCACGACCTCCAGGGAGCCGGGCACCTGCGGTATGGACCTCGCCTCGTCGGGGGGCAGCTCGTAGAGGTCCTTGTCCACCGGCTCGGGCGGCTCGATCTTGTTCTTGATCCCGTCCAGCCCGGCCAGCAGCATGGCCGAGAACGCCAGGTAGGGGTTGCAGGACGGGTCCGGGACCCGGAACTCCAGCCGCTTGGCCTTCGGGCTCGGGCCGGTGATCGGGATCCGCACGCACGCCGACCGGTTGCGCTGCGAGTAGACCAGGTTGACCGGGGCCTCGAAGCCCGGGACCAGCCGGTGGTAGGAGTTCACCGTCGGGTTGGTGAACGCCAGCAGCGACGGCGCGTGCTTGAGCAGCCCGCCGACGTAATAGCGGCCCAGGTCGGACAGGCCCGCGTAGCCGACCTCGTCGTAGAACAGCGGCGCGCCGTCCTTCCACAGGCTCTGGTGGCAGTGCATCCCGGAGCCGTTGTCGCCGAACAGCGGTTTGGGCATGAACGTCACGGTCTTACCGGCCGCCCGCGCCACGTTCTTCACCACGTACTTGTAGAGCATCATCTTGTCGGCCATGTGCAGCAGGCTGTCGAACCTGATGTCGATCTCCGCCTGGCCCGCGGTGCCGACCTCGTGGTGCTGCATCTCCACCGGGACGCCGCACTCGATCAGCGCGCGCACCATGTCCGAACGCAGGTCGGTGTAGTGGTCGGTCGGCGGCACCGGGAAGTAGCCGCCCTTGTAGCGCGGCTTGTAGGCCAGGTTGCCGGTCGGCTCGTCGCGCCCGGAGTTCCAGGCGCCCTCGACCGAGTCGATGTAGTAGTAGCCCGCGTTCGGGGTGGTCTCGAACCGGGCGGAGTCGAAGATGTAGAACTCCGCCTCCGGGCCGAAGTAGGCGGTGTCCCCGATGCCGCTGCCGCGCAGGTAATCCTCGGCCTTGCGGGCGATGTTGCGCGGGTCACGGCTGTACGGCTCGCTGGTCAGCGGGTCGTGCACGAAGAACGTGAGGTTCAGCGTCTTGCGGGTGCGGAACGGGTCGATGACCGCGGTCGACGCGTCCGGCAGCAGCAGCATGTCCGACTCGTGGATCTGCTGGAAGCCGCGGATCGACGAGCCGTCGAACATCAGGCCGTCGGTGAAGACCTTGTCGTCGAAGGACTCCGCGGGCACCGTGAAATGCTGCACGGTCCCGGGTAGGTCGCAGAACCTGACGTCGACGAACTGCACCCCCTCGGTCTCAATGAACCGCAGGACCTCATCGCCGCTGGTGAACATGACTCTCCTTTGCGCCACTTGCGCCACTTGCAGGCTGGCGCCCAGGTCCGGGCGCTGCTGGAACGCTAGGCGGTCGCGATTTCCGACCCGTATCCCCGGTGTTTCGCCCATGTTACGGGGCGCGGCGCCAGCCGGGCCAAGGTCGCTCGAAGGCGGGCGGTACCGTGGGTCTGTGGCGGAGCGACGGTGGACCGGATCGTGGCTGTCCGGCACGACGTCGGCCGGGTCAGGGAACGATTATCCCGGTCAACGGCTCGGGCTGCCCGAGACCGGGGCCGGGTCGGTGGCCGGGGTGGGCCGGCGGCTCGGCGCGCTGGTGATCGACTGGCTGATCTGCGAGGTCATCGCCTTGGCCCTGTTCCACAACCAGTACCTGACCATCGTCGTGTTCGCCGTGGAGGTCTACCTGCTGACCGCGACGACCGGCTTCACGGTGGGCAAGCGGCTGCTGGGCCTGCGGGTGGTGCGGCTCGACGGCAAGCCGGTCGGCTTCGGTTGGTCCGCGGTCCGGACGCTGCTGTTCCTGGCCGTGATCCCGGCGCTGGCGTTCGATGCCGACCAGCGGGGACTGCACGACAAGGCGGCCAACACCGTCGTTATCAGGATCTAGCTAGGCCTCAGCAGGGTCAGCGGTACCGGGGGCGCGGCGCCTTCGGCATCCGGCCTTGCCTGGGCACCGGGCCCTTGGGCATCTGAAGCGCCTGCGGCAGGGCCTGCAGCCGGAAGTTCAGGTCGGCGACCGCCGGGCCCTTGAGGTTGCGGGGGAGCTTCATCATGTAGCGCTGCAGCCGCCGGATCGGTATCTGCCCCTCCTCGTCGCCGACCTGGATGTCGTAGATCGGCACGTCGTAGGCAACCCGCGAGACGCGCTTCTTCTCGGCCGCGAGCAGGGCCGGCAGCCGGTTCGGCGAGCCCTCGCCGACCAGGACCACGCCGGGCTTGCCGACGGCCCGGTGCACCACGTCCATGTTCTTGTTGGCGGTGATCGCCGGCGTCACGTTCCAGCCGCCGCGCAGGCTCTGCAGGATCGCCGCGGCGGCGCCCGGCTGCCCGGCGATGGTCGCGTACTGCGCGGACTGGGCGAACCGGCCGAACAGGAACATCGCCGCCGTCAGCCCGAGCAGCACGCCCAGCGGGATCAGGAAGTAGATGCCGGTGACAATGGAAATGATCACCACGATCGCGAGCACGCCGAGGCCGGTGAGCGCGACGATGGGCAGCGCCTTCGGATTGGTCTTGCGGATCAGCCCCGCGACCATGCCGATCTGCTTGAGGCGGCCCGGCGCAGGGTCGGCCGCGGCTTTCTTCGATGCCGCGCCCGGCGGCTTGTTCACCATGCTCGCGAGGATATCGCCTGCCGGTACAGCCGGCCCGCGCGGTAGGAGGAGCGGACCAGGGGTCCCGACATCACCCCGGCGAAGCCAAGATCGAGGGCTTCCTCGCCGAGCTCGCCGAACTCCTCGGGCGGCACCCACCGGTCGACCGGGTGATGCCGCACGGACGGCCGCAGGTACTGGGTGATCGTGAGCAGGTCGCAGCCTGCGGCACGCAGGTCGGCCAGGGCCGCGCTGACCTCGTCACGCTCCTCGCCCATCCCGAGAATCAGGTTCGACTTGGTGATCAGGCCGGCCTCGCGGGCGCGGCTGAGCACCTCGAGGGACCGGTCGTAGCGGAAACCCGGCCTGATCCGCCGGAAGATGCGCGGCACGGTCTCGATGTTGTGCGCGAGCACCTCGGGGCGCGCGGCGAATACCACTGCGAGCCGCCCGGGATCCGCGTTGAAGTCGGGGATCAGCAGTTCCACGCCGCAACCGGGTACCGCGGCGTGGATCTCGCGGCAGGTCTGCCCGTACAGCCAGGCGCCGCCGTCGGGCAGGTCATCCCGGGCCACTCCGGTGACGGTCGCGTAGCGCAGCCCCATCGCCGCCACCGACTCGGCGACCCGGCGCGGCTCGTCGGTGTCGAGCGGCTCGGGCTTGCCGGTGGCAATCTGGCAGAAGTCGCAGCGCCTGGTGCACTGATCGCCGCCGATCAGGAACGTCGCCTCGCGGTCCTCCCAGCACTCGAAAATGTTGGGGCAGCCGGCTTGCTCGCACACGGTGTGCAGGCCCTCGCGCTGTACCAGCTGCTTCAGGGCCGTGTACCCGGGGCCGGTGCGCAGCCTCGTCTTGATCCACGGCGGCTTGCGCTCGATCGGCGTCTGGCTATTGCGCGCCTCGAGCCGCAGCATCCGGCGTCCCTCAGGTGCGAGTACCACGACTCCAGCGTATGCCCGGCCATGGAAGCATGGGACACATGGCAACGCAGTTTGACCCACCATCGGGGACGCGTGACCTTCTCGCCGCCGACGTCGAGAGGCGGGAGCGCGCGTTCGACGTGATCCGCTCGGTGTTCACCCGCTACGGATTCGAGCCGCTGCAGACGCCGGCGTTCGAGCGGCTGGACGTGCTGCTCGGCAAGTACGGCGACGAGGGCGACAAGCTGGTCTTCAAGATCCTGCGCCGCGGCGAGCATGAGGCATCGGGCGAGGCGGACCTGGCGCTGCGCTACGACCACACCGTGCCCCTGGCCCGGGTGGCCGCGGCGTACGGCAGCCGGCTGCCGTCACCGTACAAGCGCTACGCGCTGGGCCCCGTGTGGCGGGCGGAGCGGCCGGGCAAGGACCGCTACCGCGAGTTCGTGCAGTGCGACCTGGACACGCTCGGCTCGGCCTCGCCGCTGGCGGACGCGGAGGTGCTCTGCGCCCACCACGACGCGGTGGCCGAGCTCGGCATCGCCGATTTCCGCGTGGAGCTGAACTCGCGCCGGGTGCTGGCCGGGCTGCTCGACGCGTTCGGCGTGCCCGCCGCTCTCGGCCCCGGCGTGCTGATCACCCTGGACAAGCTGGACAAGCTCCGGCCCGAGGCGGTCACGGCGGAACTCGTGCAGCGCGGGCTCGACCCGGCCCGGGCCGCCGAGATCGTGGACACGATGACCGCGCCCGACGCGGCCGACCGGATCAGGGACGCGCTGAAGAAGAGCGACGTGGGCAGCGCCGGGCTCGAGGAGGTGGACCGGGTGCTGTCCCTGGTCGCCCCGCAGCTGCCGCCCGGGCGGATCGCGTTCACCCCGCGCCTGGTGCGCGGCCTGAGCTACTACACCGGGCCGATCTGGGAGCTGACCGCGCCCGGGGTGGCGGGCTCGATGGGCGGGGGAGGCCGTTACGACCACCTGATCGAGCAGCTCGGCGGCCCGGACGTGCCTGCCACGGGGACCTCGCTCGGCGTCGAGCGGATCCTGTCGCTGCTGCCCGGCGGCGGAGACGACCGGCCCAGCCTGGTGGACGTGGCGGTCACGGTCCTGGCGGAGGAGCTCGCCGGGCGGTCCTTCGGCCTGGCCGCGACCGCCCGCGCCGCGGGCCTGCGGGCCAGCGTGTACCTCGGCTCGTCCGGCAAGCTCGGCAGGCAGCTCAGGTGGGCCAGCGACCAGGGAGCGCGCTGGTGCCTGATCTACGGCAGCGCCGAGGACGAGGCGGGCACGGTCACCGTGCGCGACATGGACAGCGGTGAGCAGGACACGGTGCCCGTCGGCGACCTCGGTGGCTACCTCGCCCAGGCGGCCCGATCAGGGCAGGCCTGATGACCACCAGCAACTTCATCGACCACGACACGTGGTTCGCGCAGCTGCCCGGCGTGGTGGTGGCGGCCGGGGCGCTGATCACCGATCCGGCCGGGCGGATCCTGCTGGTCAAGCCCAACTACCGGGATCACTGGACGCTGCCCGGCGGCATCTGCGAGCACGGCGAGCCGCCGCACGCGGGCTGCGCCAGGGAGGTCGCCGAGGAGCTGGGCCTCCGCCTCCCGGTCGGCGCGTTGCTGGCCGTGGACTGGTCACAGCCGTACGGCCGGCAGACGCGGCCGATCATGCACTTCGTCTTCGACGGCGGGACGCTCGGCGACGGCGCCGGCATCGTGCTGCAGCGCGAGGAACTCGACGAGTTCCGGTTCACCGACCCGGGCCAGGCGGCCAGCTACCTGGCGCCCTACGGGGTGCGGCGGGTGACCGCCGCCCTGGCCGGGCGCGCCTCGGGCGTGCCGGTCTATCAGCCGACGTGGGCGGCCTGACCAGCCGTCGGGGTCTGGGGTGTCCCCGGGGCGCACAGCTCCGCGGTTCCCTCGATGCTCCGCCACCGCCGGGCGCCGAGCACGTCGGCCAGGTGACGCTCGGCCACCCCGACCGCGGCCTGCACGGTGACCGGCCGCCCCGACTCCGCCGACAGCGTGGTGACCGTGGCATCGCGGATACCGCAGGGCACGATCCGGTCGTACCAGGACAGGTCGCAATCGCAGTTCAGGGCGAAGCCGTGCATGGTCACGCCCCGGGACACCCGGATGCCGATCGCGCCGACCTTCCGGTCCGGACTGCTGTCCGTGCCGCGCAGCCAGACCCCGCTGCGCCCCTCGACCCGGGTCGTCGTCACGCCGAACTCGGCGCAGGTGCGGATCAGCGCCTCCTCGAGGGACCGCACGTAGGCGATCACGTCGATCGGGTCCCCGAGCCTGATGATCGGGTACCCGACGAGCTGGCCCGGCCCGTGCCAGGTGATCTTGCCGCCCCGGTCGACGTCGATGACCGGGGCGCCCGGGTCGCCGACCGGCCGGTCGAGCGCGCCGGTCCGCTTGCCGGCGGTGTAGACCGGGGGATGCTCGAGCAGCAGGCAGCAGTCGGGGATCTCGCCGGCCGACCGCCGTTCGTGCAGCGCCCGCTGCAGGTCCCACGCTTGCGGGTACGGCACCGCGCCAGCGCCGAATCCGGCCCGGGCGAAAATTAGCTCACGGTCCACACACACCAGGTTAATTGACGGAACCGTGACACTCGGCAGGCATCGCGGGCCCGGCCCGTGGGCATGCATGGGGAAGAAGCGCGGATCTGTATCGGTTCCAGGCAGACGGGCACGGAAGGACGGAGGCAGCTAGGTGTTCGACGAGGCCGAGCTGAGGCGGATGAGCCCGCGGGAGCGGGCCAGGCTGATGCAGATGCTGGCCCTCATCGACATGCCGCGGCTGTCGAGCCCCGGCAGCACCCGGCGGCGCAAGTGGTTCCTGGCGGGGACCATCGTCTGCTGCGTGGTCCTCGCCGTGTGGATCGGCGTGCTCGCGGTGACACTGCCCCGGTATTACCGCGCCTGCGGCTGGCGCGGCGCCTGGGTCGGGTTTGACCTGGCCGAGCTCACCGCCTTCGCCGCCGCCGCCTGGGCCGCCTGGCGCGGCCGGCAAGTGCTGATCATGTGCCTGACCGTCCTGGCCACGCTGCTGCTCTGCGACGCGTGGTTCGATGTCACGCTGAACGTGCGCACGAACGGCTTCCTGGTCAGCCTGCTCTCGGCGCTGCTGATCGAGATCCCGCTCGCCGTCATCGCGATCCTCGGGGCCCGGCGCCTGCTCCGGCTGACCATCGCGCGGATCAGGAGCCGCGAGGGGCTGGTCGGGCCGGTGCCGTCGCTGTGGAAGATCCCGCTGTTCGAGCCGGACGAAGGCGGCCTGCGCCGCGACCTGGCCCCGCCGCCCGCGGCGCCGCCCGTCCCGCCCCCTCGGGACGGCCTGGTCGGCGAGGCCCGCGGCGAGCAGGGGTCGAGCGCGCTACGCTAGCTCCGCCGCCAGCGCGCCCGCGAGTTCCGGATACCGGAACGCGAAGCCGGCCGCGAGCAGCCGGCGCGGCAGCACCCGCTGGCTGCCGAGCAGTTCGCCCGAGGCCTCGCCGAGCCCGGCCCGCAGCACCGGCGCGGGGATCCGCAGCCGCGCCGGGCGGTGCAGCGTCCTGGCCAGCTCGGCGGTGAACTGGGCGTTGGTCACCGGCGCCGGGGCGGTGAGGTTGACCGGGCCGTCGATGGCGGCCTGATCGATCAGGTACCGCACCGCGGCCACATGGTCGGTCACCGAGATCCAGCTGATGAACTGGGTGCCGGACCCGATCTGGGCCCCGAGCCCGAGCCGGAACAGCGGCAGCAGCGGGCCCAGCATCCCGCCCCGGCGCGACAGCACGATCCCGGAACGCAGGTTCACCACGCGCAGGCCGGCCTGCCGGGCCCGCTGAGCAGCGGCTTCCCAGTCGGTGACCAGGTCGGCCAGGAATCCGGTGCCGGCCTGCGCGTACTCATCGACCTCGCGCGGCCCGGTGTCCCCGTACCAGCCGACGGCCGATCCGGACAGCAGCACCGAGGGCGGGCTCGGCGTCCTCGCCAGCGCGGCGACCAGGGCCCGGGTGCTGTCGATCCGGCTGGCGCGCAGCTCCCGCTTGCGGGCCTGCGTCCACAGGCCGCCCGCGACGGGCGCCCCGGACAGGTGGACGACGGCGTCGACCCCGTCGAACGCGGCCGGATCGACCCCGCCGTCGGGGGCCGCCGGGTTCCAGCGGACCTCCCCGGGCTGCCGCGGCGGGCGCCGGACCAGCCGGATCACGCCCTGCCCGTCGCGCCGCAGCGCGTCCGCGAGCGCGCTGCCGATCAGCCCGGTCGACCCAGTGATCGCGACCCGCATAACACCCCCGCTACAGCCCGAGTTCGGTCTCGAACGCCCCCTCTTCGAGCCGGGATTTCACCGTGAGCAGGAACCGGGCGGCGTCTGCCCCGTCGACCAGCCGGTGGTCGTAGGTGAGGGCCAGGTAGACCATGGACCGCACCGCGATGACCTCGCCGAGCGTCGGGTCCTCCACGACCACGGCCCGCTTGACCACGGTGCCGGTGCCGAGGATGCCCACCTGCGGCTGGTTGATGATCGGCGTATCGAACAGCGCCCCGCGGCTGCCGGTGTTGGTCAGCGTGAAGGTGCCGCCCGACACCTCGTCCGGGCTGACCTGCCCGGCGCGGGTACGCTCCGCGAGGTCGGCGATCTTCCTGGCCAGCCCGGCGATGTTGAGATCACCCGCGTTGCGGATGACCGGGACGATCAGGCCGCGCTCGGTGTCCACCGCGATGCCGAGATGCTCCGCGTCGTGATAGGTCACCTGGTTGTTGGTCGTGTCGATGATCGCGTTGAGCTTGGGGTGCACCTTGAGGGCCTCGACCGTGGCCAACGCGAAGAACGGCAGGAAGGACAGCTTGACTCCCTCCCTGGCCTCGAACGCGGCCTTCGCGCGGTCCCGCAGCCGGGCGATGGCGGTGACGTCCGCCTCCACCACGGTGGTGAGCTGGGCCGAGGTCTGCAGCGACTCGACCATGCGCTGCGCGATCACCTGGCGGGACCGCGACAGCTTCTCGGTCCGGCCGCGCAGGCTGGACGGCACGACGGCGGGCCGCGGGGCCGCCGCGGGCGGGGCGACAGGCGGTGCGACGGCGGGGGGCGCGGCCGCCGGGGGCGCGGCCGGTGCGGCGGGAGGCGGCGCGGGTGCCGCGGCAGGCGGTGCCGCAGCCGGCGGGCCGGGTGCGGCCGGAGCTGCGGCGGCCGGGGGGGCCTGGGCGGCATCTCCGGCGGCAGCCCCCCCGGCGTCCCGCACCACCCGGGCGGCGTCCAGCACGTCCTGCTTGCGGATCCGGCCTCCCACCCCGGTACCTGCGACCGTGCCCAGGTCGATCCCGTGCTCGGCGGCGAGCTTGCGGACCAGCGGCGTCACGTACGGGCCCTCTCCGCCGGACGTCAGCCGCGGGCCGGCGCCGTCGACAAGCGGTGACTCGGCGGCCGGGGCCTCGGCCGGCGGTGCCTCCGCGGGCGCTGCGTCAGCAGGCGGCGGGCCGCTGGCCGGCGCGGGCGGGGCGGGGGCCGGGGGAGCCGGCGGCCGGTACGCGGGCGGCTCCTGTGCTTCCGGAGGTGGTGCGGCCGCCGGCTGGTACGCCGCGGCCGCCGGGACTTCGGGGCGCGGCGGCGCGGCGGGCGGCGCTGGTGCCTGGTACGGCTCCTGGTAAGGCGACGAGTCGTAGCCCTGTGAGCCGTCGGTCGCCGCAGTGGTCGGGCTGGCCTCGGCGTCGTCTGCCGCCACGTCGGCCGGCGCGGCCGCGCCCTCGGCGGCGTCCGCCGGGCCTGCCGTGGGCTCCGCGGCGGGTGCCGCCGCGTCCGCGGATCCCTCCTCATCGATGATCGCGAGCTCCGCGCCGACCGCGACCGTCTCGTCCTCCGCGACGGTGATGCCGCGCAGGACGCCGGACACCGGCGAGGGAATCTCGGTGTCGACCTTGTCGGTGGACACCTCAAGCAGCGGCTCGTCGGCCTCGACTCGCTCGCCTTCCCGCTTCAGCCAG
The DNA here is from genome assembly GCA_963795055.1 of uncultured Actinomycetota bacterium. Classification (GTDB taxonomy): domain Bacteria; phylum Actinomycetota; class Actinomycetes; order Streptosporangiales; family Streptosporangiaceae; genus JASHPR01. The sequence goes on from CAWCGJ010000020.1 coordinate 217,673, forward strand.
CGCGTGACAGTGCCCTCGGTGACGCTCTCGCCGAGCTGGGGCATGGATACCGAGACCGACATGGCTTCCGTGGCTCCTTATGAG
>CAWCGJ010000021.1:0-15748 GCA_963795055.1 uncultured Actinomycetota bacterium
TGGTCAGGGGCGGGGTCGAACCGCCGACCTTCCGCTTTTCAGGCGGACGCTCGTACCAACTGAGCTACCTGACCTCGCCTGGGCACCGGCGCCGGTTTCGCGCCAAGCGCCGCTGGCCCGAGCGGTCCTGACGGGATTTGAACCCGCGACCTCCACCTTGACAGGGTGGCGAGCACTCCAAGCTGCTCTACAGGACCATGTTGCGCTGACCGGCTGCCAGCGGTGCCCCCAACGGGATTCGAACCCGTGCCGCCGCCTTGAAAGGGCGGTGTCCTAGGCCACTAGACGATGGGGGCTCGACGGCTCTCGCCGCCGGGACCCGTGGCGCCCGCCGTCGGGGACCGACCCAGCATAGGGGACGAAGCCTGCCGACGGCAAAGCGCTCGGGGCAGGCACCGATCCCCGGCGGGTACCGACGTCCCGTGGACGACGGCCGGTACCGCCGCGACGAGCCATCCACGCTGGTCAGCCGGGGAAGCGAGGCCCGCCGGGCCTCGCCGGCGCCGGGCGCAGGCCGGATCCAGGGCCGCACGCGAGCCCGGAACCTACTGCTTGCGGCTCTTATTGACCATGTTCTCGGCGATCGAACTCTTCTCGCCTTCCTCGGGGATCACGACCCACGCCGCCAGGTAGGCCAGCGCGCCGAAGCCGCCGGTGAAGACGGTGAGCACGGCGACGATCAGGCGGATCAGGTTGGCATCGAGGCCGAAGTACTCCGACAGTCCCGAGCACACGCCCGCAATGATGCGGCCGTCACGGGTGCGAACCAGCATCTTTCTGTCGTTGTAGTCACTCATCCGTCCATCATGCCCCACCCAATCCTGCGGACGACAGGCGGGAGGCACGCGCATACGCTGGCGGGCGAGGAAAGAAGAGAGGACCGGCCATGCCGCCAAGCACCGACAGCGCTCCCACCGACCTGCTGCGCATCGATGACCAGCTGAGCGAGGAGGAGCGCCTGGTCCGCGACACCGTCCGCGCGTTCGCGGCCGACCGGATCATGCCGCACATCGCCGACTGGTTCGAGGCCGGAACGCTGCCCCGCGAACTCGCCCCGGAGCTCGGCAAGCTCGGCCTGCTGGGCATGCACCTGAAGGGGTACGGGTGCGCGGGCATGGGACCGGTCGCCTACGGCGTCACCTGCCGGGAGATGGAGGCCGCCGACTCCGGGCTGCGCAGCCTGGTCTCGGTGCAGGGCTCGCTCGCGATGTTCCCGATCTGGAAGTACGGATCCGAGGAGCAGAAGCAGGAGTGGCTGCCCCGGATGGCGGCGGGCGAGGCGATCGGCTGCTTCGGCCTCACCGAGCCGGATCACGGCAGCGACCCGTCCAGCATGACGACCCGCGCAGAGATCCATAACGGGACCGACTGGATCCTCTCCGGCACCAAGATGTGGATCACCAACGGCTCCATCGCCGACATCGCCGTGGTCTGGGCGCAGACGCCGGACGGGATCCGGGGCTTCCTGGTCCCCCGGGGGGCGCGCGGGTTCACCGCCAGCAACATCCACAAGAAGATGTCGTTGCGCGCGTCGGTGACCTCAGAGCTGCACTTCGACGAGGTGCGGCTGCCCGCCGACGCGGTGCTGCCCGGGGTGACCGGGCTGAAGGGCCCGCTGTCCTGCCTGTCCGAGGCGCGGTACGGGATCCTGTGGGGAGTGACCGGGGCGGCCCGGTCCTGCTACGCGGCGGCCGCGGAGTACGCGCGGACGCGGGAGCAGTTCGGGCGCAAGATCGGCGGATTCCAGCTCACCCAGGCCAAGCTGGCCTGGATGCTGGCCGACCTGTCCCGGGCCCAGCTGCTGGCGCTGCACCTGGGGCGGCTGAAGGAGGCCGGGAAGATCACTCCGGAGCAGGTCAGCCTGGGCAAGATGGCCAACGTCCGGACCGCGATCGACATCGCCCGCCAGGCGCGGACCGTGCTCGGCGCCAACGGGATCACGCTGGAGTACCCGGTGATCCGGCACGCGAACAACCTCGAGTCGGTGCTCACCTACGAGGGCACCGAGGAGATCCACACGCTCGCCCTCGGCCAGGCCATCACCGGCATCTCGGCCTACCGGTGACACCGTGAAACGGTGAGACAGAGTTGAGCGAGGCCGGGCGCGGTGCTGCCTGGACCGAGGAGCGAAGGAGCCTGCGACTGAGCGACGAGGGAAGGCGGCGCCTCAAAGCGCCCGGGGCCGAGCGGGGGACACAGTGTCATCCGCTGGCGGCGCTGCTCGACGGCGTGGCCGCGGGCCGGTTCCCGCCCGCCGACGGCGGTGTCACGATCCTGCCGCAGCCGTCGCTGCGGGAGGCCGGCGTGCTCGCCTTCACCGCGCACTCGGTGATCTTCACCGACGCCGATCCCGCCTGGGTCCGCGGCCAGCTGGCGCCCGGGGACCTGTCCGCGCCGGTCCTGCCGGCGTTCCTGGAGGCCCTGTGCGCCAGGACCGGCCGCCTGGCGAACTGCGCGGACATGCTCTGCGTGGCCGCCGCCCGGCCCGCTCCGCCGGGGATCGCGCTGAGCCCGGCCCAGGCGGCCGGCCATCCGCGCGTGGCCCGGGCGCTGCAGTACCGCGATGACGTCCGGACCTGGGAGGTGCCCGGCGGGATCGTCACGCTCGGCCGCGGCGTGGCGGGCCGGTGGGAGGTGGCCGTGGAGGTAGACCCGGATCACCGCGGCCAGGGCCTGGGCCGTGAGCTGGCGGCCGCCGCCCGGCACCTGGTGCCGGACGGCAGCCCGCTCTGGGCCCAGATCACTCCGGGCAACGCGGCCAGCGTCCGGGCCTTCCTCGCGGCCGGCTACCGGCCGGTCGGCTCCGAGGTCCTGCTCCGGGCGGTGACCGGCTGACCGGTCAATGAACCCTTTTCATCCTCCTCATGGCTGCCCACGTCCTGTCGAGCCTGACATCAACGGATGAAAAGGGTTCAGCCTCACGGCTTCAGGACGATCTTGCCGTGGGTGTGCCCCTGCTCCAGCTCCCGGTAGGCGTCCTGGACCTTGGCCAGCGGATATACGCCCGCGATCGGGATCTCCAGGCGCCCCTGGTCGATCAGCGAGGCCAGCTCGCTCAGCACCTTGGCGTTCCCCCCGACCGCGCTGCCGTCGATCTTGACCCCGTACGCCTCCTTAGCCGAGAAGTCGGCGATGGTGTCGATCCGCTCGGGCCGGACGCCGAGCTCGATCGCCAGCTCGACGTAGCCGCCGCCCTGCGTGTCGAGGAAGGCGTCCACCTGGCCGCCGGCCGCGGCCCGGATCCGGTCGGCGACCCCCTCGCCGTAGCTGACCGGGATGACCCCGTGGCTGGCCAGCCAGGGATGATTCGCCTCGCTGGCCAGGCCGATCACCGTGGCCCCGGCGAGCTTGGCCAGCTGCACGGCGATCGATCCGACGCCGCCCGCGGCGCCGGAGACCACCACGGTGTCGCCCGGGCGGAGCGAGACCGCGTGGACCATGGCCCAGGCAGTCCCGCCCGCGACATACAGGGAGCCGGCCGCCTCCCAGGAGACGCCGGCCGGCTTGCGGATCAGGTTGGCCGCCTCGACCACGGCGAGCTCGGCGTGGCTGGCCCGGTTGTCGGTGAACCCGATCACCTCGTCGCCGACCGCGAACCCGGTGACGCCGACGCCCAGCTCCTCCACCACGCCGGCCAGGTCGCTGCCCTCCCCGGAGGGAAACGTGGCCGGCCACCGCTGCGCCAGCAGCCCCTGCCGGATCTTGCCCTCGCCGGGGTTGATCCCCGCGGCCCTCACCCGGACCAGGACCTGCCCGGGGCCAGGAACCGGGCGGTCCACCTCGGCGACCCGCAAGACGTCAACCCCGCCGTACTCGTCGAACCTGACTGCCTGAGGCATGGCCGGAACTCCCTTCACGGTGAATCTGCCGGTCACGGGAAACGGCCGTCCCCCCCGATCTATGCCCGAAGACCGCGATGCGGTGGCGGGCCAGGCCGCGACGACACGGCCCGTTGCGAAAGACTATTCACATGGCCAAGGGCGCCTCCGTGTCGCTGGTGCGCACGCTGTTGGCGCTCACGCTGGTCAGCGGGCTGGTGGACGCCGTGTGCTACCTGGGGCTCGGCCGTGTGTTCACCGCCAACATGACCGGCAACGTGGTGGTGCTCGGCTTCGCCGCGGCCGGGGCGCCCGGGTTCTCGGTCCCGGCCACCCTGACCTCGCTGGCCGTGTTCCTGGTCGGCGCGGCGTGCGCCAGCCGAATGGCCCGGCGGACGCCCGACGACAGGCGCTCGCGCTTGCTGCTGGCGGCCATGGGCACCGAGACGGTGTTCGTCGGCGGAGGCGCCGCCGTCGCCTTCGCCGTCCCGGCCGTCGGGCACGGGTGGCCCCGGTACGTGGTGATCGCGCTGCTGGCCTTCGCCATGGGCGTCCGCAACGCCACGGTCCGGCGCCTGGCCGTCCCCGACCTCACCACCACCGTGCTCACGATGACGCTGACCGGCCTGGCCGCGGACTCGAGCCTGGCGGGCGGGGCGAACCGGGGCGCGGGCCGCAGGACGGCGGCCGTGGCGGCGATGCTGGCGGGCGCCACCGCCGGGGCCGCGCTGTACCTGCACATCGGGGCGGGCCTGCCGCTGCTCGTGGCCGCGCTGGCGGCGGCCGCCGCCGCAGTGGCCTTCAGCCGGACCCGGGGCCCGGCCGAACTGGACGCGCCCGAGCCCGCGCCGACCGCGGATGCGACGATGGTGCCCGTGAACGATGTCCCGCAGGTCACCGACAATCAGGCCGAATCCCGCTTCGAGCTGCGGTCCGACGGCCAGACCGCCTACCTCGAGTACCGGATCAACGGGAAGCGGCTCGTGCTGATCCACACCGAGACCCCGGAGGAGCTCGAGGGACGGGGCTTCGGCGGCCGGCTGGTGGCGGCGGCGGTCGACCGGGCGGCCCGGGAGGGCCTGACCGTCGTGCCGCTGTGCCCGTTCGCGCGCGGCTGGCTGGAACGCCACACCGCCGAGGCGGGCGAGGCCACCGTCGACTGGGGCGACAGGGGCGGGACCGCCGCCCGCTGAAACCGCGGCTAAGCAGCCAGCGCGTACATCCGGTTGTCGAAGCTGCCGAAGTAGATCACGCCCGCCGCCACCACCGGGGTGGCGCCGCTCGGGCCGCCGCCCGGGCCCGAGCTCCACAGGCCCGCGCCGCCGGCCGCCCGCAGCGCGTACAGCCACAAGTCGCGGCCGCCGAAGTACACCACGCCCGCGGACGATGCCAGCACGGTGGCGCTCCCGCCCGCGCATGCCCGACATCAGAGACAAGGCCCTCATTGTGCCCACACCTCCCGCCGCGGTGCAGGGCCGCGCTAGCTCCGCGCTAGTGCGGCTAGCGGCCCCCCTTTACCGTGGCAGCATGAGCACGCCGAGCGCGCCCGCGCGTCCGGGCCGACCGGGCCGCAGCCTCGGTTTCTGGCTCGGCGGGCTTTCGCCTCGGCGCCGAGCCCTGCTGGCGGGGGTTGCGCTGCTGGTGGCGGCGGGAGCCGTGGTGGCCGGGGTGGCCGCCGGCCGCGGCGGGGACGCCCGCGCGGTAGCCGGCTACCCGCCGCAGGACCGGCCCGGCCCGGTAATGCTCGTGCCCGGCTACGGCGGGCAGACCGGCGCGCTGTCGGTGCTGGCCGCCCGGATCCGGGCCACCGGCCGCGCGGCGACCGTCGTGCGCCTGCCCGGCAACGGGACCGGGGACCTGAACGCCGACGCCAGCGTGCTCAACGGGGCGGTGACCCGGGCCCTGGACGCCGGGGCGCCATCGGTCGACGTGATCGGCTACTCGGCCGGCGGCGTGGTCGCGCTGCTGTGGGCGCGCCACGACGACGGATCGGGCAAGGCCCGCCGGGTGATCACCCTCGGCTCTCCGTTCCACGGCGCCGAGATCGCCGCCGGGGCCGAGGGTTTCGCGCCCGGCGCGTGCCCGCTGGCATGCCAGCAGCTGGTACCGGGCAGCAGCCTGCTCGCCGGGCTGGTGGCCACGCCGGTGCCGCAGCGGCCGCCCTGGATGTCGCTGTGGACCACCGACGATCAGGTGGTGACGCCGCCGGGGTCGGCCCGGCTGGACGGCGCGATCAACGTGCCCATCCAGTCGGTCTGCCCGGGCGAGCGGATCAGCCATTCCCAGCTGCCGACGAACCCGGCCGTCACCGCGATCGTGTTGCAGGCCATAGGCCCCGGCCCGCTGCGCCGTCCGACGCCGGCCGACTGCGGGGCCGGCCCGTAGGCGGATCGCCCGGCTCGCGCAGGTTCCAGTTCCCGCTGAGGCAGAGCCAGACCAGGATCGCCGCCGCGGCGAGCAGCGCCAGCGGGGTGACGAAGGCCACGCTGAGGTGGTGCAGGCGGCCCAGGACCAGGCCCAGCGGGGCTCCCGGGTTGCCGGGGATGTTGGGGATCAGGCCGGCCGCGACCCGCGCCAGCACCAGCCAGTCGAGCCGGGACGCGGGGTAGAGCACCAGCACGCAGATGATCATCGTGTCGTACCACGGGAACTGGTAGGGCCAGAGGAACAGCCACGCGACGCTCAGCGCCAGGGCGGCCCGGACCGCCGGTCGGCCCGGGACGCCCTCCGGCAGGCGCCGGAGGGTCAGCGCCGCCACGGCGATCACGAGGACGGTCGCGATCAGCGCGAGGTGCGGCCGCAGCGCCGGGAGGAGGAGGGCGTGGTAGAAGCTGTCCGCGCTGAGGCCGTCGCGGCGGGCGGTCAGGGCGTGGACCGCGGGCCACCCGAACCACGCGTAGCTGGGCACCAGCACCGCGAGCGCGGCCAGCGCGGCGGCCGCGAGCGCGCCCGGCGAGCGGCGCAGGGTCCACGCCACGCCCAGGCCGAACAGGACGTAGTTGGCCTTGATATCCGCGGCGACGCCGATCAGCGCGCCCGCGGCGACCAGGCGCGGCAGGGACGGGCGGGCACCGTCCCGCTGCTCGCCGAGCGCGACCAGCCCGAGCAAGCCCGCCGCGGCGGCGAGCACGTCGAGGTGCCCGGCCGCGACGATGGCCCACAGCAGCAGCGGGTTGACCGTCCAGAGCAGGTGAGCACGCAGCCGCCGGGCCGGGTCGTGACGCAGCACCCGGTCGGCGACCAGGGCGACCAGGCCGAAGGCGAGCGAGTCCCACAGCTTGAGCCAGAATGTGATCCGCGCCGCGGAGATGCCGCCGAGCTTGGCCGCCAGGAACTGCTCCAGCGTCGCGAGCGGCCCGTAGACGCTCACGAAGCGCTGCCAGGTGGCCGGCACGGACCGGGCAAAGGCGTTGTGCGCCAGGCGCAGGTGGTACGGGGTCATCACGTACGGGCTGTGACCGAGCGCCACGATCCGGCCGTAGGCCGCGTAGTCGAACGCGTCGGTCGACCTGGCCGGCGGCAGCACGGTCAGCGCGGCCACCGCCAGCGCCGCCGCGGCCAGCAGGACCCGGACGCTGGGCCTAGCCCCGAGCCGGACGGCCGCGAGCCCGGCGATCACGCCGCCCAGGCCGGCGATGGCCGCCGCCCACAGGGCCACGGTCACCACGCCCACCGGTACGTGCACGGACTGCAGGTCCCACGGCGGACCGGAGGCCGGCAGCACGATCGGCGGGTACATCCAGCTGTCCCGCACGGCCGATGCGGCGATCATGATCAGGATCGCGCCGCCGATCCCGGCCGCGGCCAGCCAGGTGAGCAGGCGCGCCCGGCCCGGCGCAGGCCCGGCGGGATCGGCGGGCGTGATGGCGTGGGCGGGTTCGCCGGGCCCGGCGGATTCGGTGGAATCGGCGGACCCTGCGTGATCGGCGGGCCCGGCGGGCCCGGCAGGATCGGCGGCCCCGGCGGGATGGACAGCGGGCCGGCCAGGGCCGGCTCCGGTGACGCTGTGCATGCGGTTGCTCCTCGTGCCCGAACGGTCGGTACCGGCGCCGCCCTGTTCCCGCAGGACGGCGCCGGGCGCAAGCCGCCCGCCAGCGGCGCAAATGTACCGTTGAGCATGCTGTAGCAGGCTTTTAGTACATTTGCGCCGCTGGCCGTGGCTCTGGCTTGGACTTCCGGACGGGACCCCGCCCACGCTGACCCTGGCTAGCTTACCTATAATTCCTATAGGAAAAGCTCAAATCAGGTAACCCGCCCGCGCTTCCCGGTCGGGCCGGGGCTACCCCAGGGAGGCCTCCACCATATCCGCGCCGCGCCGGTTAACTGGTGATGTCCTTGGTGGCGAAGTTGGCCCAGGCCGCGGCCAGCAGCACCACGACGTAGACGCCCTGCACGGCGAACCCCCGGTCGATGTTCCGCCACAGGATCGGCTGCCGGAAGAAGTCGACCCACGCGAGCCAGTACCGGGTGGGCAGGTACGGGCTGACCGAGCCGGCGGCGTTCAGCGTGACCAGCACCTGGCTGGTCACCAGCGCGGCCAGCGCACCCAGGGCGGCCCCCAGGGATGAGTCGGTGACGGTCGACAGGAACAGCGCGATCGCGGCGACCCCGAGCATCGACACCCCGATGAACGCGATCGCCCCGATGGTCCTGACCAGGATGTCGGCCGGGGTCAGCGTGGTGCCGGACAGCGAGGTCGCGATCCCGCCGACGGCGAGGTTGGAGCTGGCCACGCCACTGGAGGTGACCGGGACCGGCTGCACGCCGAACAGCAGCCGCCCGGTCACGTACGAGGTGACCGCGACCGCCACCACGGCCGTCATCGTGTACACGATGACCGAGATCAGCTTGGCCATCAGCAGCCGGGTCCGGCCGACCGGCCGGGCCAGCAGGTACCGCAGCATGCCCGAGCCCGCCTCGCCCGCGATCGTGTCCCCGGCCACGACCGCGACCGCCACCGGCAGGAAGATCGGCAGCACGATCGCCAGGGCGGCCGCCGGGTACAGCGACCCGTTGGACAGCACGGCCGACAGCAGCACCGGGCCCTGCCCCGGTGGCGGCGCGAGGTGGGTGACCGCGACGAACACCGCGACCAGCACCGGGAGCCCGCACAGCAGCGCGATGCTGACCCAGCTCCTCGGCCGGCGCGCCAGCTTGACCAGCTCGACCAGGATCACCGGGTTCCCTCGCCTTCGGCCGGCCCCTTCTCGCCCGGCTCGCCCGCGGCCGGCCCGCTCCCGTGCCGCTCGTCCTCTCCTGCGCCCGGCGGGCCCTCGCCCGGCGCGTCGATCCGGTCGGAGCCGGAACCGGTCACCGACAGCATCAGCTCCTCCAGCGAGCGCCGCTCCGGGGCGATCTCGGAAACCCGCAGCCCCGCGGCCACCAGGCGGGCGTTGACCTCGGCCGGGTCAGCCTCCGCGACCACCAGCCGGTCGCGGTCGCGCTGCTCCACGCGGCCGTCCAGCAGGGCCGCGGCCCGGTCGGCGTCCGGGGTGTGCACCACCACCCGGCCGGTCGGCGCCCGCAGCTCGTCGAGATCCTCCTGCAGGACGAGCCTGCCCCGGTCGACGATGCCGACCCGGGTGCACAACAGCTCGACCTCGCCGAGCTGGTGACTGGACAGGAACACCGTGGTGCCCGCCCGGTTGAGCTCGGCGAGCAGGTCCCGGATCTCGCGGATGCCCTTCGGGTCCAGGCCGTTGGTCGGCTCGTCCAGCACGAGCAGGCGCGGGGCGCGCAGCAGCGCGGCCGCGAGTCCGAGCCGCTGGCGCATCCCGAGGGAGTACTTCTTGACCGGCCGCCGGTCCACGCCGGCCAGGCCGACCCGGTCCAGCGCCTCGGCGATCCGCCGGCGGCGGGTGCGGCGGCCGGCCGTGCTGCCGGCCCGGCCCGAGGCGTCGATGAGCGCGAGGTTGGCCCGGCCGGACAGGTGCCCGTAGCACGACGGCCCCTCGACCAGCGCGCCGATCTGCGGCAGTACCTCGGCGACCCGCGACGGCACCGGCTTGCCCATGACCTCGATGTCACCGCTGGTCGCGTACACCAGGCCGAGCAGCATCCGGACCACGGTGGTCTTGCCCGAGCCGTTCGGGCCGAGGAACCCGTACCGGTCCCCCTCGCGCACGTCCAGGTCGACGCGGTCGACGGCGAGCACCCGGCCGTAGCGCTTGGTCAGCGCCCGCGTGACGATCATGGCTGCTGCTGCTCGGCGAGGTTCAGCAGGTCGGTCGCCGCGCGGACCAGCAGCGCCGCGGTGACCGTCCCGGTCAGCAGGTACACCGGCCCGCCGGACTGCCCCTGTACCAGCACCACGGTGAGCAGCGGCGTCTCCATTGCCGCGCCGATCCCGTTGGGCAGGCTGAACCCGCCTGCGCCGGCGTCACTGGCCGCGTTCAGCGCGCGCACGCCTACGCCGTAGGGCAGCGGCAGCACGGCGAACCGGGAGAAGCCGGCCCCGTAGGCGGCCACGTCCGCCAGGCCGCCGGGAGACGCGACGCGGTCCATGCCCGCGAGCCGCGACGGCAGCAGCGGGCCGAAGCCGTTCAGGATCCCGCTGACGTCGGGCAGCACGGTGGTGGTGAAGCCGGTGCCGGGGGCCGGGTCCGGGGTGACGGTGGCGCGCGAGGGACGGCGCTCGCTCAGGTCCAGGAACCGGGAGACCAGGATCGGATGGCTCGCGCCCCGGCCGGTGACCTCGACCTCGAGCGGCAGGCCGGTGGCCGGGTCGGCCCAGATGTCGACCTCGCCGACCGTGGTCGCCGGGTCGGCGGGTATCAGCCGCAGGCCGGCCGCGGCCACCCCGGCCACCCGCTGCGGCGGCAGCCGTGACAGGTGATCGGCGGGTGAAGCGTAGCCCAGCAGCCTGCGGGCCAGATCCGGCGGCAGCAGGTCGGCGGCCCGGGGCAGCCGGACCGGCTCGGCCCCGAGGATCTGGGTCAGCAGGTTGCTGCTGTAGTCCCACACGAAGATCCCGTGGCTGGTCTGGTAGGTGTCGGTCTCGCCGGCCGAGGTGATGACGTCGGCGCGCCACTGGCCGGGCGAGCGGTACCACACGTCCTGGTCGGTGATGCCGTCGAGCAGCGTGCTCACGTCGCCGAGGTCGGGCAGCTCCGGCAGGCCGAGGTCGACCGAGCTCTCCGCGTAGGCCTGGTATGGCACGCCGGCCGAGGCCAGGATGCGCGCCCGCAGCGCGGTCGCGCTGAGGGCCGAGCCCGGCACGGGCAGCGCGGCGACGATGGCCGGGAGCCCGCACAAGAGGGCCACACCGCATGCCACAACGAGCCAATGGCGCCATGCCTGGTGCCGGACGAAGCTCACGGGCCGTGGCGGCCGCGCGTTGTCACCACCCATCCACACTACGACGCGCCGGCCGGCCGCGGCACTGCCGTCGGCCCGGGGCGCCTTGCCCGGCGCGGCGGCGGCAGCGGAGACTTGAGGGTGGCCGGCCAGCGGGCCGGCGGCCGAGCTGGTGCCGGGCGAGGCATCAGCCAGCGGATCGTGGGAGGTTTTCGTGCGGATCGGCAACGTTGACGGCCGTCTGGCCATCCTGACCGGCGCCGGGGCCATCGACGTGGAACGGGCCAGCGGCGGCCGATTCGGTGCCGATCCGCAGGCGGTGTACGAGCGCTGGGCCGACTTCACGGCCTGGGCCGGATCCGCGGACCGCGAGGCCGCGGTTCCCTACGACAACGCGCGGCTCGGTGCGCCCGCGCCGGCGCCGAGGCAGTCGTTCGGCATCGGCCTCAACTACCGGGACCACGCCGACGAGTCGGGCTTCGGCGTGCCCGACCAGCCGAGCGTGTTCACCAAGTTCCCCAGCTGCATCACCGGTCCCGAAACCGAGGTGGTCCTGCCGCCCGGCGGTCATACCGACTGGGAGGTCGAGCTGGTCGCGGTCATCGGCGCGGAGGCCTGGCAGGCCGCCGAGGCCGACGGCTGGGGCCACGTGGCCGGGCTGTGCGTCGGGCAGGACCTGTCCGAGCGGGTCACCCAGATGGCCAGCAAGCCGCCGCAGTTCAGCCTGGGCAAGTCGTTCCCGGGCTTCGGGCCGACCGGGCCCTGGCTGGTCACGCCGGACGAGTTCGCCGACCCCGATGACCTGGAGCTCGGCTGCGCGATCAACGGCGAGGAGGTGCAGAAGTCCCGCACCAGCCACCTGATCATCTCGGTGCCGCAGCTCGTCGCCAGGCTGTCGGCGATCACCCGGCTGCTGCCCGGCGACGTCATCTTCACCGGCACCCCGGCCGGGGTCGGCCAGGGCCGCAACCCGCAGCGCTGGCTGGCTCCCGCCGACGAGCTGGTCAGCTACATCGAGGGCATCGGCGAGCTGCGGCAGCGCTTCGTCGCCGCGCCCGGCACCTGAGCCCCGCCGACGCCCGGAAGGACCGGCCATGTCCCTGCACCAGCTCACCTCGGTGACGATCGGGGTACCCGACGTCGCGCCGGTCGCCGCCTATTACGCCGAGTTCGGGCTCACCGATCTGGGCGACGGCGCGTTCGCCACGGCCGACGGCGGCCCCCAGCTCCGGATCACCCGGGCGCCGACGCGGCGGCTGATCGACCTCACGGTCGGCGCGGACGACCCCGACGACCTGGACCGGATCGCCGCGAACCTGGCCGGCCTCGGGCTGGCCTGCGTGCGCGAGGGCGGCACGCTGCGCGCCGAGGAGCCGGTCGCCGGGTTCGCGGCCACCGTCGAGGTACGCCCGCGGCTGAAGCAGCCGGCGGTCCCGCCGACCCCGTACAACGGGCCAGGCCGGGCCGAGCGGACCGAGGACCGGGCTCCCGGCGTGCTGCGCGACGGGCCGGTGCGGCCGCGCAAACTCGGCCACGTGGTCGTCGGCTCGACCGACCACGCGGCCACCAGCCGGTTCTTCACCGACGGGCTGGGCTTCAAGGCCAGCGACTGGATCAAGGGCGCCGCCGCGTTCCTGCGCTGCTCCACCGACCATCACAACGTGCTGGTGCTCGGCGCGCCGGTGAACTTCCTGCACCACACCTCCTGGCAGGTGCAAGACGTCGACGAGATCGGCCGGGGCGCGTACGCGATGCTGGAAAGCCATCCCGAACGCCACATCTGGGGCCTCGGCCAGGCACTACGCGGGCTCCAACTTCTTCTGGTACCTGAAGGACCCGGCGGGCAACTTCTCCGAGTACTACTCCGACATGGACTGCATCATCGACGACCAGCTGTGGACGCCGGAGACCCTGGAGGGGGCCAGGAGCCTGTTCAACTGGGGCCCGCCCCCGCCGCCGTCGTTCCTGCACCCCGAGGATCTCGCCGGGCTGATGACCGGCTCGCACGCGCGCCCGTAGCCCGGCTCAGACCAGCCAGGAGCCGCCGATCGCGACCGCGGCGACGGAGCCGGCCAGCCACAGCAGGAACCAGAACAGCTTCGGGATATAGGTAAGCTCGGCGAGCTTCCCAGCATCGTCTGCGCCCAGGTTGTGATCGACCACCACGCGGACGCCGGACACCAGCAAGAACCAGGCCACGGCGTACGCCGCGACGGTGTCGGTCCCGACCGAGGCGTAACGCACGATGAGATAGATCAGCGCGCCGACGGCCAGCACCGGAACGTAGCTGAATACCGTGCGCAGCACGAATAGCAGGACGGCGAGCAGGATCAGGATCAGCCAGAGCACCGCGACGCTATGCCCGATCTGGACTAGCTTCGCCGCGCCGAGCCCGAAACCGCTCGGGCCGAGATAGCCCGCCACGCCGATCGTGACTTCCCCCGGCAGCTGGCCGGCACTCGTCTTGGTCTCCCCGTCGCCGTTCCCTTTCAGCCACACGTACTGAACCTTCCGGCCGATGGCTGACCCGGTCATCGCGTGCCCGCCCTCGTGCGCGATCGTGTTGGCGTACTGCACGAGGAGCCAGATCTCCTGCAAGCTCGCGGCGGCTAACGCCGCCAGCCCGATCAGCACGGAGGTCGCTGGCGGCAGTGGCGCCTGTGTCTCGCCGACGCGGCTCAGCACGGTATTCAGCGACGGTGCGGGTGTCATGGCGTTCCCCTAGCCACGGCGGCCAGGTCCATCACCAGTCCCTGGCCGTGCTCCCCCTTGCTGGAGAATCATCCTCTTCTTCGCGCGGTGTGTCAGGACCCGAACCGCCGGCCGCTGCGGCGGTGGCTCGCCGCCAACGGTCCCCGTTGACGGGGCTGGGCCCCGCTCCTACGATGCCGACTGTCACCATGTCCGGAAGGAGCCGCATGTCCGTCTTTGACCAGCGCCAGTGGGAGGCAGATGCGGACGGTGCCGGGGGAGCTCAGCGACGACCTGCCGCGCCGCGCCGCGCCGCGGTGGCCGGAGCTGGCCCGGTGAGCGGCGGCCCGGCCCCGTCGGCCGCGGGCCCGGGCTGGCCGCTGCCGGCCCCGCCGCGCCCGGTCGACCAGGAGGATGCGCCGTGATCTCACCGGGCCGCCCCGCCACCGCCATCGACGTGCACGCCCACCTGGTCCCGCCCGGCCTGCTCGACGTGGTGCGGGCCGGGGAGTTCCCCGGCCTCACCGTCGCCGAGGCCGGGGACCAGCCGGTCCTGACCGCCGGCGCCGACCGGGTCGGCCCGGCCGGAGCCGGCATCACCGACGTCGCCGGCCGGCTGCGCTGGATGGACGACCACGCGATCGCGCAGCAGTGGGTATCGCCGTGGATCGACCTGTTCAGCTGGCACGCGTTCGGGCCGGCCGACGGCAGGCGCTGGGCCCGGGTGGTGAACGAGGCGCTGGCCGACTCGGTCGGCGGCAGCGACGGGAGGCTGCGGCTGGTCCCGGCGGTCGATCTGTCCGCCGGCCCCGCCGCGTCGGCGCACGACGTGACCTCCCTGGCCGAGCGGTTCGGGTCGCCGGCCGTGCTGCTGAGCACGCACCCCGCCGGGACGAAGTCGGTGGCCGATGAGTCGCTCGGGCCGCTGTGGGCCCGGCTCGCCGACCTCGGCCTGCCCGTGCTGCTGCACCCGCCGGTGAACGGGCCGTCACGGGAGTTCATCCCGCCGGTGCTGCAGAACGTCGCCGGGCGGCTCATCGACACCAGCAGCGCGGTGCTGCAGCTGATGGCCGGCGGGCTGTTCGAGCGGCACCCCGGCCTGCGCGTCATCGTCGTGCACGGCGGCGGGCTGCTGCCCTACCACGCGTCGCGGCTGGACGGGCTGGTCCGGGCGGGCCTGCTGCCGCGGACCAAGATGACCGAGGCCCCGTCGGTCATCTTGCGCCGGCTGTTCTTCGACACGGTCACGCTCGACCCGCTGAGCGTGGAGTTCCTGGTCCGCCGGGTCGGCGCCGGCCAGGTGCTGCTCGGCAGCGACGTGCCGTTCCCCATCGCGGACCCCGACCCGGTCGGGACGGTCCGCTCGGCGGACCTGTCGGCCGAGACCAAGCGCGGGATCTGCTGCGACAACGCCCGGGCGCTGGCGTGGCGGGCCTGATCCGCGGCCAGGCCCGGCGAGGATGAGACGGGCGAGACGGTCCGTTATGGCTGGTCATCGTCGAGAGCGAAGCTGAGGTACCGTTCCGCGGAACGCCGGATGGCCGCCGCGCCGTCGGCGGCCACCACGCGCTGCCACCAGGCGCCGTAGACGCGGTCAAAGCGCAGCGGCGCGATCAGGGACAGCGCGCGACGGATCGTTCGCGGCCGCTCCGGGATCAGGTTGGGGTAGCTGTGCATGAAGCTGACCCAGCGGCGGTCCGGTACCACGGTGAAGATGTCGCCGGAGAACAGCGCGCCCTGGCCGTCGGGCCCGGCCGCCCAGTGCAGCACCTGGCCGCCGTCGAAGTGCACCCCGGCGTTGACCAGCGTCAGGCCGTCGCCGATCTCGCGGGTGTCGCCGTCCCAGAAGATCACCGAGTCGTCGGGACGGGCCACCCACTCGCGGTCCTTGCCGTGGATGTAGACCGGGGCGTCGAAGGCATGCGCCCACTCGATCATGGAGC
>CAWCGJ010000022.1:0-65008 GCA_963795055.1 uncultured Actinomycetota bacterium
CAGGGTCGCCGCTGAGGATGATCGGGCTGGCAGCCGGCGCTTGCAGTCTCAGCTCGGCTGGGAGCTGTTCAAGAAGTTCCTGGTGGTCCACCACCAGACCGAAGACGACGTCGTGTGGCCCGTCCTGCGCGCCCGCGTGAAGGACGACCCCGACCGCGTTGCAGTGGTCGATGAGCTGGAAGCCGAGCATGCGGCCATCGAGCCATGGTTCCTGGCGATCGATGGAGCGCGAGCCGACCAAAACGAGAGCGGTTCTCCTCTTGCCGACCTCGTCGGTGAGCTGGTGACGAGCTTGACTGCCCACCTGGCCCATGAGGAGTCCGACGGTCTGGCCCTGATCGACGCGTTCCTTACTCCCGACGAGTGGCAAACCTTCGCCCGGGTCCACGGCGAGAGGTTGATCGGTGACGCTCCGACGTACGTGCCGTGGCTCCTCGACCAGGCAGACCCCGGTGCCGTGGAGAACTTCCTGAGCAACATCCCCCCGCCACTCGCTGCCGGCTACCGGGAGCATTGGGCCGCGGACTACGCGGCTCTCCCGCTCTGGGACGCTCGCCGTGAGCCAATGCCCGCCAGCGTGCAAGGCGACCGAGGGGATTGAGCCATGTCGCTCCACGATTCGATTCAATCGGTGCAGGCCGGCCCGACATCCGCCGTCCAGCGCAAATTCGGCTTCGCGCTGATCGTCATCGCCACCGCGCAGCTGATGCTGGTGCTCGACGACACCATCGTCAATGTGGCCTTGCCCAGCATGCAGCGGTCGCTTCACATCCCGACCTCCCACCTCAACTGGGTGGCGAGCTTCTACGCGCTGACCTTCGGCGGCCTGCTCCTCGCCGGCGGACGCGCCGGTGACCTGTATGGACGACTGCGAATGTTCCGCGTCGGCATTGTCGTCTTCGCCCTCGCCTCGATGGCGGGCGGGCTTGCTCCCAACGAGACGACGCTCCTCATCGCGCGGCTCGGTCAGGGATGCGGCGCGGCGATCGCTGCGCCCGGCGCCCTCTCGCTGCTGACCACCACCTTCCCTGCGGGGCCGGCGAGGACCAAGGCGATCGGTGTCTACGGTGCCATGGCGGGCGTCGGTTCAGTCTTGGGACTCCTGCTGGGCGGGGCGCTGACCACCTACGTAAGTTGGCGATGGGTCCTCTTCATCAACGTGCCCATCGCGGTCCTCGTCCTCATCGGCAGCCGGGTGCTCGTCCCGGGCGACTCCGAACGCGGCTCGCTCGATCTGACCGGCGCAGTCACCGCCACGTTGGGCATCGGATCCGTCGTGTTCGGGTTGACGAGCGGCAACACGAACGGCTGGAACGCGCCGATCACACTTGCCTGCTTCGCGGCTGGTGCGGTGCTGCTCGCCGCCTTCGTGATCCTCGAACGCACCCGCCGCGCACCTCTCGTGCCGCTTGGGATCGTGCGCAACCGCAGCCGCGCCGGTGCCTACACCGTGATGCTGATGCTGGGGGCCGGCATGCTCGCCATGTTCTACCTGCTCACCCTCTACATACAGATCGTGCGGCACTACTCGCCAATGCACACTGGTCTTGCCTATCTGCCCTTCGTCGCCGGCCTCGGTATCGCCGTAGGCGGCATCGGCCCCAAGCTGTTCGACAAACTTCCAGCAAGAGCTGTGATTGCCGCCGGGCTGATCATCTATGCCGGCGCGCTCGCCTGGTGCGTCTGCGCCCTCTCTCCAACATCCGGCTACTTCGTGGCGATCCTCCCAACCCTTGTTGCCGGGGGATTCGGAGGGGGACTGGTCTTCTTGGGTGCTACGGCCGTCGCCGTGCATGGCGTCGCACCGCAAGAAAGCGGCTCTGCCGCGAGTCTGCAGAACGCCGGGGTCCAGGTCGGAGCCTCCATCGGCCTGAGCGCGCTGGCCGCCACCGCCTCGATCGTCACCAGGAATCATCTGGCTAGCCACATGACCGCGACGGCCTTGACTGACGGGTACGCCGCTGGCCTGCTTGCCGGCGCCGCCATCTTCGCGCTCGGTGCACTGGTGGCGCTGTTCGCCATCAACATCCGTGTCAGCGCCGAAGAGGTTGCCGGTCACTGAGGACAAATTGCCAGATAGGGGAGGCGTGTCCGCCGGATCACGGCTCCCGCTCGGCCGCGAGCTCGATGGCTGCCGGCCAGGTTCTGGGCTGGGACGACCTGGATTGGTCAATACCGCACGGCTCCGCCTGAGCGGCCGTCCCCGCGCATCCCGGCGACAGGCCGTCGCGCATTATCGCATAAAAGGACCCACTTTACGCGATAGCCTGGTCAGCCACCAGGTGTGACCTTGAGAGCTCAATGGCGTAGAAATTCCAGCGCTATCTGTCGCTGGTCAGACGGTGCCGATGACCAGCGATTCTCGCGCGGTCTCGACGACTTCCCGGCTGATGACGCTCAGTCCGTTGATCTCCAGCACGCGGGTGATCTGGGCGAAGAGCCGCTGGACGAGCCGGAAGTTCCCGCTGGTGATGCGGTGGACGGCGGCGATGGCCTCGGTGTCGGTGAAGTCGTCTGGGGACAGCGTCAGGCCTAGTGCGGCCCAGTGGCGTTGCAGGACGAAGGCGAGCTCGCCGGCTGACAGTGGCCGGTATTCGTGGACGAACCCGATACGGCTGTAGAGCTGGGGGTAGCGGGCCAGGCGCTTCTCGATGCCGGGCATCCCGATGAGGATCACGCCTATCTGGCTGCGGTCGTAGTGATCGCGCAGCTGCTCCAGGCCCGGGGTCTTGAGCCGGTCAGCCTCATCGACGATCAGGAGCTCGGTGTACAAGGGACTGCCGTGCGCGGCGCCGCGGGCGCGAGGATCCGACGGCCCGGCGGTGCGGATGATCGACAGGTACTGGCCAAGGGCCACGAGGTCCTTGCTCAGGACGCGAGGTGTCACGCTGAGGGTTGGCGTGTACAGCAGCGTGTGGAGGTCATCGCGGTCCCGCGCCTGGGTGTAGCTGCTGCGCCAGCGGCTGAGCATCGGCTCGAGTTCGTCCCAGCGGGCGTACTGCCGGGCCGATAGGGTCTTGCCGACACCCGGCTGGCCGTAGCACAGGCCGATGTAGCGGTCGTGCCGGCAGGCGTCGGCGAACTCGGTGAAGCGCCGGTGCTCCTTGGTGGTCAGGAACTGCGGCCGTTCGAGGGCTACAGAACTGTCGTCGCCGGGCGGGACGGCCAGGTCCTCGGTCGCCTGCTGCTTGCGGGCGTGCTCCCGGGTCCTGTTCTTGTTCGTGGTCCATGCCGGGCTACTCCTCTCGGTACCGCTTGAGCCGGGGCCGCTCGGGCGGCGCCGGCGGCTTCGGCAGGGCGGGGATGCCGGGCGGCGCCGGGCGGTGGACCCCGATCAGCCGGTCGACGACGCCGGCCCGCTCGCCGAGCCGGGCCCGCAGTTCCCGGCGGCGGGCGTTGCGGGCCGCGGTGATCTCTTTGAGGCTGATGGTGCGGTCGGCCAGGTCGGGGCAGATCGCCCGGCACAGGAAGCGGTCCTGGTAGAAGATCCGGATCTCGGCCATGTCGCGCGGGTCGTAGCGGATGATGACGTTCTCGCCGACGTAGGCGGCCAGCACCGGGTCCAGGTAGCGCAACGACTGGAAGTGGATGCCGTCGGGGTGGATCGTGCGGGCCTGGGCGAGGGTGAGCAGCAGCAGGTCCAGCTGTTCCAGCGAGTCGGGCATCCGGGGGATGAACGCACCGGACTCCCACCGCTGCTGCGGCGGCTGGCCGGTCTCGCTGTGCGCGGTGATGTTATAGACCTTGCGGATGAACATCCCGATTGCCTCGTCCAGCTCGGCCAGGCTGAGCCGGGCCTGCCCGGCCCGGTCCTTGGCGCCGCGGGGGGCGTGGCCGGGCAGGTGCGGCAGGCACATCTGGTTGACGGTGCCGAAGATCCGCTCCACCTTCCCCCGGCCACGGGGCTGCCCGGGAGAACCGGGCCTGGATCCGCAGGTCGGCCATCACCTGCTCCAGGTGGGCGGAGGTGAAGTCGGATCCGTGATCGACGTTGTGCCGAGGTCGGCACAACGTCGATTGTGCCGAGCAGCGGATTATGCCGACCTCGGCGGGAAGGGCCTGCTCACCGGCGGTGAGCGGGCAGAAAGTATCGGCATAATCCTGGGGTTTGTGATCATCCTGGTTCCTCCGATCTCAGAGGGAGGAACCGATGGGAAGACCGGCAAGCAAGGTCACCAGGGTGCGGGTAACCGGGCCATTAGCGCAGTTCGCGCCGAGGCTGAAAGCGAAGCTGCGGGAGTGCGGGTATACGCCGCTGTCGGCGGTGAACGTGATGCGGCTGATGGCGCACCTGAGTCGCTGGCTGGATGCCAGCGGGCTCAGCGCGGCCGAGCTGACGGGCGAGCGGGTGGAGCAGTATGTGGCCGCGCGGCGCGCTGAGGGCCGCACGTCGGCGTTGCTGCCGCGTAGTCTGGCGCCGATCCTGGCTGTGCTGGCCGAGGCCGGGGCGCTGGTCCCGGAGACCGCGGCCGTGCCGGCCACCGGGCAGGAGGTGCTGCTGTCGGACTTCCGGCGGCATCTGCTGGGCGAGCGGGCGCTGACGGCTTCGACGGCGGCCGCTTATGTCGCGTATGCTCGCCGGTTCCTGGCCGGCGTGGACGGCGAGGGGCTGGGCGGGCTGACGGCTGGGGACGTCACGCGCGCGGTGGCCGCTGAGGCCCAGGCGGTGTCGGCGTCCTCAGCGCAGTATTTCGTCGTCGCGCTGCGCGCGTTCTTGCGGTTCTGCTTCCTCGAAGGGCTGCTGGACGGCGACCTGGCCGGGGCTGCGCTGGCGGTGACGGTGCGCCGCCGCTCGCCGCTGCCGAAGGGGATCAGCCGGGCTGAGGCGCGGGCGCTGCTGGCCGCCTGCGACCGGCGCCGTCCGGTAGGCCGGCGTGACTACGCCGTGCTGGTGACGCTGCTGCGGCTGGGCCTGCGGGCCAGCGAGGCCGCCGCTTTGACGCTGGATGATATCGACTGGCGGGCCGGGGAGCTCACGGTGCACGGCAAGGGCCGCCGCGACGAGCGGCTGCCGCTGCCCGCCGACGTGGGCGAGGCGATCGCCGCCTATCTCACCCGCGGGCGGCCGGCCACCGGGTGCCGGGAGGCGTTCGTGCGCGCGGTGGCGCCGGCCGGGCCGCTGGGCCGCGGCGGGATCTCGTTCATCGTCCGCCGCGCCTGCCAGCGGGCCGGGATCGCTGAGGTCGGGGCGCACCGGCTGCGGCACACCGCCGCCTGCCAGATGGCCGAGGCGGGCGCGCCGCTGACCGAGATCGGCCAGGTGCTCCGCCACAAGAGCCTGGCATCGACGGCGAACTACGCCCGGGTCAGCGTCGCGGAGCTACGCACACTGGCCCGGCCCTGGCCGTCAGCAGGTGGCCGGGCATGAGCGAGCTGTCTGGTCACCTGGAGGACTACCTGCGGCTGCGCCGGACGCTGGGCTTCAAGCTGGAGTTCCCCGGGCACGTGCTGCCCAGCCTGATCGGCTACCTGGAGGCGGCCGGCGCTGCCACGATCACCGGCGAGCTGGCGGTCGCCTGGGCCGGGCTGCCCCGCGGCGTGTTGCCCATCATGTGGGCGCACCGGCTGGGAGCCG
Organism: uncultured Actinomycetota bacterium; assembly: GCA_963795055.1. Taxonomy (GTDB): domain Bacteria; phylum Actinomycetota; class Actinomycetes; order Streptosporangiales; family Streptosporangiaceae; genus JASHPR01. Next base: position 5,576 of record CAWCGJ010000022.1, read on the forward strand.
CCCGCGGGTTCGCCCGCTACTTGAAGACCATCGACCCGGCCACCGAGGTGCCCCCAGCCGGGATCTGGCCCTCGGTCAGTCCCCGTCCCCAGCCCTACATCTGGGCAGAGGCCGACATCGGCCGCCTGCTCGCAGCCGCGCGGGCGCTGCGCCCGCCGCTACGGGCCGCGACCTACGAAACCCTGTTCGGGCTGATCGCGGCCACCGGCCTGCGGCTGGGCGAAGCCATAGCCCTGGACCGGGCCGACACCGACCTGGACGAGGGGGTACTCACCATCGCCGACGCCAAGTTCGGCCTGTCCCGCCTGGTGCCCGTGCACCTGAGCGTCACCAGCCAGCTGCGAAAGTACGCGGTCCGCCGGGACCAGCTATGCCCCTGCCCGGCAACAACACGGTTCTTCGTCTCCACCGTCGGCACGCCGCTGCGCACCAGCCTGGCCGACCGCGCCTTCGCCCAGCTCACCACCGCCCTGGGCCTGCGCACCGTGGCGTGCCGTCCCCGGGTTCATGATCTGAGACATTCGTTCGCGGTGCGCCAGCTGATCGAATGGCACCGAGACGGCGGCGACGTCGCGCGCCCGGATGCCGGTGCTGTCGGCCTACCTCGGCCACGTCGAGCCCTGCCAGCACCTACTGGTACCTGACCGCGGTCCCGGAGCTGATGGCCGAGGCGGCCGCTGCCCGCCTCGACCAGGGAGCAGGCCGTGACCGCGCTCGCCGCGACGCTGCAGGCGTTCTTCACCGATTACCCCGAGGCCGTCGTTATCCCGATGCCCGCGCTGAATGGCTGCTCGGTGCGGGCGCCGGGTTCCGTGTGATCGGGATAATTCACAGGCTGTGCCGCCTGACGGGAAGAGGCTGAACTCCTCATCTCACATCGAGGAGTTGATCATGCACAGCACATCACCAGTGGTTGTCCCGGGACCGTTGGCGCCGTTCGCGAACGGGTTCGACGCAGAGCTGGCCCGGCTGGGGTACACGCCGGATTCGGCCTACGGGCAGCTGCGGCTGGCGGCCGAGCTGAGCGCCTGGCTCGCCAGCGCCGGGATCGGCCCGGCGGAGGTGACAGCGGAGACGATCGCGATGTTCGTGGCCGAGCGCCGCGCCGACGGGCACTCCCGCGGCCGCGCCGGCCGGGCGTTCGCGCCGCTAGTGGGTTACCTGCGCGGGCTCGGCGTGGTCCCGCCGGCGGCGGACGCGGTGGCGACGGCGACGGCGCCGGCGGACCAGCTGCTGGCGCGTTACCGCAGCTACCTGATCAGTGAGCGGGGCCTGCAGGATCGGACCTGCCGCGGCTACGTGCACCTGGTCCGCCCGTTCATGGCCGGCCGGGTTATCGCCGGGACCCTTGACCTTCAGGGCGTGACGTCCGCTGACGTCACCGGCTTCCTGGTGCAGGTGAGCCACGCCAGCCCGGCCAGGACCTGCCAGGCCACGGCCACTGCGCTCCGGTCGCTGCTGCGCTTCCTGCACCTCGATGGCCATGTCCCGGCCACGTTACTGGCCGCGGTCCCGCCGGTGGCCCGCTGGAGGCTGGCGGGCCTGCCGCGCGGGCTGGACCCGGCGCAGGTGCGGGCGCTGCTGGCCAGCTGCGACCCCTGCAGCGCAATCGGCGTGCGCGACCATGCGATCCTCATCGTGCTGGCGCGGCTTGGGCTGCGCGCCGCCGAGCTGAGCGGGCTGCTGCTGGACGACATCCGGTGGCGGTCAGCGCAGATCGTCATCCGCGGCAAGGGGCACCGGCACGACATCCTGCCGCTGCCGCCCGATGTCGGCGATGCCCTGGCCGGCTACCTGCGGGCAGTCCGGCCGCGCAACGCGGCGGACCGGCACCTGTTCATCCGCGCCAAGGCGCCGCTGACCGGCCTGACCAGCACCGGCATCACAGTGATCGTGGCTGCGGCCGGACGGCGCGCCAGCGTTGAATCGGCGACACCACACCGGCTCCGTCACTCGGCGGCGACCACCGTCCTGCAAGCCGGCGCGGGCCTGGCCGAGGTCGGCCAGCTGCTTCGTCATGTCTCGCCGATGACCACGGCGCTGTATGCGAAAACTGATCTGCGGGCGCTGCGCCCGCTGGCTCGCCCGTGGCCTGCGGCCCCGGCGGGCGGTGCGGCGTCATGACCGCGCTGCGTGCGCAGCTGGCCGGCTACCTCAGTCTCCGCCGCGGCATGGGCCACCAGCTCAGCGGCGCCGAGTACCTGCTCACCGCGTTCGTCGGATACCTGGACGGCCACGATGCCGCCACCGTCACCGTCGAGCATGCCCTGGCCTGGGTGACCCTCCCGGCCACGGCGTCGGCAGGGTATCTGAGCCAGCGGATGTCGGCGGTCCGCGGCTTCGCCGCCTACCTGCATAGCCTCAGTGCCGAGCATCAGATCCCGCCGCCGGGCTTGTTCCCCTCCGGTCGCACCCGGCGGGCGGTGCCTTACCTGTATTCCAGCAGCGACCTCGCCACGCTGATGGCTGCCACCGCCGGGCTGCGTTTCCCGCTGCGGCAGGCGACCTACCGCACGCTCATCGGCTTGCTGGCCGTCAGCGGCTTGCGGATCAGCGAAGCGATCCGCCTTGACGACACCGACGTCGACCACGCCGGCAACCTGCTGCAGGTGCGGGACTCTAAGTTCGGCAAGAGCAGGCTGGTTCCCATGCATCCCGCCACCGCCTGCGAGCTAGCCGGCTATCAGCGCAGCCGCGACCGGTGGCACCCGGCGCCGCACGATCCAGCGCTGTTCATCTCCCCGGCCGGCACCCGGCTGCGCTACCGCAACGTCCTGGACACCTTCACCGCTTTGGTGGCCGCGGCTGGCCTGCCGTCCCGGCCGGGCAGGTGCCGCCCGCGGATCCATGATCTCCGGCATTCGCTGGCGGTCACGACCCTTCTGGCCTGGTACGCCGACGGCGGTGACGTGCAGGGGCGGCTACCGCTGCTGTCCGCCTTCCTGGGACACGCCGACCCGGCCAGCACCTACTGGTACCTGTCGGCATCCCCGGAGCTCATGGCTGCTGCCGGGGCCCGGCTCGACGGCTACCTGGCAGGCCGGCCATGACATTGCTCGCGCCGACGCTGCAGGCCTATTTCACTGACCGCCTCTTCCGGCAACGCCAGGCCAGCCCGCACACCATCACCGCCTACCGGCGGGCATGGCGGCTGCTGGTCGCCTACGCCGCCGAACAGACCGGCAAGGCCCCGTCCATCCTGGACATCGGCGACCTGGACGCCGTGCTGATCGCCGGTTTCCTCGACCACCTCCAAGCCGTCCGCCGCAACTCGGTGCGGACCCGCAACGCCCGGCTCGCCGCCATTCACTCTCTGTTCGCCTACGCCGCGCTGCACCATCCCGAGCACGCGGCTGACATCGCCCGGGTGCTGGCCATCCCGGCCAAGAAGTTCGACACCACGCTGGTCACACACCTGTCCGAGCCAGAGATCACCGCGCTACTCGCCGCACCCGACCCGGGCACCTGGACCGGCCGGCGCGACCACGCACTGCTGCTGGTCGCGGTGACCACCGGTCTGCGGGCCTCCGAGATGACCGGCCTGACCCGCAGCGACGTGCACCTCGGGCCGGCGCGCACGTGGCATGCCACGGCAAGGGCCGGAAAGACAGGATCACCCCGCTGACCGGCGACACCGCCGCAATCCTGGCCGCATGGATAACCGAACGCGACCTGTTACCCGGCGACAGGTTGTTCTGCACTCGCCGCGGCACCGCGCTAAGCCTGGACGCCGTCGAAGCCCGCGTCCGCCAGCACGCCGCCAAAGCGGCACTCACCTGCCCGTCGCTGGCCGCCAAGACCACCACCCCGCACGTGCTGCGGCACAGTACGGCCATGCGGCTCCTGCACGCGGGGATCGACACCTCGGTCATTGCACTATGGCTCGGGCACGAATCGATCCAGACCACCCTGATCTATCTCCGCGCCGATCTCGAACTGAAACAGCGGGCGCTCGACCGCACCACTCCGCCTGGCGGTAGACCCGGCCGCTATCAGCCACCCGACCAGCTCCTCGCCTTCCTCGACAGCCTGTGAATTATCCCGATCACACGGAACCCGGCGCACGCACCGAGCAGCCATTCAGCGCGGGCATCGGGATAACGACGGCCTCGGGGTAATCGGTGTTATCCCGAGTTCGGGATAACACCGAGCGGCTGATCAGCCAGCGCCGGGCCAGCCCGCACACCATCGCCGCCTACCGCGACACCCTGCGGCTGCTGCTCGGCTTCGCCGCCTCGCGCACCAGGATCCCGCCCTGCCGCCTGGACATCGCCGACTTGGACGCGCCGGTGATCGCCGCGTTCCTGGACCACCTGGAACACCAGCGAGGCAACAGCACCCGGACCCGAAACGCCCGGCTCGCGGTGATCCACTCCCTGTTCGGCTACGCCGCGCTGCGCCACCCCGAGCATGCCGCCGACATCGCCAGGGTCCTGGCCATCCCGTCCAAACGCGCCGACCAGGCAGTCGTGACCTTCCTCACCGACCCCGAAGCCGAGGCCCTGCTCGCCGCCCCGGACCGGGCCACACGCACCGGCCGCCGCGACTCCGCCTGGATCCAGCTCGCGATCCAGACCGGGCTGCGGGCCTCCGAGCTCACCGGGCTCACCTGCCGCGATGTTCACCTCGGCGCCGGCTCCTACGTCGCCTGCCACGGCAAAGGCCGCAAAGACCGCATCACCCCGCTGACCCCCGCCACGGCCACCAACCTGCGCGCATGGCTCGCCGAACGCGCAGGAAAACCAGAAGACCCACTGTTCCCCACCACCCGCGGCGGGCCGATGAGCAGCGACGCATTGCAACAGAGGCTCGCCGTCCACGCAGCCACAGCCGGACGTGGCTGCCCGGCCCTGGCCAGCAAGAAGCTCACGCCTCACGTCCTACGTCACACAGCGGCCATGCGCCTGCTCCACGCCGGGGTCGACATCACAGTCATCGCGCTCTGGCTGGGCCATGAATCAGTCAAGACCACTCACATTTACCTTGCCGCCGACCTGGCGCTCAAAGAACAGGCACTGAACCGCACCATCCCGCTCGGCAGCACGCCTGGCCGCTACCGGCCGCCCGACGAGCTCCTGGCCTTCCTCGAAGCCCTCTGATTATGCCGATATCGCCAGGCCCGGCACCCCCGCGACCAGCGGCGGCCGCCCGTATATCGGCATAACCACCGTGTCGGAGTAATGCGCGTTGGGGGTCTCCATTTAACCGGAGTAGATTGGCCAGGTGACCAGGCCCCATGGCGGTCGGCACTATCCCCGGTCCGTGGGCGAGTTCCAGGCATGGTTCCGCACCGACTCTGACTGTCTCGACTACCTGGAGTGGCTGCGCTGGCCTGGCGGTTTCACCTGCCCGTCCTGCGGTTACGCCGGGGGCTGGCGGCTCGGCGATGGCCGGTATGAGTGCGCCGGCTGTCACGGGCGCACCTCGGTGACGGCGGGCACGATTTTCGACCGGACGCGGACGCCGCTGACGGTGTGGTTCACCGCGTGCTGGATGTTCGCCACGGCCAAGGACGGGATCTCGGCGCTGGGCCTGCAGCGGGCCCTGGAGATCGGCTCCTACCAGACGGCGTGGGTGATGCTGGGCCGGCTGCGGTCGGTCCTGGTACGTCCGGGAAGGGACCGGCTGGCCGGCACGGTGGAGGTGGATGAGACCTATATCGGCGGGGAGGAGCCGGGGCTGCGCGGCGGCCGGGCCCGGGGCAAGAAGGTCCTGACCGGCATCGCGGTGGAGGTCAACGAGCCGAAGGGGATCGGCCGGTGCCGCATGGCGCTGCTGGCTGACGGGTCGGCCGCCTCGCTGCATCCCTTCGTCAGCGGCCACGTCGAGCCGGGCGCGACGGTCATCACCGACGCCTGGATGGGCTACCACGGGCTGGCCCGGCTCGGCTACGCGCACCAGCGGCGCAGCCAGCGGGCCGCCCGCGCCCGCGGCGATGACCCGGCCGAGTTGCTGCCCGCGGTGCACCGGATCGCCTCGCTGGCCAAGCGGTGGCTTCTGAGCACCCACCAGGGCTCGGTCGAGGAGGCGCACCTGCAGAGCTACCTGGACGAGTTCGTGTTCCGCTTCAACCGCCGCCGCTCGCGAAGCCGCGGGCTCGTCTTCTACCGGCTGCTGGAACTCGCGGCAGGCCACGATCCGGTGCGCTACCGCAACATCGTCGCCGGCACGCGGCCGCGGAAGATCCCGCCGACCCCGCCAGCAGAACGGGGGCATCCGCCGAGCCTGGAGCGTCCGCCAGCCGAGCGGCCGTGGAGGGCCGGTGACCTGGGCCACTCCGGTTAAATGGAGACCCCCAATGCGCGTTATGCCGATATCGGCATAACGCCCACTACCTCCGGGCCCTGCGGCTGACCGAGGCCACCCATGGCCCGGCGGGTGGGCGCACCGAGATCCTGATGGAGCTCGGCGCCTCGCACGATCGGGCGGGCCAGCCCGACCAGGCCAGACAGCGTTTCCTCGAGGCCGCCGACGCCAGTCGTGCCGCCGGGGATGCGGTCGGGCTCGCGACGGCGGCGCTGGGCCTGCAGGCGCTCGGGCACCGGTCAGGAGCGCAGAACGCCGAGCTCCTCGGCCTGCTCCGCGAGGCCTCGCACCGGCTGGAAGCGACAAGCGGCCTGCTGGGTCTGCGGTCCCGGGTGCAGGCGGCGCTAGCCCGCGTGATTCGTCACGGATCGGACAGCCCGCCCGGTCCCGAGGTCGCCGAGACCGCGCGCCGCGCCGTCGAGCTGGCCACCGCCGCGAACGACGCCAGCGTGCTGGCCGCCGCGAAGCTCGCCCTGCACGACGTCATGTGGGTACCGGGCAGCGCCGCCGCCCGGCTCCCCGTGATCGCCGAGATGCTCGGCGCGGCCCAGGCCTGCGGCGACGACGACCTGGTGGCCGAGGCCCACCTGCTGCGCGCCGCGGCGCTGCTGGAGCTCGGAGACCCGGCCGGCCGGGACGAGCTGTACACCTACATCGCCCTGGCCGGGCGGCTGGGTCACGCCCGTGGCCGCTGGGGGGCGCTGACCCGGCAGGCGACGTTCGCCCAGCTGGCCGGCCGGGCCGAGGAGGCCGCCCGGCTCGGCGAGCAGGCGCTGGAACTCGGGCTGGCCATCGGCGAGCAGGACGCCGTGGGCTGCTTCTGCACCTCCCGCTGGGCGATGGTCGCCCTCGGCGTGCCCGAGCCAGAACTGTATGTGCCCGCCGGCGACCCGCTCTGGCCGATGTTTCCGCTGTTCAAGGCCTGGGCACCCGCGGTCCACGGGCAGGTTGCCGAGGCCGCGGCGGCGCTCGGTGACTTCAGCGTGCTGGACGTCAGCCGGTGGACTGGGCTGGAGGGAATCGCGGTGGCCGCCGTCGTCTTCGCGGCGGCGGGCACTGACGCCCAGCGGACCTGGGCATACGAGCAGCTCCGCCCGTACGCCGGGACCCATGTGGTCATCGGCGGCTGTGCGTCGTATCACGCGGCCGTCGATCACCACCTCGGCGCGCTGGCTGCCGCGCTCGGGGACGCCGCCGCCTCCGAGGCGCACTTCCGCGCGGCCCTGGCCATGCACGAACGGCTCGGCGCCGCCGGCTGGGCCCGCCTGTCCGAGCAGGCGCTGGCCAGGCTCCAGGCCACGCCACCCAGCCCGCCGGCGAACGAGTTCCGGCGCGCGGACGGCGTGCGGACGCTTTCCTTCGGCGGCCGGCAGGTCCAGGTCCCGGACTCGAAGGGCCTGAGTGACCTCGCGGTCCTCATCGGCGCCCGCGGGGCGGGCGTGCACGTCCTGACCCTCATGGGGCACGAGCTTCCGCGCCTGGGCGCCGACCCGGTGCTCGACGAGCGGGCCAAGGCGGCGTATAAGTCGCGGCTGGAGGACCTGGCCGTCCAGATCGATGACGCCGATGCGGCGGGCCGCGCCGCGGCGGCCGAGAAACTGCGGTCGGAACGCGACGCGCTCATCCGCGAGCTGGCCGCCGCCGCCGGGCTGGGCGGCCGGGACCGGAGGCTCGGCGATGAGACCGAGCGGGCGCGCAAGACCGTCAGCGCCCGGGTGCGCGATGCCCTGTCCAAGATCGAACGTGTCCACCCGGAGCTGGCCATACACCTGCGCGGCGACCTGCACATGGGAACCGTCTGTTCGTACACGCCAGCGGAGCCCACGACGTGGCAGGTGAGGTAGCGGGCGCCGGCCACGGGCCGAGGCCGACTGGCAGCGAGCCCGGCTATCATCATCCGGTCCGCACAGGCCCAGGCCGGCGCTGGCGCGCCGGGGAGAAGAGCGCACGTGACATCGAACACGATCTCGGCGCTGCTGCGGCGCGGGGCCGCCGCCCTGGCCGCCGGGCGCGTCGCGCTCGGCCTGGCCGCCCTGGCCTGGCCATCGGTGCCGGCCCGCCCGTGGGTCGGCGCGGCCGCGGATGACCTGGCCGCTCAGGTGTTCGGGCGCGCCCTGGGGGCGCGCGACCTCGCCCTGGGGCTGGGCGCGCTGGCGGCGCTGCGGGGCCCGGCCGCCGAGCCCGGACCGGCCTGTGCCTGGGTCGCCGCGGGCGCCCTGGCCGACGCCCTCGACGTGGCGGCCAGCCTGTCATCGTGGCGGGAGCTACCGAGCCGGAGCCGGTGGCTGGTCGTCACCGCCGCCGGCGGCGCGGCCGTGGCCGGCGCGGCCGGGGCGCTGGCCCTGCGGCCGGGCGCCAGCGGCGCCCCCGGCTGAGATGGCCGCCCGGTCGGCGGCAGCATCATCAACATCAGCAGCATGGCCGGCCAGCTACGTCACCGGCGCGGTCCTGGCCGCCGACGGCGGCCGCACCGCGGTCTGACCTGGCCGGCTGTCAGGCCGCCCGCCGGCGGACCAGCCAGACGGTCACGGCGATGAGCAGCACCGACAGAGCGAGCAGCCAGCCGCCCTCGATCCACTGGAACGGCCAGAAGCGGCTGGCCGGCTGATAGGTAGTCCACAGCTTGTACCCGTGCTGGGTGAGCCAATCCGTCACGGTGAAGGACTGCGGGATCCCGCCGCCTTTCCCGCCGAGCTGTGCGGGCACGACCTGACTGAGCGCGGACTCGCTGACCGGCTGGCCGCCCCTGTTGCGCCACTGCTCGCCGAGGATCCACGCGGAATCGGGCGCGAACACGCCGGTGCCCATCGTGGAGCCGGGCACGTTCGGGTTGCTGGTGACCAGCGCCGCGATGTAGTGCTGGCGCAGGTACATCCCGGTCGCGAGGGCGAGCCCGGCGGTGGCGGCCAGGGTGGCGGCGATCGCGGGGACGACTCGGCGGATGAGCATGCCGGCCAGGGCGCCGATCGCGAAGGCGGCCAGCGTCCACGCCGCGAACGCAACCCCGCGCAGGTCGAACACGGTGGGAGCGAGCGTTGTCTGGTTGCCGTAGGCGAAGAAGGGCGCAAAGTACCAGGACACCAGCAGGCTGAACGCCCCGGCGGCGGCCGCCACCGCGATCGCGAGCGGTACCAGCTTGGCCAGCGCCCAGCGCCACCGGCCGAAGCCCTGCGTCCAGGCGTACCGGAACGTGCCGGTCTCCAGCTCACGGGCCAGCAGCGGCGCCCCGACGAACGCCCCGATCAGCGCCGGCACCCCCTGCAGCAGGACCGAGATGATGTCCGCCGTGTTGCCGTTGGCGGCGTTGAAGTTGCTGATCAGATTCAGGCAGGCATTTGAGTTTGCCGGGTGGCAGGCGGCCGCGGCGGCGTAGGCGTGGTGCACGTGAAGGCCGGCGAGCCACAGCCACACCGCCAGCACGCCCAGCAGCGCGGCCGCCCCGGCCAGCGCGATCCGGTGCTGCCGCCAGGTAACCCAGGCCATCCGCCGCCACGGCACCGGCCGCAGGCTCGCGCCCTCCTCGTGACGGGCGGGCACGGTCAGCGCGGTCACCTCGTCATCTCCGACGGTTGGTTGTCCCGACTGCGGGCCGGGCCGGGCAGCGCCGCGGCGGCGGGCTCGCGCAGGTAGGCCAGGGCGAGTTCTTCCAGGCCGACCGGGTGCGCCTCCCAGCCCGGCGGGACCGGGTCATCCGCGGCGGCCCGGACCAGCAGGTGGACCTGGGCTTCGGCTCGTCGGGCGTGCACCACCGGCCACTGCGCATACCTGTCGGCCTCGGCCGCCGGGCCGGTCAGCACCCGGTGGCTGGCGAGCAGGTCGTCGACCTCGCCGGCCACCTGGACCCGGCCCCGCGACAGCACGATGAGGTAGTCGGCCACCCGCTCGAGCTCGGTGAGCACGTGTGAGGACAGCAGCACCGACACCCCGTCGTCGGCCATCGCCGTCAGCACCGTGGCCATGAAGTCGTGCCGGGCCACCGGATCGAGCATTGCCACCGGCTCATCCAGCACCAGCAGCTTCGGCCGACGGGCCAGCGCCAGGGTCAGCGCGAGCTGCGCCTGCTGGCCGCCGGACAGCCTGGCCGCCTTGCGCTTCAGCGGGATGCCCAGGTCGGCCAGCCGGGCCTTCGCGTAGGGCTGGTCGAAACGCCGGTTCAGGTTGCGGGTCAGGTGCAGCATGTCGGCGGCCGACAAGTTCTTGTACAGCGGCGCGTCCTGGGCGACGAACCCGATGCCATCCAGCGCGGCCGGGGATCCGGGCGGCCGGCCGCCGAGCACGGTGACGCCGCCCGCGGTCGGCGCCGTCAGGCCGACCGCGATGTTCAGCAGCGTGGTCTTGCCCGCGCCGTTCGGGCCGACCAGCGCGGTCACGTGCCCGGCGGGAATCGCCAGCGTGCATTCGCGCAGCGCCCAGGTGCTCCCGTAGCGCTTCCCCAGGCCGCTAGCCTCGACGACGTTCATGCCACGACCTCCGTCTCGCCGCTCGCCGCGCCGCCGCGGGTGCGCCCCCCGCTGCGGCGCTCATAGAAATCCCGTAGCGCGCTGGTGAACAGCGCCACGATTCCGTCCTCGTCCAGCCCGGCCACGTCCGCGGCGGTCAGCCAGCCCAACAGGGAGCGGCGCAGCGCGGTCAGCTCCGGGAGTGCGACCTGGGTCAGCGTGGCCTGGACGAACGTGCCCTGTCCACAGGCCGGCGGCCAGGCCCTTGGTCTCTAGCTCCTTGTAGGCCTTCAGTACCGTGTTCGGGTTGATGGCCAGCGCGGCGACCACGTCCCTGACCCTGGGCAGCTGGTCGCCCGGCGTGAGGTAGCCCAGCCGCAGCGCGTGCTCGACCTGGTGGACCAGTTGCAGGTAGGTCGGCACTCCGGAGGCCGCGTCCAGCCGGAACTCGATCGGCGACGCGGCCGCGGCCCGCCTGGGCGGGGCCGTCTTCCCCTCCCCCCCGCCAGCGACCGGCCGGGAGACGCCGCCGGCCCGGGGCGCCTCAGCGCTGATCCCTTTATCTATGTCCATAAGACAAAGGTACAGCGATGAGAATCGGTGTCAAATACGGCGGGCCGTCCGCGTGGTCGGGTCTGGCCGGACGGCCGCGGCCTCGGGCTCGTTCTCGGTTTCTGGCCCGGACGCGGTCCGAGGCTCCGGTTCGGTCTTGGCTTCCGGCTCGCCGGTTCCGGCCTCGTCCGTGGCCATCGTCGGCGCGAGGCTGAACGCGGAAGCCGCGTCGCCGTTGGGCCCCGGGCCGGCCCGGCGGGCTGCCGCTCGCGGGTCCACGCGGATCCCTCGTCGCTCGCCGGATCATCCTGGCCCGGCTCGGTATCGATTACGAGATCCACCGCGGGGTCGGCCGCCGGCTCGGCCTGGGCCGTGACGGGCGTGGCGGCCGCGGCCTGAGCCGGCGACTCCTGGGCCGCGGGAGACTGCGCCGCAGCGCCGGTGCCCGTGCCCTCGGCGGGAGACTCCTCGGCCCCGGCGGGCTCCGGCGGGGCTGAGGGCTCCGGCGGGGCTGAGGGCTCCGGCGCGGCCGAGGGCTCCGGCGGAGCGGAGGACCCGTTGGCGGCGGGGGGCACCTTCGGGCCGAACAGGGCGTCGAGCCCGGCGGGCACCTCGGCCTGGCCGGACGGCGGCCGCAGGCCTTCCTCCTCCGCCGCCTGGCGCAGCCGGGCCTGCCGCAGCATGCACAACAGCAGCCCGAACCCGATCAGGACCAGCGCCCATGGGATGATCGCCACCACCGCGGCGGTCGGCTTGTGCGGCAGCCTGGTCCCGGTCGCGTGCAGGGTGTCGGCGGCGGCGGCCACGACGATCAGCCCGAGCATCGACAGCCAGGCGTAGCAGCGGGACGGCAGCCCGGCCCCGCGCAGCGACAACACGGCCGCGCACGCCACGACCAGCATCGCGTCGAAGATCAGCGGATAGATCCGGGCCAGCCGCGGCGAGACGCCCGCGTACAGCGCGACCGCGTGGATGCCTGCGTACGACAGCACGAACGCCGCCGCCGCCAGAAGTCCCACGCCCGCCGCGACCGCGGCGAGCGCCAGCAGCCGCAAGGCCTGGAGGCTGTCCGCCGGCTGCCGGGTGCGGGCCGTTGCCTGATCGCTCATGGAGCCCGTCGTCCTTCCTCGCAGGATGCCCAGTCGCGCCGCAGGCTTATAGTCAGGAAACGGGAGCCAGACCCGCGCCGCCGCCATGGCGCTGCACGGCTTTCGGCGTTACCGCTGGAATACCGGGGCACGAATGGCGGTCAGCCGGCTCCGTGCAGGCCCTCGCGGTTTCGGCGTCAAGGGAGACGATATGCCGTACTACCGGGTTACTGGGGAGATTCCGCGAAAGCGGCACGTGCGCTTCCGCCGTCCCGACGGAGGGCTCTATGCCGAGGAACTCATGGGCGAGGAAGGGTTCACGTCCGATTCCTCGCTGCTTTACCACGTGCACCCGCCGACCGCCATCGTGAAGAGCGAGGGCCTCGACGACGACGCCGACTCGGCCGTGGCACCGAATCACCCCCTGCTGCCACGGCATTTCCGGACCCAGGAACTGCCTGTCGGCGGGGACATGGTGCTCGGCAGGCAGCTGCTCATGGGTAACGACGACGTACGTATCTCATTCGCGGCCGCCGATGCGCCCTCGGAGCTTTACCGCAATTCAACCGGAGACGAGGCCATTTACCTTCGTAACGGCTCGGCCCGGTTCGAGTCCGTGTACGGTTCGATCGACGCCGTGGCCGGCGATTACATCGTGGTGCCCAGGGGGACCATTCACCGCTGGATTCCCTCGGTCGGCTCGCCGGTGCACGTGCTGGTGGTCGAGGCGCGCGGGCACATCAGGCCGCCGCGCCGGTACCTGTCCGCCAGCGGGCAGTTCCTCGAGCACGCGCCCTACTGCGAGCGCGACCTGCGCGGCCCGGCCGGACCGCTGACCGCCGAGGGCGAGGACGTCCCGGTGATCGTCCGCAACCGGGCCGGGCTGACCCGGCTGAGCTACGCGTTCCATCCCTTCGACGTGGTGGGCTGGGACGGCTACCTGTACCCGTACGCGTTCAACATCGCCGATTTCGAGCCGATCGTGAAGCGCACCCACGCGCCGCCGCCGGTGCACCAGACCTTCGAGGGCCCCAACTTCGTGATCTGCTCGTTCTGCCCGCGGCCGCTCGACTTCGACCCGGAGGCCGTGCCGATCCCGTACAACCACCACAACGTCGACTCCGACGAGATGATGTACTACGTGGCCGGGGACTACGGCGCGCGCAAGGGCTCGGGGGTCGGGCTCGGGTCGATCACCCTGCATCCGTCCGGCTTCACGCACGGGCCGCAGCCCGGCGCGGTCGAGGCCGCGATCCGCGGCCTCGAGGAGGGACGCACGACCACCGACGAGACCGCGGTGATGATCGACACGTTCCGGCCGCTCCAACTCGCCTCGGCGGGCCGCCGGGGCGAGGACCCCGAGTACGCCTGGAGCTGGGCCCGGGCCGCCCGCGCCTGAGGACGTCCCTGCGACGCCCCGGACGTCTGCCGTACGTCTTCGGGCGCGGTCAGGGCGTCTGCCGGACGTCTTCGGGTGCGGTCAGGGCGTCTGCCGGACGTCTTCGGGTGCGGTCGGGAGGCCTGCGGGACGTCTTCCGGGCCTCTTCGGACGTCTTAGGTTCGTTCGGGGACGCCTGCCGGACGTCTTCGGAGCACTGCGGACGTCTGCCGGACGTCCTCAGCCGTCCACCGACGCGACGAACATCCTCGAGCCGGGCGGGGCGATCTCCCCGTAGTCGGCCGCCGTGGCCTGCCCCTCGCTCGACCCGAAGGCGGCCTGAAGGGCGTCCTGGTCGGCAAAGTACAGCTCGGTGACCCGGAAGTAGGTCTGCTCGCCGCCGTCGGCCGCCGCGCCGATCCTGCCGGTCTCCATACGCTGCAGGCCGGGGATGCCGTTACACAGCGGCATGTGGGTGTCGAAGTAATGCCGGTCGAAGGCGTCGGCATCGCTCGGCTGGGTGTACAGAACCACGAGTTTGACCGTCACGCTCCGGACCCTACTCCCCCCGCCGCGGGCCGCGTCACGGGGTCGGTATCTGACCGGCCGCGGGTCGGCATCTTCCCCCGCCGTGAGCCGAGGGCTGACCAGGCCATGGGCTGGCGGCTGCGGGCCGACAGGCCGGTCGCCGCGCGTCCCCTAGGCTTGCTGCTTGGCATCCTCCCTGCCATGAGTGGTGGGGATCTCAGCCTCTACGTCGGAAGGAGTAGAAGCTGGGGTTCGCGGTTCATCCGCCCGCCCAACGGCGAGCGTCCCCGCGCAGTCACCGCATGCCCTGCGGCGATGTTCCGGGCCGCGTTCACGTCCGCGTTGTCGGCATACCCGCAGGCCACGCAGTGGAAGAACGCTTGGTTCTCGCGGCTCTCCGCTGCCACATGCCCACACGCCGAGCACTGTTGGCTGGTGTACGAAGGATAAATCCTCTCGACCCGTCCAGGGGCCTTCTCGTGCAGCCGCCGAGCCAGCAGGCCCCACCCGGCGGTCAGGATGCCCCGGTTCAGCCCGGCCTTCTGCCGGACGTTCCGTCCGGGGCACTCAGCGGTGCCGCGAGCGGAGCGAATCATGCTGGCGATGGGCAAGTCTTCGACCCGGATCAGGTCGAACCGCCGGGCCAGATCGGTAGAGGCCTTCTCGGCCCAGTCCTTACGCCGGTCGCCCTCGCGGACCCGCAGCCTGGCGATCGCATTCCTGGTCCGCGCACGCCGGTTCGAGCCTTTCTGAGCGCGGGCCAGCCTGCGCTGCAGCCGCCGCAGCCGCGCCTGTTCGGTCTGGCGCAGGCCGGGGCAGTGCAACAACTCGCCAGTGGATAGCGCCGCCGACACCGCCACGCCCCGGTCGACGCCGACGGTCTCGCCTGTCCCCGGGCCGGGAATGGGCTGAGGGGTGGCGGCGAACGCGATGTGCCAGCGGCCGGCCCGGTTAAGGGTGACCCGGTAGGACCTGGCGGCCGGGACAGTACGGGACCAACGGAACCGCACCCATCCGGCCTTCGGTATCCTCACCTCGCCGGTGTTGCGAGACAGGCGGCGGACGTGCCCAGGCTTAACCGCGACGATCCGGAACCCCTCGTTCCGCCCGGCCTTGCGCCACGTGGGCTCCTGATGGGTGCCGGCGAAGTAGTTCGCTAAGGCCTGAGCGAAGTCACGCAGTGCCTGCTGCTGCACCATCTGGCTGCCGTCGGCTAGCCAGCCGAACGCGGCCCGGGCGTCGGTCAGCTGTACGGCCTGCGCGCGGTACCCTGGCACAGTGCTGCGGCCGGGTCGCCACCAGGACCGTTGCTCGACGGCGAGGTTCCACACGTACCGTGCGTGCGCGCAGTGCCCGGCCAGGATGGCTTGCTGCGCTGGCGTCGGCACGAGGCGGTATCGGGCCATGAATCGAATCTACTAGCGACCACTGACGGTCTTGAGGAGGTGAAGCAGCGTTCCCTGCTGACAGCAAAATTCTGGACGCTGCGAATCTAATGACGTTGCGCCTCCACGACACGGCCGCTCGCGCGGTGCGCGAGTTCACCCCCCTCATCCCGGGGAAGGCGTCGGTGTACCTGTGCGGGGCCACGGTGCAGGCGCCGCCGCACATCGGCCACATCAGGTCCGGCGTCAACTTCGACATCCTGGTCCGCTGGCTGGCCGCGAGCGGGTACCACGTGACGTTCTGCCGGAACGTGACCGACATCGACGACAAGATCCTGAAGGTCGCCCGCGGCGAGGACGTCCCCTGGTGGGCGGTGTCCGAGCGGAACCAGCGCGCGTTCACCCGCGCGTACGACGCGCTCGGCTGCCTGCCGCCAGACATCGAGCCCCGGGCCACCGGGCACGTGCCCCAGATGATCGTGCTGATGCGCCGCCTGATCGACAGCGGCCACGCCTACCTGGGCGACGGCGGGGTCTACTTCGACGTGCTGTCCTACCCCCATTATGGCGAGCTGTCCGGCCAGCGGCTTGATCACATGCGCCCGGCCGAAGACATCGACGAGGGCGCCAAGCGCGACCCGCGTGACTTCGCGCTATGGAAGGCGGCCAAGCCACGCGAGCCCTCCTGGGAGACGCCGTGGGGCCCGGGCCGCCCGGGCTGGCACCTCGAATGCTCGGCGATGTCCACCTGGTACCTCGGCGACACCTTCGACATACACGGCGGCGGGATGGACCTGATCTTCCCGCACCACGAGAACGAGATCGCCCAGTCCCGCGCGGCCGGGGACGGATTCGCCCGCTACTGGGTGCACAACGGGCTCCTCGGCGTCGCCGGCGAGAAGATGAGCAAGTCGCTCGGCAACTCGCTGCTGGTCGACGTGATGATCACCCAGCACCGCCCGGCCGAGTTGCGGTACTACCTGGGGCAAGCGCACTACCGGTCGGAGATGGAGTACTCGCCGGACGCGCTGGGCGAGGCCGGCGCGGCATACCGGCGGATCGAGGGCTTCGTGACCCGGGCCGCCGAGGCAGGGCCTGGCCTCCGCGGCGCCGGCCGCCGCGCCCAGCATTGCGGCGCTGCCCGCCGGGTTCGCGGCCGCGCTGGACGACGACCTCGCGGTACCGCAGGCGCTCGCGGTCGTGCACGAGGCGGTGACCGAGGGCAACAGCGCCCTCGCGGCCGGGGATGTGGCCGGCGCGGCCAAGCAGGCGGCTGCGGTCCGCGGCATGATGGCCGTGCTCGGGCTGGACCCGCTGGACGAGCACTGGTCCGGCCCGGGCGGCGATGAGGGGCTGCGTTCGGTGGTCGACGCGCTGGTCGCGGTCGCGCTGCGGCAGCGCCAGGCCGCCCGCGAGCGCCAGGACTACGCCGAGGCGGACGCGATCCGGGGCGGCCTGCTGGACGCTGGGATCAGCGTCGAGGACACCCCGCGCGGCCCGAGGTGGGAGCTGCGCCGGTGAGCGGAGGGCAGGGGCGCCGCGGCGCCGGTGGCCGCACCAAGTCCGGCAAGCCCCGCCCCGGCACCGGCGGCTACGGCAAGCGCCGGCTCGAGGGCAAGGGTCCCACCCCGCCCGCGCAACTGCGGCCCGGGCATCCGGCGCAGCGTCGGGCCGCCGCTCCGGGTTCCCCGAACGAGAACGCCCCCGCCGCACCGGGCCGGGGAGAGGCGGACCGTTATGGAGCTAAATCACGCCGGCCTGGCAGCGCGGCCGAGGTGGTCGCCGGGAGAAACGCGGTGCTCGAATCGCTGCGCGCGGGCGTGCCCGCGACGGCCCTGCACATCGGGCCCCGGCTGGACTCGGACGAGCGGCTCGGCGAGGCCGTCGCGCTGGCCGCCGACACCGGGATACCCGTGGTCGAGGCCGGCCGCGCCGAACTGGACCGGCTCGCCGCGGGAGCAGTGCACCAGGGGATCGTGCTGCGGGTCCGGCCTTACCAGTACGCGCACCCCGGTGACCTGGTCGAGCGGGCCGCCGACGCGGCCCAGCCGGCGCTGATCGTCGCGCTGGACGGGATTACCGACCCGCGGAACCTGGGTGCGGTGGCCCGCTCGGTGGCTGCGTTCGGCGGGCACGGCGTGCTGGTCCCGGCGCGCCGGTCCGCGGGGGTGACCGCCGGGGCCTGGAAGGCGTCCGCGGGCGCGCTGGCCCGGGTACCGGTCGCCCAGGCCAGCAACCTGGTCGCGGCGCTGACCTCCTACCAGGAGGCGGGCCTGTTCGCGGTCGGGCTGTCCGCGGACGGCGACGCCGCCATCAGTGCCGTCGACCTGGCCGACGGGCCGCTGGTGCTCGTGGTCGGCTCCGAGGGCCGCGGGCTGTCCCGGCTGGTAGCGCAGCGGTGCGACGTGCTGGCCCGGATCCCGATGCCCGGTCCCGCCGAGTCGCTGAACGCGGGGGTCGCCGCCGGGATCGCACTGTACGAGGTGGCCCGGCTGAGGTCGGCCGGGTAACCCCCCGGGGCGAATCACCTGGGTGACGGGTCCTGCGCCGCGCCCCCGGGCCTAGGGTGAGGCTCGGAGGGTGGTGGTCGCCGATGACCGTGACCCCGGACGCTGCCAGGGCCAGGCTCGTCGATGAGCTTCGCGACAGCGGCAGGCTGACCAGCCCGGCCGTCGAAGCCGCGTTCCGCAGCGTGCCCCGGCACCTCTTCCTGCCGGAGATGGCGGCCAGCGAGGCCTACCAGGACGAGGCCTTCGTGATCAAGACCGGCGCGGACGGTCTGCCGGTCAGCTCGTCATCGCAGCCCGCGATCATGGCGATCATGCTGCAGCAGCTCGGCCTCGCCCCGGGCCACCGGGTGCTGGAGGTGGGCACCGGCACCGGCTACAACGCCGCGCTCATGACGCACCTGGTCGGCGAGCGCGGATCGGTGGTCACGGTGGACATCGACGCCGACATGGTGGCCAGGGCCCAGGCAAACCTGGCCGCAGCCGGCTACCTCAACGTCATCGTCGCCTGCGGCGACGGGGGCTTCGGCGCGCCCGACTACGCGCCCTATGACCGCGTCATCGTCACGGCCGGCGCGTGGGATCTAGCGCCGGAGTGGCTGGCCGAGCTCGGCCCCGGCGGGCGCATCGTCCTTCCGCTCTCGGTGCGCGGGATCCAGCTGTGCCTGGCCTTAGAGCGCGAGGCCGGGCACTGGCGCAGCCGCTCGGCCTGCCGTTGCGGCTTCATCCGCATGGCCGGCGTGTTCGGCAGCCCCGAGCCGTTCGTCCCGGTCGGCCCGCAGCCCGGGCTGCACGCCCAGGCCGACGACGGTCGGCCGCTGGACGCCGGGGCGCTCTATGACGCGCTGGCCGGCCCGGTCACCGACGTGCCGTGCGGCGTGCAGGTGGCCGGCCTCGGCGAGCTGGCTGAGGCCGACCTGTGGGTCACGCTCACCGAGCCGGGTCTGGTCCGGCTGACCATCGCCGGCGGCGGCCCGCTGCGGCCCGCGGTGCTGCGCGGCGGGCCGCTGCCGTTGCTGCCGTTCGGGGCCCTGGCCGGTTCCGGTGACCTGTGCGAGCCCCGGTGGGCCGGGGAGTTCGGGGTGGCCGCCCTGATCCCGGCACGGCCGTGGGCGTCCCCGGCGGAGCCCCGGTACGCCGAATCCGGGATCGTGGTCCGGGGGTTCGGGCCCACGGGCGGCGACCTGGCCCGGCACCTGGCCGACCGGGTCGGCGCGTGGCACGAGCGAGGACGGCCCCGGGTCTCGGGCCTGAGCGTGATCGCCTACCCACTCCCGACCCCCATCACGGCCCGGCCGGGGCAGACGATCCTGGACCGGCGGCACACCCGCCTGGTCCTGAGCTGGCCGGCGCCGTAAGCCGTCGGGCAGGATGGGGCCGTGGACCGGTTGCGGATGGGCACCCTGGGAGCCGCCCGGATCACCCCGGCCGCGCTGATCAAGCCGGCCCGCCAGGTGCCCGAGGTGACGGTGACCGCGGTCGCGGCCAGGGATCCGGCGCGCGCCCGGCAGTTCGCCGCGAGGCACGGCATCGCCGCGGTGCACGACTCCTACGAGGCGCTGCTCGCCGACCCGGACGTGGACGCGATCTACAACCCGCTGCCGAACTCGCTGCACGCGCCGTGGACGCTGCGGGCCATCGCCGCGGGCAAGCACGTGCTCTGCGAGAAGCCGTTCACCTCGAACGAGGCCGAGGCGGCCGAGGTGGCCGACGCGGCCAGGTCGGCCGGGCTGGTGGTGATGGAGGCGTTCCACTACCGGCACCATCCGCTGGCCCGGCGCATGCGGGAGATCGTCGCGGGCCCGGAACCCGCCGCGGGCGGCGAGGGTGCTGCGGGTGCGGCGGCCGGGGCGGCCCGGGCCGGCGAGCTCGGTGAGTTGCAGCACGTCGAGGCGTCCATGTGCATCCCGCTGCCCCGGTTCTCCGACATCCGCTACCAGTTCGCCCTGGCGGGCGGGGCCGTGATGGACGCGGGGTGTTACGCGATCAACTGCATCCGGATGCTCGGCCCGGGCGAGCCGACCGTGGTGTCCGCGCGGGCCAGGCTGCACGGCCCGGACGTTGACCGGGCGATGGTCGCCGACTTCCGCTTCCCCGGCGGCGCCAGCGGCCGGATCCGTGCTTCCCTCTGGTCCAGCCAGGTGTTCCGGATCGCCGCCCGGGTCATCGCCGAGCGCGGCCAGATGCGGGTGCTGAACTACGTCGCGCCGCAGACCCTCAGCCTGCTCACCGTCCGGTCGGGCCCCAGCACCCGGTGGGAGCGGATCCGCGGCGAGGCCACCTACACCTACCAGCTGCGCGCGTTCGCCGCCGCGGTGCTGCGCGGCGAGCCGACGGTCACCACGCCCGAGGACGCGGTGGCTAACATGCGGCAGATCGACGACGTATACCGCGCCGCCGGCCTCCCGCTGCGCGGCACCCGCTAGCCCGGCACCCGCTAGCCCGGGCCGTCAGCCGGACGATGGCACTCGCTAGCCCGGGCCGTCGGCCGGACGATGGCACTCGCTAGCCCTGGCCGTCAGCCGGCCTCCTTGAGATCGGTGGCCACCGGCCCGGCGCGCGGCGACAGGAGCCGCTGAGCCCCGATCGGGAACAAAGCAGCGGACAGCAGCCCCGCGGCCAGGAGCGATGCGGCCGCGGTTGGCGTGATCTTCCCGGTCTCCAGCCCGATCTGCGACGCCACGATCACGATCGTCAGCGTGGTGGCCTGCAGCAGACCCGCGGCCTCGGCGCGGCGGGTGCCGGTGAACCGCCGGTACAGCAGCGCGGGCAGTCCCCGCACCACCAGCAGCGCGGCGAGGAACAGCGGCACCTCCGCGATCGCGGTGGGGTTCGCGAGAAGTTCCTTCAGCTGGAACGAGACCCCGATGGTGATGAAGAAGATCGGAACCAGGAAGCCGAAGCCGATGGCCTCCATCTTCATCTGGAACTGCGGGCGCGGGCCATGCCCCGACAGCTCGACCAGCTTCACCAGCAGGCCGGCGGCGAACGAGCCGAGGATCGACGCGAACCCGAATCGGTAGGCCAGCACGCCGCAGGCGAGCGCCAGGGCGAGCGCGGCGCGCACGCGTATCTGCGCGCTCCGGTTCTCCAGGCGGGTGAGCAGCCGGTCCAGCGCCCCCAGCCGGAGCGCCCGGGCCAGGGTCAGCCCGATCAGCGCCAGCAGGGTCAGGAAGATCGCGAGCGACACCAGCTGGTCCGCGGTCGTCTTCGACGCCGCCGAGAAGAACAGCGACAACAGCAGGATGGGCACGATCTCCGCGAGCGCGGCCGCCGTCATGACCAGCTGGCCGAACTCGGTGGCATCTTCGTCCGCGTCCTTCAGCAGCGGCAGCAACAGCCCGGTCGACGTGGACATCAGCATGATCGCCAGCAGTAGCGGCTCTGTGCCCAGGCCCGCTAGCCGGAAGGCGTAGGCACAGGCCAGCGCCAGCACGACCGAGACGGCGAACGCCGAGCCCGCCAGCCGCGCCAGCGGGCCGCGCAGCCGCTCGACGTCGATCTCCAGCCCGGCCAGGAACAGCAGCATGCCCAGCCCGAGATCGCTCAGGACCTGCACCGGCGCGTCCACCCGCACCCAGCCGAGCACCGACGGGCCGACCACGATGCCCGCGATGACCTCAAGGACGGCGCCGGGCACCGGCACCTGCGGCAGGAACCCGAGCACGACCGGAACCAGGACCGCGATCCCAGCGATGATCAGGACGCTGTTGAACGAGATCGCGAGCATCAGCACCCCCCGCCGACCCCGTCGGCTCTCCTGCATGTACTTCCATGCAACCACGGGAGAGGCATTGCGCCACTGGCGGCCGGCCGGGCGGGGCGGGAGCCCGGCCCGGCCGGAGTCCCGCGGGCGCCACCCGGACCCCACGGTCCCGCCCGCAGTCCCCTGGACCCCGCCCCGGTCCCGCCCACGGTCCCGCGAGCACGGCGTGACCGCCTCAGCTCGCCTGCGCCCCAGCCCGACATACTCCGGTAGCGACTGCATGCCCCCGCGGATGCAGTGCTACGAAGCCGAGCGCCGGTGCCGCAGGCCGAACGCGGCCATCGTGATCCCGGCCAGCGCGATCAGCGGCCCGGCGACCGCCCAGAACGTGACGCCCGTCATCGCGCTGCCGCCGATGTAGCCGAGGCCCTGCAGCGCGAAGATGATCCCGGCGACCGTGATCAGCGCGCCGGCGCCGATGAGCAGGCTGCTCTTCATGGTGAAGGCCCTCCCGGTACGGTCGGCGGACTCACCCCATGTTCAGAACGGCCCGGACCGCGCGACGGTTCGGGTCACAAGCCGGCAAATTGTACAGTCGCCCGGCCTGTCGAGTGTGACGCAACCGACAGCGTGGGTAGAACGTCTAGAAATTGACATTTGGTTCAGCGCGGTGCTGGTGAGCACCGTGTTGGCTGAGGCGGCTTGGCGGGCAGAGGTAAGGGAGAGACATGAGGCACGCAGCGTGGCGGTTGGTGTTCTCGTGGCGGGGGCTGTCCGGGCTGGGGGCCCTGATCGCGGCCGGGGCCCTGATCCTCGGCCAGGCCGGGTCGGCCGCCGCCAGCCCGGCCACCGCAGCGCGCGCCGCGGCCCCGGCCGGGCCGGCCGCCGCCGCGGCCGTGGCGGCGTACGTTCCGCCCAAGCAGCTCCTTCAGCTGGGGATGCACGGCCCGGCCGTGCGGAGGCTGCAGCTGCGCCTCGCCGCGCTGAAGTACTACCCGGGGGCGGTCGACGGCAAGTTCGGCCTGGAGACGCTCGAGGCGGTATGGGCGTTCAAGGAAGTCCAGGGCTACCCGGTGAACTTCGCGAACGAGGACGTGGTGTCCCGCGCCACCGAACGCGCGCTGGTGCACCCCCGGTCGCCGCGGGCCCTGGTCCCGCGCGGCGGCAGCATGCGGATCGAAGTGAACCTGAACGACGAGGTCCTGGTCCTGTACAACCACAACAAGCCCGAGCTGATCAGCCACGTTTCTACCGGCGCCGGGTGCCTTCCTGGCCAGGGTTGCGGCTGGAACACCCCGACCGGCAATTTCCACACCCTGGAGTACCTCCCGGGCTGGGTCACCGTGCCGCTCGGGGAAATGTACAACCCGGTGTTCTTCATCGGCACTGCGTATGCCATTCACGGGGAATACAACACCAGCGTTCCCTTCTACCCTGACTCGCACGGCTGCGTCCGCATTCCCATGGATATCGCGAACTTCTTCCACAAGCTCGTGAAGATTCCCGGAACCCCGGTTTACATCAGGGGCTGAACCGGGTGACGCCCGTGGATGTACCGGAGGACGGGCTTGGGGGCCGCCCATCGGTACATCCACGGGACGGTCAAACCACCCGCGGGCAGGACCCGGGCCCGCCTTCATGATCATCTTCGCTCTGGTCGGCCGGGCCCGCTGACCGTCACTCGGTCCGGTGCCAGGCAGAACGCGTCGTCCCAGGCCTGGTCAGGCGATCCGTCCCGGTCTACAGTCCATAAGGGTCGCGATCATGCTGACATAGGTGCACTGGAGGGTGAATTATGCGGAGGATCTGTAGATATCCCCTTTTGGTGGCGTGTACCGTACTGCTGGCCGTCGGCTTGGGCGCGGCGACGCCGTCGCTCGCCTCGGCCGGGTCCGGGCCCGGTGCCTGTGCCACCACGGCGCGCACGCTGACCGGCACGCTCACCGACGGGGCGACCTACAAGATCGAAGTCCCCGCGAACTGGAACTGCACCCTGTTCCTGTACAGCCACGGGTACGTGGCGCCCGGTGAGTCGAACCCCGCAGAGGACGTCGGCGACCCGATCACCGGCGCCTGGCTGCTCGGCCACGGCTACGCCCTGGCCGGCTCGTCCTACGCCACCACCGGATGGGCCATCCAGCAGGCCCTGCCCGACCAGATCGCCACCCTGAACGTCTTCGACCGGCAGGTCGGCACGCCCGCCCAGACGATCGCCTGGGGCCACTCCCTCGGCGGCATCATCACCGCGGGGCTGATCCAGGATTACCCGAACCGGTTCACCGCGGCGCTGCCGATGTGCGGCGTGCTGTCCGGCGGCGTCGCCACCTGGAACACCGCGCTCGACTCCGAGGTCGCCATCCAGCAGCTGATCGACCCGTCGCTGCAGGTCGTGAACATCCAGTACCCGACGGCCAACCTGGAGGCGGCCGACCAGGCGGTCACCAGCGCGCAGGCCACCCCGCAGGGACAGGCGCGGATCGCGCTGGCGGCGGCGCTCGGCGACACGCCGGGCTGGTTCACCCCGCTGTCACCCGAGCCGGCCGCGAACGACTACGCCGCGCAGGAGCAGAACCAGTACCTGTGGGACACCGAGATCGACTTCCCGTTCGTGTTCGCGCTGCGGGCCGAGCTCGAGGGCCGGGCCGGCGGCAACCCGTCCTGGACCACCGGCGTGAACTTCGCCGCCCAGCTGGCCAAGTCACCCAACCTCGCCGAGGTCATCGCCCTGTACCACGCCGCGGGCCTGAGCCTGCGCGCCGACCTGGCCACGCTCAACCACGCGTCCCGGATCAGCGCCGACCCCGGCGCGGTCCGGTACCTGGCCAAGTACATCTCCTTCAACGGGCAGCTCTCGATGCCGGTGCTCACCATGCACACCACCGGCGACGGGCTGGTGGTACCGGAGAACGAGCAGGCCTACGCCAGCGTGGTGCGGCAGGCCGGCGACTCGCAGCTGCTGCGGCAGATCTTCGTCAGCCGCGCCGGGCACTGCGCCTTCACCCCGGCCGAGACGATCACCGCCGCGCAGGTGCTGCTCAACCGGCTCGCCACCGGTCACTGGAATGACCAGGCCCTGCAGCCAGCGGGCCTGAACGCGAACGCCACCGCGCTGGGCCCGGGCTACAACGTCTTCACCAACAGCCAGGGGTCGCTCGTCGCGACCCCGCCGGCGTTCGTGAGCTACCGGCCCTACCCCTACCCGCGGCCGTTCGACCTCAGCAGCCGGGCCGGGCCGGGCGCCGGGTAGCCCGGGGGCGCCGGAGAGTTCCTGGGGCGCGGGTCACCGCGCCCCAGGAACCCGGGAAGCGCCGGGAGTCAGCGCCGACGGGCCGGGCTCGATCCCTTCAGCCTGCGCCAGGTGATGAAGGAGAACACCACCGCCTGCACCACCATCAGGCTCATGTCCAGCAGCCAGACGTGCGCGGTGTGCGCCCACACCGGGTCCGGCTTGGCCCCGGGCGGGTTGGCAGGCGTGATCACCCCGAGGCTCGTGGTCGACCCGACCGCGCCGAAGCCCCAGCGGGACGGGGAGAGCCAGGCGAGCTGCTCCAGTCCCGGCTGCCCGGCGATCGTGATGACCCCCCCGGTGAAGACGACCTGTGCCATCACGGTGATGAACAGCAGCGGCAGGCTCTTCTCCGAGGTGTTGACCGACGAGGAGATCAGCAGGCCCAGGGTCATCGACGTGACCGCGAGAAAGGCCATGGCCAGCACGATCTCGACTTCCGGCGCGCTCGTGAGGAACGACCCCGTGGCCGGCATCGTCAGGCCGAACAGCCCGATCACCGTCATCACCGCGGCCTGCAGCGCGCTGAGCACGCCCAGGACCAGCAGTTTGGACCACAGGTACGCGCCGGCGGACAGCCCGGCGGCCCGCTCCCGGGTGTAGATCGGTTTTTCCTTGACGATCTCCCGGATCGAGTTGAGCGCGCCGGTGAAACAGGCGCCGATGGCCAGGATCAGCAGGATGGCCTCGGCGTCGGCATTGGTGCCTGGCTTCCCTGTCAGCCCCTCCGGCGAGGAGATCAGCTGCATGATCCCCGCGAGCACGAGCGGCGCTCCGGCCAGGAAGCCGAGATAGACCCGGTCGGACGCGATGACGGCCACGTAGCGCCGGCACAGGGTGCTGAGCTGGCCGAGGCGGTTGCGCCGCCGGGGAGCCGGGACGGCCTGCCGCGGCCGGGCTTCCGGCGGGGCCACGGCCATGGCCGCGGCGATGTACTGCGCGTACATCGGGGACCGCTTGAACTCCCCGGCCCAGTCCCGGTCCGGCTGGGCCTCGAACGACTGGAACACCTCGGCCCAGCCCGGCTGGCCGAAGTGGGTCAGCCCCTCGCGCGGCGGCCCGAAGTAGGCCACCTTGCCGCCGGGCACCAGCACCAGCAGGCGGTCGCACAGGTCGAGGTTGGCGACGCTGTGCGTGACCACGATGACGGTGCGGCCGTCGTGGGCCAGCCCGGCCATCATCTCCATCACCGACTTGTCGAGCCCGGGGTCCAGGCCGGAGGTCGGCTCGTCCAGGAACAGCAGCGAGGGCTTGGTGAGCAGCTCCAGCGCGACGCTGACCCGCTTGCGCTGGCCGCCGGACAGCGATTCGGCCCGGGTGTTGGCGTGCGGGGTCAGCCCGAGCTCGTCGATGACCTCGTCGACCCGCTCGTTCCGCTCCCGGGTGCTGGTGTCGCTGGGGAACCGCAGCTCGGCGGCGTACCGCAGCGCCCGGCGCGCCGACAGCTGGGTATGCATGATGTCCTGCTGCGGGACCAGCCCGATCCGGTACTTCAGCTCGGAGTAGTCCCGGTAAAGGTCGCGGTTGTCGTAGAGCACGGTGCCCTCGCCCGCCGGGTTCATCCCGGTCAGCGCGCCGAGCAGGGTTGACTTGCCGGCGCCGCTCGGGCCGATGACGCCGAGCAGGCAGCGCTCGCCGAGCGGGAAGCTCACGTGGTCGAGCAGCACCTTTCCGCTGGAGATCTTGACGGTCAGGTTCTGCACGCTCAGCGAGACGTCGCCGGAGTCGATGAACTCCTGGAGTTCCTGCCCGACGAGATGGAACGTGGCCGGCCCGATGCCGACGATGTCCGCCTCGGTCACCGGGGCGGTGGTCACCCGCTGGCCGTTGACGAACGTGCCGTTGTGGCTGGCCAGGTCGGTGATCTCGTAGCCGCCGCGGCTCGACCGGCGCAGCTCGGCGTGGTAGCGGGACACGCTGAGGTCGGAGACGACGACTTCGTTGTCGGTCGCGCGCCCGATGCGCAGCACCCGGGTGGGCAGCCGCATGATCGCGCTGGGCTGGCGGACGATGCTCGAGCCCACGATGGAGGGCTGCTCCGGGTAAATGGGCCGCGCCGAAGCCGCCGGGCCCCGTGAGCCGGGCGGCGGCGAGACCGGCGGCGCGGCCGGGCGTCCCGCGCCCCACGGGTCGGCCGGCGGGGAGACCGGCGAGCCGGACGGCGGGGAGACCGGTGAGCCGGACGGCGGGGAGACCGGCTGGCTTTCCCATGGCGGGGACACCGGCTGGCCTCCCCACGGCGGCGCGGCCGGCGCGGCCGGCCCGGAAGCGGGCGGCACGGCCGAGGTCGGGGGGGCGACCACCGCGGTGGGGTCGTCCAGGCCCGCCGAGCGCGACGCGATGGCCGTGGCCTGCCGGGGCGGGGCCGCGGGCGAGCACCACAGCCGCTGCCCGTCTTCCGGGTGACCGAGCCGGAGCACGCAGTCCTGGGTGATCTCCACGCGCTGCACCCGCTGCGCCCCGAGGAAGGTCCCGTTGGTGCTGCCGGCGTCCTCGAGCAGCCAGGTTGCGCCCTCGAGCCGGAGCACGGCATGGCGCCAGGACACCCGGGCCTCATCGACCACAATGTCCGATTCGGGATTGCGGCCGATGGTATAGCTGGGCCCGGCCTCCAGGCTGCGATCAGACCCCTGCGTCCGCACGACCAGCGCCGGCGCATTCGACGAGATCTCCCGCTCGATCGTCATCTCACAACTCTAGAGGGATGCGGGGGAAAGAAACATCTGCCTGTCCTCGGCTGGCCCGGTTCGTGGCTAATTTGGCCTATGCGGGACCCGGATAACGATGGCCGCCGCGGTGGGGGTGTGCCGCCCCGTTCAGGCTCGGATTCGGATACCGTCGGGGTGACTAGAGGAGCGGAGCGGTGAGCGACGAGTTTCCCCCGGCATTCAGCGAGTCTGCCATTGGCTCGCAGATTGCCGGCTATCGCCTCGAAGGGCAGATAGGCCGGGGCGGGATGGCTGTCGTCTACCGTGCGTATGACTCCCGCCTGGACCGGTATGTCGCGCTGAAGATCCTCGCCCCCGGGCTGGCGCTCGACGACGCGTTCCGGCAGCGGTTCATCCGCGAGTCGAGGGCCGCGGCGGCCGTCGATCACCCCAACATCATCCCGGTCTTCGACGCCGGCGAGGCCAACGGCGTGCTGTTCATCGCCATGCGCTTCGTGCAGGGCGGCGACGTCCGCACGCTGCTGGACACCGAGGGCCGGCTGCCCGCGGCCCGGGCCGGGGGCATCACGTCCCAGGTGGCGTCGGCGCTCGACGCGGCGCACGCGCGCGGGCTGGTGCACCGCGACGTGAAGCCGGGCAACATGCTGCTCGACCCGACCGCGGGCGGCGGCCGCGATCACGTCTACCTGTCCGACTTCGGGCTCAGCAAGCAGTCGCTGTCCCAGACCGGCCTCACCGCCCAGGGCCAGTTCCTGGGCACCCTCGACTACGTCGCGCCCGAGCAGGTGGAGGGCCGCGCCGTCGACGGCCGCGCCGACCAGTACGCGCTGGCCTGTGCCGCCTTCGAGTTGCTGTCCGGCGCGCCCCCGTTCAAGCGCGACGGGGGGCTGGCCGTGGTCTGGGCCAAGCTCTCCGAGGACCCGCCGCCGCTGAGCCCACGCCGCGGGGATCTGCCGGCCGCGATCGACGGCGTCATGCGCCGGGGGATGGCCCGGGTGCCGGCCGACCGCTTCGGGAACTGCGGCGAGTTCGCCACGGCCCTGCGGGAGGTGCTCGGGCTCGATTCCGGGCCGAAGTCCGTGCCGCCGGTGCCGCCGCCGCCGACCGAGATCGCGATGCCCGCGGTCTCGCCCGGCGCGCCGCCCGCGGGCGCCGGGTCCGGCGTGCCGCTCGCGGGCGGGGCCGCGGCCCTGGCCGGGGCGGCCGCGGAGGCTGGCCCCGCACCGCCCGCGGGCCAGGCCGCGTCGGCCGGCCCCGCCGCGCCGCCGACGGAGATCGCCGAGGTCTCCGGGCCCCGGTCGACCAGGCCGGGGCTGACCGAGCCGTCGCTTCCCGTTACGTCCGGCGATTTCCCGGCCCGGCCGCAGGACATGGCGCCGGGGCGGGACCGGGGTTCCGCGCCGCCGCCCGACTACCGGTCCTCGGCCGACTACCGGTCCTCGGCCGACTACCCGGTGCCGCCCGACTACCGGGCCGCGCAGTCCGGCCCCGCGCCGACGCGGCGCGTGGACGCCCCGCGAGGCGCCGGGACCATCGTCGCGCCCGTGCCGCGCCCGTCGTGGTGGCGGTCGCGCGCGGTCATGGCCGCCGCGGCGGCGGTCGTCGTCCTCGCCGTGGCGGGCGGGGTCTTCGCCGCCCTGCACCACGGCAGCACCACCAGCAGCACCGGCGGCGGGGGCGGTCACGGGACGACCCCGGTGGCCGCGGCCGTCACGGCTCCGACGTGCCGTGCGCAGGCCGCGACGCCGAAGCAGCTGACCGGCATCCACACCGGCACGACCGCCGTCGGCGGCAGCCCGTTCGGCATCGCGGTCACGCCGGACGGCACGTACTCGTTCGTCTCGACCGGCAACGCCGTGGCCGTGCTGAATAACCACCACGGCTCACTGGCCCCGACGCAGGCCGCCACGATCCCCGCACCCGGGGCGAAGAAGACGGTGACGATCACCCGCGACGGCAAGTACGTCCTGGCCGCGGTGAGCAACGGCGCCTACGTCATCAGCGCGACCGAGGCGGAGAACGGCAACGCCGCGGGCGCGGTGCAAGGCCAGATCGCCCCCCCGCTCGAGGACACGTCCAACGAGGTGTTCGTCTCCGCCGACGACAAGCTCGTGTTCATCACCTACCAGAACACCGGCAACGTCGCGGTGTTCAAGCTGCCGCAGGCGATAGCGGACCGCTACGGCCAGGCTGGCTTCGTCGGGATGATCCCGCTCGGGCCGGCGTCGATGCCGCAGGCGATGGCCGAGTCGCCCGACGGCCGCTGGCTGTACGTGACCGGCGAGAGCCGGGACGGACGGCTGTACCTGGTCGACATGGCCAAGGCCGGGACCGACCCGCAGCACGCGCTGGTGTCATCGGCGCCGGCGGGCTGCGCCCCGGCCCGCGTGGTCGTCTCCGCCGACGGCAAGTACGTGTGGGTCACCGACCGCGATTCCAACGCGCTGGTCGCCTTCTCCGCGGCCAGGCTGCTCGCGAAGTCGCCGCAACCCCTCGTCGCCAAGGTGACCGTGGGCCAGAAGCCGATCGGCCTGTCCTTCGTCAACGGCGGCAGCGACATCATGGTGGCCGACGCCAACAGCGGCGGCCCGCCCGGGGCGGATAACCTCGCCCTGATCAGCACCCAGCTGGCGCTGCTCAGCAAGAGCAGCGCCGTGAGCGGCTTCATCCCCACCGGCCAGCAGCCACGTGACCTGGCGCTCGAGCCGGACGGGACGACGCTCCTCTCGACCGACACCAAGTCCGGCCAGCTGCTGGCCATCGACGTGCGGAGCCTGCCGTGACCACTGAATATGGCGACACCGGGTACGAAGATGCGGGCCCCGTCCGCACCCGGCGCCGGCACCCGCTCCGGACGACCATCATCGTGCTGATCGTCCTGCTCGGCCTGCTGATCGCCGCGGACTTCGGCGCCCGGGCCTTCGCCGAGAACAAGATGGCGTCCGAGATCCAGCAACAGGGATTCCCCAAGAAGCCGGACGTGTCGATCAACGGGTTCCCGTTCCTGACCCAGGTCATCAGCCGGGACTTCAAGAACATCCAGGTCAGCTCCAGCAACATCAAAGAGAACGTGCTGCTGATCCAGAGCATCCACGCCACCATGACCGGGGTGCACGTCAACTCCTCCTTTCAGAGCGGCACCATCGACCATCTCAACGGGACGATGACGGTCACCTTCCCCGCCCTGGCGAACGCGATGACCTCGCAGGCCGGCGCGCTGGGATCGCTGGTCAGCTCCGGCCTGACCCTGTCCGACGCGGGCAACAACGAGGTCAAGGCCTCGCTGAACCTGCTGGGCGGCCTGGCCAGCGGCACCGCGGTCTGGCAGGTCACCCGGACCGGCGTTAACGACATCCACGTGCACCTGGTCTCGGCCACCGGGCTGGGATCGGCGGCGCTGAGCGGGATCAGCGACATCACCGTGCCGCTCCCGTCGCTGCCGCTCGGGATGACCATCCAGAGCATCAGCGTCACCCCGACCGGCCTGGTCGCCGCGGTCACCGGCCATAACGTGAGCTTCGGCAGCTAGTGGCCGAGTATCGCGGGAAGCGGCTGACGATCATCGGCGGCGGCGTCATGGGACTGATGACCGCCTACTACGCGGCGCCGCTCGCCGCGGCCGTGACGGTCCTGGAGAAGACGCGGGTCGGCGACCCGGCCACCGCGTCGTTCTCGCTCACCCGGTCGGCGAGGAACGACTACCTGGACCCGGAGTACGCGCGGCTGGCCTATGAGGCACGGCAGCTCTGGCTGGGCCTGCAGGCGCAGTCCGACGAGCCGCTGCTGGTGGACTGCGGGTGCCTGAACCTCGCCAAGCGCAGCGTGACCCCCGACCTGGCCGGCAGCTACGCGCTGCGCAGCTACGCCGTACTGGAGCAATTGCAGCTGCGCCGCGAGGCGTTCTCGGCCGCCGCGCTGCGCCGGCGGTTCCCGCAGTTCGCCGCCGACGCGGGACGGCTGGACGTCGAGGCCGGGTTCGTCGACGTGCCCGCGGCCACGGGGTTCCTGCAGGAGGCCCTGCGCGCCCGCGGGGTACGGGTGGCCGAGGGCGCGGCGGTGCGCGGCATCGCCCGGACCGGCGGGGCCTGGAGCGTCACCACCGACGCGGGGGAGGAGGCCTGCGACGTCCTGGTCATCACCGCGGGCCTCGGCACCAACGACGTGCTGGGCCTGCTGCCCGGCTGCTCCGTCCGGTTCCCGCTGCGCCCGGACCGGCCCGCGCAGTCCAAGTACTTCATCCCCCCGGCCGGCGAGCGCGCCCGGTTCACCGAGAAGGCGCTGCCGGTCTTCGCCTACCTGGACGTCGGGATCTACGGCCATCCGCTGTACGAGGGGAAGACGCCCGGAGTCAAGATCGGCTTCTACAACCCGCCCGACGTCGCCCGGACGCCGAGCCCGATCGCCAGCGTGGAAGACTTCGTGGCAGAATGCATGCCGTCGCTGCGCGGTGCCGAGGTGGTCGACGTGGCCGAGGCCAGCGGCGCGGATGTCTGCTTCTACGACCTGGCGGCGGACGACGAGTTCATCCTCGGCCCGGTCCCCGGCGCGGCCGACGTCTACACCGGGGTGGGGTGGAAGGGTACGGGCTACAAGTTCGCGCCCTGGGCGGGCCGGGTGCTGGCCCAGCTCGCCATGCAGCAGGGGACCGTGTACGACATCCGCCGCTTCGCGCCCGGCCGGTTCGCCGGCGGCAGCGAGAAGGACACGGCCGGAATCGGAGGTACCCCATCATGAGCGCGCCCGCAGCATCCTCTTCGTCTTTTCCCGTAACGGGCACGGCGGGGATCGCCGAGCGGCTGCGAACGGGGACCGTCCTCGGTGCCGAAGGCTATGTCTTCGAACTGGAGCGCCGCGGCTACATCAAGGCGGGCCCGTACGTCCCCGAGGTGGTCCTGGACTTCCCCGAGGCCGTGACCCAACTGCACCGCGAGTTCCTGCGCGCGGGCTCGGACGTGATGGTCGCGCTCACCTACTACGCGCACCGGGAGAAGCTCCGCGACGTCGGCCGCGAGGGCGACCTGGAGGCCATGAACCGGCAGGCGGTGCGGATCGCCCGGGAGGTCGCGCGCGAGGGCGGCGCGCTGGTCGCCGGGAACGTCTGCAACACCTGGGCCTACGACCCGGACGACGCCTCGACCCGGGACACCGTGCGCGCCATGTACGCCGAACAGCTGGGCTGGGCGGCGGACGAGGGCATCGACTTCGTGATCTCCGAGACCAACGACTACCTCGGCGAGGCCCTGATCGCGCTGGAGGTCATCGGTGAGCTGGGGCTGCCCGCGATGGTGACCCTGGCCGCGACCCAGCCCGGGCAGACCCGCGACGGCTACGACTACGTCGAGGCGTGCCGCATCCTGGCCGGCCAGGGCGCCACGATCGTGGGGATGAACTGCGACCGGGGGCCGGCGACGATGCTGCCGCTGGTGGCCCGGATCCGGGAGGCCGTCGACGGCGCGGTCGCCGCCCAGCCGGTGCCCTACCGCACCGACGCGAACTCGCCCACGATGCAGTCGCTGCGGTCGGCGGGCGCGGACCGGGTCTTCCCGCTGGCGCTCGAGCCGTTCGGGTGCACCCGCTTCGAGATGGCGGACTTCGCCCGGGCGGCGCGTGACCTCGGGGTGAACTACGTGGGCATCTGCTGCGGAGCCGGGCCGCACCACGTCCGCGCCATGGCCGAGGCGCTGGGCCGTGAGGTTCCGGCCGGCCAGTACTCGCCGGCGCTGGAACTTCACCCCATGTACCGGGACGCGGTCACCGCGAGGGACGCGAGCTTCGCGGATTCCTGGAACGCCTGACCGCCGCCTCGGTCACCGGTCACAGGCACGCCGAAAACCGGTTGAGAAAACCTGTCGCCTCGTGTATCACGCCGGGGGCGCATGTCTCCGTACTGTTAGGTTGCAGCCGCCTGCGATACCGCCAAGCGAGGGAGTGGCCAGCATGCATGGTCGGATGGTCGCGTGCCGCGAGCCGGTCGGCTTGGGAAAGGACACGCCATGCGCAATGACTCATCGGTCATTGCCCTGGTCGCCCGCGTAGGCGATGGCGACCAGGCGGCGTGGGACGAAATCATCGAGCGGTATTCGCCGCTGGTGTGGAACATCTGCGTCCGTTACCAGCTGAATCGTCATGACATCGACGACGTTGGGCAGAGCGTCTGGCTGCTGCTGGTCGAGAACATCGCCAGCCTCCGGGAGGCCGCGGCGCTGCCGGGCTGGCTGGCGACCACGACCAAACGTGAATGCCTCCGGATTCTGCGGGCAGGTCGTCGGCACGAACACGCGGACTTGCCTGCGGAGGATCAGATGCCGTCCGACCCAGACGCCATGGCGATCGACGAAGAGGTCATCGTGGCCGAGCGCAACGCCGCGCTGCGCGCCGCGTTCGCCGAGCTTCCGCCCCGCTGTTACCAGCTGCTGTCCATGCTGGTCAGTGACCCGCCGCCGCCTTACGCGGAGATCAGCGCGAAGCTGGGCATCCCCGTGGGCAGCATCGGCCCGACGCGTGCGCGCTGCCTGGCGCGGCTGCGGCGGTCGCCGCACCTCGCCGCGCTTTTCGGCGGCCCCAGTGATCTCGAGAACCTCAGCGGAGCCGGAAGGTGAGCACCGTGGCTGAACTCTGGGACGACGATGAACTCCTCGCGGCATTGCGGGAAGCTCTGTGCGCCCGCGAGGCGGTCCCGGATGAGTTCATCGAAGCCGGCAAGAGGGCCTTCGCGTGGCATAACATCGACGCCGAGCTCGCGCAGCTCACCTACGACTCCAGCCGTGACACCGCTTACGAGCTGAGCATGCGCGCCGAGGATGCGTCGATCCGGGCTCTCACCTTCACCTCGGCGCACCTGACCATCGAACTCGAGGTAACCGAGGACTCGCTGCTAGGCCAGATCATCCCGGCCCAGGCCGGGATGATCAGCATTCAGCCCAGGGACGGTGCCGAGACGACCGTCTCCGCCGACGAGATCGGCTGCTTCTCGGTCCGCCCGATCCCGTCGGGCGCGTTCCGGTTGCACTGCCGGACCGCGTCCGACATCGACGCGCTCACCGGGTGGATCACGCTCGACGGGGCGTGACCGAGGCCGCGGATCACCCGGCGCCCAGGGTTAGCAGAGACACCGCCGCGGCCTGCTGGGCCGGGTCGCCGGTGGCCTCCTGCCGGACGCTGTACATGGCCTCGGCTAGGCTCTGGCCGGTCTGCAGGTGCCGGTGCACGCTGACCATCACGGGCACCAGGGCGTAGTCGTTCAACGGGACGACGCCGGCGATGATCCCGGCGGTGCCCAGTGGCAGCAGGCTGCTGACCAGGCCGAGCAGCTCGTCGGCCCCCGCGGGCGCCAGTACGCCGGCGTCGCAGCTCGACAGCACGAGCCGGTACGGCGCGCGGCGCAGCTGCTCGAAGTCGTAGACGGTGAGCGGCCCGTCGTGCATGCGCAGGGAGGAGAACATCGGGCTATCGGAGCGGAAGCGCCCGTGCGCGGCGATGTGCGCCAGCCAGGCCCCGTCGAGCGCAGACAGCACCCGCCCGGCCGTGGCCTCAGCGCCAGACAGCACCGTGACGTCGTCGTACAGCTCGGCGACCATGGGCACCTCGGCGCCGTCGGTGACCAGGCCCGGCCCGCGGGCCAGCGTGACGCGCCGTCGGCCTGGCGGCGCGGTGACGTGCGCGCGCATCCAGGCGCCCGCGGACGGAGCGACGCTGAACGCGCGGTCGCCGAGCGCGGGCAGCAGCGCCCACGGGATCGTGTGCAGCCGGCCGGGGGGCACCACGACGACCGGCTCCTCGCTCAGGTAGCCGGCCGCCGGGCCGAGAATCGCGTCCTGCAGGTCGGGCCCGGCCGCCTTCAGGATGGCCAGCGCGCTGTCCGGGTCATCCCCGGGCCGGCCGCGGGCCAGGCGGCGCAGGCCGAACCGGGCGAACTCCGCGGCGCGGGTGGCGTCCTCGGCGCGGCCGGCGGTGAACTGCCGTACCCGCCCCGCCCCGCAGACCAGCACATGCAGGACGCCGTCGACATCCACGATCTCGACGAGCTGGGCCGCGCCGAGCTGATCGAGCAGGGCGGCCACGTCGAGGCCGGCCCGGCCAGAGCGAGCCTCGCCCCGGGCGTGCAGCGAACGGGCCCGTACCACGCCCTCCAGCCGCAGCTGCTCGCGCTGGAACGTAGCGGTCGGCTTGCCTTCCTGCCGCGCCCTTTCCAGTCGGCCAGCCGCCCCGCGCAGCGCGACCAGGCCTGCGGTGAGTTCCGCGTCGGCGGAGGGCCGCACCCTCGGCACGGCGAGCGCGGTGGCCCGCCACCGCTCGCTCCAGGCCAGCAGCAGCCGTGGCCGGCGGGCCCGGGCGGCATGGCGCTGGCCCAGCGCGGCCAGTTCGGCGCCGTGCGCGGTCGCCTGCGCCCGCAGTTCCGACGCGCCGAGGCTGAACCGGTGCTCCTCGATGACCTCAAGCCCGCGGCGGCACGCCGCGAACAGGGCGCGCGAATCGGCGGCGGCCTCGGCCCGCAGCGCGGCGCCGAGCCAGCCGCTGGCCCGGGCCATCGCCGGCCCTCGGCGCCGGCGCCTGGCCGCCGCGGCGAAATGACGGTCGGCGTCGGCGCGGCGGCCGAGTTCGGCCGCCACCCGCCCGGCCAGCAGGTGGGCCTGTACCACCTCGCTGGCGCCGAGCGCTTCCAGTCCGGCCGCGGCCCGGTTCGCCTCGCGGAGCAGGGAGGTGGACGCCACTCCGGTGGCGTGGCGCGCTTGTGCGAGCACCAGCGCCGACTGCGCTTTCCACCAGGCGCTCTGCTGGGTCCGGAACAGCCGGTGGGCCCTCTGCGCCCAGTCCAGGGCCGTCTGCGGCTGCCCGGCGGCCAGCGCGCAGTTGGCCGCCATCAGCAGCAAACGTGCCCGTTGCGGGACCCGGCCACGGACCGGCTCGAACTCCTGCACCGCCGCGTCCGCCTCGGCCAGCGCGTCACCGATCAGCCCGGCCGCGAGCAAGACGGCGCACCGGTCCGTGCTCAGCGGCGGCAGGGGCACGCCCAGCGGGCGAACCCGGTCGGCCGCCTCATCGAGGAGGGAAAGCGCGGCCGGGAGGTCCCCCGATCCGAAGGCCACTTCCGCGCGGTTTTGCACAATGTAGGCCGACTCGAGCACCTGGTTGGTTTCCGCGAACAGGCGCCCGGAAGCCACGAAATCGGCATCAGCGCGGTCTGGGAAGCCCAGTGACACGTAAACAAGGCCGCGGGCGCTATGCCCGCGGGCCGCCCAGAGCGGGTCCCCCGCGCGGTCCAGCACGCTGACCGCGTGGTTCAGGTCGTCCAGCGCCGCCGGATACCGGCCGACAGCGCACAGCACGATGCCACGCCGGTGCCGCACCCGCGCCGCCTGCACGCCGTTCGACCGCAGAACCGCGTGCTCAAAAACGGCCAGCCCGTCTGCCGTCCGGCCCGCGTAGGCGAGCGCCACTCCCAGGCTGGCCAGCACTTCGACCTCGCGTTCGGCCGAGCCGGCCTGTCGCGCGAAGCGCAGCGCACGGCGCAGTTCACGCACCGATGCCCGGACATCCCCGAATTCGCGCAAGACAATTCCCGCCGCCTGATGCGCCATCGAGGCCTCGTACGGGCCCGGCCGCGTCGCCAGCGCCGCCCGTGCCCTCACTAATGCTTCCCGGGGCTGGGACAGCGCTAGCACGAGTACTTCCTCGGCTTCCCGCCGAGCGGAATCGGCCGCGTGCGCCTGCGCCGCCACGAAATGATATTAGCCCGGGCCCGGGCGGCCGCCGGATGGCCCGGACGCGAGGAAATCGGATATCTTTCCCGGCCGGCCGTATCAGCCGGTGCCACGATTGCTCCGTATAGGCATCCGGCCCTGGGCCACATGTGACTCTCCGCAACCGGACCGTTGCGGAATTGCTCTTGGGAACGGCGCGCCGGCCATGCTTGGACGTCGAGACCAGCGGGAGGGACCTGGTGGACGAGCCGAATTGGGAAGAGATTCCGGACCCAAGGATCCGCGATCAAGTTCAGTACATATGGGAACAATTCGGGAAAGATGGCGCCGCGCAAAAGATGGGCGAAGCCAGGGGCGGCTCGGGTGGCGTCGGCATCGGCGTCGCCACCTCCGAGGGCGGCGGGGTGGAATACATGTACGCCGAGGGCCAGATCCTGGTCAGCGAGAAGCACCTCGGGCCGGTACAGGACGTCCTGGATCAGGACAGGACGCGGGTGCAGGATATCGGGGACGCGGACGCCGGGGACGCTCCCGTCCGGCGGGTGGTCCCGGGGCTCGTCGTGTTGAGTCTCCCCACGCCGCTACCCGACACGGAGCCGCTCACGGTGCCCGGCGTACTCGAGATCATCGACCGGAGGCTCGGCACCGGAATCGCGACCCCCAATCACGTCCTTACCGTGGCGGGGGACACGGGTCCGTGCCCGGCCACCGAGCCCGAGGTGGTGTACGACGGAATCGAGCCCTATCCCTCGGTCTGCCCGGGAGACGCCGGCGCGGGAATCTCCATCTACATGGCCGACACCGGGCTGCTCTGGTACCCGGGCGACAGCCCCGCGGCTCCGGATCCCGCCGCACACCCGCCTGAGGTCGTCACCAACTCAGGCAACGCCCACTCGTGGCTGGCGGGGGTAACGGGGACTCTGGATCGCCTAGAGGACTTCAGCGGCGCCAACGTGATCGGGCCCTACGAGGGACACGGCACGTTCGTCGCCGGCGTGGCCCGGTGCATGGCCCCGGGAGCCGACATCTTCGTGGCCAACGCGTTCAAGGTCGCGGGCAGCACGCTGGAAACCCACCTGGCGCGGCACCTCGACGCCGCGCTCGCCGACGGCTACGACATCTTCCACCTGTCGATCACCGCGCCGACCAGGAAAGACCTCCCGCTGAAGTCCTTCGAGCACTGGCTGCGGCGGCTCCGCCAGTACAAGGGCGTGGCGTGCGTGGTCGCGGCGGGCAACAGCGGCGTCCGGGTTCCGACCTGGCCGGCCAACTTCCCAGAGATGGTCGCCGTGGGCGCCCTCGCGGCCGACTGGCGCAGCCGCGCGCTGTTCAGCAACTACGGTCCGTGGGTCGACGTGTACGCGCCGGGCCGGGACCTCGTCAATGCGTTCGCGACCGGCACCTACACGTGCTACGTCGACCCGTATGGCCCGCATAACGGGCAACCCGGCCAGACTCGGGAGTTCTACGGCATGGCGAAGTGGAGCGGCACGTCGTTCTCGACGCCCATCGTGACCGGTCTGATCGCCGCCCGGATGTCACGGACTGGCGAGAACGCCCAGGAAGCGGCCGCGGCGCTGCTCGCCGAGGCGCGAGAGCACGCGATCCCGGGCGTCGGCCCGATCCTGCTGCCGCGCTGCCATGGCCACGACGAACCCAGGCATCGGGAGGAATGCTGCTGCCACGAGCGCAGTCACCGGCACGACTGCTGCTGACGAATCCGGCCAGCCTTCCCCGCGCCGCGGCGGCCCGGTACCGTTCGGCCTAGGCGGAGCGGGGGAGGCGCCGTGCCGGGGTACGTCCTTGACCATCACCAGGAAGGCGAGCGGCAGCGGCTGGCGCTGATGTCGCGGCTGCTCGATCCGATGCACCGCCGGCACATCGAACGGCTGGGCGTCGGGCCGGGCGCGCGGGCGCTCGAAGTCGGCTGCGGTAACGGCTCCATGTCGGCCTGGCTGGCCGGGCGGGTCGCGCCCGGCGGCGCGGCGGTGGCCGCGGACCTTGACCTGTCCCTGGTGGACGCCGGACCGCCCGGGCTCGAACTCCGCCAGGCCGACATCCTCGCGGGGCCGGTGCCGCCGGGAGGCTTTGACCTGGTCACGGCCCGCGCCGTGCTGCACCATGTCGCCGACGCCAGCGTGGCCGTGGCGAACCTCGTGGCCAGCGCCAGGCCGGGCGGGGCGATCCTGCTGATCGAACCGGATTTCCTCCCGGTCAGCGTCGCCGAGCCGGCCGAGGTCCGGACGTTCTGGGAGGGCTGGCTGACCTGGTCGCGCGAGCAGGGGATCGACTACTTCATCGGCCGCACGCTGCCGGCGATGCTGTCCCGGCTGGGCGTGGAGGACATCGAGGCGACGGCGGAGACGGCGCTGTATCGCGGCGGCTCGCCCTGGGCTGAGTACTGGCGGCAGACGGTCATCGAGCTGCGCGCGCGCCTGGTGGCCTCAGGCCATCTGGACGGCCGGTCCGTTGATGCGTTCCTCGCCCGGTGCGCCGATCCGGGGTGGTGGACGCAGACCATCGCCTTCACCGCCGTTGGCGGCCGCGCCGCCCACGGCTGACCTGACCTGCTGCCAAGAACTGCACCCGGACCGTTATGACGTGATCCCGTTCGATAGCTAGCGCGCCGGATCGATGATGATCACGACGTTGCCTATCTTCTGGCCCGTTTCGACGTACCGGTAGGCCTCCACGACCTGATCCAGCGCGTACTGCCGGTCGATGACCGGCGTGAACTGCCCGGATTCCATCAGCTGGCCGAGATGCCGGACTGTCGCCTGGTCGATCCGGGGATAGGCGAACACGACTTTCTTACCGCGCGACAGCGGGGCGGCGAGCGGCAGGACCAGATTCTGGTAGCCCGGGCCTGGTCCGGTGGACATGTAGATCCCGGCCGGTTTCAGCAGCCGCTGGCACCGGCCGAACGAGCTCTGGCCGGCCGCGTCGAAGACCACGTCGTAGCGCTGGGCGCCGCGGGTGAAGTCCCCGGCCGTGTAGTCGATGACCTCGTCGGCGCCCAGCTTCCTGACCAGCTCCAGGTGTGGCGCGGCGCAGACGGCCGTCACCCGGACCCCGAGGGTCTTCAGCAACTGGACCGCGGCGGAGCCGATCGCTCCGGTGGCGCCATAGACCATGACGTTCTGGCCGCGGCGGATCTTGGCGCGCCGGATGTGCGACAGGGCGTAGTGCGCGCCCTCGGTGCCGGGGGCGGCCTGCTCGTAGCCCAGGCCCGCCGGCATGACCGCGACCCGTCCGTTCGCGCCGATCACCAGGTATTCGGCATGAGCCCCGAACGGGCCCTCGGTGTACCCGAACACCCGGTCGCCGACACCGAACGAGGTGACGCCGCGGCCAGCCGCCACGACCTGGCCGGCGAACTCGTTCCCCAGGACGCTCACCCTGGGCCGGGTCAGCCCCGACACCAGCGGCCGCATGATCCAGGGCTGCCCCGCCCGGTAGTGGCAGTCCGTTCGGTTCACCGTCGTCGCGTGCACCTTGACCAGCAGTTCGTTGTTTCCGGGGGTCGGTTTTGCCACTTCCGAGATCCGGACCACGTCCGGCGGCCCGTACCGGGTGTGAACCGCAGCCTTCACAAGCGCATGCTAGCCGGGCGGCGCCTTCCGGGTACCCGCGCCCGTACCTCGGCCTCGGTGGTGCCGTCGGCGTACGGCGAGATCAGGGGCTCGGCCCCGGTGACCGTAACGAGCACGGCAGCCTTCGTCCTGGCCCGGTAGTCGCCGCCGCGCTGGGCCGTGTACCAGTCCAGGATCTGCTCGTATTCGGCGGCCGAACCGTGGCGACGAAGCCGAGGCTCTGCTCCCCGACGACGCGCTGCATGTCGTCGGTTAGCTCCATGCCCCCATTCTGGGTGAGCGCGGTCACGACGCCTGGGGAGACGGCGCGGGGTCGCTGGCCGACGGGGACGGCGACCCCAGCGGTGAGGGCGACGGGGACGGGGACGGGCTCACGCTGGAGTGGGGCGTGCTGCCGAGCCCCGGCGTCGGGCTGGCGTGCGTGGCTTTCGGGCTGGGCGTCGGCGTGGGCGACGGGTGCGACGTGGCCGTATTCGTAGGTGAGGGGTGAGTGG
Source organism: uncultured Actinomycetota bacterium (assembly GCA_963795055.1). Classification (GTDB taxonomy): domain Bacteria; phylum Actinomycetota; class Actinomycetes; order Streptosporangiales; family Streptosporangiaceae; genus JASHPR01. The sequence continues at coordinate 47,208 of CAWCGJ010000022.1, forward strand.
CCCCCGAGGTGCCGGCGTTCGACGATGGCGGCCGGAACAGCAGGTAGACGACCAGGGCCGCCACGAAGATGCCGAGCAGGACCCAGGTGGAGGTCCGCACTCGCTGCAGCCGACGCAGCCACCCCATCACTCGCTCCTGTCGGCGCGGGCGGTCTCCAGGGTGGTCGGCACGCTGATGCCTTCGCGCAGGAGTCCCGCCGCGATCCGGACCCGCAGCATCCTCCCGACGTCGAACTGCTTGCCCGGCAGCGTCCGGGCCACCACGCGAACCTGGAAGTGGTCCACGTCGATGCTTTGCACGCCCATGACGGCCGGGGGATCCAGCAGCAGGCTGCTCATTTCGTCGTCCTTGTATGCCTCGTCTCCGATCTGTCGGAGTAGGTCACTGACGTGGTTGACGTCCACGGCCACGGGCACGGGCACGTCGATCACGGCCCGGGCCCAGTCGCGGGACATGTTGGTCACCTGGTTGATCTGGCCGTTCGGGGTGATGACCACCTCGCCGTCGGCGGTGCGCACCGTGGTCACCCGCAGCGTGACGTCCTCGACCGTCCCGATCGAAGGGTTAGCCTGGCTGGTCAGCGCAAGCTGGACGAGGTCCCCGTACCCGTACTGGCGCTCGCTGATGATGAAGAACCCGGCCAGGAGGTCCTGGACCACGCGCTGGGCCCCGAACCCCAGCGCCACGGCCAGCACGGCGGCCGGCGCCACCAGGCTGGCCAGCGGGATGTCGAAGCGCTGCAGGACGGCCAGGCCGGTCACGCAGTAGATGACCACCAGGACGACCCAGGTGATGACCGACGCCAGCGCGTGCCGGTGCTTCGACGCCTCCGAGCGGACCAGCGCGTCCGTCTCCCGGGCGTTGGCGTCGATCCGGGCCATGATCTTGCCGCCCAGCCAGGTGACAAAACGGGTCAGCAGGATCGCGCCGGTGACGAGCAGGACGATCTCCAGCCCGCTGCCCCGCGCCCACAGGCCGACGTCCGGTAGCGGCGTCGTACTCAAAGACATGGCCTTCCATCATGGCGGAACCGTCGCCGGCAAGTACAGCCAACGCCGGGAGCGGGCCAGCCTACCCGGCCTTTAGAGCTGCGGTAACGCTCTGAGGCCCTTGCGCATCACCGGACGGTCTGATTAGTGGGCCCTGGCCGCGGGCGCGGCCGGGCCGGGGCCGCACACTGGGCTGGAGCCGAGCTGGCCGCGACCGACAGCCGTGCCATGCTGCTGGGGAGCACGGCGCGCAGCGGGTCCGCTGCTGAACGGGAGGGAAAATGTCCACGCCTTCTGACCACCGCTTCCTCGAAGGGTCGTTCGCCCCGGTGACCGAGGAGATCACCGTGTTCGACCTTCCGGTCACCGGGCAGGTGCCCGCCGGGCTGTCGGGCCGGTACCTGCGCAACGGGCCGAACCCGCTGGGCCTGGACGACCCGGACTATCACTGGTTCCTCGGCTCGGGCATGGTGCACGGCGTGCGGCTGAGCGGCGGCAAGGCCGAGTGGTACCGCAACCGGTGGGTCCGCTCCAAGGCCGTCGCCGCGGCGCACTACGAGCCGTGGCCGGCCGGGCCGGTGCACGAGAACATGGACTTCGCCGCCAACACCTGCATCATCTCCCACGCCGGGCGCACCCTGGCCACCGTCGAGGCCGGCCCGCTGCCGTACGAGATGACCGGGGAACTGGACACCGTCGGGCCGTGCAACTTCGGCGGGACGCTGCCCGGCGGGTTCGCCGCGCACACCAAGCTCGACCGCGCCACCGGCGAGCTGCACGCGATCGCGTACTTCTGGGCCTGGGACTACGTCCAGCACGTGGTCGTCGACCCGGCGGGAAAGGTGTCCGCGACCACCAACATCCCGGTGCCGGACGGGCCGATGATGCATGACTTCGCGCTGACCGGCCGTTACGTGGTGCTGCTGGACCTGCCGGTCACGTTCAGCCTGAACGCGGTCACCGCGGGCAACGAACTGCCGTACGTGTGGAACGACGCCCACCAGGCCCGCGTCGGCCTGCTGCCCCGCGACGGCAGCTCGCCCGTCCGCTGGATCGAGATCGAGCCGTGCTGGGTGTTCCACTGCCTCAACGCCTACGACGACGGCCAGGGCAAGGTCGTGGTCGACCTGTGCCAGTACAACCAGGGCTTCGACGTCTCCACGCTGTGGGCTGCCCACGGGCCAGTGACCCTGGACCGGTGGACCATCGACCCGGCCGCCGGCACGATCACCCAGCAGCGCCTCGACGACCGCGGGCAGGAGTTCCCCAGAGTCGACGACCGGATCATCTCCCGGCCGCACCGTTATGGCTATAGCGCGGTCATCGGCGATGTCACCCGGGCCATCACGGCCACCGGCGACTTCGGCGACGACGCGTTCACCAACGCGATACTCAAGCACGACCTGACGGCCGGCACCGTGCAGGTGCACGAGTTCGGCAGGGATGCCACCGCGGGCGAGGCCGTGTTCGCGCCGGCCTCGGCGGACTCCGGCGAGGACGACGGCTACGTCATGGCCTTCGTGCACAACCCCGACCGCGGCGCGGCCGACCTGGTCATCCTGGCCGCCCAGGACTTCACCGCCGACCCGGTGGCGCGCGTCCACCTGCCGGCCCGGATCCCGCTGGGCTTCCACGGCAACTGGCTCCCCGACCGCTGAAATTGGTCGTGCCCGCGCCCGAGATCACGTTCCAGTTGCTCGACGGCGCGCAGGCCGCCGCGCACGAGGCGGAATTGCAGGCCCTGCACGCCGAGGTCTACGCCGGCCCGCCGTACCGGCGCGATGATGATGCCGCCGTGTTCGCCGACCGGTTCCGGGTCCAGCGCCGCCAGCCCGGCTTCGTGCTGGCCGAGGCGCGCCACGGCGGGTACCTGGTCGGTTACGCGGCCGGGATGCCGCTGCGGCCATCCACCTCCTGGTGGCGGCACCTGACCACCCCGCTGCCGGACGAGGTCACCGCCGAGCACCCCGGCCGCACCTTCGCGCTGACCGAGTTGCTGGTGCGCGCGTCGTGGCGGCGGCAGGGCATCGGCCAGGCCCTGCACGACCTCATCCTTGGCCGCCGGCGCCGAGGAACGCGCGACGCTCACCGTGCTGCCGGCGGCTGGCCCCGCGCAGAACGCCTTCCAGAACTGGGGCTGGCGCAAGGTCGCGCGGACCCGCGATCCCGCGCCCGGGTCGCCGGTGTCCGACATACTCATCACCGTGCTCCCGGCGAGCCGCGGCTCCTGAGCCCGGGGCGCCCGGGGCGCCGTCATCAGAACGAGCCGGGAGAGTCCCCGGCCGTCGGACCGTCGTCGGTTCCGGCGGCGAGATGAGCCAGGGCCCGGGCCAGGGACATGACGTCTTCCCGGCCCTGCCGGCAGCCCGCGGCCCACGCGGCCGCCTGCTCGCTGACCCGGGCCGCCTGGGCCCTGGCCCGTTCGGCCTCGTCCTGCCAGTAATCGACCCGCGCCTGCAGTTGCGCCCGGAGCCTGCCCATCTTCCCGGCCGTGTGCCCTCGCGCCAGCCCCCAGGCGGCCGCGACGCCGATCATCAGCCCGGTGAGTCCGGCGAGGATATCCATCTCAGGCTGGCTTCCGGGCCGGACCCGCCGAAGCCTGGCCGACCATGTCGTTCACCGCCTGCTCGAGTGGCACGCCGTCCCCGGGGCCGGCGCGCTCCACACAACCTGCGATCAGGGCGAGGACAGCCGTCCCGAGCAGCGAGCGCTGCCGGGCGTGATCGAGGACGCGGGCGGCGGGGTCGGCGAGGGCGCGCATGGCCAGGCCGTCCGCGACGGCGACCAGCAGGTCGGCGCAGTCATCCAGGGTGACCCCGGGCCGCAGGCGCAGGCCGTGAGAGCGCAGAAACTGATCGTAAAACTGCTTCCATCGCGGGGTATTCACCTGGTGACGCCCGGATATGGCCTCGCGGATGACCGCATCTCCCTCGGCCTGGGCGGCGGCGATGAGCCCGAGGCGGAACATGGGCGTGGCCATGAGCCTGGTCATGTCCCAGTAGCACACCTGGTGGATGCCATGCACGGGATCCGGGCCGTGGATGACCTCCTCCTCCGCGTCGGCCACCTCGTCCTGGTGCGCGGCCGGGTAGTGCGACGCCCACAGGCCGAACCGCAGCACGTCAGCGATGAAGTTGGATTGATGCCGCCATCGTTCCCGCATGGTCGAGACCCGGCCCTGGCAGTGGAACGGAGGAGGGTTGTGGTCGACTTCGGCGGCCACGGCCCGCTGTGACAAGAAGCTCAGCAGGGGCCGCGAGATGGAATCCGCGTCGTCCGGATCGGCGAGCGTCCGGCTCGCGCCGGGGCCCAGGTGGCGCTGGATCAGCCGGACCGCGGCCATGAGGTAGGCGGCCGTGAGGGGATCATTGGCCAGCCTCCGGCGACCGAACGGCGTGCGGCGGTTCAGCCCGCGCAGGACCTTGGACAGGTCCTGGTTGTACGGGTAGGGCAGCTCCTGCTTGAGCGTCTTCGCCTGCCGGCGCCGTGGCCCGTCGTCCATACCTTCATGGTGAGCGCGGGCCTGCCGCCCGCATAGGTGCGCGCGTGCGCGGTATTACCGCCGGCCGCGCGCATCCGGTGGCGGCCTAGCGCGCTGCGGCCTGCGGGCGGAGCCTGGCCAGCTGCTCGGCGGCGCCTAGCGCCCGGTCCAGGAGCTGATCTCCATGCCGTCCTCGACCGGGAACGCGACGGTGACGTACCCGCTGGCCGGGTCGCGGATGTAGTCGAGGTAGCCGGCCATGCCGTCGTGGGTGATGTCGTCGGCGGCGACCAGGGCGCCGGGGGCGAGCTTGGGTTCCAGCAGGTGGAGCACGGGCAGGCAGAGGTCCTTCCACCCGTCCAGCAGGACCAGGCCGACCGGGCCGGGCAGGGTGGCCAGCGTCTGCCGCGCGTCGCCGACCAGGATGGTCACCGCGTCGCCGACGCCCGCCTGCTGCAGGTTCGACCGGGCCGCCTCGGCCTTCCTGGCGCTCAGCTCGGTGGTCACGACGTGGCCGGTGCCGTTGTCGGTGACGGCGGCGGCGAGGTAGATGGTCGAGATGCCGAACGAGGTGCCGAATTCGACCACGGTTTCCGGCCGGATGGCCCGGGTCAGCGCGTACAGGAGCTTGCCGGCCTCCGCCGAGATGGGCAGGTAGTAGTCCTGGAGGGCTTCGGAGCGCTCGCGGGCGGGCGCGGTGGCCCAGGACGCGTGCCCCGGCGGCGGCGGGGGCAGGGGTGCGTTCTCGCCGTCGCGGGCGGCCGCGGCGAACAGCCGGCCGAGCACGGCGTCGAGCTGGGGTGTAGCCAAGGAAGTAGCCATGATCCATACCCTAGACGCAACGTTGCGTCTAGACAAGAGGGTGCGTATCCTGGCCGGATGGCGGCTCGCGATCGTGACGGGGCAGGCCCGCGGGCCGGCGCGGTCACGCCGGATCCCGGGGCCGCCGGCGGGGCGCGCCACCACGGCAACCGGCACGGGCGAAGCGAGGCGGCCCGGATGGCCGTCCTGGAGGCGGCCGACGACCTGCTGGTGGAACTCGGGTTCGCCGGGGTCACGATCGAGGGCATCGCCGTCCGGGCCGGCGTGGCCAAGCAGACCATCTACCGCTGGTGGAGTTCGAAGACCGATATCCTGTTCGACGCTCTGGCCGTGGACGCGGCCGAGTACTTCACCTCCCCCGACCACGAAGACCTCGGCCGCGACCTCCGTGACCGGCTGGGCCAGCTCGCCGCGTTCCTGACCGGCACCGACGCGGGCGCGGTCTGCCGGGCCCTCGCCGGTCAGGCCCAGCACGACCCGGCGGTCGCGGCCCGCTTCGCGGCCGAGTTCGTGGCCCCCCAGCGCGAGCTCGACCGCGCGCCTTTGCTCCGCGCCCGCCGCCGCGGCGAGCTGGCCCCGGCCGAGGACATCGACCTGGCGGTCGACCAACTGGCCGGCCCGGTCTACTACCGGGTCCTGGTCACCGGGCAGCCGGTACCGCGCCGGTTCACCGACGCGCTCGTGGACGGCTACCTGGCCTGGGCCGCACGGCCCTGAGGGCACCGCGCGGAAGACGCCCTACCCCGCCGTGGCATCGCCGGCGTGCGCCTCGGCGTATTCCTTGACCGGCCGGGCAAGGGGAGCCAGGGCCCGGATGTCACTGCCACTCGGGGTCGCTGGCCAGCTTCTCGGCGATCCGGTCGTGAAAGCTCCTGCGCTGCAGCGCCTGCTCGATGTCGGTGACGACCTGGCTCAGCGGGTAGGGGATCTCCGCCTCGAGTTCGGCGACGGCGGCCTCGGTGGCCCGCCATTCGGCCGCCATCTGGCCGGTGATGCGGGCCGCCTTGGCCGTGAGCGCCACCTTCTTGCTGCGGGCATCGGGGCCCGCCATGGTGCGCACCCAGCCCGTGGCGCGCATCGCGGCCACCTTCTGGCTGACCGCGGAGTGCGTGCGCTGCACCGACCGGGCCAGCTCGGTGATCGTCATCGGGCCGCGGGCGTGCAACCGGAGGAGCTCCAGGACGAAACTCGGCTTGAGCTCGTGGACGTGCCTCTCCGCGTAGACGCGGGCGATATCGGCGTCCATCTCCGCCTGCAGCAGCCGCAGCGGCCGCCAGCGGCTGTGCTCGGTGGGGTCGGGGGTGCCGTGGCCGTCCATCCTCTTATTGTAACAGCACTTATATAAGTACTGTTACAATGTCTGGGCATCACCGGACACTGAAGGGAGCAGACCCTTGTCCAGGCGACCCCGGCTGCTGGCGGACATCACGCCGCTGCGGGAGTCCGCGGCGTTCCGGCGGCTGTGGGCGGGGACCACCCTGTCCTCGGTGGGCGGCGCCCTGACCGCCTTCGCCGTCATCCTGCAGGTCTATGAGCTCACCCACTCCTCGCTCGCGGTCGGCGTGATCGGCGTGGCGCAGGTGGTGCCGACCCTGGCCGTGGGGCTGCTGGGCGGCCCGGTCACCGACGCCCTGGACCGGCGCAAGCTCGTGCTGGTGACCAGCAGTTGCCTGGCCGCGGTGTCGGCGGCGCTCGCCGCGCAGGCCTTTGCCGGGCTGGACCTGGTCTGGCCGTTGTACGCCCTGATCGCCGTGCAGGCCGGCCTCGGCGCCGTCGACCGCCCGGCCCGCATGACATTCATCCCCAGCCTGCTGCCGGCCAGTCAGCAGGCCGCCGGGCTGGCGCTGAACCGGCTCACCTTCCAGATCATGCTGACCGCCGGCCCTGCACTGGCCGGCCTCATCGCGGCCGCGCCGCACCTGGGCCTGCGGGCGTGCTATCTCATCGACGCGGTCAGCTTCACGGCCGCGTTGTACGGGGTGGCGCGCCTGCCCGCGATGCCGCCGCAAGACGGCGCGCCCCGGCCCGGTCCCCGCGCGGTCGCCGAGGGAATCGCGTTCATCCGCCGCAGCCGGGTGATCGCCGGCGCGTTCCTGGCCGATCTCAACGCGACGGTGTTCGGCCTGCCCGTGGCCCTGTTCCCCGCGATCAACGCCGAGCGGTTCGGGGGTGATCCCCGCACGCTCGGCCTGTTCACCACGGCCATCGGCGTCGGGGGCCTGGCCAGCGCCGCGTTCTCCGGGCCGGTCAGGCACGTGTCGCGGCAGGGCCGGGCGATGCTGGTCGCGGTCGCCGTGTGGGGCGCGGCCTTCGCCGGGTTCGCGGTCGCCCCGGGCCTGTGGCTGACGCTCGGCCTGCTGGCCCTGGCCGGGGCCGCGGACACCTTCACCGTGGTGTTCCGGGGGGCCATCGTCACGGCGGCCACCCCCGATCAGTTCCTCGGCCGGGTCATGGCCGCCGACTACGTCGTCGGCGCGGGCGGCGGGCAGCTCGGCAACCTGGAAGCCGGCGCGCTGGGCTCGCTGACCTCGCCGACGATCAGCGCGCTCGCCGGGGGGCTGGTCACGATCGCGGGAGCCGTCGTGATCGCCCTGGCCCTGCCGGCCTTCATCTGCTACCGCCGCCCGCCGCACCAGGCCGCCCGCGCCAGCCCGCAGGCCGCCCCCCAGACCTGACCGCCGCCGCGGTTTCTCGGGCCGCTCGCCTGACATCCGGCCGCGAGGCCGAGGGCGGCTTGGCCCCGGAGGGCAAGCGCCCTAGTTCCAGCGCTCGAAGGGCTCGTCGATGTCTTCCCCGGCCAGAAACCGCGGCAGCAGCTCGGGCAGGCGCCCGGGATAGAAGCGCACGCGGCTGCGGGTGATCTCGGGCACGGGCCACCACCGGGCGGTCACGTAGTCCTCGATCTCCTCCGGCGTCCGGCCGCCGTCCGCGATGGCCGGCTGATCCGCCGCCACCCGCGCCAGCACCACCACCTCATGCTGGAGCCGCCGCCTGCCGCGCGAGCGCCAGGTCGTATCGCGCCGCCAGGCCGGCGGGCCTACCTGCGCCGGATCGAGAACCAGGCCGGTCTCCTCCCTGATCTCCCGGACCGCCGCCTCGAGGTAGGACTCACCGGCGTCGATCCCCCCGCCGGGCAGCTCCCACCATCCGTCCGGGGCCTCCTCGGGGGTCACCACATGAAACAGCAGCACCCGTCCGCCGACGTCGGCGAGCACCACGCGTACGGCGGCCCTCTCCAGGTCATAGCGCAGCTCGTCCACAGCCTCACCCCGCACCAAGCATCCCAGGCGGCAAGGATGGCCGGGTGAGCGGTGCCGTGGCGAGGCACGGCAGGAACACCGGGCTCCGCAGGGCCGGTCAGCGGTCACAAGATGACCACGCGGCCCCGGGAACTAACGCCGTCCAATCTTGAGTCATTCGCTATCTTGAGCCGTTCGTGTTTATGGCGATAGGTTGGGCGCCGTGACCGCAGCCCGGACTCCCGCCACCGCCGAGGAGTTGCGCGGTGTCGGCCTGCGGGTGACGGCCGTCCGCGTCGCGCTCCTCGAGACCGTCCGGAGCGGCGACCACCTCGGCGTCGAGGCGGTTGCCTCCGGAGTGCGCGATCGCGTGGGCCACGTCTCCCTGCAAGCCGTGTATGAGGCCCTGCACGCGCTCACCGCGGCGGGACTCGTGCGCCGCATCGAGCCGGCCGGCAGCCCGGCCCGGTTCGAGGGACGCGTCGGGGACAACCACCACCACATCGTGTGCCGGTCGTGCGGTGTCGTCGCCGACGTCGACTGCGCGGTCGGCGAGGCGCCCTGCCTGACCGCATCCGACGATCACGGCTTCTCGATCGACGAGGCCGATGTCACCTACTGGGGCCTGTGCCCCGACTGTTCCACCGCCCGCAGTTCCTGGGCACCGTGATCCGCCCCGAGAGCCGGAAGGATACCCATGTCTGAGAACCATGACCCAGTAGTCGCCGAGGGCCCGACCCCGGAGGCAGCGAGCGAGGAGGCCGGCGGATGCCCGGTCGTGCACGGCCTCACGGACCCCACCAGCGGTGACGCCAACCGTGACTGGTGGCCGAACCGGCTCAACCTGAAGATCCTCGCCAAGAACCCTGCCGTGGCCAACCCGCTCGGCGAGGAGTTCGACTACGCCGAGGCGTTCAAGACCCTCGACCTCGCCGCCGTGAAGCGCGACATCGCGGCGGTACTGACGGACTCCAAGGACTGGTGGCCGGCTGACTTCGGCCACTACGGCCCGCTCATGATCCGGATGGCGTGGCACGGCGCGGGTACCTACCGCATCAGCGACGGCCGCGGTGGCGCAGGCAGCGGCCAGCAGCGCTTCGCGCCGCTCAACAGCTGGCCGGACAATGTCAGCCTCGACAAGGCCCGCCTGCTGCTGTGGCCGGTGAAGAAGAAGTACGGCCAGAAGATCTCGTGGGCCGACCTGATGATCCTCACCGGCAACGTCGCCCTGGAGTCGATGGGCTTCAAGACGTTCGGCTTCGGCGGCGGCCGCGCGGACGTCTGGGAGCCGGACGACGACGTCTACTGGGGTTCCGAGACCATCTGGCTCGGTGACGAGCGCTACACCGGCGACCGCCAGCTCGAGGATCCGCTGGCCGCAGTCCAGATGGGCCTCATCTACGTCAACCCGCAGGGCCCGAACGGCAACCCGGACCCGATCGCCGCGGCCCGCGACATCCGCGAGACGTTCCGCCGGATGGCGATGAACGACGAGGAGACGGTCGCCCTGATCGCGGGCGGCCACACGTTCGGCAAGACGCACGGCGCGGGCCCGGAGTCCAACGTCGGCCTCGACCCCGAGGCGGCCCCGATCGAGCAGCAGGGGCTGGGCTGGAAGAGCACCTTCGGCACCGGCACGGGCCGCGACGCGATCACCAGCGGCCTCGAGGTCACGTGGACTTCCACCCCGATAACGTGGGACAACAGCTTCCTCGAGACCCTGTACGGCTACGAGTGGGAGCTGACCCAGAGCCCGGCCGGCGCGCACCAGTGGCAGCCGAAGGACGGCGCGGCCGCGGATGCCGTCCCCGATCCGCAGGACCCGTCGAAGCGCCGCCCGCCGACGATGCTGACGACCGACCTCTCGCTCCGCATGGACCCGGTCTACGACCAGATCTCGCGGCGCTTCCTGGAGAGCCCCGACGCGCTCGCGGACGCCTTCGCCCGGGCGTGGTTCAAGCTGACCCACCGTGACATGGGCCCGATCGTGCGCTACCTCGGGCCCGAGGTCCCGTCCGAGGAGCTGATCTGGCAGGACCACGTTCCGGCGGTGGACCACGAGCTCATCGGCGCCGAGGACATCGCCGCCCTCAAGGGCCAGGTCCTCGCCTCGGGCCTGTCGGTCCCGCAGCTGGTCTACGCCGCGTGGGCGGCGGCCTCGTCGTTCCGCGGCAGCGACAAGCGCGGCGGCGCCAACGGCGCGCGCATCCGCCTCGAGCCGCAGAGCGGATGGGAGGTCAACCACCCCGACGAGCTGGCGGCGGTGCTGCGCACGCTGCGGGGGATCCGGCGGACCTTCAACGCCGCCCAGGCCGGCGGCAAGCAGGTCTCGCTCGCCGACCTGATCGTGCTCGCCGGCTCCGCGGCCGTCGAGCAGGCCGCCCGTGACGCCGGGTTCGACATCGAGGTCCCCTTCAGCCCGGGCCGCTCCGACGCATCGCAGGAGCAGACCGACGTGGAGTCGTTCGCCGTGCTCGAGCCGAAAGCGGACGGGTTCCGCAACTACGTCGGGAAGGACGGGCGGCTGCGGCCCGAGTACCTGCTGATCGACAAGGCGAACCTGCTGACCCTGAGCGCCCCCGAGATGGCGGTCCTCGTCGGCGGCCTGCGCGTCCTGGGCGCGAACTACCAGCACTCGCCGCTCGGCGTCTTCACCGCGACTCCCGGGTCGCTGACCAACGACTTCTTCGTCAACCTGCTCGACATGGGCACGACGTGGACGCCGAAACCGGGGGACGCGACCACGTTCGAGGGCCGCGACGCCGCCACGGGCGAGGTCAAGTGGACCGCCAGCCGGGTCGACCTCGTCTTCGGGTCGAACTCCGAGCTGCGCGCGCTGGCGGAGGTCTACGCGAGCGACGACGCGAAGGAGAAGTTCGTGAACGACTTCGCCGCGGCGTGGGGCAAGGTCATGGACCTGGACCGGTTCGACCTCGCCTGACCATAACGGCCACGAGCGTCCGGGCCTGCCCGCGCCGGCCTGGGCGCCCTCACCCGCCGGGTCGACGACCTGATGATCCCCCAGGACCGGGCCTTCGCCGACGTCATCGCGGCGGCATTCGGCCGGTGCCCGTGGGATGAGATCTAGGCCGCCGAGCCGCGCGAACGCCGAGCGCGCGCTGGATCAGCTCGCGGCGATGGACGCTATCCTGGTCAGCCGCCAGGCGGAGCTCAGGGCGGCGCGGACGCTGACCCGCAGCTGGCCGATGAGATCCGGGGCTGGCTCGGCGGAGGAGGAGCGCGATGAGTGACTGGACGGCCGAAGAACTCGACACGATCGGCGCGGCGGACGAATTGCGGATCGCGGCGCTGCGGCCGGACGGGTCGCTCCGCCCGTACACCACGATCTGGGTCGTCCGGGTCGGCGACGACCTGTACGTGCGGTCCTACCGGGGCCGCGACGGCGCCTGGTTCCGGTCGGTGCTGCGACGCCCCGAGGGGAGCATCCGGGTCGGCGGGCTGACCCGCGACGTCACATTCGCTGAACCCGCGGATGCCGACCAGGCCGCGATCGACCAGGCCTACCGGAGCAAGTACGCGCGACACGGCGCGGCGTACGTCGACCCGATGGTGAGCTCCGCGGCGCGCGCGGCCACGCTGCAGCTCACCGCTCGCGCCTAATCGCACGCCGACGCCCTGGCCGCGCTCGTCGCCGCCCGGCCGGCCTCCGGCAGGCCTGCGCGCCGGACCCGGGCCGCCGAGACGGACACGGCCGGCGCCTGACCACCGGGACGGGCTCGGGCCGATGCCGCTGATCACGTTCGGGCACGGGACCGCCAGCGCCGAGCGGATCGCCGGGCTGCTGGACGCCGCGGAGGTGACGGTGCTGGTCGACGTGCGCATCGCGCCGGGCAGCCGCCGCCACCCCCACGTCGCCCGGGCTGAGCTGGAGCGCTGGCTGCCCGATGACGGCATCTCCTACCGGTGGGAGAAACGGCTGGGCGGCTTCCGGCGGCCTGCGCCCGGTTCCCCCGACGTGGCCTGGCGGGAGGAGGCCTTCCGCGGGTACGCCGGCTACATGCGGCAGCCGGAGTTCGCGGCGGCCATCGACGAAGTGCTCGCTCAGGCCGCCGGCCAGCCCGTCGCGGTGATGTGCAGCGAGAGCCTCTGGTGGCGCTGCCACCGGCGGCTGATCGCCGACTTCGCTGAGATCGCCCGCGGGGTGCCGGTCCGCCACCTCATGCACGACGGCCGGCTGGCCGCGCACCGCCCCTCGCCGGGCGTCCGGCTGCGCGAGGACGGCCTGCTGGTCTACGACGCGGGCCAGGAACAGCTGGAATGGGAACAGCCGGATATGCGCTCGTAAAGAGCTGTTGAACTGGGCGGACAAGAGCGCAGGCCACCCAATTCGGCGCGGCCTGGCTTGCCAGCTTTCGCCCGATACAGAGATCATCGGCCCAGCCCGCTCATGACCTAAATTCACGGTTTATGACTATAAAGGCATGCCCCGAAATCGGGCCTAGTCAATTCTGGGTGCCCGGCTTAGTCTGGAAATCACGGTTCCCAGGGGTGGGGGGGTAAGGAATCATGCGCAGATCATCCTGGCAAATTGCACTCATTGCCGCGCCAGTTCTGATCACCGGTCTCAGTATCGTAGCCGCCCCGGCAGCGCAAGCGGCGGGCGAATCGATCGTCACCACGCTGTACGCCTATCCGACGCTCTCGAGCTGGGGGCAGGTCGAGGCGGCTGCGCCCACGGTCAGCGGGGCCATCGTGGACATCTGCGCTCCCGACGGGTCCGGATCGGGCTGCAACGGCCAGCCGGCCGACGCGGCCAACCCGGCCTGGCCTGCGACGATCCAGGCGCTGCAGTCCGCGGGCATCACGCCGCTTTACTACATATGGACCGACTACGGCGCGACGCCGCTGGCAACCGTTGAGAGCGAATTGCAGAACGCTATTACCTGGTACGGCGTTGCCAGTCCCATGTTCGACGGGACGTCCGCTTCGGCGGGCGAAGCCAGCTACTACCAGGCCCTTTACAACTACGCGATCTCCGTGGGTGCCAAGACCGTGATGTTCAACCCGGGCACGGTCGTGCCGCAGAGCTATATGTTCGGGCCGAACGAGATACTGCAGATGTTCGAGGGATCACAGGCACAGTTCCAGGCCGCGTCGTTCCCGAGCTGGATGGCCGGATATCCGCCGTCGGAGTTCTCGGCCGTGATCAGCGCGGGTACGTCGGCGGGCCTGGCCGCCGATATCAGCGACGCCCAGCAGGACGGCATCGGGAACATCTACGTCAATGACGAAGCCGAGCCGCCGAATTACAGCACCCTGCCGGCCTTCTGGTCGACCGAGGTGCAGGACGCGGCCGGCACCGTCACTCAGGGATCCCAGACGATCACCTTCCCCAGCCCGGGCCCGGGCGTCGTGGGCCAGAACGCGACGCTGACCGCGACCGGCGGCGCGTCCGGCAACCCGGTCGTGTTCAGCGTGGATGCCAGCAGCGGCGCGGGGGTCTGCTCGGTGTCCGGGACGAACGGCTCGGCGGTGAGTTACCTGGCCGCCGGGACCTGCGTGATCGACGCCAACCAGGCCGCCGGCAACGGCTACGCGGCCGCCCCCCAGGTCCAGCAGACGATCACGGTGACCGCGGACGCGTCGACCCAGCTCGCGTTCACCGCCCAGCCGGGCGGCGGCGCGAACGGGGCCGCCTGGACGGCCCAGCCCGCGGTATCGGTCGAGGACACGAGCGGCCAGGTGGTGACCGGCGACACCAGTGCGGTCACGCTGGCGATCGCCGCGCAGCCGGGTACCGGCGCCAGGCTGAGCTGCGCGGCCAACCCGGTGACCGCGACGGCGGGCGTGGCCTCGTTCGCCGGCTGCGAGATCACCGGCAAGGCCGGCACCTACACGCTCAAGGCGACCGACGGGACGCTCACCTCGGCCACGAGCAGCACGTTCACCGTCTCCGTGGGAGCCGCGGCGCAGCTCGCGTTCACGACCCAGCCGGCCGGCGGCGCCAGCGGGTCCAGCCTCGGGACCCAGCCCAAGGTCTCCGTCGAGGATTCCGGCGGGAACGTGGTGACCGGCAACACCAGCGCGGTGACGCTGGCGATCGGCTCCCAGGCCGGGACCGGGGCGACGCTCGGCTGCGCCGCCAACCCGGTCACCGCGTCGGCCGGCGTCGCGTCATTCAGCGGCTGCAAGATCACCGGCAAGGCCGGCAGCTACACACTGACCGCGACCGACGGCAGCCTCACCCCGGCCGCCAGCAGCCCCCTCAGCATCACCGCGGGCGCGGCGGCGCAGCTCGGGTTCGCCACCCAGCCCGGCGGCGGCGCGAACGGGGCCGCGTGGTCCGCCCAGCCCGCGGTCGCGGTCGAGGACTCGTCCGGCAACGTGGTGACCGGCAGCACCAGCTCGGTGACGCTGGCGATCGCGTCGCAGCCGGGCAGCGGCGCGACCCTGAGCTGTAAGAGCAACCCGGTCAGCGCGTCGGCCGGGGTCGCGTCGTTCGCCGGCTGCAAGATCACCGGCAAGGCGGGCAGCTACACCCTGAAGGCCACGGCCAGGAACCTCACCTCGGCGACCAGCAGCACGTTCACGGTCACCGCGGGCCCGGCCACGCGCCTGGTGTACACCACGCAGCCCGGCGGCGGCCCGAGCGGATCCGCCTGGTCCGCCCAGCCCGCGGTCGCGGTCGAGGACTCGTCCGGCAACGTGGTGACCGGCAGCACCAGTCCGGTGACGCTGGCGGTCGCGTCGCAGCCGGGCAGCGGCGCGACCCTGGGCTGCACCGCCAACCCGGCCACGGCCTCGGCCGGCGTGGCCGCGTTCGCGGGATGCGAGATCACCGGGAGGTCCGGCAGCTACACCCTGAGGGCCACCAGCAGCGGCCTGACCTCGGCCACCAGCAGCTCGTTCCGCGTCACCAGCGGGTCCTCGTCGGCCAGCCTGGCTGACGTGCTCGCCCACCTGGCATCGGGCTGAGCCGGCGCGGCGCTCAGCCGCGCGCCGCCTCCAGGTCCAGGATCGGGTGGGCATACATTCCTGGCCAGGCACGCGGTCGGGCGGCGAAGGGATATCGGATGGCTCGGTCCTTGAGGTTCGGCCTGGTCGGCACCGGGCACTGGGCGCAGATCACGCACGCGCGGGCGCTCGCCTCCACCGACGGCATCGAGTTCGCCGCCGTCTGGGGCCGCAACGCCGACGCCGCGGCCGACCTGGCCGCCCGCTATCACGTGACGGCGCACCGCGACCTGTCGGAGTTCCTGGCCGGCGTCGACGCGGTCGCCTTCGCGGTGCCGCCGGACGTGCAGGCCCCGATCGCGATCCGCGCGGCCCGGGCCGGCAAGCACCTGCTGCTGGAAAAGCCCATCGCGGTCACGGCGGCCGAGGCGGATGCGCTGGCCGACGCGGTCGAACAGGCCCGGGTCGCGTCCGTGGTCTTCTTCACCGCCCGGTTCCAGGACAACGTGCGGGCCTGGGAGGCCGAGGTCACGGCCTCCGGCGGCTGGGCCGGCGGGTGCGCGGTCTGGCTGGGCTCGGCCTTGCAGCCCGGGAGCCCGTTCAACACCCCGTGGCGCCGGGACAAGGGCGCCCTGTGGGATCTCGCCCCGCATATGGTCTCGCTGCTGTGGGCCAGCCTCGGCCCGGTGCGTTCGGTGACGGCCCAGGCCGGCCTGGCCGACGTCACCCATCTGATCCTGCGCCATGAGGGCGGCGTGACCAGCACGGCGACCGTGACTCTGGACGCGCCCGAGAGCGCTGAGCTCAACGACCTGTTCCTGTGGGGGCGGGCCGGCCGGTCGGCGGCGCCGACGGCGGTGCCGGACCCGGTGACCCCGCTGCGGAACGCCCTGGCCGAACTGGCCGCCAACGTTCGGTCGGGGCAGGTCCGCCATCCGTGCGACGCCCGGTTCGGCCGGGACGTCGTCCACGTCCTGGCCGACGCGGAGGGCCAGATCAGCGCACGCTCGCCGTCTGGCTAGGTTCGTCGCCGGGCTCGGCCGTGTCCGGCCCGGGTGCAGGCGGAGGCGGGCCGGCCTCCAGCACCAGGGCGGCCCCGACGATCACGAGGATCGCGACCATGACAGCGGCGAAGGCGATGTAGAACAGGGTCGAACCGCTCATGGCACACGATCGTTCCTGGTCGGCGGGGGATTGCCATGTGATGCGGATGGAGATGACATGAAGGCCCGGCCGCAGGTCATGGGGTCAGCCGGTAGAAACGCCAGGTCTCGTCCTCCAGCGGCAGGATCTCCACGCCGGCGAAGCCGGCCTGCTCGGCGTAGCGGCGCAGCGTGGCGGCCCGCATCATCGCCCCGGTGGCCGAGGTCTGCGGGTCGCCCATGGCCGCGGGCAGGCACGCCACCACGCTCCAGCCGTAGTGGTAGCGCTCCAGCTCGGAGGCGGGCGCGGTGAACTCGTCCGCGACGAGCTCGTCGGCCACGATGACCGAGCCGGACGGGGTGAGCATGCCCCGCGCGGCCCGCAGCGCGTCCGCCGGGCGGGACATGTCGTGCAGCGCTTCGAAGATCGTTACCAGGTCATACCGCCCGGACCAGTCCGGGCCGGAGGCGTCGGTGACGGCGAAGGTCACCCGCCCGGATACCCCGGCCTGCCCGGCGTGGCGGCGGGCGGCCGCGATCACGTCGGGGTCCAGGTCGAAACCGTCCACCCGGATCAGGGGGTAGGCCTGCGCCATCGCGATGCTCGACCAGCCCGCGCCGCAGGCCAGGTCGGCCACCCGCGCGGGCGGGCCGGTGCGCAGCCGCCGGTCGACGTCGGGGATGCCGGGCAGCCACTGCGCGCCCAGCAGGTTGAGGAAGACCGCCCGGTTGGCGTCGGCCCGGCCCTCCGGTGCCCACGGCAGCGCGGGCGGCGCGCCACCGGAGCGGAACGCCTCGACGAGCTCCGGCAGCCGCCGCCCGGCCCGCGCGATCTCGATACCGTTGAAGGCCCGGTAGCGGACATCGTCGGGGTCGGCCAGGACCGGCACGTGCGCCGCCCGCAGCTCGTACCGGCGCTCCAGCGGCCCGGCGGCCGGGTCGTCGACCTCCAGCAGCCCGCTGGCCGCCTGATGCTCCAGCCATTCCCGGACGTACCGCTCGGCGGTGCCGGTCCGGCCGGCCAGCTCCGCAGAGGTCGCCGGGCCATCGGCGGCCAGCGCCCGGTACAGGCCCAGCCGCTCGCCCAGGTACACGGTGAAGAGCTCCAGCGCGCCGACCATGTCGTGACGCAGCCGCGCGGCCAGCGCGGCCGCCCCATCCTCCGGGCCTTCTGACCCAGCCGCGCCATCATCCGTCGCCATGCGGCACAAG
>CAWCGJ010000023.1:0-83026 GCA_963795055.1 uncultured Actinomycetota bacterium
CTGGCCTCGCTGCTCAAGGCCCAGCAACCCGCCGTCGGCCACGACGGAGGTGGCCCGCAGGACGGGGACGAGACCGCCTTCGCCGACTGGATGGCGGCCGCGCTGCGCCGCGAGGGCATGACCATGGAGGTGGCCGCCCGCCAGCTCGGGGTCTCGGTCAAGACGGTCAGCCGCTGGGTCGGCGGCACCACCGAGCCGCGGCTGCGTGACCTGCGCCGGATCCGCGAGCTGTTCGGCGACTTCCCCCTCCCCTGATCGCACTGCCGTAATCACGCTGTCCCGGTCACACTGCGCTGATCCCGCCAGAACCATGGGTGGACCGCGGCCTGCCCGAGCCCGTACGGTTGGCCCGTGGCTGATATCACGGGTAACTTCCGGCTCGGGCCGGACAACGGACGCGTCGTGCTCAAGACGGGCCGGCAGGGGATCGCCGCCAGGGCCGGTCACGACCTGACCTTTGAGGTCACCCGCTGGTCGGCGCAGATCGAGGTGCCGGACGGAGCGGTCGGCGGCGTCACGGCCGCCACCGTCTCGGCCGAACTCGATCTCGGCTCGCTGGAGGTCCGCGCGGGCACCGGCGGCGCCAAGCCGCTCACCGACCGGGACCGCGGCGAGATCCGCAAGACGATGAGCGGGATCATCGGCACCGGCACGGCCAGCTTTACCTCGTCCCGGATCGTCCGCGTCGGCAGCACCGGCGGCGCGATCGAGGGCACGTTCACCCTCAACGGGAAAAGCGAGCCGGTCCGGCTGCAGGTGTCCGAGCCCGAGTCCGGCCGGTTCCGGGGCACGGCTACGGTGATCCAGTCGGCGCTCGGGATCAAGCCGTACGTCGGCTTCTTCGGCGCGCTCAAGCTGAAGGATGAGGTCGGGGTGGAGTTCGAGGTGAACCTCCCGGCCGCGGACTCGGCGTGAAGTTCCTGGTCATCTGGAAGATCGACCTGTCGCTGCTGTCGCCGCACGTGGCGTCGGCGGTGGCCCGGATGCCGGCCTACGCCAAGCCGCTGGAGCGCTCGGGCCAGATCGCGGCCCGCTACCACATCGTCGGCGCGCACGGCGGCGCCTGGGTGTACGACGTCGGCTCGAACACCGAACTCGAGCGGCTGATCGCCCTCATGCCCATCTACAACTTCGCGCACTACACCATTTATCCGCTGGCCGAAATGCCCGAGTGGGACGAGACCGGCGCCGCCCCGATCGACCCCGTCCGAGCACCTGAGCCCAGCCCATTCCGCGGGCGGCCCATCCATTTTCTCCGATTCACGGATTGCGTGAATCCGCGAATCGGCCAATACTCGGAAACAAGCGGCGCGGAACGGCAAATCTTGGGCCGGAGGTGACGGTGACGGAATATCAAACCGTGGCGCAGCAGAATCTGGCCTGCGCCATCCGCATCCGGGAGCGGCGCAAGGAACTCGGGCTGACCCAGGCCGAAGTGGTGGACCGGGTCGACCGCTACGGCTCGCGGCTGTCCAACCAGGCCCTCAGCGCGATCGAGAACGGCCGCCGCCTGGCCGTGGGCCGCCTGCCCGACCTGGCCGCCGCGCTGGAGTGCACGGTCACGCTACCTGATGGGTCTCACCGCGGACCCGCACCGCTGGGCACCCGACAGACCTCCCGGGCCGGGCAAGCGACCCCACGACGCCGGGCCTCCCACCGACACCGTTCCCGCGCCGCCCGGCGGGCGCGGCCCGGTCACACCCGCCCCGCCGCAGCTGGATCCTCGGACCCGACGTGCCGGATTTCCCGGGGGAGCTGCGGGAGCCGGGCCACCGGCCGACGGGCGCGGCCACGCCATCAGTTCCCTGTTAATCCGCGGAGGCCTTCATGCGGATCTCCCGGACGTTCCCGCCTAGCCGTATCACTGTTGGCAACAGCCGCCCTGGGCGTCGCGGCCTGCGGCTCCTCCTCCCCACCCTCCGCGGTTACCGGCCGGCGGACCGACTCGCTGCCGCCGCAGCCTCACGCTGTACACCTCGGTCACCCAGAACACCGTGACCGCGGTGCTGAACGGTTTCGCCCAGGCGGACCCCGGCGTCAAGGTCAGCGTGTTCCGCGCGACCACCGGCCAGCTCAACGCCCGCATCGCCGCCGACCAGCACTCCGGCGGCCTGCGCGCCGACGTGATCTGGGGCACCGATCCGCTGTCGATGGAGTCATACGCCCAGCAGCGGCCTGTTCCGGCCCTGGCCGCTGCCCGGCCTGGCCGGCGTGCCGGCCGCGGACAAGACGACGTACTTCTGGGGGACCCGCGAGCTCTACCTGGTCATCGTGGCCCACAAGGGCCTGACGCCGATGCCGCAGACCTGGTCCGATCTCACCAGCGCCGCGCTACAAGGGCAAGGTGGCCCTGCCCGATCCGGCCGCGGCGGGCTCGGCGTTCGCCGCGCTCGGCTACTTCGACACCGCGCCCGGGTTCGGCATGAGCTTCTACCAGGCGCTCAAGGCGAACGGCGCGGTCCAGGTCAGCACCATCCCCGAGGTGGTCACCGACGTCGCCGAGGGCCGGTACCAGCTCGGCATCACGCTGGACTCCGAGGTCCGCTCCGCCGTCGCCGAAGGCTCGCCGGTGGTCATGGACTGGCCGGCCGACGGCGCGATCTCGCTGTACAGCCCCATCGCCGAGACGGTGGCGGCCACAGGCGGCACGCAACGCCGCCGCGCAAGCGCTTCCTCCGCTACGTCCTGTCCCCGGCGGGGCAGACCGCGATCGGGAAGACCGGCTGGCAGCCGGTGCTGCCCGGCATCGCCGGGCCCGCCGCGCCCGGCCGGGGCCACCGAGGTCCATCCGGACTGGTCCGCCCTGTTCGGCCGGCAGCAGCAGATCCTGCAGCAGTACCAGGCCATCTTCGGGGCCTGAGCCCAGTGCCCGGGCGCCCCGTACCCGGGGCCTGAGCGCGGTGCGCGCCGCCACCGCGGCCGCGGCCGCCGTCACCGCCGCCCTGATCGGCGCGCTGGTGGTGGTGCCGCTGGGGTCCCTGGGCCGGATCGCCGCCGATGACGGGTGGACCGGGATCGCGCGGGCGCTGAGCGCGCCGCGCGAGCCGGGTGGCCATCCTGCACACCGTGGCGGTGGCCGGCGCGGTGACGGTCCTGGCCGTGACGGCGGGCACCGCGCTGGCGCTGGCCGTCGAGCGCCGCCCGGCCCGGGACCGGCTGCATGCCCCGGCTGCTGGTGGCCGGGCCGCTGGTCATACCGGAGTTCGTGCTGGGCTTCGCGTGGAGCCAGGCCTACGGCCCGCGCGGGCCTGTCCGATCGCCTGACCGGCCTGACCCTGCCCGGGTTGTTCGGCCCGGCCGGCATCATCGCCGTGCTCACCGTCTACGGCCTGCCGCTGGCCTACCTGGCCGTCACCGCCGGGCTCGCGGCGCGCGCCGACCCGGCCCTGGAACGGGCGGCGCGCGCGGCCGGGGCGAGCGGCTGGACCGCGCTGCGCACGGTCACGCTGCCGCTGCTGCGGATCCCGTTGCTCGGCGCCGCCGCGCTGGTCTTCGTCACCGCGGCGGGCAGCTTCGCCGTGCCCCAGGTGCTCGGCACGCCGGCCGGCTTCGCCACCCTGTCGACGCTGATCTACACCGACCTGGCCCTGACGGCCGGCCCGGCCGCCTTCACCGAACTCGTCGTGCTGGCCCTCGCCATGGTGGTGCTCGTGCTGCTCGCCCTGGGCCCGCTGGACCTGTGGCTGGCCCGGCTGCCGCGCGCCGCCCGGCCCCAGACGCCTCCCGCCACCACCGCGCGCAGGACCGCCGGCGATCAAACCGTCATGGTCATCGTCTGGGCCTATGCCCTGGTCGCCGCCGGGATTCCGATGCTGACGCTGATCCTGACCGCGCTGACCCGCGGCCCGGGCCTGGCCCCGGTGCCCGCGAACTGGACCCTGGCCAACTTCCGCGACGGCTTCTCCGGCGGGGCGGGCGCCGCCCTGGCCCGCAGCGCCGGGCTCGCGCTGGCCGCCGCGATCGTCGCGCCCGCTCTGGGCGCGCTGGTGGCGGGCCTGGCTCGCGGCCGCTGGCGTGGCCCGCTGGCCACCGTGGTCACGCTGGCCTACGCCCTCCCGGGTTCGGCGCTCGCGGTCGGCGATCATCATCGGCTACGGCCGCTGGCTGGACGGCATCGCGCTGATCATCGCTGTCGCGTACGTGGCGAAGTTCTGGGTGTTCGGTCACCGCCCGGTGCAGGCCGCCCTGGACCGGCTGCCGCCCGGCCTGACCCGGGCCGCGCGGCTGAGCGGCGCCGGGCCCGGCACCGCGGTCCGCACCGTGGTGCTGCCCCCGCTCACCGTGGCCGCCGCCACCGCGGCCGGGCTGGTCTTCGTCCTGGCCTTCCACGAGCTGACCATGTCCACGATCCTGTACGGGCCGGGCACCGAGACGTTCGCGGTGGTCATCATGAACACCCAGGATCTCGGCGGCGTCGGCTCGACCGCGGCGCTGGCCCTGGTGCTGACCGCGCCGGTCGTGGCGGTGGCCGCCCTCGATTGCCTGGCTGGCCCGCCGACCCGGATCCTCGGCCCGCGACCCTGCTTTTATCCAGAACGGTCCGTAGTACCCGTGGCCGCCCTCACCACGCTGCGCCTTCCGGACGCCGTCGCCTGCGCGGGCCTGTCCGTCGGCTTCGCCCGCCCAGCGCTGGCGGGCCTGGACCTGGCCGTGGCCCCGGGCGAGACGCTCGCGCTGCTCGGGTCGTCCGGGTCGGGCAAGACCACGCTGCTGAACGCCATCGCCGGCTTCGTCGCCCCGCTGGCCGGCCGGATCTGGCTGGCGGGCGAGCTGGCCTCGGGGCCCGGCAGGCTCGTGCCGCCGGAACGGCGGCGGATCGGGATGGTGTTCCAGGACCACGCCCTGTGGCCGCACCTGTCCGTGCTGGACACGGTGGCCTACCCGCTGCGCCGGGCCGGCGCCGCCAAGGCGGCCGCGCACCGGGGCGCGCAAGCCATCCTGGAGCAGATGAGCCTGGGCCCGCTGGCCGAACGCCGCCCCGGCCAGCTCTCCGGCGGCGAGCAGCAGCGGGTCGGGCTGGCCCGGGCGCTGGCCGGCGCGCCCGCGCCTCTACCTGTTCGACGAGCCGACCGCGCACCTGGACGCGAGCCTGCGCGCGCAGATCCTGGAGGAGGTGGCGCGCCGCCGCGCCGCCGACGGCGCCGCCGCCATCTACGCCACCCACGACGCCACCGAGGCGCTGGCCATCGCCGACCGGGTGGCCGTCCTGCACTCCGGCCGGCTGGCCCAGGCTCGGCCCGCCCGCCGAGGTCTACGCCGTCCCCGCCGACCTGACCGTCGCCCGCCTGACCGGCCCCGTCTCCGTCCTGGCCGCCCCGCTCCGCCCGGCCGGACCCGCGCACTACACGGTCGACCTCGCCGGGAGGAAGGCCACCGTACCCGGCACCGCGGCGCCGGGCACCGACCCCGCCGACCCCGCCGGGTCCGCCATCCTGGTCCGCCCCGACTGGGCCCGCCTGGGCGACGGCGACCAGCCCGGCACCGTCACCGAGGTCAGGTTCCGCGGCCCGCACACCGATTATCACGTCAGCACCCCCGCCGGAACCCTGCTGATCAGGGAACCCGGACCGCCCCGCGCCACCCCCGGTCCGGTCCGCTGGTCCCTGCTCCACCTCCGCCTGCTACCCCGCGCCCAGCCAGCTCTCCCCACTATACTCTAACGTCCCATCAGTCCCTCACGTCACACATGCACAGCTCTCCCAACCGATGAATGTGACACCGTAACGGAAAGAACCATCAGAGTGCAGCATCCATCGGTTCCCGAGTGCGCCCTGAACCCCTAGGCCAAGGCGTAGCTGGGTTCGAGCCCGTACGGTCGAGTAGCGATCATTTGACGTCATCACCTGGTCAGCGCGGAAGTGTGTCAGGCTGGCCGGGTGAGGATGCGGCGAGGCTGGGAGGCTCAGGCCCGGAACTGGGCCGAGTTCACCCGGACACCGGGCCACGACGTGACGCACAAGGACATCAACCTGCCGGCCCTGCTCCGCCTGCTGCCCGAGCCGACGGGGCTGACCCTGGATCTGGGCTGCGGCGAGGGCGGCTCGGCCGGATCCTGCAGCAACTGGGTTACCGGGTCATCGGCGTCGACGCCGCGCCGACCATGGTCCGGCTCGCGGTCAGCCACGGTGTCCCCGAGCCTGCCGTGCTGGCCGACGCGGCCGTGCTGCCGTTCCGTGACGAGGCGTTCGGCCTGGTGGTGGCGTACATGTCCCTGCACGACATAGACCGTATGCCGGAAGCGGTCGCCGAGGCCGCACGGGTGCTGGAGCGCGGGGGAAGGCTGTGCCTGGCCATCCCGCACCCGGTCAACACGGCCGGATCGTTCCAGAGCCGCGACCGGGACGCCCCGTTCGCGATCGCGGGCTCCTACCTTGATCCGGGCCCGGCCGACGTGGTCGCCGACCGGGGCGGTATCCAGGTCACCTTCCACAGCGAGCACCGGCCCCTGCAGGCCTACAGCCAAGCGCTGGAGGCCGCGGGCCTGCTGGTCGAGGCGATCCGAGAGGTTGGGGCCTTCGATGAGCTCGTGGTCGGCCGGCCGACCGAACGGCGCTGGCAGCGCATCCCGTTGAGCCTGCAACTGAGGGCGGTGAAGCCATGATCGAGGTCGATCCGCTGCGGCCGGCGACCGGTCCGCCTGGGAAGGGCTGGCCCGCGGTTACAAGGCGTTCTACCGGGACTGGATCCCGGACGAGGAGTACGAGGCGACCTGGCGGCGGCTGCGGCGCGGCACCGAACTGCACGGCCTGGGCGCCCGGCTCGACGGACGGCTGATCGGCATCGCGCACTACTTCTTCCACCCCACGTTCTGGTCCGGCGATGCCTGCTACCTGCAGGACCTGTTCGTCAACGAGGCGATGCGCGGCCGCGGGGCGGCGCGGGCGCTGATCGAGCGGGTGGCCGACGCGGCCCGCGATCATGGCGCGACCCGGTACTACTGGCACACCCAGGAGAACAACGCCACGGCCCGCGTGCTGTACGACCGGGTGGCGCGGTTCACCGGGTTCATCCGCTACCAGTACCCGCTGTTACGAACCCGCCGGGTCACGTCCGTACCGCTCGGCGATGGCCCGGACCCCGGCGATGAACAGCTCGACGCCCAGCCGGTAGTGGAAATCCGGGTCGCAGCCGGCCATCGGCGCGGCGCACTCGACCAGCCGCGGGTAGCGCGGCCGCGGGCAGCATGGCGAAGTAGATCTCGTTGCGCCGCTGGTGCTCGGCGCGCTCCTCCTCGGAGAGCTCCGGGTGGTAGCCGGCCTCGCTCATGACCAGCATGATCCCGGTCCACAGGGTGCTGCGGGCGATCTCGCTGGCGTGCTCGGATCGAACCCGGCGCTCGCAGGATCTCCAGGGTGGCCTCGGTGGCGCGCAGCGCCGCCTCGTTCCGCTTCTCGTGCTCGAGCACCAGCTGGGGCGCGGACGGGTGGGCGCGTAGCACCCGGAGCAGCGATTCCAGCCCGGCCTGGAGCTGGGCCCACCACGGGACCGACGGGTCGACGTGCACCTCGATCTCGCTCCAGACCCGCTCGGCCATGCCCTCCAGCAGGTCTTCCTTGCTGCGGAAATGCCAGTACAGCGCCATCGGGGTGACGCCCAGGTCCTGGGCCAGCTTGCGGATGGTCAGCGCGTCGAGCCCGTCGGCGTCGGCGAGCTTGAGCGCGCGGTCGACGACCGCGCGCTTGCTGAGCCGGGCGGCCGCGTCTCGCCGTCCGGCTCTTCTGGGCGGGGTTCTGCATCCATCACTTGACAACTATACATCGTACAAGCAATGATGTACAACGTACGTGTACGACGTATAGGAACAACATACAGGTACGGCGTACATGAGTCTCAGGGGAAAGGACATCGCTGTGTCAGCGAGTACCGTGTCAGCGGAACCACGCCAGCCTGGCCGGCGGCGGCGGGCCACGGGGCGCCTGGAGTGACAGGCGATGGTGGGCGCTGGCGGCCGTGAGCCTGGCCGCCTTCATGACCTACCTGGACAACAACATCGTCAACGTGGCGATCCCGACCATCCAGCGCAGCCTGCACCTGTCGGTGTCCGGGCTGGAGTGGGTGGTCAGCAGCTACCTGCTCACGCTGGCCGGGCTGCTGCTGGTCGGGGGCAGGCTCGCGGACGTGTACGGGCGGCGCCGGCTGTTCCTGCTCGGCCTGGCCGTCTTCACGCTCTCCTCGCTGGCCGCCGGGCTGGCGGGCAGCGGCGGCGTGCTCATCGCCAGCCGGGCCATCCAGGGCATCGGCGCGGCGCTGCTGATGCCGGCCACGCTGGCCATCATCGTGGCCACGTTCACCGACATCAGGGAACGCAACATGGCCATCGGCATCTGGGCCGCGGTCGGGGCGCTGGCCCTCGCGCCGGTCCGGTGCTCGGCGGCCTGATCAGCCAGCACCTCCACTGGGGCTGGATCTTCCTCATCAACGTGCCGGTCGGCGTGATCACGTTCGCCATCGCCGCTGCGGTACGTCGGCGAGTCCCGCGCCGAATCCGCGGCCCGGCGGCTCGACGTGCCCGGCCTGGTCACCTCCGCGGTGGCCTTGTTCGCGCTGACCTACGCGCTGATCGAGGGGAACGTCCGGGGCTGGACCTCGCCGCTGATCCTGGGCGCGTTCGCGCTGGCCGCCGTGGCCGCCGCGGCCTTCCTGGCCATCGAGTCCCGCACCGCCCACCCGATGGTCGAGCTGACCATGTTCCGGCAGCCGGGAGTTCAGCGGCGGCACCGGCACGATGATGATCTGGGCCTTCGGCATCCTCGGCATCTACTTCTTCACCTCGCTCTACCTGCAGCAGATCCTCGGCTTCTCGCCGGTCAAGGCGGGCCTGGCCTTCGTGCCGATGGCGCTGTGCGTCGCGGTGTTCGCCGCGCTCGCGCCGCAGGTGCAAGGCCTGGGCCGGGGCGCACCGCACGGTGGCGTTCGGCATGCTGCTCATGGTCGTCGGCCTGGTCCTGTTCGCCCGCCTCGGCCTGCACGCGAGCTACGCCAGCCTGCTGCCCGGGTTCATGCTGTTCGGCGCGGGCGCCGGGCTGATGAACGTGCCGCTCACCAACGCGGTCATGGAGGCCACCCCGCCGGCCCGGGCCGGTATCGCCTCCGCGCTGCTCAACGCCTCGCGCGAGGTCGCCGGGCTGCTCGGCATCACGGTCATCGGCGCGGTGCTGCGGACCCGCCAGGCCGCCGCGCTGCGGGCCGGCGCCGGGCCGGTGCACGCGTTCCTGGACGGGTACCACACCGGCCTGCTGGTCACCATCGCCCTGATGGCGGCCGGAGTCGTGGTCAGCTACCTGACCCTGCGCCCGCGGGCCGGGTCGCCCCGGCCGCGTCCGAGCCGACGGCCGAGATCACCACGGTCGGCGAGGTCGAGGCTATCGGCGAGTCCCTGGGCGAGCTCGTGCTCCCGCGAGGAGTCACGCGCCCAGCGACCTGACTGGGGCCATCAACCCCGGATCCGGCCCGGAATGATCGGCGGGGATCCGGGGTTGGCGCGGTCATGACAACCCTAGGCATCATCGGCAGTGGCTTGATCGGCGGCACCGTGGCCCGGCTCAGCGTGGCGGCCGGGTATCACGTCGTACTGAGCAACTCCCGCGGTCCGGAGACTCTGGCCGAGCTCGCGGCCGAACTCGGCCCGCTCGCGACCGCCGGCACCGCGGATCAGGCCGCCGAGGCGGGCGACCTGGTGCTGGTCAGCGTGCCGGTCAAGGCGTTCGGCGAACTCCCGGTCAAGCCGCTGGCCGGTAAGACGGTCATGGACACCGGCAACTACTACCCCCAGCGCGACGGCCACCTCGCCGAGCTCGACACCGGCGCGCTGACCAGCAGCGGCCTGCTCCAGCGCGACCTGCCCGACGCCCAGGTGGTGAAGGTCTTCAACAACATCTTCTTCAAGCACCTGGCGCTCGCTGGCCCGCCCGCACGGCGCGCAGGACCGCAGCGCCCTGCCCATCGCGGCCGACAGCGCGGCGGCCAAGGCGGAGGTGACCGCGTTCCTCGACTCGATCGGCTACGACGCCGTCGATGCCGGCTCGCTCGCCGACAGCTGGCGCCAGGAGCCCGGCACCCCCGCCTACGGCACCCCCTACGGGCCGTTCTCCGACGAGGCGGGCACCCCCGCCCCCGCCGCGAGGATCCACATCGCCCTGGTCGGCGCCCACCGCTAGCGGCCGGGGCCCTAGGCTGGAAACCCTATGAGCGAACCAGGATGCCGTCATCCACACCGAGGATCTGACCAAGGTCTACCCGGGCACCGATTTCGCCGCGGTGGACAAGCTCAACCTCGACGTGCAGACCGGGGAGATCTTCGGCCTGCTCGGCCCGAACGGCGCCGGCAAGACCACCACGGCCGGCATGCTCACCACCCGCGTGGTGCCGACCTCCGGCCGGGCCCTCCTCGGCGGGGTCGACGTCGCGGCCCATCCCGCGCTGGCCAAGCAGCTCAGCGGGATCGTCTCCCAGCAGAACACCCTGGACCGCCAGCTCACCGTCTGGGAGAACCTGTACTTCCACGGCCGCCTCTTCGGCATGGGCGCCAAGGCCTCCCGGCAGACCGCGGACCAGTTGCTGGAGCAGTTCCAGCTCAGCAGGTGGGCCAAGGCCTCGGTCTACGCCCTGTCCGGCGGCATGGCCCAGCGGCTCATGGTGGCCCGGGCCATCTTCCACCGCCCGAGCGTGCTCTTCCTCGACGAGCCCACCGCCGGCCTGGACCCGCAGAGCAGGCTCGCGCTGTGGGACCTGCTCGGCGAACTGCACGGCGAGGGCCAGACCATCCTGCTCACCACGCACTACATGGAGGAGGCCGACCGGCTCTGCCAGCGGGTCGCGATCATGGACCACGGCCGCATCCTGGCCCTGGACACGCCCGCCGCGCTCAAACAGGGCATCGGCGCCGACACCATCGTCACGGTCAGGACCACCGGCGACCCGGCCCGGCTGGCCGAACTGCTGGCCAAGGACGTCGAGGGCGTCACCCGCACCCGGGTGGCCGACGACAAGCTCGAACTGCACATGCAGGGCGCCGACCGGCTCGTCCCGCGCATCGTGCTGGCCGCCGAACGCGAGGGCTACGACCTGGTCGACGTGTCGATCGCCGAGCCCACCCTGGAGACCGTGTTCATCAGCCTGACCGGAAGGGAGCTGAGGGAGGAATGACGGCCTCGGTCACCGCGCCGGCCCCGACCCCGGGAGCCCGGCGGATCGGCGGCGGTCCCACCCGGTCGGTGGCCGCCGCCAGCTGGACCGCGCTGGGCGCCCTGCTGCTGCGCGACCTCGTGGTGCTGCGCAAGCACATCTGGGAGTTCGTGCTGCGCACGCTCATCCAGCCGTTCCTGCTCTGCTTCGTGTTCCTGTACGTGTTCCCGAAGATCGGGCAGGGTATCGGCGGCCACGGGTCCGCCGAGCAATCGGCCTTCGCGACCATCCTGGTCCCGGGCGTGGTCGGCATCTCGATCATGTTCCAGGGCGTGCAGTCCATCGCCCTGGCCATGGCCCAGGAGTTCGGCTTCACCCGCGAGATCGAGGACCGGGTCCAGGCTCCCTGCCCGATCTGGCTGGTGGCGATCGAGAAGGTACTCTCCGGCGCGGCTCAGGGCATCCTGTCCGCGGCCATCGTGCTGCCGATCGCCTCGGTCGTCCACGCGCCCGGGGTGGAGGCTCACTTGTCTCTGCACTGGTGGATCATCGTCACGTTGGTGCCGCTGGCCTGCGTCGCGATGGCGGGTCTCGGTCTGGTCCTCGGTACCAGCTTCGAGCCGAGGAACATCGGCCTGATGTTCGGCTTCATCATCCTGCCGATCACGTTCCTGGGCTGTACCTACTACGCGTGGACCAAGCTCGCGCCGGTTACCGTGGGCGGCTGGCCCTGGCTGCAGACGATCGTACTGATCAATCCGCTCGTCTACGTGAACGAGGGCATGCGCGCCGCGTTCACCGACGCGCCGCACATGCATCTGTACGTGATCTACCCGGTCATAGTGGCCTTCGCCGCGGTGTTCCTGGCCATCGGCCTGCGCAACTTCCGCCGCCGCGTGCTGTCCTAGCCGGCGCTCGCTGTGCCCTCTTACTGCGCCGCCCTTACTGGCCGACCGCGCCGTCGATCCGCTCGCGCAGCAGGTCGGCGTGCCCGTTGTGCCGGGCGTACTCCTCGATCATGTGGTTCAGCACCCAGCGCAGCGACATCGGCCCGCGCCACTTGTCCTCCCGCTTCCCGATCAGGTCCAGGCTGGGCGCCGCGGCGACGAACTGGTCCGCGAACGCGATCTCCTCCCGCCACGCCTGCCAGGCCTCGGCGACCATGGCCGGATCGGGCCGCACGTTGTCGAAATCCCCGTCCCGGATCCTCGGGAGAGTAGAAGCGCGGCGGCGCGTCCTGCCCGGCCATCAGCCGCCGGAACCAGCCGCGCTCGACTCGGCCATGTGCCGGACCAGCCCGAGCAGCGACAGCGACGACGGCTCGACCGACCGGCGGGCCAGGGCCTCGGCGTCCAGGCCCGAGCACTTCAGCTCGAGCGTGCCCCGGTGCCAGCCGAGGAACCCGGTCAGCGTGTCCCGTTCCGAGCCCGTGGTGGGCGGCTCCGGCCGCGGATCCTGCTCCGGCTCGATGAACATGTCGATGGGCATGCCAGCCATCATCGGCGTCCCGTCGCCGGATCGCCTACCTTTCGCCGGCCGACCGCGGCTCAGGCCTTGGCGGGCGCCTCGGTGCTGTCGGGCGTCTGCGACGCGGCCAGGCTGGCCCGGACCTCGTCCATGTCCAGCTCGCTGGCCTTGGTGATCAGCTGCTCGAGCGCGGACTCCGGCAGCGCGCCCGGCTGCGCGTACAGCATGATGCCGTCGCGGAGGATCATCAGCGTCGGGATCGACCGGATGTCGAACGCGGCCGCGACCTCCGGCTGAGCCTCAGTGTCGACCTTGCCGAACACCGCGTCCGGGTGCTGCTCGGACGCCTTCTCGAAGATCGGCCCGAACATCCGGCACGGCCCGCACCAGGCGGCCCAGAAGTCGACGAGCACCAGGCCGTCGCCGCTCACCGTCGAGTTGAAGTTTTCGGCCGTAAGCTCGACCGTCGCCATCGTCCGCCTCCTAAGCGTCGCGAATACCCGTAGGGGTATCGACAACGCCTCCTACCCCATTTATTCCGAACGGACCGCCCTGCGTGCCTGCGCCCCGTGCCACATCCCCAACCGGATGAAACCCGGGTTTCACCTCGCTAGAACATGGTGGATGTCGGGTTTCATCCCCTTCGCCACCGGGTCAGGCGAGCGAGAGGAACAGCCTCTCCAGCCGGGCCCGCTCGGCGGCGGCCTGCTCGCGGCCTGCCTGCTCGTCCAGCAGGCACTGGCACAGCCCGCTGGCGATGATCTTGAAGCCCGCCCGGTCCAGCGCCCGCCCCGCCGCGGCCAGCTGGGTCAGCACGTCCGAGCAGTCCTGGCCGTCCTCGATCATCCGGATCACGCCGCCGATCTGGCCCTGCGCGCGCCGCAGCCGCCGGATCACGTCCGCGAGCTCCTCGCTGTCCACGTTCACGCCGGACAGCATATACCCCTTGGGGTATCGCTAGTCACCTTCCGTCCCGACCTCGCCGCGGACCCGCCGAGCGTGCAGCGCACGGACGCAGGCGTTTGCGACGGCCAGCAGCACGAGGCCGCCGATTACCGCCATCACGACGTGCCCGGTCAGGATTCCTGCCGTGACCAGCACCGCCCCGCCGGCGATTACGCCGGCCGCGATCAGCATCCGCTGCCACGGCTTGGCGTAGACCAGGTACTGCCCGAGCGCCTGCCGCGCCGCCATCAGCGCCCCGGGGTGCATCACAGCTCCCGGCGAGCCTGGTCGAGCTGCCGACGGATCGGGCCGGCCGAGGAGGGGTGCAGGCGCTCGGCCAGCGCGGCGAGCGTGGCGATGATCTCGTCGGCGTCGGCCGGATGGCCGAGGGCCGCGGCCAACGCGGCGTCGACCGGGACCGCGCCCTTGGCCGCCACAGTGCGCGGGTGCTCAGCGGTGACCCGGACCAGCGTGCGGCGGCCATCGGCGGGATCGGCCAACGTTTCGACGATGCCCTGGTCGCGGAGCCTGGCCACCGATTCGGACACGTAGCTCTGCGGCAGGCCGGTCCGGGCCGTGACGTCGCTGATGGAGCTGTCCGGGTGAGCAAACACGTCCCGCAGCACCAGGCTAGGCCCTGTCGGCATGGCCTGCGCCTTGGAGCCGCGCAGCACCTCCTCGCCGATCTTGGTCAGCTGACGGCCGAGCATGATCAGGTCCAGCGCATTCATATCGCCAACGATACATCTCTACCATTAGATCGGCAACGATAGAACTTCCGGGTTAGCGTAATGACAACAGATCATCAGGAGGCCCCATGAGCCTGCACGGGCTGCTGTCGGTCACCATCGGCGTGCCGAACGTCGAGGAGACCGCCGCCTACTACGCCGAGTTCGGTCTCGCCCCGGAGGCCGACGGGTGGTTCAGCACCCTCGACGCCGGCCGTCAGCTGCGCCTCGTACCCGCGCCTACCCGGCGGCTGATCGACCTGCGCGTCGGCGCCGACGACACCGACGACCTGGCGCGCGCCGCGGCCAGCCTCGCCCGGCTCGGCGTCCCGGCGGACCTGCGGCAGACCAGCCTGGAGGCGACCGAACCGGTCACTGGCGTGCGCGTCGGCCTTGACGTCGCCCCGCGGACCCGGCAGGACCCGGTGCCGGCCACCGTCTACAACGGGCCGGGCCGGCTCGACCGGCCAGGCAGCCGGGCGCCCGGCCTCATCCGCCCGGACCGGGTACGGCCCCGCAAGCTCGGGCACGCCGTGCTGGGCAGCACCGACCCCCAGGCCACGATGTCGTTCTTCACCGACGGGCTCGGTTTTAAGATCAGCGACCGGATCAAGGGCGTGGGCGCGTTCATGCGGTGCTCGACCGACCATCACAACGTGCTGGTGCTGGCCGCGCCGGTGAGCTTCCTGCACCACACCTCCTGGCAGGTCGACGACGTCGACGACGTGGGCCGCGGCGCCTGCGCCATGCTCGAGGGTCGGCCCGAGCGGCACGTCTGGGGCCTCGGCCGCCACTACGCGGGATCGAACTTCTTCTGGTACCTCAAGGACCCGGCGGGCAACTTCTCCGAGTACTACTCCGACATGGACTGCATCGTGGAGGACCAGCTGTGGACGCCGGAGGACCTCGAGGGCGCCCGCGGCCTGTTCGCCTGGGGACCCCCGCCGCCGCCCTCGTTCATGCACCCGGAAGACCTGGCCGCCATGATGACCGGAGCCCACTCAGCCCGCTGATGCGGCGTGCCTTACGATCAGCCGGGTGAACGGTGCTCAGGCGCTGATCGCCAGCCTGGTCGGGGCGGGCGTCGACGTGTGCTTCATGAACCCGGGTACGTCGGAGATGCATTTCGTCGCGGCCCTGGACTCCGTGCCGCAGATGCGCGGCGTGCTGGCCCTGTTCGAGGGCGTGGCCACCGGCGCCGCCGACGGCTACGCGCGCATCGCCGGACGGCCCGCCACCGTGCTGCTGCACCTTGGCCCCGGCCTGGCCAACGGGCTGGCCAACTTGCACAACGCCCGCCGGGCAGGCAGCCCCGTGCTGACCATCGTCGGGGCTCACGCCACCGGTCACGTCCGCTACGACGCCCCGCTGCAGTCCGACATCGAGGCCCTGGCCCGGACGGTGTCCGGCTGGGTGCACACCTCCGGGACCACCCGTGACCTGGCCCGGGACGCGATGCGCGCCCTGGCCGCGGCCCGCCGCGGCCAGATCGCCACCCTGGTCCTGCCCGCCGACGTGTCCTGGAGCGAGGGAGGAGCCCTGGCGCCCGCCCGCCCCACCGCCGAGCAGCTGTCATCGACCATAGTCGATGACAGTCAGGTAACCTCGGTGGCCGACCTGCTATCGCCCCAGGCGATGCTCTTCCTCGGCGGTAAAGCCCTGTCCGAGCCCGGCTTGCGGGCCGCCAGCCGGATCCGCGCCGCGACCGGAGCGCGGCTGCTGGCCGAGACGTTCCCGGCCCGGATGGAGCGCGGCGCCGGGCTCCCGGCCGTGGACCGGCTGGCCTACCTGGCCGAGCAGGCCGAAGACCAGCTGGCCGGGGTCGGGCACCTCATCCTGGTCGGCGCGCGCTCGCCGGTGTCGTTCTTCGCCTACCCCGGCCGGGCCAGCGACCTGGTGCCCGCGGGCTGTTCCGTCACCGTCCTGGCCGAGCGCGACCAGGATGCCGTGGCCGCCCTCGAGCACCTGGCCGTCCTGGTCGCGACCGGGACGCCTCCGGTCCTGGCGGCCCCGGCCGTCCGTCCGGCCGAGCCGGGCCCGCTCACCGCGATCAGCCTGGCCAACACGATCGCCGCGTCGCTCCCGGCGGGCGCCATCATCGCCGACGAGGCCAACACCTCGGGCTTCGCGCTGCCCACCGCCCTGACCGGCGCGGCCCGGCACAGCCTGCTGACCCTGACCGGCGGCTCGATCGGCCAGGGCCTGCCGGCCGCCACGGGCGCCGCGGTCGCCGCGCCGGACCGGCCGGTGCTGTGCCTGGAGGCCGACGGCAGCGCGATGTACACCATCCAGGCCCTGTGGACCCAGGCCCGGGAGCAGCTCAATGTGACCACCGTGCTGATCAACAACGCCGCCTACGCCGTCTTGCGGATGGAGCTGGCCCGCACCGCCGCCGGGCGGGCGGGGGAGCGGGCCGCGCGGATGCTCGACCTGTCCGGCCCGACCCCGGACTTCACCGCGATCAGCACCGGGCTGGGCGTCCCTGCCGTCCGCGCGACCACCGCCGAGGACCTCGACCGGGAGCTGCGCCGGGCCTACGCTGAGGCGGGCCCGCACCTGATCGAGGCCATCGTCCCCCCGATCGTGCCGCCCCCCGGGACGGCCTGGTAACGACGACCCAGGGGCGGCGTGGGGCAGCATGACCGTCGACGGCTATCCCGCCCTCGCCGACCTGACCCGGATACCCTGCGCCGCACCTGCGACCACGGCTGAGCGGCCCGAGGGTCAGGTCTTCTTGAGGCTGCCGATGCTGAGGGACCCGCCCGCCGGCGGGCTGCAGCGACCCGCCCGCCGGCGGGCGCAGGCCTTCCTCGGCCTCCCGGACGTACTCGGCCGGGTCCCGGTCCCGCGGGGTGACGCCCGCGAAGTGCCGCGCCTCGAAGGCCGCGAACGCCACGGCCAGGTCGTGGCGGCGCTGCAGGCTGGCCAGCCGGCGGAAGTCGGTCAGGCCCTCGCGTTCCTCCTCGGCCATGTGGTCGCTGTTGGCCAGGTTCGCCGCGGCCACCGCTTCATACCACGCATCGGTGCCGACCTGGTGGCGGGCCACCTCCGCGACCGCGTCCCTGATGTCGTTGTGATCGTGGATCGCGTCCAGCGTCTCGCTCTCGACCCCGGACGCCCGCCGCGCGGCCAGGCCCACCTGCAGCAGCGCCGGATAGAAGAACGCTTCCTCGGCCGCGGCGTGCAGTTCGAGGAACGACGCCAGCCGTCCCCATACGGCCGACAGCACCTCGCTGTCCGTCGGGCTGATCTGTTCCAAGATCGCGAACAGCCGGCGCTGCTCGTGATGGTCGTCAAGGATCAGCTGGGTGATGTCCACCGTCCCATCCTCTCAGCCCTGGATGTTCAGCTCCGCAATGGGATCGGTGGGCATGTCCATGGCCTGCAGCAGCGCGAGCAGTTCGTCGCGCTCGGCCGCCGTGACCGGCGTGTGATGCGCAGCCAGCGACGCCGCCAGCTCAATGGTCAGCTCCCCGTATTCGCCGCCACCCCGCATACGCTTGATGCTCCACAGCGTGCTTTCGGTCACGCGGTCGGCGAACCGATCTGGGAGCGCCTCGGCTTTCTCGATGATCTCGTCTTCGGTCACGATGTCTCTTTCCTGGGATTGCGCACCACGCCCGGGCCGCCCTCTTCGGGCCAGGCTGTCCACACCTCTCCGCTACGCAGCACCACCACTGAGACTTCTACGCGGTCGCGGGTACCGCTGCAAACCCACCGGTCATTCCAGTGCTGGTGAACCGGCGGAGAATCGGGACGCCGGGCCACGTCCAGCACGTGGCCCATGATCTTCTCGTCATCCCAACTGGCCGGAAACTCCGTCTTGCCGGGTTTGCCCGTCCCGGACCGGTGCCCGCCACCGCCGGGCGTCGGATCGCCGTCCAGTATGTGTGTCGTACGTTCCGGGCTGACGCGGAGCGCATCCAGCCGCGGGCGATCGTCGGCAGCCATCGCGTCCCAGCCGGAACATTCCGGGCGGTCACAGGTCTGGGCGGAGCCGCTGACCGTGACGCGGAGCATCTCGTAGTACTCTGCCCGGGTTCGCAGCTCCGCTGGCCCGGCGGGCACCGCGCTGGCGTCAGCTCCTGACCCGCCGCGCTCAGTACGCGCCTCGGGCGGGCGGTCTCTCGCCCCGTCGTCGTCCGGCCCGTCTACTGCCATCGCCCGCCGGGCTCCGCTGGCACTCTATGCATCCATGGAGTCACGATATGTTGATATTACGGCGCTCCGGGATATGCGGTTAAGCGGAGCAGAAACCGAAGTAGACCGCCGCTTGCCCACCTGTCCCGACGGCCCCGCGTGTCCCGTTTGTTCTCATCCGTACGGGGCTGGCGTGGCTGCTGGTGTGCCCTGCCCGGGAGGTTTCCGTGATCGCGGATCGTTACATACCGTATAGGGGCTGTAAGTATCCGCAATAATTCGAATTCCGGTACGAGAGTCCGGATTGCGGCTTTTGTCCGTGCGGCACCGCGCCATGACCGGCCTACTCCGGCTACGGCATGCCCCAGACGGCGCTTCCGCCTTCCGGTTACGGAGTGCAGGGCCCAGATACCGTCCGTGCCTGCGGCTGAGGCGTGGTCCGCTGTGCCTCCCGGTAGTCGGTGACGGCGGCCATCAACTTGGTCGCCCCGCTGAGCCGGTTGATCGCCGGGCCCAGGCCGGGGAAGTAGTCCATCAGGGCCTTGAGGAACCGGCCCGGGCCGACGCTGACGACCATCTCGGCCTTGGGTTTGGCGATGGCGCGCAGCACGGCGGCGGTCACCTTCTCCGGCGCGACGGAGAAAGCCGTGCTGGCGGTCAGGCCGGTCTCGGCCAGGGTCCGGGTGGTGACCCCCGCGTCCTTGACCGGGCCGAGGATGAGGCTGGTGGCCGACACCCCGGTGCCGCGATAGTCGCCGGTCAGCACCCGGCTGAACGCGGTGAGCCCGTCCTTGGCCGCGGCGTAGGCCTCCGTGTACGGGAAGCTGGTGTGCCCGGCCAGCGAGGAGACGTTGATGATCCGCCCGTACCCGCGCTCGAGCATGCCGGGCAGCAGGAGCCGACTGAGCAGCAGTGGGCTGATCAGGTCGACCTGCAGGACGTCCTCGACCTCGGCTGGGGTGAGGACATGAAAACGGGTCTGCGGCTCGGTCGCCGCGTTGTTGACCAGTACGTCGACGCTCCCCAGTTCGGCCCGGGCGGCCTCGGCGACCTGGTGCGCGGCCTGCCGTCCGGCCAGGTCGATCGCGGCGACCGCCACGGTCATGTCGCCGGTCCGCAGTTCCCCGGCCAGCCGTCGGAGTTCGCCCTCCGAGCGGGCGACCAGCAGCAGGTTAATGCCCCGGGCCGCGAGGGCCCGGGCGATGTAGGTCCCGATGCCGTGTGAGGCGCCGGTGACGATGGCGTTGCGCGGTTCCATGCCGCACGCTCCCTTCGGTTGCCACGAATCTCGTCAGAAGATAAGATAATTTCTGTGAAAGATAATCTAAACGATAGACAATCTGGACGCAAACCGGAGTCGCCGGACGAGCGAGCCCAGCCGGGCCAGCCAGCCAAGCCAGCCAAGCCGGGCCAGCCGACCGGGCGGGTGGGCCAGCTGCTGTTCGTGGTCCAGCAGGCCGCGCAGGCCCTGGCTACCGAGCGGCTTGAGCCGCTGGGCCTCTCGGCTCGGGCCTGGGGCGTGCTGAGCACGCTGGCCGAATCCGGGCCGCTAACCCAGATCGAGCTGGCCACCACGATGTCGATCGACCGCACCGCGATGGTGTACCTCCTCGACGAACTAGAGGAACATTCGCTGGTGCAACGGGTCCGCCATCCGCAGGACCGCCGGGCCTTCCTGATCCACCTGACCGCCGACGGCCAGGAAATGCAGCGCCGGGCGGCGGCCGCGCTGGCCGGCGCGGCCGATACCCTCCTCACGCCGCTCGACCCCGCCGAGCGGGAGCAACTCGTCACCTTGCTGGCCAAGGTGGCGGCGCACTGGACCACCTCCGACTGACCCGTACTGATCCCGTATCTCTCGCGCGAGCCGTCTCGCCGGACCTACGCTAATCCTCGTATTCCTTGACAGTTATATTTCTTTCTAGCTATATTGGCAGCATGTTCGAGGTTCTGGTCGAGCCTCACCGGCGGCGCATCCTCGATCTGCTCCGCGGAGGAGAGCAGACGGTCGGCGACCTGGTGTCGCAACTGGGCCTCAGCCAGCCGGGGGTGTCCAAGCACCTGCGGGTGTTGCGCCAGGCGGGCCTGGTCGAGGTGCGAGCCGACGGCCAGCGGCGCCGGTACCGGCTCCGGACCGAGCCGCTCCGGGAGATCGATGAGTGGCTGGCCCCGTACCGGGTCGCCTGGAGTGACCGGCTCGACGCGCTGGAAACCCACCTCGACGACATGGACGAGTGAGGAGAATCGCACATGGACGACACGGGTCTCGGCACCCTGGCTCGCCAGGGTGACCGCTGGACGCTCACGTTCACCCGCAGGCTGGCCCACCCGCGCGAGAAGGTGTGGCGGGCCGTGACCGAGCCGGAGCACCTGGCGGTCTGGTATCCCCAGGAGATCGTCGGCGAGCGCAAGGCCGGTGCGGCGCTGCGGTTTGTGAGCTCCGCTGGGGACGGCTTCGACGGCCAGATGCTGGTCTTCGACCCGCCCGCCGTCATGGAGTTCACCTGGGGCACGGACCTGCTCCGGATCGAACTGGCGGTGGACGGCGCGGGGACCCTGCTCACGCTGACCGACACCTTCGATGAGGTGGGCAAGGCCGCCCGGGACGCGGCGGGCTGGCACGAGTGCCTCGACCTGCTGGCCAGCAACCTTGACCGCACGTCGCCGCCGGCGCAGGGGGAGATCTGGCGCCAAGTGCACCCGGTCTACATGACCCAGCTCGGACCCGACGCCTCCACCATCGGCCCGCCCCCCGGCTGGGAGGAGCACGTCGCCCATCGGGCCTAGGCCGGCCATGCGGGTATACCCGGGGTAACGGCCTACGATCATGCCCGGCCCGGGTGGTCCCGGCGGAAGGTTGGCGAACGGGTATGAGCGATAGCGATCCTGGGGAGGAGGTCACGCTGGCTTCGCTGCGCGAGGCGGCTCGTCATGTCTACGGCAGCGATCCTGCTGGCTACGCTCGGGGGCGCCCTGATTATCCCGAGGAGGTGTACGGCGTCCTGCGAGGGCGGTGCGGCCTTCACCCTGGATCTGAGGTCGTAGAGATCGGTCCGGGCACCGGATTGGTGACCAGGCGGCTGCTCGCCCACGGCGGCCAGGTGGTCGCGGTCGAGCCCGACGCGGGCATGGCGAAATTCCTTGCCGGTACCCTGAGCCATCCCGGCCTTAAAGTCGTCGGCGAGACCTTCGAGCAGGCCGCTCTGCCCAGGGCCGCCTTCGATCTGGCGGTCGCGGCGACCTCGTTCCACTGGGTCGATCAGGCGGTGGGGCTGCCGAAGCTCGGCCGGATTGTCCGGCCGGGCGGGTGGGCGGCGCTGTGGTGGACGATTTTCGACGACCCCGATCGGCCGGACCCGTTCCGGGACGCAACCGCGCGCTTGCTCGGCGACGCAGACCCCGGCGGTCAGCGACGGCGTTCGTCCTTCCAGCTGGATACGGCGCAGCGCAGCCGCGATCTGGAACGCCTTGGTGGCTTCGAAGATGTGCGCAGTCAGCTGATCCGGTCAGCGGTTCGGTTCACGTCCGCGCAGATCCGCGCGTTCTACGGATCGCTGATCGAGGTCCGCCTGGCGCCCGCCAGCTGAACGGCGCTCTCTTCTGGACAGCATTCAGGCGATCGCCCAACGTGACTTCGGCGGCGAAATCACTCGCGCCTTCGTGACGGTGCTTTACACCGGCCAGCGCGTCGCCAGCCGGGCCCAGACTGCTCCCTGACCTGCGATGAAACCTCACGCGGAATTACTCGTTAGAAAGGTCGCGGGGGCTGACCTGCTTCCGCGCGGGAACTCCGTCTGGCGGAGGTCGTGGTGGGATTCGCGTCGCAGGTCACGCATTGGCGGCTGAGCCGTGCGCGGCTGATCGCCATTCTGGCCGGAGCCGTGGTCTGCGCCGCGGCGACCTCGTGCTCCTCGGGGCCGCCGGGGGGAGTGCCCGGCTCGGGCACCGAGCCGCCGCCGGTCACGATCGTGACCCACGGCGCGGACAACGGCAACGGGGACATCTTCTTCGCCCCGGAGGGCGGCTATCAGAACGGCCCGGAGATCATCACCAACACCGGCCGGGTGGTGTGGTTCCACCCGCTGCCTGGCGGTGAGATAGCCACCGATTTCCGCACCCAGACCTACCTGGGCCACCCGGTCCTGACCTGGTTCCAGGGCGGCGGCCCCGGGGAACGGGACCGACGAGATCTACAACGACCACTACCAGCCGATCGCCACGGTCCGGGCGGCCGACGGGTATACCACCGACTTCCACGAGTTCCTCATCACGCCGTGGAACACCGCGCTGATCCTGGCCGACGCCCCCGCGACGGCCAACCTCAGCTCCATCGGCGGCCCGTCCGACCAGCAGGTCATCGACGGCGTTGTCCAGGAGATCGACATCAAGACGGGTCAGGTCCTGTTCCAGTGGAACAGCGCCGATCATGTGCCCTACCGGGACAGCCAGATGCCCCGGCCGGCCTCGGCGAACATGCCGTGGGACTGGTTCCACATCAACGCCGTCCACCTCGACACCGACGGCAACCTGCTGATCGACGCCCGCAACACGTGGACCACATACAAGGTGAACATCCATACCGGGCAGATCATCTGGGAGCTGGGCGGCAAGCAGAGTTCGTTCACCCTCAAGGCCGCTCCCGGCCAGGTCCTGGACCACGACGGCGAGATCTTCACCTGGCAGCATGACCCCGAGGCCATCGGCGGCGGCGAATACACGTTCTTCGACGACGAGTCCGGCGGCGGGCTCGGCTACAGCCGGGCGGTCACCGTCCGGCTGGACCTGCAGACGCACGTGGCCACCCTGATCAAGTCCGACAACCAGCCCGAGGGACTGGTCGCCGGGGTCATGGGGAACGCGCAGACCACGCGCAACGGCGACCTGTTCGTCGGCTGGGGCTCGCTGCCCTACATCTCAGAGTTCAGCCCG
Source organism: uncultured Actinomycetota bacterium (assembly GCA_963795055.1). Classification (GTDB taxonomy): domain Bacteria; phylum Actinomycetota; class Actinomycetes; order Streptosporangiales; family Streptosporangiaceae; genus JASHPR01. The sequence continues at coordinate 23,334 of CAWCGJ010000023.1, forward strand.
TCCGGGAAGCTGCTGTTCAACGCCGAACTCCCCGTCGGCATCACGACCTACCGCGCCTACCGGCTGCCCTGGACACCCGGCGTTTGAGAAGCCGCCGGCCGGGCATCGCCAAGCGCGGGGGTGCTAGCCGGGCGGGAAGGAACGGACGCCGATGGCAGCCGACGGGCACGACCAGGACCAGCAGCACCAAGACGGGCAGTACCAAGACGAGCAGCACCAGGACGGACCGGCGGGGCCGTCGACGCCCCGCCGGGACAAGCGCGTCTACCTCGTGCTCATGACCGTCTGCATCGGCCTGTTCGTCCTGTCCTGGGCGGTCCTTGACCGCTACTCGGTGACCGCGGCGATCATCGTCTCGGCCGTGGCCTTGGTGATCCCGCCGTTCGCCGTGATCATCGCCAACGCGGCCGGCGCCGCGGACCGCCGGCGCCCGTAACGACAGGAGACGATCCAGAGCTACGCCCGGCAGATGCTGGACACCTTCTCGCGCACCGCAGGCTCACGGGCCGAAGTGCAGGCACGGCACCCCGAAGGACTCGTCCGCGGTGATGCACACCGCCGACAGGCCCGCGAAGACCTGGTGCACGCCGAAGCTCCACCAGTACCAGCCCCGGCCGAGGGTGAAGGTCTGCTGGGCCACGACCTGGCCGCCCGGGTACTGCGCCGAGTAGACGATCACCCGCCAGGTCTTGGTCGCGGTGGCGTTGTACTGGACCCACTCCACCACGGTCCCGATGCAGATGCCGCCCGGCTCCGCACGCCACCACAGATGGCCGGCTTGGGTGCGTTCGGGGTTGGTGATGAAGCCGAGTGCCGGGATGACCGCCGGGGTGACGCCCCGGCAGCCGACGTCCGCGGCCACGGCCGCGGGGCTGGCCTGGTCCGCAGTATTCGCCTCACGCCTGGGTCTCCTTCTGGTCATGCACGAAGGTTCCGGCGCCCGGGCGATTCACTTGCCCATGAATACGATCACGCCCGCACCCTGGTTCACCACCCCCGGCATCCGACCAGGGCTGACCACGGGCGCGAACCGCCCCGGCGACCGGGATCCTGAGGCAAGGAAGGCGGCATCGAGATGGAGGCAGGGAGGATCAAGTGGACGACGAGCTGATCCGGTGGTGCGCGCTGGCGACCCGCGCGGCCTGTTCGCGGATGACCGCGCAGCACCTGAAGGCCCTGCAGGATAGCGTCGGTCAGGCCCGCTGCCTACCGGCCAGGTTCGCCTGGGACCTCAAGGCCACCGCCCACGTGCAGATTTTCAACCTGCTGGCCGACGTGATCGCGGACCGCCCGGGCCGGCCATGCTCCTCAACCAGGCCGTCGGGGCCGTCCACGACTTGATGGTCACGGTCGGTCCGGCCGCTGACGGCATCGTCCTGTCCTCCCGCCGCCGCCTGCTGGACCTGATCCGGGCCGGCGACGCCGACGGGGCGGCTGCCGAGATGGAGCAGCACCTGCGCCGGCTGGCCTTCATGTGGCGGCTGTCCCGGAGCTCGGCACCGGGCGGCATCGCCGTCTAGACGTATTGGAGAAGGAACATGAACGAGGGTTGGCACGAGAACATCGACCACGATGAGCCGCTCATCCATGACTGGCGGGCCCGGCAGCTGGCCCGGCTCGGGATCCCCCGGGCGCTCGCCGAAGCCGTCGCCGACCACGTCGACTGGCATCAGATCGCCGCGCTGGTCTGCCGCGGCTGCCCGCCCCGGCTGGCCCTGCAGATCGTCTTGTTAGCGAGTCCCCAGCGTGCCGATCAGCCAGTCCCAGCGTGCCGATCAGCCAGTCCCCAGCGTGCCGATCAGCCAGTCCCCAGCGTGTCGAGCCGCTCCTCGAGCTCCTGGGCGTTGACCTGGGCGTAGTTGCGGTAGCAGTTGTTGAACAGCACATGGGTGACCGAAGCGCCTGCGGCCAGGTCCCGGATCTTAGGCGCCCATTCGTCGATCTCGCCCTCGCTGTACCGGTAGCCGAACCGCTCGTAGATGTTCTTGCTGTCCCACTTGTCCGAGTGGCCGTGCATGCGGACCACGGCCAGGTCGCTGGTGGCGGCCAGGACCGGGGGAATGGAGCTGGTGTAGCCCTGCGGCATGTCCACGCACACATACGGGAGCTGATGCGAAGCCAGGAAGCCCAGCGTCTCTTCCTGGTTGTCCGGGGTCATCCAGGTCTTGTTGCGGAACTCGATGCATACCCGGCTCGGCGCGGCCCGCTGCGCACACGCCAGGATGTAGTCCTTGCGCGACCGGCCGATGGGGAACCAGGGCGGGAACTGCAGCAAGATCGCGCCGAGCTTGCCGGCGCGGCGCAGCGGCTCCAGGGCGGCCAGGAACCGGTCCCAGGCCTGGTCGGTCACCGCCGGGTCAACGTCCTTGAGGTACACCCGGTCCTTGCCGGCCGCACCCGCAGCCACGATCTCGCGCAGGTCCGCGGGCAGCGCCTTGACGGGGGTGGGGTGCTGGGTGAACAGGCTGAACGCCTTGACGTTGAAGGTGAATCCGGCCGGGGTCCGCTCCGCCCACGACGCGGCGGTCTGCTCGGCGGGCAGCGCGTAGTAGGTCGCGTCGACCTCGACCAGCGGGAACTGACGGGCGTAGAACCGCAGCCGCTTCTCCGGGTTGTCCGCCTCGGGCGGGTACCACCCGGAGGCGATCAGCGTCTTGTCCGTCCACGAGGCGGTGCCCACCAGGATCGATCCCATATCAGCGGCGCTCACGAGCTGACGGGGGTCCGCCGCGCGGTGCGGTACAGGTCGACCAGCTCGCCCGTGGTGGTGGCGTCCTCCGGGCCCTTGTCGTCCCGCCAGCGGCCGGTGAACCGCGGGAACCGCATGGCCAGCCCGGCGTCCTCCTTGATCAGTCCCCAGGCCGCCGAGTAGTGGGGCGACAGGGTCAGCTCGGCGCTGAGGATCTCCAGCACCACCCCCGGCTCGAACCACACGTCGGGGTGCTGCCGGGCGTCGACTCGGGCCGGCCGTTCAGCGGAAACCAGCGGGGCCAGCCGGCCGGGCAGCGCGGCCAGGTCGGCGTCGGAGAACCCGGTGCCGCACTTGGTCACCGTGCGGAACACGTCCGCGTCCGGGTCGTAGGCGGCCAGCAGCACCGCGCCGTAGGTACCGGCCCGCCGGCCGCGGCCGGCGAACGCGCCGACGATGACCAGGTCAACCGTGTCGGACAGCTCAGTGCGGTAGTCCCGCTTGAGCTTGATCCACAGCCAGCCGCGGTTCCCGGCCTGGTAGACCGAAGCGGGGCCCACCGACTTGCAGATCAGCCCCTCGCAGCCGTCGGTGATGGCCTGCTCGAACGCCGCGTCCAGGGCCGCCGGGTCGGCCACCGAAATCGCGGTGGTCAGCCGCAGCCGCGGCCCGGTGGTGATCGCCTCGGCCAGGGCGGCGCGCCGCTGCGGGTACGGCCGCCGGGTCAGGTCCTGGCCGTCCGCGTAGAGCAGCTCGAAGCAGAACAGGCCGACCGGCACGTCCCGCACCGCCTCGGCGATGCCGTACTTGCGCCGCCTGAACATGACCTCGGCGAACGGGCGCAGCTCGTCGGTGGCCGCGTCGAACGCGACGACCTCGCCCTCGATGATCGCCTCGGCCGGGCGCAGCCCGGCGGCCAGAACCTCGACCACGTCCGGGAACTGGGTGCTGACCTCCTCCAGCCGCCGGGTCCACAGCTCGATCGTCCCGTCCGCGGTCCGGTGCGCCTGGATCCGCATGCCATCGTACTTGTACTCGGCCGCGCATTCGCCGCCCAGCTTGGCCAGGATCTCGGTGGCGTCGGCCAGCCGCTGGGCCAGCATGGCCCGCACCGGGTGGCCCGGGCTGACCTGGATCTGCTCGACCGCGGCCAGCCCGCCGTCGACCAGGGCGGTGGCGACCAGGCCCAGGTCGCAGCAGATGTTGTAGGCGCGCTCCAGCACCGGCCGATCCGCCCGCCCCCCGGCGTAGACCTGCGCGAGCGCGTCCAGGATGGTGGGCGTGCCGATGCCCAGCCGCAGGTTCCCGGTGACCTGGCGGACCAGGTACCGGGCCTCCAGCGGGGTGGCCCGGCCCAGCAGCAGGGCCAGCAGCTCCAGCTTGAGGCCCTGCGACCCCTGCCCTTCCGCGTTGGCGATCTGGCGCAGGGTGTTCACCACCGCGACGACCGTCAAACGGTCGACCGCCCCGGCGGGAGACGCTGCGGCCAGCAGTTGCTCGGCGGTCTGGCCCAGGTCGCCGGTCTCCCGCACCAGCGCCGTGACCTCGGCCTGGTCGACACCGGTGGCGGCGGCGACCGCGCGGACCGCCATCTTCTCGGCCATGCCGAGGTCCACCCCGGCGAACTCCGGCGCGATCAGGCCCTGGCACAGGTAGCACACCACGGGCAGCAGCTGGGCCGGGGTCTGGGCCAGCAGCGCGGCCAGCCGCTCGATCAACGCCAGCCGGCCGGTCGCCTGCTCCAGGTCACGGTAGGCCTCGGCCACGATCTCGTACTCCACCACGCCTCCCTTCGTCCCCGTCGATCATGACACGAGCGGAAAGCCGGCCCGCGTCAGCGGTCGATGATGGCGGCCGCGATGGCCGCGGCGTGCTGCGCGGGAGGGCCGAACAGGTGCAGCCCGCCGTGCGCCCGCTTGAGGTAGCGATGCGCCTGATGCTCCCAGGTGATGCCGATGGCGCCGTGCATCTGGATCATCTCGGCCGCCGTCCGCATCAGCACCTCGGAGCAGTAGACCTTGGCCGCGGCGGCGCGCAGCCCCAGCCCGGACGCATCCCCGGCGGCGGCGGCGCAGGCCCGCGCCAGCGACCGCGCCGACTCGACCAGGACATGCAGGTCGGCCAGCCGGTGCTGCAGCGCCTGGAAGCTCCCGATGACCCGGCCGAATTGCACCCTGGTCATCGTGTAGCTGACGGTCAGGTCCAGGGCCCGCCGGGCCGCGCCCGCCTGCTCGGCGGACAGCGCGAGGCAGGCCAGGTCCCGCGCCCGGCTCAGCGCCAGAGTCGCGTCATCGCCGATCCGGCGCCCGCGCGCCCCGGCCAGCCGCACGACGGCCAGCCGCCGGGTGACGTCCATCGCCACCGCGGCCGCGCGGTTCACGCCGTCCTGGACAGGATCCATCTCGAACAGGTCCACGCCCGCCGCGTCCCGGGCGGCGACCAGCAGCACGTCGGCGCCCTCGCCGTCCAGCACGTAGTGCGCCTCGCCGTCCAGCTCCCAGCCACCGCCGACCGGCCGGCACACGCAGCCCACCTCACCGCTGTCCCAGCGCCCGGCCCGGGTGGTCCAGGCCAGGGCCGCCGTCGTCGACCCGTCGGCGATCGCGGGCAGCAGCCGGCCGCAGGCCTCCTCGTCTCCGGTGGCCAGCAGGGCCTGCGCGGCCAGGACCGCCGAGCCGAGCATGGGGGAGGAGGTCAGGTCCCGGCCGAGCTCCTCCATGACGACTCCGGTCTCCCTCGGCCCGGCGCCCGCGCCGCCGTAGCGGACGGGAATGGCCAGGCCGGCCACGCCAACCTCGCGGCACAGCCGCGGCCAGGGCGGCTCGCGGGCCGAGCCCAGCAGCCCGCGCACCGCGTCGCGGAGATGCTGCTGCTCGGCGGTGAGGCCCATCAAAGCTCCCGCAGGACCCGGGCCCGGTGCTCGGCCGATCGGGTTGGATCTACCAAACGGAACGTGGCATCAGAGCTACCCCTACCCACCACGCCATCCGCGGTCACGGCTCAGCAGCCTCGCGCATGCCCCGGGCGTCCAGCCCGGCCAGCGAGTGCCCCGACACCTCCGCGTTGTGCGCGTGCGCCACGTGATGCAGGCCGAATACCGCGTCCATGCCCGGCCGCATCCCCATCAGGTCCTCGCACTGGTTGACCGCCCGCTTGGCCAGCGCCAGGCCGAACGGCGGCATCTCGGCGATCTGTCCGGCCAGCTCGAAGACCGCGGACTCCAGGGAGGCGCGCGGTACCACCCGGTTGACCATGCCCGCCTGATAGGCCCGTTCGGCGCTGAATCGCCCGCCGGTGAACAGCACCTCCTTGGCCAGCCGCGGCCCTAGGACCCACGGGTGCGCGAAGTACTCCACGCCCGGGATCCCCATCCGCACCACCGGGTCGGCGAAGAACGCGTCCTCGGCCGCCACGATCAGGTCGCATACCCAGGCCAGCATCAGGCCGCCCGCGATGCAGGCGCCGTGCACCATCGCGATGGCCAGCTTGGGGATCTCCCGCCAGCGCCGGCACATGCCCAGGTAGACCTCCATCTCGCGGGCGTACCGGGCGTCCGCGCCGGCCTTGCCCACGTGGTCCCACCACAGCACCGCCTGCCGGTCGAAGGATTGGTCCGCGTCCCGTTCCGGCGTGCCGATGTCGTGCCCGCCGCAGAAGTGCCGGCCCGCCCCGGCCAGCACGAGCACCGCAACCTGGTCGTCGTTCACCGCCCGGCCGAACGCCGCGTCCAGCGCGTACGTCATCGCCGAGTTCTGCGCGTTGGCGTATTCCGGCCGGTTCAAGGTGATCAGCGCAACGCGGTCGCGCACGTCGTACAGCACCTCGTCCGCCATCAACTCTCCTCCTTCAACACGCGCTTGAGCACCTTGCCCGACGCGTTGCGGGGCAGGGCAGGGCAGAAAACCACCCGCCGGGGCACCTTGTAGTTGGCCAGCCGCTCCCGGCAGAAGGCCAGCACGTCCGCCTCGGCCAGCGCGTGCCCGGGCCGGGTGACCAGGAACGCCTGGCCCACCTCCCCCAGCCGCGGATCGGGCACGCCGATGACGGCCGACTCCGCCACCCCGCCCAGCCGGGCCAGCACCTGCTCCACCTCGGCCGGGTATACGTTGAACCCGCCGCAGATGTACATGTCCTTGATCCGGCCGGTGATGGCCAGGTTCCCGGCCGCGTCCAGCCGCCCGGCATCGCCGGTGTGCAGCCATCCGTCACCGTCGATCGCCACAGCGGTCGCCGCCGGGTCGTCCAGGTAGCCGAGCATCACGTTCGGCCCGCGCAGCAGGATCTCCCCGTCACCCCCGATCCGCACCTCGAACCCGGCCGCCGCCCGCCCCGACGTATGCAACACGGTCTCCGCCGCATCTCCCGGACGGCACATCGTCGCCACCACGGCCTCGGTCAGCCCGTAGCCGGTCAGCACGACCTCAAAGCTCAGCTCGCGCCGCATCCGCTCGACCAGGGCGACCGGCACGTCGGCCGCCCCGGTGACCGCCAGCCGCAGGCTGGACAGGTCGAACGCGCAGCGCAAGGGATGATCCAGGATCGAAACGTAGATGGTCGGCGCCCCGGGCAGCACAGTGATCCGCTCGGCCTCGATCAGTCCCATCGCCGCTTCCGCGTCGAAGACCGCCTGCGGTACCAGCGCCGCCCCGCTGACCAGGCAGGCCAGGATGCCCGCCTTGTAGCCGAACGTATGGAAGAACGGGTTCACCACCAGGTACCGGTCGCGCGCGGACAGGCCCGTGCACTCGGCCCAGGCCCGGGCCACGCCCAGGGTCCGCTCGTGCGAGGTCATCGCGCCCTTGCTCCGCCCGGTCGTGCCCGAGGTGAACATGATGTCGCTGACGTCGCCCGGCCGCACCGCCGCGGCCCGCTCACCCACCACGGCCGACGGCACCGACGCTCCGCGCCGCTCGAACGCCTCCCACTCACCGGGCATCCGCACCACTAGGCTGAGCCCGGCCAGCCCGCCGCCCGAAGCCGCAGCCCGCAGCGCCCCCAGCCGGTCCACGCCCAGGAAGTCCTCGGCCACGAACAGCACCCGTGCCCCGCTGCGCCCGATCACATCCAGCGCCTCCGGCCCGCTGAACCGCGTGCTGACCGGCACCAGGACCCCGCCCGCGCTGAGCGTCCCCAGCGCCGCCAGCACCCACTGACCGGTATTGGGCGCCCATACCGCCACCCGGTCCCCGGGCGCCAGGCCCCCGTCGATCAGCGCGGCCGCTACCGCCGTCACCCGCTCGCCCAGCTCACGGTAGGTGAGCCGGGCGCCACCGGGCCGCGGGTCAGCCAGCGCCTCCGTGTCGCCGAACTCCCGTGCCGCCCGCGCCACGGCACCCGGGATGGTCAGCTGCACCGGCGACTCTCCTAGCAAGCAAGTGCTTGGTAGGTTTACCCTACGCACCAGTGGCACCGCCGGCTAGACCCCACGGGAGGCCCGGGTGCGGTTCACGCCGCAGGACGAGGAGTTCCGCGCCGAGGTACGCGCCTGGCTCAACGCCAACCTGGCCGGGCCCTTCGCCGGCCTGCGCGGCGCGGGCGGCCCGGGCCGCGAGCACGAACGCTACGAGGAGCGGCTGGCCTGGAACCGGCACCTGGCCGCCGCGGGCTGGACCTGCCTGGGCTGGCCCGCCGAGTTTGGCGGCCGCGGCGCCAGCCTGGCTCAGCAGGTCGTCTTCCACGAGGAGTACGCCCGGGCCGACGCCCCCGCCCGGGTCACCATCGTGGGCGAGGAACTGGTCGGCCCCACCCTGATCGCCTTCGGCACCCCCGAGCAGAAGCAGCGCTTCCTGCCGCCGATCAGGAACGTCACCGAACTGTGGTGCCAGGGCTACTCCGAACCCGGCGCCGGCTCCGACCTGGCCAACGTAGCCACCCGCGCCGTCCTGGTGAAGGGGGCAGGGGAGGTGGGTGGGCAGTGGATGATCACCGGCCAGAAGGTGTGGACCTCGCTGGCCCACGTGGCCGACTGGTGCTTCGTGCTGGCCCGGACCGAGCCCGGCTCGACGCGCAGCCAAGGCCTGTCCTACCTGCTCGTGCCGATGTGCCAGCCGGGGGTCACGGTCCGCCCGATCCGTCAGCTCACCGGCACCTCGGAGTTCAACGAGGTGTTCTTCGACGGCGCGCGCACCGACGCGGCCCATGTGGTCGGCGCGCCCGGTGACGGCTGGCGGGTGGCCAAGGCCACCCTGGCCCTGGAACGCGGCGTGGCCATGCTCGGCCTGCAGGTCGGCTTCCGGCGCGAGCTCGAGGACCTGCTGGCGGTGGCCCGGAACACGTCGGCGGGCACCGATCCGCTGCTGCGCGACAAGCTGGCCCGGGCCTGGATCGGCCTGGAGGTCGTCCGCGCCTACGCCCTGGACACCCTGGGCGGAGACGACCCAACCGAAGCCTCCGTCCTCAAGATCCTCTGGTCCCGCTGGCACCAGGCCCTCGGCGAGCTGGCCATGGAAGTCCTCGGCGCCCCCTCCGCCCTGGTCGAGGACGACCTGGACAAGTGGCAGCGCCTGTACCTGTTCAGCCGGGCCGAGACGATCTACGGCGGGTCGGACGAGATCCAGCGCAACATCATCGCCACCCGCGCCCTCGGCCTGCCCCGCACATGAACGGCCACCACCTGCTCGAGGGCAAGGTCGTCGTCATCACCGCGGCGGCCGGCACCGGCATCGGCGGTGCCGCCGCCCGCCGCTGCCTGGAGGAAGGCGCCCAAGTGGTGATCAGCGACCAGCACCAGAAGCGCCTGGCCGCCACCCGCGAGGAACTGGCCGCCGCCCACGGCAACCGGGTCTGGTCCCAGCCCTGCGACGTCACCCAGGAAACCCAGGCCGCCGCGCTGATCGAGGCCACGGCCAGCCACTTCGGCCGCCTTGACGTGCTGATCAACAACGCCGGCCTGGGCGGAACCGCCTCCGTGCTCGACATGACCGACGAGCAGTGGCTGCGGGTCCTCGACGTCACGCTCACCGGCACGTTCCGCTGCACCCGGGCCGCGCTGCGCCAGATGGTCGCCCAGGGCCACGGCGGTGCGGTGGTCAACAACGCCTCCGTCCTCGGCTGGCGGGCCCAGCCCGGCCAGGCGCACTACGCGGCGGCCAAGGCCGGCGTGATGGCCTTCACCCGCTGCGCCGCCCTCGACGTCGCCCGCCACGGCATCCGGGTCAACGCCGTAGCCCCGAGCCTGGCCCTCCACCCCTTCCTGGCCAAGGTCACCCGCGAGGACGTAGTCGCCAACCTGGTCAAACGCGAGGCCTTCGGCCGCGCCGCCGAACCCTGGGAGGTGGCCAACGTCATGGTCTTCCTGGCCAGCGACTACGCCGCCTACATGACCGGCGAGGTAGTCTCGGTCAGCGCCCAGCACCCCTGAGCCGGACGCTACAGGCGCTCGATGATGGTGGCGGTGGCCATGGCCCCGCCTGCGCACATGGTGATCAGCGCCGTCGTGGCGTCGCGCCGCTCGAGTTCGTGCAGCGCGGTGGTCAGCAGCCGGGCGCCGGTGCTGCCCACCGGGTGCCCGATGGCGATCGCGCCGCCGTTGACGTTGACCCGGTCCGGGTCCGGCCGGTGCGCGCTCAGCCAGGACAGCACCACGGACGCGAACGCCTCGTTGACCTCGAACAGGTCGATGTCGCCGATCCTCATGCCGCTGCGGGCCAGCACCCGCTCGGTGGCCTGGACCGGCCCGTCCAGGTGGTAGTACGTCTCGGCGCCGATCAAGCACTGCGCCAGGATGCGCGCCCGCGGCCGCAGGCCGAGCGACCGGGCCCGGCCCGAGGAGGCCAGCAGCACCGCGGCCGCGCCGTCCGAGATCTGCGAGGACGTGCCGGCCGTGTGCAGGCCGCCCTCGATCACCGGCTTGAGCCGCGCCAGCGCGGCCAGGCTCGTCTCGCGCAGGCCCTCGTCCCGGTCGACCACCCGCGTCTCGCCGGTCGGCTGGCGGTCGGCCCCGAGGACGGGCGCCTTGACCGCCGCCACCTCCCGGTCGAAGCGTCCCTCTGCCCACGCCGTCCGGGCCAGCGTCTGGGACCGCAGGCCGAACGCGTCGGTCTCCTCGCGGGTCAGGCCGCGCCGGACCGCGATCCGCTCGGCGCCGACGTACTGGTTCGGCAGGTCGATGTCCCACCCGGCGGGCCGGGGCGAGCCGATGTCCGTGCCGACCGCGGCCCGCAGCGGTATCCGGCTCATCGCTTCCACCCCGCAGGCGATCCCGACGCCGATCGCGTCCGCCGCGATGAGGCCGGCGATCAGGTGGGCGGCCTGCTGCGCGGAGCCGCACTGGGCGTCGAGGGTCAGGCAGCCGGCCTGCTGCGGCAGCCCGGCGTGCAGCCATGCGGTCCGGGTGATGTTGTTGGACTGCTCGCCCGCCTGCGTCACGCAGCCGCCTGCTACCTGTTCTACTTCGGTCGGGGGCAGGCCCGTGCGGTCGAGCAGGGCGGCCTGGAGGCCGCCCAGGAGCTCGGCCGGGTGCACTCCGGCCAGCGCACCGCCGCGCTTGCCGACCGGGGTCCGGACCGCTTCGACGATCACCGCACTGGCCATGGTTCACCCCTGCGTCCTTGTGGTCTAATCAAAACTAGAACACGTTTCACCCTCAGCCAAGGGAGGCAACCGTGGCCGCACCGGACATCCCGCCTGGCTTTGACTTCACCGACCCCGACATCTACACCACCCGGGTGCCAGCTGAGGAGCTCGCCGAGCTGCGCCGTGCGGCACCGGTCTGGTGGGTCACGCAGCGCCGCGGCTCCGCCGGGTTCGACGACGACGGCTACTGGGCCGTCACCCGGCATGCCGACATCCTGGCCGTCTCGAAGACCCCGGACGTCTACTCGTCCTGGGAGAACACCGCGCTGATCCGCCTGCAGGAGGGTATCGACCGCGGGGCCATCGAGATGCAGCGGATCATCCTGCTCAACATGGACCCGCCCGACCACACCAAGCTGCGCGGCATCGTCTCGCGCGGCTTCACCCCCCGGGCCATCGGAAACCTGCGCCAGGCCCTCACCGAACGCGCCGAGCGCATCGTGGCCGCGGCGCTCGAAACCGGTACCGGAGACTTCGTCCCCGACATCGCGATGGAGCTGCCGCTGCAGGCGATCAGCGAGCTGCTCGGCGTCCCGCAGGAGGACCGGGGCAAGATCTTCTCCTGGTCGAACCGGATGATCGGCTATGACGAGCGGACCCTGGATGAAGAGGACGACGGGATGGTCGCGGCCACCGAGATCCTCGGCTACAGCCTGGCCATGGCCGAGGAGCGCCGGGCCTGCCCCCGCGACGACATCGTCACGAAGCTGATCAGCGCCGAGATCGACGGGCACCACCTGTCCGACGACGAGTTCGGCTTCTTCGTGCTGATGCTGGCCGTGGCGGGCAACGAGACCACCCGCAACGCCATCGCGCACGGCATGCTCGCCTTCCTCGACCACCCCGAGCAGTGGGAGCTGTTCAAGGCCTCGCGCCCGGACACCGCCGCGGACGAGATCGTCCGCTGGGCCACCCCGATCACGGTGTTCCAGCGCACCGCGACCCAGGACACGACCCTCGGCGGCCAGGAGATCAAGGCAGGCCAGCGCGTCGGCCTGTTCTACCGGTCGGCCAACTTCGACGAGGAGGTCTTCGACCAGCCCGAGCGGTTCGACATCGGTCGCGACCCGAACCCCCACCTCGGCTACGGCGGCTACGGTACGCACTACTGCCTGGGCGCCAACCTGGCCAAGCTGGAGATCGAGCTGATCTTCAACGCGATCGCCGACGCCATGCCGGGCATCGCCAAGGCCGGCGAGCCGGTCCGGCTGCGCTCGGGCTGGATCAACGGCATCAAGCGCCTCCCGGTCAGCTACCGCGGCTGAGATCCGCTCTTCTTCGGCCCGCTGGCTCACCGGCTTGTTTACCTATCCCGGCGGTCCTCAGGACGGCGTGCTGGCCACCACCCACATGGAGAAGAACTGCGAGCCGCCGCCGTAGGCGTGGCCCAGGGCGGTGCGGGCCCCGGGCACCTGGTGGGCGCCGGCCTTGCCCATCACCTGCAGCGCCGCCTCCGCGAACCGGAGCAGCCCGGACGCGCCGATCGGGTTGGAGCTGAGCACGCCGCCGGACGGGTTGACCGGCAGCCGGCCTCCGAGGGCGGTCTCGCCCGCCTCGGTCAGCCGCCACCCTTCCCCGGCCGCGGCGAAGCCGAGGTTCTCCAGCCACATGGGCTCGTACCAGGAGAACGGCACGTAGATCTCGGCCACGTCGATCTCGTCCAGTGGATTGGTGATCCCGGCCTGCCGCCACAGCGCCGCGGCGGCCTCCCGGCCCGCGGCCGGGTCAACGTGGTCCTTGCCCGCGAACATGGTCGGCTCGCTGCGCATCGCGGTGGCCCGGATCCAGGCCACGGGGCCGCTACTGGCACGCGCGATGCCCTCGTCGCCGATGACCACCGCGCACGCGCCGTCCGAGGACGGGCAGGTCTCGTCGTACCGGACCGGGTCCCACAGCATGGGCGAGGCCTGCACCGACTCCAGCGTGATGTCGGCCTGCTGCAGGTGGGCGTACGGGTTGAGGGCGCCGTTGCGCCGGTCCTTGACCGCGACCAGCGCGCCGATGTGCGCCGGCGCACCGCTGCGGCGGATGTAGGCCCGGATGTGCGGCGCGAAGTACCCGCCCGCGCCGGCCACCACCGGGATGCTGAACGGCGGCGCGATCGACAGCGCCCACATGGCGTTGGACTCCGACTGCTTCTCCCACGCCACGGCCAGCACCCGGCGGTGCAGGCCCGCCTGGACCAGGCTGGCCGCCACGTTGCCGGTCGCGCCACCCACCGAGCCCGCCGTGTGCACCCGCAGCAGCGGCTTGCCGGTTGCGCCGAGCGCGTCCGCGAGGTACAGCTCCGGCATCATCACGCCCTCGAACAGATCGGGCGCCTTCCCGACCACGACCGCGTCGATGTCGGTGAGCGAGAGGCCCGCGTCCTGCACCGCGCGGTCCGCCGCCTCCCGGCACAGCCCGGCGATCGACACGTCGGTCCGCTTGGACCGGTGCCGGGTCTGCCCCACCCCCAGAACAGCAGCCTTCATCGGGACTCCATGACGCACACGAGGTTCTGCTGGAGCACGGGGCCGCTGGTCGCGTGCCCGAGCGCCCGTCCCGACCGGCCGGACATGATCGCCTGCGCCGCCATCCCGATCCGGGCCAGCCCGGCGGCGAACATCGGGTTGCCGCACAGCGCGCCGCCGGAGGGGTTGACGTCCACGCCGTCGCCCAGCCCCAGCGACTCGCGGAGCAGAAGCTCCTGATGGGTGAACGGCGCATGCAGTTCGGCCACGTCGACCTCCCCTACCGCACAGGCCAACCCCGCGGCGGTCGCGGACGGCACGGCCAGCAGATCCCGCGTGCCCAGCGCGCCCGAGTCGATCCGGTGCTCGAACCCGGTGATCCAGGCCGGCCGCGCGCACAGCTCCCGGGCCCGGCTCGCGGCCGCGATGATCACCACCGCGGCCCCGTCGCCGACCGGGGCGCAGTCGTGGGCGCGCAGCGGTTCGGCCACGTAGGGCCGCGCGAGCAACTCGGAGACGGTGACGTCCCCGGACACCTGCGCGTACGGGTTGGACCGCGCTGCGGCCCGGCTGCGCGCGGCCACCGCCGCCATGTCCTTCTCGGTCCACCGCCCGGCGTCCAGCCCCAGCCGGGCCTGCAGTGCCGCGATCGACACCGAGTCCGGCCACAGCGGCGCCACTAGGTACGGGTCGAGCTGCAGGGCCAGCACCCGCCGCAGCTGCGCCCCGGACGACTTGCCGAACCCGTAGGCCAGCGCGATCTCGGCCTCCCCGGTGAGGATCTTCACCCAGGCCTCGTACAGCGCCCACGCGGCGTCCATCTCCACGTGCGATTCCATCGTCGGCGGCACCGCGCCGATGGCGTCGACCGCCTGCACGAACGAGAACGCCCGCCCGGCCAGGTAGTCCGAGGATCCCGAGCACCAGAACCCGATGTCGGCCTTGGTCAGCCCGGTGGCCCCGAATACCTCGGCGAAGATCGGCACGAGCATCTCCACCCCGCCGGTGGTGACGTCCGGGCGCACCCGGCACGGCGACTGCGCGAACCCGACCACCGCGACCGGCGATGTCATAGGCACCTCGCGTAGGTCTCGTAGGCCGCGTCCGGCTCCCCGGTCGGCGCGAAGTGGCTGATCCCCGGGTCGTTCCACACCGCCCGGACCCGCATACCCATCCGCACCTCGCCGGGCTCACAGCCGAGGACGAGGTGCTGGAACGCGATGTCCGCCCCGTCCAGCAGCACGGCCGCCGCCACGTAAGGCGGCGCCACGCGCTGCCCCGGGTAGCCCACGTTCACGATGCAGAACGTGGTCACCGTGCCCGTGTCGGGCAGTTCCACCTCCTCGCGGGTGGGCACGCCGTCGGCCGGGCACGTGCCCCGGGGCGGCACGTACACCTGCCCGCACACGCCGCACCGCTGCCCGAGCAGCCGGCGGTCGGCCAGCCCGCGCAGGTAGGCGCTCTCCCCGGGCGAGGCGGTGTGCAGGTAGCTCAGCCGGACCGGCGTGATCGTCCCGGTCACCGTGCCCGCCGTGTCATCCCGGCCGGCCGTCGGCGCGGGCCCCTCGTACGGCTCGAAGCAGGCGATGTCCCGGATACTGCCGACGCGGCTCGCGGCCCACCGAGCCCGCACCCGCAGGCCGGTCCGCATCGCGGCGGCCGACCCCGCGTCCACCGCGTGCAGCATCGCGGTATCCGCGCCGTCCAGCTGGATCAGCGCCCAGGCGAACGGCCCGGCCAGCGGCTGGCCCTCCAGCGGCTCAGGCATCCAGGACCAGCTGACCACGGTGCCCTCCGGGCTGACCTCGGTCAGCTCGCCCGGCGGCTCGAAGCTCACCGGGTCGTACTCGAACGGCGGCGCGTGCACCCGGCCGTCCGCGCCGCGGGCGGCGAGGATGCGCCGCTCGGCCAGGGCGGTCATGAACTGGCTCAGCACCGGCCCGAGCGAGCGCGTGTAGTCGAACTCGATCTCCAGCGGGGCCTGCAGCGGATGATCCACCCGCCGATTATAGAACGTGTTCTAGTTGCCGGTCAGGGCCCGGCCCGGTCGCCTTGTCGCACAGTAGAACGTGTTCTAGATTGGGGCCCGTGACTGTCTTGGGCCTGTGGGCCACCGCTGAGGCCGCGCCCGGCCGCACCGCCATTTTTGAACCGAACGGCCAGACCGTCAGCTACGCGGAACTAGCCACGCGCTCCGACCAGTACGGACGCGGCCTGCAGGCCCTCGGGCTCGGGCCGGGGGACACCGTGGCCGGGCTGCTGCCCAACGGCACCGACGCGCTCGCGCTGTTCTTCGCGGCGGCGCAGACCGGGCTGTACGTGGTGCCGGTGAACTGGCACCTGACCGGCGCCGAGGTGGCCTACATCCTGGCCGACAGCGGCGCCCGGGCCTTCGTGGCCCACGAGCGGTTCGCGGGCGCCGCAGCGGAGGCCGCGGACGCGGCCGGGATCGATCCCGGGGCCAGGTTCGCCGCGGGTGGGGTGCCGGGGTTCGCGCCGCTGGCCGTGCTCGGCGCGGACGGCGCCGGGCGCCCCGAACCGCGCACGGCGGGCGCCCCCATGATGTACACCTCGGGCACGTCGGGCCGGCCCAAGGGCGTACGCCGCCCGCTGACCGGCGAGGACCCGGACAAGGTGCCGCCCACGGCCGGCTGGTTCTTCGGGCTGTTCGGGCTCGCGCCGCTCGACGATCACGTGCACCTGTGCTGCTCGCCGCTGTACCACACCGCGGTGCTGAACTTCGCCACGATCTCCCTCCAGCTCGGCCACCCTGTCGTGCTGATGGACCACTTCGAGCCGGAGGACCTGCTCGGCCTCGTCGAGCGGCACCGGGTCACCCACACGCACATGGTGCCCACCCAGTTCCGCCGGCTGCTGGCGCTGCCGCAGCCGGCGCGCGACCGGTACGACGTGTCCTCGCTGCGGTGCGTGATCCACAGCGCCGCGCCCTGCCCGCCGGACGTCAAGCGCCAGATGATCGACTGGTGGGGTCCGGTGGTGACCGAGTACTACGCGGCCAGCGAGGGCGGCGGCACCGCCATCACCGCCGAGGAGTGGCTCGCCCGGCCGGGGTCGGTGGGCCGGGCTTGGCTCGGCACCGAGGTGCGGGTGCTCGACGATGAGGGCCGCGACGTCCCGCCCGGCCAGCCCGGGCTCGTCTACATGCGGATGGGCACCTCGACCTTCGACTACCACCAGGACCAGGAGAAGACTAAGGCCTCGCGGGCCAGGGGCATGTTCACCGTCGGGGACATCGGCTACCTCGACGCCGACGGCTACCTGTACCTCTGCGACCGCAAGAGCGACATGATCATCTCCGGCGGGGTGAACATCTACCCGGCCGAGATCGAGAACGCGCTATCTAGCCACCCAGCCGTCGCTGACGTCGCCGTATTCGGGATCCCGCACGACGACTGGGGCGAGGAGATCAAGGCCGTGGTTCAGCCGGCCGCCGGGACCGAGCCCGGCCCGGAACTGACCGCCGAGCTACTGGCCTGCCTGGGCGAGCGGGTGGCCCGGTTCAAGCTGCCGCGGACCATCAACTACGTCGCCGAACTCCCCCGCGACCCCAACGGCAAGCTCTACAAGCGCCGCCTCCGCGACCCCTACTGGGCCGCCCACGACCGGGCCATCTGAGGCGGACCCTCAGCCGGCTGGCGGCAGATCCTCCACCTGCTTCTTGCTCAGGTTGACCTTGATCTCGCCGTCCGCGGCGTCGACCAGGTCCACGGGGACGAGCCGGCCGGGCTGTGATTCGTGCCTTGGCTCGATGACCAGGTGTGTCACCGTGTGAGCGTCCGGATGGATGACGATGCGGCGCAGCACGCCGCAATCACCGTCCGAGCAGCTGGCTCTTGTCCCGATCGCGAACTCTGTCTCCTGCGCCATCGCTGGTTCCCTTCAGGCTGCGGTCGGCCGTCGCCTATCCCGAGCGTAGTCTCGCCGCCTGGCCTGGCGACACGGCCCGGTCTCGCTGACCCCAACGGCAAGCTCTACAAGCGCCGCCTCCGCGACCCCGTTTGGCCGGCCGCGACCGCGCCATCTAGGCTTCCGCCATGAACCCCGACGACCCGATCGGCGTCCGCTTTCCCAATACGGCCCGTATCTGGAACTACCAGCTCGGCGGCAAGGACAACTTCGCGGTCGACCGGCAGGCGTCCGACGCGGCCAACGCGATGGTCCGGGGGCTGGGTGTCCCGGCCGGCGCCGACACGGCCGTGGAGAGCCGCCATCTGCTGCAGCGGATGGTCGACTACATGCTCGGGCAGGGCGTCCGCCAGTTCCTCGACCTCGGCTCGGGCCTGCCGAACATGGCCAACACCCACCAGGTCGCCCACCGGGTGGCGCCCGAGGCGCGCATCGTCTACGCGGACGTCGATCCGCTGGTGTCGTCCCATGCCGCCGCGCTGATGGCCGGCCCCAACGTCGTCACGCTCCGGGCGGACCTGCGCGAACCGGAGCAGGTGCTCGGCGACCCGCAGGTCCGCGACCTGTTCGACTTCGGCCAGCCGGTCGGGATCATGTTCATGTGCGTGCTGCACTGCCTGTGGGACAAGGAAGACCCGTGGGGGGTCGTCCGGCAGTTCCGGGACGCGGTGGTGCCGGGCAGCTACCTGGCCCTGAGTCACATGACCGACGAGGCCCATCCGAAGGCGGCCGAGGGGCTGTTCCGCATGTCCCAGGACCTGCACTGGAATACCCCGCTCATCTCGCGTAGCCGTGCCGACATCGCACGGTTCTTCGACGGGTTCACGCTGGTCGAGCCTGGCCTGGTGCGCCCCGCGCAGTGGCGGCCGGACCTGGACAATCCACTCCGCAGGCGCGGCGAGGACGATGACGACGACAAGCCTGTGCTCCGGCTGATCGTCCCCGAGCCGCCCGAGGATGACACCGGGGCCGCGTGGCACCTGTGCGGGGTCGCCGTCAAGGACCAGCCCGCCGGTTAGCGGTCGCGGAACTCCGGCCGCCGCTTCTCCGCAAACGCGCGCGGGCCCTCCTTGGCGTCCTCGCTGCCGAACACCGCCATGCCCAGGCGTGCTTCCAGCGCGAACGCCTCGTTCTCCGGCAGCCCCTCGGTCTCCCGGATGACCCGCAGGATGGCGCGCACCGCGACCGGCCCGTTGGCCGCGATCGCGTCCGCGATCTCCAGCGCCTTGCCCAGCGCCTGGCCGTCCGGTACCACGTGCCCGATGAGCCCGATCGACAGCGCCTCGGCCGCGGTGATGTGCCGCCCGGTGAGCAGCAGGTCCGCGGCCACCGTATACGGGATCTGCCGGGGCAGCCGGACGGCCGAACCCCCCAGCGGGAACAGCCCCCACCGTGCCTCCGAGATGCCGAACCGGGCGCTCTGCCCGGCCACCCGGATGTCGCACGCCTGCAGGATCTCGGTGCCGCCCGCGATCGCCGGGCCCTCCACCGCGGCGATCAGCGGCTTGGTCAGCCGGCGCCCCTTGAGCAGCGGTTCGATCACCGACAGGTCCAGCTCGCCCATCCGCGAACCTGGATGGTCACTGGTCATCGCCTTGAGGTCCGCGCCGGCACAGAACGCCCCGCCCGCCCCGGTCAGCACGCAGACCCGGATGCCGGGGTCGCCGTCGGTCATGTCCCAGGCCTGGCGCATCAGCGCCATCATCGGCGCGCTCAGCGCGTTGCGCGCCTCCGGCCGGTTCATCGTGACGATCAGCACGTGCCCCCGGCGCTCGATCAGCGCGTGCGGTTGCCCCTTACCGGGTACGTCACCGGTACCGTCCAAACCGGTCGTGGTCACGGCCAGTCCCCCTACTTCAGGTATCCGGAAGGCTTGCCCAGAACAGTAACACGTTCTAATTTCGTTCCCATGGCCTTGAACTTCGCCGACTTCTTCGAGCACGCGGCCGACGCCTTCGGCGACCGGACGGCGGTGGCCTGCGGCGACCGGCAGGTCACCTACGCCGAGCTCGAGGAGCGGACCAACCGGCTGGCCCATCACCTGGCCGGGCTCGGGGTCGGGCCGGGGGACCACGTCGGGCTGTACGCCCGCAACTCGATCGAGGCGCTGGAGACGCTGATCGCCGCGTGCAAGCTCCGCGCCTCGGCCGTCAACATCAACTACCGCTACGTCGAGAACGAGCTGCACTACATGTTCGCGGACTCGGACCTGACCGCGCTGGTGTACGACCGCAGGCTCGGACCGCTCGTCGCCGCGGCGGCGCAGGCCGCGCCCGGGCTGCGCGGCCTGGTCGAGATCGACGACGGCAGCGAGCCCTCCAGTCCCGCAGGCCACGCCACACCCAAGCGCCACCGACTACGACGCCGCGCTCGCGGCGGCCTCGCCGGCCCGCGACTTCCCGGCCCGCAGCGACGACGACGTGTACATCATCTACACCGGCGGCACGACCGGTTACCCGAAGGGCGTGATGTGGCGCCACGAGGACATCTGGCGCACGCTGGGCGGCGGCATCGACTTCATCACCGGCGAACCGCTGCCCGATGAGTGGGCGCAGTCCCGTAAGGGCCTGGAGGCCGGCGAGTTCGTCAAGCTCTGCGCGGCGCCGCTCATCCACGGCAACGCGCAGGTGGCCGCGCTGGCGGGCCTGTTCGCCGGGGAGACGATCGTGCTGCTGCCCGCCTTCGACGCCCGCGAGATCTGGCGCGCCGTGCAGCGGCACCAGGTCAACGTGCTGGTCATCATCGGCGACGCGATGGCCAGGCCGCTGATCGAGGCCTACCTGGCCGACGGATACGACGCCTCCTCGCTGGTCGCGCTCTCCTCCAGCGCGGCGCTGTTCTCCCCGGCGGTCAAGGACGCCTGCGCCAAGGCGCTGCCCGACGTCGTCATCACCGAGGCGATCGGCTCCACCGAGACCGGCTTCGCCGGGATCTCCTTCGTCACCGCCGGCGAGCCGCACCTCGGCGGCCCGACGGTCATGGCCGGCCCGGACGTGATCGTGCTCGGCGACGACGGCGAACCCGCTGGTCCCGGCCAGGTCGGCTGGCTGGCCCGAGGGGGGCACGTCCCGCTCGGCTACTACAAGGACGCGGCCCGGACCGCGGCGATGTTCGCCGAGGTGGACGGCAAGCGCTACGCCGTGCCGGGGGACATGGCCCGGGTGGAGGACGACGGAACGGTGACGCTGCTCGGCCGCGGCAACACCTGCGTGAACACGGGCGGCGAGAAGGTCTTCCCCGAAGAGGTGGAGGGCGCGCTGAAGTCCCATCCCGACGTATTCGACGCGCTGGTCATCGGCGTGCCCGATGAGCTGCTCGGCCAGCGGGTGGCGGCGCTGGTGCAGCTGCGCCCGGGCGCGGCGGCCGACCTGGGCGTGCTCCAGGAGCATGTGCGCCGCCAACTCGCCGGCTACAAGGTCCCGCGTAGCATCTGGCTGGCCGACGCCATCCGGCGCACGGTGTCCGGCAAGGCCGACTACGGCTGGGCCCGCGAGTACGCCGCGAGCCACGCGCCGGGCCTGGACCGCTCCTCGGGCGCCCACTCCCCGACCGCGCCCCGGTGAGCGCAAGGTGAGCGCGACCATGCGGACGCCCCTATGCGACCTGCTCGGCATCGAGCATCCCGTCGTCGGGTTCAGCCCGTCCGAGCACGTCGCCGCCGCGGTCAGCCGGGCCGGCGGTCTCGGGGTGCTCGGCGCGGTCCGGTTCAACGACCCGGCCGAGCTGGACGTCACCCTCAACTGGATGGATCAGCACACCGGCGGGCGCCCGTACGGCATCGACGTGGTCATGCCCGCCCGGGTCCCGACCGAAGGCGCCGCCCGCGACCTGGCCCAGTTCATCCCGCCGCAGCACAAGGAGTTCGTCGAGCAAACCCTGCTCAAGCTCGGGGTGCCGCCGCTGCCCGAGGACGCGCAGGCCGCCGACGGGGTGCTCGGCTGGCTGCACTCGATCGCGCGCCAGCACGTCGAGGTCGCGCTGGCCCACCCCGCGCGGCTGATCGCTAACGCGCTCGGGCCGCCGCCGCCGGACGTCATCGCCAGCGCGCACGAGCGCGGCATGCTGGTCGCGGCGCTGGCCGGGACGGCCGAGCACGCGCGCAGGCAGGTCGCCAGCGGCGTGGACATCGTGGTGGCCCAGGGCTACGAGGCGGGCGGGCACACCGGCGAGATCGCCAGCATGGTCCTCATCCCCGAGGTCGTGGACGCGGTCGGCGGCCCGGAAGGACAGGTGCCGGTGCTCGCCGCGGGCGGGATCGGCTGCGGCCGCCAGGTCGCGGCGGCGCTCGCGCTGGGCGCCGCCGGGGTCTGGATGGGCTCGGCCTGGCTCGCCACCGAGGAATACGCCGTGACCACGAGCGCCCCGGTGGTCACGCAGGCGGTGCTCGCGGCCACGTCCTCGGACACCGTCCGGTCCCGGATCTACACCGGCAAGCCCGCCCGGCTGCTCAAGAACCGGTGGACGGACGCGTGGGAACAGCCCGGCGCGCCCGAGCCGCTCGGCATGCCACTGCAGAACCTGCTGGTCAGCGAGGCGCATCAGCGCCTCATCCGGTCCGGGCAGCCGGACGTGGTGCCGATGCCGGCCGGTCAGATCGTGGGCCGCATCACCGAGGTCCGCCCGGTCGCCGACGTGATGGCCGAACTCCTCCGGGAGACCGACGAGGCCCTCGAACGGCTAAACGGCCTGCGATGATGGTGCGATGAGGATCTCCGTCTCGGTCGGCTACTGGTCGCCAGCCCGCCGCCCGGAGCCCAGGAGCTGTTCGACGCGGCCGACCGAGCCAGGATCGACCAGATCTGGACCGCGGAGGCCTACGGCAGCGACGCCTGGACCCCGCTGGCCTGGTGGGGCTCGCGCACCACCCGGATCCAGCTCGGCACCGCGGTCTCCCAGCTGTCGGCCCGCCCGCCGGTGACCGTGGCCATGACCGCGATGACCATGGACCACCTGACCCAGGGCCGGATCCTGCTGGGCATCGGCACCAGCAACCCCCAGGTGGTCGAGGGCTGGTACGGCCAGCCCTACCCCCGCCCGCTGGAGCGGACCCGGGAGTACATCGACATCGTCCGGAAGGTCATCGCCCGCCGGGAACCGGTCAGCTACGACGGCAAGCACTACCAGCTTCCGCTGCCCCCCGAACATGGAAGCACCGGCCTGGGCAAGCCGCTGCGCTCCATCCTGCATCCGTACCGCACCGAGATCCCCATCTACCTCGGCGCCGAGGGTCCGAAGAACGTGGCTCTCGCCGCCGAGATCGCCGACGGCTGGAATGTCATCTTCTTCTCGCCCGCGATGAACGACTTCTACGCCGCGGCCCTGGCCGAAGGTTTCGCCCGCCCGGGCGCCCGGCACACGGCGCAGACCTTCGACGTGGTCGGCGGCCCGATGGCCATCATCGAAGACGACGACACCGAACGTGCCGCCGACCAGGTCCGGCCCATGCTCGCCCTGTACATCGGCGGCATGGGCGCCCGCGGGGTCAACTTCCACCACGAGGTCTTCGTCCGGATGGGCTACGAGGCCGAGGCCCGCAAGATCCAGGACCTCTACCTGGCCGGCGACAAGAAGAGCGCCATCGCCGCCGTGCCCACCGAGCTGGTCGAAGACGTGGCTCTGATCGGGCCGTGGGCCAAGATCGCCGACGAGATCCAGCGCTGGAAGCAGACCGTCCTGACCACGTTCTCCGTCCACTGCGACCCCCGCGACCTGCCCAGGATCGCCGACTTGATCCGCGGGTGACAACGAGGGCGGAACTGGTTATGAGTACGCGACCTGAGCCGAAGCCGGCGCTGCTGGACCGGCAGCGAGAGCGCGCCGCGCTTGATGGTCTTGGCCACCGGCGAGCACGTCCGCAAGCGCACCGCCGCCGCGCACGACCAGCTCACCCCGCAAGAGGCCCAGATCGCCCGGCTGGCCCGGTCGGGCCTGTCGAACCGGGAGATCGGCGCCCAGCTGTTCCTGTCGGCACGGACGGTCGAATGGCACCTGAGCAAAGGTTTTACCAAGCTCGAGATCAGCTCCCGCCGGCAGCTTCAGCGAGCGCTGCCCGACGGCGCCAGCGCCCTGCCGACGGCCTAACCGGCGAACACGGTCACCGGGCCAGGGCCGCGCCGATCCGGCGAAGCTGAGCGGTCGCGCCGCCCAGCATGAACTCGTGATGCTTAGCGGCGACGAAGTACCGGTGCACCGGGTAGGAGACGTCGATGCCCAGCCCGCCGTGCACATGCACCGCGGTGTGCGCCACCCGATGCCCGCCGTCCGCGGCCCAGAACTTGGCCGTGGCCACCTCCACGTCAGCCGGCCGGCGCCACGGAAAGCAGCCAGGCCGCCTGCCACATCGTCAGCCGGACCGCCTCTACGTCGATGTACGCGTCGGCCAGCCGCTGCGCCACCGCCTGGAACGAGCCGATCGGCCGCCCGAACTGCACCCGGGTCCGTGCGTGCTCCGCGGTCAGCTCCAGCGCCCGCTCCACCACCCCGGCCTGCAAAGCGCACAGCCCACCGTCGCCCGCGCCACCAGCCAGTCCGCGACGTCAGCACCCCCGAGCACCCGGTCATCACCCAGCACGACACCTTCGAGCACCAACCGCCCCGCCAGCGCAAAGGACGTCAGCTGCTGCGCCTCCACGCTCACCCCGGCATCCGACGGCGAGACCAGGAACACCAGCACCCCGTCCGCCGACGAAGCGAGGCACCAGGAACAGGTCGGCCTGCGGGGCAGCGGGACCGCGGTCTTCACCCCGGACAGCGCCCACGAACCATCCGGCGACCGCACCGCACGACAAGACGGCCGGCCAAAATCATCCCCGTCCTCCTCCGCCAGCGCCGCGGTCAGCACCACCGAGCCCGCCCCGCCGGAAGCGCCCACCGCTCCTGCTGCGCAGCCGTCCCGAACTCGGCCATCGCCCCCGCCCCCAGCACGATCGAGGCCAGGTACGGCACCTCCGACGCCGAACGCCCCACCTCCACCAGCACCGAGCACTGCTCCAGCAGCCCCAGCCCGGCCCCATCCAACGACGCAGGCAGCCCCGCCGCGAGCACCCCCGCCGCCGCGAGGTCGGCCCAGGGCTCGTCCCGCTCGGCCAGGATCTTCCGCGCCAGCCCGGCCAGCTCCTCCTGCGCCTCGCTCACCGTGAAGTCCATGAAACCCTCCGACCGATCAGCGCCGTGACAGCGGCAGCCCGAGCGCGGTCGCCGCGATGATGTCCCGCTGCACCTCGTTCGTCCCGCCGCCGAAGGTCAGGATCAGCGCGGCCCGGTGCGCCCGCTCGATCCGCCCGGCCAGCACCTCCCCGGCCGACCCCGAACGCAGCAGACCACGAGCCCCGAGCACCTCCATCAGCAGCCGGTACGCCTCCACCGCGAACTCGGTGCCGAACACCTTCGTCGCCGACGCATCGCAGCCGGCCTGCCCGGGACGACCCGGCCCCGCCGGACGAGGCCACCCGCCAGTTCAGCAGCTTCAAGAATTCCGCCTTGGCGTGTACCCGGGCCAGGTTGAGCTGCACCCATTCGGCGTCGATGACCCGCCGCCCGTCCAGCCAGCCGGGTCGACGCCGCCCAGTCCCGCACGTCGGCCAGCGCCGCGATCACCGGCGCCGCCGAGGTCAGCGCCACCCGCTCGTGGTTGAGCTGGTTGGTGATCAGCGGCCAGCCCCGGTTCTCCTCGCCCACCAGGACGACACCGGCACCCGGACGCCCGAATAGTAGGTGGCCGAAGTCGTCACCCCCGCGACCGTCGGCACCGGCGTCCAGGAGAATCCCGGCGCGTCGGTCGGGACGATGATGATCGACAGCCCCTTGTGCAACGCCGCCGCGGGATCGGTCCGGCAGGCCAGCCACACGTAGTCGGCGTACTGGATCAGGCTGGTCCACATCTTCTGCCCGTCAATCACGTACTCCTCGCCGTCCCGCACCGCCGTGGTGCGCAGCGAGGCCAGGTCGGTACCGGCCTCCGGCTCGGAGTACCCGATCGAGAAGTGGATCTCGCCCGCCGCGATCCGCGGCAGGAAGAACGCCTTCTGCTCCGGCGACCCGAACCGCATGATCGTCGGCCCGACGGTATTGATGGTCAGGAACGGCACCGGCACCCGCGCCGTCGCCGCCTCGTCGGTGAAGATGAGCTGGTCGAACATGGTCCCGCCGCGCCCGCCGTACTCCACCGGCCACCCCAGCGCCAGCCACCCGTCCCGGCCGAGCTGCCGGACCACCGAACGGTACGCCTGCCCGTCCCCGAGGTCGTCGTCACCCCCCGCCAGCGCGGCCCGGACCTCCGGCGTCATCAGCTCGCCGAAGTACCCGCGCAGCTCCAGCCGCAGCCGTTCCTGCTCCGGGGTGTAGGCGATCTCCATGAGGTCCCCTAAAATAGAACGTGTTCTAGCAGCTTAGCAGGGGCAGGGATTGATGCCCGAGGCCTTCATTGTCGACGCCGTGCGCACCCCCGTCACCCGCCGCGGCGGCGGTCTGGCCAGCGCGCACCCGGCCGATCTCGGCGCGCACGTGATCAAGGCCCTGCTGGCCCGTACCCAGGTCGACCCCAGCGCCGTCGACGACGTAATCTTCGGCTGCGTAGATGCAGTGGGCCCCCAGGCCGGCGACATCGCCCGCACCGCCTGGCTGGCGGCGGGCCTGCCCGAGGCGGTGCCCGGCGTCACCGTGGACCGGCAGTGCGGCTCGTCCCAGCAGGCCGTGCACTTCGCCGCCCAGGCCGTGCTCAGCGGCACGGCCGGCCTGGTCGTCGCGGGCGGCGTGCAGAACATGAGCCTGGTCCCGATCGGCTCCGCTATGAGCGGGCCCCGGAAGACCCCTTCAGCGGCTCGTTGGCTGGCGCGAGCGGTACGGCGCCGCGGAGATCTCCCAGTTCCGGGCCGCCGATCTGATCGCGGACAAGTGGGGGATCGGCCGCCCCGAGATGGAGCGCTACGCCCAAGGCCGGGATGTCCCTGGCCGAGATCGACCTGATCGAGATCAACGAGGCGTTCGCCTCGGTGGTGCTGGCCTGGCAGCGCGAGACCGGCGCGGACCTGGCCCGGGTTAACGTCTGCGGCGGCGCGATCGCGCTCGGCCACCCGCTCGGCGCCACCGGCGCCCGCCTGCTCACGACCCTGGTCCACGCCCTGGCCCGCACCGGCGGCCGCTACGGCCTCCTGACCATGTGCGAAGGTGGCGGCCAGGCCAACGTCACGATCATCGAACGAGTTTTATACCGAACGAAGCGTGGCTATCCTCTCCAGTCCCGCCTCAGCCTCCCGCATGATCGCCCCGATCACGTCCGCGCACGACGGCAGGTCATCGATCAGCCCGGCGACCTGTCCCGACGACATCAGCCCCAGGTCCGTCCGCCCGTCCACCATGGCCGCGCGCAACAGCACCGGCGTGTTCGCCGCCATCAGCACCTCTCCTCCTTCAAGCTGGTCGATCAGCATCGTCCGTAGCACGCGGAGCGGTGCCCCGTCGACCCGGGTCGTGACCACCGTGCCGTCCAGTTCCGCCGCCAGGTAAACCTGCTTGACCGCATCGGGCACCGGGCTGTCGCTGGTCAGCAGGAACCGGGTGCCCATGGCGATGCCGGCCGCGCCCCAGGCCAGCGCCGCGACCAGGCCGCGGCCGTCGAAGAACCCGCCGGCCGCGATCACCGGGATGTCCACCGCGGCCGTGACCTGCGGGATCAGCAGGCTGGTCGGCACCGCGCCGACGTGCCCGCCGCCCTCGCATCCGGTCGCGATCACCGCGTCGATGCCCCAGCCGGCGACCTTCTCCGCGTGCCGCCGCGCGCCCACCGAGGCGATGGTGGTGACTCCGGCCTCCTTGAGCGCCGCGATCAGCTCCGGCCTGGGGGCCTGGGCAAACGACGCGACCGGAACGTGCCCAGCGATGATCAGCTTGACCCGTTCGGCGGCGTCCGGTGCGTCCGCGCGCAGGTTCACGCCGAACGGCGCGCCGGTCCGGCCGGCCGTCTCGGCGATCGCGTGCTCCAGCTCGGCCAGGCTCATGGTGGCCGACGCGATCAGCCCGAGGCCCCCGGCGTTGGACGTCGCCGCGGCCAGCCGCGGCCCGGACACGTAGCCCATCGCGGCCTGCACCACGGGGTGCCGGATGCCCAGGAGTTCGGTCAGCCGGGTGCGGATCACCGCAATTCCGCCTCCCGCGCCCCGTCCGGGTCGAGCCGCGTCCGGATCAGGCCGAGTTCCTCGTCGGTCGGGCGCCGGGTCACCGGCACCTGGTCCGGGACGGCCAGCGGGAAGCCGGTGGCCGCCAGCACCTGGCCCACCTCGACCCCCGGATGCACCGAACGCAGCCGCATCGTCCGCTCCGCCGTGCCGAAGTCCAGCACGCCCAGGTTGGTCACCACCAGGCGCAGCTCGTGCGCGCCCCGGTCGTAGCCGACCCCGCACACCATGTCCACGTGATCGACGAACACCCGGGGCGAGTGCCGCGGGATCCAGTAGCTGACCGGGTGGTTGACCGTGTTGCCCGGCGCGCCGCGCACCCCGAGCAGCTGGGCCTTCGGGCGCTTCCAGTCCCCGATGCAGGAGATGTTCTGGTTCCCGAACCGGTCGATCTGCGCCGCTCCCATCATCACGTGCCTGCGGCCCGCGGCCAGCATGGTGAACACCTGGGCGTACGGCAGCCAGCCCTCGATGCCGCCCTCGGCGTCGACGAGGTACGCCTCCCCGTCGGTCAGCAGCAGCTCGGGGGAGAACGTGAGCCGGGCCAGCCGGGCGCCCAGCGACGGGATCAGCCCCATCGGGCTGGCCAGGATCGCGCCGTCGCCCCGCCACGCTTGGGCGCAGGCCACCACGCAGACCTCGGCCCGCGTCGGTTCGCTGATCACGCTACCGCTCGCTGATAGCTCGCCTCGTCGCCGTCCAGGTACTCCGCCCGGAACTTCTCCCAGGCCTCGGGGTCGGCCGCGGCCGCCGCGTAGCGGGCCTGGAACGCCTCGTCGCGGCCGTAGTCGGGGACGCAGCTGGTGAAGTGCGCGCCGTTCGGGGTTTCCGTGACCGCACGGACCATGGCCCGGTTGAGCAGCAGGGTCTGCGGCGGCCCGTCCAGGGACGGCACGATCCGCTCGCACGACACGTAGGCCCGCTCGGCGGCCAGGCAGAACAGGTCGTCGAAGTACGGGTCCGGGCCGAGGTACTGGCCGTTGCCCGCGGCGTCCGCCCGGTTCACGTGGACCAGCGCGGCGTCCAGCCGCAGGGCCGGCATGGCCACCAGCTCCTCCGCGTCCTCGTACGGGGACCGGATCGTGCGCAGCTCCGGGTTGACCTCCAGCACCCCGGAGCCGAGCCCGGCCCGCATAGGCAGGAACGGCAGCCGGTGCGCGGCAGCCAGCAGACCCCAGTGCAGCATGCCCTCGTCGAGCTCGGTCAGCTCGACCGTCCCGGCCTGCCGGGCCCGGCGGAAGTGCGGCTCGAGCGCGATCGAGTCCAGCGACGCGAACCCCGTGACGACGCGCGCGGCCTGGCCGGACGCGACCAGCAGCCCGACGTCGGGTCCCGCGTAGGACACGATGGTGAGGTTGCGCAGCGGCGAGCGCAGGATGGCTCGGACCAACGCCATGGGCTTACGCCGCGACCCCCAGCCGCCGATCCCGATCGTCATCCCGTCGCGCAGCTCGGCGACGATCTCGTCCGGGGAGAGTGTTAGCCCGGGGGGGCGACCCCCCGCTCTGCCCTCCGGGGGGGACGACCCCCCCGAGCCCCCCCGAGGCCCCCGATGCCGACGCGCCTCCAGGCGTCTCCTTCCCTCGTCGCTCGTCCCTCGCTCCTCAGTCCAGGCGGCGCCGCGCGCCGGCATCATGGGCGTTTTCCTTCTACGAACGCCTGGCGGGCCTCGTCGCCGGCGCCGGCCAGGTTCAGCTCGAAGGTGAACCCCTGCTCGTACCGGTAGGAGCGCTTGACGTCGACCGGGTCGATGCCGTTCAGCGACTGCTTGGCCAGCCGGATCACCGCCGGGTCCTTGGCCGCGATCTCCTCCGCCAGGTCGCGCGCGACCCCGCGCAGCTCCCGTTTCGGCACCACGTCCAGCACGGTGCCGAAGGCCAGCAGCTGGCGGGCGGTGACGGTCCGGCACGTGTAGACCATGGCCCGCATCAGCGGCTGCGGCACCAGCCGGGCCAGGTGCGTGGCCGCGCCCAGCGCGCCGCGGTCCACCTCCGGTAGCCCGAACGTCGCGCCCTCGGCCGCGATCACGATGTCCGCGTTGCCGGCCAGGCCGACGCCGCCGCCCAGGCAGAAGCCGTGCACGGCGGCGATCACCGGCACCGGGCAGTCGTACACCGCGGCGAACGCGGCGAAGCAGCCCCGGCTGGCGCCGAGCAGCGCCTCGTACCCCTCGGTGTGCTGCATCTCCTTGATGTCCACCCCGGCGCAGAAGCCGCGGCCCTCGGCGGCCAGGATCACGGCCCGGGTGGCGGGGTCGGCGCCCGCCTCGGTCACCGCGGCCGCGAGGTCGTGCCAGCCCCGCACCGGCAGCGCGTTGACCGGGGGGAAGTCGATGACCACCTCGGCGATCCCGTCGGCGCCGCGCACCTGCACGCTCATCGCGTGCCCGTCCGCGCCGTCCGCCTGCTCACCCGCACCGCCCTGGCCGTACCGTCCATACCACGCTTGACCTAGCGTTTGCTTGGGCGCGAGCCTAACATGACGCCATGCGGCCCGTCGACCAACCGTTTCCCGGCCTGGACGGCCGGCGGGTGATCGTGACCGGCGGGACCAAGGGCATTGGGGCGGGCATCGCGCGGGGGTTCCTGCGGGCCGGGGCTCGGGTCCTCGTCTGCGCGCGGAACGAGCCCGCCCACGGCGCGTTGCCCGCCGCGGACGGCCGGACCGCGGAGTTCACCCGCGCCGACGTCAGGGACCCGGAGCAGGTGACAGGGCTGATCGCGGCCGGGGCCCACCTGTTCGGCGGGGTAGACGTGGTGGTCAGCAACGCGGGCGGCGCCCCGCCGGTCCCGGCTGCCGCTGCGTCCCCGCGGCTGCACGCCCGGGTCATCGAGCTGAACCTGATCGCGCCGCTGCACGTCGCGCAGGCCGCCAACGAGGTCATGCAGGACCAGCCCGAGGGCGGGTCGATCATCATGATCGGCAGCGTGAGCGGCACCCGGCCGTCCCCCGGTACGGCCGCCTACGGGGCGGCCAAGGCCGGCCTGCACCACCTGGTCACCAGCCTCGCCATCGAATGGGCGCCCAAGGTCCGGGTGAACACGGTCGTGCCCGGGTTCGTGGCCACGGAATCGGCCGCCGGGCACTACGGCGACGCGGACGGGGTGGCGGCGGTCGCCGCCACCGTGCCGCTGCGCCGGATGGCCACCCCGGACGACGTGGCCGACGCGTGCGTGTTCCTGGCCTCGCCCCGGGCCGCCTACGTCAGCGGCGCGGGGCTGACCCTGCACGGTGGCGGCGAGCGCCCGGCCTTCCTGGCGGCGACCGCCCGGCCCTTGACGACGTGACGCCTCAGCGCGCCGGGGCGATCGAGGGGAGCGTCTTCGGATAGGCGCCCGGCACGGAGCCGATGATGGCCAGGGACTCCACGAAGAAGTACACCGCCTTGAAGAACTCGAGCAGGTCACCCTCCTCGAGCAGGATCTTGCGGTACATGACCGTACGCTGCGCGTCGTAGCCCTCGTGCAGCGCCTTCCAGTCCCGGTAGTCCATGCCGAGCACGTAGGTCGCCTTGAGCGGCTCGTCCGGGCCGATGATCCGGCAGTCGGTCACCGTGCCGCCGCCCCACTGCACGAACAGGTAAGAAGCCAGCTCCCGGCAGCCCAGCGCCCAGGACGCCGGGTAGACGCTCTTGATCAAGTCGAAGAAGTCCCAGTACTCCTGCAGCTTGCCCGCTCGCGCCTGCTCCGAAGGCCCGGCCGCCAGCGCGTCGGCGACCGAGGAGGCCCACGATGGGCTGAAGAAGTCAGACATCGGCTCACCCCCCGGCCAGCACGGGCTGCACCTTCTGCAGCAGGTCCTCAAGGTCGGGCGAGAGCCCGATGCCCACGTCGTTCAGCTTGCGCCGGAGCTGCAGGAAGAACAGCACCCGCACCTCGTCGTCGGTCCAGCCCAGCGGCTCGTAGTAGACCCGCCGGCTGACCACGCCGGACACCGACAGGATCGTCCGCAGCGTGTCATGGATCTCGTTGATCATCGTCGGGTCCTTGCGCACCGCGTCCTGCAGGTAGCGCATGCCGCCCTGCACGTGCCGCGACTCATCCCGGCAGGTCGCGGTGAAGCCGGTGTAGTAGGCGGGCAGGAACCCGCGCCAGCGGGCGTAGGACAGCGTGACCTTCATGACCGACAGCGCCAGCACGCCCTCGATCCACAGGAAGTAGGTGGTGCCGTAACGCACCCGCGCCCGCTCGTCGTACGGATGGAGCCGAACCTCGTCCGCCTGGTAGGCCAGCAACCCGAACGGCGCGACGAACGTCTCGGACACCCAGGGGAACGACGCGTCCAGCACGGCCATGATGTCGTCGCCCTTCAGCCCGACGACCTCCCGGTAGAACCGGTCGAAGAACACGGTGTGCCGCGCCTCGTCCTCGATCTGCGCGGCGATGTGGAGCTTCTCCTCCTCGCTGGCGCCGATCATGAACACCGGCAGCTCGATCTCCACCTGTCGCTCGCCGTGGTGGAAGCCGGAGGCCACGGCGATGAACGACTGCCGTTCCTCCTCGGTCATCTTCTCCCGCCAGTCCACCTTGTCCTGGCTGAAGTCGAGGTCGTAGACGTCCCACCGCTGCTTGAGGTACTTGCGGTACAGCGTGGTGAAGTCCGGTAGCGACTTCAGGTCCTTGTGGACGTACTCGATGACGTCGTTGATGTCGACGTGGAGCACCTGGGCGAGGGTGGAGTCCTCGATCTCGCGCACCTGATCGTCGCTGAGCGCGCGGGGACCTTCCCGCAAGACCGCCGTCGGGCTCTTGCGTTCGGCCATACCGCCCCCTGCCGCCGTAACCGGATACTAGAAAGCCATTCTGTAACTCATTCGACCCGGTTCGTCCGCACCCGTCAAGATCCGCGCTCACGACGAGGTAGGCGTCCCACGATCCTGGCGGCCCCCTCGGCCCCGGTGTACGCTCCGAAAGAAATAGAACGTGTTCTAATCGAGGGCCTCGCAGGGGAGCACGCCATGGTCGCATCCATCACGCCGCATCGCGACGAGGTCGGGCTCGCCGACGGCCTCATGCTCATCGACGGGCGTTGGACCCCAGCCGTCGACGAAGCCACGTGGAGCCACTTGCATCCCGCCACCGGGGAGCGGGTCGCCTCGTTCCCGGTGGCTGGCCCGGCCGACGTGGACAACGCCGTGCGCGCGGCGCGCCGGGCCTTCGACGAGGGCCCGTGGCCGCAGGCCCGGGCGGGCGAGCGGGTGCGGGTGCTACATACGATCGCCGACCTGGTCCGGGCGCACGGCGATGAGCTGCTCAAGCTGCAGGCCCTGGACAACAGCGTCCCGCTGAGCTTCGGTGAGATCTACGCCATGTCGTCCAGCTTTGTCGCGGACGTGTTCGACCACCACGCGGGCTGGGCCGACAAGCTGGCCGGCGAGACGCTGCCGCCCTACCAGGGCGGCGATCACCTGGTCCTGACGCTGCGCGAGCCGGTCGGCGTGGTGGGCGCGGTGATCCCGTGGAACGCCCCGCTGGTGCTGTTCGCCCAGAAGGTGGCGCCCGCGCTGGCGGCCGGCTGCACGATCGTGCTCAAGCCGTCGGAGTACGCCACGTTCGC
Source organism: uncultured Actinomycetota bacterium (assembly GCA_963795055.1). Classification (GTDB taxonomy): domain Bacteria; phylum Actinomycetota; class Actinomycetes; order Streptosporangiales; family Streptosporangiaceae; genus JASHPR01. The sequence goes on from CAWCGJ010000023.1 coordinate 56,705, forward strand.
GGTGCTGCGGCTGGCCCGGCTGATCGCCGAGGAGTCCGGCCTGCCCGCGGGCGTGCTCAACGTGATCACCGGGCCCGGCGAGCCGTCCGGGCAGGCCCTGATCAGCCACCCGATGCTGGACAAGCTGTCGTTCACCGGCAGCCGGGCGGTGGGGCGGAAGGTCATGACCGCCGCGGCCGCCGGGTGCAAGCGGGTCAGCCTCGAACTGGGCGGCAAGAGCCCATCGGTCGTGTTCGCGGACGCGGACACGGGCAGCGCCGCCGCGGTGACCATGGGCACGGTGACCCTGGGCCTGTCCGGGCAGGTGTGCGCGGCGCAGACCCGGGCGCTGGTGCAGCGGGACGCGGTGGAGGAGTTCCTATCCGGGCTCGGGCGTGAGGGCGGCCGGGCCGCGATCGAGTCCTACACCGAGCTGAAGACTGTTCTGCTGCCGTTCACCAGCGAGATGATGTAGCCCGGGAGTTTCGCGAGGGAGGGCTCATGGCGTACCGGGTGGTCATCATCGGCGCGGGGTTCGGCGGGATCGGCATGGCGATCGCGCTCGAGCAGGCCGGCATCGGTGACTTCGTCGTGCTGGACCGCGCCGAGGACCTGGGCGGCACCTGGCGCGACAACAGCTATCCGGGCCTGACCTGCGACGTACCGTCGCAGCTGTACTCGTTCTCGTTCCGGCCCTGGCGCTGGAGCCGGCGCTTCCCGGCCCGCGACGAGATCCTGGCCTACCTGCACGCGCTGGTCGCCGAGCACGGTCTCGGCCCGCGCCTGCGCTTCGGCCGCGGGGTCACGACCGCCGAGTTCGACGAACGCCACGCGGTCTGGACCCTCACCCTCGACGACGGCGACACGCTGCAGGCGTACGCGGTCGTCTGCGCCGTCGGCCAGCTCGGCCGCCCCGTCCTGCCCGACATCCCCGGCCGGGACGAGTTCACCGGCCCCTCCTGGCATTCGGCCCGCTGGGATCACGAGGTCGACCTGGCCGGCCAGCGGGTGGCCGTGGTCGGCACCGGGGCCAGCGCGATCCAGTTCGTGCCCGAGATCGCCAAGGTGGCCAGCCACGTCGACGTCTACCAGCGCACCCCGCCGTACGTGCTGCCCAAGGCCGACCGGCCCTACCGCGACGCCGAGCAGGCCCTGTTCGACCGGCTGCCCGCGGTGCGCAAGGCCGACCGGTTGCGTACCTTCCTCTACGGCGAGTTGCTGACCAGCGGCTTCGTCCTGTCGCCGAAGCTGCTGGCCGGGCCGATGGCGCTGTGGCGGCGGCAGCTCCGGACCCAGATCGGCGATCCCGAGCTGCGCGCCCGGTGCGTCCCCGACTACGTCATGGGCTGCAAGCGGGTGGTGTTCTCCAACGACTGGTACCCGGCCCTGGCCCGGCCGGACGTCGACCTGGTCACCGACCAGATCGACTGGATCGTCCCGGACGGCTTGGCCACCGCCGACGGCACCATCCGTCCCGCCGACGTGATCATCTACGGCACCGGCTTCCAGGCCACGCAGTTCCTCACCCCGATGCAGGTCTCCGGCCGCGGCGGTGTCCGGCTGCACGAGGCCTGGCGGGACGGGGCGCAGGCCTACCTCGGCATCACGGTCTCCGGGTTCCCGAACTTCTTCATGCTCTACGGGCCGAACACCAACCTAGGCGGCAACTCGATCATCTATATGCTCGAAGGCCAGATCGGCTACGTGCTCGGCGCGATCCAGGCGCTCGACGAACACCGCCTGGCCTGGCTGGACGTGCGCCCCGACGTGCAGGAGGAGTTCAACACCTGGGTCCAGTCGGCCAGCCGCACCTCGGTGTGGGAGAGCGGCTGCCACAGCTGGTACACCACGGGCGGGCGCAACACCAACAACTGGCCCGACCACACGTTCCTGTACCGGCGCCGGGTCCGCCACTTCGACCTGGCCGCGTACCGGGTCATGCCGGACCAGATGGCCCTGACCGGCACGGGTGCGCCATGACGGCCCGCCACGGCACGACCGTCCGCCACGCCATGACCAGCCGTCACGCTGGGCGCCGCCCCCGCGTGCCGCCCGCGGTGCTACGCCAGGCCGCACGCCAGCTCGGCCGCCGCTGCCTGGACCCGGCGCTGCCCTGGCCGGTGCAGCGTACCCGGCTGGACCAGCTCTTCCGGAACTCGCTGCGGCCGCGCGGCACCACGGTCGCCGAGGAGGAGATCGCCGGGTTGCGCGCCGAGGTGGTATCGACCCGGGCGTCGGCTGCCCAGCCCACGGTGATCCACTTCCATGGCGGCGGCTACTGCGTGGGCTCGGCGCTCACGCCCCGGTCGTGGGCCGCGCACCTGAGCGCCCAGGCCGGCTGCCGGGTCGTGCTGCCCGAATACCACCTGGCCCCCGAGCATCCCTATCCGGCCGCGCTCGAGGACGCCCGCGCGGTCCTGGCCGCGGTGTCCGGCGAGGCCGGGCTGGGTTCGGTCGTCGTGTCCGGCGATTCGGCGGGCGGCGGCCTGGCCCTGGCCCTGCTGATGGCCCTGCGCGACGAGGGCCAGGACTTGCCAGCCGGCTGCATCCTGCTGTCGCCCTGGCTCGACCTCGGCCGCGACCGCCGGGCCGACCCGGTCCTGGTGCGCCAGGACGTGGTGCTCAGCCCCGACTGGCTGGAGGCCTGTGCCCGCGCCTACGCCGCCCCGGCGGCCTGGGCCGACCCGTCGGTCTCGCCGCTGCGGGCCGCGCCCGCCGGGCTGCCGCCGCTGCTGATCCAGGCGGGGACCGACGAGCTGCTCGCCCCTGACGCCGAGCTGCTGGCCGCCCGCGCCGCGGACGCCGGGACGGACGTGACCTACACCCGGTGGCCTCGCCTGTGGCACGACTTCGCCCTGCAGCCCGGCCTGCTCGCCGCGGCCGACAGCGCGCTGGCCCAGGCCACCTGGTTCCTCAACAAGGTGCGACCTGCGGCCTAGCCGGCACGCCTGAGGTCGCGCTGACCGCGCCCCACATGGGTTCTTCCGCCTCGGCGGCTACGGCGGCTCCTTACGGCCCTCCCGTTGTGACCATTTAAAGCCTTTGACTGGTCACGTGGTGACCTGTAAAATTGTTTTATTGGTCACGACAGAGAGCCCGGCCGATCGGAGGTGCGAGTCATGGTGATCCTTCTCGGGCTCGCCGCCGCCGTGCTCTACGGCAGCGGCGACTTCCTCGGGGGCATGGCGTCCCGGAGGGCCCACGTTCTGACCGTGCTCACCCTGGTCGAAACGGCCGGAGCGATCGTCGCGCTCGCCATCGCGGCCATGTCGTCCGGCCCGGTCAGCCCGGCCGGACTGGCCTGGGGGATCGGAGCGGGCGCGATCGGGGGGCTCGGCCTGATCATCTTTTACGCGGGTCTGGCGGCCGGGCCGATGAGCGTCGTGGCGCCGGTTTCCGGGCTGGTCTCCACCGTCCTGCCGGTCGCGGTGGCGCTGGCCGAGGGCGAGCGGCCCAGCCCCGGCGTCTACGCGGGCGCGCTGCTGTGCCTGGTCGCGATCGTGCTGGCCAGCTCGGCAGGCGACACCAGCGACACCAGCGACACCAGCACTGCGCGGCGGTCCGGGCGCCCGGGCCGCGGCATCGCCTACGGCGTGCTGGCGGGCCTCTCGTTTGGCCTGTTCTTCCTGCTCATCCGGAACGCCGGCCAGTCCGGAGCGGTATGGCCCGTGGCGGCCGCCCGGATCGGCGAGCTGGCGGCCGTCCTAGCCGCCGCGGCCGTGCTGCGGCGCGGCCTGCTGCCGCGCGGCGCGGACGGTCGGCTCCTGCTGGCGGCGGCCGGCGCGGGCGTGATCGATGTCGTCGCGAACATCTGCTACGTAGCGGCCACCCGGGCCGGCTCGTTCGGCCTGGCCGTCGTGCTGGCCGCGCTGTACCCCGGGGTCACCGTGCTGCTGGCCCGGGTGGTGCTCGGCGAGCGGCTGCGCTGGGTACAGCGCGCCGGCCTCGGGCTCGCCGCGATCGGCATCCTGCTCGTCGCCGCGTGAACCACGGGACGCGCAGGTTAGGCGCCATACCGGTCGTGATGGCGAAGCCAGGCCATCAGCGGGCCGTCGCTGCGCCCGGGCGGCTGCTCCCAGTCTTCCTGCCGGCCGCGGGCGGTCAGGTCGAGCCAGTTGTACGTGCCGTTGACCAGGTCGGTGCCCCGCGCGTAGTTGGAGTAGGTATGGAAGACGCGCTCGCCGCGGCGCAGGAAGGCGCTGATGCCGTGCATCTCGCCGGTCCAGCCCTGCCAGTCCGGCCCGAGCTCGGCGAGGTCCCGGTAGTTGTACTCGACCGGGGTCACGGCCGGGTCGAGGGTGACGTGGAAGTCGTAGTTGAAGTCGCTGCGATGAGAGGAGTACCAGGGCACGGTCCAGCCCATCCGCTGCCGGAACGCCTCGATCTTGGCCAGCGGCGCCCGGCTGACCATGGCCAGGGTGGTGTCCCGGGCGTGCAGGTGGGCGAGGTGGCCGATGCCGTCGGCCAGGAACGAGCAGGACTCGCAGCCCTCATCCCAGTCCGGGTCGAACATGAAGTGGTAGATCAGCAGCTGCCCCCGGCCCTCGAACAGGTCGAGCAGGCTGGCCCGGCCGTTCCGGCTCTCGAACATGTACCGCTGGCGGACCTCGGTCATCGGCAGCCTGCGCCGCTCGGCGTTCAGCGCGTCCCGCTGCCGGGTGAACTCTTTCTCCATCGCCAGCAGCCGCCTGCGTGCCGCCAGCCACTCATCTCGCGAGACAACCTGTGGATCAATCATTCTCGGCCTCCTGTGCCCGTCACTCCCGACGACGAACAGCCGGGCCCGGAATGGACGGGTCAGTGGTCCCAGGGCGCATCCCAGAACGGCCTGACCTCGACCTGGGCGCTTCGCGCCAGCGGATGCCCGGCCGCGACCGCCAGGGCCGTGTCCAGGTCGGCGCATTCGACGACGTCGTACCCTCCGATCTGTTCCTTGGTCTCGGCGAACGGCCCGTCAGACACCAGCAGCTCGCGGTCACGCACGCTTACGATCTTGGCCTCGCGCGCCGAGCGAAGCGGGCCGCCGCTCACCCTGATCCCGCGCTCGGTCATCTCTTCGACCCACGACTTGACCGCGATCATCATGGCCGCGTCCTCGTCCGCCGTCGCCTCGGCAGACTCATCGACCCAGAACAACAGCATGTACTTCATCGGCGTCTCCATGCCTCATCCCCGCCCGGGCTGACCGCTCCACGGTACCGTCCAGCACGCGATCGGCCGGATAGCCTGGGCTGGTGAAGGCGGGAGGAGCCCTGGTCCTGACCGCGGATCCCGGCGTGGCCGCGAGCCGGGCCGTCGAGCAGGCGCGCTCGGCGCTCGGCGGACTTGCCCCCGTCGCTGGCGGTGCTGTTCGCCTCGGCTCATTTCCTCGGCTCGGCCGAGGCCCTCCTGGCCGCGGTGGCCGAGCAGACCGGTCCGCTCCCGCTCATCGGGTGCGTATGGGAGGCGCGTGGCGGGCGGGGCCCGCGAGGTCGAGTCCGAGCCCGCGGTCTCGCTGTGGCTCGCGGCCGACCTCGGCCCGGTCGAGACCTTCGCCATGGAGTTCGTCCGGACGCCCAGCGGGGGCGCCTTCGGCGGCTACCGGTTCCCGCGGGACGCGGCGGGCATGCACCTGATGATCTGCGACCCGTTCACGTTCCCGGCCGGCGGCCTGCTGGCCCACCTGAACGAGCAGCGTACCCGGGGCGCTGGTCATGGGCGGGATGGCCAGCGGCGGGCTGCGGCCGCAGCAGAGCCGGCTGTTCCTGGACGGCCGGGTGCTGTCTCGCGGCGCCGTCGGCGCTCACCTGCCGCGGGCCGAGGTCCATCCCCTGGTCGCGCAGGGCTGCCGCCCGGTCGGTAACCCCTACACCATCACCCGGGCCGAGGGCAACCTGATCTTCGAGCTCGGCGGGCGCCCGCCGCTGTCGCGCCTGCGCGAGCTGGCCGCGGGGCTGCCCGGCCGGGAGCGGGAACTGCTCGCCCAGGGCGCGCTGCTGGGGATGGTCATCGACGAGTACCGGGCCGAGCCGGGCCAGGGCGACTTCCTGATCCGCGGCATCATCGGCGCCGACCCCGAATCGGGGGCCATCGCGGTGGGCGAGGAGATAGAGGTCGGCCAGACGGTCCAGTTCCACGTCCGGGACGCCGCGTCGGCGGATGAGGATCTGCGGCGCGCCCTGGAGCGCGAGTCGGCCGCCCTCGGCGGCCGCCGCGCGGCCGGGGCGCTGCTGTTCACCTGCAACGGCCGCGGCTCGCGGATGTTCTCCGAGCCGGACCACGACGCCGGGCTGATCGCGACGATGCTGGGCGACATCCCGCGTGGCCGGGTTCTTCTGCGCCGGCGAACTCGGACCGGTCGGCGGGCAGAACTTCCTGCACACCTTCACCGCCTCGATCGCGCTGTTCCCCGATCCGGCGTGAGGTCACCGGCCTGGACTGGCACCGGCTCGCGGATTTCGCTGTAGCCGCCCGTCGGGCTCATGACTATCCGGCCGGTCTCGCGTCCGTGCTCGGCCTCGTCCCGTTCTCGTCTGGTCAGGCCGAGGCACAACCGCTGGGTGAGCATGAACGCCAGCACCGGGCCGGCGAACACCGCCACGCGGAAGAACCAGGTGACGGCGTAGAGAGACATCTGCAGGTGATCGGCGATCTCGTCGTTGGCTGCCGCAGCCCACAGCAGTCCGTAGAAGGTGATCCCGGCGGCGCCTACCGCGGTGCGGGTGGCCGCCTCGCGCGGGCGATCCAGGAAACGATGGACGGCCCGGTCGCCGGTGAGCATGCGCTCGATCAGCGGATAGACGGCCAGGCCGGTGAAGAACGCGGCGGGCACGATGACCGCGGGCACCAGGACCGCGAGGGCGAGCGGGTGACCGGCCACGTTGATCTCCCAGGCCGGCATGATCCGCAGCGCACCGTCCAGGAAGCCCATGTACCAGCCCGGCACCGCTCCGGCGCTGATGTCCCCCGGTTGGTACGGCCCGTACAGCCAGACGGGGCTGATCTGGGCGAACGTGCCGAGGAGCGCGAGCACCGCGCAGGTGAACCAGAACATGGCCACCGAGACGGCCGTGACCGTCGGGCGGGCACGCCGGCGCAGGAGGGCGAACAACGCGATCATCACCGCCGGCAGCACCGCCACATGCAGCCAGTAGGCGCGCGGGATGATCTCGTGTCCGGGGAAGTCCCCGCCGAAGATCCAGACCATCAGGTGGGTGCCAACCACCGGGATCGACAGCGTGACACCCTGGAGGACGTCGAGGCTCCCGCCCGACATAATGTCGTCAGGCAGGATCGCGCCGGAGAAGCCCGCGAGCATACCGAGCACGAGCAAGGTCACCCAGATGACCCAGTTCAGCCAGCGCGGCCTGCGGAACGCCCCGGTGAAGTACAGCCGCAACAGGTGCAGGCAGACCGCGGCGATGAACAGCAGCGCCGCCCAGCTATGGATCTGCCGCATCAGGAGCCCGGCGCGCACGTCGAAGCTGATGTCCAGCGTTGACCGGTACGCCTGGCTCATCTGGACGCCGTCCAGCTTGTGGTACGAGCCGTGGTAGCTGACCTGCGTCATGCTCGGCTTGTAGAAGAACAGGAGGAATACGCCGGTGATCGCGGTCACCACGAACGAATAGACGGCGATCTGGCCGAACAAAGACGACCAGCGGTCAGCCCGGCCGCCTCGGTAAAGCCTCTTCAGCGAGTTCATGGGCCCCCGTTTCCCTCTCGCAGCTCATCGCTCGCTAACCATGACGCCGCGGGACGGGGAAAAGTGACACCGGGGGACAAACAGGCCGAGCTGGCCACGGCGGAGGGGGCGCTTCCGGGCGCCGCCTAGGCCGGATCCGCCCCGCGGCCCGGGAACCCGATGGTCTCGGTGGCCAGCGCGAGCGTGTCCTCGCACATGAAGCCCGTCGCCGGACGACAGCCCCGCCAGCGCCTGGCCGACCGAGTCCAGCGTCCACATGCCGTCCGGCGAGCCGTGCTCGGCGGCCCGGAACGTGGCCCGGATCCGGGGCGGATCCATCACCGCGGCCACCCCGCCGTGCACCACGAACACCTCGCCGTTGATGGCCTCGGCGGCCGGGCTGGCCAGGTAGACCACGAGCGGCGCGACGTGCTCGGGCGCCAGCGGGTCGACCTCGCCAGCGGCGGGCCGCGGCCCCATCAGGTCGGCCGTCATGGCGGTGCGGGCGCGGGGGCAGATGGCGTTGGCCCGGACCCCGTACCGGGCGCAGCTGCGCGCGGTCGTCACCGTGAGGGCGGCGATGCCCGCCTTGGCCGCGGCGTAGTTGGGCTGGCCCGACGAGCCGAGCAGGAACGCCTCGGACGAGGTGTTCACGATCCTGGCGTAGACCGGGCTGCCCGCCTGCTTGCTCTGCTCCCGCCAGTAGGCGGTGGCGAAGCGGGTCGTCACGAAGTGGCCGCGCAGGTGGACCCGCAGCACCGTGTCCCACTCCTGCTCGGACATGGAGAAGATCATCCGGTCGCGCAGCACCCCGGCGTTGTTGACCAGGATGTCCAGCCGCCCGTAGGCGTCGAGCGCCGCCGCCAGCAGCTGCTCGCCCGTCGACCACTCCCCGACGTCCCCGGCGGCCACGACCGCCTGCCCGCCCGCCGCGGCGATCTCCGCCGCCGACCGCCTCGATCGCGTCGGAGGGCAGGTCGTTGAGCACCAGCCGCGCGCCGGCCTGGGCCAGCGCCAGCGACTCGGCCCGGCCCAGCCCGTTGGCCGCGCCGGTCACGATGGCCACCCGGCCGTCCAGCCTCAACGCCGGTCATCCATGATCAGTACCCCGGGCCCGGACAGCAGGCCGCCGTCGGCGACGAACTCGCTGCCGGTCGAGTAGGACGACTCATCGCAGGCCAGGTACGCCACCAGCCGGGAGATCTCGACCGGCTCGGCGAACCGGCGCCAGCGGCATGGCCTGCAGGAAGGCCTCGCCCTGATCCGGACCACGGGCGCTCGCCGAATCGATGATCATCCGGGTCAGCACGCCGCCGGGATGGACCGAGTTGACCCGGATGCCGAACCTGGCCAGTTCCCGCGCGGCGACCTTGGTCATGCCGCGGATCGGCGAACTTGCTCGCGCTGTAGGCCGACAGGCCCTCCGCGCCGGTGAACCCCTCGATCGAGGAGATGTTGACGATCGACCCGCCGCCCGCCTTGGTCATCGGGTCGATCACCGCCTTCATCCCGAGCCAGCAGCCCACCGCGTTGACCTCGAGCACCCGCCGGAAATCGGCCACCGGCATGTCCGCGATCGGCGCGAACTGCAAGACCCCCGCGTTGTTCACCAGCACGTCGAGCTTGCCGAAGACCTCCACGGCCAGGGCGACCGCCGCGGCCCAGTCGTCCTCGCTCGTGACGTCGTGGTGGAGTGTACCGGCAGGCCTGCTCGCCGAGCCCGGCCGCCACGGCCGCGCCCCGGTCGTCCAGCACGTCGCCGAACACCACCTGGGCGCCCTCGGCGACGAAGTGCCGCACGTGCGACTTGCCCATGCCCCGGGCGCCGCCGGTGATCAGCGCGACCTTGCCGTCGAGCCGGCCCATGGCCCCTCCCCGATCCAACGGTTCCGCGACCAAACGCTTGCTTGGCCCGAGCCTACATCCTCTCGCCCAAAACTAGAACGTGTTATTGTTTTGCCGAGGACCGGCCCGGGAGGGTCGGCCCCGGGAGGACCGGCCCGGGCAGGGCCGGACGCCGGAGGGCCGGATGGATCAGAGCGCGGACTACATCGTGGCCGGAGCCGGCAGCGCGGGCTGCGTGCTGGCCAAGCGCCTGGCCGAAACCGGCGCCAGCGTCATCCTGCTGGAGGCGGGCGGCCCGGACCGCACCAGGCTGGTGCGCCAGCCGGGGATGATCGCCATCTTCCACAACGTGCCCGCGCTGAAGAAGCGCCTGGACTGGGGGTACTACACCGCCCCGCAGGCCAGCGCGCTCGGCCGCCGGATCCCGCAGCCCCGGGGCCGGGTGCTCGGCGGCTCCGGCTCGATCAACGGCATGGTGTTCGTCCGCGGGAACCGCCAGAACTACGACGACTGGGCCGCGGCGGGCTGCGCCGGCTGGAGCTACAAAGACGTGCTGCCCAGCTTCAAGCGCTTCGAGGACTGGGAGGACGGCGCCACCGCGCTGCGCGGTTCCGGCGGCCCGGTGAAGGTGACCAGGCAGAAGGACCTGACCCCCGCCTCGCAGGCGTTCATCGAGGCCCTGGCCGCGACCGCCGGGGTCAAGAAGATCGACGACTACAACGGCGAGGCCCAGGAAGGCGTGGGGGTCTGCCAGCAGAACGCCAGCGGCGGCCTGCGCTACAGCACGTCGATCGGCTACCTGGACGGGCACGGCCTGCCCAACCTCACCGTGACCACAACCGCCCGCATCACCAAGGTGCGTGATCGAGAAGGGCCGCGCCACCGGCGTCGAGGTGATCACGCAAGCCGGACCCGCCACCATCCGGGCCACCCGCGAGGTGATCCTCTGCGCCGGGGTGTACGGGTCGCCTCAGCTGCTGATGCTGTCCGGCGTCGGCCCGGCCGGGCACCTGCGCGAGCACGGCATCACCGTGGCCGCCGACCTGCCGGTCGGCGACAACCTGCACGACCACCTGTTCGTGCCCATGACCTACTGCATGACCTCGGCCCGCAACCGGGGCACCACGCCGTACTTCGTCGGCGGCATCCTCAAGGAGGCGATCCGCCACGATTCCTGGATGGGCCGCACCGTGTTCGAGGTCCTGGGCTTCGTCCGCAGCTCCGCAGGCCGGCCAGATCCCCGACCTCCAGATCCACGTGCTCCCGTGGAGCTACCCGTTCCCCAACCAGGACTCGCCGGAGCGGCACAAGGTCGACAAGCGCAGCGCGCTGACCATCATGCCCACCTTGATCTACCCCAAGAGCCGCGGCACCCTCCGCCTCGCCTCCGCCGACCCGTCCGCCGCCCCGCTCATCGACCCCGCCTACCTGACCGAACCCGACGACACCCGCCTGCTGCTGGACGGGATGGAGCTCATCCGCGCGACGATGGCGAGCAAGATCATCGCCGACCAGATCAGCCTGGAACTGAGCCCGGGGTCCGCCTACCCGGACCGCGCCGCGCTGGCCCGGGAACTCCCCAACCGCGCCACGTCGGTCTACCACGCGGTCGGCACCTGCCGCATGGGCACCGACGAGCGGGCCGTCGTCGATCCGGCCCTGCGCGTCCGCGGCGTCGAAGGCCTCCGCGTCGCCGACGCCTCGATCATCCCCACCATCCCCGGCGGCAACACGAACGCCCCCGCCATGATGATCGGTGAGCACTGTGCCAGCCTTATGGGGCCAGCCTTATGGGGCCCGCCTCATGACCGCTGAACGCTGATCCCGTCGAACAGCAGCTGGAGCAGGCCCTCGGCCACCTGGTCGGTGCTGTAGCCGCCCGCCACCCGCCACTGCGACGGGATCCACAGCACGTCCCGCAGCAGGCGGTAGGTGAGCCGGGGGTCGAGGTCGGCGCGGAACATCCCGGACTCCTGGCCCCGCTCGAGCTGCGTGACCCAGGTCCGCTCGATCTCGTTCACCGCCTTGCGCAGGTAGCTGAACCGGGGCTGGGCGGCGAAGTAACTCCAGTCGTTCTGCAGCATGGCCAGCGCGGCCCGGTGCCGGGCCAGGGTCCGGCTGGTCGACCGCACGATCTGCTCCAGCACGTCCCGCGGCGACCCGGCCGAGGCCACCGCGGCCCGGTAGTCGGCCAGCACGTCGTTGATGAAGCTGGACAGGATCTCGTCGCCGATCGACTCCTTGGAGTCGAAGTGGTGGTACAGGCTGCCGGACAGGATGCCCGCGGCGTCCGCGATCTCGCGCACGGTCGTCGCGCGGAAGCCCTTCTGCGCGAACAGTTCGCCCGCCAGCCGCACCACGTCGGCCCGCCGCTGCCCCGCGGCGCCGCCCCCGCCCGCTCCGGCCGGGCTCGGACGGCCGGCAGGCGCCGCACCCGCCCGGCCTCCCTTTGATGCCGAACGGCCGCTCCTCCCGCTACCCTGACCTGTACTGCTCACAGGGCGATTATCGCAGCCAGTAGCTACTTGACCTAGCGCTTGCTCGGTTCGTACCCCGGGATGCCCGCGAACCGCTCGTCGACCTCCGCGCCGGTCAGGCCGAAATCCGCCAGCGTATACCGGTGCGCCTGGCCCCGGCCGCTGACCCGCGGCCTCGGCCCCGACCAGTGACCGCATCGCGTCCGCGGCCGCGCCGGACAGCGGCAGCCCGAAGTACCCGTACACCGCCTCCACGGTGCCGAACGGATCGGCCACGAAGTCGTCGTAGGCCACGTCGTAGAACCGCGCCGGGTCGTGCCGGGCCCGCTCGGCCGTGAAGCGCTCCAGCCCGGACGCCCACAGCGACAGCTGGTCCTGCCCGATCACCGGGCCGGTGAACGTCGTCGACCAGCCGTCGGAGGCCTGGGCGGCCAGGCTGCACACGGACGCGATCGCCGCCCGCGGCGCCCGGTGGGTCTGGATCATCAGCGCGTCCGGGTAGGTCGCCAGCAGCGCGTCCAGCGCGAACAGGTGGCTGGGGTTCTTCAGCACGCAGCGGCGGCCGGCGTCGTTCAGCCCGATCAGCTGCAGGTTGCGGCGGTGCCGCCGGTACGCGCCGGTCCAGTCCTGGTCCCGCAGCCACGCCGAGTAGCCCGGCAGGTGGGCCAGGCACTCGAAGGAGACCGAGCGCATCGACTGCCGCAGCAGCTGCCAGCACTCCTCGACCTGGTCGGCCGCGACGTAGTGCACGCCCATGAACTCCGGATGCTCCACGTGGTGCCGGGCGCAGGCCGCCTGGACGAACTGGAAGACCGGATCGCCGGCCCAGGCCGACCGGGGCGGCCGGGGCTGCGGTGCTTCCGCGAGCCACAGCTCCAGGCCCTGGTGCGCCGGGTCGGCCACCAGCAGCCGGTGCAGCGCGGTGGTGCCGGTCCGCGGCAGCCCGGTAACAAAGACCGGCCGCTCGATCACGACCCCGGCATAACCCAGATGTCGCTGCCACCCCGCCTCGCTGAGCAGCCGCGCCACCAGCGCCCCGCGCAGCAGGGCCCGGGTCGCCTTCTCGCCGGCCGGCGTCAGCCCGGCGTCCCGCGCGTAGGAATCGAGCAGCACGCCCAGCCCGTCGGTGTAGTCGTCCGGGCCGAAATCCGTCAGCCCGGTGACCCGGCTCGCCGAGGCGTGCAGGTCGTCAACGGTCCCAACGGCGGTCAATGGTGATACTCCCCGCAGTTGACGTCCAGGCACTGCCCGGTGATCGCGCGGGCCAGGGGGGAGGCCAGGAAGACCACCGCGTCGGCGACCTCGTCGGGCTCCGGCAGCCGGCCCAGGTCGGTCCCGGCCGCGGTCTCGTCGTAAATCTGCTGGATGTCCACGCCGCGCTTGTGGGCCAGATACCCGAAGTACCACTTCAGCGAGTCACCCCAGATGTGGCCGGGCGCCACCGAGTTGACCCTGATGCCGCGGGGCCCGAGCTCGGTGGCCAGGCTCTGCGCCATGGCCAGCAGGGCCGCCTTGGCCAGCTTGTACGGCCCCATGCGGCGCTGCGAGAACCGCACCACCATGGAGTTGATCATCACCACCGAGCCCTTGCTCTCCGCCAGGGCCTCGGTGAACAGCCGGGTCAGGCGCAGGGCGGCCACCACGTTCGCGTCAAAGCTCTCCTGTATCGCGGCCAGGTCCACCGAAACCAGGTCCTTGATGGGCGGCATGGCCAGCGCGTTGTACACCAGCGCGTCGACCCGGCCGAACGCCTCGCCCGCCGCCTCCGCCAGGTGCGCCGCCGCGGCGGCGTCGGTCAGGTCGGCCGGCACGGACAGGGCGCGCCGGCCGAGCGCGGCGACCTCCTTGGCCACGTCGTCCAGCCGCGCCGCGGTACGCGCGGCCAGCACGACGTCGGCCCCTTCGCGGGCGCTGGCCAGCGCGATCGCGCGTCCGAGACCGGATCCGACGCCGGCCACCACGACCACCTTGTCCTGCAGCATCATCAGCCGAGCATCCTTTCCGCGACGGCGGCCTGGCGCGCGGCGATCCGCGTCCTCCATCCGGCGGGGGACACCCGGGCGTGCTCGTAGTACGGCAGCCGGCCAGGCAGTTCGGCGTGCGTGACCACCGACACGTGCGGCCCGTCCGCGGGCGCGAGGTCGCGGGTCAGCCGCTGCCAGCGGATCTGCACGTAGCCGCGCCGGTGCCCGGTGCGTTCCAGCCAGTTGGCCACGCCGGGGTCACGCTCGCTGATCACGAACCGCATCATGCCGTCCGGGTCGATGCGGGCCTGGTCGGCGGTCAGGCTGGTCTGGTGGTTGATGTAGTCCAGCGAGACGTACCACATGCTGCCGAGCTGGATGCCCTGGTACGGGGCCACCCCCCGGCCCGCGGCGGGCACGGTCACGACCAGCGCCTCGTCGTCGCCCAGGTCGTAGTGGCCGGCCGAGGAGAACTGGGTGGCCAGGCCGCCGGGGGTCGGCCGGGGCGGCGTCATCGTGTTGACCGGCTCCTGCAGGTAGAACCACTCCGGGAAGGCGAGGAACGTGCGCAGCCGGGAGACCAGGATCTTGCCCGCCACGGAGTACCGCTTGGCCAGCGCGTCGGGGTCGGTCGCAGCCGGCGGCGCGCAGCCCGTCCGGTCGGCCCGGCGGATGCTGATCGTGCCCCGGCGTTCGGCCGCCCAGTCGCTGTACACCTCGCGGACCAGCAGCATCGACGATCCGGTGCCGAGCCTGAAGCGGTTGCGCTCGCCCCCGGTCGGCCCGAAGCGCAGCTCGAACGTGCCGTCGGCGGCGATGTCGATGGCCCGGTCGTCGAACGCGCTCAGGCTGTCCGGCACCTCGACCGGGGAGTAGTCGCCCCTCAGCACCTGGAAGCTCAGGTCCGCGGTCGTGCCGCGCCGGCCGGTGACCACGTATTCGGCGTCGTCGCGCAGGTAGGCGTGGAAGTACAGGGTGTCCGGGTTGTCCAGCCCCATCTTGGTGTACGGCCCGGTCGAGGCGACGAAGTACGGGAAGTCCCGCTGGTACGCCCAGGCCAGCCGGAGCGAGGCCTGGATGCTGCCCGCCAGGTAGTCATACCCCTCGGCCAGGTCCTGCTCCGAGGCGATGTGCGGGGCGCCGGCGATGATCTTCTCGGCCTCGGCCAGCGCCTCAGCGAACGCCCGCGTCCGCACTTTCCGTCCCCAACCTGGCTGTGAACCTAAAGCTCGGCAGGTCATCCAGGGACAGCATCGCCTCGTAGGTGCGCACGTACCCGGTGTGCGCGATCCGCCAGCGGCCGTCCTCGCCGCGCCGGTAGCGGTCCTGGTAGAACGCCGCGCCCTTGATCACCACGCGGTGCGCGGTGGCGATCACGGTGTCCTGCAGCGACCAGGTCCCGCTGGCCTCGCTGCCGTCGATGGAGATCTCCGGCTGGCCCGCGGAGTGCACGGTGATCATGTCCGGCCCGAGCTTGGCCCGCAGGAACGCCACGATCTCGTCCCGGCCGGCGAGCTTCAGCGGCCGGCCGTACACCATCGTGCCGTAGTCCACCGTGGCGTCCGGCGTGAACACCTCGGCCAGGTCGTCCCACAGCTTCAGGTCGACGCAGCGCAGGTACCGGTATTTCACCTGGCGGATCTCTTCGAGAGCGACAAGGTCCATGGCCACCAGCTTGGTCCATCCGATTGACGAGAACAAGAACCTGTTCTAGTTTTCGCCACAAGAACCCACCCCCACCACTACGCCCTTCGCTCCGAGGATGGTGTCATGCGGTTCTGCTACGCCGAGTCGATGACCGACCCGTCGTTCTACGCCCCGCTGGCCCGCGCCGCCGAGGCGGCCGGGTTCGACTCGATGATGGTGCCCGACAGCATCTGCTATCCGCGCCGCGCCGACAGCCGGTACCCGTTCAATCCCGACGGCAGCCGCGAGTTCCTCGAGGACAAGCCCTTCCTCGAGCCGTTCTCGCTCATCCCCGCCCTCGGCGCGGTGACCGAGCGGATCCGGTTCATTACGTTCGTCCTGAAGCTCCCCGTCCGCCACCCGGTGCTAGTGGCCAAACAGGCCACGTCGACCGCCGTCCTGACCGGCAACCGGCTCGTCCTGGGCGTCGGGACCAGCCCGTGGCGGGAGGACTACGAGGTACTCGGCGTGGACTGGGACACCCGCGGGCAGCGCATGGACGAGGAGATCGCCATCCTGCGCGGGCTGGCCGCCGGCGGCTACTTCGAGCACCACGGGAAGATCTTCGACCTGCCGGCGGTCAAGATCGCCCCGGTACCGAGCGCGCCGATCCCCGTCCTCATCGGCGGTCACTCCGACGCGGCCCTGCGCCGGGCCGCGCGGCTGGGCGACGGCTGGCTGCACGGCGGCGGAGACCTGGCCGAACTGCCCGGGCTGCTCGCCCGCCTGGCCGATCACCGCCGCGCTGCCGGCACCGCCGGCCGCCCGTTCGAGGTGCACGTGATCTCGGCGGACGCCTACACCGCGGACGGCGTGCGCCGGCTGGCGGACCAGGGCGTGACCCACGTCATCGTCGGCTTCCGCTGGCCCTACCAGGTCGGACCGGACCCCGAGGCGCTCGCGGACAAGATCACCAAGCTGAGCCGCTTCGCCGACACCGTGATCGCCCAGGTTCTCGCCTGAGGCCCCGCCCCGCGGCTAGGCCCGGCGGCTAGTCTGGGCGGCCAGGATGAACGTCCGGCACCCCGGGAGCACCGGGATCATTACTGCCGCCGTCGGCCTAGGCTTGGGGCTCCTGGCCCTCGGGCCCGGCCTGCGGCGCGGTTTCCTGCTGAGCTACGACATGCTGTTCGTGCCCCGCGAGCCGTTCTCGGCCGCCCTGCCCGGCTCGGCGCCGCCGCGCGCCGTGCCCAGCGACCTGGTGATCGCCGCCGCTTCCCGGGCCGTTCCGGCCGACGTCGTGCAGAAGCTCGTCCTGCTGTCCATCTTCGTCCTGGCCTGCTCGGGAGCCGCCGCCCTGCTGGACCGAGAGCCCCTGCTGGCCCGGCTCGCGGCCGGCGTGTTCTACGCCTGGAACCCGTACGTAGGTGAGCGCCTGATCATCGGCCAGTGGGCCTTGCTGCTCGGCTACGCCGGCCTGCCCTGGGTCCTGCGCGCCGTCCTCGCCACCGGCCTGGACTCCCGCCGCGGCCTCGGCCGGCTGGCCCTGGCCCTCCTTCCCGCCATCATCGGCGGCTTCGCCGCCATGGCCATTACCGCCCTGGTCGCGGTCCCCGCGGCCCTCCTGACACGGAGCCCCCGCCAGGCCGCCGTGGCCCTGGCCTCCCTGGCCGTGGGCAGCCTGCCCTGGCTCGTCCCGTCGCTGCTGCACCCGGTATACGTCGACCCGGCCAGCGTGGCCGCCTTCGCGGCCCGGGCAGACACCCCGTTCGGCAGCATCGGCAGCCTCCTGATGCTAGGCGGCAACTGGAATGTCCAGACCGTCCCTCGGGCCTACGGCGGCCCGTGGTCGATTCTGTGGCTGGCCGCGGTCATCGTCGCGCTGGCCGCCTACCTGCTGATCGCCCGCCGCCAGCACCGCTGGCCTGGCCTGGGCGTGGCCGCGCTGGTCGGCCTGCTCATCGCGGCCCTAGGCGTGACCGCCGCAGGCCGGGACCTCCTCCGCTCCCTGATCGCCGCCTGGCCGGGCTTCGCCATCCTCCGCGACGCCCAGCAGTTCGTAGCCCCGCTAGCCCTGGCCGAAGCCGTCGGCTTCGGCCTCGCGGTCACGGCAGCCCTGAACCCCGTCCCGTTCGGCCAGAAAGTGCTGAACCCCGAGCGGCCGGTCCGCGCCGGAGCAGCCGGGACCGTGGTCGCCGTCCTGGCCCTCCTAGCGCCGGTCCTGCTGCTGCCCGGCCTCGCCTGGGGCGCCGCGGGACGGCTGCGGCCGGCCTGGTACCCGGCGGCCTGGCTGACCGCGGCGCGCAGCCTCGACGCCAGCCAGGCCCGCGGCAGCGTCCTGCTGCTGCCCTGGGCGACCTACCGCACGCCATCTTGGAACCACGGCGAGGTGCTCCTCGACCCGTGGACCCGCCTGCTGTCCCGCCCACTGATCTGGAACGACGGGACGCAGGTCGGTGACGTGGCCCTCGCCGCCGACGACCCCCGGGCCCGCAGCCTGGCCGGCGCCATCGCGGCTGGCGGCCCACTGACCGCGACCCTGCGCGCAGCAGGGGTCCGGTTCGTCCTGGACGACGCGGACGGCCCCGGACCACAAGTCGCCGCCCGGCTGCCTGGATCAGTCGTAATCATCAACCTGCCCGGCCTGACCGTGTACCAGCTGTCAGGTTAGGAATCGAATACCTCAGCGTGTCTAGCCGAAAATGTCAGCGCCCCTTGCTAATATTCAAACATAGATCCGATAAGCAGGCAAAGAGCGGTGCAGCGGCCGGAGGAGGTGACGCAGCGCCATTGGACGCGATGACGGTCCCCGCCGGTTCGCCGGACGCGCTGGACATCCTGGAGTCCCTGATGGGGTCTCTGGTCGGTACGGATCCGGCCCAGCTGCCCGACGAGGAGAAGGCGCGGTGGCTGCGGGTGCTGGAGCGGGTCGACGCGATCGCGGCCGCGGTACGCGGCCGCCTCCTGGAGGCCTTCGACGCTCAGGACTGCTCCGTGGCCGACGGGCAGCGGACCACCCGGACCTGGCTGGTGCACTGCACGCGAGTGACCAAGGGCCAGGCCGGCGAGCACAAGGCGGTGCAGGCGCTGGCCCGCCAGCACCCGGCCCTGCTGGCCGCCCTGGCCGAAGGACACGTGCTTACCAAGTCGGTCGCGCTGCAACTAGCTAAGTGGACCCGCGCGATCCCAGACGAATACCGCGCCGAGGCCGAGGAGATCCTCGTCGGCGCGGCCCGAGCCGGCGCCGACCAAAGGTCGCTGGCGGCGATCTGCGCCGAGATCCGCTACCGCACCGCCCGGCCCGACCCAGACGACGAAAAGGACAAGCACCTCGACCGCGGCGTGTCCCTGGACAGCACGTTCGACGGCGCAGGAGTGATCCACGGCGACCTGACCCCCGAATGCAGTGCCATGGTCCAGGCCGTGCTGGACGCGCTTTCCGCCCCCGAGGGCGGCGGGGACCTGCGGACCCGGCCGCAGCGCTACCATGACGCGCTCGCCGAGGCGATGCGCCGGCTGCTGGCCTCGGACCTGCTGCCCAAGCGGGCCGGGCAGCCCGTCAAAGCCCTGGTCCACATCTACTTCGCTGAGCTCCGCGACATGGACGCCGGCTCGGCGCTGCAGGACACGTGGATCGGCGAGTACCGGGCCCAGTGGGCCGCTCATCGCGCCGCCGCCTCGGTGACATTGATGTCGGCGCGGTGGAGGAGCTCATCCTCCTCGTGCGTCCGCTACCACTGCCTCCGCACCGGCACCCCAGGCCTTACAGACGCCCCCGGCCGTGACATCCAGGACGGCGCGGACAGTGCCGGCAGCGGAGCGGTCCCGGCGGGGCTGATCGGCAGCGCCGCCCGGCAGGCCGAGCAGGCCGCCGCGATCGCTGCCGCGCTGGCCGACCTGGAACACCAGATCCTCAGCAAGATCCTGCAAGTCGTCTCCGGCCCCGGCGGCGCAGCGTCGTTCCTGCGCCGAAACCTGCTCGGCAAGCCTCTCGGCGGCCCCTCCCTTCCCCTCGACGTCGGCCAGACTGACGACATCCCCCAGCACCTGCGCCGTCTGGTCGCCCTTCGCGACCAGACCTGCCAGCACCCTGGCGGCTGTGACCAGCCCGCGTCCGGCTGTGAACCCCACCATGTCCAACATCGGGCCGACGGCGGCCACACCAGCCTGGACAACCTCAAGGACTACTGCTGGTGGCACCACCATGTCCTGCTGCACCAGCTGGGCTGGACCCTAACCGCTCATCCCGACGGCACCAGCGAAGTCCGGAGCCCAACCGGGAAGACCATCCGCAGCCACAGCCCTCCACCTCGCCCCGGGTGAACCCACCCGCCCGGAACGACCCGGGCAAACCTAGTCGTCGGCCAGGATGTCGGCCTGGTCGGCCGTGATCGCGGTGACCTCGCCGCGCCGCGCGCACTTCATCAGCCGGTTGTGTTCCTCCTCCGGTACCGGCACAGCGTGGTGGGCCAGCATCAGCGGTACGCCGTCCTGGATCCGGTACAGCCGGTGCAACCGCGGGTTGTACAGCACCGCGTCGTCGGCGAAGTACAGCAGGCCGCGCTTGTCGATGGGGCACACCAGGATGTCGAGCAGGGCGTCTTCCAGGGCCATCACTGCCTCCCCGCGATAGCCGGGTGCCGTGGCCGGGCTGGGTCCGGCCTCACTGGGGTCCTGTGCCTGCCGGGACAGGGTAACGATCACGAGCCCGGCCACCGCGATCGCGGCCAGGCGCAGGACCAGCTTGGCCGGATCGGTCGGCAGGTGCTCGTGGAACAGCCAGGTGCCCGCGATCAGGAAGTACACACTG
Source organism: uncultured Actinomycetota bacterium (assembly GCA_963795055.1). Taxonomy (GTDB): domain Bacteria; phylum Actinomycetota; class Actinomycetes; order Streptosporangiales; family Streptosporangiaceae; genus JASHPR01. Next base: position 77,069 of record CAWCGJ010000023.1, read on the forward strand.
CCCGTGACGGTGGAGGTCGGGATGAGAATGGAGGCCCGGCAGGACTGCAGCCCCACCTGGTAGAACAGCATGGCCGCCGCCGAGCAGCCCGCGAACACGTACAGGTAGGGCGACGAGACGACGCCGGCCACGATGCTCGGGGCCCCGTGGTTGTGGACGAGGATGCCCGATAGCCCCTTGATGGCCAGCGCCGCAACGCCGTAAAGCAGCCCGGTGCCGATGCCGAAACAGACCGCCGCGTTCGGGGCGCGGCCGCTGAGCGAACGGCCGCTGAGCGAACGGCCGGGATGCGAGCGGCCGCGCAGCGGGCTGGCCGCGACCAGCAGGCCGATGACGACCGACGGGATCGCGACCGCCGCCATCCAGCCCGGGCTGGCGTGGTGCCCAGCCTTGCTGCCCGTCCCGCCGGCCGAGGCGGCCAGCAGGATCACGCAGACGGCCATCGCGGCCACGCACCAGAACTCCACGGCCCCGAGGCGTTCCCGCAGGACCAGCCGGGAGAGCACCAGCACCAGCGCCACGCCGGAGGCGAGCACCGGCTGCACGACGCTGACCGGCTCGAACGTCAGCACGATGGTCTGGCAGGCCAGCCCGACGAGCATGAGCGCGAACCCGGCCAGCCAGGCCGGATCGGCCAGCAAGCTGGCGATCACGTGCGGCACCCGGCGAACGTCGAGGGCGGGCATCCGCCCGAGGGCCCGTTTCTCCTGGATCAGCCCCACGTTGTAGGCCGTCGTCGCCAGCAGCGCCAGCCCGATTCCGGCGTAGGGTGCGGCGCTCATCCGTCCTCCTCCCCGGCGGCCGAGGCGGGCGCCGGCGCTTCCCGGGCGCCCGGCCGGCGCCAGGCCGAGATGGCCGCCGCCGGTATCAGCGCGGCGGCCAGCGCGACGAGCGCGCACGCTTGCGCTGGCCAGCCGAAGGGACCGAACAGGCCATCGCCGAACGGCCGCGCCGCGGACAGGAGCCCCGACGCGACCATGCCGGCGGCGGCGATCCAGGGCAGCATCGCGGCGGGGTCTCGGGCGTTCTGGGCGGCCGTCCTGCCCGGCGACCGTCGCGGCAGCCAGGCCAGGCAGGCCAGCAGCGGGACGGCGAGCGCCACCGGGCCGCCGGCCACGAAGATCAGCGCGGTGACGGCGAGCAGGCCCGGCCAGCCGCGGCCCCTCTGTCGCACCTATCCCACGCATCCCGAGCGCCTCATTCGTGCTGTCCGTGCGCCGGCCGCCAACCAATGGATGTCACTTTCTACCGGCAAGAACCGGTAGGGTGTCACATCCATTGGTCCGACGCTTGGCGCCGCGGCCCTCCGGCGCGCGGGGGTGAAGGACCACGCCGCGATCGCGAGCAGGAGGGCGACGGCGAGGATCGAGACGACCAGGGCGAGGTGGTACGTCGCGGTCGGCTGGAAGGTCATCGTGATCGTGCCGCCCGCCCCGGCCGGCACGATGAAGGCCTGCTGCCAGCCGTCCAGGCGCACCGGCGTGAGTTTCTGCCCGTTCAGTGTGGCGGCCCAGCCGAGGTTGTAGTTCTCGTGTACTTCCAGGTAGGAGGCCGCTCCCGGGCCGATGCTGAGCCGGTGCTGGTCCGGCTGCCAGCTGCCGGACGGTCACGGCGCGAGCGGCGCGGGAGGCCCCCGCCGCCGCGCCGGACGTGGCGGCAAAGTCCACGCCGGTCAAGCTCAGGTCGGTGATCGCGAACGTGCCGGGCGTCGCCGCCGTCAGCGTGTGCCGCCCCGCGCCCAGGCTCAGCGTCCCGCCGGGCGAGCACAGCCGGACCGGCAGCGGGAGGTACTGGCTCAGCTCGCCGATCGTGCCGCTGACCGACGTCTGGTACGCCCGCCCGTCGACGGTGAGGGCCGGCCCCTGGCCGCACGGCACCGTGAAGCGAGCCTGTTCGGATGGCGCGACCACGCGCAGGCCCGCCAGCGCGGGCACCGAGAGCCGCGACAGCCTGACCGGGAGCGTCTCGAGCTGGCCCGTCGAGGTGATGATGGTGGCCTGGCGCACGCTCGGGAAGGACACGTCGATCCGGTCGGTGGTCAGCGGCGTGGTGAACCTCACCAGGCCGCCGGGCCCGATCCTCGCCTGCCGGGTACCGTCCGGGCTGGTGACCTTCACGGTCAGCGGGGTGGACGGCAGGCCAGCAGCAGGCCGCACGATCAGCGACGCGATGCGGCGCTGGCCGTGCCAGCTCAGGTGGATGACCGGGCTGGCCGTATCGGCGGTCCACGGCATGCCCGCCGATCCGCTGACCAGGCTGGCCGGGAACCCGGCGGGCTGCGCGCCCGGGGTCGAGGCCACGCTGACCTGCAGCACCCCCGGGCCCGGCGGGCGGGATCTGGTCCAGAAGCGCGTCCAGCCCGGGACCGGGAAGGGCGAGCGCGGAGGCCTGCAGCAGCCATGGTCGCCGGGCGGGCGACGGTGAACGCCCGGGCCATCGGCGCGGTGGCCGCCGGGTCGGCGTAGGCGAACGGCGACGGCACCTGCTGGTGGAAGGAAAAGACGGCCGATGCCGCCCGCTGGCCCGCCGGATCCTCCGCGGGCTGGAGCAGGCGGGTCACCCGGATCCCGGGGATCAGCACGTCCGAGATGCCCGCTCCCGGATTGCCCAGGACCACCCGCCGGGCGCCGGCGATCGTGATGCGCAGCCAGCGGGTATGGCCGGGGATCACGTTCAGCGGCTGGACCGCGCCGGTCGCGGCGACCTGGGGTGGTGGCGCTGCCGGCCGCGGTGGACACCCGGAGCACGCTGGCCATCTCCCGGTCCGTGCTGTCATCCAGCAGGCGGATCCCGACGCTGGCGGGCAGGTCCAGCGGGCCGGAGAAGGTGATCTGGATCCACTGGCCCACCGGCGTCTACTCGTTGCCTTCCGCCCAGGCCGTGGCCGGATTGCCGTCGAAGGCGTTGACCGGGTCGTCCTGCTGGGTGTCGGCGATCCAGGAGCCGTAGGACGATACGGTCACGCTCGCCGCGCCGGACAGCACGGCCACCGTCTGGTGCCCGGCGGCCGGCACCGGCAGCAACTGCCGGGGCGGGCCGCCCGCCCGGCCGAGCTGGCCGGCCCCGGCCGGGTTGGTCTCCGTCGCGGTGTAGGTGTAGGAGACGTTGGCGTTGACCAGGCCGAACAGCGTGTCGGCCCGGCGCTGCCCGTCGGTGACCGCCCACACCGCGGGGCTGACCGGCAACTGGTCCCCGGCGATGATGGCGGGCTGCCCGGAGCCGAGCAGGCCCTGCCCGGTGAGCTGCAGGAGCGAGTCCGGTCCCCCGTTGACCAGAACGGTCTGACCGACCGGCAGGGTGCTCACCGGGCTCGGCGGCCCCGGTCCGGAGCCAGCGGCGAAGACCTCGACCGCCGGGTAGCTGGGCAGCACCGACTGCTGCTCGCGGGTCGCCCGCGGTTCGATCTGCGCGCCGCCGATCGGCGGCCCGAACGCGGCGACCCGGGTGAACCCGGACAGCGCCAGGGTCTGGTGCACGAGCACCGCGGACGTGTAGCCCAGCTGCCGCGGGTCCAGGTCGTTGCGCACCACGATGTAGCGGACCCCGGCCCGCTGCAGGTAGCCGGCCAGGCCGCTGACCTGCTCGCCCGATTCGATCGCGTTTTCTGCGGTATTCAGCAGGATCTGCGATCCCGCGCCGCCGTAGGGCACCAGGCCGACCTGGGCCCACGGCGAGGTGGCCAGGGCCACCAGCGGGTCGTCGATCGGGTCACCCCACAGGTAGTCGCCGTGCGCGTCCGCGGGCACCACCAGCGCGGTGTTCAGCGGCGACCGGGCCGCCAGGAACGCGGCGGCCTGGTACCAGTAGCGCGGCACCGCGGAAAACGAGCCGGGGTTCAGGACCTGGCCGGACAGGTACGGCAGCATGAGCCCGATCAGCACGAGGCCGGTCACGGCCCTGGCCTCCAGGGCGAACACCCGCTGCACGCCGGCCCGCCCGGGGCGGCTTGCCCGGCGCGCGCCCGGGCCAGCCAGGTCGCGACCGCGTGCGCCAGCCCCAGCGCCAGCGCGGCCGCGATGACCGGTTCCAGCTTGTACACGTTGCGGAACGGGGCCAGCGGGCCGTCCAGGAGGTGATCGATCCCGCTGTGGAACGGGCCGCCCAGCGACCCGCCGTAGCCGGCCAGCGCGCCGGCCGCGGCCAGGCCGGCCGACAGCCGGAGCCAGAGCGCGGCAGGCATGCTCCGCAGCGCCAGCCCGTACAGGCCGCACGCGGCCGGCGATGGCGCCGGCGATGATCGCCATGGGGGTGCTCACCAGGGCCCAGCCCGCCGGCAGCCAGGGCGTGCCGAGGTTGAGGTAGGCGGTCCAGTTGCCCGCGCCGCGCAGCGCGGCGGCGGCCGACATGGTGCCCGTCGTGGTGGGCGCCTGCTCGATGTAGGGCAGGAAGTTGAACGCGTACTTGCCCTGCAGCAGCAGCGGCAGGGCCCACCACGCGGTGGCCATGGCCACCGCGCCGCCCAGCAGAGGGCCAGCGCGACCAGCCGCCGCCCGCGGGCGTAGGTGAGGATGAACAGGCCCGGCAGCAGCAGCGCGTCGATGGTCACGGTGGCGTTCACCCCGCCCATGCACAGCACCACGGCGCCGGAGCGCGCGGCCGGCCCCGACCACGCCGCCCGGGCCGCGGACGGCCGTGGCCAGCGGCAGTACCGCCCACGGGGCGAGCATGCCCGGCAGCACCGCGGACGAGGTGGACCCGATCACGATCGTGAACGTCGGCCACAGCGCGAACACCAGCCCGGCCAGGAAGCGCGAGGCCGGCGACCCGATGCCGAGCGCTTCGCGCCAGCTTGACCAGCCCGCCGAATCCGACCGCGATGATCAGCGACAGCCACAGCCGCTCGATAAGCCAGACCGGCACGTGCGCGAGGTGGCCGGCCAGGTAGAACGGCGCCATCGGCACGGCGTAGCCGATCGCCTGGTTGTTCAGGGCGCCGAAGGTGTTCAGCGGGTCCATCAGATGCCACAGGCTCGCGTAGAAGGCGTAAGCATTCAGGTCCACGCTGAGCTTGGTGTCGAAGAACATCCGGCCCGGGTCGTTCGCCAACAGGATGAGGAAGGCCCCCAGCCCCACCAGGGCGGACCAGCGCAGCACTGGGCTGCGCCTCGGCCGCCCGCGTCCGGGGTCGCGTCGGCCGCGCCGCCGCGTCGGCCACGCCGGCCGCGCCGCGGCCCCGCCGGGCCGCGCCGGGCCGGCGTCCCGTTCAGCCCGAGCCCGGGCCGTCATCCGGTACGCCTCAGGACCAGCATGAGGTTCCAGGTGGCGACCTCACGCAGGCCGGGCAACCGGACCAGCCAGCCGCACCAGCGCGGGTAGTACCGGGGCCGCGCCTCGAGGATCGCGACGTCGGGCCGGGCCCGCACCGCGCGGAGCACCGGGCCGACGTGCACCCGGAACAGGTTGACGCCGCACTCGTGCTTGGGCTCGCGCTGATGCCGCCGGAGGTACCGGCGCTCGGCGTAGCGCGCCCCCAGGTAGTGCCAGGGGGACATCTCGTGCCCGCCCCACGGCGAGTACCAGTTGCAGAACGACACGTACACCAGCCCGCCCGGCCGCGTCACGCGGATCATCTCCTCGAGCAGCCCCATCGGATCGGAGACATGCTCGAGCACGTTGGAGGAGAACGCCACGTCGGCGCCGCCGTCGCGAACCGGCAGCCAGTAGCCGTCCGCGACCACCGCGCCGGCCGGCGGTTCGGTCCGCAGGTACAGCTCGGCCGGATCGGGTTCGAACAGGTAGCAGTGCGCACCCCGGGCCCGGAACGCGGCGGTGAACCAGCCGCCCCCGCCGCCGACGTCCACCACCGTCCGGCCGTCCAGCTCACCGTGCTCGGCCACCTGTCGCACGGCGTCCTCGGCCAGGCTGGCGTAGAACGCGTGCGGGTCGGTCTGCTCGGCCAGGAACAGGCGGAACAGCCGGACCGACCGGAGCAAGCCGGAGCTGGCCGCCTGGTCGACA
>CAWCGJ010000024.1:0-195248 GCA_963795055.1 uncultured Actinomycetota bacterium
GGAAGGTGAACCGGCTGCTGCTGGCGGAACTGGCCCGCCGCACACCGCTGCTGCCCGGGGCGGACGTGCTGGCGTTCATCGATATTGACTCGATGCAAAAGCGGATCTACGGGCACAAGAAGCAGGGTGCGGCGTTCGGTCACACCAAGATCCAGGGCAAGAGCCTGCTGGTGCGGGGCCTCAACGCGCTGGCCGCGACGATCAGCACGCCGCTGGCCGCCCCGGTGATCGCCGCCACCCGGCTGCGCGGCGGCAACGCGAACTCCGCCCGCGGGGCCGCGTCGCTTGCCACCGAAGCGGTCGCCACCGCCCGCGCCACCGGGTGCACCGGGACGCTGGTGGTGCGGGCCGACTCGGCGTTCTACTCCGCAGCGTTCACCGGCGCCGTCCGCCGGGGCGGGGCCTTCTTCTCGGTCACCGTGCAGATGAACCCCCACGTCCGGGCAGCGATCGCCGCCATCGGCGAGGACGCCTGGAGGCCCATCAGATATCCCCGGGCGATCTGGGATGACCAGCTGCGCTGCTGGGTGAGCGATGCGGAGGTGGCCGAGACCGAATACACCGCGTTCACCTCGAAGAAGGGGCAGGCCATCACCGCCCGGCTGATCGTCCGCCGGGTCAAAGACCTCAACCGCCGGGCCGGGCAGGGCCAGAACGAGCTGTTCCCGGTCTGGCGCTACCACGCCGTATTCACCGACACCCCGTTCGTGATGCCCCAGGCCGAGGGCGACCACAGGGATCATGCCGTGGTCGAGCAGGTCTTCGCGGACTGGACCGACGGCCCCCTCGCTCATCTGCCCTCCGGCTCGTTCCCCGCGAACGCGGCCTGGCTTGCCCTCGCGGCCATCAGCCACAACCTGCTGCGCGCCGCCGGCGCCCTGGCCAGCCTCGCCTGCGCCAGGGCCAGAGGGGCCACACTGCGCCGCGACCTCATCGACGTCGCCGCCCGCACCGCCCGCCACGGCCGGGGCGAAATCATCTTGCACCTGCCTGAAGGCTGGCACCGCGAGACCGAGTGGCTGAACCTCTGCGAAGCCGCCTGCGGCCCACCTGCACAGGTGGCCTGACCAGCCCAGACCCGGTCACCACGCTCCAGCGGCCACCCGGCAAACCGCCAGCCAGCATCCCCGCCAGGACCTGTGGACAAGCCGCAGAAGAGTAAGCGGCAGCAAAGCCACGCCCGTCACCACCATCAACAACACGTCAGCTGAAACCGCCCAGCAGAACGCCCCACCTAAATTCGGGCGGTGGATCGAGGCTTAGCAAGCTCGCGCTGACCGCGGCGCGCTTCCTCGGGAAGCAGGAGAGACCGGCGTTGCCGGGACCGCTGGATGGAGCGGATTTGTCGATGCCGTAGGGCCCATCACACGCCAACGACAAGCACCATCACCGCTCGCAATGACCGATAGGAACGCCGGGACTGCTGGGTGTCCATTCAGAGGTAGGTAGTGAGCTGCGGTTTCCGTCCGCTTTTTCAGCTCGCGGGGATGGGTAGCCAGGGTTCGCCGGCCAGGGCGCGGGTGGTGGCATCGAGTGCTGTGAGTCCGTGGCTGGCGGCGGAATCGAGGTAGCTGCGGATACGGCACCAGCGGGCCAGGGTCCAAGGTAGTGAGCTGCGGTTTCCGTCCGCTTTTTCAGCTCGCGGGGATGGGTAGCCAGGGTTCGCCGGCCAGGGCGCGGGTGGTGGCATCGAGTGCTGTGAGTCCGTGGCTGGCGGCGGAATCGAGGTAGCTGCGGATACGGCACCAGCGGGCCAGGGTCCGGGGGGTGTGCCAGTATCCGGAGACGGCCTGGTGGCGCTTGGCGGCTTTGACGGCCTGCTCGGAGCAGTTGTTCGTCCAGTCGAGGGCGAACTCGCGGGTGAACAGCCAGACCTGCTGTTTGTAGTCGCGTAGCCAGCAGCCGAGGGCGTAGCCGGGGTGGTTGCCGTCATGCCAGTCCCGGTGCCGGTTGTGCGTGATCCCGAAGGCGACGGCCTGGTCGTAGCGCTCGCGCAGCTTCGCCAGGAGCTCCGGATCGAGGGTTGGGTCGCCCCTGGCCCGTGCCGCATCGACGGCCTGGTGGGCGTCGCGCAGCACGTCGATGATGTCGGCGGCCCATGATTGCAGGCTGCCGGGGCCGAGCCTGGTGACCGCGCGGGCGCGGCGGATGACGTGCTGGCAGCACTGCTGCACCCCGGCCAGCTGCGGCGCGAGCTGCTGGTAGGCGGAGTACCCGTCGCTGATCAACAAGCCGGTGAAGAACGACAAGACCGCGGTGATCGCGGCGGCTCGCCGGGAGCCCAGCGCCCGCAGCCAGGTCAGCCCGGCGTGCGGGGTGCGCACGACCAGCACGTGCGGCGCGCCCGCGTCCGCCTCGGCCAGCCCGGCATGCGGGTGAATCAGGTTGACCGGGGTCTCGTCGGCGGCCAGCACCGGCTCGGCTCCCAGGGCGGCCTGCATCGCCGCATCGAACCCGGCGGCTTCCAGCCGGGAGGCCAGCCGCTCGCTGGCGCCATCGACGAACCCTGCCGAGACCGGCACGCCGAGCAGCATGCCGATCAGGTTCGCGGCTCGTTCCGCGGGCACGTTCCCATAGGAGGTCAGCAGCACCGCGGCGGTGTTGATGCCCGGGCCGTAGGAGATGCTGCCCGGGTGCGCCCATGGCGGCGGCTGCGCGGCGTTGACCTTGCCGCAGCACGGGCAGGCCAGCAGCGGCAGCAGGTACTCGGTCACGAACGTCGTGATGCGCACGTCCCGGACCTGCGACCACCAGCTGCCCGCCTGATCCGCGCCGTCCAGGGTGATCCCGCACCGCGAGCACTCGGCGGGCGGCGGCATTTCCTCCCGCTCGTCCGGGTCCGGGTCCCGCGACAGCCCGGCCCCGGGATGCCCCGGCTGCCCGCCGCGCCTGCGGTCCTTGCGCCGTTCCCGTTCGGAGGACTGGCGGGCCTTCCGCTCGGCCTTGCGCCGCTCCCGCGCCCCGATCGGGTCCTTCGACGGCGGCGTCCCCGAGGTCGTGCTGTCTGACCCCAGCCGCCGCTCCAGCTCCGCGACCCTCAGCTCCAGCCGCCGGTACCGCTCCAGCTGAGCCTCCAGCTCAGCCCGCAGCATCGCGTTCTCGGTGTCCTTGGCCTCGATCACCGCCCGCAGCCGGGCAACTAGCTCACGCTGATCCCGGCCGCCGGCAGGCACATCAGGCTCATCGGACACAAACCCCGAGCATGCTCAACCACTGCCAAAGGTTCAAGCACCCCGTGCCACGTGCCGCGCAACGTGTTGAACGCCGGCAATGTCAGTAAACGTCACGAACGCCAGTGCTCGCCTCGGTGGTGCCCTTGCAGATGTCGCGAAATCCGGTTTTATCAGCGGGCTGGAGCGAGCGAGACTTCTGTTCGTGGAGCCGGTCAGGAGCTACGTCATCTGCTGTGTCCAGCGAACCGGAAGCTGGCTCCTGGCGCACACGCTGGCCGATACCGGGTACGCCGCGGCCCTCTGACTACTTCGACGACGCGGAGCGGGAGAACCACACGCGGGAGTGGGGCCTGCCCACCGGCGACCTGACCGCCTATGTCCGTGCCCTGCGGGATAAGGCCACGACGCCGAACGGCGTGTTCGGCTCGAAGCTGATGTGGAACGACTTTGACTGGCTCCGGTCATCGCTCCACCCGCCCGCCGGGACCGATGCGGGCCTGGAGTTCATGCGGACCACGTTCCCGAACCCTCAGTTCGTCTGGCTGCGGCGTGCGGACAAAGTGCGGCAGGGCATCTCGTGGTGGCGAGCCGCCGTGACAGATCAGTGGGGCCTGCGGCCAGGCCAGGAGGCTGAGCAGCCAGCGCCCGACGTGGAGCAGATGGTGCAGCTCGTCCGCTTCGCGGAGCGGTGCGAGGATGGCTGGCGGCAGTGGTTCGCCTCAACGGGAATCCAGCCCCGCCAAGTTGTCTACGAAGACCTCGTACGGGGACAGGCTCGCGGTCGCGAACAGAGTCCTGGAGTTTCTCCGCCTTCCGCAACTCGATGCAGACGACCTTCCGCCCGTTCGCTACCGCAAGCAGGCCGACAGCCTGACCGAGACCTACGTAGACCTCCTCCGCTCAGCGATGAGCCCCCTGGCTGATCCACGCCTCGGACCGTCGTTTCCATTGACATCGTCCCGGCGCTCGACATAACACGCTCAGCCCAAGACCCCTGAATGGACACACTGCTGGGTTAAATGTGACCTGGTACGGCGGCAGATCGGGCACATAGCGCGCCATGATCGGGAGCGGTTTACAGAGAGACGGCCGGTCACACGCATCCGCTACCTGCCGACTCTCGTGGTGACCTGCTGAAATACTGCTCACTAGTGCGCAGCAGGCGGCAGTGTTGAGCGTTGCCGGGCGGCCAAAAAGCGGCCAGAGAGCAGGGGTTATTCGTTGGGGCCTTCGAGCGCCAGCCGGTAGCCGCTGGGAGTGCGGATGAGCAGCCGCCGGTAAGTCCACCCGGCAGCGGGGTTGTTGCGTTCGAGGTCGAAGCTGATGCCCGCCGAGCAGCACCGCTGGATGGCGGCGTCGATGTCGGTGACGCCGATTTGCCAGGTCAGCACGCTGGGCGGGTCATTAGCGGCGTCGGTGCTCTGGATGCCGAAATGCACCGTCTCGGTTCCGAAGCCGATGAACTCCGGGTACTCCGGGCCCTCGTAGATGACCGGCAGGCCGAGCCGCTCGTAGAAGGCTCGCTCGGCGGCGAGGTCGCGCACGTTCAGCACGGGTGCCAGCCTGGTGAACAGGTCTGGTGCTTCCTGACTCATGATGAGCAGCTACCCGCGGGGAACCCTCCTACGCCGCATGTCCTCGGGCTCGTTATGGTCCCGGAGCAAGGCACGCCTTCTGGCGAACTCGCCTCCCGCAGGCTCGTTCCGGGCGGTCTGTCGGCAGGTCGCGATACAAAGGCCGCAGAGCTGTGACTGACCAGGATCGGAGGGAACATGCACTGGTCGGAACTGGAACGCGCCCAGCCGGGCCTGGCCGGGCTTGGGCGGGAGCGCTTGCTCGCGCCCGGTGTGGTGCTCGTGGCCACGATCCGGCGAGACGGCACGCCCAGGCTCAGCCCGGTCGAGCCGTTCGTGATGGACGGCGAGTTGTGGCTGTCCATGCTCTGGCGCTCAACCAAGGCCGCGGACTTGCTGCGCGACCCGCGCATCCTGGTCCACAGCGTGGTCACCGGCCGTGACGGCGGGGAGGGGGAGTTCAAGATCCGCGGCACCGCGCGCGCTGAGCATGATCCGGACGTCCAGCGCCGCTACGCCGATGCGGTGACGGCCGACCTGGGATGGAGCCCCACGCCGGGCCGGTTTCACCTCTTCGCAGTCAGCCTTGATGATGTGACCTTTATCCGCTACGACGACGCGACCGGGGACCAGCACGTCGCGATGTGGCCGCCAGCCCGTGAGTTCATCCGCCGGGGCGACGGCGGAACGAGCCTGCGCGAACCCGAGCCCGCGAACGACATAATCGCCGTTGGCTAGTCCCTGCTGGCATGGATGTCACCGCGCTCGGCCGCTCGCAGTGCTGTGGCGTTGCCCAGGTCATGCCCTTCCCGACCGCTGAGACTTGCCGTCGGCGGCTGCTGTTGCTGTCACCGTTGCTGTCAGCCGCGGCCCGCGGACGACGGCTCGTGCCCACAAGTAGGGCCATGAGCTGACGCGCTTGTAAGGATTCGGATCCCAACTTTCTGAGCCGTAGAATTGACTAGTGGTTTCCTCACCAGCATGAAGGAATTCGTATGTCATATACCCGCGAAGATGCCGAGAAAGCTATTTCACGAGCACGCTCAAGCACGGGCCAGAGTCCTGTAATACTTGCAGAGGCGCAACTTCAGGCGCTGGGCACAATTTCTGAACAGCTCGACGAACTTAACAGGGCACTGGGTAAGCGCGGTGCATTGGGAGAACTGGTTACCCAGCTACAGAGTCTCACAATGAGCCTAAGGCGTCGTGGAAGTGGGTGATTGGGTTCGCAGTAATCCGCTGCTTAGAAGGCGGTCACGGCCACCGCTGTGGCCTGTGCTGTGGCTGGTCAGCGGCAGAAAGCATGTGGCCCTCATTGGCCGTGAGTTGCCTGGGGTCCCTCCTCCATCGGGCACACGGCTCCGGAGGCCGCCGTTGCCATTTAGCGACTTATCCCGTCGACCTGGCGGGATGCATGCGGGGCATGCGCTCACAGCGAAGATCGTTCCGCACATGTTCCGGATCATGATTGACCACGCGTGAGGGAGCGGTCAGAGAGCCGGGAGTTCTGGCACGACAGACCGCTTGACCTGCGGCTAACTCGGCTCCGAGGCTGCCTAAGTGGCGGGATGCCAGGGCAGGCGGTAGGCGCGATAGGTGATGTCAATGCCTGGCAACTGGGCGTTGAACAGCAGCTGCCCGGTCGGGCTGAACTCGGAGATGTAGGGCACGGCGCCCCAGCCGACGAACAAGTCGCCGTTGCGGGTGGTCTGTGCGTTCCCTTCTTCTGTGGCCAGATAGCCTTCGGGTTGCTTAACAGACTTCACCAGTGTGGCCATCTTGGTCGCCAGGTCCAGCCGGACGGTGACCACCCGGCTGTAGGGAAGCAGCCCGGCGCCGCCGTCGGACTCATCGTCGAACACCGTGTACTCGTCGTTCCCGATGGCCTCGGGGTCGTGCTGGTAGGCGAAGATCTCGCCCGCGCTGTCGAGGACCTGGCCGGGCGCGGCCTTGATTCTGAATGTGCTGTGCTTGCCGCCGAGTACCCAGATGATGTTCCCGGTGCGCAGGTTCACCTTGTATACCGCCCAGGCGTGGCGGGCGCTGATCAGCAGGTTCCCGTCGGTGTCCAGATGGACGGCGTTAATGTAAAACCAGTCCCAGGGGGTGGCGGCCGAGGCGGGCCGCGGCTGCTCGCTGTCGGTGTAGGGGACGTGGCCCGCGGCGTTCCACTGGAAAAGCACCTTGCCGGTGCTGATGTCGATCTCCTGCACGATGCTGTCGACGACCTTCTGGTCGGCGGGGCCGCCGATGGAGGTCAGGTTCGCGGTCGTGATGGTGTCGGCGATGATCAGCGCCGTGTTCCAGGGCGTGATGAGGAATTCCTGGCCGTCGGCCGAGTAGCCGTTGCCGCCCTTGACCTCGGCGATCTTCTGGTAGCGGTCGTTGTAGATGTAGTCGGTCCCGCCCGAGACGGCGCCTAAGTCGGGAGGACCCTGCCACCAGGTGAGCACCGGCTTGCCCTGGTAGGTCTGCGTGCGGAAGTCGGCGGACAGCTCGTGTGCCGCAAGAGGGTGAAACCAGATCACCTTGCCGGTGTTGCTGATGATCTCGGGGCCGCTCACGCTGCCCCCGGCGGGGGTGATGAAGATGTCGCCGTTGCTGTTATTGGCGCCCTGCTTCAGCACGATGACGGCGGGCGCCTTCGCGCGGGCCGACGCGCCAGAGGTCGCCGTGCTGCAGGCCGCCCCGGTCAAGACGATGACCGCGGCGACCGCGGCGGCGACCGCGTGTGGCGCTTTGCCCCGCCGCGAGTCTGCAGCTTGGCATGAGACGGCGTTGTCTGCCATCGCGCAGCTCCGCCCTTCAGGCAGCCGTTACCACGATAGGCCGCTACCCTCCCAGGGCTGACATATTCTCAGCTGCCTGCTGTGCCCCGTCTTCCTAGTGGGTGCCGAGTAGTCCCAGCTTGGAGGGCTGCGCCTAGACCGTGCCCGAGCAGCGCTTACGCAGGTCATGGGCTTGGCGTGGGTCCCATGAGTGACCGTGAGTGCCCGTATCTGACCGTCTGATCGGGCACGACCGGGCCGTGCCGCTGGTGGTGGCTATGTCTTCGGCTCCTGGGTAGTGCAGGGGGATGGCTGACGCCGGTGACCCGGTTGGTGACCTGCACCTTGGTGTGGTGAACGCCCGCAGGGCGGGAACTGTGTGGCTGGGTGTGGTGTCGCTGTGCCTGGTGCAGTTCGTTGATGTTCTCGGGGTGACCGTCATGGTGACGGCGCTACCGGCGATGCTGGCGGACCTGCGGGCGTCGGCGGATGCGGCCAGCTTGATCTCTGCTGGCTATGCCATGTTCTTCGGCGGGTTTCTGATGCTTGGCGCGCGGCTGGGGGACCGTTTCGGTCACAGGCGCATCATTCTTACCGGCTTGGCGTTCTTCACCGTGGCCGCTGTCGTGGGTGCGACCGCTGCATCGGTGGTGGTACTGACGGCGGCGAGGTGCCTGCAAGGCGGCGCTGCGGCACTGTCGGTACCGTCGGCATTGCGGCTGCTGACCACGATCACCTCCGATGGGCCTCAACGGGAGCGGGCCATCGCGGCCTGGAGCGCGTCTGGGGCTGCCGCGGGCGCGAGCGGATTTGTTGTCGGCGGCGTGGTGACCTATCTGGTCGGCTGGCGGGCGGTGTTCTGGGCCTACCTGCCCGTGGCTGTGCTGCTGGCCATGGCCATCGGGCGGGCTGTGCCACCGGATCGGGCTGGTGACCGGTCGGTCCGGCTGAGCGTGCCCAGCGTCAGCGCCTTCACCGGCGCCGTGATGGCGTTCGTCGTCGCGGCGACGCTGCTGCCGCAGCCCGGCCGGGCAGCGTTGGGTGCCGCGCTGCTGGCGGCGGCGGTGGTCCTGGCGGCCTTGTTCATCGTCGTCGACCGGCGCTCGGCGGCGCCGCTGTTGCCCCCAGCGGTGCTTGGTGAGCGGCCATTGCGGCAGGGTGCGGCCGGTGCCCTGCTGAACACGCTGACGACCAGCTCGGCCATCACTCTCGTGACGCTGTACCTGCAAAACACCCGAGGCCACAGCCCGCTGGTGGCCGGGTTGATGCTGTTGCCGTTCAGCATCGCCGTCATCGCCGGCTCCGCACTGGCCGCCCCCGCGCTGGCGCGGTGGCCCCCGCAGCGTCTCATCAGCGCCGGCCTGGGCATCATCGCCGTCTCCGACGCCGCGCTCATCCCGGCGGCCAGCAGCACATGGGCGCTGCCGGTATGCGTCGCGGTCGGCGGCGCAGGTATCGGCCTGTCCTCGGTCGCCGCGACCAGGCTGGGTACCAGCGTCCCGGCCGCTGCGCGAGGCACCGCTTCGGGAATCATCAACACCGCCGCGCAGCTGGGCACCGCCCTGGGCATTGCGGCCCTGCTGCTTGTCGCAGCGTGGAGCACGGGCATCCCCGAACCAGGATCACCGGTCCCCGCGATCGCCTGGGGCATCGCCGCGCTGATCAGCCTCACCGGCGCGATCATCTTCGGCCTCAAGAGCGCCGCTGGGGCAACCGCATTCCAGCCTGCCACCAGTGACAGGCAGACCGCAGCCCGGGGGAATCATCCCAGGCCCTGAATCATGACCCTCCATCCTTCCGCCGGGAGCGGTTTTACCGTGAGACGGCGACCTCAGCCGCACGCCTCGGACCTGGGCGGATATGCTCTGAACGGTCTCATTGATCGCTTGCTGTTTCGCCGTGGATGCGCGACGGTCTGCTTTTCAGGTAGCGGATACCCAGCTCAGCCCAGTCAAGCAGGAGTGTTTGGCTGCCTGCGGCTGCGCCAGCCTGGCGTTGGCCGCCCACGTTGCCGTCAACGACTGCCAGATCGGACACGGGCGCCTATTGGCTTGCGCGCTCCCGCGCATGCCTGCCCCGCTGATCACCACTCACGCGCTTCCGGGCCATACCCGTGCCCAGCACTAACCGCCTTCGATTACGCTCTTCAGCCCGGACAGCATCGCGGCCCAATTATCCCGCGAATGCGCCGCCTCTTCCTCACTAGCGTTGCTGTCCTGGCTGATAGGGCGCCAGGCCCGGGTCCGCGACGTAGGCGGGCAGCCGAAGCCGGAGCGGGCGAAGCGCTATTCGTTGGGGCCTTCGAGTGCCAGCCGGTAGCCGCTCGGGGTACGGATGAGCAGCCGCCGGTAGGCCCACCCGGGACCAGGATTGTTGTGTTCGAGCTCGAAGCCGATGCCTGCGGAGCGGCATCGCTCCATGGCGGCGTCGATGTCGGGTGACGCCGATCTGCCAGGTGAGCACGCTTGGCGGGTCGTTGCCGGCGACGGCTTCTGGATACCGAAATGCACCGTCTCGGTTTCGAACCCGATGAACTCCGGGTACTCCGGGCCCTCTGCGAGCAGCCCGATGTCCTCCAGCGGATCGCCGCCCAGCACGATCACATCCGCATGAGCACGGCCGCAAGGGTCTCGAGCTGGCCCTCGGCGCACAGCAGCTCCGCCGCCACGCACGCCGCCGCGGAGTTCCGCATCCGTGCCCAGGCGCAGCCGCCGATCGACACGCGCAGGCCCTCGTTCATGCTCAAGCCGACCGGCTTCTTCGACCCGCAACCCGACCCTCGACGTGCCCGCGCCGGGCGGGCACCGCCACGCAGAAGAGTCATGAGTGCACGCAGCGGCGGGTAGATCCTGGCAAGAGAACGCGAAACATTCGGCTAGGGGGCCCTTAGTGGAAGCGATTTCTCCGGGCGAAGGCCACGCTGACAGCGCAGATGACCGGTTGCCCGCTTACCCGGTCGGCTCCGCCCGCTCGCAAGAGGATGCCGCCGAGCTGGCGGCGGCCGGCGGGGCGCTGGTGACGGCCATCGTGGCCCAGCGCTGGAACGAGGCCAACCGGACGTGGCTCCAGCGGCGGATCGGCGCGTCGCCGTCCCGGCAAACCCGAGAGGAGGTGACCGTAAGGGCCGGCGCTCTCCTCGGGGGTACGCTCGCCTACCTGCTGGTGACCGGAGCGACGCAGGGCCTGCGCCGGCTCCAGGACCGCTCCGGGCAACGCGAGGTTGCCCGGAGCGTCTGCCGGATCCTTGGGGTCGCTGCCACCGCACCTGACGGTTCGATGCCCGAGGAGGCCAGTTTCATCGTCGAGTCGGCCCTGATAAGCATGGGCGTGGGCGGCAAGACCCGTAACCGCTTGCTGGCCGAGCCGCGGCCGGCCTCGGTCAGCGGCCTGGGAGCATGTCCGCTTCCCGAACCGCTGCTCTCGGCGGTCGCGGTCATCGCTTTCACCGCCATGGCCGAGGCGACCAGCCCCGAGGACGCGGTCCGGCGGATGCCTGCCTTGCTGCGCCGGATGGGACTGGCCCGGCCGGCGGCGGAAACGAAGGCCAGGGAGATCCTGGACGAATACACCAGCACGTACCTGGTCCTTTCCGATCTCTCAGCGCAGTTGCGAACCGAAGCACCAGAACGCCCCTTCCGGGTCCGCCTTCCGGTCTCCACGATGATGGCGGTCAGCGAGGGGATCAACGCACGCAATACGAGCGAGCTACACCGCCAGCTCACCCGCCAGGCAATGACCACACTCCTTCGGCGCGGTATCCGTGCCACGGTCAGCTCTGGCATACCACTTCACCCGGCCGCATCCACCGTGATCCGGGTGGCCGGCCAGTTCCTCGGCGAG
The DNA here is from genome assembly GCA_963795055.1 of uncultured Actinomycetota bacterium. GTDB lineage: Bacteria > Actinomycetota > Actinomycetes > Streptosporangiales > Streptosporangiaceae > JASHPR01. The sequence goes on from CAWCGJ010000024.1 coordinate 11,356, forward strand.
GAAGTACCGGCACTGCCCGCGCACAGCGCGACCAGCTGAGGCACCCGGGGGAACCACGCGCCCGTCCGGGCTGATCCTTTGACTTTCCCAACGGATGCGGCTGCGCGGCCCGGTGCGAGGCGATGCTGGGCGAGACCCGGAGACGACCGCGGTCATCGACTCGCAGTCGATCCGCGGCACCAGCACCATGCCACCCGTGGCCGGGGCCCGGGAGCCAGGCTAGGTCAACGGCCGCAAGCAGCAAAGCGCCGTCGATGCCCCCGAGCCTGATCATTACCATCGTGATCACCCGCAGCCAGGGTCAGGTCCGCGGCGCCGCCCGGCCACTGATCTGGAACCTGGACCGGGTCGGCCGCCGTCTCCGTCTGGTCTGGGCCGGCGGCTATGCCGGCGGGACGGGCACCTCAGGTCAGGGCGGCCTAACCAGTTCGCGGGGGACTCAGTGAGCCCGAGCGCAGTCCGCCGCGGAGGTAGTGCCCTTGACAAGGCGGATCTCGGTGCCGCATAGTCCTAACCATGGTTGGTGAACCTAAGCGTAATAGGCAAGCCGAACGTCGTGAGGCTACCCGGCGCGAGATCCTCGCGGCGGCGTGGGAGATCGCGCACGAGAGCGGCCTGATCAGCGTGACGCTACGTGAGATCGCGGCCCGGATCGGCATGCAGCCACCCTCGCTGTACTCGCACTTCGCGTCCAAGAACGCTATTTATGATGCGATGTTCGGGCAGGCGTGGCGTGAGTTCCATGCCGTGCTGGAGAAGGAAGCCGCGTCGTTTCCCGCTGATCCGCGCGGGCGGCTGCTGGCGCTGGCGAGCACGTACTTCGACTTCGCCGTCAGCGACCTGGAACGGCACCAACTGATGGACATGCCGATGCTGCGGGACTTCACCCCGAGCGAGGAGGCCTACCGGCCCGCGGTGGAGTGCTACGACATCATGCGGTCGGTCCTGGCTGAGATCGGTATCCGCCGCCAGGCCGACCTCGACATCTACACCGCTCTGGCCGGCGGCTTCGTCAACCAGCAGCTAGCCAATGATCCGAAGGGCGATCGCTGGCGGGTCCTGCTGCCGCGGGCGCTGACCCTGTTCGCCGACGACCTGGGCCTGCCGGCCCAGCCGCGCCCACCCAGGAGGAAGAAATGAAGCCTCGGACCTCGGCCCTGGACCGCAGAACCGCGATGCGGCTGGCCGCCACGGAGTACCAGCGGTGCGAGGAATTGCTGCGGTCGCTCGATAGCCGCGGGTGGGCGGCGCCGACGGCCTGCCCCGCGTGGGACGTCCGCCAGATGGCGGCGCACATGCTCGGCATGGTTGAAATGGCTGCCTCGATCCGGGAGGGCAGCCGGCAGCGGCGTGCGGCAACCGTCAACGGAAACATAGACATCGACCGCCTCACCGCTCTGCAGGTCAGTGAGCGCTCCAGCTGGTCTGGGCCGGAGATCAGCGACCGGTTCGCCGCGCGTGCCCCGAAGGCGGTCAGAGGACGCCGGATGACACCAGGGTTCATCCGGCGCCGGACGATGATCGGCGGAGTGATCAACGGCGCCGAGGAGCCGTGGACGCTCGGGTACCTCATCGACGTCATCTTGACCCGTGACCCCTGGATGCACCGGCTTGACATCTGCACCGCCCTGGACCGGACGCCGCACCTGACAGACGGTCACGACGGCGTCATCGTCGCCGACGTGGTCAGCGAATGGGCCGGCCGCCACGGTAAGGATTTCACCCTGCACCTCACTGGGCCGGCCGGCGGCACCTGGACGGTCGGCACCGCGGGCCAGCGCATCGAGCTCGACGCCGCAGGCTTCTGCCGGGTGGTCGCGAAACGACCCGGCCCGGCCGACTTCGCCGAACTCATGAGCACCGAGGTTCCCTACTAGCACCGGCAGGAGCCAGCCATGACCACCAACCACTACGACGTCATCGTGGTAGGAGCCCGGTGCGCCGGATCCCCCACGGCGATGCTGCTAGCCCGCCAGGGCTACCGCGTCCTCCTCGCCGACCGGGCCACCTTCCCCAGCGACACGATCTCGACCCACGTCATTCACCCAACCGGGATTGCCGCGCTGAACCGGTGGGGGCTGCTCGACCAGCTCCTGTCGACAGGCTGCCCGCCGGTGGGCACCTATGCGTTCGACTTCGGCCCCTTCACTATCGCGGGCTCACCCGGCACTGACGACTCACCGGTCGCCGCAGCCGGCATTCCGGCCCTTTCGAGGAAGAGGAAGGAGCGTTGCCGTGTCCAGCCTACGTCGGGTCATCGTTGGCGCGAGCGGCTCACCAGGCAGCCTCCAGGTGCTGCGCTACGCGCAGCACCTGGCCCGCGACCTCGATGCCGCCCTGGTGCCCGTTCTTGCCTGGCTGCCGCCCGATGGTGACCTGGCCGACCGGCGCACTCCCTGCGAGGAGCTGCGCCGCCTGTGGGCCCAGGACGCCCGCGAACGGCTCCGGGACGCGCTGAAACTCGCCTGGGGAGAACCGCCCGCCGATCTGCCGGTCCGGCCTGTCATCCGGCGCGGGCGGCCCGGCCCGGTCCTGGTCAACGCCGCCTATCACCCCGGCGACCTGCTGGTAGTGGGAGCCGGCCGCCGGGCCGCCCTGACCCGGATCGTAGGCGGCCGGGTAAGCCGCTACTGCCTGGCCCACGCCCGGTGCCCCGTCCTGGCCATCCCGCCGCCCCCGCTCGCCCGGCAAACGCGCCGGGCGGCACTGGCCCGGACATTCCGGCACCGCACGCTAACCGTCGATCAGATCTCGCCGGATAAACGCGGCAGCCGAGCAGCAGACGCGCACCCGCAGACACCGTGACCTTCCAGCCCGTCAACCGCGGACAGAACCGGGTCATCGGCACACGCCTCTGAGCGCAGCGGGTCCAAAGCCTCTCCGATCAGATTAAGCGTTAGGCGCGATCTCACCGAGTGTGGCACCCAGGAGCCCCTCACCCGCTGTGACAGCTGCCGTATACCTGGCAGGCTGCCCTTGGCACCTCGCGATCTGCCGCGAGACCGGTTAGCGGTATGGCGAGGCCATCGCGCTGCGCAAACCTCAGCACGGCCGGTGGGCCGCCGGTGCCCGGGGCCGGCGTGCTGGCCGGGCTGGGAGCGGTCCGCGGGCCGGCGGGGGAGTCCACGTTCCGGCGTGTTCGCCCTGATCAGCGCGGGCGTGCTCGGCCAGGTCATTGGCGCTTGGCTTCACACCAGGGCGGCGCAGGCCGCGGCCGGCTGGTAATCGCGGTCGACGGCAAGGCCGTCCGCGGCGCCCGGAACAGGGAAGAGAAGGCCGCGCACCTATTCGCGGCCCTGGCGCACGGTATCGGCGCGGTCCTCGGCCAGGTCGCCGTGGACGCGAAGTCCGATGAGATCCCTGCCGTCCGGGAACTGCTGAAAGCGTTCACTGACCTGGCCGGGGCGGTCATCACGGTCGACGCCCTGCACACGCAGAGCGACACCGCGCAGGCCATCACCGGCCGGCACGCCGGCTACGTGATGACCGTCAAGGCCAACATGCCGACCCTGTACAAGCAGCTGAAGAAGCTGCCCTGGACCGCGATCCCCGCGACCTCGGCCGTGAGCACGGACCACGGCCGCCGGGCCCGTCGTACGATCAAGGCCGTGCTGGTGCCGGCCTGGATCGAGTTCGCCGGCGCCGCCCAGGTCGCGCAGGTCCGCCGCACGGTCACGAAGGAAGGCAAGAAGATGGTCGAGGTCGTGTACCTCATTACCAGCGACCGCGACGCCGATCCCGCCACCCTGGCGGCCTGGGTCCGCGGCCACTGGGAGATGGAAAACCGGCTTCACTGGGTCCGCGACGTGACTTATCAGGAGGATAAATCGCTGGTCAGGACAGGAAAACGCGCCCCCGTGTGATGGCCTCGCTGCGCAGCCTGGCCATCAGCCTGCTGCGCTTGGACGGCCAGGCCAACATCGCCGCTGCTAACCGCCACCACGCCCGCGACCCGCAGCGGACGCTAAAGCTGCTTCAAACTGCCTGAGCGGCTTTGCCGTGTCCCTGGCGGCTGGCCTGCCGCTGTGAGAAGCCCGCTCAGGGGCCTGCCGCGCTGAAGGCCGGGACGCCCGGCTCAGCCGCGGTCGTGGAGGGTCACCTGGTAGCCGTCGGGGTCCGCGAACGTGAAAGTGCGGCCGAACGGCCCGTCGGCGGGCGCTGAGACGATCGTCGTGCCGGCGGCGGCGAGGGCGTCGTGGATGTCCTGCGCGTCGGGGGCGTGCAGCCACAGCGCCATCCCCTGGCCCGGCTGCGCGATCGCGTCCAGGTCGGTGCCCGCGACGACGTCGCGGACGGCGAACGCGACCGGCTTGGTGTCGAACACGACGGCGTGCGGCGGTCCTGCGCCGGAGCGCTTCAGCCCCAGGTACCGCTCGTAGAAAGCGGCGGAACGCTCCAGGTCGCGCACCTGCAGTGAAATGAAGTCGGGTCCGGTGACGGCCACGATCCTTACCTCCTCATCGTCTGTCAGTCTTCTATGTCAGTCTTCTGACACACCACAATGTATGTCAGACTACTGACATGAGTCAAGGCGGGCCCGGAATCGAGCTGGACACATCGCTGGGGTACATGCTGAAGGCGGCCGCGAGCGCCCTGCACTCTGCCCTGGAGGCCGTGCTGAGGCCGCTGGGCATGACGATCACCCACTACGCCTGCCTGGAGCTGCTGGCCCAGCGACCGGGCCTGTCCAACTCCGAGCTTGCCCGCGGCGCCTTCGTCACCCGGCAGTCAATGAACGTGCTCCTGCAGGCCCTCGAACGCCAGGGACTCGTCGCCCGCCCGGCACGGGCACCCGTCGGCAGGGCCCTGCCGACCGAGCTGACCGCCCGCGGGCGCCGCCAGCTCAAGATGGCCAGCGCCGCGGTCCGCCGCGTCGAGCAAGACATGCTGGCCAAACTGGACGCCAGCGAACAAGATCAGATGCGGTGCCTGCTCACCGCATGCATCGCCTCACTGACCCAACCGCCCGCACCGGCGACGTAACTCCTCCGGAATTTACGACTTTGCCGCGTCCCTGGCCTGTGGGCGAAGATCGTGTGCCCGTCAACCGGCGCGAACAGCGCTCAGCTCTCACCTTCCGCACATGCATGCCGAAAGTAGGACGTTGCGCTAGTACATGCTTATGCGCAGATCAGCATGTTCATTCGCTGTCAGCGATGTTGCCGGAGGTACCGGGCCAGGTGTTTGCGCTATTCCTGAGGCGGCCTGCCGACTATGTGCCGCGCATCGAGTGAGCGTCTGGTGCGATCGGATTGCACAGAACGCCTTGTTCTGCGTCGCCACGACTGCGAGACGGTTTGGAGCTCGCTGGTTTGATGCACACCTGAGCTGTAAACATTCACCCCATTCGCGCTCGGTGACGCGGGCGCGCGTGATCACGCGGTTGCTGGGAGCGGCGGGCTCCATGGTGTCCCGGTCGTGGCAGCGCGCAGCACGGCCATGACGTTCTGGCCGTGTTTGCGGGCGGTGTCGATGTAGCTGCGGATGTCCAGCCGGTCCTGGGTGGTCTGCTCGCTGGTGAGCCGCCCGGAGATTTTCTGCTGGGTCTTCAGCGGCCGCAGGCCGCGCTCGGAGATGTTGTTCGTCGGCCAGATCCGGGTGTCGCGGGCGAACCGCAGCACGTCGTCTTGGCGGTCACGGCAGAACTCCAGCAGGTCCCGGCCGGGGTGCTGGGCGGTGGAGTGCTTCGGCCCGGGGATGCGGGGCACGCCGGAGAGCCCGGCGAGCACGGCGTGGCGGAACTCGCGGATCAGTGGGTCGGCGATAGGCGGGGGGATCTCGGGCTGGCCCCGCTCGCGGGCGGCGTGCCAGGAGCGGATCAGCCCGCGCAGCGCTCGCTGCGCCTGCACCGGCCAGATGGCATCCGGCCAGCTCTCAGCCGCGCGCACCGCTCGATGGGCACGTGCTGGAAGACGACCAGGTATACAGCCAGAGCGCGCAGGACCGGCCCGATCGACACCGCCGAGTCCGGCACGCCCTCCGGGCGCGCCGCGACATGCACCTTCCCGCAGCCGCAGCGGACCTCGTGCAGGTCATGCTGGATACGCCGCGGACAGCGGCGGCACCTCAAGCTGCTGCAAGGATCGCGCCACACCCAGGTCCGCTGCCCCGGCAAGATCGCTCCCGCAGCCATCGCAGGCCCCGGCCGGACGGTGATCAACAATCTCATCGGGCTCGGCCCAGCTCATCGCCGCACCCGGCGAACCAGGCTGCTTCCCGCGCCTGCGGCCGGTGCCGCCGCGCGGTTCCCGCCGCGGTGGCACCCGCCGGGCAAGTCATCCGACGAGGGCGGCATTGAGGAATTGCGGCTGTTGCGGTCCAGCCGCCGCCGCAGTCCGGCGACCTCGGCCCGCAGCTCCTCAACCGGCCGGCCAAGCCCGGCGATCACCTGAGCCCGGGCGGCGCAGGCCGCGCACCCGGCAGCGGGCGGCGGCAGCTCGGTCACAGGCCACCATGATCAGTACAATCCGGCCATGATCAAGCCGGCACGCTGAGCCGGCGGTGACAACTTCCCTGCCATGGGTCATGCCGGGCATCCTGGAATCCGCAGCGCCAGCGCGGTGCCGTGACGCGATGACGACAGAGGGAGCCATGACCGACCAGAGCGCCCAGCGACCGGAGGACATACGGTTCCTTTCGGGACTGATCCTGGTGTCCGAGCAGCCAGAACGGCTGGCGGACTTCTACCGCGACGTGCTCGGGCTACCACTCGCCGAGGAACGGCATGGCGATACGGCCCCGCACTGGGCGTGCGAACTGGGCGACGTTCACTTCGCCATCCACCCGGTGGGCGACTACGAGGGCGAGCCGACCGCGACCGGCGCAGTCAAACTGGCCTTCATGATCTTCGACATGACCCGGCTCGTCCAATGGCTGCAGACACGTGGTGTCCCTCTCTGCTACCCGCCGGCCGAACTCGGCACCCAATCACGCATCACCGCGATCCGCGACCCGGACGGAAACCTGATCGAGCTCACCGAACTCGGCCCGACCTGGCTCGACCACCTCAAGAAACATCGCGCAGCGGGGGGCGATCTCGTCCAAGAGTGGCAGACCCGCCTCAGCAGCTGAGCTGTCGTGCAGATGCGGCAGGCAATGCCAGTCCGTCACGCAGAGCCTGCGGCTTGAATGTTTACCCTGAGCTTGTGCGGTTTTTCAGCCTGTAAAGGTCTCGACGGCTCGGATGAAGCTCGCTGCGTCCTGGGCCCAGAAGGCGTGGCCGGCATCGTCAAAGAGAAGCAGCTTCGCGCCGGGCACGCTGCTGGCCAGGAGCCGGTCGTTGGCCACCGGCATGAACTGATCCCGGGTTCCGCCGGCGACCAGCGTGGGCACCCGGATATCTCCTGCCTGCCGGCCGGCTGGGTCCTGTCCTGCCAGCCATCGCTGAACTGCACGGACCTGGCTGCGAGATGTGGCCGCGGATGGCCCGTAGGAGCCCGGGTACTGCTGGATGCTGCTGAGGTAAGCCCTGGCTGCGGCGGCCTGATTCGCCGGGAAGAGCACGGCCGCTTGGTTCGCGGGGCTCAGGGAGAACACGGCGGCAGTGTAGGGCGGGAGGGGCAGTGCCTTCCCGGTCCCTACTGCGGTAGCGGCCAGGATAAGCCGGCTGACCTGGGCCGGATGGCTGACAGCCAGAGCCTGCGCGATCATGCCTCCCATTGACCATCCGAGCACGGCCGGGTGACGTAGCCGAAGCGCCGAGATCAGGGCGCTCGTCTGGCTGGCCATCGCGGTGATGCTCAGCAAAGCCGGCGCCGAGACCGCAGAGGTCCGGCCGACCCCGGCGTTGTCGAAGACCACAACTTTGTGATGGGCGGCCAGGGCGTCGACGAAACCCGGCGGCCAGCCGTCCATGGATGCACCTCCTCCCGTGATGAGCAGCAGCGCGGGCCCGCTGCCCAGCTCGCGGTACGCGACCATCCCGGCAGAGGTGCGGACGACGCGCACGGGTGCAGTCAGTACATCCGGGCCGCTGCCAGACCCGCATCCCGCCAGAGCCGCCGCCGCGCAGCACACCGCCAGCATCGCGCTGACCGGGAACCTCACGTGCCCTGCCCGGGCCGGCATCATGACTACCTACTTCCCGGACGAGCAGCTCTGGCCGGCATCGTGACTCCTGCATGCGGCGGTTGCCTGACATAATCAAGATATATCTCGTTCACGCGGATAACAAGATATATCTTGTTCTAAGTCCTGGCTTGGCCGCGAAAGCTGAATCCTCAGCACCAGCAGGCACAGATCAAACCAACCTGAGCCGTGGGATCCAGGAACCGTTCTCAGCCGTTGCCGTCATCGGGACGCGGCACGATGTCCGTGCGGGCAGCGGCGACATGACGAGGCGGCCTTCTCGGGCAGCCGTCCCGGAGCCGGCCGCGGGACGGGCCGGGCGCGGCGCGTCCCCGGCGTCCGGCGCAGGGCGGACAGGATCGGGACGGCATGCGGGACGATCATCAGCGGCGGGACGAGCGTCGTGGCGGCGTTCAGGGAGCCCGGACAGCAGCTTGACCGCTATCAACAGCGCGAATGCTGGCCAGCCCGCGATCACCCGGCCGCTCAGGTCTGTGGCCGCCGCGGCGACGTCCGCGGCCAGGCTCGCGGTGGTGCCGGCAGCCAGTGCCGCCCAGGGCAGCCAGCCCGAGCGACGCCCGGTACGCCGGCCGGCCAGCAGCACCAGGGACGCCACGATCTCGATCGCGTCCACCAACAGCGGCAAGGTTTGCGGGTGCCAGCCGGCCTCGCCATGGGCGGCTGCCAGCTGACGCATAGCGTCGCATCTTCTGAGCCGAAGAATGGCGGCTAGCCTCGAAACTCACCTCCACCGTGATTAGTTTCCAACTGAGCGGAACATGAGGCAGAGCGTTGACGCGTAGCGCTCAGGCCAATGCTATTCCGATGCCCACCCGGTGGTGAGACCCGCCCGGATGGCAACTTTCAGATCACACTCATTTGATCTATGACCGGGTGCACTGTCATGCCGCCGACAGGTCGGCCGTTTAGTGCCCATTGGTTCTGGCTGGTCCGGGTCTCCGGGTGGCTCAGCTCAGGGTTGTAACGGCAAGGCTGATCAGACGGCTGATCAGGCTGGGCATAGGCAGACGGGCGAGGGTGTCACAGATCTCGCTGGACGCGTATGCCCGGTGTTCGGGAGCCGCGCCCGGGTCAAGTGCCACGCTGGCCTGGGCCTCCAGGAAGTTGAGCCTGCAAGCGATGTACATGCCGAACGACTGTTCGTCGCGCAGCCAGCCAGGGCCCCCGGCAGCGCGGTAGGCGCCGAGGGTGCGCTGCACCGCGGCATCATCGGCTGTGCCGTCGTCATGGCCATGCCAGAACATCAGCAGCCCGGCAAGCTCCCGGTCCGGGCAGGCCGGCCCCGCATCGTCCCAGTCGAGCACGGCTAGCTCGCCAGAGGCCTCGACCAGCACGTTGTCGGGGTGCAGGTCCCGGTGGCAGGTGACCAGCCGGTCCCCGGCCATGGGAGTCACCAGATCTGCCAGGTCGCGCAGCAAGCCGGCGTGCCCGGCCATCGCCTCCCCCCAGCCGGCTCCCTGCCCGCGCGCAGCGTCCGCGAGCTGCTCCCAGGTCGCAGGTCCCGGGACCCTGTCATACCAAGGGTCGACCGCGCCCTCGGCCGGCCAGGCAAGAGCGTGCAGACGCCCCGCCAGATCGCCGATCTGGACGGCCAACCGTGGATCGGCCAGGTCCACAGGCGCGCCATCAATCCACCGGTACAGCCGCAGCCAGCCACCACCATGATCGGCGGCCAGCTCCTGGAGGAATCGCCCACCCCGGCCGGGCAGGCTGCCAGGCAGCCGGATACCGGCAGAGTCCAGGTGCGCGGTGAAGGCTACTTCCGGGCGTACCGACTCCTCGTCAGATTCCCAGAACAGTTCTTTAACCGCGTAGCGCTCCGCGCCCAGATCCAGGCACCACACTCGTCCCATCGCACCCCGCGACACCGGGATAATCGAGGCTCCGGATCCTGCCGTCAGCCCAAATGCGCCGCAGACGTGCTCGACGCTCTTGCTGCCGCCACAGATCACGCCCCAAGGCAACCAGCTGCCGATGATCGCGGCAACCTGGCATGCCCCAGGCCCGGGCGAGAACACCAAGCCCGACCCACACAGCAACCCGTACCAGGCCACCGGCACCAGGATCCTGCGCACCGCCGTCCAGGCGCCGCGCATGAACGCGATCTGCGAGCGCCTGGTCGGCACCCTGCGCCGCGAGTTCCTCGACCGGATGCTGATCCTCAGCCAGGCACACCTGCACGCCGTCCTTACCGAATACCAGTCGCACTACAACACCGCCCGGCCGCACCAGGGCATCGCCCAGCGCGTGCCCGCCGACGAACCGGACGCTCCCCGCGTCACCGTGACCGTTGTCGGCGCACAGCAGATCCGCCGAAAACCCGTCCTGGGTGGCTTGATCAACGAATACGCGCACGCTGCCTGATGCATGGAAGACCTGCAGGTCACCGGACCGCGTCCTATTTTCGAGCGGGACAGGTTCCGTGCTGCCTTGGGAATCCGTTACCGCCCCTAATTTTCCCGTTTCGGGCGCGGGGCCCGAGCGTCTGAATAGTTGTGCGCCCACCGGTCGTAGACATAGCTGACGGAGACCTTACTGCTGTCTGGATCGGCGCCGAATTTCTCGAGGGACCTGGCAAACTCCAGCGCTACGGCGCCGATCTGGTCCGGCTTGTACGCTTCGATGTGCCCAGGCACATTCACCTCGATGGTGACAGTAAGGATCCTCGGTGTGTCCATCGGCGTCATCACTCCTGCCTATCAAGCGCCGTCGTGTCGACGAGTCGTCAGCGGACTGGCCGGACAGCCCGGCGGCGCCAGGTGAGAAGCTCCCGGCCCGTTCCCCGGGCGAGCTTAGTGTCAGCCGAACTGCGGCTGCCGGCGGCGTTGGCGCCGGGCACCCAGGCGAATGCTGCCGCGAGGTCAACCCGGAAGGTGATGGAAGCCTGACGTGTTCAGTGTGCACCCTTTCCTGGCCCCGACAGGCTCATCTGGGAGCAGCCGATGTTGCGGCACCGCACTTATTGACCAGCGCAGAGCCGGCAAAGAGGTGCCGAACACCGGAATTAGCGCCCGCTGGATATTCACTCTCAGTGACGGCCGCCGGCCGCTTCGCTAGCCGCTGACGCGCCTGGGCCTCACTAGCTGCGCAGGGAAATGTCGTCAGACTCGTTGATGTTATCGGCCTCGATGGCCCGCAGCCCCTCGCCCAGGCGCTCGCGGGCTTGCCGCAGCAGCATGAGCGAGTCGCTCGCCGGACCATGCGCGGCTGCGCGCTCCGGGTCGGCCGCGTGCTCCTCGATCAGGTGCGCCTGAAGGGCCGCGGCGACTTCGTCGACCGCCTTCAGCGCTTGGTAGATGGCCCGTTCCCGCGCGATGTCGTCAACCATGTGGCCAGTATCCCGCTGCCACGCCGGGCGCTGGGGCAACATGCACCTTTTGGTGACGTTGGAGATGTTCGTGAAGTCGATCACCCGGCAGAGGCACGGCGACCCCGGTCTCCTCGCCCCGCGCCCCCGCCTCCGTCCCGGCCACGTCGCCGGCCGCGGCCGGCCCGGCCCGCTGCCTCGGGGTCAAGGCCGGGCTCAGCCAGGGCACCGCCGGCAACGGCGCGCTGCTACGCGACGCCGGCCGCCTCTCCGGCATCCCCGGCGTTCTGGCGCACGGCCGTCTCGACCTCGCCGGGCCGGCGGTCACACCGTGAGAACCGGCCCGGGCCTGGCCGGACGAGGCGATAGCCGGGGTACAACTACCGACAGCCGGCTGCGGGTGCTCGCCGGCGGGCGGGTGGCTAGACCAGGCCCGCCTGCAGGACCAGCCGGATCAGGCCGGCGCGGCGGCGGCGGCAGCCGGTCTTGTCGCGGATCCGGTCCAGGTGCGTGCGGACAGTGCCGATGCTGATGAACAGCAGCCCGGCAATCTCGGCATCGGTGCGTCCCTGGGCGACGAGGGTGACCAGTTCGCGTTCGCGGCGGCTGAGCTGTCCCGCTCCCGGTACTGCCAGCGGTTCCTGCAGGTCCGCGGCGCTGAGCATGACAGCGAACTCAGCGGTGGCGAGCGTCACGGCCGCGCCGGGCCGCTCGGCTTCCCGCAGCCCTGAACCTCGGCCGCGAGAACCGCTATCGAATACAGGCCGGTCCGCGGCATGCGGCGCGCCGCGCGGGCAGCAGAACCGCAGGCATCCGATGACCACCCTGGACAGCTGGACTGGACAGCGCGCCCGGCCGGCAGCTGAGCACGCGCCAAGGCGCTGCGATCGTGCACAAGGCGTCCGCCGTCCCGCCGACCGCATGGTGACCAACGCCGACTGAAGCCGATCGCAGCAGGGCCGCACAGGAAGACCAGAACCGGTCGATCTGCGCGCCCGGCCTACCTTAACCATGACATAGCGTCCGTATTCGGCGATCCGGAGGGTTTCGGCGGGGAGGCTGCACTGGTTGTCGGTAGCGATCGCCTGCCACCGGCAGGGCAGCGGCTCCGCGGCCCAGGTGCTGGCCCGCTCGCTGGACCAGACCCGCAACCGGACCCTCCCTGCCATGGTGCCGTCGGCCCCGGCGAGTTCGCCGTGTTCTCCGCCCTGTGGGACCGTCGTTCAGCTTTGTCGACGCGCTGAGCGTTGCCGCCTGGGGCCGGGCCTCCCGCCTCGCGGGTTGACCCCGCGGCCCTACCTGGCCCTCCATCCGGCCCGGACCTGCGGTCAAGCCGCAGGCGAACGCCGGCCGGCCGCTGGTTCCCACCATGAGTCCAGAACGGAGATGCCAGGCGACGGTGGATCTTCGCCTTGTCAGAGGGGCTGGTCGGATGCACGTCGGTCGGCTACGGCGAGATTGCCTGCTCAGGCGGTGACGGGGCTGTCCTGAATGGCGACTCCCGGCAACGGGCAACCCGGCAACCCCGGATGTATCTCGCGGCTTCCTCGCGCCTCCTAACTGAGGACAGCCGAACCAAGCCGGTGGCGTGCTGGGCGGTCGGTGCCAGACCATCGGCGGTGACACCTTGCGGAGGCAAGTACATGACCACTCACACGTTGTCGCATGAGACAAGAGAGGCCCTGGGCAACCTCAAGGCATACCTATCGGCCGGGAACGAGGCCGTCCAGTATGAGTTCAGCTACCTTGCCGACCTGGTTACACAGACCCCAAGCGTGATACTCGGCGGGATCCAGGCCGGCGGGCTCCCGCCGGACGACATCGCGACCGACCCGGCTGGCCAGGCGTTCCCGGTTGGCCCGGGTGCCGCCGGACCATTCCCTGCCTCGATATCCCTCAACCTCGACACCGGGGAATTCTCGGCGACCTGGACCGTCCAGTCGGGGACGTCCTCGATCACCGGCTACGTGCGCTGCGTGGAAGATCTCCACGGGACGCCAAGCGACCGGTTCATGTTCGTGATCCCGCAACATGACGCGGGCTTCTACGCGCTGACCACTACGAACATCTAAAAGCATGCTCAGGTGGCCAGCGCAGGTCACCCCGGGGGGCATGACAGGCCTGGTTGCGAGGTGGTGCGGCATGGCCGGATCGGCGTGGTCGGCTACGGGCACGACACCGGGTCAGGACCCGAGTGCCGTCTACGCGCTGGGCAGCAGCCCAGGCGAGAGCGCCCGGCTGCAGCGCCAGGCTGACGAGCTGGCCCTCGACAGCCGGGACCTGCTGGATCGGGTTGGCCTGCGGCCGGGACACACCGTGATCGATCTGGGCTGCGGTCCGCGCGGCATTCTAGACATGCTGGCCGGGCGGGTCGCGCCGGCCGGCCGGGTTGTCGGCCTGGACGCGGACCCGGCGCACACCGCCATGGCCGCCATGTTCGCTGCCGGGCGGGGGCTGAGCGGCGTGCAGATCATGACCGCGGACGCCAGGCGAACTGGGCTGCGACCGGGTTCCTTTGACCTGGTGCACGCCCGCACGCTGCTGGTCAACCTCCCCGACCCCGCAGACGTCGCCGCCGAGATGGCGCGGCTGGCCCGGCCCGGTGGCTGGGTGGCGTCGATGGAACCCGACACCGAGCATGGCCGGTGCTATCCGCCGCACCCCGCCTTCGACCGGCTGTGCGACATCTTCACGGTGACCTTTCGCCGTAACGGCGCCGACCCATGGATCGGCCGGCGGGTACCGGAGCTCTTCCGCCAGGCGGGGCTGGAAGATGTCCAGGTGGAGGCCAGGGTACAGATGTACCCGCCGGGTAATTCCCGGCGGACCGTCCGCCCTGATCTCGTTCGCGCCATGCGGCCACAGGTGCTCGAGATGGGCCTGGCCAGCACCGCGGAGCTCGACGAACTGGACACGGCGGCCCGGGCTCATCTCCAGGATCCTCATACGATCGTGATATCCGGCTTGCTGTTCCTGACCACGGGCCGCAAAACCGAGCCGTCTGCAGCATGATTTCCCGCCAGCTTCGTAGGCCACGCCCGCAGAACCCTGTACCGCTCCAAAATCATCGCATGCTGTCTGAGCTGGGGATTCTTGAGATCGCCTACGCTGCCTGGTAGTACTCGTTGATCACGCCGCCGAGCACCTTCCGCCGCTGAACTCGCAAGTTCAGCGGAGCAGGGGCCTGGTCACCCGCGCTTCCTTATCCCTGCTGATCGCCGGCCACGGGGCGTGGGGGCGGTGCGACGACGACTTCGGTGCCCGGATCGCACGGGATCTGCGGGGTACCGCACACGATGACGTCGGCCCGCTCCCAGGTCCGCTGGGCAGCGTTGAACGGTATCTCCTCGGCCATCCACCCGGCGTGGTCGACAGGAGCCTCGCCCAATGGCTTGTTGGCCAGGTCAAGCGCATCGCGGTCGCGGTCGCGGGCCAGCCTGCGCCGCTCGGCCTGTCTTTCGTCGGATTGCACCCAGATCAGGACATCGATCAGGTGCGCCAGCTCCCGGCGCCCCGCACCGTCGCCTTCGATGATCAGCAGCGGGCAGCCAGCGGGAACGTCAATAGACCCTTCCCGGCCGTGCTCGGCCCACCGCGGCGGCCGGTAGCTGACCGCCTCGCCCCAGTGCACGGGTACCAAGATCCCGTCTCTCAGCAGGTCGTCCCAGCCGAACCGGGAGTGCGCCCAGGCTATATCGTCGGTATGGATCACAGCGGACCCGGGGACGGCCCCGCCGATCCGCGCCGCCAGCGAGGTCTTGCCGCCATTGCTGCGCCCGTCGATGGCCACGATCACCGGACGCCCGGACACCATCCCGCCCGGTACCCGCTGGACCAGAGCCTGGACCAGGACAGTTAACGGCTCGGCGCGCCACGGCCCGGCCTCTGGCTCCTCCGGTGCAAGCTGCAAAGCCATGCCCTAATCCTTCCGCGGCACAACCGGCCCGCACTGCGACCTCCTACCCTGCCCGTCCTCCTAGATGCCGAATTCTGGTTAGTGATCGCTCTGGGCCTGCGCGGACTCGAACCACGGACCTCTTCCTTCTCAGGGATGCTTCAGCCGTCAGCGCCACGTGCGGCAACCCAGGCCGCCAGGCCTCTCGGCCTGTCCGCGAGTGACCGTGACCGTCCCCGGCGTCTCCCTGATCGGGCACATGGCGGCCACGATCCTCAGATCCGTCGGAGCCGTCTGCCAGTGAACACGACGTCGGCCGCGATTCTGTACCTGTCGCCGGTTGCCGCCGGTTGTCGCCATGCTGTGCGTAGTGGCACCGGCTTCGAGCGGTCCGTCCTGGCCGGGTCCGGCATGCCCCGTTAGTAGCTCACACCGCCGCCCGGGCAGATAGGACGCAAGCGGCCAAGCGGCATGTGCCATAGACTTGACGAGATCATCCGGCGGCCAGGACCGCTGCCCGCTGGCGGGTGGCGCGATCCGCGAGAAGGGCGCAGCAGTGACGGGCGAGAGGCGTGGTCGGATACCCGTAGGCCAGGTCGAGCCGCCTGAGATAAATACCAGCGTTGCGCATATCGCCCGGGTGTATGACTACTGGCTGGGCGGCAAGGACAACTACCGCGCAGACCGGGCGGCCGGTGAGGCGGCCCTGCAGGCCTACCCCGACCTTGCTTCTTCCGTCAGGGCCAATCGGGCGTTCCTGGGCCGCGCAGTGCGCTATCTGGCGGGCGGGGCAGGGATACGGCAGTTCCTCGATATCGGCACCGGCATCCCGACCGCGAGCAACACCCATGAGGTTGCCCAAGAGGAGGCTCCCACGGCCAGGGTGGTGTACGTGGACAATGACCCGGTCGTGTTGACCCACGCCCGGGCTCTGCTGACCAGCGGACCGGAAGGCGCTACCGACTATGTCGACGCCGACCTGCGCGACACCGGGCGGATCCTGGCCCAGGCCGCGGAAACACTCGACTTCTCCGCGCCGCTGGCCGTCATGCTGGTATCGGTGCTGCACGTCATCCCTGACCGCGACAATCCTCGCGCGATCGTTGGCAGGCTGATGGACGCCGCAGCGCCGGGCAGCTTCCTGTGTATCTCGCATCCAGCCTCAGACATCGATCCGGCCGCAACCGAAGCAGCCAGCCGGTACAACGCCCTAGCAGGTCAGCCAGCCCAACTCCGGGACCGCGCAGACGTCGAACGTTTCTTTGATGGGCTAGAGCTGGTAGAGCCTGGCGTGGTGCCGCTACCGCAGTGGCGGCCCCGCAGCGAACTCGAAGCCAGGACCCATGCGGCCGCATGGGGCGGGGTGGCGCGGAAGCGGTGAGCGACCGGCCGGTCGAGGACCCGTGCGGATCACTTTTGGAGCGGTGGACGGCGTAGAGGAGCGTGCCAGGCTGCTTCTCAGCTGGTCGTCATGATCGGCTGCTTAGCAGCATCATTCCGCGCACGTTCCGGATCATGAAACTACCCCGTGGCGGCCTGCGCCGTGCAGGGGATGGCCCGCGTCGGTCCGGGCAGGGCTCCCGCCTGGCCCTTGGTTTCTGGCCGGAGGGGATGTAGAGGCTCCGCGGTCAAGGGCGGGTCCTGAAGATCGGTTCTGCGGAGCGGTTGGAAACGATCTTCGGGTGCCTTTGACGGTGGAGGGGGGACCGGCGTCGGGCTCAGCGCCTGGCTCGGATGGTGGTGGGCCGGCCCAGCAACTCTGGTCATCGCGGGCTCGGCCTGGTCTGCTGGGCTTGTCCCTGGTCGATGGCAGACGGGATGATCAGGCCCCGCCCTCAGCCAGCAACACATGGGGGCCGTCCGCGTTAGTGATCATCCCAGAGCCGGAGCCCCCCGCCGGAGGCGATCGAGGCTCACGGCTCCGGAGGCCGCTTTTGCGGGATGGCGGATTTGTGCCGCTGACCTCGCGGGACGTGACCAGCTCGCAAGCTCACCGTGAAGATCATTACACGCATGTTCCGGATCACGACTAACAGGGTTGTTGTCGGTGCCAGGTCGTACATTCGCAAGGTGAACAATGGATTTCCTCAGGAGGTGCGGCCTCGTGAACGTCATCGACTGGCTGATGGACAGTGACCCGGCGATCCGCTGGCAGGTAATGCGTGACCTCACCGACGCGCAAGAGGACCGTGTTGCAGCCGAGCGGGCCCGCGTCGCACACGAAGGCTGGGGCGCACAGTTGCTCGCCTTCCAGCAGCCGCACGGCCAGTGGCCAGCGGGCACCCCGAAATTCTCGCCCGAGGACACGGAGGCGGCGGAATGGTGGCATTCGCTCGGACCTGAACGGCAGGGCACCCTTTTCCCTGTCTGGACCTCCACTACCTGGAGCCTGGCGCTGCTCATGGCATTCGGTGTCGAGCCAGACAGCGCGGCGGCACGCCATGCCATCGGCCTCGTGCGCGAGAACGTCCAGTGGGAGCACGATGGCGAGCCGTTTTTCGACGGCGAGGTGGAACCCTGCATCAACGGCCGGACCGTGGCACTGGGCGCCTATTTCGGCGTCGACGTCGCACCGGTCGTCGAGCGACTCCTCGGCGAGCAGATGGCCGATGGCGGGTGGAACTGCGAGCAGGAGAACGGATCGACCCGGGGATCGTTCCACACCACGATCGACGTGCTGGAAGGCCTGCTCGCCTATGAGCGGGCGGCGGGAGCGGCCGCCGAAGTGACCAAAGCCCGGCTCCGCGGCCAGGAGTATCTCCTTGAGCGGCGGATGTTCCGGAGGCTGTCGACCGGCCAGGTGATCGACCACGACCGAAAGACAGGCGGCCCAGCGGCCTGGACCCAGTTCTCCTACCCCACCTTCTGGCACTACGACGTGCTGCGCGGTCTGGACTACCTGCGCGCGGCTAGCGCCAACCCTGGCGACCGGGTAACCGAGGGGATCGACCTGGTCCGGTCCAAACGCGACGCGGACGGCCGCTGGCCGCTTGAGAACCCCCATCCCGGCGAGCTGCACTTCGCGATCGACAACGGCGAAGGGCAGGCGAGCCGATGGAACACGCTGCGAGCTATGCGCGTGCTCAGGTGGTATGACCAGGCAACGACGTAGATCGACGCACTGACAACGCTCGGTAGCTTGCCGGTCTGGTCTTCCGTGTCGTCTGTGGCTGGCCGGCGCGCGAGTGCGCGAGATCCTGTGGGGTTCCAGAAGTCGGCCACCGGTCTTGACCTGGGCTTCTACGCAGCCCGCTCGTATTCGTTAATGAGGCCGCCCAGAACAGGTCGGCGCCTGATCCGCTCCCGGGAGAGGTCGGCGACAGGGTGATCGGGCCGCGGCGGGCGGAGTTCGCGGCTGCGATGGGGTCGTCGCCCGTTGTAGTGGGCCTCGTACTCGGTCATCACGACGCGCAGGTGTCGTTCGCCGAAGATCAGCATCCGGTCGGTCACCTCCGTCCTGGCGGTGAGCACAAACCGCTCGGCACAAGTGTTCGCTCGAGGGCTCCGGGGCTGGATCTTCACCGCCTCGATACCGGCGCTGGCCAGGACCGCGTCGAACGATTCGGTGAATTGCCCGGCCCGGTCGCGGACCAGGAACCGGAAGTCCGCGGCCCGCTCACCGAGGTCCATGAGCAGGTTGCGGATCTGCTGAGTGGTCCACGGCCCGTCCGGGTACGCGGTGATCCCGGGGATGTGCACGTAGCGGGAGCCGACCTCCATCGCGAACAAGCAGTACAAGCGGCGGAGCGTCACCGCGCAGTCCACGTGAAAGAAGTCGACGGCCAGCATCGTCGCAGCCTGCGCGTGGAGAAACTGCCGCCAGGTCGTCTCGGTCGGCCCAGTCCAGCCGGGGCCGCGGCTTGGTGCGGCGCAGCACGGCGACCTCGTGCCGCAGCACCAGCAGTTCCGCGTTCTTCGACGCCGATGAACGGCCGAGCAGGACCAGCCAGCCGCAGACCCGGATGAAGATCAGATAAAGCAGGCAGAGGGACACGGGCGATCATCATGGCCTACCGCTGACCTGTGACGCATCGCTGCAGCTCACAGGCCACGCAGACTTCTAGCACCCCACAGGAACAGAGCCTAAATGATCATCGCTGCAGAAGCTGTCTGGCCATTACAACCCGCTGAATCTGGTTGGTGCCCTCGTATATCTGGGTGATCTTCGCGTCCCGCATCATGCGCTCCACCGGGTAGTCGCTGACGTACCCGTAGCCGCCGAGCAGCTGGACCGCGTCCGTGGTCACGTCCATGGCCACGTCCGAGGCGAAGCACTTGCAGGCCGAGGACATGAACGTCAGGTCGGGAACGGGCTCCCCGGACAGGGCCCGGTCCGACCGGGCGGCGGCCGCGTAGCTGAGCTGCCGGGCCGCCTCGACCTTCATCGCCATGTCGGCCAGCATGAACTGCACGCCCTGGAACTCGGCGATGGGCTGGCCGAACTGGCGCCGCTCCTGCACGTAGCCGGCGGCGTAATCCAGCGCGCCCTGGGCGATGCCCAGGGCCTGGGCCGCGATCGTGATCCTGGTGTGGTCCAGCGTGGCCAGCGCGGTGCGGAAGCCGCTGCCTTCCTCGCCGATCATCCGGTCGGCGGGGATCACGCAGTTGTCGAAGTACAGCTCCCGGGTCGGCGAGCCCTTGATCCCCAGCTTGTGCTCGGGGGCACCGTAGGAGAACCCCTCGTCGCCGGACTCCACCACGAACGCCGAGATCCCCGCGGGGCCGGCCGCCGGGTCGGTCACCGCCATGACCGTGTAGAAACGCGAGATGCCGGCGTTGGTGATCCAGCGCTTGACCCCGTTCAGGACGTAGCTGTCCCCGTCGCGGACGGCCCGGGTCTTCATCGCGGCCGCGTCGGAGCCCGCCTCGGGCTCCGACAGCGCGTACGAGAACATGGCCTCCCCGCGGGCGACCGGCGCCAGGTAACGCTGCTTGACCTCCTCCGAGGCCGCCAGAATCAGCGGCATCGTGCCCAGCTTGTTGACCGCCGGGATCAGCGAGGACGACGCGCAGACCCGGGCCACCTCCTCGATCACGATCACGGTGGCGATCGCGTCGGCGCCCGCGCCGCCGTAGCCTTCCGGGATGTGCACGGCGTGCAGGTCGGCCTTGACCAGGGCGTCGTGGGCTTCCTGGGGAAACTCGGAGGCCTGGTCGACCTGGGCGGCATGCGGAGCGATCTTCTCCTCGGCCAGGGCACGGACCGACTCGCGCAGCGCGTCGTGCTCGGGCGACAGGGCGAAGGCGGGAAAGTCGAGGCTCATGACCCCGATAGTAGGCCGCCCAACTACCGTCGCTTCCGGAGTGTTCGAGCCAAAGGGGCGCGGTGCCGCCTGAACTGAGGAGCGAGGGAGCTTGCGACCGAGCGACGAGGCTTGTCCGAGCCAAAGGGGCGCGCCGCCGTCTGGACTGACGAGCGAGGGCGCGAGGAACGAGCGCCCGAGCGAGGAGGGAAGACGGCGAGTCAAAGCGCCCCGGAGGCGAGCAGAAGACATAGCCCTGCTGTCCCCGGACGGCCGCGAGCTGCTGGACCGGCTGGCCGGCGAGCAGGTGGACCCGGACCGCGCGCTGGAGCTGGCCCGGGCGCTGCGCGGCCGCTACCCGCCCGGCCTGGTCGCCGAGGCGCTCACCCAGCAGGCGCTGCGGATCGCCGCCCGGGCCAAGTTCAGCCGGGCGGATGCGATGCTGTTCACCCGGGCCGGGCTGGAACAGGCCTCGTCCGAGATCACCGCCGCCCACAGTGCCGCCCGCTACCCGGCGGGCGCCCTGGTGGCCGACCTGTGCTGCGGCATCGGCGGGAACCTGACCGCGCTGGGCCGCGGACGCCCCGTTATGGCTGTGGATCGTGATCTGGTCAGCCTGGAGTACGCGCGGCACAACGCGCGGGTCTACGGAGCGGCCGGGGGGCTCGCGGCCGTGTGCGCGGACGTGGGCGACGTGGCGCTGGCCGGCGTGGACGCCGTGTTCGTCGACCCCGCCCGCCGGGCCGGTGGCCGGCGCCTGGCGGCCGGGCGCAGCGAACCGCCGCTGCGCTGGTGCCTGGACCTGGCCGGCCGGGTCCCCGCGGTGGGGATCAAGGCCGCTCCCGGCCTGCCGCGCGAGCTGGTCCCGGCGGGCTGGGAGGCCGAGTTCGTCGCGGTCGGCCGGGACCTGAAGGAGGCCCTGCTGTGGTCTCCGGCCCTGGCCACCGCCCTCCGGCGGGCCACGATCCTGCCGGCCGGGGACACGCTGACCGAGGCGCCCGGCCCGCCGGGCGACGGCGTGCCGGTCGCGGCGCCGGGCGCGTTCCTGCTCGATCCCAGCCCGGCCGTGACCCGCGCCGGGCTGGTCGAGGAACTCGCCCGCCGGCTCGGCGCCTGGAAGATCGACCCCGAGATCGCGTTCCTGTCCGACGACCGGGAGCACCGCACCCCGTTCGCTCGCACGCTGCGGGTCCTGGAGTCGGCGCCGTGGCACGAGCGGCATTTCGCCCGCAGGCTGGCCGATCTCGGCATCGGGGCCGCCGACATCCGGCGCCGCGGGCTGGCCGGGGACGTGCCGCAGATCCACCGCCGCCTGGGCCTGCGCGGCCCGGGCCGCGCCACGGTCGTGCTCACCCGGGCCGACGGCCGCCCCTGGGGCCTGATCTGCGCCGATCTCCCGGACGGCGGCTAGTCCTGCGCACCCCCGCGAGGCTCGGCGAGCTTGGCGCGCAGCGCCGCGCCCTTGGCCTCGGCCGTGGCGCGGAGCTGTTCCTGGAAAGCCAGCATCCGGGCGCGAAGCTCGTCGTCGGCGGCAGCCAGGATCCGGACCGCGAGCAGGCCCGCGTTGCGGGCGCCGCCGACCGCCACCGTCGCCACCGGGACCCCGGCCGGCATCTGCACCACCGACAGCAGCGAGTCCATCCCGTCCAGGTGCGCCAGCGGAACCGGCACCCCGATCACCGGCAACGGGGTCACCGCGGCGAGCATCCCGGGCAGGTGGGCCGCGCCTCCGGCCCCGGCGATGATGACCCGGAGTCCCCGGCCGGCCGCCTCGGAACCGTAGCTGATCATCTCGCGCGGCATCCGGTGCGCCGATACCACGTCGGCCTCCCACGGGACGCCGAACTCGGTGAGCGCCGTGACCGCCGCCTCCATGACCGGCCAGTCGGAATCGCTGCCCATCACCACGCCCACGACCGGCCGGCCGTCCATGTGACTCTCCTTACCGGCCCCGGTCAGCCTGGCTCGGTGCCGCAACTGAGGTAGCTGGCCGCGCGCCCGGCCCGGTCGCGGAGCTCCCCGGCGTCATGGCCGACGGCGGTGACGTGACCGACCTTCCGGCCTGGCCGGACCGCCTTGCCGTAGAGGTGGACCTTAACGCCCGGATCGGCGGCCATCACGTGCACCAGGCGCGAGTGCAGGTCGGGGTCGTCGCCGCCGAGCACATTGACCATGACCGCATGCCGGGCGGCGGCGGTCGGCGCCCCGAGCGGCAGGTCGAGGACGGCGCGCAGGTGCTGCT
Source organism: uncultured Actinomycetota bacterium (assembly GCA_963795055.1). Taxonomy (GTDB): domain Bacteria; phylum Actinomycetota; class Actinomycetes; order Streptosporangiales; family Streptosporangiaceae; genus JASHPR01. The sequence continues at coordinate 34,131 of CAWCGJ010000024.1, forward strand.
CGAACTGGGACGTCCTGGCGCCCTCGATGGTCCAGTGGCCGCTGTTGTGCGGCCGCATGGCCAGCTCGTTCACCAGCAGCCCGCCCGCCGTCTCGAACAGCTCGACCGCGAGCATGCCGGTGACCCCCACCCCGGCCGCCAGGGCCAGCCCGAGGCGCTGCGCGGCCGCGGCGGTGGCCGGGGCCAGGCCCAGCGCCGGCGCCAGCACCTCCCGGCAGATCCCGTCCTGCTGGACGGTCTGCACGACCGGGTACACGGCCGCCTGGCCGCTCGGCGAGCGGGCCACGAGCACGGCGAGCTCGCGCTCGAACGCGACGTGCTCCTCCACGATCAGGTCGATCCCATCCAGCCGGGCGAGCATCTCGGCCGCCTGATCGGGCCCGCCGCAGACCCAGACGCCCTTTCCGTCGTAACCGCCGCTGACCGCCTTGAGGACCACCGGCCATCCCGACCTGTCCGCGAAGCCGGTGACGTCGTCGAGGCGGGCGGCCCGGGCCGACCGCGGGCACGCGACGCCCAGTTCGGCCAGGCGCGCGCGCATGGCCCGCTTGTCCTGGGCGAAGCGCAGCGCGTCCGCCCCGGGGCGGACGGCCAGCCCGGCCTGCTCCAGGGCTCTCAGGTGCGGCCCGGGCACATGCTCGTGATCGAAGGTCAGGACGTCGCAGCGGCCGCCGAAGGCGAGCAGGTCGTCCAGGGACCGGTAGTCACCGATCTGGGTCCCCGCGCAGACCTGCGCGGCGCTGTCGTCCGCCGCCGCGGCGAGCACCCGGAACCCGATGCCGAGCCCCACCGCGGCCTGGGCGGTCATCCGGGCCAGCTGGCCGGCTCCCACCATGCCGACCACTGGAGCGCGCGGGCCGGTCAAGCCGGGCCGCTGACCACGGGCTCATCCCCTGCCTCGGGGACAGCGTGCGGGAGGAAGAGCGCGAACACCGCGGGGCGCGGGCGCACCAGCACGACCTGGCCGCCGTCCACCACCGCCGCCGTCCGGGCCAGCGACAGTCCGAGCCCGGTTCCGCCCGGGGTCCCGCTGACGCTGCGCTCGAAGATCCGCGGCACCAGCTCCCGGGGCACCCCCTTGCCCTGGTCCCTGACCTCGATGACCACCGACCTGGGCGTCTGCGACGTCTTGATCGTGACCGAGCCGTCGCCATGCACGAGCGCGTTGTCCAGCAGCGTCGCGATCACCTGGGCCGCGTTCCCCGGCGTGACGTAGGCATGCAGGCCCTTCTCTCCCGTCACCTCCAGCTTCCGGCTCACCCGGCGGAAGGCCGGTTCCCACTCCACGACCTGCTGCGCGACGATGTCGTCCACGCTGGCCTGCGTGCGCGCGCCCGGCACCGACCTGCGGGCCCGGCCGAGCAGCTGGCCGACCACCTCGGCGAGCCGCTCGGTCTGGGCCAGGGCCGCCGCCCCCTCCTCGCGCACGACATCCGGGTAATTCGCCGCCGCGACCATCTCCTCCAGCCGCATCGACAGCGCGGTCAGCGGGGTCCGCAGCTGATGGGACGCGTCCACGGCGAAGTCGCGCTCCGCGGTCAGCAGGTCGTTGATCCGCTCCGCGGACCCGTCCAGCCGTTCCGCCACCCGGTCGAGTTCCGGCACCCCGTACCTGCGCCCCAGCGGGCGGGCGTCGCCGGAGCCGAGCCGGTCCGCCGCGCTGGCCAGTTCCTGCAACGGCCGGGCCAGGCGCCGGGCCTGCAGCATGGCCAGCCCCACCGCCACGGCCAGCGCCAGCAGCACCAGCGAGCCGATCACCACGAGCCCGTCGGTCACCGCGGTGGCGACCAGCGAGTCATCGGCGACCACGGTCACCGTGAAGTTCTTGGTGGAGTCGCGGCCCGTGATCGAGTCGTGCGGCCCGGGACTGGTGCCGACCGCGGTCCGTCCGCCGCCGCGCTGCACGATGACCACGTACCGGTCAGACAGCGAGCGGCCCATCTGGAGGGGATCCGGCGGCAGCCCGGCATCGTACCGCTCCTGCAACTCGCTGGCGAGCGTGGTGGCGTCGCGGTGCACCTGCTGGTTGGCCTCGTTGGTGCGCTGCCGGACGACCAGGAAGCTCAGGGGCACGCCGAGCAGCAGCACCGCGGTCACGGCGACCGCGAGCATGGAGACGAGCAGGCGGCGCTGCACCCATCAGCCTCCTGCCATCTGCCCGCGCATCGTCAGCCGTCCGCTCGCGGTCAGTCCCCGCGCTCGAACCGGAAGCCGACCCCCCGCACCGTGGTGATGAAACGGGGGCTGTGCGCGTCGTCCCCGAGCTTGCGGCGCAGCCAGGAGACGTGCATGTCCAGGGTCTTGGTCGATCCCCACCACTTGCTGTCCCAGACCTGCCGCATGATCTGCTCCCGGGTGACCACCTTCCCGGCCTCGCTCACCAGCAGCGAGAGCAGGTCGAACTCCTTGGAAGTGAGATCGATCTCTTCGTCGCCCAGCCAGGCCCGGCGCGCGTCGTTGTCCACCCGCACGCCCTGCACGATCCGGCTTTCCGTGGCGCCGCGGCGGAGCAGGGCCCGGACCCTGGCCAGCAGCTCGGCGAGCCGGAACGGCTTGGTGACATAGTCGTCGGCGCCGGCGTCCAGTCCGATCACGGTGTCCACCTCGTCCGCGCGCGCGGTGAGGATGAGCACCGGGATGGCGTGGCCCGCCGACCTGATCTGCCGGCAGACCTCGAGCCCGTCGAGCTTGGGCAGGCCGATGTCGAGCAGGATCAGGTCGATACCGCCACCGCACGCGGCCTCGATGGTGGCCGGGCCGTCTGCGGAGACGCCGACCTCATAGCCCTCGCGGCGCAGCGCGCGCGCCAGGGGCTCCGAAATAGAGGGATCATCCTCGGCAAGCAAAACGCTGGTCATGCTCAGATCGTATGGCCGTCCGCAACCTTTTCGCGCTTCATGCCCCCGGAACTGCGGTTACACCGGGGTAACACCATGCCGTCGCCGGGAGAACGACCGGTCCTTGCCGCGCGCGGCGGCGTACCTGCGGATCAGCTCGGACCTCAGGTCCTCCGGCTGGACGATGTCGTCCACGACCAGTTCACCGGCCAGCCTGAGCACGTCGATATCGGCGTCATACGCCGCCCGGAGCCGTTCGGTCTCCTGCTCCCTGTCGGCCGGATCGGCGATCGCGGCCAGCTTGTTGTAGTACACGGCGTTGACGGCCGCCTCGGCGCCCATGACCGCGATCTTCGCGGTGGGCAGGGCCAGCGTGGCGTCCGGCTCGAACCCGGGGCCGGCCATGGCGTAGAGGCCGGCCCCGTAGGCCTTGCGGACCACGACGCAGATCTTGGGCACGGTGGCCTCAGCCACCGCGCTGATCATCTTGGCGCCGTGCCTGATGATCCCCTGCTTCTCGACCGCCGTCCCCACCATGAACCCGGGTACGTCGGCCAGGAACAGCAGCGGCACGTTGAACGCGTCACAGAGCTGGATGAAGCGCGTGGCCTTGTCGGCCGAGTCGACGAACAGCACCCCGCCCTTGAACATCGGGTTGTTCGCGACCACGCCGATCACCTGCCCGTCCAGCCGGGCGAATCCGACGACCAGCTCCCGCGCCCACAGCGCGTGGATCTCGAACAGCGAGTCGGCGTCGACGATCCCCCGCACGTACCTGCGCATGTCGAAGGCCTGGCGCTCGCTGACCGGGACCAGCGCGCGCAGGTCGGCCGGGACCGGGTCGCGGGGGTCCCCGGCCGGCGGCGCGTCGCGCCAGCTACCGGGCAGGTAGGACAGGTACCTGCGGACCGCCGTGATCGCGTCCTGCTCGGATTCGGCCAGGTAGTGCCCGACGCCGGAGACCGTGCAGTGCATCCGCGCGCCGCCCATCTCCTCGAGCGTGGTCTGCTCCCTGACCACCATCTCGACCATGCGGGGGCTGCCCAGGTACATCGACGCGTTCCCGTTGACCATCGCGACGAAGTCGCAGAACGCCGGGATGTAGGCGCCGCCCGCGGCCGACGGGCCGAACAGCGCGCACACCTGCGGGATGGACCCGGACGCGCGCACCTGGGTATGGAAGATCTTGCCGGCGCCGCGGCGGCCGGGAAACATCTCCACCTGGTCGGTGATCCGCGCGCCGGCGGAGTCCACCAGGTAGATCATGGGGATGCCGGACGTGTAGGCCTTCTCGATGATCCGGATGATCTTCTCAACGGTCCGGGCGCCCCACGATCCCGCCTTGACGGTCGAGTCGTTGGCCATCAGCGCGACCGGGCGGCCGTCGAGGGTCGCCGTGCCGGTGACCACGCCGTCCGCGGGCAGGCCGTCGGCCAGGACATTGGCGAAGGCGCCGTCCTCGGTGAAGCTGCCCTCGTCGACGAGCAGGGCGATCCGGTCCCGGGCGAACAGCTTGCCCTGGACGGCGGCGGCCTCGTGATACCTGGCCGCGCCGCCCTTCTCGATCTTGCTCCTGAGCTGGCCCAGCTCGGGATGGCCGTCCTCGCCGTCGAGGGCGGCCGCCGCAACGTCCTTCAGTTCTTCGCTCACTGTGCTTCCTTCTCGCCTCCGGGGCACTTAACCCGCCGTCTTCCCTCCTCGCTCGGGCGCTCGTTCCTCGCGCCTCGCTCCCCACCCACCTCCCCATCCCCCTGCACCGACGACGGCGTGCCCCTTCGGCTCGTTTAAGCCGGGATGGTCCGGGTGCGCGGGCCGGCGCGGAGCACCTGGGACGGCAGCGGGCGCCCGATGATCCGCTCCGCGTCGGCGGCGGCCTCGATCATCGCCTGCAGGTCGATCCCGGTCGCCACGCCCATGTCCTCAACCATGTGCACGAGTTCCTCGGTGGCGATGTTGCCGGTGGCGCCGGGCGCGTACGGGCACCCGCCGAGCCCGCCCACCGAGGCGTCGAAGTCGGCCACCCCCAGCTCGAGCGCGGTGAGCACGTTGGCCAGGCCGGTGCCGCGGGTGTTGTGGAAGTGCAGGTTGAGCGCGACGTCGGGATGAGCCGAGCGAAACGCGCCGACCAGCTCGCGGACCCGGCGCGGCGTGGCCATGCCCGTGGTGTCGCCGAACGATATGCAGTCCGCGCCGTCGGCGACCGCCCGGGAGGCCACCCGGACCACCCGCTCCACCGGCACGTCCCCCTCGTAGGGGCAGCCCCACGCGGTCGACACGATCACCTGGCAGGTGGCGCCGCGCTGGTGCGCCTCGTCGATGACCACCGCGATGTCGTCCAGCGACTCCTCGGTCGACCGGTTGACGTTCTTGCGGTTGTGGGTATCGGACGCCGACACCACGGCCTCGATCTCGGTGAGCCCGCGGTCCAGCGCCCGCCGGGCCCCGCGCAGGTTCGGGACCAGGGCCGAGTACCGGACGGACGGCGCCCGCTCGATCCCGAGCCACACCTCGTCGGCATCGGCCATCTGCGGGATGGCTTCCGGCCGGACGAACGACACCGCCTCGATGCGCTGCACGCCGGTCCCGGACAGCCGGTCGATGAGCTCGATCTTGGCCTCGGTCGGCACCGGATCCTCGTTCTGCAGCCCGTCTCGGGGCCCGACCTCGCGCACCGAGATCCGCCCTGGAAGATCACTCATTTCTATGTCCTCGCTTGCCTCCGGGGCCCGGCCCGCCTCCCCAATCCCTCTTCACCGCGCCGCCTTCCCTCGTCGCTCGGTCGCAGGGCTCCCACGCTCCTCAGTCCAGGCGGCATCGCCCCTTTGGCGCTCGGGCCTCCCTCAGGCTCCTGGCCACTGCGGCTTCCTCTTCTCTACAAACGCAGCGATGCCCTCTTTTCTGTCCGCGGAGAACGCCGCGGCCCGCCACGCGGAGTCCTCGATCTCCAGGCCGACCGCGAGCGGGACGCCCGCGCCCTGCCGCAGCGCCCTTTTCGCGTTCACAACGGATACCGGGGAGTTACCCGCGATCTGCCCGGCGAGCTGGTGGGCGTGCTGGCCGGCCGTGCCGCCGGCACCAGCCGGTCCGCCAGGCCGATTCTCTCGGCCTCGGCGGCGCCGATCCGGCGGCCGGTGAGCACCAGGTCCGCGGCCCGGCCGGGACCCAGGCGGCGCAGCGCGAGCTGGGTTCCGCCGCCGCCGGGGACCAGGCCCACGGTGGTCTCCGGCAGCCCGAACTCGGCGGTCTCGTCGGCCACGATCAGATCGCAGCTCAGCGCGAGCTCGCAGCCGCCGCCGAGCGCGTAGCCGTGCACCGCGGCGATCACCGGCTGCGGCAGCGCGAGCACGCCGCCGAACGCGGCCCGGAACACCGGGCGCTGCGCCATGAAATCGGCGTCGCTCATCGCCGCGCGCTCCTTCAAGTCGGCGCCGACGCAGAACGCGCGGCCCGCCGCGGAGAGCACGACCGCGCGGATCCCGTGGTCGGCGGCTATTTCCGCGCACACCGCGGCCAGCCGGGCGCCCATGGCCGTGCTCAGCGCGTTCATGGCCTCGGGCCGGTCGAGCATGATCTCCGCGACGGTGGCCTCCGGCGGCCGGCGCACGGTCACCCCATCGTGTCCGCTCATAGCGGCAGGCTAGTGCACCGGACGAGGCCGGCTCAGCGATCTTCCCGGGCCAGCCGGGCCTGCTCGTCCGCGACCAGCTGGAACAGGGTGGACTGCACCTGCTGGACCTGGGGAATCTCGTTGAGGACGAGCTGGCCGTGCTCGCCGGCGGACTCGACGATGAGCTTGCCGCAGCCGAGCAGCCGGTCGATCGGGCCGTGGGTGAACGATACGTCGCTGATCCTGATCAGCGGAAAGTCACGGCCCGTCCGGGACAGGATGCCCTCGCGGAGCCTGAGCCTGCGGGTGGTCAGCTCGTAGGTCGTCGTCCGCCAGCGCAGCACCGGGACCACGCCCCAGATGATCAAGGCCAGGAACACCACGATGCCGATCCCGTCCCTGGCTATGCCCGCGCTGCTGCCCGCCGGGAGCATGATCAGCGCCGCGATGGCGGCGACCAGGATCACCAGCAGGATGAAGAACGGCCGCAGCAGCGTCTTCCAGTGCGGGTGCAGCCTCAGTACGAAGTGCTCGCCCTGGGACAGGGTCTCATCGCCGGCCATGGCCACATCGTGGCACGAGTATTGGCTTTGCGCCTCCGGGCTCCCGCCCACCTCCCCACCCCCTTCACCGCGCCGCCTTCCCTCGTCGCTCGGTCGCAGGCTCCCTCGCTCCTCAGTCCAGGCGGCACCGCGGCCCTTTGGCGCAGTTAGCGGACGTGGACCACGTCACCCGCGCTGACCGGGACCAGCCCCGAGGCCGACCGGACCACCAGCCTGCCCGCACCGTCCACCTCGACCGCCGTTCCGGTCACCGTGGAGCCGCCGGGCAGGGAGACCCGGACCGGCCGGCCGAGGGTGCCGCACAGCCGCTGGTACTCCGGCCGGAGCCCGCACCGGTCCGCGTCGCCGAGCTGGCCGGCCCAGGCCAGGTACCAGCGCTCCAGTTCCCGAAGCACGCTGGCCAGCAGCCGGGCCCGGTTCGTTCGCGCGCCCAGCAGCGCCAGCGAGGTCGCTTCGGGCGGCAGCTCGCCCTGGCCGGCCGACACGTTGATCCCGGTGCCCACCACGATCGCGTCGCCCGCCTGCTCGGCGAGGATCCCGGCCAGCTTCGCGCCGTGCACCTGCACGTCGTTGGGCCATTTCAGCCAGGCGTCCACCGCCGCCTCGGCCCGCAGCGCCCGGGCCACGGCCACGCCGGCCAGCAACGGCACCCAGCCCCGGTTGGCCGGGGGCACGTCCGCGGGGCGCAGCAGCGCCGAGAACATCAGCGCGGCCCGGGGCGGGCTGACCCAGGGCCTGCCCAGCCGGCCGCGGCCCGCGGACTGGGACTCGGCCGCGAGCACCATGCCCTGGCCGAGACCGCGCCGAGCCTCGGCGAGCAGGTCCGAGTTGGTTGAGCCGGTCTCGGCGATCACGCGGATGTCGCGCCAGAACCCGTCCGGGACGACCAGCGCCCGGCGTAGCGCCGCGGCGTCCAGCAGCGGCCGCGCCGCCGAGCTCGTACTCACCACGCACGCCATTGTCGTCGCTTCCCGACCGGCAGGCATCCGCTCATGGAACGCGCCTCGTCACCGTCACCAGATGCGGCCCGGAGCCGGCCTGCCCGGCCGTCAGCGGGTCCTGGCCCCGGGAGCGGGCTGGGCGGCCGCGGCGGGCCGCCGCCCCGCACGGCCACGGCCCTGAGCTGCGCCACCACCCCGCCAGCGATCGCGGCCAGTGCCAGCGCCGCGCAGGTGACCGACTCGGCGTGCGCCGACAGCAGCCGGAACGCGTCCGCGCCTTCCTGCGCGGGGAGGCTGCCGGCCAGGTTCAGGTACAGGGACCCGAACGTCGCGACCCCGATGACCAGCCCGAGCTGGTTGACGGTCACGATCACGCCGGTCGCGTCGGCGGCATCGGTCACCGGCACCCGCATCAGCACCGCGGTCATCAGCGGGCTGAATGCGGAGGCCATCGCCGCTCCGAGCAGGCCCAGCACCAGGTAGAGCGCGACACCGCCGCTGCCGCCGCCGCGCAGCACGGCGGCCAGCCCCAGCAGCGAGACCGCCATCCCGGCGAAGCCCCAGATGGCCAGCGACGGGCGGACGCGCGCGGGCAGGCGCTGCCAGTTCAGGCTCACCAGGGCGAACGCTGCCGCCGACGGGGCGAAGGTCAGCCCGGCGCGAAGCGGTGAGTCGCCGAGCCCGCCCTGCAGGTGCAGCGCCAGGGTGAAGAACAGGCCGCCGAACGTGGTCATGACCGCGAACAGCGCCACGATCCCCAGGGCCACCCCCGGCAGCCGGAGCACCCGGCCGGGGACCAGCGGTGATCCGCCGCGGGCCGCGACCCTGCGCTCGGTGACCGTGAAGCCGGCGAACAGCGCGGCGCTGCCGCCCAGGCAGGCCCAGACCCAGCCGGGCCAGTGCTCGGGCTGGCCCAGGACCAGCGGCACGACGAGGGCGAGCACCGCGAGCGCCAGCGTCAGCAGGCCGGGCAGGTCCAGGCCGCGACCGGCCTCCGCGCGCCCGGCGGGCAGCTGCCGCGCGCCCGCCACCAGCAGCGCCGCGCCGATCGGCACGTTCACCAGGAAGACCGGGCGCCAGCCGGAGCCGAACACGTTCGCGCTGATCAGCAGGCCGCCGGCGATCTGCCCGACGATCACGCCGCCGGCCAGCACCGCCGCGTACGCGCTCATCGCCCGGGCCCGCGGAGCACCGCTGAACGTCCGCTGGATCAGGCTGAGCACCTGCGGGATCATCATGGCGGCGCCGGTGCCCTGGACGAAGCGGAGCGCGACCAGCACGCCGGTGGACGAGGCCAGCCCGCAGCCGAGCGAGGCCAGCGTGAACACCGCCAGCCCGGCCAGGAACAGGCGGCGGTGGCCGAGGAGATCGCCCAGGCGCGCGCCGGTCACTAGCAGTACGGCGTAGGCGATCGTGTAGCCGGCGATCACCAGTTGCAGGCCCGCGCCGGAGGCGTGCAGCCCGGCGTGAATCGAGGGGGCAGCGACGTTCACCACCGAGGCGTCCAGCACCGCCATGAACTGGCCGGCGAGCACGATCGCCAGCAGCACGCCGGGCCTGGGCGGCCGGCGTCCGGGCGTCTGGAACGGGAGGGAATGAGCGGACGGGTCCCGGCCGCTAACGACGGTATCGGTCATGTGATCGAGCCTGCCGCCCGGGTCATGCTAGTACCAAGAGCCTGCTTATCCTGGTACCAGTACCACCTGGCACGGCCGGCTCCACGACGCCAGGATGGGAATATGAGGACGGTGACGGCGCGATGACCACCACCGCGGACCGCTCGGGCGAGGCCTTGGCCACGACGGCGGCCAAGGCCTGTGACCGCACCCGGCGGGCAGAGCTGGCCGCGTTCCTGCGCAGCCGCCGGGAGCGCATCACCCCCGAGGACGCCGGGCTGCCGCCCGGCTTCCGGCGCCGGACGGCCGGGCTGCGGCGCGAGGAAGTCGCTCAGCTCTCCGGTGTGGGCGTCACCTGGTACACCTGGCTGGAGCAGGGCCGCCCGATCAACGCCAGCGCCCAGGTCCTGGACGCGGTGGCGCGCACGCTCCGGCTGGACCAGGCGGAACGGGAGCACCTGTACCGGCTCGCGGACTCCTCGGCGGTCCCGCCCGGGCCGGCCGCGGACGGGCTGGGAGTGCCCGAGATCCAGCAGATCCTGGACGGGCTCACCACGCTGCCGGCCACCGTCCTGAACGAACGCTTCGACGTGCTGGCCTGGAACGCGGCCTTCGCCGCGCTCTTCCCCTCGGTCGTCGCCGCCCCGCCCGCGGACCGCAACACGCTCTGGCTGAACTTCACCCATCCGGACTGTTGCCACCCGTACCTGAACCGCGCCGACCAGCTGGGCATGATGGTCGCGCAGCTGCGCGCCGCCTACGGGCGGCATCTCGGGGAGCCGGCCTGGGCCGGGTTCGTCCGGCGGCTGCAGGCGGCCAGCCCCGAGTTCGCGCGGATGTGGGCCGAGCACGAGGTGGCCAGCCCGGCGAGCTACCTCAAGATCTTCCGTCATCCGGTGCACGAACGGCTGACCATGACGACGAACTCGCTGGCCGTGCTGGCCGTACCGGGGACCAGGATGGTCGTCTACACCCCGGCGGACGAGCCGACCCGCCGCGCCCTGGCCAGCCTCATCGCCGGTGACGGCACCGGGGCCCGGTTCCCGTGCTGGGACGCCCACCTAGGCTGAGAGCGGGCCGTCTGCCGGGGCCCGGCCTGGTGACCCGCAGGCCGGGTTCTGCCCTAACCTGTGCGGCATGGCCACCGAAGTTCTGCCGCCGGCCGATGCGGCCGGCCCGCCCGCCCCGCACACGACCGCGGGCAAGATAGCCGATCTCGAGAAGCGCAGGCACGAGGCGGTGCACGCCGGGTCCGAGCGAGCGGTCGAGCGGCAGCACGCCCGGGGCAAGATGACCGCGCGGGAGCGGATCGACGGGCTGCTCGACCCCGGCTCGTTCACCGAGTTCGACGAGCTGGCCCGGCACCGCGCGACCGACTTCGACATGGCGTCCAACCGCCCGTACGGCGACGGCGTCGTCACCGGGTACGGCACCGTGGACGGCCGGCCGGTCTGCGTGTTCAGCCAGGACTTCACCGTCTTCGGCGGGTCGCTCGGCGAGGTGTACGGCGAGAAGATCGTCAAGGTGATGGACCACGCGCTGAAGACCGGCTGCCCGGTGATCGGCATCAACGACGGCGGCGGGGCGCGGATCCAGGAGGGCGTGGTCGCGCTCGGCCTGTTCGCCGAGATCTTCTACCGCAACGTCATCGCCTCCGGCGTGATCCCGCAGATTTCGCTGATCATGGGGCCGTGCGCCGGCGGCGCCGTCTACTCGCCCGCGATCACCGACTTCACCTTGATGGTCGAGGGCACCTCGCACATGTTCATCACCGGGCCCGACGTGATCAAGACCGTGACCGGGGAGGAAGTCAGCTTCGAGGACCTCGGCGGCGCCTACGCGCACAACGTCAAGTCCGGTGTCGCGCACTACCAGGCCAAGGACGAGGACGACTGCCTCAGCTTCGCCCGCGAGCTGCTGTCCTACCTGCCGTCGAACAACCTGGACGAGCCCGCGCCGGCGAGCGGCGACGCTGCGCTCGGTGACATCACCGAGGTCGACGCCGAGCTCGACGGCCTCATTCCCGACTCGCCGAACCAGCCCTACGACATGCACGGCGTGATCACCCGGATCCTGGACGACGGGGAGTTCCTGGAGATCCACGCGGGCTTCGCCAAGAACATCGTGGTCGGCTTCGGCCGGGTCGAGGGTGCGTCCGTCGGCGTGGTGGCCAACCAGCCGATGCACTTCGCCGGGTGCCTGGACATCAACGCGTCGGAGAAGGCCGCGCGCTTCGTGCGGACCTGTGACGCGTTCAGCATCCCGGTGCTGACCTTCGTCGACGTGCCCGGCTTCCTGCCCGGCACCGACCAGGAGTGGGGCGGCATCATCCGGCACGGCGCCAAGCTCATCTACGCCTACGCCGAGGCGACCGTGCCGAAGATCACCGTGATCACCCGCAAGGCCTACGGCGGCGCCTACGACGTCATGGGGTCCAAGCACCTCGGCGGCGACGTCAACCTGGCCTGGCCGACCGCGCAGATCGCGGTGATGGGCGCGCAGGGCGCGGTGAATATCCTTTACCGGCGCGAGCTCGCCGCGGCCGGCAGCCCGGAGCAGCAGGCCGCCGTGCGGAAGGCGCGGGTCACCGAGTACGAGGACACGCTGGCCAACCCGTACGTCGCCGCGGACCGCGGCTACGTGGACGCCGTCATCCGGCCGGCGGAAACCCGCTCACAGGTCGTCCGGGCCCTGCGGACGCTCCGCACCAAGCGCCAGACGCTCCCGCCGCGCAAGCACGGCAACATCCCGCTCTGAGACCGGGCGGGCGAGGGGCCCGCCGCCGCTGGAATCCGTACCCTGATCACCGGTTACGAGGCATCTGGCGGGCAGTAGATAGAGTCGTGAGCACCATGACCGAGACCGGACCACCCCTGCCACTTCTCTCCCGCTACGCCGTCATCGTCGACGTCGGGTACATCTACGCGTCAGCGGGCGAGCTGCTGTTCGGCGCGGCCTCGCGCCGCGAGTACCGGGTCGACGCGGACAAGCTGATCCAGGCGCTCACCCGGCACGCGGACGACCTGGTGCGCGGGGAGCTCCTGCGGATCTACTGGTACGACGCGGCCAGGGACCGGGTGCCCACCATCGACCAGCGGGTGATCGCCCAGATGCCGTGGGTGAAGCTGCGCCTGGGCAACCTCAACGCGCGCGGCCAGCAGAAGGGCGTGGACGCCCAGATCCGGGCCGACATGGAGGCGCTGGCCCGGCACCGCGCGATCACCGACGCGATCCTGGTGGCCGGGGACGAGGACCTGGTCCCTGCGGTGGAGGCCGCGCAGGCGTTCGGCGTGCGGGTCCACCTGTGGGGCATCGAGCCCCCGTACGGCACGAACCAGGCCGAGCGGCTGGTCTGGGAGTCGGACACGGTGGAGGTGCTCGAGCGGTCGTTTGTCGAGCCCTACTTCACCAGGCAGCTGGCGCCCGAGCCCGCGAGCCCCCCGGCCGTCCGGGCCGGGCAGGCGCTCGCTCATCCCGGGCCGGGCGGGGGCGGGCCGGCCATGCCGTCCCCGGCGCAGGTGTTCGGCGAGCGGCACGCGCCGCGGCCGGCCCCGGTATACCGGGCGGGCCATCCCGGCGCGGCCGCGGCGGCGGCCCGGCGCGGCCCGGAGAAGGAACGGGTCGAGGAGGCGGGTGAGCACGTGGCGCAGAAGTGGATCCTGACCCGCGGCGAGGACAACATCCGCGACCTGCTGCCCGGGCCCATCCTGCCGCCGGTCATCGACAAGGAGCTGCTGGTCGACGCGGAGAAGGAACTCGGGCTGTCGCTGCGCCCCTACCAGGAGGCCAGGGAGTGGCTGCGGGACGCGTTCTGGGCCCGGGTGCACCGGCAGTTCGGCATCGGCGTCGGCAAGTCGAGGGCCTTATGACCGCGCACGGCGAGCACGGCCAGCCGCCGGACCTGGTCTTCGTGGCGGGAAACCCGTCAGCCGAGGAGATCGCGGCCGTGGTGACCGTGCTGTCGGCCCGGGCGAGGCCGGCCAGGACGGCCGGGGCAGGCGAGACGGCCCGTTATGGATGGTCGGCCAGATCCCGGTTGCTGCGCGCGCCGGTGCTGCGCGGCCCCGGCGGATGGCGGGCCAGCGCGCTGCCGCGCTGACCCGGTGATCCAGCCCCGGGCCGACGACCTGCCAGAACCTCACTAGACTCCTTGCGCAGTCGAGAGGAGCGGCTTTCGTGCGCAAGGTCCTGATCGCCAACCGCGGCGAGATCGCGGTCCGGATCGTGCGGGCGTGCCGTGACGCGGGCCTGGGCAGCGTCGCCGTGTACGGCGAGCTCGACCTGGACGCGCTGCACGTGCGCCTGGCCGACGAGGCGTACGCGCTGGGCGGCCGGACCGCCGCCGACAGCTACCTCGACATCAGCAAGATCCTCAAGGCGGCGGCGGAGTCCCGGGCGGACGCGGTCCACCCGGGGTACGGGTTCCTAGCCGAGAACGCCGAGTTCGCGCGCGAGGTCATCGCGGCCGGGCTGACCTGGATCGGGCCCCCGCCCGAGGCGATCGACGCGCTCGGCGACAAGATCGCCGCCCGGCGGATCGCCGCAGCGGTCGGCGTGCCGCTGGCGCCGGGCAGCGACGGCCCGGTTTCCGGCCCGGAGGAGGCGGCGGCGTTCGCCGCCAGCTACGGACTGCCGATCGTGATCCAGGCCGCCTACGGCGGGGGCGGGCGCGGGCTGAAGGTGGCCAGGACCGCCGAGGAGATCACCCCGCTGTTCGAGTCCGCGGCGCGGGAGGCGGTGGCCGCCTTCGGTCGGGGCGAGTTGTTCGTGAAGCGCTACCTGGAGCGGCCGCGGCACGTGGAGACGCAGTGCCTGGCCGACTCGCGCGGGAACGTGGTCGTGGTCTCCACCCGGGACTGCACCCTGCAGCGCCGCAACCAGAAGCTGGTCGAGGAGGCCCCGGCGCCGTTCCTGTCCGACGAGCAGGAGCATCTGCTGCGCTCCTCGTCCCGGGCGCTGCTGCGCGAGGCGGGCTACGTGGGCGCCGGCACCTGCGAGTTCCTGATCGGGGAGGACGGCACGATGTCGTTCCTCGAGGTGAACACCAGGCTGCAGGTGGAACACCCGGTGACCGAGGAGGTCAGCGGCATCGACCTGGTCCGGGAGATGTTCCGGATCGCCGACGGCCAGGAACTCGCCTACGACGACCCGCCGCTGCGCGGCCACTCGATCGAGTTCCGGATCAACGCCGAAGACCCGGGTCGCGGGTTCCTGCCCGCGCCCGGGACGATCACGGCCTGGCGGCCGCCGTCCGGGCCCGGGGTCCGGCTCGACGCGGGCTACGGTGAGGGTATGACCGTGCCCCAGGCGTTCGATTCGCTGATCGCGAAGCTGATCGTGACCGGGGCCAACCGGGTTGAGTGCCTGGAACGCTCACGCCGGGCACTGGCCGAGTTCGAGATCGGCGGGATGCCGACCGTGCTGCCGTTCCACCGGGCGGTCGTGGACGACCCGGCGTTCACCGACGAGCCGTTCAGGGTGCATACCGGGTGGATAGAGACCGAGTTCGCCGGAGATCTGCCGCCATACTCCGGTGACCTGGCTGCTGGCGAGGACGCTCAGCCACGGGAGCGGATCACGGTCGAGGTCGGCGGCAAGCGGCTGGAGGTGGTGATCCCAGCCGCGATAGCCCAAGCCGGGTTCGGCGCCGGCGCGCCCGCCGCCCCGCGGCGCGCGTCCCGGAGCCCGCGCCGCGGCCGCGCGGGACCGGCGGGCGGCGGCCCCGCGCCGGGCGGCGACGCCCTGGCCAGCCCGATGCAGGGCACGATCGTGAAGATCGTGGCCGAGGAAGGCCAGCGGGTATCGGCCGGCGACACCGTCGTGGTACTCGAGGCGATGAAGATGGAGCAGCCGCTGACAGCGCACAAGGACGGCACCGTGACCGGGCTGGCGGTGCAGATCGGCCAGACTGTCTCGGCAGGCGAGATCATCTGCGAGCTGCAAGGCTGAGACCGTGTCGCGTCTGCCGGGCGATCCCGGGGTATTCCGCTGGCTTTGGTTCGCGGTCGGCTTCCGGCTGCCGCCCGAGAACCTGGACTGGGTCAAGCACGAGCTGACCGACGCCGGCTGGCGGACCCGGACCGTGCTGCGCCACCTGGCGGTCATCGTCCCGATCTGCATCGTGCTCGTGGTGGTGCTCACCACGCTGCTGCCCGCCCCGGTGTGGCTGGGCCTGGCCATGGTGGCGCTGATCCTGTCCGGCAGCATCTTCACGGTGGCCGCCTACGCGGATGACATCCGCGCGTCCCGGCTGCGCCAGCACGGCCTGGACGTTCCCGACGACCCGGACCTGGGCCACCCGGCCCACTGAGTTACCCGGGGGGTAACCCCCGGACCCCCAGACCGGGGGGCTTCGCCCCCCGGAGCCCCCCGGCCGTCTGCTCGGGCCAGCCTTCGGCCGGCCCTCGCATCCGCCACCCCTGACGTCCCTGCCCCCGCCTTCCTATCCCCCTTCACTGGCCAGCCTTCGGCCGGCCCTCGCATCCGCCACCCCTGACGTCCCTGCCCCCGCCTTCCTATCCCCCTTCACTGGCCAGCCTTCGGCCGGCCCTCGCATCCGCCACCCCTGACGCCCCTGCCCCCGCCTTCCTATCCCCCTTCACTGGCCAGCCTTCGGCCGGCCCTCGCATCCGCCACCATGGGGCTGATGTCGTTCCCTGCTAATTCAGTCGTGTTCGGCGGGCTGCATGAGCCGGCGCGCGGCCTCGGTGACGCTGCCGGACAGGCTCGGGTATACGGCGAACGTGTGCGCGATGTCGTCCACCGTGAGGCGCTGTTCCACGGCCAGCGACACGCCCAGGATCAGCTCGCTGGCCCGCGGCGCGACCACGACGCCGCCGATCACCCTTCCGCTGCTGCGGCGGGCGAACAGCTTGACGAAACCATCGCGGATGCCCTGCATCTTGGCCCGCGCGTTCGTGGCCAGCGGCAGCTTGACGACCAGCGCGTCGGTATCGCCCGATTCCACGGCCTGCTGGGACACGCCGACCATGGCGACCTCCGGCTCGGTGAAGACGGTCGCCGCGACGTGACTGAGGTTGAGCGGCTGGACCGCCTCGCCGAGCGTGTGCCACATCGCTATCCGGCCCTGCATGGCCGCCACCGAGGCCAGCATCTGCACGCCGGTGCAG
This sequence comes from uncultured Actinomycetota bacterium, assembly GCA_963795055.1. Classification (GTDB taxonomy): domain Bacteria; phylum Actinomycetota; class Actinomycetes; order Streptosporangiales; family Streptosporangiaceae; genus JASHPR01. Next base: position 50,825 of record CAWCGJ010000024.1, read on the forward strand.
TCACCGGCCGCGTACACGCCGGGCGCGTGGGTCCGCGACACCCGGTCGACCGGGATGAACCCCCCGCCGTCCAGCGTGATCCCGGCCTCCTCCAGGCCGAGCCCGCCGGTGTTGGGGACCATCCCCACGGCGAGCAGGCAATGCGAGCCGCGCACCGTCCGGCCGTCCTCGAGGACCACCACGACGCCGTCGCCGTCGCGCTTCGCCGCCGAGGCCCGGGACCGGCCGAGCACCGTCATCCCGCGCCGCCGGAACACCTCCTCGAGCACCGCCGCGGCGTCGGCGTCCTCCTGCGGCAGCACGCGGTCCCGCGAGGAGACCAGGGTGACCTGCGAGCCCAGGGCCTGGTAGGCGCCGGCGAACTCCGCTCCGGTCACGCCCGAGCCGACCACGATCAGCTCCGGGGGCAGCTCGGACAGGTCGTAGAGCTGCCGGAAGGTCAGGATGCGCTCGCCGTCCGGCTCGGCGCCGGGCAGCAGGCGGGGTCGCGCCCCGGTCGACACCAGCACCGCGTCCGCGCTGAGGCGGGTATCGCCCACCATCACGGTGCGCGGGCCGGCCAGCCGCCCGGTCCCGGTCACGACGTCGATCCCCTCGGCCGCCAGCCGGGCCGTCACGTCCGCGGACTGCGCCCAGGCCAGCGCGCGGACCCGGGCGTAGAGCCGCGGCGCATCCACCGTGGCCAGGGCCGTTCTGGCCGAGCCCGGGCCGCAATCGAGACGGATGCCCAGGGCCGCCGCTCCCTCCAGCGCGGCCATCATGCCCGAGGTCGCGATCAGCGTCTTGGACGGCACGCAGTCGGTCAGCACGCAGGCACCGCCGAGCCCGTCCCGGTCCACGACCGTGACCTGGGCTCCCAGCTGCGCGGCCACCAGGGCGGCCTCATAGCCCCCGGGCCCGCCGCCGATGATCACTATCCTGGGGCGCGGCTCACTCACGATGCTCTATTCTCGCGCATCGCGCGGCGCAGTCACTACGGGCCGGGCCGGCGCGCGGCACGGCCGGGCGGGCGGATGGCGCGCCGGCCTAATGAAACACCGTGATCACGAGCACCAGCACGATGGCCGGCGCGACGATCGCGGCCACCGCCGGCCAGGCCCAGCTGACGACCCGCGGGCCCGACGCGGCACCGCGCTCGCGCGCCTCCCGGGCCAGGTCATCCAGCTGAGTGGCCATGAGCTGGGCGGCGGGCTGGTTCAGCAGCTTCTGCGTCGCGGGGGACATCCCCGTGTCGGACGCGGCCGAGTTGCGCGGCAGCCGCCTGCGGTCGCCCTGCTTGAGCATCTCGGACCGCAGCCGGGTGCGCCGCTGCTGGTAGAGCGCCCAGGTATGGACGACCTTCCCGCGCTTGGCACCGGGTTCTGGCACGAGGTGCACCTGGACCGATTCCTTCAGGTCCACCGCGATCACCGAGCCCCAGGGGATCCGGTGGTCGCGAAGTGGGTTCTGCACGGTAAGGCCGACGGAATCGGCGACCACCCGGGGGCGCAGGGCGCACGCGTACACCAGGCCGGTGACCAACAGGAGGGTGGCGGCGATCTCGGCGGCGGTGTGGTTGCGGCCCGTGAACGCTATGTCGGCCAGGCACACGGCGGCGATGATCAGCCAGGCCCACCAGGCCACGGCGGCTCCCGGCAGCCGGAATGTCCTGGGCTCGCTGAGCGGCGCGCCTGGGCCGGCCGACCGCGGCCCTGCGGGGTTGGCCGCCGGCAGCTCCGGCTCGGCCGTCCGGGGTGGCACGGGGTCAGCCCTCGGCAGGTCCGGCTCGGCGGCCGGCGGCGGCACGGGGTCGGCCGCCGGCGGGTCGGGCTCGGCGGGCCGCAGCGGCGCGGCGTCACCCGTCGGCGCGCCCGCCAGCCTGTGACCCTGCTCCGGCTGCATACCGATGCACTCCCAGAGGTAAACCGCGGGCGCCGGGGCGGCGCTCCGCTCGTCCCTACTCTAGGTGCAGCGCCGGGGGTAACCGGGATCAGGCGATGGCCGCGCCCGGCAACGGCGCCGACGTGGGTGACCCGGCGCCGCCCATCGCGGTCAGCGCGGTGGCCACCATGAGCCTGACGCCTACCCCGATCGCCCGCTCGTCCACGTCGAACGCGGGCTGGTGGATGTCGAAGTCGGCACCGGAACCGGGGGTCCGGGTGCCGAGCCTGGCCAGCGCCCCCGGGATCGACTCCAGGTACCAGGCGAAGTCCTCGCCGCCGAGGCTCTGCGGGGCGGCCACGACCGCGTCGCTGCCGAGCACCCGGTCGGCGGCCGCCTCGACCATGGCCGTCGATATGGCCTCGTTGACCGTCGGCGGCACGTTCCGGACGTAGCTGAGGGCAGCGACCACGCCGTAGGCGCTCGCGACCGAGTCGATCAGCGCCTTGAGCAGGTCGGGCGCCTGGTGCCAGGCCTCGTCGTCGAGGCAGCGCACGGTGCCCTCAACGATGCCGTCGTCCGGGATGGCGTTGGCGGCCGCGCCCGCGTTGACCCGGCCCCAGACCAGGCTCAGGCTGGACCGCGGGTCGACCCGGCGGGACAGGGCCGCGGGCAGCTCGGTGATGATCTTACCGAGGGCGTAGACCAGGTCGGCGGTCAGGTGGGGCCGCGCAGTGTGCCCGCCGGGCCCGTTGACCCGAACGGTGATCTTGTCACAGGCCGCGGTGATCGCGCCCACCCGCGTGCCGACCTTGCCGACGTCCAGCCGGGGGTCGCAGTGCAGCGCGAAGACCCGGTCCACGGACGCGATGCCGCCGGCCGCGAGCACGTCCAGCGCCCCGCACGGCACCTCCTCGGCCGGCTGGAAGATCAGCCTGACCCGGCCGGGCAGGGCCCCGGCGGCCGACATCCGGGCCAGGACCAGTCCCGTGCCGAGCAGCACCGAGGTATGCACGTCATGCCCGCAGGCGTGGCAGGCGTTGGCGACCGTGGACCGGTACGGGACGTCCTTCTCGTCGCTGATCGGGAGCGCGTCCATGTCGGCCCGCAGGCCGACCACCGGCTCGGAGCCCGCCCCGATGTCCACCAGCAGGCCGGTGCCCTTGGGCAGTACCACCGGCCGGAGGCCCGCGGCCTCCAGCCTGAGCTTGATCCGGCGCGTCGTCCGGAACTCGTGATAGCCGATCTCGGGGTGGGCGTGCAGGTCGCGCCGGAAGTCGACGAGCTCGGCCTGGTGCCCCGCTAGGAACGCGTCGAGCTCACCCTCCAGGTCATGTTCGGCCATGCGCTGCCTCCCCCGGTCTTACGAAACGATCCTCTGCGAACTCGGTGACCAGCGCGTCGACGACGTCCTCCAGCCCGCCGCCGTCGGCCACCAGCGCCCGCTGCCGTTCATAGGAGGCGCCGTGGTCGAGCACCTCCGAGATGACGTCGAGCTCCTGCGAGCAGCCCAGCCGATCCGCCACGGGCTCGAGCTCGCGGATCAGCTCGAACAACTCGTCCCGGAGCGGTGCCGTGGACCCCGAGTCATCGGTGATAACGGTCGCGTCCAGCCCGTACCGGGTGGCGCGCCACTTATTGTCGCTCACTACCCACGCGGGCGGGGTCGGCAGCCGGTAGCCGCGGTCCAACTGGGTATCGAACTGCTGGACCAGGCATTGCGAGAGCGCGGCGACCATGCCGATCTCGCGGAGGGTCGGAACGCCGTCGAACATCCTGATCTCGACCGTGCCGAAGTCGGGGTGCGGCCGGATGTCCCACCACACCTCTTTGATGCTCCGGATCGTTCCGGCTCGTAGCAGCGTGTCCATGTACTCCTCGAACTCACTCCAGTCCGCAAGCGGTTGCGGCGGCCCCGATGTCGGCAGGCCCCCGAAGATGACCGCCCGGCTCGACGCCAGCCCCGTGTCGTGTCCGCCCCAGAACGGGCTCGATGCAGTCAGCGCCAGGAAATGCGGCAGGTACGCAGCGAGCGCATTGACGACAGGAATCGCCTTGTTTCCGTCGCGGATGCCCACATGAACGTGGACCCCGAAGGTCTGTATCCTGCGGGCAAGCCACTGCAACTGCTCGACGAGTTCGGCATAGCGCTGAATGGGAGCCATCTTGGCGTCCCGCCAGTCGCTGACGGGATGCGTTCCGGCACAGGCCAGCATCGTACCGCGACTGCCCGTGATTCGCTCAAGTTGCGCGATTGTCGCCGATAGATCCTCCTTCGCCTCCGATACGGTGGTGCAGATACCGGTGACCACTTCGACCGTCGATTGCATGAGCTCATAACGGATCTTAGGGTGCTCGCCGGCCTGGCTGAGCGCGGGCAGCGCGGCGAGAACCTCCCGAGCGTCTTGCCGCAGCATACGGCTACGGACGTCGATGAGCTGCAGTTCCCACTCAATACCCAGCGTCGCGCCGCGAGATGGGTTCCAGCTGATGGTCACCGTGAGCCTCCGTGGGCTGTCTTTCTTTCCGCGCGCGCCCGCGCGCAGCGACTCTGCCGGGGAACGGTTAGGCCGGATCCGGCCCGCTCGGGCGTGGCCGGCGAACCCGGCGCGGACAGGCCACGCTGCGCTGTCCCGCGCCCATGAGGAAGGCGACCCGCTCCGCCTGGGAGTCCCTACCCAGGCCGGATCGTTCCGTACCTAAGGGCCAGGGACGCAAATGCCTGCCGCAAAGCCCGAAAAGGACGCTCAGTAGACGTCCGGTGGCTTGTAAACGCCCCACACATCGCGCAGGGCGTCACAGACCTCGCCCACGGTGGCCCGGGCCCGCAGCGCCTCGCGCAGCGGGTAGAGCAGGTTCTCCGGGCCGCCGGCGGCCCGCCTGAGGTCGTCGACCCGGCGGGCGACCTCTGCCCGGTCGCGCCGTTCGCGCAGCACGGCCAGGCGCTCCGCCTGGTCCCGCTCGATCGCCGGGTCGACGCGCAGCGGCTGGTAGGGCTCCTCCTCGGCGACCGCGAACCGGTTGACGCCGACGACCACGCGCTCGCCCGCGTCGATCTGCCGCGCGATCTGATACGCCGACCGCTCGATCTCGGTCTTCTGGAAGCCGCGCTCGATCGCGGCCACCGCACCGCCCAGCTCCTCGACCTTCGCGATCAGCTGATCGGCCTCCTGCTGGATGTCGTTGGTCATGGACTCGATCGCGTACGACCCGGCCAGCGGGTCCGCGGTGGCGGTCAGGTCGGTTTCGTAGGCGAGGACCTGCTGGGTCCGCACCGCCAGCCGCGCGGCCTTCTCCGTGGGCAAGGCGATCGCCTCGTCGTAGGAATTCGTGTGCAGCGACTGCGTGCCCCCGAGCACCGCGGCGAGCGCCTGCACGGTCACCCGGGCCAGGTTCACCTCGGGCTGCTGCGCGGTCAGTTGCACGCCCGCGGTCTGGGTGTGGAACCTCAGCATCTGCGAGCGCGGGTCCGCGGCACCGAACTCATCGCGCATGATCCGCGCCCACAGCCGCCGTCCGGCGCGGAACTTGGCCACCTCCTCGAGCAGCGTGGTGCGCGCCACGAAGAAGAACGAGAGCCGCGGCGCGAACTCGTCGACGGCCAGGCCGGAGGCGATGGCCGCCCGCACGTACTCCTTGGCGTTGGCCAGGGTGAACGCCATCTCCTGCACCGGCGTGGCCCCGGCCTCGGCCATGTGATAGCCGGAGATCGAGATCGTGTTCCACCGGGGGATCTGGCTGCGGCAATACGCGAACGTGTCGGCCACCAGCCGGAGCGAGGGCTGGGGCGGGTAGATGTACGTGCCGCGCGCGATGTACTCCTTCAGGATGTCGTTCTGGATCGTGCCGGTCAGCTGGTCGGCGCGGGTACCCTGCTCCTCCGCCACCAGCTGGTACAGCAGCAGCAACACGGCCGCCGGGGCGTTGATCGTCATCGACGTGGAGACCGAGTCCAGCGGGATGCCCTGCAGCAGCAGGCGCATGTCCTCGATCGAGTCGATGGCCACGCCAACCTTGCCGACCTCCCCGCGCGCGGCGGGAGCGTCCGAGTCGTAGCCCATCTGGGTGGGCAGGTCGAACGCGACCGAGAGCCCGGTAGTGCCGGCCTCGATTAGCTGGTGGTAGCGCCGGTTGGAGTCCGCGGCGGTGGAGAAGCCGGCGTACTGCCGCATGGTCCAGGGCCGCTTGACGTACATGCCCGGGTAGACGCCGCGGGTGAACGGGTACTCGCCGGGCTCGGCCAGCTCGCTGGCGGGGTCGAAGCCGCGCAGCGACTCCGGGCCGTAGACCGGCTCGATGGGCACCCCGGATTCCGATATGCGCGTCATAGCCCGAGGTTAGATCAGGTCGACAGGGATGGGTGGCATCCGGGGGTGGCTGCGGGTGCTCGCGGGTGTACATCTCCCCCGACGGCACGATCTGGGCCGGCGGCGGACGTCCGGGGCGTGCGGCTCTTTGACACGGCGTGAGCGACGGCAGTGTACTGCCCGGCATGACGGACACCACGAGTACGGCAGGCACCCCGGAGTTCACGGCTGCTGCTTTTCCTGTCACCACTGCGTTCGAGCTGCCGGGCATGGTGGTGGAACGGAATCTCGGCATCACGTTTGGTCTGGTGGTGCGGGCAATGGGTTTCGGCAAGACCGTCGCCGGCGGGATTTCGTCGCTGCGCCAAGGCGAGGTTTCGCAGTTCACGGTGGTTCTCGAAGACGCCCGCAGGCATGCGATCGACCGAATGATCGAGAACGCGAGGCTGCTCGGCGCCAACGCAGTGATCGCGATGCGCTTCGACTCCTCCGAGATCGGCAAGGCACGCGCCGAAGTCGTCGCCTACGGCAGCGCGGTGGTGGTCACGCCGCCGGAATGAGCGAGCCCGGGGGCGGTGCGCCGGCCGGGCGGCGCTCGCTGCTCGGGGATGCCGACCGCGAGCGCCTCATCATGCTGCTGCGCGAGCACTACGCCGCGGGTCGGCTGGGCCTGGACGACCTACGCCACCGGGTTGGTGTCGTGCTGACCGCCGCCTACGCCGAGGAGGCCGCGGTGGCCCTGGCCGACCTCCCGCCCGCCGGACCCGGCGGGCGTCTGACCAGGCTCAGGTTCGGGCAGATGCGGAGCGGGCGATAGTGAGGTACCAGGAGCCACCCGCGAGATTCAGCGCCCCAAGAACCAGGAAGAAGGCTGCCCATCCGTAGACGCCGTACGCGAGGCATATGACGCCCGCGGCGGCCGCGACACTGCCACCGGCAATACGCGCAGCCCCGAAGAAGCGGAGGTGGCGGTACTCATAGGGCACGATCAGGCGTTGCATGCCGCTTCGCGGGGGAGATGCCCACCACCCGCGCAGACCTTTGGCAGCGGTGTTGTCGTTGGGTGCGTTCATCGGGATGCCTCCTCTGGATGTGGTGTCGCAGGCATTCGGGATTGGCCGGCGGGCGATTCTCGCCGGTCGGGGAATGTGCGAGTTCTGCCGGTCATGATCTCCTCCTCGTGGTGATCGGCTCAGGCTCCTTCGCGGTTGTCGTCCTGAGTGCGAACAGCAGTGCGGTGATCACGTACCGAGCGTGGGATGGCGCGCTGGTGGCTGACTTGCGGCCGGCTTGCGGCCCGGTTGCGGACGCGTCAGGGTGGGGTTGGTCCTCTTCGTCAGCGAGGTGCGTGTGATCGGGGTTCGGGTGCTCGGCCCGCTGCAAGTCATCGTCGACGGCGTCCCTGCCGACGTTGGCGGGCCGCGGCAGCGGTGCGTCCTTGCCCGGCTGATCGCCGAACACGGCCGGGTGGTCTCCGCCGACCGGCTCATCGAGGATCTCTACGCCGATGAGGCGCCGCCACGGGCCCTCGCCGCGGTGCAGTCGTATGTCTCTCATCTGCGCCGTGCGCTGGAGCCGGGCCGCCCGGCCCGGACCCCCTCAGGGGTGCTGGTCACCTCCCCGCCGGGATATGCGATACAGCTCGGCCAGGACGCGGTTGACGCCTGGTCCTTCGAGGACGAGATACATCAGGCCGCCGGGCTAGACGATCCCGCCGCAGTGCAGAACCGGCTCTCGTCCGCGCTAGCGTCCTGGCGTGGTACGGCCTTCCAGGAGTTCGGCGGCATGCCGTGGGCGGACCTGGAAGCGTCCCGGCTGGAGGAACTGCGCCTGATGGCCACTGAGTGCCTGGCGAACGCAGCGCTGCGGCTGGGCCGAGCCGCGCAGACCGTCGCCGGCCTGGACCGGCTGACCGCCGAACATCCGCTGCGGGAGGAAGCTTGGCGGCTGCTCGCGCTGGCGCTGTACCAGTCCGGGCGCCAGGGCGACGCGCTGTCGGCGCTGCGCCGGGCGCGAGCGCGGCTGGCTGCTGATCTCGGCGTCGACCCCGGGCCGGCCCTGCGCGAGCTGGAGAGCGATATTCTCGCGCAGGCGCCGCGCCTGTCCGCTCCGCCAGCCGCGCTGTCGCACACCCCCGTGGCGGCCGTCCCTGCGTCGGCGGGCAACGATGCGGCGCCGACAGCGGCAGCGCCGTATTTGGCCGGGCTGGACGCGGTCGCGGCGGGCGCGCTGATACAGGCAACCTGCGCCCGCCCCGTCGACGAACAAACCGAGCGGGCCATCGCCGAGCGCACGGGTGTCCCCGGTACGCCGGGTGCCGGGCGCCGCGGGGAATCGCGCGGGCGGCACGCCCAGACGCGCAAGCCCGAGCCGGGCTGGGTGCCGACGGCTGAGCGGTTCCGCGATCCGTCCAGCGGCGTGATCATGCGGGTCTGGATCGACCCGTCAGACGAGAGCCGCCACTACGTACCGGACGACGCCCCTACACCTTTGTGAGCAGGCGGCGCTGGATTCGCGCGGACCGTGCTGGACCGTCGTGGACGGTGACAGCAGCAAACGGGCGACTCGGCCGGACGGCGTCGTTCCGGCGCGTACGGGTTACCTGTACCCAGGGTTACGACCGGGTACCGGGCTGACTCAGTCCCCCGCCGGGTCGGCGGCCGCGTCCCGCGCCTGCTCGGCCGCGGCGACCAGCTCGGCGAACAGCTCCCGCAGCGCGGCCACCGCGTCGTAGTCGGGCAGGTCGGCGGGGCTCTCCCCGTGCTGCCTGGGTTCCTGCCACAGCGCGTCGACGTACTCCCAGAGCACGCGCCGCGCGGCCAGCTGCGCCGCCCGCTGCGCGGGGCTCAGCGCGGCCAGGGCGGGCTGGTCGTGACGCTGCGACCAGTCACCCACCAGATCCAGCACGGCGAGCTGGTGCCGGTGGGCGTCGCGGTAAGGGAACGGATGGTCGGTCACGCCGAGATCGTAACCCGAGCTCGGCTAGGTGGCCGCCAGGAAGCCCATCCGGTCCCTGACGGTGGCCATGGTGGGGCCGGCCACCTTCTTGGCGCGCGCCGCGCCGTGCGCGAGCAGCCGGTCGAGCTGCGCCTCGTCGGCCAGCATCTTCTCGGTCCGCTCCCTGATCGGGGCGAACGCGGCGACCACCACCTCGGCCAGGTCCTTCTTGAGCGCCCCGTAGCCCGCGCCCGCGTAGCGCTGCTCCAGGCTCGCCACGGTTTCCCCGGTGAACGCGGAGTAGATCCGCAGCAGGTTGGTGATGCCCGGCTTGGCCTGCTCGTCGGCCCGGATCTCGGAGCCGGAGTCGGTCACCGCCCGGCTGATCTTCCTGCGGATCGACGCGGGGTCTTCGAGCACGTCGACGATGCCCTGCGGCGAGGACGTGGACTTGCCCATCTTCGCGGTCGGGTTGTCCAGGTCGGTGATCTTCGCGACCTCGGGCAGGATGTAGGGGCGGGGTAGGGCGAACGTCGGCCCGAACCTGTGGTTGAACCGCTGCGCCAGGTCCCTGGTCAGCTCCAGGTGCTGGCGCTGGTCCTCCCCGACCGGCACCTGGTCGGTCTGGTACAGCAGGATGTCGGCGGCCTGCAGGATCGGGTAGGTGAACAGGCCCACGCTGGCCGCTTCCGCGCCGGCCCGGGCCGACTTGTCCTTGAACTGGACCATCCGGCTGGCCTCGCCGAACCCGGTCAGGCAGCCGAGCACCCACTCCAGCTCGGCGTGCTCGGGCACATGGCTCTGCACAAAGACCGTGCAGCGGTCCGGATCGAGCCCGGCGCCGAACAACTGGGCGGCGGCGATCCTGGTCCGGCGACGCAGCAGCGCGGGCTCGACCGGCACCGTGATCGCGTGCAGGTCGACGACGCAGTAGAAGGCATCGTAAGTGTCCTGCAACGCCACCCACTGGCGCAGCGCGCCCAGGTAGTTGCCGAGATGGAAGGAGTCGGCGGTGGGCTGGATGCCGGACAGCACTCGGGGTCGGGACATGCCGGAAGTCTAGTTGCGGGCCGCGCTGGCCCGGGGGGACGACCCCCGGACCTCCGGGTGCTCAGACGCCGACCACGCCGTTGTTGACGACCGGTACGATGTCGGGGGCGCCCAGCCTGATCGCATCGGCGTCCTGGTCGGTCTCGGCGTCCTGCGAGGCCCGCTCCGCCTTGACCCGGGCCTGGTAGTTCTCGACCTCGCGGGCCACCTGCCGGGACCTCCACCGCATCGGCCCGGCCATGAGGCCCGCCGCCTCCCCGGCCACCGACAGCCCGCGGTCCCAGGTCTCGATCGACACGTGAGTTCGGCGCGCCAGTACGTCGTCCAGGTGCCGGGCGCCCTCGTGCGACGCGGCGTAGACGACCTCGGCGCGCAGGTAGTCGTCGGCCCCGGCCAGCGGCTTGCCCAGGCCGGGCTCGGCGGCGATCAGGTCGAGGACCTCCCCGGTCAGCGACCCGTACCGGCGCAGCAGGTGCTCGATCCGCGCCACGTGCAGGCCGGATGACCGCGCCAGCGAGTACCTGGCGTTCCACAGTGCGACGTAGCCGTCGGCTCCGGCCAGCGGCACCGCGTCGGTGCAGGACGGCGCCACCCGCCCGTCCAGGCCGTGCGCCACCGCGTCCACCGCGTCCCGGGCCATTAGCCGGTAGGTGGTGTACTTGCCGCCCGCGATCATCACCAGGCCGGGTACCGGGTGGGCGACCGTGTGCTCGCGCGACAGCTTCGAGGTCGACTCGGACTCCCCGGCCAGCAGCGGCCGCAGCCCGGCGTAGACGCCCTCCACGTCATCCCTGGTCAGCGGCACCGCCAGGAGCCGGTTGACCTGCCCGAGCACGTAGTCGATATCGGTCCGGCTCGCCGCCGGATGCGCCTTGTCCAGGGACCAGTCGGTATCGGTGGTGCCGATGATCCAGTGCCGGCCCCACGGTATGACGAACAGGACGCTGAACGGGGTGCGCAGGATGATCCCGCTGAGGGATTGGATCCGGTCCCGGGGCACGACCAGGTGCACGCCCTTGGACGCGCGGACGTTGATGATGCCGCGGCCGCCGACCATGGCCTGGGTCTCGTCGGTCCATACGCCGGTCGCGTTAACCACCTGCTGGGCCCGGATCTCCAGCCCGGCCCCGGTCTCGAGGTCGACGGCGCGCACGCCGGTCACCCGCTCGCCCTCCCGCAGGAACCCGGTCACCTGGGTGCGCGAGGCCGCGTGCGCGCCGTACCCGGCCGCGGTCCGGACCAGCGTCATCACGTAGCGGGCGTCGTCCACCTGCGCGTCCCAGTAGAGCAGCGCGCCGGTGAGGGCCGACCGCTTCAGCGCGGGCGCCACCCGCAGCGCCCCGCGCTTGGTCAGCTGGCGGTGCCGGGGCAGGCCCCGGGTCTGCCCGAGCGAGAGCCCGAGCAGGTCGTAGGCGCTGACCCCGGCCCCGACGTAGGCGCGCTCCCAGGCGTGATGGGTGAACGGGAACAGGAACGAGACCGGGTGCACCAGGTGCGGCGCGATCCGCTGCAGCAGCAGCGAGCGCTCTCCGAGCGCCTCCCGGACCAGGCCCACGTTGAGCTGCTCCAAGTAGCGCAGGCCGCCGTGGATGAGCTTGCTCGACCGCGACGAGGTCCCCGAGCCGAAGTCCCGTGCCTCGACCAGGCCGACGGACAGCCCGCGGGTGGCCGCGTCCAGCGCCACGCCCGCGCCCACCACCCCGCCGCCGACGACCAGGACCTGATGCTCGGTCTCCGCGAGCGCGGCGAGCGCGGCCGCCCGCTCGGCAGGCCCCAGCCTCGCCGTCACGCCCGCCCCAGCCATCACGTTCTGAACCTACCGGGCGCGGCCGCCGGTCACCTCAGCCGGCGCGCCCCGCCGCCCCCGGGCGGCGCGGCTCGCTGGATGTCACCACGACCTCGACCCGCTGGAATTCCTTCAGGTCCGAGTAGCCGGATGTCGCCATCGTCTTGCGCAGCGCCCCCATCAGGTTCATCGACCCGTCGGCCATCGTCGACGGGCCGTGCAGGATCTGCTCCAATGTGCCGATCGTGCCGACCTGCACCCGCGCGCCGCGCGGCAGGTCGGGATGGTGCGCCTCGCTGCCCCAGTGGTACCCGCGGCCGGGGGCCTGGACCGCGCGGGCGAACGGCGAGCCGACCATCACCGCGTCCGCGCCCAGGGCCAGGGCCTTGGCGATGTCGCCGCTGCGGGTCATCCCGCCGTCGGCGATCACGTGCACGTAGCGGCCGCCGGACTCGTCCAGGTAATCGCGGCGCGCCGCGGCGACGTCGGCAATCACGGTGGCGGTCGGCACCGCCACGCCGAGCACCGCGGCCGTGGTGTGGCCCGACCCGCCGCCGAACCCGGCCAGCACCCCGGCCGCCCCGGTCCGCATCAGGTGCAGCGCGGCGGTGTAGGTAGCGCAGCCGCCCACGATGACCGGGATGTCAAGCTCGTAGATGAACTGCTTGAGGTTGAGCGGCTCGGCCTGGCCGGAGACGTGCTCGGCCGACACGGTGGTACCGCGGATCACGAAGATGTCGGCCCCGGCGTCGAGGACCGCCTTGTGGTAGCGGACGGTCCGCTGCGGCGACAGCCGCACGGCGGTCGTCACCCCGGCGGACCTGATCTCCTCGATCCTGCGCCCGATCAGCTCTTCGGAGATCGGCTCGGAATAGATCTCCTGCAGCCGTCGGGTGGCCGCTTCATCGTCGAGCCCGGCCACCTCGGCCAGCAGCGGCTCGGGGTCGGGGAACCTAGTCCACAGGCCCTCGAGGTCGAGCACGGCCAGGCCGCCGAGGCGGCCGATCTCCGCGGCGGTCGCGGGTGAGACCACGCTGTCCATCGGCGCGACCACCAGCGGCAGCTCGAACCGGTAGGCGTCGATCTGCCAGGCGATGGACACCTCCTCCGGGTGCCTGGTGCGGCGCGAGGGCACGATGCCGATCTCGTCCAGCGCGTAGGCGCGGCGGCCGCTCTTGCCGCGCCCGATCTCCACCTGGGTCACGCCCGCCCCCACCCCCCACCCCGGCCCACTCCACCGTAGTTGGGTGCCTCCGCCACCAACTGGATGTCGTGCGGGTGGCTTTCGGCCAGCCCGGCCCCGGTGATCTGGGTGAACAGGGCTTCCTGCAGGTCCGCGATGGTGCGCGCGCCGACGAAGCCCATGGCCGCCCGCAGCCCGCCGACCAGCTGGTTGGCCACCGCGGCCAGCGGGCCGCGATAGGGCACCCGGCCTTCCACTCCCTGCGGGACCAGCTTGTCCTCGCGCAGCACGTCGTCCTGGAAGTACCGGTCCTTGGAGAAGGACCCGCCGCGCTCGCTGTTCCGCATCGCGCCGAGCGAGCCCATCCCCCGGTACAGCTTGTACTGCTCGCCCTGGATGATGACCATCTCCCCGGGACCCTCCTCGCACCCGGCCAGGAGGCCGCCGAGCATGACCGTGTCAGCCCCGGCGGCGATCGCCTTGGCGATATCCCCGGAGTACTGCAGGCCGCCGTCCCCGATCACCGGCACGCTGGCCGGCCGCGCCGCCTTGGCCGCCTCGTAGATGGCGGTGACCTGCGGCACGCCGACTCCGGCCACCACCCGGGTGGTGCAGATCGAGCCCGGGCCGACACCCACCTTCACCGCGTCGGCGCCGGCCTCGATGAGCGCCTGGGCGCCCGCCCGCGTGGCGACGTTGCCGCCGATCACATCGACCTGGACGTTGGCCTTGACCTGCGTGATCATGTCGATGACCGCCTGGGCGTGGCCGTGTGCGGTGTCCACGACCAGGAAGTCGGCGCCGGCCTCGGTGAGCGACTGCGCCCGGCGCTTGGCGTCCTCGCCGACACCCACGGCCGCGCCGACGACCAGCCGACCGCCCGCGTCCTTGGTGGCGTGGGGAAACCGCTCGCTCTTGGTGAAGTCCTTGACCGTGATCAGCCCGCGCAGCCGGCCGGCCGCGTCGACCAGCGGCAGCTTCTCGATCTTGTGCCGGGCCAGCAGCCCCAGCGCCTCGTCGGCCGACACCCCGACCGGGGCCGTGACCAGCGGCATCGGCGTCATCACGTCCGCGACGCGGCGCTGATGGTCGGTCTCGAAGCGGATGTCACGGTTGGTGACGATGCCGAGCAGCGTCCCCCCGGGACCCACCACCGGCACGCCGGAGATCCGGTACCGGGCGCACAGTTGCTCGACGTCCGCGACGGTCGCGCCGGGGCTGCAGGTCACCGGGTTGGTGATCATCCCGGCCTCGGACCGCTTCACCATGTCGACCTGCTGCGCCTGCTCCTCCACGGACATGTTGCGGTGCAGCACGCCCGCGCCGCCCTGGCGGGCCATGGCCACGGCCATCCGCGCCTCGGTGACGGTATCCATGGCCGCGGAGATCAGCGGCACGCGCAGCGTGATGTGGCGGCTCAGCGCGGCGGTGGTGTCGGCCTCGCTCGGCATGATGGCCGAGCGGGCGGGCAGCAGGAGCACATCGTCGAAGGTCAGGGCCGGAGGGGCGAACTTGGCGGCGTCGGTCATCTCATCGTCGGGCTGCTCGGTTCGGGCCATGTTTCATCCTAGTGGCACCGGGTCCCGCGGCCGCGCCGTCGGCGCGGCCGCGGGACACCGGCGTGGGCCGTCCCGGTGAGCCCTGGGTCAGTGCGCGTGGCCGTGACCCTGGCCGGCCGCGGCCGCCTCCGGCTCCGGCTTGTCCGTGACCAGGACCTCCGTGGTCAGCAGCATCCCGGCGATCGACGCCGCGTTCTGCACCGCCGAGCGGGTCACCTTGACCGGGTCGATCACGCCCTGCGCCACCAGATCGCCGTACTCGCCGGTCGCGGCGTTGTACCCGTGACCCGACGGGAGGTCGGCGATCGCCGCGACGACCACGCCGCCCTCCGCGCCCGCGTTGTCCGCGATCCACCGGGCCGGGGCCTGGAGCGCGTCGCGCACGACCCGGACGCCGGTCGCCTCGTCGCCGGACTTCCCCAGGTCGCCGAGGCTCGCCGCGATCTGCACCAGCGCGCTGCCGCCGCCGGGGATGATGCCCTCCTCGATCGCGGCCCGGGTGGCCGAGATCGCGTCCTCGAGCCGGTGCTTCTTCTCCTTCAGCTCGACCTCGGTCGCCGCCCCCGCCCGGAGCACGGCCACGCCGCCGGACAGCTTCGCCACCCGCTCCTGCAGCTTCTCGCGGTCCCAGTCGGAGTCCGAGTTCTCGATCTCGGTCCGGAGCTGGCGGATCCGGTCGTCGATCGCGGCCTGGTCGCCGTCCCCGTCGACGATCGTGGTGGTGTCCTTGGTCACCACGACGCGGCGGGCGTGACCCAGCGTCTCCAGGCCGACGTTCTCCAGCTTGAGCCCGACTTCCTCGCTGACCACCTCGCCGCCGGTCAGCACGGCCATGTCCTCGAGCATCGCCTTGCGCCGGTCGCCGAAGCCTGGCGCCTTCACCGCGACCACGTTCAGCAGCCCGCGGATCTTGTTGACCACCAGCGTCGACAGGGCCTCGCCGTCCACGTCCTCGGCGATCACCAGCAGCGGCTTCTTGCCCTGCGCGACCTGCTCGAGCAGCGGCAGGA
Organism: uncultured Actinomycetota bacterium; assembly: GCA_963795055.1. Classification (GTDB taxonomy): domain Bacteria; phylum Actinomycetota; class Actinomycetes; order Streptosporangiales; family Streptosporangiaceae; genus JASHPR01. Next base: position 66,517 of record CAWCGJ010000024.1, read on the forward strand.
AATCCGCCATCGACGAGATCTTGCCGCCGTTCAGCAGGATGTAGGCGTCCTCGAGGACGGCCTCCATCCGGTCCTGGTCGGTGATGAAGTACGCGGAGATGTAGCCCTTGTCGAACTGCATGCCCTCGGTGAACTCGATCTCGAGCCCCATCGTCGGGGACTCCTCGACGGTGATCACGCCGTCCTTGCCGACCTTGTCGAAGGCCTCGGCGATGATGTCGCCGATCTTCGGGTCCTGCGCGGAGACCGTGGCCACGTTGGCGATCTCGCTCTGCTCCAGCACCTCGCGCGCGGACTTGAGCAGGATCTCGGACACCGCGGCCGCCGCGGCGTCGACCCCGCGCTTGAGCGCCATCGGGTTGGCCCCGGCGCTGACCGAGCGCAGGCCCTCGTGCACCATCGCCTGCGCCAGCACGGTCGCCGTCGTGGTGCCGTCGCCGGCCACGTCGTTGGTCTTGGTGGCGACCTCCTTGGCGAGCTGAGCGCCAAGGTTCTCGTGCGGGTCCTCCAGCTCGACCTCACGCGCGACGGTGACGCCGTCGTTGGTGATGGTCGGTGCGCCCCACTTCTTGTCGATGACGACGTTGCGGCCCTTGGGGCCCAGCGTCACCTTGACGGCGTCCGCGAGGCGGTTGACACCGCGCTCCAGCGCCCGCCGTGCGTCCTCGTCGAACTCCAAGCTCTTGGCCATGAATACCTCATACTTACTTTTGCTGTGGCGGCTTGCTGCCGTTTGCTGTGGTGGCTTGCTGCTGCTTCATGCCTCCGCCCCGGGCCCGCCTGTCGGCCGGCCCGGGGCGGGGTTGCTAACTGTTCGTTACTTCTCGATGACGGCGAGCACGTCACGGGCGGAGAGCACCAGGTACTCCTCGCCGGAGTACTTGACCTCGGTCCCGCCGTACTTGCTGTACAGCACGACATCGCCGACCTTTACGTCCATCGGGACGCGCTTGGCGCCTGCGTCGTCGAACCGGCCCGGGCCGACCGCCAAGACTTCGCCCTCCTGGGGCTTCTCCTTGGCGGTGTCCGGGATGACCAGGCCGGACGCGGTGGTCTGCTCGGCTTCGAGCGGACGTACCACGATCCGGTCTTCAAGCGGCTTGAGAACAACCTTGGTGGCGGTCGTCACGATCTGACCTCCCCCTCCGAAAAGGGCTAGCTGACATTAGAGAGGGCGACCATGGCGGCCTGCCGTCGCGGGTGCCAGACCAGCCTCGTCGCATTAGCACTCTACTATGGTGAGTGCCAGACCGGAACACTATCCGTACCGGGCGGCCTCGTCAACCTGAGCCGCTACGACGCTGGTCACCGGCATGGAGGAATCGGCCGGGAACTCTAGCGGGGACGGCGGCACATCCCGCGCCAGCAGCTCCGCGCCCAGCGCGGCCACCATCGCGCCGTTGTCCGTGCACAGCCCGGGCCTGGGCACCCGCAGCCGGATGCCCGCGGCCTCGCAGCGCTGCCGCGCGAGCGCCCGCAGCCGTGAGTTGGCGGCCACCCCGCCGCCGATCACCAGCTGGCCGACGCCGGTGGCCCGGCAGGCGTCCACCGCCTTGCGGGTCAGCACGTCGGCGACCGCCTCCTGGAACGAGGCCGCGACGTCGGCCACCGGCACCGCCAGCCCGGCCGCCTCGCGGCCCTCGACCCAGCGCGCCACCGCGGTCTTCAGCCCGGAGAACGAGAAGTCGAAGGTCTGGTCCCGGTACTTGCCCCGGGGGAAACCGATGGCGGCCGGGTCGCCGGCCGCCGCCGCGGCGTCGATCGGCGGCCCGCCGGGGAACGGCAGCCCGAGCAGCCGGGCCACCTTGTCGTAGGCCTCGCCCGCGGCGTCGTCGATCGTGGCCCCCAGCGGCGTCAGCTGACCCGGCAGGTCGGTCACGAGCAGCAGCGAGGAATGCCCGCCGGAGACCAGCAGGGCGACGGCGGGAAGCTCCAGGGCGCCGTGCTCGAGCTGATCCACGGCGATGTGCGCGGCGAGGTGATTGACCCCGTAGAGCGGCTTGCCGAGCGCGAGGGAGTAGGCCTTGGCCGCGCAGACCCCGACCAGCAGCGCGCCGGCCAGGCCGGGGCCCGCGGTGACCGCGATCGCGTCCACGTCGGCCAGCTTCACCCCGGCCGTGGCCAGCGCCCGGTCCACGGCGGGGACCATGGCCTCCAGGTGCGCCCGGCTGGCCACCTCGGGGACGACGCCGCCGAACCTGGCGTGCTCGTCGACGCTGGAGGCGACCGCGTCGGCGAGCAGTTCGTGCCCGCGGACCAGGCCGGCCCGGTCTCGTCGCACGAAGTCTCGATGCCGAGTACGAGCGGGGCGGTCACCGCGCGGTCCCGGCAAGGTCGCGCCGCATCACCAGGGCGTCGGCGCCCGAGGGCTGGTAGTAGCCCTTCCTGATCCCGATCTGGCTGAAGCCGTACCTGCGGTACAGGAGCTGGGCCCGGGTGTTGTCGGTGCGCACCTCGAGGAAGATCTCCGTGCACCCCCGCCGCGCCGCCTCGGCCAGCAGCGCCTCGAGCAGCGCCGAGCCGGTTCCCTGCCCCCACCGGTCGGCGGCGACCGCCAGGGTGACCACGTCGGCCTGGGTCGTGGCCACCAGCAGTCCGGCGTAGCCGACGATCTCGCCGCCGTCGTCGGCGACCAGGTAGTAGCGGCTGCGCGGCTGCTCCGCCAGCTCGCCCTCCAGCATCTGCCTCGACCACGCCTCCTCGCCGAACAGGGCATGCTCCAGCCCGAGCACGGCCTCGAGGTCGGCCGGCGTCATGACGCGCAGTGTTTGCTCCGCTCGCCTCCGGGGCGCTTCACTCCGCCGTCTTCCCTCCTCGCTCGGGCGCTCGTTCCTCGCTCCCTCGCTCATCAGTCCAGACGCCGGCGCGCCCCTTCGGCTCGGACAAGCCTCGTCGCTCGGTCGCAAGCTCCCTCGCTCCTCAGTCCAGGCGGCACCGCGCCCCTCTGGCTCGTCTTTCATGGCGTGACCCGCTTGGGCTTGCCCGGTATCCGGGCGTCGGGCCGGCGCAGGTACAGCGGCTCCGGGGGCTCCGGCAGGGCACCGTCCGCCAGCCGCTCGGACGCGATCTCCGCGAGCAGCGCCGCGTCGGGATAGCGCGGCGGGATCGCGCAGGCTCCCAGCTCGGGGTAGAGCGCCGGGCCCTCGCCCGCGACCGGCCACGGCGCGCGGCTGGCGGCGGACGACGCCGCGGCCAGCGCCACCTCAGCGGCCGGGCCGACCGCCGGCTCGCCGATACGCTGGCCCCCGGGCGCGTAGCGCGCCCAGTAGAGCTCCTTGCGCCGCGCGTCGGCGGCGACGATAAACTCGCGGCCCGCCGCGGCGGGAACGGCCGCGCGCGCGATCACGTCGAGAGTGCACACGCCCACGGCCGGGACGTCGAGCGCGCTGGCCAGGACCCTGGCGGTCACCAGGCCCGCCCGCAGCCCGGTGTACGGCCCGGGACCGGTCCCGACGGCGATCGCCTCCAGGTCGGTGCGCTTGGCGCCGCCGCCCTCGAGCACCTGCTCGATCATGGCCGCCAGCAGCTCCCCGTGCCTGCGGGAGCTCACCGTGGTCTGGCCGGCGAGCACGCGCACCCCGTCGTGCAGGGCGACGGTCATCGCCGGGGTAGCGGTGTCCAAAGCGAGCAGCAGCACGGTTGACCAGCGTAGGTCACGGCGCAGCGTGGCCGGGCCGCGGCTCAGCGGAGCCCGGCGAGCACCTCGTGCGCCGCGGCGAGCGCTGCGGCGCGCAAGGTGGCGACCGATACCGGCCGCAAGCCACCGCCGCCGCGCTCCGGGCCCTGCATGGTGACGTCGATCAGCACGTTGCGGTCCCTGACCACCACGGTGACCTCGTCCATGGGACCGCCCGTGACGTGGAAGACCTGCAGCGCGGTGAACGCGTCGCGGCCGAGTCCGACCGCCGTGCCCAGCTGCGCCCGGGGCGCCTTGCTCGATTTGGGCGGGTTCTGCAGCTCCTGCAGGGTCTGGCCGTAGGCGTCGATCGCGTTGAACGTGGCGCTCCCGTCCCCGCTGGCCAACAGGCTCGGCGCGTACGCCTGGCTGCTCACCGTGAGCACCCGGAAGTCGGGGCGGTGATCCAGGGTCCAGGTGCACTGGCTCTGGGCGGCACTGCCGAGCGCCTGCGACACCCTGGCCACCTTGCCCGGGAGGTACTGGCCGAGCAGGGCCGGGCTGATCGCCGTGCAGGCGTTCGGGACCGAGCGGAACTCGCCCGGCTGGAAGGTCGTGACCACGGGGTTGCTGGCCGGCGGGGCCGACTTGCTCGGGAATGGCCACGTGTTGGTGGCCCACAGCACCGCTGTCGCGATCAAGGCCACGGCCACGACCATGCCGCCGCCGACCAGGAGCCTGCGTCGGGACTTCCTGGCCCTGGTGGCGGCCCGGCGGCCCCGCCGGGCTTCGGCCCGCTCGTCTGGCGGCCATTCTTCGTCGCCGTCCGGCGGCCAGTCCGGGTCCGGGGACGCCACCGGGGCCCGGCCGCCCGGATCGCGCGGCGGCCCAAGCGGCCGGCCGCCCGGCCCGGTGGGGTGGATCCCTGGCCCGGCCCACGGCGGCACGTCATCGTCGAGCCCGTCATCGAAGGCGTCCGGCTGGTCCCACCGCTCCGACCGCGGCCGGCTGTCGCGCCCGGGCCGACCGCGCCTGCCCGGCTCGTCCGGCCGCGCGCGACGGCCGTCTGCGGGCGGGCCCGCAGGCCGGCGGGGAGGGTACCCCTGAGCCACGGCGTGCCTCCGGGAAGGGCGATGGGCGTGCTGGTACCGGGCTTGACGACGGCGGGCTTGCGCGGCGCCTGGGCCAGGTGGTGCGAACGGTGCAGCGGTCGGGCTGAACGGAACTATAGAACCTCCGGCCCGCCGGACAGGGCCAGACGCGCGGATTCGGCCTGGGCCGACCAGCGCTCGCCCCGGCCGGTCAGCCGGACGGTGCGCGCCTCGTCGGGCCCGGGCGGCTCACCCGGCTCCGCTGCCGCCATGGCGATGCTGACCTCCAGGTGGCTGTCGGCGAGATCTTCCACCAGGCCCTCGCCCCACTCCACCACGGTCACCGAGCTCTCCAGGTCGGTATCGAGATCGAGATCATCGACCTCCGCCCGCCCGCCGAGCCGGTAGGCGTCCGCGTGCACCAGGGCCGGACCGGCCCCCGCCGCCGGGTGCACGCGGGCGATGACGAACGTGGGCGAGGTCACCGGCCCACGCACGCCGAGCCCCTGGCCGATCCCCTGCACGAGCGTGGTCTTCCCGGCGCCGAGCGGCCCGGTCAGCACCACCAGGTCGCCCGGGCGCAGCAGGGCCGCGAGCCGACGTCCCAGGCCGCGCATGTGCGCCGCGGTGGGTACCCGGATCTCAGCCAGCACCGATGGCACGGCTACGCCGGGGCCGGGCGCGCCGCGGTGCCGTTAGCGTGCGGCCGCCTGTCGTTCGCGGGTGACGCGGTGCCTGCCGCGCCGCGCGCGATCAGCTCGGTGATCGCGCGGTTCACCAGCCCGGGCCGCTCCAGGACGACGGCGTGACCCGCCTCTGGCACCCGCACCAGCTTCGCGCCGGGGATCCCGGCCGCCAGTTCCTCGCCGCGGGCGAGCGGGATCAGCCGGTCCTCTTCCGCGGCGACCACCGTCACCGGCACCCGGCCCAGGACTTCGAGCGCCGCCTGCTCGTCGTGGTTGAGCAGCGCGACGTAGAACGCGGCCACGACCCCGACGGGAGCGGCGCGGATGATGCGCTCCAGGAACTCCACCACGGCCGGGCTGACCGCGGGATCGCCGAACGCGATGTAACGGGTGCCGAGGAACGCCAGGTCGCCGCCGGCGTGACGGACCCGCTCGGTCAGGGCGGCCCGCCGGCCGGTGCTGGCCCCGTGCAGCACCGGCAGGGCGGCCTGCCGGGCCACCGGGCGCAGCGGCGCCGGAAGCCAGATGGTGGGGTCCACTCCGCCGGCCAGGGTCGAGATCAGGACCACCCCGGTCACCTTCGGGCCGAACAGCTCGGGGTGCTGGCGGGCGAGCGCCATGATCGTCATCCCGCCCATCGAGTGGCCGACCAGCACGACCGGCGCCGGGCCCGGGGCCACCGCCGTCAGCACCGCGTACAGGTCCGCGCCGAGCTGAGAGATCGTGCAGGACTCCCGGCTGCACTGGCCGGACCGGCCGTGGCCGCGCTGATCCCAGAACACGAGCCTGGCCGTGGCGGCGAGATCCCGGCGCTGGTAGTGCCAGACGTCCTGGTTCAGCGTGTAGCCGTGGCAGAAGATGACCGTGACCGGGGCGTCGTCCGGGCCGTTGATCTCGGCGTGCAGCGGCACGCCGTCGTCGGCGACCACGGTCAGGGCGCGCCCATGCAGCTGGCCGAACGGCTCGTCCGCCTCGGGATCGGGCCGCAGCCGCAACCGGCCGACCGCGACCTTCTCCGCCGCGAGGGCGGCCCCGGCTCCCGCGGCCACCGCGCCGACGGCCAGCCCGGCGATGCCGGTGATCCGCCGCCAACCGGCCATCAGTTCTCCTGTGCGGTAGCGAGGGCGCGGGCCGGGTCCATGCCCTGTGTTACTCCAGAGTAGCTTCGCGGCAGCCGGCCCGCGAACCCCGTCGCGATGTCGTACGAGATCGTGCCGACCGCGTCCGCCCAGTCCTGGATGGTCGGCTCGCCCGCGTCACCCGGCCCGAACAGCACGACCTCGTCGCCCGGCGCCACGGGGGCGTCCCCGAAGTCGATCACCACCTGGTTCATGCAGACCGTACCGGAGATCGTCCACCGCCGCCCGCGGACCTGAACCTGCGCGGTGTTGGTGGCGTGCCGCGGGATGCCCTCGGCGTACCCGAGCGGCACCAGGCCCAGCGTGGTCTCGCGGCCGGTGGTGTAGCGGTGGCCGTAGGAGACGCCGGCGCCGGCCGGGACCCGCTTGACCTGGACCAGCCGGGCCCGGATGGTCATCGCGGGACGCAGCCAGTCCGGGGGACCGCCGGGCAGCGTGCACAGCCCGTAGCTTCCTCCGCCGCACCGGACCAGGTCGAACCGGGCGTCCGGCAGGGTCAGCGTGGCGGGCGTGTTGGCCAGGTGCCGCAGCTCTGGCCGGGCGCCCGCGCGCTCCGCGACCTGCACCGCGTCGCGGAACGCGGCCAGCTGGGCTGCGATCGACGGATGGCCCGGGATGTCGGCGCAGGCCAGGTGCGACCAGACCCCGACGATGCGGGCCCGGCCCGCGGCCTGCTCGGCCAGCGCCGTGTCGACCAGGCCGGGCCAGTCCGCGGCGGTCGCGCCGCCCCGCGACATCCCCGTGTCGGCCTTGAGGTGCAGCCGGGCCGGCTTGCCCGCCCGCTCGGCCGCGGCCGCGATCTGGCCGACCAGGGCGGCCGATCCGGCCGACAGGTCGACGTCGTGGCGGATGGCGTCCTCGTGCGGCGCGTCCGGCGCGCCGAGCAGGCAGAGCACCGGCACGGTCAGCCCGGCCCGCCGCAGCGTCACCGCCTCGGCCACGTGCACGACGCCGAGCCAGGTGGCGCCGCCGTCCAGCGCCGCGACCGCCGCCGGGATCATGCCGTGGCCGTAGCCGTCGGACTTGACCACCGTCATCACCTGCGCGCCGCCGGCCTGCCGGGCCAGCGCGGCGACGTTGTGCTTGATCGCGCCCAGGTCGATGAGCGCCTCCGGGTGACCGTCCATCGCGCCCAGGCCCAGCGGCGCCTCCGGGTGACCGTTCATGACGTCACAGTCTGCCAGCGCCAGACGCGAGGGTCGGCCTCGGTTGGCCCGAGCGGATGGCGTCGCGGGTGATGTGGCCCGGCGAAGCCGGGGCCGGCCGCGACGGCCGGCCAGAGGCTGGCCCGAGCGGCTGGCACGCGGGGGGTCCTGGGGGGTCGTCCCCCCGGCTAGCACAGCGCGGGGGGTCCTGGGGGTCGTCCCCCGGGCTAGCACAGCGCGGGGAGGTCTGGGGGGTCGTCCCCCCCGGGCTAGCACGGCGCGGGGGGTCTGGGGGGGTCGTCCCCGCTACGACGAGCACTGTGATAAGCACGGAGCATGGTCGAGCTCATTCCCCGCGAAGTCCTGTTCGGCAACCCCGAGCGGCTCAGCCCGCGCATCTCCCCCGACGGAGCCCGGCTGGCGTGGATCGCGCCGCACGAGGGGGTGCTCAACGTCTGGATCGCGCCGGCGAACGCCGGGGCCGGCGTGGACTGGGCGGCGGCTCAGGTCGTCACCGACGACACCGACCGCGGCATCCGGATGTTCGCCTGGGCCCACGACGGCCGGCACCTGCTCTACCTGCAGGACACCGGCGGCGATGAGAACTGGCGCCTGCACGACGTCGATCTCGAGACCATGCAGCGGCGCGACCTCACCCCCTTTGACGGGGTGCAGGCCCGGCTGCTCGCCATGGAGCGGAAGTTCCCGACGGAGGTGCTGGTCGGGCTGAACCTGGACAACGCGGAGCTGCATGACGTTTACCGGCTCGATCTGGTCACCGGCGAGCTGGCCAAGGAGGCGGAGAACCCCGGGTTCGTCGACTGGGTCGCCGACGCGCAGATGGTGGTCCGGGCGGCCGCCGCGCCCCGGCCCGACGGGGCCATCGTGCTCCTGGTCCGGGACACCGCCGATGCGGAATGGCGGGAGCTGCTGACCATTCCCGCCGACGACGCGCTGACCAGCGACGCGATCGCGTTCAGCGAGGACGGCAGCTCGCTGCTGGGAACCAGCTCCGTCGGGGCCAACACCGGCCGGCTGGTTCGTATCGACGTCGCCACCGGCGCGCAGGAGGTGCTGGCCGCCGATCCCGAGGCGGACGTGGGCGGCGTCCGGCTGCACCCGGATACCCGGGAGCCGCAGATCGTGGCGTTCGAGAAGGACCGGTCCGAGTACGTCGTCCTGGACCCGTCGGTCGCCGGTGACCTGGCGGCCATCCGGGCGCTGCACCCCGGAGACCCGATGTTCGCGGGGCACGACGACGCGGACGGGACCTGGCTGGTCGGGTTCACTAACGACTCGGGCGCGGTGCCGTTCTTCGCCTACGACCGGGCCAGCCAGACCGGCCGCTTCCTGTTCGAGCACCAGCCTGCGCTGTCGCGCTACGAACTGGCTCCGATGGAGCCGTTCTCGTTCACGTCCCGGGACGGCCTCACCGTGCACGGCTACGCCACGTTCCCGCCCGGCGCCGACCGTTCCGCGCTGCCCATGGTGCTCAACGTGCACGGCGGGCCGTGGGCCAGGGACAGCTGGGGCTTTGACGCCGAGGCGCAGTGGCTGGCCAACCGGGGCTACCTGTGCGTGCAGGTCAACTACCGGGGCTCGACCGGCTACGGCAAGGCGTTCGTCAACGCGGGGGACCGTGAGTGGGGCGGGCGCATGCAGGACGACCTGACCGACGCGGTCGCGTTCGCCGTCGGGCAGGGCTGGGCCGACCCGGAGCGGGTGGCCATCTACGGCGGCTCCTACGGCGGGTACGCGGCGCTGGCCGGCGCGACGTTCACCCCCGACCTGTTCCGCTGCGCGGTGGACATCGTCGGGCCGTCCAACCTGAAGACGCTGATCGAGACCATCCCGCCATACTGGGCCCCGATGATCGCCCAGTTCCACCGGCGGGTGGGCGACCCGGCCAAGGACGCCGACTTCCTCTGGTCCCGGTCCCCGCTGTCCCGGGCGCGCGACATCCGGATCCCGCTGCTGATCGCCCAGGGCGCGAACGACCCGCGAGTGAAGCAGGCCGAGTCGGAGCAGATCGTGGCCGCGCTCATCGAGGCCGGGATCGACCACGAATACCTGCTGTTCCCCGACGAAGGCCACGGCTTCGCCAAGCCGGAGAACCGGCTGCGCTTCTACGCCGCCGCCGAGCGGTTCCTGGCCCGCCACCTCGGCGGCCGCACCGAAGAGTAAACCTTTTCGTCCTTGCCGCGGCGGTCCGCGAATTCATCCTCCCCGCGACGGCCCACGAACCCTGCCCCTGGGAGCGACGGATGACGAGGGTTCACGGGCAGCGGGCGGGCCCGGACAAACCCGGCCCGCCCGCTTGCGTCGCGTTCCGCGATCTGCTTGCGTCGCGTTCTGCGATCTAACTGGGCATCGGCTGGACCCCGGCGAGATCCTCGCGGGTGACGCGGACCATGACGATGATCACGATCAGCGCCAGCAGCATGATCCCGGCCGACACCTCGAAGCCGCGGGAGAACCCGACAGCCAGCGCGTGGTCGTAGATCCCCGCCTGCGCCGCCTTGGCCTGCGCCGCCGTCAGGCTCAGCGGGTGGCCGGCCCTGGCTGCGGCCGCCACGGCGGCCTGCGCCACGGCCGCCGAATGACGGGCGGTGTCGGCGACCACGCTCCAGGCCACGGTGCCCAGGATCGCGAGCCCGATCGCGCCGCCGACCTGCTGGCCGACGTTGGGCAGGCTGGCGGCCAGGCCCGCGTCCTTGTCGTCCACCTTGGACAGGGCGACCAGGGTGGCCGGCATGAACAGCAGACCGAGGCCGGCCGCGGTCACCAGCATGGGGCCGAGCAGGCCGCCGACGTACGTGCTGTGCTCGTTGATCCGGGACAGCCAGAACATGCCGCCCGCCGAGATCGCCGTGGCGGCCAGCAGCAGCGGCCGGGCGCCGATCCGGGGGACCAGCTGGGTGGACAGGCCCGCCATGGCCATGATCACCACGACGATGGGCAGGTAGGACACGCCGGTCTTCAGCGCGCTGTAACCCCACACGTGCTGCACGAACAGGGTCAGGAAGAAGAACATGCCGAACATGGCCGTGCCGACGCAAAGCAACACCAGGTTGGCCGCGGACCGGTTCCGGTCGCGGAAGATCCGCAGCGGCATCAGCGCGTACTTGCTGCGCGCCTCGATCACTACGAACGCGGCGAGCAGCACCACGGCCGCGGACAGCGAGACCAGCACCTTGGTGTCGCCCCAGTGCGAGGCGCCGTTGGGGGTGGTGGCCGCGCTGGTCAGGCCGTAGACCAGCGCCACCAGGCCGAGCGTGCTGGTGATCGCGCCGGGCAGGTCGAACCGGCCCGGGCGGCGCTGCGACTCGCCGAGCACCCGCGGGGCCAGCAGCGCGACCATGATCCCGATCGGCACGTTGACGAAGAACACCCAGCGCCAGGACACGTACGTGGTCAGTATGCCGCCGACCAGCAGACCGACCGCGGCCCCGCCGATGCTCATGGCGGCGTAGACGCCCATGGCCCGGTTGCGTGGCCGCCCCTCCGGGAAGTTGGTGGTGATCAGCGACAGGGCGGTCGGCGCGACGATCGCGCCGCCGACGCCCTGCAGCGCGCGGGCCCCCAGTAGCCAAGCCTCGGAGGTCGCGAACCCGCCGAGCAGCGAGGCCGCCGAGAACAGGATGATCCCGGCGATGAACACCCGCTTGCGGCCGAGGATGTCCCCGGCCCGGCCGCCGAGCAGCAGCAGGCCGCCGAAGGTGAGCGCGTAGGCGTTCACCACCCACTCCAGGCCGGAGCCGGAGAAGCCGAGCGCGGTCTGGATGTGCGGCAGGGCGACGTTCACGATGGTCGCGTCCAGCACGACCATCAGCTGGGCAGTGGCGATGACGAACAGGGCCAAACCGAGGCGGCGCCCGTGCTCAGGCTGGCCAACGGCACTGGCACCGATGGTGGGCGCTCCCAGGCGCCCCGTCTCGGGCTGTGCGGTAGACATGCTGTCTCCTTGGTGAAGAGCGTGCGGATCTAACCTCGCGGCGGCCTCGCCACGACGGTGATGACTGGTTGTGGTGGATTGCCCCGGATGATCCGGGCGACGGGCCCGGCCGGCCCTACCTGGCTGATCTGGCGGTCGTCCGCCAGCCCCCGGCCAGGTCAGCTGCTGGGCTGCGCAGAAATGAGGGTCTCGCTCACCTCCCCCGCCCGCGGCCCCCCGGTAGTCGGCGGGGTGGTCCCGGGATCCGCGCTACCCTCGGCGCGGATCATCTTGCGGATCAGGCTCAGCAGGCAGGCCCGCTCCTCGTCGTCGAGGCTGCGCCAGGGCATGCGCGCCATGAACTCACCCTGTACCTGGTCTCGCAGCTCCATGCCCTCGTCGGTGAGCACCAGGTTCTTGATCCGGCGGTCCACCGTGCTGGCTTCCCGCCGCGCTAGCCCGCGCTTTTCCAGCAGGTCGGCGATCGCGGTGACGAACGAGGGATCGCAGTGCATCTGCCGCCCGAGATCCCGCATGGCCATCGGGGAACGGAGCGCCTGCAGGGCCTTCACGCAGAAGGCCGGAAGGCCGTAGCTCTGCGCGAGCTGCTCGACCTTCGCGATCACTCCCTCGACCAGCTCGCCCATGGCCTCGAAGATCTCCGTGTCGAGCTGATCCGTATCGGATGGCGTTCCCATGTCACCTCCTCCGCTGGCGTTGGCCCACGTGCGCTGGGCGGAAAGTCGAACCGCTCAATGGTTGAGTAACTCAACCTTAGCCTGACTAGGCTGAGTGAGTCAATCTTTTATCAACTCAAGCAATGTGGCGCTCGCCACATCGGCCCATCGCGGCACCGTCGGGCCATGGCGGCGTCGTCGGGCCATCGCGGCGTCGTCGGGCCATCGCGGCACCGTCGGGCCATCGCGGCACCGTCGGGCCATCGCGGCGCCGTCGGGCCATCGCGGCGCCGTGGGCCATGGCGCGCCGTCAGGCCATCGCGGCGGCGTTGACCATCCGGGTGGCCGCGGGCAGCGCCCCGACGAGGTCCGAGGCGCCGATCGGCGCGCCGATGCCCTCCGGGCGCGCCGTCGCACCCGCGCCCTCGCCGCCCACAGCACCGACCATCCCGGTGATCCCGGTTACCCCGGCCCGGGCGATCCCGGCACCCGTGGCCCCGTCGGGCCCGGTGCCCGTGGTGCCGCCGGCGGCCAGCCGGGCGGCTATACCGTGCAGGAACGCGGCCGCGGCCGCCGCCCGGGACGGCTCGAGGCCCTGCGCGAGCAGCGACCCGGCCAGGCCGGACAGCACGTCCCCGGAACCGGCGGTAGCCAGCCAGCTGGTCCCGGTGGGATTCACCAGGACCTCCTGGTCCGGCTCCGGGGAGGCGATCACCGTGGTCGAGCCCTTCAGCAGCACGGTGCAGCCGAGCTCGGCGGCGGCCCGGGTGGCAAACCGGAGGCGGTGGGCTTCCACGTCCGGCCGGTCCGCGCCGAGGAGCCGCGCGAGCTCGCCGGCGTGCGGCGTGAGCAGGGTGGGCGCCGGGCGCGGCAGCAGCCCGGGGTGAGTAGCCAGCAGGGTGATCCCGTCCGCGTCGACCAGTACCGGGAGGCTGGTCGCGAGAACGGCCGCGAGCAGGCTGGCGGCGATCTCGTCCGTTCCCATGCCCGGCCCGGCCGTCCAGGCCTGCACGTGGCCGGCCGCCTCGACGGCCGCCCTGCCCTCCAGGCCGGCGTCCAGGGTGGTGATGACCGCCTCGGGCCAGTGCTGCCGCACCACGGCCACCGGGACCGCGGACGACAGCAGCCGGACCATCCCGGCCCCGCCGCGGATGGCCCCGCCGACGGCCAGCGTGGGAGCGCCGGTGAACCGGTCGCTGCCCGCCACGATCCCCAGTACGCCGCGCCGATACTTGTCCGATTCCGCCGACGGGCGGGGCAGCCAGGCCGCGATGTCGGCCGCCTGCGGGGCCGCGACGTCGGGCGGGCCGAGATAACGACCCAGGCCGATGTCCACGAGCTCGACGACCCCCGCGTGCGAGGCTCCGGGATCGATCAGCAGGCCGGGCTTGAGGGTCCCGAATGTGACCGTCACGTCGGCCTGGACCGCAGCGCCGGCCACCTCGCCGGTGTCGGCGTCGATCCCGCTCGGCAGGTCGACGGCCACGACCAGCGCCCGGGCCCGCCCGGCCGCCGCGGCCAGCGACGCGGCCGGCTCGCGCAGGCCTCCGCGGCCGCCGATGCCAAGCAGCCCGTCGATGATCAGGTCGGCCGCGGCGATCGTCTCGTCCGCGGCCTGGCCCGCGGCCTCGATCACCCGCCCGCCGGAGCCGCGCAGCGCGGCCGCCCCGCCCTCATGCATCCGCTCGGCCGCGGCGACGGCGGTGACCTCGGCGCCGCGGGCGGCCAGCCGCGCCCCGGCGTACAGCGCGTCTCCGCCGTTGTCCCCGCTGCCCGTCAGCACGACCACCCGGGACCCGTAGACGCCCCGGGCCCGCCCCGCCCGGCCCGCGCGGTTGAGCAGCCCGGCGCACGCCGCCGCCAGGCCCGCGGCGGCCCGCTGCATCAGCGCGCCCTCCGGCAGCAGCGCCATCAGCGCGCCCTCGGCCGCCCTGACCCCGGCCACGGCGCGTGCGTTCCTCATGCCGGGCCGCCTTGTTCGCCCTGAGCGAACAAATAGCCGCTGATTCCCACGATCATGACCCAAGCCTGCCATGCCGTCGGCGGGAGCCGCAGTCGCCGGACACGACCGACGCGGGACGGGCTCCTGGGGCGGGCAAATGTCCTAAAAGGCTGGTTATCACCGGCCTAACGGTACATTTACGCCTGCTCCGGACCGGGGGCGGGGAGCGGCCCGGGGCGGGCGGCGTCAGCTGGCGCTCGCGGCCTGACCGACTAACGCCAGGCGCTGGTGCGTCGCCTCTGCTTCCAGGTCTGTGACCGGGCGTGGCCGGATGGGCCGCACCGTGCTCGCGGCGCGCGCCGCGGGAGAGGCTGCGGGCCGCACGGCGGGCGCAGAGGCCGGGACGCCTTCCGCTGCGGCCCAGAGGTCGGGCAGCCGGTGGCGCACGGCGAAGGACGCGGCCTCGAGCCGCGAGTGCACGCCGAGCTTGGTGAGCACGGCCTGCAGGTGGGTTCGCACGGTAGTGCGCGAGACGCCGAGCCGTCCTACCATCGCCGCGGTGTCCAGCCCTTCGACCAGCATCATCAGGCACTCCCGCTCGCGGCTGGTCAGGTGGGAGGCGAGGCGCAGCGCCTGGTTCGGCTCGGGTGAGCGCCGCGGCGCCCGGACTTGCGGGACATCCACGACGACCTCGCCGCACAGCACGCGCTCGAGCGCGGAGATGAGCGCGCCAATTCCGCGCGACTGGTGCAGGTAGCCGGATGCGCCGGCATCTAGCGCGCGGCCTACCGCCTCGCGGCCGGCGCTAGCGCCGAGCACGACGACGTTCGTGCCCTGGCTGGCCGCGAGCACCTGGGCGATGGTGCAGGCGTCGTCCTCGAGGGGGGTGTTCCTGTCGATCAGGCAAGCGTCCGGCCGGTCCCGCCGCACGAGCGCGACCATCTCCTGGGCGTCGCGGGCCACCGCGCTGACCATGTATCCGTGCTGGCCGAGCACGGTAGAGAGCGCGTCCAGGAACACTACGTGGTCGTCACCGAGCACCAGCCTGGCCACGCGGTCACCCGCCCATCTCGGCGCGCGCCGCTGCGGCCGGCTCATTCCGGTCAGCGCACCACCTGTCGAGCAAAGCCGTCATGCTCACGTCCCCCCGGGTCGCCCGCTGCGGTCCGACGACTGGTCTCGAGCTCTCAGGTCGGTTTCGTCAGATAGTCCGGCCGCCTCAGCCCCGAATGCCCACCGCACCCGGAGGGAAGCTTCCCGATCTGCGATCTTCTGGGTAAACCAGCCCACGTGGAGAAGACGCCTTCACAGCAGCGATCGTTTACAGCAGGTTACGAGAATGCAAAGAACATCAACGGACCCCCTACCTTACGCCCCTCGATCTTGATTATCGAGACTACTGGGACTACTGGGACCTTGACCAGGCCCCGGCCGCGGGCGAGTACGCGGCCATGAGCGCGGCCCGCAGGGCGGACTCGCCGTGCTGGTCACCCAGGCGGGCCCGGGCGGTCGCGGCCATGCGGGCGGCGAGTTCCGGCGCGTCGAGCAGGTACCGGATGGCGGCGGCGAGCTGGCCGGGCCGGCCCGGCGGGACCAGCAGGCCGGTCTCGCCCGGGATCACGAGATCGGGAACCGCGTTGACGGCGGTCGCGACGACGGGAACGCCGCAGATCATGGCCTCGACGACCACCGTGGGCAGTCCCTCGTAGCGGCTGGACAGCGCAAAGACGTCGAACGCGGGAAGCAGGTCGAGCACGTCGGCCCGCTCGCCGGCCAGGATGACCCGGGACCCCGGCGACCGCTGGACGCGGCGGCCGATGCGCTCGGCCAGCTCGCCGCCGCCGATCCACACGCCGGTGACTTCCGGGCGCCGCAGGGCCGCCACGGCGGCGAGGAAATCCTCGGGCGCCTTCTGGTAGGTCAGCCGGCCGACCGTGCCGACTACGGTGGTGTCGGCCGGCAAGCCGAGGGCGAGGCGGGCACGCTCACGCGCCTGCGGCAGCCGGGCGCTCATGCTCGCCCGCGCCCGGTCCGGCCCGTCCACCGCGACGCCAATGGTGCGGACCCGCTGGGGCGCGATCAGCTCTCGCCGGACGGCTTCGGCGGCGACCGCGTTGCCCACGCACAGGCCCACGTCGGTGATCCGGCCCAGCCGCCGCTCGATCGATATGTAGGCCCGGCGCCGGGCTGCCGACTGGAACTCGTGGAACGGGAAGCCGTGGAAGGTGTGCACGATCCTCGGTACCCCGGCCCGGTACGCGGCCAGCCGGCCTACGGCTCCGGCCTTCGCGCAGTGGGTGTGCACCACGTCGAACTTCCGCTGCCGGAAGACCTGCTCCAGCCGCCCGAGCGCCGCCAGGTCGCTGCGCGGGGCGATCACCTCGCGCAGCGCGGGGTCGACGAGGACCTCGAGGCCGGCGGCCGCGGCCTCGTCGAGCAGCGGCCCGCCGCTGCCGGTCATGATCGTCACCGCGGCCGCAGCGGGGTCGAGGGCCCGGGCCCCGCGCAGGGCGAGCACCCCGGCGCCGCCCTCGAGCCGGGTGATCACGGTCGCGATCCGCAGCGGCGCGACGGTCCGGTCCCCGGCTGGCCAGCCGGTGCTTGTTCCGGGCCGCGGACGGGCCCGGAACCCGATCATCGCCGGTCCGGGCCGGATGGTACCGGGGTCGGCCGGCCCCCGATGACCGGAGAGCGCTCGGGAAGCCGCAGGCCAGCGGCGCGGGCGACCCGCACGGCCTCGAGCCTGCTGTGCACGTCCAGCTTGGTGAAGATGCTGCGGGTGTGGGTGCGGACCGTGTCGGTGGAGATCAGCAGGTCCTCGGCGATCTGCCGGCCGCGCTTGCCCTCCGCCATGCTCGCCAGGACGTCGCGTTCCCGCGGGCTCAGCACGTCGAGCGGATCGGTGTCCTCCCGGGCCCGGCGGACGTCGTCGCGCAGCTCGCGCAGGATCTCGCCGAGCATCTCCGGCGGGAACCAGGAATGGCCCTGGCAGACCCCCCGCAGCACGGTCTCCAGCTCGTCCGCGCCCTGTTCCTTGGACACCCAGGCCGCGGCCCCGGCCCGCGCGGCCTCCACCGCGTGGGCGACGTCGTGGTCGCCGCTGACCACGACCAGATGGGCCGTGGGCCAGGCCGCCTTGAGCCGGGCCAGCACCTCGCCGACGGCGAAGCCGAGCGGCTCGACCTCGATCAGGATGACGTCGGGCCGCAGCCAGCGGACGACCTCGGGCAGCTGCGGATCATCGGTACTGCAGCACCCGGCGACCCAGAGGTCGGGGGCGGCAGAGAGCCGGGAGGCCAGCGCTTCCGTGACCATCCGGTAGTCATCAACCAGGAGCAGCCGCCGCACGTCCACTGAACCACTGTGCAATGGCCAGGCGGCATTGTCCTCATACAGATGAATGAGGATTCCTCCTCCTGATATGGGGGATGGGCGTAACGCCCCGCCGCCGATCACCTTGAGCATCTAGCGGATCACATTACGGATACAAGAGCGTTAGCCCGGGGGCGCCCGGCGGGGCCCGGCGCAGCGGGGCCCAGTGGTTATCGCTCGCGGTGTCCGGCCATTACCGTACGCGATGTCCGGCGATTACCGTGCAGCGTCCTGGTGATTATCGTCGCGCTTCCGGCGGTTGCGGCCACGGCGCCGGGTGATTACTGCCGGCATCCCGACGAAATGGCGGTAACCTCACTGGACCAGTAACTGGGGAGCGCGTCGTAGGGGTTGGCTCCCGACAGGTTGGTCACGTAGACGTAACCAGCGTTCCGGCTCCTAGACAGGCTGATGGCGCCGTTGGCCTGCGAACTGGTGACGGCGCCGAAAATCGTGTTCGCAAACCTGGTCGCGGGGAAATCGTGCGCCCAGCCGGGTACCCGGGCGGCCCGGTACTGAGGGTACGTCCCCTCGAATACCATCAATACATCGCCGACCGACATGTATTGCTGAACGGGATAGACCCCGGCGTTGAGCCAGACTGACGATCCCGGAATGGTCCGGTGGATGTAACTAGCCAGCTGCCGGTAGTAAGGAAGCTCGCTAGCGGTGCCGTTGACGGAGTCCAGGAAGATCCCGTTTACGCCGTACCAGGCTTTGTAGTTCCTGACGTCGGCCTCGATCTGCGAGATGGGGCGCGCGCCGTCGGCGGTCGATGAATAGCCCAAGACCATGATGCCCCTGGCGCGCGCCTGCGTGGCGGCGGATTGGTAGGCGGGATTCGCTGCGGTGCCCGCCCCGATGCCCGTGGCGGGATTGAGGATCATGGCGCTCGGCACGTGCTTGCCGACGGTGGCCTGCGGCCAGCCGCTCGCATCGAAGTAAGCAGGCACGAAGGTCTTCTGGCAGTAGCGTCCGGCAATGCCCTCCGACCTTAGCCCTGCGGTTATTCCGACCGCGAGGCCGATAACCAGGACGACGACGATCGCCAGGATGGTCAGCGGCCTTCTGGCGAGCCTGCGCAGCTTCTCGCGCGAATCGCGCCGCTGCAGCCGCCGCCGCGTCTTCTGCCAGCTGTCCGGCGGGCTTCCGGTCACCGACATGTCGGCATCAGCCCCGGCCGGCCGCGGCTAGCGCAGCCACGGCGATTCCGGCTGCAGCCCCCCGGCGGGCAGGCCATCGTACGGGTTGGCCCCGCCGCGGTCGGTGACGTACACCGAGCCCGCCCGGCGCCGGGTGGCAAGCAGGAACGCATGGTCAAAATTCTCCCGGGGTACCGAGTAGATCACGTGGTAGAACATGCTGGCCGGCCGGGAGCGCGTCCAGCGCGGCACGGCCAGCCTCAGGTAGGCGCGCCACGGGCCCTCGAAGGTGCCGAGCAGGTTCGCGTGCTCGGCGTAGGCCTCAAGCGGGTGCGCGCCATGGTTGAAAAGCACCACGTGCGCCCCGGCTCGGCGCGCATCGCGGGACAGCGCCGCGTAATAGCCGAGGTCCTGTGCGCTCACCGAGACGCGGTCAAAGCACACGCCGCTCACGGCGTACCACTGCAGGAAATTGTCGAGGTCGGCCAGGGCCTCGGCCGCCTGCCGCCGGCCGTAGTTGGTGTCCACGTACCCGGCCACGGCCACCCCGACCTCGCGGAGCCGGCCGAGCGCGGAATGGTAGGCCGGGTCGGGCCGGGCGCCGGGCCCGTTGGCCAGGTTGAGTATGACCAGCCGGACCTGCTGGGCGTGCTTGGCCAGCAGCTGCCAGTCGTCGGGACGGCTATCGGGGCGGAAGTAGGCGGGCACGACCAGCCGCGGCGTCGTCAGCGGCGCGCGGTCCGAAGCTAGCCTGATCATGGCCCGCCTTCCCAGAGATCGGCCACGGAGGCCGCGAGATCGTAGCGCGGCCGCCAGTCCAGGTCCTGGTGTGCGAGGGTGATGTCGGCCTGGTTCCACGGTACGTCGCTCGACCGGGCCGGCCCCGGCGAATCCTCATGCACCGGGCCGGCGTACCCGCTGATCGCGATCAGCTCCTTGACCAGCGTCCGGGCCAGGACCCCGGTACCGCTGCCGACGTTGAGCACGGTGTGCGGCGGCGCCGGCGCGGCCGCCGCGGCCAGCACCGCCGCCGCCACGTCACGGGCGTCGACAAAGTCGCGGACCGCGTCCAGCGGGCCGAGGCGCACGTCGGTGCCGCTGGCCAGGGCCCGGCGCAGCTCCGCGGCCAGCCGCCCGGGCAGGCCGTTCTCCGGCGCCCCGGCTCCGACCGGGTTGAACACCCGCAGCACCACGGCGTCGAGCCCGGCCGCCCGGGCCAGCTCGACCAGCCGGGTGCCGCCCAGCTTGGTGGCCCCGTACGCGGCGACCGGCCGGGACGGCGCGGACTCGGCGACCGGGACGTCCGGCTCGACGCGCCCGTACTCGGCCGCGGAGCCGAGGTGCACGAGCCGGGCCGGCATCCGCGCGTCCAGCATCGCCCGGACCAGCGCGTAGGTTCCGGTGACGTTGACGGCGGCCAGCAGGTCAGGGCCGCCGGTGGTGGCGCCCGCGCAGTTGAGGACGGCGTCCGGCGCCACCGACGCGATCATCTCGGCGATCCGGGCCGGCTCGTCGGCGGCCAGGTCGAGCCGCCGGTACCCGGGCGAGTCCGGCCGCTGCGCCCGGCCGGCGCTGACGACCTCCGCGCCCGCCGCGGCGGCCTGCCGCGACACGTGCCGGCCGAGGAACCCGCTCGCGCCGAGGATCAGCAGCCGCATCAGGGAACGCTCACTGGTGGTACTCGCCGGTCTTGAACCGGGCCAGGTTGGCCGGGTCGCGGTACCAGGCGATGGTCTCGAGCAGGCCCTCGTCCCTGGTGTACCGGGGCTGCCACCCGGTGCGCTCGCGGAGCTTCGTGGCGTCACACACCAGCCGCATCACCTCGGAGTCCTTGGGACGCAGCCGTTGCGGATCCTCCACGATGTCGGCCTCGGTGCCCATCAGCCGGACGATGTCCTCGGCGAGCTTGCCGATCGCGATGTCGTCGCCGGGTCCGCAGTTGAACAGCTCGCCGATCACCGCGGACGCCGGGGCCTCGCCGAGCGTGATGAACGCCTCGGCCGTGTCGAGCACGTAGGAGAAGTCGCGGGTCGGGTCCAGCGCGCCCAGCATCAGCTGCCGCGAGCCGCTGGCGAGCTGGGTGATGATCTGCGGGATGACGGCCCGGGTGGACTGGCGCGGACCGAAGGTGTTGAACGGCCGCAGCGTGACCACCGGGAGGCCGAAGCTCAGGTGGTACGACTCGGCCAGCTTGTCCGCGGCTACCTTGGACGCCGCGTACGGCGACTGGGCCTGCAGCGGGTGCGACTCGCTGATCGGGACCGTGCGCGCGGTGCCGTAGGTCTCGCTGGTCGAGGTGTGCACCAGGCGCGGGGTCCGGCAGGCGCGCGCCGCCTCGAGCACGTGCATCGTGCCGATCGTGTTGGTGTCGATGAACGACCGCGGCGCGCTGTAGGAGTAGGGCACCGAGCCGATGGCGGCCAGGTGGTAAATGACCGCGGCGCCCTCCACCAGGTCCCGTACGGTCGCCGGGTCGCGGACGTCACCGAACACCACGTCAACCTGGTCGGTGACGTCACCGGGCAGCGTGTCCAGCCATCCCCTCGAGCTGAACATGTTGTACAGGACCATGGCCTTGACCCGGTACCCGCGCCGCACCAGCGCCTCCACCAGGTGAGACCCGATGAAGCCCTCGGCCCCCGTCACCGCGGCGATATCCGTCATAGGTGATTCCTCCAGATTAATAAGTCTTACCTTCATCCATAACGGTCAGTCTCGGGACGACCGCCCCGCGGCTGCGGGCCTAGTAGTAGGCATGGCGCGCCGTCCGGGAGAGCACGATGGCCGCGAACCCGCCGACCGCCAGCAGCAGGTCGGTGCACGCCACGATCTGGGTGAGCACGCCGAAATCGCGGCACGCGATCTGGAAGGCGAGCGCGCAGGCGCCGGCCACCAGGGGGAAGATCCGCGACCCGAACGCCAGCAGCATCAGCGAGAGGAACATGGCGGCGGCCAGGATCAGGTAGGCCACGAGCTGGGGCAGGTACTCCAGGCGCGGGTGAACGAGCCCGGTCTGGGTGGCCACCACGACGGTGAGCGCCATCAGCGCTACGGTCGCGGCCAGGTACATCAGGACGGCCTCGAGCAGGATCACCCGCGCCCGGGACCCGAACGCCCGGATCTGGTTGCTCGTGCGCAGCAGCCGCTGGACGCGCCGCCGGTACCACAGCAGCATCGCCTCGGCCGCGCCCATGCTCAGCGAGAGCGGCAGCGCGGCCAGCAGCGCCCCGACGTTGATCCCCCCGTGACCGTTGGGCCCGGCCGCAACCGGGAAGATCAGCAGGCCCGCGGCGACCACGCCGAACCCGACCGCGGGGAGGGTGCCGAGCCACTCGTCGGCCTGGAAGAGCTCGCCCTCGCGCTTGCCGGCGCTGTGGGTACAGACCACCGCGATCACCAGGGCCACGACCGGGGTGGCGGCCAGCGCCCACCAGGTGAGGTGCTGCAGGTGCGGCGGCCGGCCCAGGATCAGGAACGCGGCGCTGGCCAGCACGCCGGGCGCGAGCGCGAGCAGCAGCCACACCTCGGCGCCGAGCACCATCGCCACGCCGGCGCCGAGCATGTACACGCCCTCGCCCGCGCCGAACGCCAGCGCCGAGGTGGGCGTGTGCACCACCCGCCCGGTGACCAGCATGGCCAGCGCCACCACGGCCAGGCCGGCCGCCAGGCCGACCCGCAGCACCCGCCGGGTCTGGCCGGTGTCCATCGTGCGGCCCAGCCGGGTGTAGCCGAGGTAGGCGAGCCCCTGGCCCATCGACCACGCCACGACCAGGGCCACGATCAGCGCGACCTCCACGCCGTGGCCGATGAGCAGCCCGACCGCGGCGGGGAAGCAGATCCCCGGCAGGGCGTAGAGCAGGCTGTGCAGGGCGGGCCGCCACGGGCCGCCCTGCCACGGGTCCGGGGGCTCGGCCGGCTCGGCTGGCTGGCGCGGCACCCGGAAGTACATGTCCTGGGCGAGCGCGAACACGTCACGGAAGCCGTAACGCAGCTTCGCCGCCTGGTCGCCCAGGCCCTCCAGCTCCAGCGCGCTGGCGATCTCCAGCGGATCGACGGCCGACTCGCACACCGGGGCGAACTGCTCGCAGAGCGCCGCGACCGTGCGCGGCGTGTGCCCGTGGCCGTTGGCCGCCGCGATCCGCCCGACGTCGCCGTTGGGGTACGCCGGCGGCAGCGGGCCGGGCGCGCGTCCGTTGCTCATCCGGCCACCTCGAGCAGGTCGGTCTCCTGGGCGTCCGGCAGCACGACCGGCGCGAGGTCGTCCGACTCGTCGTCTTCCGCGGTGGGCAGCTTGAGGCCGGTGCCGACGAACGTGTAGATCTCGTCGAACGCGCTGATCGCCCGGTCGACCGTGAAGTACTCCAGCGCCCGCATCCGGGCGGCGGCCCCCAGCCGCCGCCGCAGGCCCGAGTCCTGCAGCAGCGCGAGGCAGGCCTGGGCCAGGGCTTCGGGGCTGCGCGGGGGCACGATCATGCCGGTGTCGGCCACCGCCTCGCTGACCCCGCCGACGCCGGTGGCCACGCACGGCCGCCCGCAGGTCATGGCCTCGATGAGGGTGTAGGGGAAGCCCTCGGCGATGCTGCAGAGCACCACCACCTGCCCGGCGTCGTAGGCGTCGCGGATCTCGGCCACCCGCCCCTCGAACGTCGCGACCCCGGCGATGCCCAGCTCGGCCGCTAGCGCCCGGCAGCGTTCCAGGTAGGCCTCCTGGCCCGGTGGCGGCGAGCCGAACATCCGCAGCCGCGCCTCGGGCATCTGCCGGTGCACGAGCGCGAACGCGAACAGCAGCGTCTCCAGGTCCTTGACCGGGTCGACGCGGCCCGCCCACGAGATCGTCGGGGTCTCGGGCTCGCCCTGGATGGCCGGGAAATCGGCCGGGTCCACCCCGTTGTAGACCGTGCGGACCCGGGACAGGTCGGCGCCGAGCTGCTCTTCCCAGCGCTTGTTGTAGACATTGCCCGGCGTGATCATCTCGGCCTCGTGATAGCCGAGGGAGCACAGGCGGCGCAGGAAGCGCAGGTGCAGCGCCCGCACCGGCCACCGGAACGGGGTGTTGCGGCTGTGCATGTACTGCTCGCGCATGTAGATGCCGTGCTCGGTGACGATCATGGGGGTGCCGTACCGCCACTTGGCGGCCAGGGCCGGCAGCGCGCCCAGCCCGTTGGTCACCGCGTGCGCGACATCGGCCCGCACCGGCGGGTGCGACAGCGGGCGCAGCGAGTGCTCCAGCAGCTGCATGGCCATCACCGCGTCGTGCAGCGTCGGGGCGACCTCGGTCGTGTCGAGCCGCCAGTCCCGCCAGGTCTCGCTGAGCAGGCTCACCGCCGCCTCGCTGGACAGGCTGGCGCTCAGGTCCTCCTGCTGGGCGAACTCGAAGATCTCGCGCAGCACGTCGGCGAAGCGGTCCTGGGCCTCCCCCGTCGGGGCGAGCAAGATCTCGATCAGCTCACCCAGCTGCGGGCAGGCCGGCGGCCGGAAGTTCAGCCTTCCGGCCAGCCCCGGGCGGCGGCGCGGGGCCGGGCCGGGCGGCGGCGGTCCCCACAGCGGCACGGCGGCCACCGACGTCACGTTGTCCGGCAGCGACCACCGCACCGGTTCGGTACCCGTCGCGACCAGGGCGACCAGCAGGAAATCGTAGTCCGGCATGCCGCGGACCAGCTGGTCGCACCACACGCTGACCCCGCCGAACTGGTGCGGGTAGGTGCCTTCTCCGATGAGCGCCACATCCATGTAAGTTCACGTCACCCCGTCAGCTCGCGCCCTTTCCGGCCGGTCCGGCCGCCGTGACCTCGCCCCGCCCGGCGGCGTCCGCCGCGGCGGCCTGCCGCGGCGCGGCGGGCGGGTTCCGGCGCGCCGCCTTCCGCCGCACCCGGCGCGGGCGGGCGGCCAGGACCCGCTCGTACAGGTCGTCGATCCGGCTGACCACCGACTCGATGCCGTAGCGGTCGAATACCGTGTGGTCCGCCACGCGCGGCCGCGGGCCGGCCTCGACTTCCTTGCGGATCTCGTCACCCAGCGCCTGCGGGGTCCCCGCCACCAGCCGGGCCCGCTCGGTCTGGATGCCGTCCAGGGCCGGGCAGGTGGTGTAGAGCACGGGCAGCCCGCTGGCCAGGGCCTCGAGCACCGACAGCCCGAACGTCTCCTGCAGCGAGGCGGCGACGTAGAGGTCGAAGGAGGCGAGCATCGCCGTGGTGTCCTTCTGGTAGCCGCCGAAGATCACGTGCTCGGTCACGCCCAGCCGCTCCGCCGCCGCCTCCAGCCTGGCCTGATCCTCGCCGCGGCCGATCACCAGGATCTTGCACCGCTCGCCGAGCACCGGCTTGGCCGCCTCCATCGTGAGGTCCACCCGCTTGTTCGGGTCGAGGCGCCCGAGCGCGCCGATCAGGTAGGTGTC
This sequence comes from uncultured Actinomycetota bacterium, assembly GCA_963795055.1. Taxonomy (GTDB): domain Bacteria; phylum Actinomycetota; class Actinomycetes; order Streptosporangiales; family Streptosporangiaceae; genus JASHPR01. The sequence goes on from CAWCGJ010000024.1 coordinate 91,655, forward strand.
CGGGGAGATCCCGAACTGCTCGCGGACCCGTTCCCGCGCCTGCGCGTCGAACCCGAGCCCGTCGGTGTCCACCCCGTTGGGGATCACGGTGATCTTGCCAGGGCGCACGCCCCACTTCACGAGCCGGTCCTTGACGATGTCGGACACCGCGATGGTGGCGTCGGAGAACCGCTCGGAGGTCAGGTACAGGGCGCGCACCCCCGAGGTCATCTTGCGCCGCTCGATGTGCGTCTCGCCGATCGAGTGCTCCGTGGTCAATACCACCGGCGTCCCGGCCAGCCGGGCCGCGGGGCGGGCGTAGATCTGTGACCGGTACAGGTGCGTGTGCACCACGTCGTACCGTCCCTCGGAGATGATCTTGCGCAGCCGCAGCAACGCGCCGAGCTCGGTGTTGCGCTGCATCCCCAGGTCGCGCACGGAGGTCCCCTGCGCCCTGATCTGCTCCGCGACCGGTCCGGGGTTGTAGAGCGTAACCACGTCCGCCTCGTGCCGGGTGTGCTGCAGTATCATCGCCAGCTGCAGCTCGGCCCCTCCGGCGTCGAGACCGGTGATCACGTGAAGCACTTTCATGAACTTCTCCCTCTGAGCGCGATACGGCCCCGGTAGAGCAGTCGCTTGGCGGCCATCCGCGCGGCGTCGTCCTGCTGACCGATGTACATCCTGGGCAGCGCCATGAGCCCGGTCTCGGCCATGGAGGCCTCCACGGCGCATGCGTAGTCGTAGCCCGCCTCGCGGACGGCCTCCCGGGCCGCCGCGTCCATCGAGCCGTAGGGGTAGGCAAATCCGCGGATCTCGGTGCCGAGCAGCTCGGCCAGGCTGGCCCGGCTCTGGGCGACCTCCGCCTGCAGGTGCTCCGGGCCGACGCCCGCCAGGCGCAGGTGCGTGGCCGCGTGGGAGCCGATCTCGATGCCCGCGGCGGCCAGCTCGCGCACTCCGCTGGCCGGCAGCAGCGGCCAGGACGGGCCCTCGTCCCACTCGTTGGTGCCGCCGAGCCGCCCGGAGATGATGTAGGCCGTCGCGCCGAAGCCGTGGCGAGCCAGCTCGGGCACGGCCGCCTCGAGCACGCTGACGTAGCCGTCGTCGAAGGTGATGCCGACAAGCCCGCGCGGCCGGCCGGCCCGCATCGCGTCCACGAGCTCCCCGACCCCCACGCCCCGCAGCCCGTGCCGCTTGAGCCAGGTCATCTGCTCGGCGAACCGGCGCGGCGTCACGCAGAGCAGGTTCGGGTCCTCGGGCACCTCGGCCACGCCGTGGTACATCAGGATCATCGGCAGGTCGCGCAGGCGGAACTGGCCGTCGCGGCGCCAGGCGCCGGCGCGGGCCGCCGGCGGGGCCCCGGCCCCCCTCATGGCCCGTCTCCCGGCCGCCCGGGGCGGCGGAAGATCGAGGCGGCGAGCGTCCGCGCCAGGATCACCACGTCCAGCCACGGCGACCAGTACTCGATGTACTGGTTGTCGAAGCGGGCCCGCTCGGACATCGAGGTGTCCCCGTGCAGGCCGTGGACCTGAGCCCAGCCGGTTATCCCGGCCGGCATCCGGGTCCGGTCGCTGTAGCGCAGGATCTCGCGGCCGAACCGCTCGGCGAAGTACGGCCGCTCGGGCCGCGGCCCCACCAGCGACATGTCACCGCGCAGCACGTTCACCAGCTGAGGCAGCTCGTCCAGGTGAGTGACCCGCAGCCACCGGCCCAGCCCGGTGCACTGTTGCGTGGGCACGGTCCAGGAGGTGTCCGGGTCGCCAGGGTCGGTGAGCGTGCGCAGCTTGACGATCTCGGCGCTCCGGCCCTGGCCGGTGACCCTGACCTGGCGGAACAGCGGCAGCCGGCCGGACTGCAGCCGGATCGCGGCGGCCAGGACGAGCAGCACCGGCGCGGCCGCGAGGAGCAGGGTGGCGCCGGCCGCCACGTCAAAGCCGCGCTTCAGCCACAGGCCCGCGGGCGAGTGGCCGAGGCGCCGCAGCGGGATCAGCGGGATGCCCCAGATCTCGTCCAGGCACGACCAGGGCACGGCCGCGCCGAGCTCGTACAGCCGCGGCACCACGCAGACGTCGGCGTGCAGCGGCTGGCTGGCGCGCAGCACGGTGACCAGGTCCTCGTCCTTGCAGGCGGCGTAGCAGACGATGACCCGGCGGATGCCGTGCCTGCCCACTACCTCCGCGAGGTCGGCCGGGGTGCCGAGCGACGGCAGCGCCAGGTCACGGCGGGGCGGGCCGAAGTCGAGGTAGCCCTGCGGGCGGAGGCCGAGCTCGGGGTGGGCGCGCATCAGCTCGCCGATGTGCGCGCCGAACGTCCCCGCCCCGATCACCAGCGCCGGCTCGGTGAGCAGGCCGTGGCGGTGCGCGGTGCGCAGCGCCGCGGACACCGCCACCCGGAAGGTGAACACCAGCCCGGCCGACCACAGGGCCAGCCGGGCCGCGGACGCGGCCGGCATCCACGGCAGCAGGATCAGCAGCGGCAGCGCCACCGCGGCCAGGACCCGCCCGGCCTGGTCGGCCACGCGCAGGCAGATCCGCAGCCGCTGCAGCCCGGTCGCGGCGAGCACGGTGAGCACGGCCAGCGCGTACAGGGCCGTCGTGAGGCCGACGCGCCCGGTCACGCCGATCGCGACGGCGAGCCCGAGCGCGTCGGCGAGCGGCATGGCCATCGCAGGCGCGGCCCGGGCGGCCCGCCGGGCCACCCGGGCGCGCCAGCGCGGCGCGCCGAGCCGCCCGCCGGCGGATAGCGCGGCGGGGACCGCCCGGAAGCCGTCGGTGTCCGCGCCGTGCTGCCCGTGATCAGGAGTCATTACCGACCTGCTGCCACGGCCGCCCGGGAGCGGCCGGCCGCGGAAGCGCCGATCAGCGGCCGGGCCACCGTGGTGGCGGCGTGCTCGGAACCGAACACGAAGCGCATGACCGGTCCCATGGTCGGGGCCACGGCAGGGCCGATGACGTACAGGCCGGGGACGGAGGACTGGTAGTCGCTCCCGACCACGGAGCTGCCGGTGCCCGGCACGGTCTGCAGGCCGGACCGTATCTGGCTGCCGAGGAAGGACAGCCGGGTCAGGTCGGTGCGGTAGCCCGTGCCCGCGATCACGTGGTCGGCGGCCAGCTCGCGGGAGGACCCGTCGGTTCCGGCGAGCCCCAGGACCACGCTGCTGCCGTCCACCTTGGCGGACTTGACCGACAGGCCGGTCAGGGCCGGGAACTGCCCCTCGACCCGGCTGCGCAGCCAGCTGGCCCCGGCCGGCCCGAGCGCGGTCCGCGCCCGGGACACGCGGGTGGACCGCGGCAGGTGCCGGAACCAGTCCGGGTGGTTGGAGTAGAACCAGGTAGCCCAGCCCGAGCCGAGCCCGGACTCGGGCTCCCTGAGCCGCTGCAGCAGCGGGCGGTCGGGGTTCAGCGGCACGCCGTTCCAGCGGATGTTGTCCTTCCTGGCCACCAGCGTCACCTTGGCCCCCTTCTCGTGCAGCAAGGCCGCCGACTCGAGCGCGGACTGGCCGGCGCCGACCACGACGACCTCGCGGTCGCGGAAGACCGACAGGTCGGTGTGGGCCGAGGCGTGCGTGCACACCGTGGCGGGCAGCGCGGACAGCGGCTCGGGGACGTACGCGAAGTGCTCGACGCCGACGGCGATGACCACCTTGCGGGCGCGCACCTGCTCGGAGTTGGCCAGGCTGAGCTCGAACCCGCCGTCGCGCCGGGCCACGTCGGTGACCAGCACCTCCTCGACGTCGGGGACGAGCTCGGTCCGGAACCACTGGCCGTAGGCGACGAAGGTGTCCAGCGGTACCGGGAGGCCGTAGCTGGCGTAGGGGCGCCCGGTCGCCTGGCAGAAGGCCTCCAGCGTGTGCGTGCCGTCGGGGGCCGACAGGTTCGACGCGAACCCTTGAGATTTGAGGAACATGCCCTCGGGCATGAAGGCGCGCCAGAGCTGCATGGGCAGGCCGAACTGCCGGACGCTCATGCCCGCCTTGCGCAGGTGCGCGCCGACCGACAGCCCGTAGGGACCGGCCCCGATAATCGCCACCTCGACGGCATCGCTCATACTTTCGTACCCTCCTTGCGCGGTGACGGCTCTGCTGGCCGCCTAGTCGAAATCTTGGTGATCCCCGGGGCGGCCGACCGCTGGCCCGCTCTGCTCGCCCGGCCACGGGAGAAACGGAAATCGGCGCTGGGGGCCCGGCCCTGGGGCAGAGCCAGCCGCCGGGTGGCCATGCGCCAGCCCATGCGCAGACACATGAGGCCGAACGGCCGCAGGTCGTCCCGCGCGAACCACGCGGTCTCGTCCACGGTGCGCAGCGACGCCAGCCACGACCGCAGCCCCAGCTCGCCGCCGCGCCAGTAGCTGAACGCGGCGATCGGGTCGTAGTTCTCCACCACGAACCCGCGGGCCACCTGCTCGCTCGCCGGAACCGACTGGCCGGTCAGGTCCAGGTAGCACGCCGAGGCGACGTCGGTGCCCGCGGTGTCATGGAACAGCCGGAACTGCGCGCCGATCCTGGGGTTGAAATCCAGCAGCTTGTACTGGTCATCCCGGGCGTCCCAGCGCAGGTCGAGATCGAGGATGCCCTGGTAGCCCAGCCGCTTGAGCAGCTCGGTGACCTCCGCGGCCAGCCGCTCGTTCGGCGTGGAGCGCCCCAGGCAGGTCAGCCCGGCGTGCGCCGGGTACGACCGCTCCTTGACGCCGGTGAACGCCGGGCGGCACGCGGAGCGGCCGTCGCAGTAGCCGTGGAAGAACCAGTCGTGCCCGGCCCCGCCGGGGATGAACTCCTGCAGCATCAGCCCGGCGCCCGCCCGGACGCAGGCCCGGTAGGTGTCGTCGAGCTGCTCCGCGCTCGACACAACCGAGGTGCTGCGCAGCCCTCCGTGGCCGTTGCTCCACGGCGTGGTCAGCTTGGCGATCAGCGGGAAGCCGGCCGCGGCGGCGAACTCGCGGGCCTCCTGCGGCGACTCGGGCACGGCGGCCTGCGGGCAGGGTACGCCGAGCTCGCGGCACAGCTGGTAGAGGGAGTACTTGCCCGCGACCCGGCGCGGGAGATCCCGCGGCGGGTCGGGGAACAGGAACCGCTCCCTCAGCCCGTTGCCCTGCTCGGCGAGAAAGATCGCGCCCGCGTCGTCGGTCGGTACCAGCACGGCCGGCCGGCCGATCCGCTCGGACAGCCGCAGCAGGCCGGCGCGGACCCGCTCCGCCTCGTCCGGGTCCGGCTGCCAGAAAAAGCGGCCCCGCAGGTAACGGGAGCTGGCCGCGGGCGCCCACGGCCCTTCGTGCACCCCGTACACGGGCACGCCCATGCGACCCAGGCTCCGGATCACGCCAAGACCGCCGTGATGCATGACGTTCGGATCGAACTTCAGCACCACCGCAGGCGTGGGTTCAAGCACTTCTGGATCCCCCTGGAGCTATTACGGGCCATGCCGGCACGGCGCGTGCGGAAAAAACAGTGCCAGATGCGCTCGCCCAACACATCCGTCATCAGGGTGAGGAAACCTACCCACAGTGGCTGAGCATCACCGCTGGGTACCCGGGTGCCGCGCGGGATCGCCTGTGCCGCAGGCGATTCCGCGCGCCGCAGCCGCGTGGCGTCCAGGCTGCGACGATCACTCGACCGTGACCGATTTGGCCAGGTTACGGGGCTGGTCCACGTCGTGTCCCTTGGCCGCGGCGAGCTCGCAGGCGAACACCTGCAGCGGAACCGTGGCCACCAGCGGCTGCAGCAGCGTCGCGGTGGCCGGCACCTCGATCAGGGTGTCGGCGAACGGCGCGACCTTATCGTCTCCCGGCCCGGCGATCACGATGGTGCGCGCTCCGCGCGCCCGGATCTCCTGGATGTTCGACACGATCTTGTCGTGCAGGACCGAGCGGCCATCGGCGGCCGGCACGATGACCACCACCGGGAGGCCCTCCTCGATCAGCGCGATCGGCCCATGCTTGAGCTCGCCGGCCGCGAAGCCCTCCGCGTGCATGTAGGCGAGTTCCTTGAGCTTCAGCGCGCCCTCGAGCGCCACCGGGTACCCGACGTGCCAGGCCGAGGAACAGCACGCACCGCTCGCCGGCCAGCTCGCGGGCGACCGCGCGCACCGGCTCCATCGAGCGCAGGACCTGCTGCACCGCGGCGGGCATCTGCTGCAGTTGCTCCATCAGGCCGCTGATCTCGTCGCCGAACTTGACCCCCCGCACCTGGGCCAGGTAGAGCGCGAGCAGGTAGCAGACGACCAGCTGGGTCAGGAAGGCCTTGGTGGACGCCACCGCGATCTCCGGGCCCGCGTGGGTGTACACGACCGCGTCGCTCTCGCGGGAGATGGATGAGCCGTTGACGTTGCAGATCGCCACCACGCGGGACCGCTGCTCGCGGGCATGGCGGACCGCCATCAGCGTGTCCATGGTCTCGCCGGACTGGGAGATCGCGATGACCAGGGTGGACCTGGTGAGAATCGGGTCCCGGTAGCGGAACTCGCTGGCCAGCTCCACCTCGCAGGGGATCTCGCACCAGTGCTCGATGGCGTACTTCGCGATCATCCCCGCGTGGTACGCGGTCCCGCACGCCACGATGATGATCTTGTCGACGTTCCGCAGCTCCTCATCGGACAGCCGCATCTCGTCGAGGGTCAGCAGGCCGTCGGCGCCCACCCGGCCCAGCAGCGCGTTGGCGATCGCCAGCGGCTGCTCGGCAATCTCCTTGAGCATGAAGTACTCGAAGCCGGCCTTCTCCGCCGCGGACACGTCCCAGTCCACGTGGTAGTCGGTGACCGACGCCGTCTCACCGTCGAACCCGGTCACCGTCACCCCGTCCGGGCGCACCTCGGCCACCTGATCCTGGCCGAGTTCTACCGCGTTCCGGGTGAACGCGATGAACGCGGCGACGTCGCTGGCCAGGAAGTTCTCACCGTCGCCCCGGCCGACCACGAGCGGCGAGTTGCGGCGCGCGCCCACGACCGCCTCCGGGTCCCTGGTGTCCACCGCCACCAGCGTGAACGCGCCGTCCAGCCGCTGGCAGACGGCTCGCATGGCGGCAGCCAGCGCGCCCGGCGGCGGCGCGCCGTTGGCCGCCGGGACGCTGCCCGGGTCGCTGTGGTCGGCCAGGGCGCTGCCGGACGCGCCGTTGGCGTGCGCGCTGCTGTGCGCAGCGCCGTTGCCCTGCGCGCCGGGGCCCGAGGACATCTCCTCCTCCAGCAGGTGCGCCACGAGCTCGGTATCGGTCTGGGAGGTCAGATCGTGCCCCCCGGCCTCGAGCTCGGCCCGCAGCACGGCGAAGTTCTCGATGATGCCGTTGTGCACGACCGCCAGGCGCCCGGCGCAGTCGGTGTGCGGATGCGCGTTGGGGTCGGTGGGCGGCCCGTGGGTGGCCCAGCGGGTGTGGCCCAGGCCGACCGTGCCGGGCATCGGCGGCCCCTGCTCCAGCGCGGACTTCAAGTTGCTCAGCTTGCCCGCCCGCTTAACCCAGGCCAGCTCGCTGTCGGCCAGGATCGCGACGCCGGCCGAGTCGTAGCCGCGGTATTCGAGCCGGCTGAGCCCTTCTACCACCACCCCGAGAGCCTGCCGGTGACCGGTGTAACCCACGATCCCGCACATGCCGCCCCCAAAGTCCGTCGGTTGTTACGCCAGGCCCCGCACCACGTCCGCCAGCGTGCCGGCCAGCCGCTGGGCCTGGCCGGAGTCCACCGCCTCCACCATGACCCGCACGAGCTGCTCGGTGCCGCTGGGCCGCACCAGCACCCGGCCGGAGTCCCCGAGCTCCGTGGCCGCGGCCCCCACGGCGTCGGCGATCTCAGGCGAGGAGGCGACCAGGGACTTGTCCACCCCGGGGACGCTGATCAGCACCTGCGGGTACCTGGTCATCACCTTGGCCAGCTCGCCGAGCGGCTGGCCCCGCTGGGCCGCCGTGGCCAGCAGGTGCAGGCTGGTCAGCAGCCCGTCGCCGGTGGTGGCGTGGTCGAGCAGAATGATGTGGCCCGACTGCTCGCCGCCGAGCGCGAAGTTGCCTTGCCGCATCGCGGCCAGCACGTACCGGTCGCCGACCCGGGTCTCCACCACGGTGATGCCCGCGTCCCGCAGGGCCAGCCGCAGGCCAAGGTTGGACATGACGGTGACCACGACGGTGTCGTCGGCCAGGCTCCCCGCGTCTTTGAGGGCGAACGCGAGCACCGCGAGAATCTGGTCGCCGTCCACGACCTGGCCGTCCGCGTCGACCGCGAGGCACCGGTCGGCGTCGCCGTCGTGGGCGATGCCGACGTCGGCCCCGTGGGCGACCACCTCGGCCCTGAGAGCGTCCAGGTGGGTCGAGCCGCAGCCCGAGTTGATGTTGTCCCCGTTGGGCTCGGTGCCGATGCAGATGACCTCGGCGCCGGCCCGGCGCAGCATCCGCGGCGCGATCTCGTAGGCCGCGCCGTGCGCGCAGTCGACCACCACCCGCATCCCCGCCAGGGGGGTCGCGCCGCCCGGGCCCGGGAGCGTGGACAGCAGGTGGTCCAGGTACCGTTCCCGCTCCCCCGACGCGTCGGTGACGCGGCCGAAGCCGAGCTCGGGCAGGCCGCGGGCGGCGGGTGGATCGATGAGCCTTCGCTCGATCTCGTCCTCGGCCTCGTCGGGCAGCTTCCGGCCGCCGCGCGCGAAGAACTTGATCCCGTTGTCCTGGGCCGGGTTGTGGCTGGCAGACAGCATCACGCCGAACTCGGCGTCCAGCGCGTCGGTCAGGTACGCGACCGCCGGCGTGGGGATGACGCCTAGCCGCAGCACGTCCACGCCCGAGCTGGCCAGCCCGGCCACGACGGCGGCCTCGAGGAACTCACCCGACGTCCGGGGGTCGCGGCCGACCACGGCCACCGGGCGCCGGCCGCGGGGCCGCTCGGCGGCTACCGCCCCCGTGGCCGAAGGGCCGGTACCGGACAACACCCCCGCACCCGCCACAGCGAGGTCCATGGCGAGCCGCGCCGTAAGATCACGACCTGCTACGCCTCGGACACCGTCGGTACCGAACAGACGGCCCATGAAACTGCTCCCCGAGTCTTTCGCTACGACGACTCTTCCGCTTTAAAGGGAATCCTCCCCTTTAAAGGACGCGGGGGATCAGCGCTTGGAGTACTGGGGAGCCTTGCGGGCCTTCTTCAGCCCGGCCTTCTTGCGTTCCTTCACCCGGGCATCGCGGGTCAGGAAACCGGCCCGCTTGAGGCTCGGGCGGTTCTCCGGGTCCACGAGCGTCAGCGCCCGGGCGATCCCGAGCCGCAGCGCTCCGGCCTGGCCGGTGACGCCTCCGCCGGTGATCCGGGCCACCACGTCGAACGCCTCGTCGGCGCCCAGCGTCACGAACGGCTCGCTGATCAGCTGCTGGTGCACCTTGTTCGGGAAGTACTCGTCCAGCGTCCGGTCGTTGATCAGCCACTTTCCGGTACCAGGCGCGATGCGGACCCGGGCGATCGCCTCCTTGCGGCGCCCGGTGCCCAGAGCGCTCCCGGTCACTACCGGCTTGCGCGCCACGGGCCGCCCCGGGGCGGCCGCCGTGTCTCCGGTCTGCGTGGAGTACTCCGACAGGTGCTCCGCATCGTCCGGCTTCGGGTCAGCGCCTGCTTCCGTAACGGGATCCTGCACGTCGGTGGGGTCAGCCACGATGTGTTCCTCGTATTTCCTTCGGTAGTTACTTCGCCTGCTGGGCGACCTGCGTGATCTCGAAAGGGACCGGCTGCTGCGCGCGGTGCGGGTGGTCGGGGCCCGCGTACACCTTGAGCTTGCGCAGCATCTGCCTGCCCAGCGAGTTCTTCGGGAGCATGCCCCGGACGGCCTTCTCGACGACCCGCTCCGGGTGCTTGGCCATCAGGTCGCCGTAGGCGACCGCGCGCAACCCGCCCGGGTACCCCGAGTGCCGGTACGCGCGCTTGTCCTCCAGCTTGTTACCGCTGAGGGCGACCTTCTCCGCGTTGACGATGATCACGAAGTCGCCGGTGTCCACGTGCGGCGCGAAGATCGGCTTGTGCTTGCCGCGCAGCAGGATCGCCGTCTGGCTGGCCAGGCGGCCGAGTACGACGTCGGAAGCATCGATAACGTGCCACTGCCGCTGGATGTCGCCGGCTTTCGGGCTGAAGGTGCGCACGGTGGTAGGCCTTCGTGTGAGTGCTGAAACTTTGGTCCCCCGCCCCGGCGGGGAGAATCCGGTGGCATCGGCTGCCGCTGCCTGCCCGCGTAACGGGCCGTGCAGGCATGCCAGTGCGCATGGACGCCTGTGCAGGATACCGGCCGCGACCGATGGCGGTCAAAGCAAACGCCACAGCGGGCTCCACCGCCGCCTCGCCGACCCTGCCGCTCCCGGACCGGGGCGGGTCATCCGCAACGGCCAACTCACCCGCCGGCACCGCGATACGCTCGCCGCATGCGTTACCCGGGTGACAACGCCGCTGGCCGATCGCCGGGGCGGCGGCACAGCCCGTCCGGGCGCACGGGCCCGCCCGAAGAAGAGGCCGCGACGGCCGACGGCAACGCCCCGCGTGGTGACGCATGGCTTTTCACGCCCGGCTACTCCGAGGGCGGCGGGCAGGCCCAGGACCACGGTACCTTCCTGGCCGGCGGCGGACGGTACGGACCGAGCGGCGCCGCGGGCAAGGGCCCGATTCGCGGGTTCCCCCCGGCGCCCGGCCAGCCGCCGCCGCTCTATCCGCCCGGCCCGTTCTCCGCCTGGAACCGGACGCCGGAGCCGGGCGGCAACGGTTACGACTCGAGCGCGAGCGATACCTGGCTGGCCGTGGACTATGCCGGGCCAGCCGGGGACGGCTACCCGGAGCCCGGCGCCGATGACCACGGCTACGGCTACGGCGAGCCCGGACCGGGGTACGCGGCCCTCGCGGTCAGCGAGCCGGCCGCCGACGTCACCTCCACCCAGGCTTGGGAGGCCGTGGACAGCGACCCGGCCGCCAGCCACTGGCCGGACCTGGACACCACGGGCGAGCGCTGGCCGGACGTGACCCAGGACGATACGCCGCCCGGCGCGGTCTTGGCCGCGGGCCTGACCGGGCCGGGACGGCCCGGGCCTGAGCTGGCCGGACCGGAGCTGGCCGGACCGGAGCTGGGCGGACCGGAGCTGGGCGGACCGGAGCTGGGCGGACCGGAGCTGGGCGGACCGGAGCTGGGCGGACCGGAGCTGGGCGGACCGGAGCTGGGCGGACCGGAGCTGGGCGGGCCGGGCGACGGCCATCCGGACGGCTGGGATGAGCCACCCTGGCCGGTCATGGGCGCGGCGGCGCCCTTCGGCCGACCGGGAGACACCGACCCGGGACCCGCCGATTACGCCGCCACCGGGCCCGGCCAGCCCGCCGCCACCCGGCCCGGCCAGCGCACCGCCACCCGGCCCGGCCCGCGCACCGCCACCCGGCCCGGCCCGCGCACCGCCGGACCAGGCGCCGAACCGGACCGTGCGCCACGGGGGCGGGGACGTGGTACCCGCGGACGGGCCCGGCCACGCGGGCGCAAGAGGCGGGTCCGTGTCCTGGTGGCCTGCGCCCTGGTGCTGGCCGTCGTGGCCGGCGGGACCTACTTCTGGTTCTCCCGGGACCATAAATCCCCGGACCCCGCCGCAGCCTCGCAGCAGACGGCCGCGTCGGCGCGGCCGTCAGCAACCGACCCGTCACCCAGTCCCTCGCCCTCGCTCGGCGCATGGGGGCATATCGGGTCACGAGCCCTAGATCCGGCGCCGCTCACCCTGGCCGAGCTGTTCCCGGGCCAGTTCACCAGCGCAGGCACCGGCTACACCAGGACCGTGCAGAAGGCGAAGACGCGCTGTGCGACGGCGCTGATGGGCAGCCAGCTGGTAACGGCCGTAAGCCAGGCGGGGTGCACCCAGGCCATGCGCGCCAGCTACCTGTCCGCCGGCCAGAAGCTGATGGGCACCATCGGCGTGCTGAACCTGGTCACCGCCACGGCCGCCGAGAAGGTCGGCAAGGCGTCCGGCCCCTCCAACTTCATCGCGCAGCTCCCGGCGGCCAACGGGCCCACCCGCAACCTGACCAAGGGCAACGGCTTTGAGGCGGCCGAGGTCAAGGGCCATTACCTCGTCCTGGTCTGGGCCGAGTTCGCGAATCTGCGCGCGGCCAGGACCGCGGCCCAGAAAGCGGAGCTCAAGGCGTTCATCACCCTGCTGTTCCAGCAGACCGCGAACGTGAGCCTGGCCAGCCGCGAGGTCACGGGCCAGCCGGCGACCTGATCCCCGGGCGTCAGGGCCGGACGGCCCGCAGCAGGATGTAATCGATGATCCGGCGCCGCCACAGCAGTTCGACCTGCCACAACAGCAGGCGGGCGGCCGCCCGGTGCCCGGTGGGCGCGGCCGGCGGGCCGGACAGCCGCGCCGCGGCCAGGCGCAGCGCCGGGGCGATCACGCGGTCGCCACATGACGTGACGTCCACGTTCGCTAGGCCGGCCCCGCGGGCCGCGGCCGCTATCTGTCCCGCCGTCATCGCCGCGCTGGGCCGCAGCCCGAACACCCGCAGCTGAGTCAGGCCGGATACCAGCTCGGCGGGGCCGAGGGGCCACCGCTGGGTGGAGATGTCGGAGATGCTCAGCACGCCGCCGGGCCGCAGCACCCGGTAACACTCCTCGAAGAAGGCCTTACGGGAACGGAAGTGGAACGCCGCCTCCACGCTGATGATCCCGTCGGCGACGCCATCGGCGATCGGCAGCCGGGCCGCGTCGCCCGCGACCGGCGCGGCCGCGGCCTCAGCCAGCCGGTCCCGGCCGGCCGCCAGCTGCCACTCGGTAACGTTCACCGCGACCAGCTGTCGCGGGCGGACCACCTTCGCGATCAGCGGATCCTGGGTGCCCAGGCCGTTCCCGACATCGACGATCATGCCCTCCGCGGGCAGCGCTGATGCCATCGTCCGCACCAGCCGGTGGCAGGCCTGCTCGGCCTCGTCCTCCGAGCCCGGGCCCTCCCACAGCCCCAGGTTCAGCCAGCCCGGCGCCAGCGCCAGGAAGAAATCCGATCCGATGCTCTCGTAAACCCGCGCCGCGGGATTACGGCCCTGCCTGACGATCTCGCCGAGATGGCGCACATGCTGGCTGGTCCACCCGGTGAGAAGCGCTGCCCTGCCCGCCATCGCAGGCCACCCTATCCGCGCGGCGCTGGCTGATCGACTAGCACGGACGATTCCCAGTCGAATCGGCTGGGAATCGTCCGTTCCAGCGGATCATGGGCGGTGCGCCAGCGTTGCTAGCCCGGGTGGCGGGTGAGGGGCGCTCGGGGTTCACGCTGTGGTGTCCGCTAAACAGGTGACGTGGGCAAAGTGCATACGGTGTTCAATCAAGCAGACCGGGTTTCATCCGATTCGATTCTATGTTTGAATACCATCGTGGCCCGGGGAACCCTCGCTGGACTACGACCTCGCATCAGGGAGACGACATGCTCGCAGCCGTGACCGCCGGCGTCAGTCACCCCGTGGTCGCCCGGCCTGCTGGGACTCGGGGCAGCCGGGCTCGCCGCCCTCGTGGTGGCCATGGCCTGGAACGTACACGCGCGCCAGATCCGGCTCGCCGAGCAACTGGCCCGCCGCCAGTTCATCGTGACCAACGGCCACGCCGCGGCCGACGGCGCGGCGAACGGGGTAGGCCCGGTGGCCGTGGCCGAAGAGCTCGAGGGCGCCAACGGCGCGGCGCGCGCCTCCAGGGTGATCATCGACGGGCCGGACACCGTGGTCACCGGTGAGCAGGCCCGCTATCGCGTGCGGCCGTCCGGCAGCCGGAAGGTGGTGTCGTGGGCGGCTGGCGGTGGCTCGATGGCGCAGGCTCCCGACCCGGCCCATCCCGACGAGCTGCTCCTGATCCCCGATAAGCCGGGCGACCTGATGGTCAGCGTGTGGGTGCGCGAGGGTATGACCGACCGGCGCGAAACGAAGTCCATCACCGCGGTGCCGGACGCGACCGCCACCACGCCGCCGTTCACGCTGCGGCTGTTCCTGCACGCGTGGGGGCTGGTGGTCGTCGCGGTGCTGGTCGTCGGGGTCGCCGGGGCCCTCGTCGCCCTGGGTAACCTCTCCGCTCCGGACTTCATCGCGCTGGTCGCCCCGCTGGCCGCGCTGCTCGGCGTGATCGCCGCCGCGTCGGGTACGGGTGACGCGGGCCGCGGCTCCGGTCCCGGCCCGGGTGCGGCCAGGCCTAAGTCCTGATCCCGCGGCGGCCCGGTCGCCGCTGCGCCGAGGTGTCGGCAAGCTGACAGCGACCGTGTCAGCCGGGTGACAGACGACCGCATCGCGGTCCGGGCACGCTAACCGCAGTCGGTCAATCCCAAGACCGGCCATCGGATGGGCTGGCCATCGCGGGGGCGGTCAGCCCGGAAAGCGAGGAGTCATGTACACCGAGCAGAAGCGGAGCGTCCGGCGGGCGATCACGCAGAACCACTCCCGGGCCATGGCCCGGGCCCTGGTCAGCAACCACTCCCGGGCCGTGGCCCGGGGCCTCACCAGCAACCACTCACGGACCGTGGCCGTCGCAGGCCGCGCCTGACCGGACATGACCGCCCACGCCGCCGGGGAGGCGCTGAGCCTGCGGGACCAGGCGCTGGCCGCGCTGGACGGCGCGGACCTCCCGGCGGCGCTGGGACTGGCCGGGCAGGGACTGGCCGCGCTGGAGGCGGCCGGGCTGCGCGGCGGGGCGGACGAAGCCGCCGTGCTGGTGGCGCTCGCGGAGATCGAGGAGGCCATGGGCCGCTTCGACGACGCCAGGGCCACGATCGCAGCGGCGATCGCCATCCTGGGGGACGCAGGGCCACAGGACGGGGACGAGGACAGCCTGATGTTGTGGGGCCAGGCCCAGGAGCGGATGGCGGGCCTGGAACGGACGGCGGGGGACTTCACCGCCGCCACGGCCCGGCTGCACGCGGTGCTGGACCGGGCGTCGGCGTCGCTGGGGGAGGCGTCGCTGACCGTGGTGTCGGCGGCCAACGCGCTGGGCGTGGCGTACAAGTACGCGTCAGACTTCGGCGCCGCGGAGGCCGCCTACCGGCGAGCGTGGGCCGCGGCGGACGGCCTGGCCGACCTGGATCCGCTGCTCGAGGCCGTGCTGCTGCACAACCTGGGCGGCCTGGCCCATTCCCGGGGCGACGCGGCCCGCGGCATCCCCCCGGCCGAGCGGGGGGCGGCGCTGCGCGCCGCAGCGCTCGGAGACGATCATCCCGATGTGGCCCGGGACCTGAACGCCCTGGGCGCCCTCTACCACCTGGCCGGGCGTTTCGATGACGCGGCGCAGGCCTACCGCCGGGCCCTGACCGTGTTCGAGGACTGGTACGGGCCCGACCATTTCGAGGTCGCGATGACGTGCGCGAACCTCGCTGTTCTGCACGGCGACCAGGCAGACTTCGCGCGGGCCGAAGCGCTGAACCGCCGGTCGCTGCGGATCCTCGAAGCCGTCTTGGGCCCGCAGGACGCCGAGGTCGGCCTGACCTTGCTGAACCTGGCCACGGCCGTCGCCGGCCAGGGCCGGGAGGCCGAGGCGACCGCGCTGACCACCCGCGCGACGGCGATCTTGGCGGCCCGGCTTCCCCCCGGCCACCCGCACCTGGCGACCGCCGTCGAGGCCCTGCAACGCTGCGCGGGGCCGGCGTGACCCGCCGGTCAGGCGCCGGGCCTCCGCAGCGCGCGGCTCTCATCCCGGCGCTGCCCCGCCCGGCGTGGGTGGTGCTGGGCGGCGACTTCGTCTCCGCCATCGGCAGCGGCCTGACCCTGCCGTGCCTGTTCATCTACGCGCACCAGGTGAGGCAGCTCAGCTACGGCACGGCCGGCCTGGTGGTGGCCATGATCGCGCTGGTCTCGCTGGCCGGCAACCCGCTGGGCGGGGCGATGGCCGACCGGTGGACGCCACGGCGGGCGCTGATGGCCGGCCTGATCGTGGCTGCCGCGGGCTCGGTCGCGCTGGCCGTGGCCCGGTCGGCCGCCGCGCTGTTCGGGGCGGCTGGCCTGCTCGGCCTGGGGGTGGCGGTGATCTGGCCCGCCCAGGATGCGCTGCTGGCCAGCGTGGCCGGCCCGGCGGGCCGCTCGGCGGTGTTCTCGGTCCGCCACGCCTCCATGAACGCCGGGCTCGGCCTGGGTGCCCTGTGCGCCGCGGCCCTCGTCAGCGTCGCTCATCCGGGCACCTTCACCGCGGTGTACCTCGCCGACGCCGCCTCGTTCCTGGCGTTCGTGCCGGTACTGGCGCGCCTGCGCCTCCCGGTGGCGCGCGTCAGCGAGCCGGGCCCCGGCGAGCGGCCGCCGCAGCCCGGCGGCTTCGGGCAGGTCCTGCGGGACCGGGCCTTCCTGCGGGTATGGGCCCTCACCGCCCTGATCGTGACCGTCACCTTCGGTCAGTTCCAGTCCAGCTTCGCCGGGTACGCCACGCGGCCCGGGGGCATCGGCACCCACGGCCTCGGTCTGGCCTTCGCGGCTAACACGCTGACGGTGGTGGCCCTGCAGTTGTTCGTCCTGCGGCGGCTGGCGGGCCACCGGCGCACCACCGGCGTGGCGCTGGCCGCGACGGCCTGGGCGGCGTGCTGGGCGGTGGTGATCGCCGGCGGCCGTCTCGGCGGCAGCGCGGCCGCCGAGGTCGCGTTCGTCACCGCCATGGTCATCTTCGCCCTTGGCGAGACCCTGCTCTCGCCGACGCTGCCGGCGATCATCAACGACCTCGCCCCGCCGGAAGCGGCCGGCCGATACAACGGACTCGGCACCCTGGCCTTCACCACCGGATTCCTCCTCGGCCCGGTCGGCGGCGCGGCGGCGCTGGGTGCCGGACGGGGCAGCGGCCTGTTCACAGTGATGCTCCTGGCCTGCCTCATCGCGGCCGTAGCCGCGCTCCGCCTGGGCCGTCACCTGCCGGCGGGTGCCAACCAGATCCCGCGGCCGGATGCCGCTGCCACCCGGCCGGTGCCCGCCGAGAGCCCGGCACCGTCACCCCCGGCAGGCCAGGGCGGGCGCCCCGGGGACGCGGAGGAGCGGCGCAGCCATCAGCGGCCGGTCACCGCCTGACCTCGCCGGTCATCAGGGTCAGGGCTTGCGGGCCACGCCGGCCCACAGGGCCGCCGGGCTGGCCGCCTCGGCGTCGGTGGCGGGGCGCCATTTCGAGGCTTGCACCATGCCCGGCTCCACAAGTTCCAGCCCTTCGAAAAACCTGGCCACCGCCGGGCGGTCACGGAAGATGACCTTCTCGGCCATCATTTTGTTGAGGCTGTCGGCCATCTTCGCCATCGCCTCGGCGTCGATGTCCTTGGCCGGATGGGACAGGGCCAGGTAGCTGCCGGGCGGCATGGCGGCCATGAGCGTCGCCACCACCTGATACGGATCGTCCTCGGCGTGGAGGTGCTGCAAGATAGCCATCAGCATGACCGCGACCGGGCGGCCGTAATCCAGCACGTGCGCCGCGCGAGCCAGGATCTGCTCCGGTTCGCGCAGGTCGGCGTCGATGTAGTCGGTGGCGCCCACCGGGTCGCTGGTCAGCAGCGCGCGGGCGTGGGTCAGCACGATCGGGTCATTATCCACGTAGACGATCCGGGAATCCGGCGCCACCGACTGGGCCACCTCATGGGTGTTGTTCGCCGACGGAATGCCGGTCCCGATGTCCAGGAACTGCCGGATGCCCGCCTGTCCGGCCAGGAAGCGCACCGCGCGGGCCAGGAAGGCCCGGTTAGCGCGCGCGGACAACACGATGTCCGGGAAGGCCTTGATCGCCTGCTCACCCGCGGTCTGGTCGGCGGCGAAATAGTCCTTCCCGCCCAGCCAGTAGTTGTACACCCGGGCCACGTGCGCCACGCTGGTGTCGAACGGCGCCGACTCACCATGGGTGGCCGCGACCTCATGGCTCCATTCGTCTGTCATTGACCTGCCCTCCTGCGGCACCCCCACCGTGCACGTAGCGTACGCCGCCTGCACCGCCCTTGGCAGCCGACCAACGCACGGGAGTTCTTCGTCACCGGCAAGCCCGGCCCCAAGACCGCGCCGGGCAAGGACGCAGCCCGGCCGAAGATCCTCGAGTTGCGGGCTGCCGGGCATTCCATCGACGAGATCGCCGCCGCGCTGGCGGCGGAGGGTACCCCGCTGAACCGGACGGGGATCGCCGAGGTGATCGCAGCCGAGGGCCTGCCCCGGCTGTGGCGGCGCCCCGACGCCGAGCGCGGCGGGGTGGCCCGGGAGATCCAGCCCCGCGCCGAGGCGCTGGACTTCAGCCAGCCTGCCGGAACGCGCGGAGACCCGGCTTGCCGGGCTGCTCCTTGCCATCCCGGACCTGATCGCCCTCGGCGTTCCGGACATGGACAGCCGCGGCGGGCTACCCGTCCACCCCGAAAATCCCGGCCCTGTCGTATCTGCTGTCCTTGCTGGCGCTCAAGCTCACCGCCACCCGCCGGGTCTCCCATGTCTACGACATCGCCGCCGATCCC
This sequence comes from uncultured Actinomycetota bacterium, assembly GCA_963795055.1. Lineage (GTDB taxonomy): Bacteria > Actinomycetota > Actinomycetes > Streptosporangiales > Streptosporangiaceae > JASHPR01. Next base: position 110,004 of record CAWCGJ010000024.1, read on the forward strand.
GGCGCCGCGCTGTTCGCCGGGCTGACCGCGCTGCCCAAGGCCACCGCGCTGACCACCTACTCCTACCGGCTCGAGCACCGCAAGCAGGCCGCGTTCCTGGCCGCCCTCGACAAGGCCGCCCTGGCCGCCGGGCTGGCTGACGGTGAGGCGCTGAACCTGGACTTCCACGCCGTCATGCACTGGGGCGATGACCCGGTACTGGAAAAGCCACTACGTGCCCCGCCGCTCCCAGCGCACCCGCTCAGTGCTCACCTTCTTCGCCGAGGACGCCAGCACCCATACCCTGCTGTATGCCAACGCCGACCTAGTCCAAAGCCAGCCAGAACCGCGAGGTCATCGCCTTCGCTGACCACTGGAAGGCCATCACCGGCCACGACCCGGCCCTGCTCATCTTCGATTCCAAGCTCACCACCCAGGCCGTCCTCGCCGAGCTTGACGACCGTCACATCGGGTTCATCACCCTGCGCGCCCGCCACCCTGGCGTCACCACCGCGCTGGCTGCCCTGCCCGCCAGCGCCTGGACCTCCATGACCCTGGCCCGCGCCGGCGGGCGGACCCGCCGCGCCAAGAGTCCATGACGACCCCGCCGCCACGCTGTCCGCCTACCCCCGCCCCCTCCGCCAGCTCGCCGTCACCGGGCTGGGCCACGACCAGCCCACCCTCCTGATCACCAACGACAGCGCCGCCCCCGCGAGGAAAATCATCGAGTCCTACTCCCGGCGGATGAACATCGAGCAGCGCCTCGCCGAAGCCATCCAGTCCTTCAGCCTGGACGCGCTCGCCGGCGCCGTCCCCCTCAACGTCGACCTCGACGTCGTGCTCTCCGTCCTGGCCCACACCATCTGCACCGCGCTGCGCCGCCGCCTGCCCGGCTACCACACCGCCACCCCCGACACCCTCCAGCGCCGGTTCCTGTCCACCGGCGGAACCATCATCAGCCACGGCGACCAGATCACCGTCCGGCTGAACCGGCGCACCTACTCACCCGTCCTCCGCCAGGCCAGCCTGCCCGAAACGATCACCGTGCCCTGGTGGGGTGGCCGGACACTGCGCTACGAGTACGCCTGACCCAGACTGGGGGCCGATTCGCTTTGTGAAAATCGGCGCTAGCGGCCCCGGCCGCTCCGATGCCGCGTCCCGGGCCGGACTTCTTCGCTTCGATCGGCGGGTGCCGAAACGGGGACCACGGACACGAGCGGATGTCGAAACGGGCGCCGCTGCTGTGTCCTAGGGCTGAGAGCGCCGCGAGGGCGCGAAGAGAAGGGTGAGCAGTCATGGACTGGAAGCTGGAAGTCGTGGTGGTCCCGGTCACCGATGTCGACCGGGCGAAGAGCTTCTACGTTGGCCAGCTGGGGTTCCACCTGGACGCCGACACCCGGCCCACCCCGGACCTGCGGGTGGTGCACATGACGCCGCCGGGGTCGGCCTGCTCGGTCGTGGTCGGGCCCGCCGTGGTGAGCACGGACGCCGACCTGGGATCAGGCGCCCGCCTGCAGCTGGTGGTCGACGACATCGAGGCGGCCCGCGCCCAGCTGGCCGAGCGGGGCATCGAGGTCTCGCCTGTCCAGACGCTGGATCCCCGGGACGGCGGCAAGTTCGTCTTCTTCAACGATCCCGATGGCAACAACTGGGCCGTGCAGGAGGTCAGGGAACGCGTCGGGGCACCGCTGGACTGACTGCGGCCCGGGTCAGGACATCATCATCGGTGGGGTGGCGTGCAGGCCGGGGGCCAGCCACGGCAGCCAGATCGCGGCGACCGCGAGGGCCAGCAGCGCAACGCCCGCGATCCGGCCTGCGGCCACGCCCCACCGCCAGGTCTTCTCGACCAGCACCAGGGCGGCTAGGCCGACCATGGCCACGAGGTTCATGACGCCGACCGCGATGAGGATCACCATCAGGCCCCAGCAGCAGCCCAGGCAGTATCCGCCGTGGTGAAGGCCGACGCGAAGGTCACGGAACCGGCCCCGGTAGGACCCGTAGTGCAGCAGCAGTGCGAGCGGGGACCGGCAGTGCGCCAGGCAGCGGTCCTTCAGCGGGCTCAGCTGGTACGCGCCGACGACGGCGAAGGTCACGATGGCCAGGACGTGCGCCACGCTCGGATGCTGGCCGGTCAGCGAGCCGGTCATCCACGCCAGCCCGTAAGCGGGCAGGCCAGCCACCGCCCACACCGCGAGATAGCCCGCCACCATCCCGGCCAGCCGCACCGTCCGGCGGCTCTGCACGGTCCTGGCGTACAGAGTGGCGGTCGGTGCCACCGACGGCAGCATCATGGCGGCCATCATCAGCGTCCAGATGGCCACGAAGGCGGCCAGGCCGAGCCCCATCGTGCCCGTCATCCCGGACATCCCGCGGGCGATGGTCACGGTCGCCGCCCAGGCCCCGGCGGCCAGGATCAGGAGCACGGCCACCTCGCGGGCGGCCAGGCCTGGGCGCGGCCCGGCGAGCCCGGCTGAGCCGCTCACCCGGCCCAGGAGAAGGGCGCGGAGAAGCCGCTCTGGCCCTCACGACCCCAGTCGAGCCCGAACGTCGACAGGCGCGCGGCCCGGGCCGGCGCGACCGTCAGCGTCGTGTTCGATGGGTGGAACACGTTCGTCAGCCGGACCGGATCCTGACCTTCTATCGCCACGAAGTCCTCGACGCCCACGTCGATGGCGTCGCCGATCCTGACGTGATGTCCGCGGCCGTCCTCGCTAAAGGTGATGCGCGCCTTCTCCACGCCGAGTATCTCGCCGATCAGCGGCCCGAGCATGGCCGGCGGCCCGCCGCGCTGCCCGGACAGGACCGCGCCGAGTTGCTCGGTCTGGGCATCGGAGGCGTCGTCGTCCAGGTAGACGCCGACTCTCCAGTTGCCGTCGCTCATGACCGGCGGCGTGTCCAGGAACAGGGCGAAGCTCAGGCCGCCGACGTCTACGCCGTCGACGTCGCCCGAATCGATGTGATAAGCGAGCAGCGCCCGGCAGCGGTCGAGCGTCGCCTTGGCGGTGAACGCCGACCAGGTACACGGGCAGACCGCGTCGCAGGAGCATGATTCGAAGTACGTACCATCCAGCCGCCAAGCCATGATGCCCCCAGGTGATCTCGTCTGGGGCCAGCCTGCCGCAGGGACCCCCGGCGGTCAACGTATTCAGTACGGTACGGGCATGGCGAGCCTCGACGACGTGGCCTCGATGGCCCGGGATCTGCCCGAGGTCACCGAGAGTGAACGTCACGGCAACCGGACGTGGTACGTCGCGGGCAAGGCCTTCGCGTGGGAGCGGCCGTTCAGTAAGGCAGACCTGAAGCGGTTCGGCGAGCAAACCCCGCCCGACGGGCCTATCCTCGCGGTCCGCGTCGAGGATCTCGGCGAGAAGGAGGCCGTGCTCGCCGCGCAGCCGGACGCCTTCTTTACGATCCCGCACTTCGACGGGTACTCCGCCGTGCTCATCCAGTTGCGGATCGTCTCAGCGAAGGCACTGCGCGACGCGGTCACCGACGGCTGGCTGGCCTGCGCGCCCCCGGGCCTCGCGGGTCGGTACCTCGGCCGCTAGGCGTCTGGCCGCGCCCCGAGGTGTGTCGCAGGCCATACCGGACGGCGGAATGACCGGGAGCCGTCCGGAGTCTTAACCGGTATGGACAGGAACCCTGATGACACGGTCGAGGATGTGCCGCGAGCCTATCTCATCCTGGTCGAGCAGTCCGGGGCCAAGGACGAGATCCCTCAGCCCTCCCCGGTCAGGGGGATGATCGGGGCCGAGCGGGCGATACAGCGCCACGGCCCGCGGCTGCGGGAGGTCAAACTGGTCAGCCAGCACCGGGCCATAGCCCGCTGGAAGGCCGAGGAACTGGGCTGGCGCCGGGTCGCCTGACCGCCTGACGCCAGCCGCGCCACGGCCGACCGGCTGACCGGATCAGGCCCGCGCTGGTCCTGCGCAGCGAGTAGTACGGCCGCGCCGCCCCTCAGTCCTGGGCCCGGGCCTCGGCCAGCTCCTTGATGCCCGCCAGCGTCGCCGTCATGTTGGCCCGGTGCTCGGCCAGCCGACGGCGCAAGATCGCGGACTCCTTGTCCGGCCTCGCCTCGATGGCCGCGCTGATGCCGCTTGGCGCGGGCCCGATCTGCATCCACTGGGTGAGCCTGGTGCCTCCGGCTTCCGCGGTCAGGGTGAAGCGCCACCGGGCGGCCGGCTGGCCGGGGTCGTCGACGGCCCAGCCCAGCACCTGCTCGGGCTGGTACTCGCAGATCGTCGAGGTGGTCTGCCAGCGGCCGACGGCCGGGTGGTGGTTGCGGCCGGTGAACCGGGCGCCGGGCGCCGGGCGGGTGGCGCCGTCCAGCCACGCGCCGCCGTCGAACTCGCTACTGAACCGGGCGGGCAGCTGGATATCGCAGACCAGCGCCCAGACCACCGGGGCGGGCGCGGCGATCAGCAGCTCGGCCTGAGTGGTGGGGCAGTCGCGGTATCGGAGCTCCGGCTGATCTGGCACCTTGACCTCCTTGACCGACCGTGGCGCGGATGCCGGGCGCAGGCTCCGTCGTTCAGGGCGGGGTTAGCCTGGCCGGGCTGTCAGAGGCCGGGGCTAGGTTTCTGTCATGCAGGTTCGCTACCGGTACCGTATCTATCCCTCGCCCGGGCAGCGTCAGGCCCTGGCGCGGGCGTTCGGCTGCGCCCGGGTGGTGTACAACGACTGCGTGCGGCTGCGCGACGAGTGCCATGCCCGCGGGGAGAAGATCAGCGACACGGGGGTGCAGCGCCGGGTGGTCACGCTGGCAAAACGCGCCCCGGAGCGGGCGTGGCTGGCCGAGGTGGCGTCGGTGGTGCTGGTGCAGGCGTGCCAGGACGCGCGGCGGGCCTACCGGAACTGGCACGACTCGATGTCCGGCCAGCGCAAAGGCCGCAAGATCGGCCATCCGGTCTTCCGCCGCAAGCATGGCCGTCAGTCGATTCGGCTGACCAGCAACGGGTTCGCCCTGCGGGGTGAGCGGTTGTATGTGGCGAAGGTCGGCGAGGTACGGGTCCGCTGGTCGCGAGCATTGCCGGCGATGCCCTCGTCGGTCACCGTGATCGGCGAGCCGGACGGCCGCTACTACGCGTCGTTCGTGGTCGAGCGCGCGCCCGCCCCGTTACCGGCCTGCGGCCGCGAGGTGGGCATTGACGTGGGCCTGGACCGGCTGGCGGTCACCTCAGACGGGGAGATCATCGCCAACCCGAGGTTCTTGCGCTCCAAGCAGCGCCAGCTGGCCAGGGCGCAGCGGTCGCTGGCGCGTAAGCAGAAGGGCTCGGCGAACCGGGCCAAGGCACGCCGCCGGGTAGCGGTGGCGCACCGCAAGGTGCGGGAGGCCCGGCGCGATCATGCGCACAAGACGGCTCTTCGGCTGGTCCGCGACAACCAAGCGGTCTACGCCGAGGACCTGTCGATCACCGGGCTTGCTCGGACCAGGCTGGCCCGGTCGGTGCATGACGCCGGGTGGGGCCAGCTGCTGCGGCTGATCGGCGAGAAGGCCGGGCACTACGGCCGCAAGTTCCACCAGATCGGGCGCTTCGTACCCACATCTCAACTGTGTTCAGCGTGCGGGGCGAACGACGGGCCCAAGCCTCTCAGCGTCCGCGCCTGGCAGTGCGTCACATGCGGAGCGATCCACGATCGGGACGTCAACGCGGCGCGGAACATCCTGGCGGCCGGGCGGGCCGACAGGCTAAACGCCTGTGGAGGGAGCATCAGACCACCAGCCATGGCGGCAGCCCCCGGCGAAGCAGGAACCCACCGAGGTGCCGCATGAGCGACACGGCAGGAATCCCCGCCGTTCACGGCGGGAAGGACGTCAAAGCGTAGGCCCGGCGCCGGGCGCCGGGCCGCCACCTGGAGGGCACGAGCATGCAGGTAGGGATGACTACGCTGGTCTCGGGCCCGCGGGACGCCTCCTTCGTGCGCGACGCCGAGCGGCTGGGCGTCACCTCGGTGTGGGTGCCGGAGACCTGGGGCCAGGACGCGCTGACCCCGCTGGCCTACCTGGCGGGCCAGACCACCAGCATCAGGCTCGGCTCGTCGATCGCGCAGCTCGGCGCCAGGTCACCGGCCATGGTGGCCATGTCCGCGATGTCGCTCCAGCTGCTGTCCGGCGGGCGATTCCTGCTCGGGCTCGGCGTCAGCGGCCCGCAGGTGATGGAGGGCTGGCACGGGGTACGCTTCGGTGCCCCGCTGACCGCGACCCGCGAGACGATCGAGATCGTCCGGACCATCGCGCGCGGTGACCGGCTCCGTTACGACGGCCGCGTCTACCAGCTGCCGCTGCCGGACGGGCCCGGCCGTCCGCTGCGGTCGGCGCTGGCGCCGACGCCGGTACCCATCTACGTGGCCGCGCTCGGCCCGCGCAACCTGGAGCTGACCGGCGCCCTGGCCGATGGCTGGATCGGCAACACGTTCATGCCGGAACACGCCGAGGTCTTCACCGATCACCTGGCGGCGGGCGCGGCCGCGGCCGGGCGACAGCTCGCCGAGCTGGACCTGGTCATCCCGGTCGCGGTGGAGTTCACCGACGACGCGGACGAGGCGGCCCGCAGGCATGCCGGCGGCTACGCCTTCACGATCGGCGCGATGGGCGCCCCGGACCGGAACTTCTACAACGACGCGCTGACCCGGCAGGGCTTCGGCGATGACGTGCGGGCCGTGCAGTCGTTGTGGCTGTCCGGGCGGCGGGACGAGGCCGCCGCCCGGGTACCGGCCGAGCTCGGCCGCGCGACCAACCTGCTCGGGACGCCGACCATGGTCACTGAACGGCTGCGGCTCTACCGCGACGCGGGCGTCACCACCCTGCAGGCCAAGCTCGGTGGCGACCACGACGCCCGCCTCGACATCCTGGCCCAGCTCATCGAGCTGGTCCGCCAGGTCAGCGCCGAGCCCGGCGCTGGCACCGGCTGAGCAGGACTTCGTACACTCCCCCTGAGCACATGAGTGTCTTCGGCGAGCGATACGTGCCAGTCGGTCCCGTCAAGGCGCCGGACGGCGAGCTGGTCGACGCGATCGACTCCTTTCACGCGCGCCCCGTGGCCCTGCTCGTGCGGGCCGCGGCGGCCGGCGCCAGCCGCGACGCGCTGACGGCGCAGACCCGCGTGCTCATGTCCCTGCCTCCGCATCCGAACGTCTCGATTGTCCGGGACGCGTTCTTCGCCGGCGACCGGTACGTGGTCGTCATGGACCGGGCCGAGGGGCAGACGCTGGCGGCGTGGCTGGCCAGCCAGGGCGAGCCGGGGCTGCCGGTCTCTGCGGTGCTGGGGTACCTGGAGCAGCTCGCGGCGGCCGTGGATCACCTGCACCGGCAGCAACCGCCGGTCGTCCACGGGGACGTCCGGCCCGAGCAGGTCATGATCAGCGCAGCCGGGGCCGTGCTACTGATGCTCACGGGCATGAGCTCGCGGGCCGCGACGGACAGGGACGTGGCCGCGGACGTAGCGGGGTTCGCCGCGACGGCCGTGCAGCTGCTTACCGGATCCCGGCCCGCCGCGCCGTCCGACGCCGGACCGGACGCCCCGATGTGGGCGGGGGTCGACCCGGACGCGGCCAAGCACCTGGGCCGGATCCTGCGCCGGGCCCTGGACCTGGACACGGCGCCCGGTCCCGGCCCGCCGGGCGTCCTGGTCGAGCGCATGCGGGCGTGGCAGTCGGCTGATCTGCCCGCCGGCACGGTGACGTTCCTGCTCACCGACATCGAGGGCTCGACTGCCCTGTGGGAGGCGCATCCGCGGGTCATGGCCTCGGTCATCGCCCGCCATCACGAAATCGTGGCGGACTGCGTCGAGGCGCGCGACGGCCGTCAGCCCCGGTCCCAGGGCGAGGGTGACAGCACGCTGTCGGTTTTCGCCCGGCCCACCGACGCCGTCGCCGCGGCGCTCGCGGTCCAGCGGGCGCTCCAGGTCGAGCCGTGGGCCGAGGGCATCCAGCTCCGGGTGCGCGCGGGCCTGCACACCGGCGAGGCCGAGGTGCGCGGAGGTGACTATTTCGGCGCGGCGGTGAGCCGGACGGCCCGGATCCGGGCCCTGGCGCGCGGGTCCGAGGTACTTCTCTCCCAGGCCACGGCCCAGCTGGCGATGGACCGCCTGCCGGCGGACGCGGACCTGTGCCACGTGGGCCGGCGGGCCCTGAAGGGCCTGGCCCGGGAGGAGGAGATCTACCAGCTCCGCGCGCCGGGCCTGGTCGACGTGCCGCTCCCCGCACCCGATGCCGTGACTGCCGGGATAGCCGGGGACGCCGCGGGCGGGGGGACCGCGGGCGAGGGCGCCGCGGGCGTGCCGTTGCCGGCCCGGCTGGGCACGCGCCCGCCGACCGGCGTGGTAGGACGGCGGACCGAGATCTCGACGATCGCGGCCGCCCGCAGGCGCGTCGCGGGCGGCGGTGGATGCGAGACGCTGCTCATATCGGGCGAGGCCGGGCTGGGCAAGACCACGCTGGCAGCCGAGGCGGCGCGGGCCGCGTTCGGCGAGGGATGCTGCGTGTTGTTCGGACACTGCGAAGAGGATCTCGCCACGCCTTATCAGCTCTTCGCTGAGGCGCTGATGCACTTCGTCGCGCATGCCGACGAGCGGCAACTGCGCGCCTGCGCGGATCAGCACGGAGCCGAGCTGACCCGCCTGGTGCCCGCGCTGGCGGACCGGATCCCCGGGCTGCCGCCGTCCAAGGCCACCGATCCCGACACCGAGCGTTACCTCCTGTTCGCGGCCGTGGTGGGGCTGCTGGCCGCGCTGTCGCGCTCGCGGCCGGTCGTCCTCGTGCTCGACGACCTGCAGTGGGCCGACCAGGGGAGCCTGCTGATGCTCCGCCATCTGGCCACGTCCGGGCAGGTGACGCGGGTGCTGGTCATCGGGACCTATCGCGACGCTGGCCTGGGCGGCTCGCACCCGCTCACCGAGGCGCTGGCCGCCCTGCACCGGCAGGGTCGGCTCTCCCGGATCGAGCTCGCCGGGCTCGATGACGCCGAGGTGGTGGCGCTGCTGGAGGCCGCGGCCGGGTACACCCTCGATGACGCCGGGATGAGCCTCGCCCACGCGGTGCACCGCGAGACCGACGGCAACCCGTTCTTCGTGAGCGAGATGCTGCGCCACCTATCGGAGACCAGGGCCATCTACCGGGACGCCACGGGCCGGTGGGCGGCGGCTGGCGCCCTGGAGCAGATGGCCCTGCCCGAGAGCGTGCGCGTGGTGATCGGCGCCAGGGTGGCGCGGCTGGGCCAGGACGCCGCGCGGGCGCTGTCGGTCGCGGCCGTGATCGGCCGGGACTTCGATCTCGACCTCCTGGCCCTGGCCACCGCGACCTCGGAGGATGAGCTCATCGACGTGCTCGACGCAGCCGCGGCGGTGGCGCTGGTGCGCGAGCTGCCCGGCGTGGCCGGGCGCTACAGCTTCGCGCACGCCCTGATCCAACACACCCTCTACGAGGACCTGGGCCCGACCCGCCGGGCCCGTGCCCACCGGCAGGTAGCCGGGGCCCTCGAGATGCTGTGCGGAGATCACCCCGGGACCCGGGTCGGGGAACTGGCCCGGCACTGGTCCAGCGCCACCCAGCCGGGCGGGCTGGCCAAGGCCATCCGCTACTCCCGGGAGGCGGCCGACGCCGCGCTCGAAGCCCTGGCCCCGCAGGACGCCCTGCGCTACTACGCCCAAGCCCTGGCCTTGTCCGGGAGGGCCGCGGACCCGGACCCGATCCTGTCTCTCGACTTGACCGTGGGGCTCGGCACCGCCCAGCGGCAGACGGGCGACCCGGCCTACCGTGACACGCTCCTAGGGGCGGCCCGCCGGGCCGCCGTACTCGGCGAGACCGACCGCCTTGTGCGCGCGGCGTTGGCCGGTGACCGGGGGTTCTACAGCACCGTGGGCACGGCCAACGCCGCCAATGTCGAGGTACTGGAGACGGCCCTCGCGAGCCTGCCGGCTGATCACCCCGACCGGGCTCTGGTGCTGGCCTTGCTGTGCCAGGAACTCACCTACGGCAGCCCGCTCGACCGCCGGCTCGCCCTAGCCGAGGAGGCCCTGGCGATCGCGGAGTCTTCCGGCCGCGACGCGGTGATCGTCCGGGTGCTCAACCTGCTCACCCTCCCGCTCCGGGTGCCGCCACAACTCGGGCCGTCGCTGGCCCGGACCGCGGACGCGTTGGCCCGGGCCGAGCGGCTCGGCGACCCAGTCCAGCTGTGCTGGGCGCTGGCCCGGCGCGCGTCCATTGCCGCCTGGGCCGGTGACATCGAGGAGATGGACCGCTGCCTGGAACGGGCCCGGCTGGTGGCCGACCAGGTCGACCTGCCGGGCGTGAGGTGGGTGGTGAGCAACGAGCTCGTGGCCCGGGCGCTGCTCGCCGGGGACATCGAGCGGGCGGAACTGCTCGCGGCTGAGGCCTTCACCATCGGCTCGAACGCCGGGGAACCTGACGTCGAGCTCTACTTCAACGGCGAGGTTCTCGGAATATGCGCGCGTCGCGGGACGCTCGGCGACATCGCCGAGCTCATTGCCCAGACCGCGCGAGAGAATCCTGGGCTTCCCGCGATGGTTGGCAACCTGGCCCGGGCTCACGTCCAGGCAGGCAAGATCGACGACGCGCGCCGGCTCCTGGATGAGTTCGCCCGGTCCGGCTTCGACCCTCCCCTGGATTTCCTGTGGCTGGTCGGGATGGTCGGCTGGGCCGAGGTCGCCATCGTCTGCCGAGACCCGCAGTACGCCGGGCCGATCTTCGACCGGCTGGCTCCGTGGGCCGATCAGCTGGCGTACATCGACCTCGGGACCGAAGGCCCGGTCAGCCTCTACCTCGGCGGGCTCTGCGCCGTGCTCGGCCGGTACGACGAGGCTGAAGCCTACTTCACCAGGTCCGCCGACTTCTGCGAGCGCGCCGCCGCCCGTTGTTTCGCCGCACAGACCGACCTCTGGTGGGGGACGATGCTGGCCGAGCGCGATGCACCGGGCGACGCAGAGCGGGCGGGCGGGCTTCTCACGCGGGCATACGCCAGCGCGATGGCGCACGGTTACGGGAGCATTGAGCGCGATGCCGCCGAGGCGCTACGGCATCTTTGAGCCCGGCCCGCCGGACACCGCCGGGTTCACCCTAGGCTGAGGTCCGCTCACCCGCGGCTGGCAGAATTTCAGGATGCAGCGAACCGCCGTGATCACCGGAGCAAGCAGCGGGATCGGAGCGGCCACCGCGGTCAGGCTGGCCGAGGCCGGCTACCGCGTGGTGCTCGCCGCCCGCCGGACCGACCGCCTCGAGGCCGTCGCGCAGCGGGTCAGGGAGCGCGGCGGGCAGGCTGACGTGCGCCGGCTGGACGTCACCGACCGCGCCGGCGTCGACGCGCTGGCCGGATCCCTGGACCGCTGCGATGTCCTGGTCGCCAACGCGGGCGGCGCCATCGGCGCGGACACCGTCGAGGACTCGTCCGCGGCGGACTGGCAGACCATGTTCGAGGTCAACGTCATCGGCACGCTGCACACGACGCAGGCGCTGCTGCCCAAGCTCGTGGCGAGCGGGGACGGCACGATCGTGGTGCTGTCCTCCACCGCCGGCTTCGTCGCCTACGAGGGCGGCGGCGGTTACGTCGCCGCCAAGCACGCGGAGCACGCGATCGCGGCCACGCTGCGGCTGGAGCTGTGCGGCCAGCCGGTCCGGGTCATCGAGATCGCTCCGGGCATGGTGAAGACCGACGAGTTCGCGCTCAACCGGTTCCACGGCGACGCGGCGAAGGCCGCGGCCGTCTACGCCGGGGTCGCGGAGCCGCTGACCGGCGAGGACGTCGCCGACGTCATCGCCTGGACCGTGACCAGGCCGGCGCACGTCAACATCGACCTGGTGGTGATGCGCCCGCGCGCTCAGGCCGCGCAGCACAAGGTGTGCCGGGACTCCTGAGGACCACGCGGCCGGGCCCGGCGCGCGGCGGCCCGTTATGGATCCTCTGTCACGTGGTCTGGGTGACCTTGCTCAGGCCGCGGGGGCGGTCCGGGTCGAGCCCGAGCTTGCGCGCGAGCGCCTCGGTCAGCAGCTGGCCGGGCACGATCAGCCCCATCGGCGCCAGCCACTCCGGCAGCCGCGGGCCGGGCAGCGCGCGCGTGCACGCGGCGGCCAGGCGGTCGCCGCCGCCGATCCCGTAGGCCCGTGCCCCGGCGCCGGTGACCCGGCGGGCCAGGTCCACCGTGCCGTCCAGGGTCGGGCCCGAGTCGGCCGCCAGGAGTATGGCGGGCGTCCGGCGGTCGACCACGGCGATCGGGCCGTGCAGCAGGTCCGCGTAGGACAGCCCGATCGCGTGCACGTAGCACGCCTCCGTGAGCTTGAGCGCCAGCTCCAGCGCGGCCGCGTAGGCCAGCCCGCGCCCGGAGACGACGACGCCGTTGTCCGCCGCGAGCTCGCTCACCAGCGGTTCGATGTCGGCGGGCCGGGCCAGCAGGGCCTCGATCTCGTCCGGGACCGCCCGCAGCTCGCCGGGGTCCAGGTCGGCTCCGAGCGCGATGGCCAGGACGGCCAGCGCGGCGAGTTGCGTGGTGAACGTCTTGGTGGCCGGGACGGCGCGCTCGGTTCCCGCCTGGGTCACGAACGCGACCTCCGCGGCCTGCTCGAGCGGGGACCCGGCGCCGTTGGTGATGGCCAGCGCGCGGGCGCCGCAGTCGCGCGCCCAGGCCAGGGTGTCCACGATCTCCTCGGTCTGCCCCGACTGGGACAGCGCCACCGCGAGCACCCCGGACAGGTCCATCCGGCTCCGGTAGGCGGTGGCGATCGACGGCGCGGCCAGGGTGGCCAGCCGTCCCGCGTGCGCCTGAATCAGGTAGCTGCCGTAGACCGCGGCGTTGTCCGAGGTCCCCCGCGCGATCAGCAGAACCTGGCGGGTGTCGCGGGCCAGCGCCGCCGCCTCGTCCGTGCGGGGCAGCAGCGCGCCGATCGTGGCCCGCAGCGCCGCGGGCTGCTCGGCGATCTCGGCCCGCATGCGCGTGGTCCCGGTGCCGCTCATCCGGACCCTCCCTCCGCCCTGGCCGGCCATCCCGGCCGTCCCGCCTGCGAGTACACCAGTTCACCACCGATCCACGTGGCTCGCGTACGCAGGTCATCACCCAGCCAGACCAGGTCCGCGGCCGCGCCCGGCGCGATCCGGCCGAGGTCCGGCCGGCCGATCAGGTCGGCGGGCACGCGGCTGGCCGCGGCGACGGCCTCGGCCAGCCCGATCCCGGCCGCCACCAGGTTCGCCACCCCGATGTCCATCCGCAGCGCCGAGCCGGCCAGGGTGCCGTCGTCGCGCACCGGAGGCTGCCCGTCCCCCGCCGGCAGCTCGATCGGCTCGCCGCCCAGCAGGTAGCGGCCGGGGGGCATCCCGGCACAGGCCGCCGCGTCCGTGACCGCGCAGATCCGGCCGGGCGCCGCACGAAACGCCATAACGCACACCTGCGGGGACACGTGGTGCAGATCCGCGATCAGGCCGCTGGTGAGGCGCTGGTCGGTCAGCGCCTGGCCGACCACTCCCGGCTCGCGGTGGTGCAGCGGGCGCTGCGCGTTGAACAGGTGCGTCACCATCCGGGCGCCGTGGTCAGCCGCCGCGGCCACCTGCCGGGCCGTCGCGTCGCTGTGGCCCACGCTGACCAGGACGCCGGCTTCGGTCAGCCGGTCGATGGCGGCCAGGGCGCCGTCGCGTTCCGGCGCCAGGGTGACCAGCCGGAGCACGCCCTGGCCGGCCGCGAGCAGTTCGTCCACGGCGGCGGGCGTCGGGTCGGTGATCCAGGCCTCGTGGTGCGCGCCCTTGCGGGCGGGCGAGATGAACGGGCCCTCCGCGTGCACGCCGAGCACCCGGGCCGCCCCGGTCGGCAGGGCCGCGATCAGCGCCGACGCGGCCCGCAACGCCGCGCCGAGCGCCCCGGGCGGCGCCGTGACGAAGGTGGGCAGCAGGGCCGTCACGCCGGTCTGCGGGAGCCGGGTCACGACCCTGGCCCAGCCGTCGGCGTCCGCGACCCGGAATTCTTCGCCGAAGTAGCCGTTGACCTGTAGATCCACGAGTCCCGGCAGCAGGATCCCGTCCGGCAGCGCGATGTCGGGAGCTCGCGGCGGCCGTCCCGGCGCGACCGCTGTCACCCGTCCCGCGGCCACCGACACGTAGCCGGGCTCGAGGATCACGCGTCCGGCCTCGGCCGTTATCACCCGCGGCGCGGTGATCAGTGCCTCGGTCCCGGGCCGGGTCAGCGGGTCACCTGGCCGTCACGTCCTCGTGGCTCAGGGACGGGCGGCGTCGCCGCCGGCCGGGGCCGGGGTCAAGGCGGCGCGCCGGGCGCTGGCGAACAGTTCCCGCATCTCCTTCGCCACCAGGCCGGGATGCTCCATCATCGCCACGTGCCCGGTCCGCGACAGCACGACCGCGCGCCCGCGGCGGAACGCGCGCGCCGCAGGCGCGGCCATGGCCGGCCGGACCAGCCGGTCATGGCTGCCGTAGATGACCAGGGTCGGCGCGGTCACCCGGACCGCGTCGCGCCACAGCGAGCGCGGGCCGCGCCGGACGTACTCGGCGACCAGCCCGCGGCCGGCGGCGAGCAGCACCTCGCCGGCGTACCCCAGCCCGTCCCGGCGGACGAGTTCGGCGGTCTCCTCGGCCAGGCGCTTCGGGTGCACCAGGGTCGGATCGGCGTACACATCCCGGATCGAGACCGCGGTCCGGTCGGCGGCCGAGATCCGCTGCTGCACCCGGTTCAGCAGCCAGGGACCGACCCGCGGCACGCACAGCACCGTCAGCCGCATCGGGAGCAGGCGCGGCCGCAGGTCCGGCAGGGCGGGGGCGATCAGGGTGAGGGTCCGCACCAGGTCCGGCCGCCGCGCGGCCACCCGGACGCAGACGGCCCCGCCCATCGAGTTGCCGACCAGGTGCACCGGCCAGTACCCGCGCGTATCGATCAGGTCGCAGACGGCGCGGACCATGTCATCGACGGAGTACACGCCGCCGGGGCGGGCACCGCCCGCGAGGACCGGCGAGAAGCCAAATCCCGGGAGATCCAGGGCCTCGCAGGCCAGGGCCTCGTCCGGGCGGTCGGCGGGAGGCCGTCGCAGCAGGTCCATCAGGTCGGTCCAGTTCGTTGCCGACCCGCCGAGTCCGTGCACGAAGAGCGCGGGCTCGGCGCCCTCCGGCGCCGGCGCGCTGCGCACGAACACCTCGCCCGCGCCCACGGCCACGAGCTGGCCGGGCCACGGAGCGATCGGATCGGTCATGAACGAAGACAATACCTGCCGCTGCGGCCGGCGCCGCCCGGGCCAGGGCCGCCAGAGTGCCGGTCAGGTAACCCGGGCAAACCCCTTTAGCTGGCCCGACGCCGGGTCTTTGACTGCGTCGCTGCGGCATCCGCGCTCTTGGCCGAGCGCTTGGCCGCCGGTCGCTGGGCATCCTTGGCCGCGGCCGGCTTCGAGGCTCCCGCCTTCTCCTCGGCGTCCGCCGCCGCTCCGCTTCCGGTCTCAGCGGTCCTGGCCTTGCCGCTCTTGGCCCGGCTGGCCCCGGCCCGGCTGGCCCCGCTGCTGGCCCCGGAGCTCTTGGCCGCGCTGCCCTTCGCGGCGGGACGCGACTTCTTTGTGCCGCCCGCGATGGCCCGGGGGGACACCGCGGTCGTGACCTCCCCGGCCTGGCGGGTTCCGCCTCGGGCGGCGTCCAGGCTGGCCTTGAGCGCGTCCGCGAGGCTGGTCAGCTCGGCCGGCTCGCTCGGGCCCTCGGGCTGGACTATCTCGCGGCCCTCGACCTTGGCGTCCACCAGTTCCTGCAGCGCCTCGCGGTAGTGGTCGTGGTACTCGTCAGGGTCGAAGTCCACGGTCATCGACTCGATGAGGGAGGCCGCCATCTGCAGCTCCTGTGATCGCACCTCCACGTCATCGTCAAGGAACTTGAAGTCGGGAACGCGCACCTCGTCCGGCCAGAGCAGGGTCTCGAGCACCAGGACGCCGTCCCGCGGACGCAGCGTGGCCAGCGACTCCCGCTGCCGCAGCGCCACCTGGGCCAGGGCCACCTTGCCCGAGCGGTCGAGCGAGTCGCGCAGCAGCACGTAGGCCCGCGCTCCCGTCGCGTCCGGCTCCACGTAATAGCTGCGGTTGAGCAGGATCGGGTCGAGCTGCTCCTCGGGCAGGAAGTGCAGGACCTCGATGCTTCTGGTCGTCGGCAGGGGCAGCTCGGCCATGTCCTCGTCGGTGAGCACCACCATCTCGCCGGTCGGCAGCTCGTAGCCCTTGGCCACGTCCTCGTAGGGGACCTCTTCCCCGTCGATCGAGCAGACACGGCGGAACCTGACCCGGCCGCCATCGACCCGGTGAACCTGCCGGAAGGCAATATCCTTCTGCTCCGTCGCGGCGTAGAGTTTCACGGGGATCATGACCAGGCCGAAGGAAATCGCGCCCTTCCACATGCTGCGCATGCTGTCTCCCTACCCCGCGAGATCGGGTACTGATACTACACAGCGCCGCCGAAATTTCTTATCGACAAGATGTTCGAAGCGCCCACCAGACAAGGAGGCATGCATGAGTGACATGGGCCTTGAGCGGCCCGTGGAGGATGCCGTGGAGCAGGACCAGGACGTCATCCCTAACGGAGCGGAGCTAGACCAAAGCAATCTGCCACATGACTTGCCACTGGAAGTAGATGAGGCCGATGCGGCGGAACAAGAGCGCGCTCTGAGTCTCGACGAAGACGACTACCGCCGAGCCCGTGAGGACTGACGCTGAGCCCGTAAGATTGCACGGGGCGCAGCAGCACACACAGTGACATCACACATCCGGAGAGAATCGTGACCGCATCGCCGCAGGCTAGGTCGCACGGGCCGGCCACCACCCGGCTGCCGCGGCCGGCCCGGCGACGGCAGTTGCTCGGCGCGGCGCAGGAGGTATTCGTAGCGCAGGGATACCACGCGGCCGCCATGGATGAGATCGCCGAGCGGGCCGGGGTCAGCAAGCCCGTGCTGTACCAGCACTTCCCCGGCAAGCTGGAGCTGTATCTCGCGCTGCTCGACGAGAGCGCGCAGGAACTGGTCGGGATCGTGCGCGAGGCCCTCTCCTCGACCACCGACAACAAGCAGCGAGTACCCGCCACCTTCCAGGCGTTCTTCGACTTCGTGAGCAGCTCAGGCGAGGCGTTCCGGCTGGTGTTCGAGTCTGACCTGAGCAACGAGCCCGCGGTGCGGGAGCGGCTGGACCGCACCATGCGCGACTGCGCCGAGATGATCAGCCAGTTCATCCGCGAGGACGCGGGACTGCGGGACGACGAGGCGCGCTTGCTGGGCATGGCCCTGGTCGGCATGGCCCAGGTCAGTTCCAGGTACTGGCTGAGCACCGACAAGGCGATACCCAAGGACGCCGCCGAGCAGCTGCTCGCCAGGCTCGCCTGGCGCGGGATCAGCGGCTGGCCCCGGACCAGCTGATACCGGCGCCTCCCCCGCCCCGGTCCGCGCCGGCCGCGAGCCGCGCACCCGTTGACGCCGGCTCCCGCCGCGCCGCCGCTGACGTCGCTTTTCGCTCGCGGCGTACCCGCAGCGACCGGTCCTGGGACCCACCCGGCCCGGCCGCGAGCTAGCCTCGGTGGCGGAGAGGAGCGCCGTGGAAGTCAAGATCGGGATTCAGTCCGTGCCGCGAGAGCTAGTCGTGGAGACCAAGTCATCGTCCGAGGAGGTAGAACGCCTCCTGGCGGCCGCGGTGGCCGACGACGGCGTCTTCATCCTGAACGATGACAAGGGCGGCAGGGTCCTGGTTCCAGCGGACAAGATTGCCTACCTGGAGATTGGCGGCGCCGAAACCCGCCGCATCGGGTTCGGCAACACCCTCTGACCGGGCCCTCGCCGGGCCCGATTACCGCCGTGCCGATTATCTCGGGAAACCGTGCCTGGATAACCGGCCCGATCCGGAACTTGAACCTGCCAGGAAAACATTTGGCCCGCTTATGGCGGCGGCCAGATCGCGCCAGGAGAACACGCGAGCACCGGATTTTCGGACAGAGCCGGATTGTCACGGAAAGCCATTTACCGGACCGCCCTTCTCTGGTCCCGGCGCGCTAATATGTCGAGTCGCCAGTCCCGGCGCATTTCCCGCCCCGTGCCCGGGGTGTTCGCCGGGAAGCCGGGCGATCGTGGTCTTCGCATACGGAAATGTCCGCATAGAGGCATACGGGACGAGGCTGCGGACGTTAAGCTGATCATCTCGCCGACCTAACCGGACGGCATCGCCAGGCTCGCAGAATCTTGCCCGGGCATATACTGGTTTACCGGGATTTAGCGCAACGGTAAACGCGGCCGGATGTGGGTTCGATCACCGGGGTTACCCGGCCAACCGGTACCCCCAGGAAAAGCGCTAGTCGCTCAGGCCTAGCGCCGCCATCCGGCGTGCGTGCGCGTCGGTCAGCTGTGCGAACATCCGGCCGATCTCTCCCAGCTGGCTGACCTCCCCGCCCGCCAGGAGGCTGGCCAGCGCCTCCCGCTCGGCCGCGACCCGCTGCGCTTGTCCGAGCGCCTCGCCGACCAGCCGCCGGGCCCACAGCGCCAGCCTTCCCGCTACCCGGGGGTCGGTCTCGATGGCCTCGCGTACCCGGGCCACCGCGAACCCGGCGTGCCCGGTGTCCTTGAGCACCTCGAGCACCAGGTCCCGCGTCTGGGAGTCAAGCAACTCGGCCACGGTGCGGTAGAAATCGGCGGCTATGCCGTCTCCGACGTACGCCTTCACCAGGCTTTCCAGCCAGTCGGACGGCGCGGTTCTGGCATGGAATTCGTCTATGGCGGCCACGAATGGGCGCATCGCCTCGTCAGGGTCGACATCCAGTTCCTGAATGCGGTCCCGCAACAGCCGGAAGTGACCGAACTCCGCGACGGCCATCTCCGCGAGAGCCGCCTTATCAGCCAGCGACTCGGCGAGCGCTGCGTCCTCGACGAGGCGGAAAAAAGCCACCAGCAATGCGTAGGCGAGCAGGCCGAGCAGGTCGATCACGCCCTGCGGAGGGTCACCGGCCGGCTGCGCAGCCGCCGACCCCGCGGCGCCCGCGACCGGCGCGTGCGGTGCCGTGGCGCCGTCCGGGCCGTTCTGCGTCACGGGCGCAGCCTAACAAGCTGTCACAGGAGCCGGCCCCCGATGCCTCTGTGGCCAGCGCACTCGGTGTTGCTACACTGTCCGCAATCCGCGGCAGGAATGCGGTAACCCTACTCGTCGTTACATACAACGTAAGGCGCGGCGATTGCCGAGAGCGGTAAGCGCCCTGGCGACGTCGCGCTGATTCCTCTCCGCGAGTGTGTGGCCGCGGGCCGCCCAGACGGCACGCAGGTCCCCGCCGGAGGGGTTGGCATACCTGCCCGCTGTCGCCGAGGGCGCAACCGTGCCCCGCGGACCGCGGGCCGCTGATGGAGGCGGAAGTCCTGACAACAGATACCTGGGGCATGCCGGCCGCGCCAGAGGATGAGCGCAGCATGCCTGACACGTTCAGCAACGAGCCGCTGCAACCCGAGACCCTCGACGGTCAGGTCCAGCCCGAGGCTCACGACAGCGAGGTCCAGCCCGAGGAGGGCACGAAGACATTCCGTGATCTCGGGGTGGCCGAGCCGATCTGCACTGCCCTGGAGGCCGCCGGGATGACGGCCGCCTTCCCGATCCAGGCCCTGGCCGTGCCGATCGCGCTCGACGGGCAAGATCTCATCGGGCAGGCCAGAACGGGAACGGGCAAGACGCTCGCCTTCGGCATCCCGCTCCTGCAGCGGCTCGGTGAAGCGGCGGACGGCCAGCGTTCAGCACCCGGTTCCCTGGTCGTCGTGCCCACCAGGGAACTGGCCATCCAGGTCGGGGATGACCTGCGGATCGCCGGCTCGCGCCTGGGCACCCGGGTGGTCACCGTCTACGGGGGCCGCGCCTATGAGCCGCAGATCGAGGCCCTGGCCACCGCGGATCTCGTGGTCGGCACGCCCGGCCGACTGCTCGACCTGGCCCGGCAGGGTCACCTGAAGCTGTCCCAGGTGACCGGATTGGTGCTCGACGAGGCCGACAAGATGCTCGACCTCGGTTTCCTGCCGGACGTCGAGAAGATCCTCCGGCTCACCCCGTCGCAGCGGCAGACCATGCTCTTCTCGGCCACCATGCCGGGCGAGGTGGTCACGCTGGCGCGGCGCCACCTGCGCAGGCCCACTCATGTGCGGGCCGAGCACCACGACGAGCCCGCGCACGTGCCGAGCACCGAGCAGCACGTGCTCCGCGCGCACCAGATGGACAAGATCGAGATCCTGGCCCGCGTCCTGCAGGCGGAAGGCCGAGGCCTGACGATCGTGTTCTGCCGGACCAAACGGGCCAGCGACCAGGTGGCCGCCGCGCTGGCCACGCGCGGCTTTGCCGCGGCTGCGGTTCACGGCGACCTGGGGCAAGGCCAGCGGGAGCGCGCGATGCGCGCGTTCCGGAGCGGCAAGGTCGACGTGCTGGTCGCGACCGACGTGGCCGCCCGCGGCCTGGATGTTGACGACGTGACGCACGTGGTCAACTACGAGTGCCCCGAGGACGACAAGGCCTACCTGCACCGCACCGGCCGGACCGGGCGGGCCGGGCGCACCGGCGTGGCCGTGACCTTCGTGGACTGGGCGGATCTGCAGCGCTGGAAGCTCATCAATGACGCGCTGGGGCTCGGCCAACCGGAGCCGGCCGAGACGTATTCGACGTCCGAGCACCTGTACAGCTCGCTGGCCATCCCGCGGGATGCCACCGGAACCCTGCCGGCCGCCAAGCGCGACCGCCTCGGCCTGGAGGCCGAGGATCTCGAGGACATCGGGGAGACCGGCCGCAACCGCTCACCGGCGGGCGGGGCCAGCCGCGGCGCCCGCACGCGGGCCGGCCACGGCGAATCCACGCGGGGCGGCCGTGGCGACTCCGCCAGGGGCCGCGAGACCGGCCAGCGCAAGCAGCGCGTCCGCCGCCGGTCCCGGTCCGGGGTGGTCATCGGCGAGAGCCCCGGCGAGCCGGGGCGGAACCTGGCCGTGACGGCCGAGACCACCGGCGCCGTGACCGATGAGGCCGACCAGGGCGGCCGGTACCAGCCCGCGGGCAGGCGGCGCAGGCCGCCGCGGCGCCGCGGCCGCCGAGGCGGCGCCGCGGGCCAGGCCACGGAGGCCGGCCCGACGGCCTCCCCCGGTGGCGAAGGCTGACCCGCGGGCACGGCGCGCTGCCCGCGGCCACGGCAAGCCCCGGATATCTGTGCAGAGAAGGCCCAGCAACGCTAAGTAAGCTGCCAGTTCGTGAGCACACCGAGATCTCTCGATCTGCCCGACCAGGTCCGGCCGGTAACCATCAGCGGCCCGCGGGGCGCGTTCGCCGGTCTTGAGGCGCAGCCGGCCACGGGCGTATGCGAACGCCGGCCCGCGCTGCTCATCCCCGGCTTCACCGGAAGCAAGGAAGATTTCCTCCCGGTGCTGCAGCCGCTCGCATCGGCCGGTCGCCGGGTGGTCGCCATCGACATGCGCGGGCAGTACCAGAGCTCGGGGGCCACGAGCGCGGGCGGCTACGCGCCCGATGAGCTGGCCGCCGACATCACCGCGATCATCGATGCCCTCGCCGGGGACGGCCAGGGCGTGCACCTGGTCGGGCACTCGCTGGGCGGGCTCATCGCGCGCGAGGTGGCGCTGGCGCGGACGGCCCGGATCATCTCGCTCACCCTGCTCGGATCCGGCCCGGGTCGCATCACCGGCGAGCGCGCCAAGATACTGCGCGGCATGCTGACGATAGTGGCCGCGGCGGGCGGCGCGGGCGGCCCGGGCCCGGAAGACAGCCCCGGGACATCCGACGGCCACCTTCCGCCGGATCATCTGCTGCGGGCCATCGTCGCCCAGATCTGGGACGAGCACCTGGGCCCCCAGGCCCGGGCCGACGGGGTTCCCGAACCCATGATCGCGTTCCTGCACCGGCGGATGATGAGCAACAGCCCCACCGGGCTCGTGGCCATGGGCCGGTACCTGCTGGCCTGCCCGGACCGGACGGCCGAGCTCGCCAGCCTCGGCGGTCCGCCCATCCTGGTCCTCTACGGGGAGAACGACGACGCGTGGCGCCCGGCCGTCCAGGAGCGCATGGCCCGGCGGCTCGGGGCACAGCGGGTCTGCATTCCGGGCGCGGGTCACTCCACGCCGGTGGAGGCTCCCGAGACCACGGCCAGCACGCTTACGACGTTCTGGAGAACCGCCGAGGACAGCGAGCGGCGTGGTCCCGGTCAGGTGGTGATCGGCGGGACACCGACCACGCGGTTATCCGCGGCTTCCGCCGCGAGCCCGTCCCACGGGTGGCGCGGTTCGGAGGCCGCGCTGCCGTCCGGGCAGCGGGCCCGATAGTCGCACCAGCCGCACCACGAGCCGGGGCGCGGCGGGAAGATCTGGTCGACCTGGTCGTCCGGCCGGCCCGGCGATCCGGGCGACGGCTCGCCCGGCGGCGCGCCCCGGAACATCTCGTCGGCCGCGGCGCACTCCGCGGCAATGTCCTCGGCCCGGCGTAGCTGCCTGGCCAGCGAGTCGGCCGTGTGCTCCCAGGCCAGCACCCGGCCGGTCGGCAGGTGATGCAGTTCGACCCGCCGGCAGGGCCTGCGCATCACCCGCTGCGCCGCGAGCGCGTACAGCGCCAGCGACAGCGACGTCCGGGCGTCGTCCACGGTGAGCACGTGCCTGCCGGTCTTGTAATCCACCACCACGAGCTCGCCGGAGCCGTCAGGGCCACGCCGCTCGTCGAGCCGGTCGATGCGGCCGGACACCGCGATCAGGTCGGTGCGGCTCGCCACCGTGCGCTCCACTCCGAGCGGCTCGCAGGCCGGATCCAGGCCGGCCACGTAGGCCTCGACCAGGCCCCTGGCCCAGCGGCGGTACTGGGCGGACTGAGCCGGGTCGGCGAAGCCCTCTTCGATCCAGCCGTTCTCGAGCAGGTCACCGGCGGCCGGGACGGTCCGCCCGGCGCGCGGCAGCCGCCACCATCCGGCCAGAGCGTTGTGCACGCTGGCGCCGAGGCTGTTATGCGCCCACGGAGGCCCCTTGCCCGGCGGCGGCCGGTCCAGGTAGGTCATCCGGTACCGGCGCGGGCAGTCCAGCCAGGTGCTCAGCCTGGTCGGCGTGCACGCGTACAACCGCCGCGGCATGCCTTCGAAGCCAAGTTGCTGCACGGCCCCATCCTGGCACGGCCGGCCGACAATTCCCGGCGCCCGACGGCTCAGCGCCCGGGTGGGCGGCCGGGTCCCGGCGCGCCTAGTCTCCGCCGTCCCCGGCGAGCGAGCCGGGGCCGGCGGTCACCCAGGAGTCGAAGCGCTTTTCCGCCATGGAGACCGTGAACTCATCGCCGTGTCCGGGCAGCACCCGGGTCGGGCCCGGCAGCGTCAGCACGTGCCCGCCGATCGAGCTGAGCTGGCGGGCGAAATCGGGGAACTCGTTCTCGTGGGGGACCGGGCCGTCGGCGGACAGCACGTCGCCGGCGAACACCGCCTGGAGATCCTCGCTGTAGATGCAGACCGAGCCCGGGCTGTGGCCCGGGGCGTGAATCACTTCCAGCGCGACGTCGGCGACCTCGAAGATGCCGCCGTCCTCCATGTCGATCTCCGGATCGTCCTTCGGGTGCGCTTCCCGCCAGTACACGCGGTCCGCGGGATGCAGCGCCACCGGCGCCTCGTCCCCGGCCGCCACCTCGAGCGCGGCGCCCGTGTGCGCCGCGTGCCCGTGCGTGCAGATGACCGCGAGCACTTCGCGCTCGCCCACCAGCGCGAGCACCGAGGCGGCGTCCTGCCCCGGGTCGACGACGATGACCTCTTCGTCGTCGCCGACGACCCAGCTGTTCACGGTCGTTCCGGCCCGCTCGATCCGCGCCTCCATGGCGACCTGCCTTCCTCTCTCAGCCCGGCCGGCGAGCGGTCATCGCCCGCGGGCCGGCGCGGCGCCGGTGGCCTGCGACACCAGCCGCTCGTACGCGTCGGGCGCGATCGTATCGGAGCCGAGCCGGTGGCCGGTGAGCTCCCCGTGATCGTCGCTGCCCCCGCTGGCGACCAGGTGGAGGCGCGCGGCCAGGTCCCGCAGCGCCGTCCGCTGGGCCTGGTCCTGGTCCGGATGCCACACCTCGATCCCGGCCAGCCCCGCGGCCGCCAGGCCGGCGATCACGTCGTCGGGCACTTCCCAGCCGCGCGCCCGCGGGTGCGCCAGCACGCTCACCCCGCCCGCGGCCCGGACCAGCCCGATGGCCCGCGCCGGGTCAAGCGCGTACCGGGGGACATAGGCCCGGCCGCCCTCGCCGATCCATTCCGGGCCGAACGCCTGGTCCGGCGACCCGATCACCGCGGCCTCGACCATCGCCCGGGCCACGTGCGGCCGGCCGACCACGCCGTCTCCCGCTATCGCCTGCACCCGCTGCCAGGTGACCGGCACGCCCAGCTCGGCCAGCCGCTCGACCATCTCTTCGGCCCGGCGCACCCGGCTCTCCCTGATCCGGGCGGTTTCCGCGGCCAGTTCGGGGTCGGCCGGGTCGAACAGGTAGCCGAGCAGGTGCACACTGTGGCCGTCCAGGCGGCACGACAGCTCCATGCCCGGCACCAGCGTCAGCCCCGCCGGCCGCGCCGCGCGCGCCTCGTCGTGGCCGGCCACCGTGTCGTGGTCGGTCAGGGCGATCACGTCGAGCCCGGCGGCCCGGGCCCGCCGCATCACCTCCGCGGGGGTACTGGTGCCGTCCGAGGCGGTGCTGTGGCTGTGCAGGTCCGCGCGCACGCTGCCCGACTCTAGCCGGGCAGCCGGGGAGACCGCGCGCCGAACGGCAGGTCGAGGTCCTGGCCGGGGTCACGGAGGTCCCGCAACTCCAGCGGCTCGACCAGCAGCACGCCCGCGGTGTCCGGCCAGAGGATCAGCCAGAGCCAGTTGCCCATCACCTCGCCGACGAACGCCGCCCGGCCCGGCGCGTCCACGTTCCAGACCGGGAACTCGTGATGGCCGAACCTGACCACGGCGTGCGGCGGGCCCGCGGCGAAGTCGCTGCCCGGGTCGGGCCCGGCCAGGCCCGCGCACCCGGCCCCCAGGCCGACCCCGAGTTCCTCGGAGACCAGCAGCATCTCCCCGGGTCCGCCCACGGGGTTCGGGCCCGACACGGCCACGGCGCAGCCGCGGGTCCCGCTCCGCTCGTCGCCCGCTCCCGCGAACCCGGTGACCAGCCAGCCCGTGGGCAGCGGCCAGGGCAGCCACACGGGGACCACCACGCCGCGCAGCAGTCCTTCGAGCCCCGCGGCCGACGGGCCGGACAACGTCCGCAGCGGGTCCACTTCCCCGTGCAGGCCGCACTGCCACGCGCTGGACCAGGCACTGGGCTCGCGTACCGGGCCGCCGCACCGAGGGCAGGTCGGCGCCTTCCTCATGACACCAGACCGTGGCGCGTCCTCCGCCCGGCGTCAAGGGCCGGTGGTTCACTGAACGGGTGGCGATCACGCGGATACCGTGCGTCGGCGCGGTGATCAGGGACCGGGACGGGCGGCTGCTGCTGATCAAGCGGGGTCACGAGCCCGGGGCCGGGCTATGGTCGCTGCCGGGTGGCCGGATCGAGCCGGGCGAGACCCATCAGCAGGCGGTGGCCAGGGAGATCCGGGAGGAGACCGGCCTGAGCGTGGAATGCCGCCGCCTGCTCGGCGCCGTGGAGATCCCCGGGCCGGACGGGGCGGTGATCGACGTCAGCGACTACCTGGCGGTCGTCACCGGCGGCGAGCTGGCGGCCGGCGACGACGCCGCCGACGCCGCGTGGGTCACGGCTGCGGACCTGGACCGCCTGCCGCTCACCAAGGGCCTGGCCGGGTACCTGGCCGCCTGGGGCGCCTACCCGGCGTGAGCCGTGCCTGCTCCGCCGACCGCGCCGATATCATTCCCGGATGAGCAGGCGGCAGCTGATCGGCCTGATCGCGGTCGTCGCCGCGCTCCTGGTCGTGGGGACCGATGCCTGGGCCATCGGTCATTTCCGCGCGAACGCGGCCACCAAGAATTATCCGGACGACTACCTCAACGCGGTGGCCTGCCCGAGCGCGGCGCAGTGCTGGGCGGTCGGCCAGACCGGGAGCGCCCCAGGCGGCAACACGCTGTCGGAAGCCCGTCACCCGCTGCTGCAGCACGAGACCGGCGGCCGCTGGAGCAGGGTCCGCCCGGGCGGCCTGCGGGCCAAGGGCGCCGCGCTCGAGTCCATCGCGTGCCCGGGTGCCGCGGACTGCTGGGCGGTCGGCGGCAACTCGGCCGGGGGCCTGGCGGTCATCGAGCACTGGACCGGCGGCACGTGGTACCCGGTGGCCTCGCCGGTCCGCCGCGGCAGCCAGCTCAACAGCGTCAGCTGCGCGTCGGCGAGCGCCTGCTGGGCGACCGGCGGCACGCAGTCGCGCTCGGGCACGACCGCCGACCTGCTCGAGGACTGGGACGGCTCGCGGTGGGGCATCGTCACTACGGTGGCCGGCGGGTTGCGCCCGCAGCAGTTCTCCTGCCCGCACACCGGCTACTGCCTGGTCCTGGGCGTGCGGGACGGCGCCGCGGCCGCCGAGGCCTACTCCGGCGGCCGCTGGACCGCGATCCCCCCGCCTCCCGCGCCCGCCGGCCAGACCGCCGGGACGGTGCCGTCACTGTTCGGCTGCGCCGCCCCCGACCTGTGCCTGGCCGCGTTCTCCGGCGCCGGCCTGGTCACCGACACCTGGAACGGCCGGGCCTGGACAGCCGTGACCACCAGCATGCTGACCTACCCGATCGGCCTGACCTGCTCCGGCGGCCACGGCTGCTGGCTGCTGGGCATGACCCGCAAGTACCGTCCGCTGGCGCTGCGGTGGCAGGACGGCAGCTGGGCCGCGGCGGGTGGACCCGCCGCCCGCCACCAGGGGTACCTGACCGCGCTAGCCTGCGGCAGCGGCTGCTGGGCGGTCGGGGGCAAGGGCGGCACCCGGCGCAACGGCGTCCCCTACACCAGCCCGCTGATCGAGCCGCTGGGCTGAGCGGGCCCCCCGCGGCGGCCCGTTAGGGAAAGTCGGCCGGGTACCCGGCCACGACCCGTCACCATTTGCTCATCTGGGCCCGTGCCTCGTACAGCAGCACGGCCGCGCTGACCGCGACGTTCAGCGAGTCCGCGGAGCCCAGCATGGGAATGCCGATCCGGCGGAAGCGCGCCGCCTGCCACGGCGGCGAGATCCCGTACCGCTCGCTGCCCACCACGAACGCGGTCCGCCCGCGGTAGTCGCAGCCGCGGTAGTTCTGGCTGTCGTCGGTGTCGGCCAGGTACCCGGTGAACCCGTGCCCGTCCAGCCAGGAGATGGCGCCGTCCACCTGGTCGAACTCGATCGCCGGGACCCTGATGCTCATGCCCTGGCTGCTGCGCAGCACCTTGGGATGGGTCAGCCGGGTCCGGCGGTTGGTCAGCACCAGGCAGTCGGCCGCGCACGCGTCCGCGGTGCGGATCAGCGTGCCGAGATTCCCTGGGATCTCGATCCCGTCGATCACCAGGATCAAGGCATTTTCCCCGAACGAGAACGCCGCTGGGTCGGCGTCCGGCAGCCGGGCGATCGAGATCAGGCCGTCCGGGTTCGGCCGCTCGGTCAGGTAGCCGAGGGTTCTCTCGGAGATCCGGTAGGCGCGGCGGGCCCGGGCGGCCAGCTGCGAGCTGCGCGTCCTGGCCTCGTCGGAGTAGGCCGCCTCGGGGCACCACAGGAAGGTGTCCACGGCCACGCCCGCGTCGAGGACCACGTTGTTCTCGAACAGGCCCTCGGCCACGAAGGTGCGCCGCGGGATCCCGGTGCGGTTGCGCTGGATGTCCCGGACCAGCTCCGCCGCCGGGTGCCTGCGGCCGACCTGCTGCAGCTGCGCCGGGGACGGGCTGCCCATCTGCCACCGACCTCCCTGACCCCAGCCGCCCAAACCTTTGCATAGCCTGTGACCTGGCCGCTCGGATGAGGATAAGCCGTTCGTTTCGACTGGCCCCGACAGGCTCAATACCATTGGGGTCATGTCTACCCCGCCCGCCGTGTCCGTGCCGCCCACGATCGATCAGGTCACCGCGGCGCTCGCCGGCGTCAGCGACCCCGAAATCCACCGCCCGATCACCGAGCTTGGCATGGTCAAGCACGTTGACGTCGCCCCGGATGGCACCGTGCGGGTCGATGTCTGGCTGACCGTGGCCGGCTGCCCGCTGCGCGACAAGATCACCCGCGACGTCACGGCCGCGGTGAGCAAGCTCGACGGGGTGTCCAGGGTCCGGGTCGAGCTTGACGTGATGAGCGAGGAGCAGCGACGGTCCCTGCAGGCCACGCTGCGGGGCGGGAAGCCGGAACGCGTGATCCCGTTCGCCCAGCCAGGCTCGCTGACCAAGGTGTTCGCGGTGGCCAGCGGCAAGGGCGGGGTCGGCAAGTCCTCGGTGACGGTGAACCTGGCCGTGGCCCTGGCCGCGGCCGGGCAGAAGGTCGGCCTGCTCGACGCGGACATCTACGGCCACTCGGTGCCGCGGATGCTGGGCGTCACCGGGCGGCCGACCAAGGTCGAGCAGATGATCATGCCGCCGTCGGCCCACGGCGTGAGCGCGATCTCGGCCGGCATGATGAAGCACGGCAACGAGCCGCTGCCGATGCGCGGGCCGATCCTGCACCGGCTGCTGGAGCAGTTCCTGGCCGACGTGTGGTGGGGCGACCTGGACGTGCTGCTGATGGACCTGCCGCCGGGCACGGGTGACGTCGCCATCTCGGCGGGCCAGCTGATCCCGGGCTCGGACCTCATCGTCGTCACCACCCCGCAGCTGGCCTCGGCCGAGGTGGCCGAGCGGGCGGGATCGCTCGCGGCCCAGCTGCACCAGCGGGTGACGGGCGTGATCGAGAACATGTCCTACCTGCCGTGCCCGCACTGCGGCGAGCGCGTGGACGTGTTCGGGTCGGGCGGCGGCGAGGCCGTGGCGGAGGCGCTCACCCGCGTGGTCGGCGCGCCGGTTCCGCTGCTCGGCCAGGTGCCCATCGACATACGGCTGCGCGAGGCCGGCGACGACGGCGCCCCGCTGGTGGCCTCCGAACCCGGCTCGCCGGCCGCGCGGGAACTGATCAGGATCGCCGAAGGCCTGGCCGGCCAGTCCCGGGGGCTGGCCGGGCGCCGGCTCGGCCTCAGCCCGGTCTGACGTTCGCCTCAGGTGGCCTCGGAGTCGTAGGGAGGGCTCTCGCCGGGCGCCAGCCGGGCCACGCCGCCGGTGTCCGGGTAGGGCGCGGCCTCCGTCATCTGGGTGGTGGCGGACCCGTTGCCGTTGTCGCCGTCGAAGTCTTCCCACAGGTGCTTGCGCACGAAGTTCTTCGGGTGCAGATCGTTGATGTCGAAGTCACGGAACTCGGGGCCCAGGCCTTCCTGCAGGTCAGCCTTGGCGCTCTCGGCGATCCGGCGCAGGTCCCGCAGCGCCTGCCCGGCCTGGCGGGCGATCTTCGGCAGCTGGTCGGGGCCGAAGATGACGAGCGCGATCACGGCGAGAACCAGGATCTTCGTGAAGGACAGGTCGAACAAGAGCGCGCTCCAGCATCCTTTGACTCACGGGCTCACGGCGGGGCCCGCTGCCTCCAATGTAGACCGTCCGGCCGCCCGCCATGAAGCCGACGCGGCAGGCCCGGTCAGTGCAGCGGGTTCAGCCATGAGGCGAGCCGGCGGAAGCCGCGGGCCATCCGCCCCCAGAACCCGAGGCGGGTGGTACCGGGCATGGTGGTCACCACCCGGCTGACGGTCGTCGTGGGGGCATCCCCGATCAGGGTGTAGACGAACCCGGCCGCGGACCAGGTCAGGCTCCGCCGGTCCGGGTCGTCGGAGTAGACGGGCCGCCCCCCCACCGTGACCTGCCGCCAGCCGGGCATCGCCTGAGCCAGCTCGCCGCGTTGCACGAAGAGCGACACCACGACCAGGCCGTCGGAATACGACAGGTCGATCACCGGGCCGGAGCGGGCTGACGTCTGGCTCGCGGCGAAGAGCACGAGGTTACCGGGCAGCTGCTCGGGCAGGGGCCAGCCCTGGGCCCGCAGTGCCGCCAGCCTGGCCTGGTCAAGCTGGGCCGCCCAGGGGGCGGCGGCCGCGGCGGGCATGCCGTCGAGGCCACGGGCGCCCAGCTCCAGCGTGGTGAAGGCGGCTTCGCTGATCATCTGCGCGTTGGCGGCGAACATCTCCCGCCGCAGCGGCAGCTTGGTCGCGGCGTCCAGCCAGAATCGCGCGGCCAGCGCGCCGCCGGGCCGGCGGACCTCGACGATCAGCGCCGGGCGGCCTGCCACCGATCCGCGGCCCGCGTAAGCGACCTGGTAGTTGGACTGCAGCAGGACCAGGAGGCGCTCCGACAAGCCGAGCGTCCCGTCCGGGTCCTGGTCGTCCGCTATTCCGGACCGCGTCGTGGTCCCCGGCTCGGTGCCGGACGCCCGCACCAGCGTCATGCGGCCGGGCTGATGCCATACCTCGACGACCGACGTGCTCGCCTGGCCCGGGCCCCACCACAGCATGACCTGCTCACCGCGGTAGGAGGTGCCCTGGCAGGCCACCGCGGCCTGCTGCAGCAGCCGGAGGCCGACCACGGCGGGAGCCATCGCCTGCGCCGGGCCCACGAGCCGCAACGGGCCGCTGGCGTTGGGGTGCCGGACGGCCACGGACTCCGGCTGCACGTCAGCCAGGGCCACTCCGGCGACGCCGGACCCGAGCAGGCCGAGTATCGCCGCCAGGCCCGCGATCCGCCAACCAGACACCATCCGGTAACTCACGACACGATCCGGTAACTCACGGTGCCGGCGGCGAGAAGCTCGGGCTGGGCGTCGCGGCCGGACGCGGTCCGTATCGGGCGGAGGTCACGGGGGCGACCCCGCTGATGAGGTCGTGCTGCGTCATGTAGGTGTCCACCGCGGGCGTCACCCTGGGCCCGGGCTGATCGGTGCCGCCGCCGGCCAGGAAGGCCGCGGTGGACACGCCGACCAGGACCACGGCGGCGGCGCCGAACGTGACGTACCACGCCGGCCGCAGCTCGCGGCCGTGGGCCGCGGCCAGTGAGCCGGCGCCGGGCCAGGGCGTCGCGCCGCGCTGGCCCGGCGCCGCCGGGCTGCCCGGCTGCCCCAGCCCGATCAGGCGGCGGGTCAGCGCCGAGTCGGCCGCCGTCTCGCCCAGCGCGTTCATCCGCCGCTTCAGGGTCCGCAGGGCGACCGCCTCGCTCCGGCAGGGCTCGCACTTGGCCAGGTGCACGAGAACCCGGTCGCGCTCCACGCCGTCAAGCTCCCCGTCGATGAGGGCAGAAAGGCGGTGCCCGAGATGGCTCACGACTGACTCCCCGGTACGAGCCTCGCCCCGACCGGGGCGCGCGGCGTGATCGGCGGCTCGCCAGGATGCCGCGGGCGGCGATGCTCGAGCGCAGCGCGCAGCTGGGCCCGGCCGCGGTGAATCCGGCTGCGGACGGTGCCGAGCTTGATCCCCAGAGCGGCCGCGATCTCCTCGTACGACAGGCCCTCAATATCACAGAGGATGACCGCGGCCCGGTACTCGGGCGCGAGGGCCTTCAGGGCCGCCTGGATGTCGCCGTCCAGGTGCCGGTCGTCGAAGGCGTCCGCCGGCGACCGCCCGCCGTCGCCCAGCCGCGCGGCGGTCTCGTCACCGAGCCCCTCGAACCGGATCCGCTGCCGCCGGCGTGCCATGTCAAGGAACAGGTTGGTGGTGATCCGGTGCAGCCAGCCCTCGAACGTCCCCGGCGTATAGCTGGACAGCGACCGGAAGACCCGTACGAAGACCTCCTGGGTGAGGTCCTCGGCGTCATGGGTGTTCCCGGTGAGCCGGTAGGCCAGGCGGTAGACCCGGGCTGAGTGGTCCCGGACTACGTCATCCCAGCTGGGCGGCGTCCAGTCGGCGGCAGCCTGCAGCGGCTGGCCCTCATCCACGGGCAAACCCCCTTCCGCCGCTCCCGTTGTTGGGTAACACCGTCTTTTGGCCCACGCTTCCCGGCGTAACGTCAACGGCCGGGAGAACCTGGCCGGTTCCCGCGGGCACCGCCGGTGACGCTAGGCTGCCGCACGAGGGCCCGACCGCCGGAGGCAGACATCGAGAGCACGCAGGTCGTTCTAGCCTATGTCGACGACTTCCTACCCGAGGATGAGCCGCTGCTCACGGCCCGGAGGAACGCCGCCGAGGTGGGCGGGGCCGCCCCGGTCCGGCCCGTCACGGGCGCGGCCCTGCGTTTTGCGGCCTCGGCCATCGGGGCCAGGTCGGTCGTCGAGATCGGCACGGGCTGCGGTGTCTCGGGTCTCTGGCTGCTCCGGGGCATGCGCCCGGGAGCGGTCTTGACCAGCGTCGATGTCGAGCCGGACCATCAGCGCCTGGCCCGCGCCGTGTTCGTCGACGCGGGCTTCCCGGCGGCCCGCTACCGGCTGATCAGCGGCCGGGCGCTCGAGGTACTCCCCCGCCTCGCCGACGGCGCCTACGACCTGGTCTTCTGCGACGCCGACCCGCACGAGTACCCCGATTACCTGGTGGCGGCGCTGCGGCTGCTCCGGCCGGCCGGCGTGGTGATCTTTAACAACGCGCTATCGCGCGGCCGGGTCGCCGACCCGGCCTGCGGTGACCCGGACGTGGTCGCCGTGCGGGAACTCGGCGAGCAGGTCAGGATGGATGAGCGCCTCGTGCCACTGCTGCTGCCGGTGGATGACGGCCTGCTGGCCGCGGTCAAGCGGCCCGAGTGACCGGCTCAGCCTCCCGGCGACTGGCCACGTGCCCTGGGCGTGAGATCGACGGAGGAAAGAGCCTTTTCATCCTCCCCATGGCCGCCCACGTGCTCTGGACGTGAGGCGCGCGGATGAAAAGGGTTCAAGCTCAAGGTCCCGTTCTGTGGTCCGGATGCGGATAGGTCAGCCGTCGAGCCTTGGCCCACGAGCTGACCTCAGTGGGGACCGGCAAGGGCTCAGCCGACGGCGGACTTGAGCGCTTCGCCCAGCGCAACCGCCTCGTCCGGCGACAACTCGACCACCAGCCGCCCGCCGCCCTCAAGCGGGACGCGCATCACGATGCCGCGGCCCTCCTTGGTGACCTCGAGCGGACCGTCGCCCGTCCGCGGCTTCATCGCCGCCATCCGCCATCCCCTTTCCTACCTGGGTCCTTAATATGAGCCGCAAAGACCCCGCCGAGGGCCTTCGGCGCCTGCTCGGTGCCTGGCGGGACCGGCCAGCCACAACCATGTCGATCAGTACCTCTATTATCCCCAGTTCCGGCCCGCAGTGCTAACGATCAGCATTCCGATGCGCTGCCGCCCGTGCCGGCCGGTCCTCGCCGGCGCCTCGCGGTCCGGCGCGCGCCGGGCGAAACTGGGAACGTGCACGCGACATCGGCGCTCTTCGACCTCTACGGCGACCATCTGCGGTCGCGTGGTTCCCGGGCTCCTGTCGCCGCCCTGGTCCGCCTGCTCGCACCGCTCGGGATTACCGCGCCCGCGGTACGCACCGCCGTGTCCCGGATGGCCAGGCAGGGATGGCTGGATCCGGTGCGGCTGCCCGAGGGCGCAGGCTACGAGCTGACGCCGCGGGCGGCCCGCAGGCTGGATGAGGCGGCGGAGCGGATCTACCGCCTCGGCGACCGCGAGTGGGATGGCCGCTGGCACATGGTCGTGGTCGAGCGGGTACCGGAGCGCGCGCGGCGGGAGCGGCTGCGGTCGGCTCTCAGCTTCCTGGGATA
The DNA here is from genome assembly GCA_963795055.1 of uncultured Actinomycetota bacterium. Lineage (GTDB taxonomy): Bacteria > Actinomycetota > Actinomycetes > Streptosporangiales > Streptosporangiaceae > JASHPR01. The sequence goes on from CAWCGJ010000024.1 coordinate 143,600, forward strand.
CGCACCCCTCGACGAGACGACCTGGATCAGCCCGCGCCCCTCGCGCGAGATCGAGGCCCTGCTCGAGGCCGAACGGGTCCGGGCCGAGCGGTTCGCCGCCAGCTATGACGGCGACGCCCGCGGCCTGGTCGCCAGGGCCTGGGACCTGGACGGCCTGTCGCATGCTTACCGGGGATGGCTGGTCGTGGCCGCCGGCCTGGTGGCCCCGGCCGGCCCGGACGCCCCCGACGAGGCCGTCTTCGCGGTCCGCAGCCGCCTCGTCCACGAATGGCGCAAGTTCCTGTTCCGGGATCCGGGGCTGCCCGCCGAGCTGCTGCCCGGCCAGTGGGCCGGCCGCCAGGCCGCCGAGGTGTTCGACGTCGAATCGGCCAGGCTGCTGCCGGCCGCCTCCCGCTTCGTGGACTGCTGCCTGCGGCCGGGCGGCGCGCACCCGGGACCGACGGCGGACCGTCGCGGTTGAGGCTCAGGCGCCGGCGCCGGCGTCGCCGTCGGTATCGGCCTCGGCCGCGGCGCGGAGTTCCTCGTGCGCCCACACGATCTGCTCGGCCACGTCGACGAGGTCGGCCAGGGGCCGCCGCGGGTAGCTCTTACCGTCGGCGGCCCGCCACGAGGCCGTGCCCGAATGGCACCACACGGTCAGGTCGCGGCTGATGGACAGCACCGACATGCCCGCGGCCGGCTCGTCGGCCCGGACCAGGCGGCCCGCCAGGCCGCGGCTGCCGAGCATCGCCTCGAGTTCGTTGACCGCCTCCCACGGGCCGAGCTCGGGCCGGCCGAAGCGGGCCGTATCGCAGCCCGGCGGCACCCGCAGCGCGAACCAGACGGCCTTGCCCGAGACCTTCCAGCTGCCCAGCCGCCCGCGGGTGAGGTGGGCACCCCACTCGCCGGCCGACAGCCCGTCCACGACCTGCAGGCCCCGGCCGTTGACCCCTTCCTTGGACCGCACCTTCACGTCCGGGAGGCTGCCGGTCTTCCAGCCCGGCTGGGAGTCGAAGACCTTGCAGACCACCTCGCACTGCGAGCCGCGGCCGCGCAGGTACACCCACAGCTCGGGGAAGCCGCTCACCGGCCGCTGGCTGCTCCCGCTGAACTCCACGTTCCCGTGCGCGTGCAGGGTGTTGGCGGCGAGTTCGCTGGCCATCGTGACCCCGTCGTGCACCAGGTCTCCCGGCAGCCCGAGCCCGGCGACGGCCTCGCGGAACAGGCTCCTGGCCGCGCCCGCGCAGGTGGCATCGAGGGGCAGCGGCCGCGCGAAACAGCCCCCGGCGCTGACGCTCGCGTCGGCCAGGGATCCCGCGGCAGCAGATGCCTCAGCCACCGGCGCAGCCATGAAACCCTGCTCGGCAGTCGAACGGCCGACTGCCCCGCGACGGTCTGGGCCGCCCTCGGCGGGCGAGGGTAGCATGCTCCTCCGCCTTTCGGACTCACACATCTGTGAAACACACATTATGAGTCGTGTACGAGCCGACGCAATGGTAACGGGCCAAAAAAGCCGCGGCCAACGGCCTCTCCCCCCTCCGCGCTAGCGCGACGCTAGTGACGGAAACATGGCCTTGAGGCAACAAGGAACGGACGGCAGGTTGTAGCCAGGGGCGTGCTGTGCCGGTAACGTCGCACTCGCGACGACCCGGCCCCTGACCAGGCTAGGCCGTCGAGCCTCGAGACAGGCACTGTTCGTGAAGAATCCCCCGGGGGGAGAGCCCGGGGGATTCTTCACGAGTGAGGGATGGTTCCTAGTGCTCACCCCGGGTGAGGTCGTACCGGCCGGCCCGCGCGTCGGCCAGGAACGCGGCGAACGCCGGCCTGCTGACCACGTGGGCGCCATCCTCGGGGCGCTTGCTGTCCCTGACGGCGATCACGCCAGGGAGGTTGGCTGCGATCTCCACGCAGCCCCCGTTGTGCGAACTGCGGCTGGCCTTCCGCCAGTCGGCTCGAGACAGGTCAGGCATAGTCACTCCAGTTGTTCCGCTAGTTCCTTGAGATACCCCATAGTGTCAGCGGCCACGAGCGACCCGTCGCTGGCACGGGCGAAGTCATGGACGAAGTTCGCTACCTCGTCGGGCTTGCTCACCTCCTCGATGGTCACGTCGCTCTCCACGTAGACCAGGCTCGGTTCCTCGTCCGGCAGGTCGAAGATGTTGACCATGGAATGTACGCCCCGGGGCGGCCCGTCGCGGAAGCGCTGGATGCGCAGCTCGATGTCGGCCCGGCTGCCCGTGTCGATGAGATGCTCGATCTGCTGACGGCGGTCCGCCTTCGGCCCCCAGCGGTACATCAGCGACGCCTCGGTGATCACCGCCATCAGCTTCGGCGCGGTGTCGTCACGGTTCAGGATCTGCTGGCGCCGCAACCGGGCCTCCATGGCCTGCCGCTGCCAGGCCGGAGGCCTCGCGCCGGCCCGCCAGAGCGCCTCCATGTACTCCCGGGTCTGCAGCAGCCCGGGCAGGATCAGGGGCATGAAGACCCGGATCCGGACGGCGTCGTTCTCGAATCCGGGGAACTCGTTCTCGAAGATGTCCGGATAGTCCCGCCACCAGGGCCTGGCCCGCGCCCGCATGGCGAGTTCCTCGAGCTCATCCCGCTCGGCCTGGTCTACCCCGTAAACCCTCAGCAAGTCTCTGATGTCACTCATCTCTGGACGTTTCCAGTGATTGGCCTCAAACCGCCCGACCTTGCCCCGCCCCCAGTCCAGCAGGTCACAGACGTGATTGGCGGTGTGCCCGGACGCGCGCCTCAATTCGGTGAGACGGCGAGCCAGCCGCCGCTTGGCGACGGTTGCCCCGTAGGCGTCGTCGCTCATCGCGGCTGCCTCCTTGACAGGACCTCTCGTCCAGCATAATCCTGCCTAAGTTGTGAATCACAAACGTTGTCATCATCGGCTGAGCGTCGGTTTCGTATCATTTAGGTGTCGGTCGCGTTATTAGGAGGGAAAGGAGGGCTTGCGTGCCCGCTACCATCCCGCTGCCCGGCCACCGTCAGCTCGCCGCGTCGTCGAACTCGCCGCCCCGCACGCCGTCGAGGAAGCACTCCCATTCGTTCCGGTCGTAGACCAGCACCCGGCCCTCCGGGTCGCCGGTCACGCGCATCAGTACCCACTGCGGGCCGGCGCCCGCCAGCTCGCCGGCGAACGCGATCTCGACGGCACCGTCACCGTCGCCGGACCGCCGCCAGGCCTGCGCGCCGACGTCGATGCCCAGCCCGGCCACGGTCGGCTTGGCCCTGGCCTCAGCCATCTCGCCTCCTCCGGCGCCGGGAATCATGGCCGCCGCGCGACACCGCAATAGATCCCGCGTGACCCCTCGCTGTCCGCGGCCTCGATGTCCACCGCGCCCCACAGGCCCGCGTAGGTGATCACGCGCCCGGCGTCCTCGTAGGGCGGCACAAGCTCAAGCCCGTCGAAGAACCGCTCCACCTCAGCCTTGGAGCGCAGGTGGACGTGCCGGGTGGCTTGGGCAAAGGTGTCCACGCCCGCCTGGATCTGGCTCGGCGGGATCTTGTCGTAGGTTCCGTGCGAGAGCGCGAGGTAGCTGCCCGGCGCTACCGCCTTCATGTACCGCGCCACCAGGCCCCACGGGTCCAGGGCGTCGGGGGCGAAGTGAGTGAGCGTGGTCATCAGCACCCCGACCGGCTCGGCGAAATCGATCAGCTGACGCATCTGGGGGTGGCCCAGGACCGTGTCGGGCTCCCGCCAGTCCGCCGTGACCAGGGTCGTGGTCCCGTCGGCGGCCAGCAGCGGCGCGCTGCGCGCGGCCACCATCGGGTCATGATCGACGTAGACCACCCTCGCGCCCGGGGCCATCCGCTGCACCGCCTCGTGGGTGTTGTACTGCGTGGGGAGCCCCGAGCCGATGTCGATGAACTGCCGGATCCCGTGGGTGGCCATCCATACCGCGGCGCGACCGTGGAAGCCCCGGTTGGCCCACATCGCGTCGATGATGTCGGGCACGGCGGCCTTCAGCATCTCCCCCGCCTGCCGGTCGACCGGGAAGTTGTTCGTGCCGCCCAGGAAGTAGTCGTACAGCCGCGCCGGGCTCGGCGTGTCGGGATCCACGCCAGGAGGAACGTCTGGCGTCTCGGTCATCTCGCCTCCGTCGCCCCCGATGCCCAGTCTGGCATGTTCCGCTTGATGCACAACACGGGGGAATAGGCCCTGCCGCAGGGGTTCCCGCCGCTTTGGCCCGGCCGCGAGCGCGGCGGTGAGGCGACCCTACCCGCTACGAGCGGTAGGCGCCGCGGCGAAAGCACAACTCCAGGTGATCGTCGACCGCGCCGCAGGCCTGAAGGGTGGCATACACGGTCACCGGGCCCGTGAAGGTGAACCCGAGCCGCTTGAGTTCCTTGGCGAGCGCCTTGGACTGGGGCGTCGAGGACGGGATGTCCGCCAGCGTCGCCGGGGCACGGTCCGGACCGCCCGCGTAGGACCAGACCAGCGCGGCCAGCCCGCCGGGCACCGTGAGCGCGGCCCGCGCGTTCCCGATGACCGCCTCGATCTTGGCCCGGTTCCTGACGATGCCGGCGTCGCCGAGCAGCCGCGTCACGTCATCCGGGCCGTACTTGGCCACCTCCTCGATGTCGAACCCCGCGAACGCGGAGCGGAAACCCTCCCGCTTGCGCAGGATCGTCAGCCAGGACAGCCCGGACTGGAATGCCTCCAGGGAGAGCCGCTCGAACATGCCCGTGTCGTCGCGCACCGGGCGGCCCCACTCTTCGTCGTGGTACGCGAGGTACTCGGGGCTGCTCAGGCCCCACGGGCAGCGCAGCAGGCCGTCGGGCCCCGGCTGCGCGCCCGGCGCCGCGACGCTCATGCGCTCTCCCCGGGCGCGCCGCTCCCCGGGCCGACCTCGGGATGCTCGCCGTCATCCGGCGGCGCGGCCGGGCCCGGCCGCGCCCAGACCGACCATTGCCGGGTGTCCACCGACAGGCGCGGCGGGCCGTCCACGGCGGGGGGCAGCGGGACCGCGGGGGGACGCAAGCCGGGGGCGGTGATCTCCGGGTCCCCGGCCCGGTTGGGCCCCCCCTCCCGGGTCCCCCCGGAAGCCGACTGCAGGTCCGCGAGCTGGCGCCGCAGCGTGGCGATCTCGACGTCCCGTTCGGTCACCGTCCGCGCGACCATGTTCAGCGCCTCGTCGGTGGCTCGCATGTCGTATCCCCACAGGGCGGCGGGCGGGCGCAGCAGCGCGACATCGGCGGCGGTGACGATGTGCAGGTCAAGCGGCCGGATATCGGCGGGGGCGCGCGCCAGCTCCCCGCCGCGGCCGATCGCGACGAAGATCATGCCGACGAGGATAACGACGGCAGCGGCGAGCAGCACCCAGGGCACAGAAGAATCGTGCCACGCCCGGACCCGGTATGGCGCATCCCGGGGGTCCGGATCCTGTGGCTGGGCCGCTACCCGCCGCCCCCGTCCTGGCGGTGCGCGTCCGTGATGATCTGAACCACCTCGGCGGGATCGTCGACGATCCGGAACAGGTCGGGATCGGCGGCCGAGACCTTGCCCTGAGCCAGCAGCGTCCCATGAATCCAGGAGATGAGGCCCGACCAGTAATCGCGGTCGACCAGCACGATGGGGAATTTCGTGATCTTCCCTGTCTGGACCAGCGTGAGTGCCTCGAAGAGCTCGTCCAGTGTGCCGAACCCCCCAGGCAACACCACGAATGCCTGCGAGTACTTAATGAAAACCGTCTTACGGACGAAGAAATACCTGAATTCCAGACCGATCTCGACGTAATCGTTCAGGCCCTGCTCCAGCGGGAGCTCGATGCCCAGGCCCACCGACACGCCGTTGGCGCTCAGCGCCCCCTTGTTGGCCGCCTCCATGATCCCGGGGCCGCCGCCGGTGATCACCGCGTAGCCGGCCGTGGCCAGGCCCGCGCCGATCCGTTCCGCACGGTCGTAGTCCAGGCTTCCCGCAGGCGTCCGCGCCGACCCGAACACGGTCACCGCCGGGCCGAGTTCGGCCAGCAGCCCGAAGCCCTCGACGAACTCCGCCTGGATCCGCAGCACCCGCCACGGGTCGGTATGCACCCAGTCGGCGGGGCCGCGCCGGTCGAGCAGCCGCTGATCGGTGGTGGTCTTCGGGATGTGCTTGCCGCGCAACGTCGCTGGTCCCTGGCGGCGCAGGCGACGGTGCGGCTCTGAATTCACGCTCACGATCCCATAACGTAGCCGCAGGCAGCGGGTACCTTCGGTGAGGTGCCGACCAGCCGCCTGCGCCGCCGCGGAATCTCGGGCGTCAGCCTGCTCATGGCGGTGCTCGTGGGGCTGGGCCTGTACCTGGCGTTCCGGCATATCGCTCCGGTACTCCAGGGGAGCGACTGCACGGCGGCCGCAGGCGGCCAGGAGATCACCCTGGGCGCCGGCCAGGCCGGCATCGCCGCGACGATCGCCGGCGTCGCGCAGCGGGACGCACTGCCCGCCCGGGCGGTCACCGTGGCCTACGCGGCCGCTTGGCAGGAATCAAAGCTGCAGAACCTCCCCTACGGGGACCGCGACTCGGTGGGGGTGTTCCAGCAGCGGCCGTCGCAGGGCTGGGGGCCGCGCAGCGACCTGGAGAACCCGGTGTACGCGACGTCGAAGTTCTTCGGCGCTCTGGCCAAGGTGCCCGGATACCAGCGGATGCCCATCTACCAGGCGGCGCAGGCCGTGCAGCGCAGCGCCGACGGCCTGGCCTACGCGCGGTTTCAGCCGCTCGCCACGCACATGACCGTGGCCTTCACCGGGCAGGAGCCGCACGCCGTCTGGTGCTGGTACACGCCGACGATCACCGGGACGGCCCGGGTCCGCGCCGCCCGCCTGGCCCTGGCGGCGACGTTCGGGACGCATTTCACCCGCGCCACCGCGGATCCCGGGCTGGTCGTGAAGGTCGGGAGCGTCCGCCAGGGCTGGGTGGTGGCGACGTGGCTGGTGTCGAACGCTCAGCAGTTCCGCATCAGCGCCGTGCGGTACGCGGGCTATCAGTGGACCGCGGCCGCCGGCTCGCGTGGATGGGCCCGGGCAGTTTCTCCGGCTCCGCCCGGAATCGTGGAGTTGGGCTGATAGCCTGCGGTCCGTGGGGACGGAAAAGGAGAACAAGTGACCTACATCATTACCGAGTCCTGCATCGATTTGTTGGACAAGACATGCATCGACGAGTGCCCCGTAGATTGCATCTACGAGGGCGAACGGATGATGTACATCCACCCGGACGAGTGCGTTGACTGTGGTGCCTGCGAGCCGGTCTGCCCGGTCGAGGCGATCTACTACGAAGACGACGTGCCCGGCCATTTGAAGGACTACTACCGGGTTAACGTCGACTTCTTCGAGAACATCGGCTCGCCGGGCGGTGCCTCTCGGGTCGGCAAGATCCACCAGGATCACCCGATCGTGGCATCGATGCCATACCAGCCACACTGATCCCGGCCGCCGGCCGGGGGACCCATGGTGCCGACTCTCGCCGCACGACTGCCCCGGTTCCCCTGGGACGCGCTTGAGCCCTACAAGGCCAAGGCGCGTTCCCATCCCGACGGCATCGTCGACCTGTCGGTCGGCACTCCGGTGGATCCTGTTCCTGCCGTAGCGCGCGAGGCGCTGGCGGCCGCGTCGGACGCCCCGGGCTATCCGGCGACCGCCGGCACCAGCGCGCTACGGCAGGCCGCCGCCGGCTGGCTGGCGCGCAGGCATCAGGTCACCGTGGACCCGGATGCCGTGCTTCCCGTGATCGGGACCAAGGAACTGGTCGCGTCCCTGCCGGCGCTGCTCGGCTGCGGCCAGGGCGACGTGGTGGTCCATCCCGAGCTCGCCTACCCGACCTACGACATCGGCGCGCGCCTGGCCGGGGCCAGGGCCGTCGCCGCCGACGGGCTGGTCTCGCTCGGCCCCGGGCCGGTGCGGCTGTGGTGGCTGAACTCGCCGTCCAACCCCACGGGCCAGGTGCTGCCCGCCGCGCACCTGCGCAAGGTGGTGGCATGGGCGCGCGAACGCGGCACCGTCGTGGCATCGGATGAGTGCTACATCGATCTGGGCTGGGAGGACCAGCCCGTCTCGGTGCTTCACCCCGACGTGTGCGGCGGCTCGCACGCGGGCCTGCTCGCGGTGCACTCGCTGTCCAAGCGGTCCACCATGGCCGGCTACCGGGCCGGGTTCGTGACGGGTGACCCGGCGCTCGTGGCCGAGCTGCTGGAGATCCGCAAGCACGCCGGGATGATGATGCCCGGTCCGGTCCAGGCGGCCGCGGCCGCGGCGCTCAGCGACGACGACCACGCCGAGGCCCAGCGGGCCAGGTACGCGGCGCGGCGGGACATGCTCCGCCCCGCGCTGGAAGAGGCCGGCTGGGCCGTCCAGCACTCGCGGGCCGGCCTCTACCTGTGGGCCACGCATCCCGGCCATGACGGCTGGGCATCGGTGGCGGTACTCGCCGAGGCCGGCATCCTGGTCGCGCCCGGCTCCTTTTACGGCCCCGCGGGCGTGCGCCACATCCGGGTGGCGCTCACCGCCGCCGACGACCGGATCGCCGCCGCCGTGGCGCGCCTGGCCGCGCTGGCCTGACCGCTGCGCCGCCCCTGATCCCAGGCGCGGCCCGCCCGCCGCGGGTTAACCCGCTGGCCGGGGGTCCTGGCCCTTTCGTAGGCTGGTCGGATGTTCCGGCTGTACGACACGAGGACCAGGCAGGCCGAGGAGATAAGGACCGGCCGGGGGCTGCTGCGGATGTACAGCTGCGGTCCCACCGTGTACCGCAGCGCGCACGTCGGTAACCTGCGCTCCTACCTGCTCGCCGACCTGATCCGGCGCAACGCCGAGCACCGGCACCATCTCACGGTCCTGACCTGCCAGAACATCACCGACGTGGGACATCTGGCCGACGACGCCACCGCCGACCCGGCGGGCGAGGACAAGATCCTGGCGCAGGCCCGGGCGGAGGGCCGGACTCCGCTGGAGCTGGCCAGGTCCTACGAGAACGAGTTCCTCGCCGACTGCGCCGCGCTGAACCTGCGTCCGGCCGAGAACATGCCCCGCGCGTCGGAGGGGATCGGCCTGATGATCGACATGATCTCCAGGCTGATCGAGACCGGGCACGCTTATCCGGCGCCGGACGGCTCGGTGTATTTCGACGCGCGTTCCTTCGCCGGATACGGCGAGCTGTCCGGCAACCGGCTCGACGACCTGCGCCCCGGCCACCGGACCGGCGGCGAGGTCGAGGAATACAAGCGGTTCCACGCCGACTGGGCGCTCTGGAAGGCCGCGCCGGAAGGCCGCGAGCTGACCTGGCCCGCCCCGTGGGGTACCGGGTTCCCCGGCTGGCACACCGAGTGCTCGGCGCTGTCGCTGCACTACCTCGGCGAGTTCATCGACATCCACACCGGCGGCATCGACCTGCGCTTCCCGCACCATGAGGACGAGCGGGCCCAGTCGAACTCGGTGACCGGGCATGAGGTGGTGCGGCACTGGGTGCACGGCGAGCACCTGCTGTTCGAGGGCCGCAAGATGGCCAAGTCCACGGGGAACGTGGTACTGGTGCCTGACCTGGTCAGCCGCGAGCTGGACCCGCTGGCGCTGCGGCTGGCGTTCCTTGAGCACCGGTACCGGCAGCAGATGAACCTCACCTGGGACACGCTGAGCGCCGCGGACCGGACGCTGCGCCGGTGGCGGGAGCTGGTGGCCGAGTGGGCCTGCTCGCCGAGCAAGCCGATGTGCGCGCAGGTGACCGACGAGATCGCGGCCGCGTTCGACGACGACCTGGACACCCCCGCCGCGCTGCGGGCGCTGCGCCGGCTCGAGCAGGACCTCCAGATCCCGCCGGGCTCGAAGTTCGAGTCGTTCGCGCATGCCGACCAGCTGCTCGGCCTCGACCTGGCTCGTGACGTGGGCCGCGCGCCCGCCAGGCCGCCGCTGCCGGACGGGGCGCAGCAGCGGCTCGCCGCCCGCCAGGCGGCCCGCGCCGCGGCGGACTGGGTCACCGCCGACCGGCTCCGCGACGAGCTGGCCGCCTTGGGCGTGTCGGTCAGCGACACGGCCGGGGGCCAGGAATGGACGGTCCGCCCGCTCCCCCGCTCCCGGAGCAACGAATCGCCAGCCTGAGAGTCCAGGACGCAACGAATCGCTGCCAACGCGCATAGAGTGGGCGGCCCCGGCCGCGTTCCCGGCTCCTACCCTGGATGTGGAGGTCGCGGAAAGAGGAGAGCTGAACCATGATCGGTAGCGACGGCACGTCGAGAGCGGAACAGCTGCGCGCTCAGGCCGCGGCCCACGGCGCGCACAACTATCATCCGCTGCCGGTCGTGATCGCCGAAGCCGAGGGCGCCTGGGTGACCGACGTCGACGGCCGCCGCTACCTGGATCTGCTCGCCGCGTACTCGGCGATCAACTTCGGGCACCGCCATCCCCGCCTGGTGGCCGCGGCGCAACGGCAGCTTGAGCGGGTGACCCTGGTCAGCCGGGCGTTCGAGCATGACCAGTTCGGCCCGTTCTGCGCCGAGCTCGCGGCGCTGGCCGGGATGCAGATGGTGCTGCCGATGAACACCGGCGCCGAGGCGGTGGAGACCGGCATCAAGACCGCACGGAAGTGGGGTTACGAGGTCAAGGGCGTGCCCCCCGGCGAGGCGGTCATCGTGACGTTCGAGGGAAACTTCCACGGCCGCACCACGACGATCATCAGCTTCTCCACCGACGAGGACTCCCGGGCCTCGTTCGGGCCGTTCACGCCCGGGTTCACCGTCGTGCCCTACGGCGACCTGGACGCGCTGGCCGCCGCGGTGGACGACCGCGTGGTCGGCGTGCTCGTCGAGCCGATTCAGGGCGAGGCCGGGGTGCTCGTGCCGCCGCCCGGGTTCCTGGCCGGCGTGCGCGAGATCTGCTCGGCGCGCGGCGCGCTGATGATCGCGGACGAGATCCAGTCCGGGCTCGGGCGGACCGGGACCACGTTCGCCTGCGAGCACGAGGACGTCGTCCCCGACATGTACCTGCTCGGCAAGGCGCTGGGCGGCGGGATCGTGCCGGTCTCCGCCGTGGTGTCCTCCGCCGAGATCCTCGGCGTGTTCCGGCCGGGCCAGCACGGCTCCACGTTCGGCGGCAACCCCCTGGCCTGCGCGATCGGGCGCGAGGTGATCGCGATGCTGGCCACCGGCGAGTTCCAGGAGCGGTCGGCCAAGCTCGGCGCGCACATGCACGACCGGCTGTCCGCGCTGCCCGCCAGCGCGGTGCGCGAGGTGCGCGGCCGCGGCCTGTGGGCGGGCGTGGAGTTCGCGTCGCTGCCCGGGCGGGAGGCGTGCGAGCGGCTCGCGGCACGCGGCATCCTGGCCAAGGACACCCACGGCTCGACGATCCGGCTGGCCCCGCCCCTGGTGATCGAGGAAGAGGACCTGGACTGGGCCCTCGACGGCATCGAGGAGATCGCCCGCTGATTCCGGCAGGCCTCCCGAACGGCCGGAGCCGGCCTACGGTGGGCTGGTGACGATCGAGATTGTCTACGAGACGCATTCGATCACCGAGGACAACGAGCGCGGCATCGCCACCGGCTGGCGGCCGGGCCGGCTGTCCGCCCGCGGCCGGGAGCTGGCGGCCGAGCTCGGACGGCGGCGTTGCGACGACGGCCTGGCCGCGGTGTTCAGCTCCGACCTCGCCCGGGCCGCCGAGACGGCAGCGATCGCCTTCGCGGGGTCTTCGGTCCCGGTGCTGCTGGACTGGCGGCTGCGGGAATGCGACTACGGGAGCCATAACGGAACGGCCGCCGCCGACCTGCTGGCCCGTCGCGGCGACCACCTCGATGACCCGTATCCGGGCGGGGAGAGCTGGCGGCAGGCGGTGACGCGGGTAGGCCGGTTCCTCGGCGACCTTCCGCTGCGCTGGTCCGGCCGGCGGGTGCTGGTCATCGGGCACGTGGCCACCCGCTGGGGCCTCGACCACCTGATTGGCGGGATACCGCTTGAAGACCTGGTCGCGGCCGATTTCGCCTGGCAGGAAGGCTGGGAGTACCTGCTGCCGTGATCCCGGGTCACGGTGGTACCGATCGGGCCAGAGCAGGGCCGGGAAGCCGGAGAGCTGCTCGGCCGGACCGGGTTGTCTGGACACCGGTGCGCACTCGACGCGCTTCTCGCCGTGGTCGCGCTCGCGCAGCCGCGCCCGGTCGTGATGCTGACGAGCGACATCGAGGACATGCGCCGACTGACCGAGGAACCGGGCCGACGGAGGGCGTAGCACATAGAGGTCGCCCGTATCTGACCGGCAACGCCGCGGTAGGTGCCTGGTGGGCGGGGCGACCAGGCGAATATGGTTCGCCTTGTGAGCATCCTGGCCAGCGCGCTCGATACCCGGGGGGCGGAGTACGCGGCGCGGCGCGAGGCCATGCTGGCCCGGCTGGCCGAGCTGGACGCCGAGCACGCCAAGGCGCTGGCCGGCGGCGGCCCGAAGTACACCCAGCGGCACCGCGCCCGGGGAAAGCTGCTGGCGCGCGAGCGGATCGAGCTGCTCGTCGATCCCGACTCCCCGTTCCTCGAGCTCTCGCCGCTGGCGGGCTACGGAACCGGGTTCCCGGTGGGCGGCAGCGTGGTCACCGGTATCGGCGTGGTCTGCGACACCGAGTGCGTGCTGATCGCCAGCGACCCGACGGTCCGCGGCGGGTCGACCAACCCGTGGACGTTGCGCAAGGTGCTCCGGGCCTCGGACATCGCGCTGGGCAACCGGCTGCCGCTGATCAACCTGGTCGAGTCGGGCGGCGCCGACCTGCCCACCCAGAAGGAGATCTTCATCCCGGGCGGCCAGATCTTCCGCGACCTGACCCGGATGTCCGCGGCCGGGATCCCCACGATCGCCCTGGTGTTCGGGAGCTCCACGGCCGGCGGCGCCTACCTGCCCGGGATGAGCGACTACGTGGTGATGGTGGCCGACCGGGCCAAGGTGTTCCTCGGCGGGCCGCCGCTGGTCAAGATGGCCACCGGGGAGGAGTCCGACGACGAGTCCCTGGGCGGGGCCGGCATGCACGCGCGCCAGTCCGGGCTGGCCGACTACCTGGCCGCCGACGAGTACGACGCGCTGCGGACCGGCCGGTCGATCGTGGCCAGGCTCAACTGGCGCGGCCGCGGCCCCGGGCCGCCCGGCCCGGCCGCCCCCGGGCCACGGTGCAGCGAGGATGAGTTGCTGGGCATCGTCCCGCAGGACCTGAAGGTGCCGTTCGACCCGCGCGAGGTCATCGCGCGGATCGCCGACGACTCGGATTTCGACGAGTTCAAGCCGCTCTACGGCAGCAGCCTGGTGACCGGCTGGGCGGCGCTGCACGGGCATCCGGCCGGCGTCCTGGCCAACGCGCGCGGCGTGCTGTTCAGCGAGGAATCCCAGAAGGCCGCCCAGTTCATCCAGCTGGCCAACCAGGTCGGCGTGCCGCTGGTGTTCCTGCAGAACACCACCGGTTACATGGTCGGCAGCCGCTACGAGCAGGCCGGGATCATCAAGCACGGGTCGATGATGATCAACGCGGTGTCCAACAGCCGGGTGCCCCACCTCACGGTGGTCATGGGCGCGTCCTACGGCGCCGGAAACTACGGGATGTGCGGCCGGGCCTACGAGCCGAGGTTCCTGTTCAGCTGGCCGAGCGCGAAGTCGGCGGTGATGGGCCCGGCGCAGCTGGCCGGGGTGCTGTCGATCGTCGGCCGCCAGGCCGCCGCCGCGCGGGGCGAGGCCTACGACGAGGCGGCCGATGCGGCCATGCGGGCCGCGGTGGAGGAGCAGATCGAGGCCGAGTCACAGCCGTTCTTCCTCTCCGGCCGGATCTACGACGACGGGGTGATCGACCCGCGGGACACCCGCACGGTGCTGGGCATCTGCCTGTCCGTGGTCGGGGGCGCACCGTCCGGGCCGCCCGGCGGGGGGAGCCGGGCCGGCTACGGGGTGTTCCGCCTGTGACCGGGTCCGGGCCGGTCACCAGGGTGCTGGCCGCCAACCGGGGCGAGATCGCCCGCCGGGTCTTCCGGGCCTGCCGCCGCTCGGGGATCGGTTGCGTCGCGGTGTTCTCCGATCCCGACGCCGCCGCGCCGCACGTGGCGGAGGCCGACGCCGCGGTCCGGCTGCCCGGGTCCAGCCCGGCCGACACCTACCTGAACGCGCCGGCGCTCGTCGCCGCGGCCCGGGCGGCCGGGGCCGACGCGGTGCACCCCGGTTACGGCTTCCTCTCCGAGGACGCCGGATTCGCGCGGGCGGTCCAGGGGGCCGGGCTGACCTGGGTCGGCCCGCCCCCCGACGCGATCGAGGCCATGGGTTCCAAGATCACCTCCAAGAAGCTGGCGGCCGAGGCGGGCGTCCCCGTCCTGGCCGAGCTCGCCCCCGACGCGATCACCGGCTATCCGGTGCTCGTCAAGGCGTCGGCGGGCGGCGGCGGCCGCGGCATGCGGGTCGTCCGCCGGGCCGAGGACCTGCCGGCGGCCCTGGAGTCGGCCCGCCGCGAGGCCCAGTCGGCCTTCGGTGACGGGACCGTGTTCTGCGAGCCCCTGCTGGACGGCGCCCGCCATGTCGAGGTGCAGGTCCTGGCCGACTCCCGCGGGACGATCTGGGCGCTGACCGAACGGGACTGCTCCGTCCAGCGCCGGTACCAGAAGGTGATCGAGGAGACCCCGTCCCCGGCGGTCGGGCCGCCGCTGCGCGCGCGGCTGCTGTCGGCCGCGGAGGCGGTCACCGCCGCGGTCGGCTACCTGGGCGCGGGCACCGCCGAGTTCCTGGTCGCTGGCGACGGGCAGTTCTTCTTCCTGGAGTTCAACACCAGGCTGCAGGTCGAGCACCCGGTCACCGAGTGCGTGCACGGCCTGGACCTGGTCGTGCTGCAACTCGATATCGCCCGCGGCATGGCGCTGCCGCCGCGCCCGCCGCCGCCGGCCGGCTACGCGATCGAGGCCCGGCTGTACGCCGAAGACCCGGCCGACGGCTACCGGCCCGCCAGCGGCCCGGTGCACGCGCTGCACATCCCGGGCGTGGACACCCGGTTCGCCCCGCCCGCCGGCCGGGCCGCCCGCGGGCTGCGCCTGGACTCGGGCGTCGAGGCGGGCAGCGAGGTCAGCCCGCACTATGACCCGATGCTGGCCAAGCTGATCGCGTGGGCGCCCGCCCGGCAGACGGCCGCCCGCATGCTCGCCAGCGCCCTGGACCGCGCCAGGATTCACGGGCCCGCCACCAACCGCGGCCTGCTGGCCAGCGTGCTGCGCGACCCCGTGTTCCTGGCCGGCCAGGCGGACACGTCGCTGCTCGACGGCTACGACCTGGCCGGGCTGGCCCCGTCCGAGGAGGCCTGCAGGCTGTCCGCGACCGCGGCCGCCCTCGCGGGCGCCGCGGCGAACCGGTCCGCGGCCCGGGCCGCGGCCGGCCTGCCCGGGGGCTGGCGCAACGTGGTCTCCCAGCCGCAGCACGCGTCCTTCGACGGCCCGCGCGGCCGGATCGAGGTCGCCTACCTGTGGCAGCGCGACGGGATCGTTGTGGTGCCGCCGGGCGAGCCCGCCGGGGAGCCGGGTGCCGGGGGGCCGCCCGCCCGGGAGCCGACGGCCGGGGAGCCGCCCGCCGACGTCACCCCGGTCGTCGTGGAGGCTGCGCCCGGCCACGTGGTGCTCGAGATCACCGCCGGGGGCAGCGGGGAGGGCAGCGCAGAGGGCAGCGGGGTGCGCTACCGGTTTGACGTCGCCCGGGCCGGCGGCCGGGCCTGGGTGGACTCCCCCTTCGGCAGCGTCACGCTGACCCCCGTTCCCCGCCTGCCCGAACCCGTGGCCACCCGGGAACGCGGATCGCTGATCGCGCCGATGCCCGGCAGCGTGGTGCGGATCGAGGCCGCCGTCGGCCAGCGGGTCGGCGCGGGCCAGCCGGTCCTGGTCCTCGAGGCGATGAAGATGGAGCACCAGATCGTGGCTCCCGCGGACGGGCTGATCGCCGAGGTCCGGGTCGCCCCGGGCGAGCAGGTGCAGGCGGGAGACGTGCTGGCCACGGTGACTGAGGACGGCCCGGCGACCGCGGACGGCCGGATTACCGGGCAGGACACGGCGACCGGGGAGGACCCGGCGACCGGGCAGGACACGGCGCAGGCGTGAGCAACCGCACGACTACCGACGCAAGGATGGTGCACCAGTGAGCGATCTGGTCCGTTACGAGTCGGCCGGCGACGTCGTGACCATCACGCTGGACTCGCCTGCCACCCGGAACGCGCTGTCCAGTGCCCTGCTGGCCCAGCTGCGCGAAGCGCTGGCGGGCGCGCTGAGTGACCCGCGCTGCCGGGTGGTCGTGCTCACCGGGGCCGACCCGGCGTTCTGCTCCGGCGCCGACCTGAAGGAGAGCAGGACCAGCCCGGGCGCGGCACCCGGGCTGTTCCCGCAGGTCCTGCAGCTCATCTGGGACAGCCACAAGCCGGTCGTGTGCCGGGTGAACGGCAGTACCCGGGCGGGCGGCATCGGCCTGGTGGCCGCCTGTGATATCGCGGTGGCGTCGCAGTCCGCGACGTTCGCCTTCAGCGAGGTGCGGATCGGCGCGACCCCCGCGATCATCGCCGTGCCCTGCCTGCGCCGCATGGAGCCCCGCGCGGCCGCCGAGTACTTCCTGACCGGGGAGACGTTCGATGCGCGGCGCGCCACCGAGATCGGGCTGCTGACCGGTGCCGTGCCCAAGATCCAGCTCGACGAGGAGATCGCCAGGTACGCCGACCTGCTGCTGCGCGGGGCGCCGGGAGCGCTGGCCGCGACCAAGAGGGTGCTCCGCGAGGCCGGCTCGACGCCGGTCGCCACCGGGCTGGCGCGGATGGCCGAGCTTTCGGCCGCCCGCTTCGCGTCCGAGGAGTGCCAGCAGGGCATGGCGGCCTTCGCGGAGAAGCGCGCTCCGAGCTGGGCCGTAAGATCGTCCTAGGCGCCGGCGCCCGCCGGCATCACGGATCTGGCTTCGGCGCATCGGGCCGTGGCGCGTCCGGCCGTGGCCCGTCGGGGTTCGGCACGCCGAGCGCGCCGGGCGCGGGCCGGCCCGGCGCGAGCCCGCCGGGTCGTGGCCCGCGCGGCCGCAGGCCGCGCCGCGGTGCGCCGGTCCGGGCCGGTGACCAGCGCACGAAGCCGATCACGACGCCCGCCGCCGCGCAGGCCGAGCCCCCGAAGAGGTACCACTGGCCCGCGGCGCTATTCGTGATCACGACGCTGCCGCCCGGGGTGCCCATGGCCAGCACGAACGACGTTATGAACCAGCCCACGGCGGGCATGAGCCCGCCGAGGGGCCGGTGCATGCCCCAGGCCCCCAGGACACAGGTCACGCCGATGGCCACGGCGAAGGCCACCGCCGCCACGGGGAGGGAACCTAGGGCCCGGCTGTACTGAAAGCAGCCGATCAAGCCCAGCAGGGCGCCGAACAGCAGCAACATGCAATAGCCGCCGACCACCACCAGGGGTCCGTCGTGCTCGGCCGACGGGCTCCGCTGCCCGGGCGCGCTCTCCACGGCAGAAGGTTAGCTAATCGCGGCGAAAAGGTCGCTCTCCCGGTCGTATGACCCGCTGCCCCGCCCGCGCGGGCCGGCCAGCAGCGTGTAGTACTCGCGCCCGAACGCGCGCTGCCCGACCCCGTCGGAGAACGTGAAGAACGGGCTGTCCACGGCGATCTGGGTCGCGTGCGCGTGCATCGCAGCCAGCTTCTGCTCCAGGTAGGCGGTCGCGTCGATCTCCGTGGTCACGTTCTCGTCCGGCACCCCGAACGGGAAGTCGTCCACCGACTCGACGGTGCTGAAGTCGGGGGCGCCGCCGGGGAAGTTCCCGTCCTGCTGGCGCTGGCGCATCGATTCGACGGCACCGGCCAGGACCGACCGCGGCAGCGCCGTGGCGTAGAACTTGCTGACCAGGCCGTCGGCCAGCTCGAAGGCCCGCCGCGCCACCCGGTGCGCCTGGATGTGGTCGGGATGGCCGTAGAAGCCGTTGCTGTCGTAGCTGATCAGTACCTGCGGCCGGACCTCGCGGATCGCGCGCAGCAGCTCGCGCGCCGCCTCGCCGGTGTCGGCCTGCCAGAAGCACCCGGGCGCGTCGTTGCTCGGCAGGCCCATCATCCCGGAGTCACGCCACCGGCCGGGCCCGCCGAGGAACCGGTGATCGGTCACGCCCAGCGCGGCGCAGGCGGCGGCCAGCTCGCCGATGCGGTACTCGCCGAGCCCTCCGTCGGCGTCGGCGGCCAGGTGCGCAAGCTCCGGGGGAATGATCTCGCCCAGCTCGCCAAGCGTGCAGGTGACCAGGGTCACCCCCGCGCCCTCGGCCGCGTACTTGGCCATCGTGGCGCCGGTGCCGATCGACTCGTCGTCGGGATGGGCGTGCACGAGCAGCATCCTGCGCCCGCCGTCCGGTCTGCTCATAGGGGGAGCCTAGCGACCGCGCGCCCGCCCACCTCTCCCGACCCAGATTTCCATGATCATTCAACTCTTCATTGGATCCGTGGCCGCAAAACGGTCGAAATTGGGTGATCAACTGACTGGATCCAATGAAAAGAGCGAACTCGGCCGGGGTGGCGGGGGTGGGACGATCTGGGTTGTGAGCGGAGAGCAGCGGGGCAGGGCGCGAGAGCTCGGGATCGTGGTGGGGGGGCTGGCCCCCGGGCCGCTGAACGCGATCACCGACGTTCCCGGCGTGCGGGTGGGGCACACCACCCTGATCGAGGGCAGCGACATCCGGACCGGCGTCACCGCGGTCGTCCACGACCGGCTCACCGGCTCGCAGGCGCTGAGCGCGGGGCTAGCGACGGGCAACGGCTTCGGGAAGATCGTCGGGACCACGCAGCTCAGCGAGCTCGGCGTGATCGAGACGCCGGTGGTGCTGACCGGGACGCTGTGCACGTTCCGCGCCGCCGACGCGCTGGTCAGCTACATGCTGTCGCTGCCGGGGAACGAGGAGCTGGAGACGGTGAATCCCGTGGTGGCCGAGACCAACGACGGGTTCCTGTCGGACATGCGCCGCCGGCCCGTCACCGAGGAGCACGTGCTCGCCGCGCTGCGCGGGGCCAGCGCGGGGCCGGTCGCCGAGGGCGCCGTCGGGGCGGGCACCGGAACCTCGGCGCTGGGGTTCAAGGCGGGGATCGGGACCTCATCGCGGATCGTGGACTGCGGCCCTGACGCCCCGCGACCGGTGACGATCGGCGTGCTCGTGCAGGCCAACTTCGGCGGAACGCTGACCGTGCTCGGCGTCCCGGTGCCGCCCGGGCGTGAGCAAGCCGGCCTGAACGCGGGCGAGCAGGACGACCAGGGTACGGGTAAGGCGGCCACCGGCGAGCAAGGCGCGGGCGAGCCGGGCAACTCGTGCGTGATCGTGCTGGCCACCGACGCGCCCCTCGACTCGCGGCGCCTGACCCGGGTGGCCTGGCGCTCGTTCGCCGGCATGGCCCGCGCGGGCTCCGACTTCTCGGGCCGCAGCGGTGACTACGCGCTGGCTTTCGCCGCCGCGCCGCCGGAGACCGCGCCGCTGCCCGATGCATCGCTCGACCCGTTGTTTGTGGCCGCCGCGGACGCCACCGAGGAGGCCATACTCAACTCGCTGCTGGCCGCCGAGACCACCGTCGGCTTCCGGGGGCACGTCCGGCACGCCGTGCCGCCGGACCGGGTCCGGCGGCTGTGCGCGGCCCGCGGAGTGCTCAAGACGGACAGCGGCCAGCGACTCGGAAACGACCAGGTGTAGTCAGAGTCACACGCCCCGAGCCCTCACCCGCGCCGCCGAAGTGGTATTCAGTGGAATAGGGTTCTGACGGCACCGCGGGCGCGCGCCAGACATGGCGCCAGCGCCAGACGCGGAGCGATCCCGGTGAGTCCCAGGGCGGAGACGTCTATGACTACAGGCTCGGTAGCGCCAGCCAAGACCAGGGCGCAGATCTCAGAGCGCACGCTGCGCAGGGACGACTGGAAACGGTCCCCGCGCATCACCGCCGTGCTGCTCGCGATCTGGGTGATCTACGCGACCGTGCACGTCTTCATCGGCAACTGGTACTGGGTGCCGCAGTACCACTACCTGACGCCGTTCTACTCGCCGTGCGTCAGCGGCGAGTGCGTGCCCGGGTCGAGCACCCTGGGCCGGTGGATCCCGGCCGTGCCGCCGATCATTCCGTACGCGTTCGTGTCGCTGGTGTTCGTGCTCGGCTTCCGGCTGACGTGCTACTACTACCGGCGGGCTTACTACCGGTCGTTCTGGCGCGCGCCCGCCGCGTGCGCGGTGCGCGAGCCGCACGCCCGCTACACCGGGGAGACCAGGTTCCCGCTGATCGGGCAGAACCTGCACCGCTACTTCTTCTACGCGGCCTTGCTCGTCGGGATCCTGCTCACCTACGACGTGGCGCAGGCCTTCCGCGGGCCGGACGGGAACTTCGGGTTCGGCCTTGGCTCCCTGATCATGCTGGCCAACGTGATCTTCCTGTGGGGCTACGCGCTGGGCTGCCATTCGTGCCGGCACATCACCGCCGGGCGGCTGAAAAACTTCTCCACCCACCCGGTCCGGTACTGGGCCTGGACGAAGGTCTCATGGCTGAACGCGCGGCACATGCAGTTCGCCTGGATCTCGCTCGGCACGCTGATGCTGACCGACCTGTACATCTGGCTCGTGGCCGCCGGGGTGTTCAGCGATCCGAGGTTCTTCAACTGAGGCAGGCAAGGCAATGACTGATATTGAGCGGCTCCCCTACGACGTCGTGGTGGTCGGAGCCGGCGGTTCGGGACTGCGGGCCGCGATCGAGGCGCGGCAGGCGGGCAAGAGGACCGCGGTCATCTCCAAGTCGCTGTTCGGCAAGGCGCACACGGTCATGGCCGAGGGCGGCTGCGCCGCAGCCATGGGCAACTCCAATCCCAACGACAACTGGCAGGTCCATTTCCGCGACACCATGCGCGGGGGCAAGTTCCTGAACAACTGGCGGATGGCCGAACTGCACGCCCAGGAGGCCCCGGACCGGGTCTATGAGCTCGAGGCCTGGGGCGCGCTGTTCGACCGCACCAAGGACGGCCGGATCAGCCAGCGTAACTTCGGCGGGCACCAGTACGCCCGGCTGGCTCACGTGGGCGACCGGACCGGCCTGGAGATGATCCGGACCCTGCAGCAGCGGGTGGTCGCCCTGCAGCAGGAGGACGCCAAGACCCTGGGCGACCCCGAGGCGATGATCAGGGTCTACGCCGAGACCACGATCACCGAGCTGATGAAGGACGGCGAGCGGATCGCCGGCGCGTTCGGCTACATCCGCGAGAGCGGCCGGTTCGTCCTGTTCGAGGCGCCTACGGTGATCCTGGCCACCGGTGGGATCGGGAAGGTCTTCAAGGTCACCTCCAACTCCTGGGAGTACACCGGGGACGGGCACGCGCTCGCGCTGCTGGCCGGCGCCGCCCTGCTGAACATGGAGTTCGTGCAGTTCCACCCCACGCACATGGTGTGGCCGATCTCGGTGCGCGGGCTGCTGGTCACCGAGTCGGTCCGCGGCGACGGCGGCGTGCTGCGCAACTCCGAGGGCAAGCGGTACATGTTCAACTACGTGCCCGACGTGTTCCGGGCGCAGTACGCGGAGACCGAGGAGGAGGCCGACCGCTGGTACGACGACCCGGACCACAACCGGCGGCCGCCGGAACTGCTGCCCCGCGACGAGGTGGCCCGCGCGAACAACGCCGAGGTCAAGGCGGGTCGCGGGTCGCCGCACGGCGGCGTGTTCCTCGATATCGCCTCCCGGCGGCCCGCCGAGGAGATCCTGCGCCGGCTGCCGTCGATGTACCACCAGTTCAAGGAGCTGGCCGACGTCGACATCACCAAGGAGCCGATGGAGGTCGGCCCGGCCCAGCACTACGTGATGGGCGGCGTGGAGGTCGACCCGGACACCGGGGCGTCGATCGTCCCCGGGCTGTTTGCCGCGGGCGAGGTGTCCGGCGGGATGCACGGCTCCAACCGGCTCGGCGGCAACTCGCTGTCCGACCTGCTGGTCTTCGGCCGCCGCGCCGGGGTGGGCGCGGTGGCGTACCTGGACTCGCTGGAGGGGGCCCGGCCGAGCGCGAGCGACGCCGAGCTTGAGGCCGCGCGGGCGGAGGCGCTGGCTCCGCTGGAGCGCTCCGGCGGCGAGAACCCGTACACGGTGCACGCCGAGGTCCAGCAGACCATGAGCGACCTGGTCGGCATCATCCGCAAGGAAGACGAGATCAAGGCCGCGCTGGCCGAACTGGAGAAGCTGCGGACGCGGACCGCTAACGTCAGCGCCGAGGGCGGCGCCGCGTACAACCCCGGCTGGCACATGGCCCTGGACCTGCGCAACATCATGCTGATCGCGGATTGCGTGGCCCAGGCCGCGCTCGAGCGCCAGGAGAGCCGCGGCGGGCACACCCGCGAGGACTTCCCCGAGATGTCGCCCGAGTGGCGCAAGGTCAACCTGATCTGCACGCTGGACGGCGACCGGATCGCGGTCAGGCGGCAGCCGATGGCCCCGATGCGCGGGGACCTGCTCGCCCTGTTCGACATCGGCGAGCTGAAGAAGTACTACACCGAGGCGGAACTGCCGCCGGCCGCTGAAACCGCCACGCCGCCGGCCAGCGAGGAGAAGAGCTAATGGGCGAGAAGGTAGCGCTCCGGGTCTGGCGCGGCGACGCCGGGCAGGGACAGCTGACCGATTACCAGGTCGAGGCCAACGAGGGCGAGGTCGTCCTGGACGTCCTGCACCGGCTGCAGGCCACCCAGGCCGGCGACCTGGCGGTCCGCTGGAACTGCAAGGCGGGCAAGTGCGGCTCCTGCTCGATGGAGATCAACGGGCGGCCGCGGCTGGCCTGCATGACCCGCATGTCGCTGTTCGAGCCCAGCGAGACAATCACGATCACGCCGCTGCGCACGTTCCCGGTGATCAGGGACCTGGTCACGGACGTCTCGTTCAACTACGCCAAGGCCCGGCGGATCCCCTCGTTCACCCCCGATCCCTCGATCGGGCTCGGCGAGTTCCGGATGCAGCAGGTCGACGTGCAGCGCTCGCAGGAGTTCCGCAAGTGCATCGAGTGCTTCCTGTGCCAGAACGTCTGCCACGTGATCCGTGACCACCCCGACAACGAGCGCCCCTTCGCCGGACCCCGGTTCCTCATGCGGATCGCCGAACTGGAGATGCACCCGGCCGACACCGCCGACCGCCGCGAGATCGCCCAGGACGACTTCGGCCTGGGCTACTGCAACATCACGAAGTGCTGCACGGAAGTCTGCCCGGAGAACATCAAGATCACCGACAACGCGCTGATCCCGATGAAGGAGCGCGTGGTGGGCCGCAAGTACGACCCGCTCGTCTGGCTCGGGTCCAAGATCACCCGTCGGCCGCGCGACGCGCACGACACGCCCGAGGTCCCCGCCAAGAGCTAATTCGGCTATAACGGACCGCCGGGCGCCGACCACGCCGAATCTCGCGGGTGCGGGCGCGTGACGTATCGGCGGATGTGGCACTGTGCAGGCCAGGGCGACCCCTGCCGCAATAAGCCGGAGCTCGAGAGCCGGCCTTCGGCGTCCGTCAAGCGTCAATATTCTGAGTGGTGCAGGCCGAGACTCTGCCTGCGGAGCGAAAGGCGACCATGTCGCACGTGATGCCCCACATGACCTACCTTGAGGCTGCGGTGGTCGGCCTCATCCAGGGCGTGACCGAGCTGTTCCCGGTGTCCAGCCTGGGCCACAACGTGCTGATCCCGGCCCTGGTGGGCGGCAGCTGGGCCACCGACCTGAACGTGGCCGCGATGGAGTCGCCGTACCTGGCGTTCATCGTCGGGCTGCACGTCGCGACCGCGATCGCGCTGATGATCTACTTCTGGCGGGACTGGGTCAGGATCATCGGCGGCTTCTTCAGCTCGATCCGTGACCGGGAGGTCAAGACCGTCGACCAGAAGATGGCCTGGATGATCATCCTGGCCACGATCCCGGTCGGGCTGGTCGGCCTGGCGTTCGAGCACGAGTTCCGGGTGCTGTTCGGCAAGCCGATCCGGGCGGCGATCTTCCTGGTCATCAACGGCCTGATCCTGTACGCCGGGGAGCGGTTCCGGACCCGCAAGTCGCTGGCTGCGGACGCGGAGATCGCGGCCGAGGCCGACCTGGCCGACGCCCGCATGGCGCCCGGGCGCACGGCGCCGGCCGTCACGACAGCCAGCGCCCGGACCGCTTCGCCCACCGCCGCATCCGGTACGGCGGCGCCCCGGTCCGCGGTACCGGGGGCCGCGATGCACGCCTCGGGACAGCGGGCCGCCCGGCAGCTTGAGGCCGCCCGCGGGGTCCAGGCCGACACCCGGCTGGTCGCGATCGGTTACTGGCAGGGCCTGCTCATCGGGTCGGCGCAGATCCTGGCGCTGCTGGCCGGCATCAGCCGGGACGGGGTCACGATGGTGGGCGGCATGTTCCGCGGCCTGTCCCGCCAGGACGCGGCGCGCTTCTCGTTCCTGCTCGCCACGCCGGTCATCCTGGCCGCGGGCGTGCTCAAGCTGGGGGACCTGACCGGCCATCTCGGCAACGGGATCCACGGTCAGGTGCTCGTGGGCAGCATCCTGTCCGGGGTGGGCGCGTACGTGTCGGTGCGGTTCCTGATGAAGTACTTCACGACCCGGACGCTGACGCCGTTCGCCATCTACTGCGTGGTCGTCGGGCTGGGCAGCATCATCTACCTCTCGGTGAAGTAGCCCGGCTCACTCGCCGCGGGAACGGCGCGCCCGCCGCCGGGCCCGCTCCTTGGCGTCCAGCACCGTCTTGCGCAGCCGGACCGCGGACGGCGTCACCTCGGCGCACTCGTCGTCCCCGCAGAACTCCAGCGCCTGCTCCAGCGACAGCAGCCGCGGCGGGATCAGCCGCTCAAGCTCCTCCCCCGAGGACTGCCGCACGTTGGTCAGCTTGCGCTCCTTGGTGATGTTCACGTCCATGTCGTCGGACCGGGAGTTCTCGCCGACGATCATCCCCTCGTACACCTCGGTCCCCGGCTCCACGAACAGGGTTCCCCGCTCCTGCAGCGAGAACATCGCGTACGGCGTGGCCGGGCCGGAACGGTCGGCCACCAGCGACCCGGTCGGCCGCATCCGCAGCGGCCCGGACCAGGGCTCGTAGCCCTCGAAGACGTGGTGCGCGATGCCGGTCCCCCGGGTGTCGGTGAGGAACTGGGTGCGGAACCCGATCAGCCCGCGCGCGGGCACCACGAAGTCCAGCCGCGCCCAGCCGGTCCCGTGGTTGGTCATGTTCACCATCCGGCCCTTGCGCTGGGCCAGCAGCGAGGTCACCGCGCCGAGATACTCCTCGGGCACGTCCACCGTGAGCCGCTCCACCGGCTCGTGCCGGGCCCCGTTCACCTCGCGGATCACCACGGTGGGCCGGCCCACGGTCAGCTCGTAGCCCTCCCGCCGCATGGTCTCCACCAGCACGGCGAGGGCGAGCTCGCCGCGGCCCTGCACCTCCCAGGTGTCCGGCCGCTCGGTGGGCAGCACCAGGATCGACACGTTGCCGACCAGCTCGCGGTCCAGCCGGTCGCGCACCATCCGCGCGGTGACCTTGGACCCCTTGTCCCGGCCCACCAGCGTCGAGGTGTTGACGGCGATCGTCATCGAGATCGCGGGCTCGTCGACGGTGATCAGCGGCAGCGGCCGGGGGTCGTCGACATCGGCCAGCGTCTCGCCGATCATGATGTCGCCGATGCCGGCCACCGCGATGATGTCCCCGGCGGACGCCGCGGCGGCCGGCACCCGCTCGAGCGCCTCGGTCCGGAACAACTCGCTGATCTTCACCCGCTCGATGGATCCGTCGCGGCGGCACCAGGCCGCCTGCTGGCCCCGGGTGATCCGCCCGGAGTACACCCGGCACAGCGCGATCCGGCCCAGGTAGGACGAGGCGTCCAGGTTGGTCACGTGCGCGCGCAGCGGCTCGTCCGGGTCGTACGTGGGCGCGGGCACGCTCTCCCGCAGGACCGCGAACAGCGGCTCAAGGTCCGGCGAGTCGGGCAGCGAGCCGTCGGCGGGGCGGTTGCGCGACGCGCGCCCGGCCCGGGCCGACGCGTAGACGATCGGGAACTCGATCTGCTCCTCGGTCGCGTCCAGGTCCAGGAACAGCTCGTAGCACGCGTCCACGACCTCGGCGATCCGCGCGTCGGGGCGGTCCACCTTGTTGATCACGAGGATCACCGGCAGCCGCGCCTCCAGGGTCTTGCGCAGCACGAACCTGGTCTGCGGCAACGGGCCCTCGCTGGCGTCCACCAGCAGCAGCACCCCGTCGACCATGGACAGCCCGCGCTCCACCTCCCCGCCGAAGTCCGCGTGGCCGGGCGTGTCCACGATGTTGATCGTCAGGCCGCCGTGGCGCACCGCGGTGTTCTTGGCCAGGATCGTGATCCCCTTCTCGCGCTCCAGGTCACCGGAGTCGAGTACCCGCTCTGCCACCTGCGCGCCCGCGCGGAACGCCCCCGACTGCCACAGCATCGCGTCCACCAGGGTGGTCTTGCCGTGGTCGACGTGCGCGACGATCGCGACGTTGCGCAGGTCGTCGCGGGTGGCCAGGCGGGCCGAGTGCGTGGGCATGCCGGAAGGCTCCAGGTTCAGCAGGGGAAGCGCCGGGACTACGGCGCGGACAGTCTAATCGCTGCTAGATATGGAACGAAAAGCCTCCCCCGGTCATTCCGCCGGGCGGCCCGGCAGACAACCCGTCGGGCACGAGGGCAGTGGCTCACTCGTGCATGGCGACCTCGTAGGTTTCGAGGTGCGGTTGGGTGAGTCCGGTGGCCGGGATGGCCTGGTCCTGGATGCCGCTGCGCCGCCCGGCCCCGACCGCCTCCATCTGCTCGCGGGTTTCCCAGAGCGAGATGATTATGATCTTGCCGGACTCAGGATCGGTGAGCAGGTAGTAGCCCTGGAACCCGGACTGCTGGCGGGCGCCGGGCAGTTGCTCCCTGGCCACACGGATGAAGCTGTCGAACCCCTGGGCTCCGGCTTGTGCTGTGATGACGCGCGCGAACATCTGCCCTCCTACGTCGGGACCGCGTCAGTTTCCCGGACGCGGTTCCCCGATCACGTCGGCCAGGACCCGGGGATCGGCGAAGTCGCGGAAGAGCACAATACGACCTTCCCGGATCCGGAGGATCTGGATGGCCGTCGCCGTGAACGACCGGCCCGTCGTGGTGACGGTCCCCTTCGCCCGCATCTCCGCGATCACCACCTCCGGGTCCTGGGTCTGGTAAAGCTCCACCACCTCGTAGTCCTCGAGCCGCAGCGGCGACGCCACGACATGCCGCGAGTACCCGCGGATCGCCTCCCGGCCCTCCAGGCGCACAGGCGCGCCCGGCGGCCCCGCGAAGGCCGACTCGATCACCGCGTCGGGCGCGAACAGGTCGGCCAGGCCGTCGGCATCCCCGTTCAGGGTCAGCTGGCGGCGCCGGGCCAGGACGTCGGCGGGCGTGGCGGATGACATGCGGCCCTCCCTTCACTCAGGCAGTCCGATCAACAGGTGTTCATTGAACAAGCGTAGAATTAAATCCGCCTCCGGTCAACGTCCGTAGAATGAAACAATGACCACTCCGCGGCCCAGTTCGCGGGCCGAGCAGCGCCGCCGCACCGAAGCGCGCATTCTCGAAGCCGCGACCCAGGCCTTCTTCGGCACCGGGTACGACCGGACCACCATCCGGGCCGTGGCCTCGGCCGCAGGCGTGGACGCGGGCCTGGTCATGCACTATTTCGGGTCCAAGCAGGAGCTGTTCCGGCGAGTGATCGACGCCGCCCCCGTCCCCGAGATCAGCGGAGCGCCCGGGCAAGCGACCGAGCAGATCCTCGCTGGGCTCGCCAGCCGGCTGGCGAGCGAGCCGGTCGCGTCGCTGGCCCTCCTGCGCTCGATGCTGACCAATCCCGAGGCCGCCAGCGCCGCCAGCGCTGGCATCGCCCGCTACCAGGCGCAGATCGCCCAGGCCGTCCCCGCGGACGACGCGGACCTGCGGGCCGCGATCATCAGCGCCATCACCCTCGGCATCACGGTCTCCCGGCACCTCATCAAGTCCGACGAACTCGCCACCGCCGACCCGGCGCAGGTCATCCGGCTGCTGCGTCCCTGCGTGCTTTCGCTAGCAGCCTCCCCCGACCACAGCGGGCCGCCTTAGTGGACACCGCTCGCTCACGGGCCACCACGCCACCGCCTCCCCGTCTCCCGCCGGAGCTGGTTTCATGATCCGGCCATGTGCCTGCCGGTGCCGGGACGCCACGGATCAGGTCGCCGATTGGCAGAATCTTTGATGCCCGATCGGACGCCATGGCTGGCCATGGGCTCGTCATCGAAGCGCGGGATGACGTGCAGATGGGGGTGGAGGCCGCCCTGATCGTTCCAGCCGAGCGTGTAGCCGTCGGGAGCGAGCCGCTGGTGTAGCTCGGCTCGCACGAGAAGCAGAAGTTCCCGTGTCGCCGCCCACTCCTGCGCGGTCAGGTCGAACGGAGAAGCCCGGTGAACTTTCGGGACGATGGCGCCGCAGCCTGGAATGACGTCGGGCGGATCACGAGGGTCTCTGGTCGAGGAGTAGATGCAGAAGTCGTTCTCGAGGTACAGGTCCGCCTCGCGCAACCCGTCGTGATCGCAGAAGACACAGCCTTCGGTCATGGTCCTGTTCTACCCGCCGGCCGGTCCGCACGCCCTGGTCAGGTCACGTCCGGATTTGGAACGGAATCGTCCCCGTCGCCGGCCATCCCCGCACGGACGCGGTATTCCAGGCACGCGCGCAGCAGGTCGAGGAACGGCCGGGCCCGGGCGCCGGGCACGGGTTCGCCCAGCGTGGTCGTTACCGTGGTCAGTTCACCGGGGCCCATCCCGGCCATGGGGCGCTGGGCGAGTTCCTGGACGGCCGTGTCACCGCCCCAGACGACGTCGGCGAACCCGTGGCCGTCACGCCGGCCGCCCAGCGCGTGGGACCGGCCGTCGGCCGAGCCCCACAGCGCCTGGCCGCGGAGGCCGGCCAGCGGGCGTGAGTGCCGCACGTCATCGAAGAGCTCGGGCCTCAGGTACCGCACGGTCCCCCGGTGCAGGACGGCGGTCTCGCCGCGCAGCGGGACAAAATCCCGGCAGACGGCCGGAAGGTCCGCCACGGCCTGAAGCCTCAGCCCGCCGGTCACGCCGTACACCACCGCGCGCCCCGTGGCGTCGATCGCGGCCACGTGATCCGGCCCGAGGAAGGCTATCCGGGGCGGGGTGTTCTCGCGCAGCCGCATCTTCCCGAGCACGCTTATCCCGTCGCTGTCGAGGATCCACAGGTAGGCCCCGCGGATCGCCAGCCGCCCGGTGCGCGGATCGGCCGCGGCCAGGTGCAGGCCAGGCCCCGGGTCGGCGACCCGGACCGTCACGTCCCGGGTGACCTCGCCGCGCGCGTCGCACAAACGCAGCCGCCGCCCGCCCAGCAGCCATTTGTCCATAACGAACCCGGCGGGATGCTGGGCCACATTGATCGGCGCCTGGTTCCAGTCGATGACCGCGGGCTGCCCGGCCGCGTAGCGCACCAGTTCCCAGGTCTCGAATCCCCTGCAGCCGACCAGGAAAAACGCCTCGCCCAGGTGCAGCACCGTCTGCGGAGGACGGCCCCCGCGGTAGTCGTACCGCTCGGTGATGGTTCCGCTCGGCAGCTCGTAGACCCGGCATCCCGAATAGCACCCGCTGTGCTCCGTCGCCACCAGCAGGTGCTTGGAGTCCGGGGAGAACGAGCCGTGGGTGGGCGTGTCGTCCATCGGGAGGTGAATGAGCGCCGGCGCCTCGAGGGCGCCCAGGGCGCGGACGATGCCGTCGAGGTCGGCCTGGGCGAGCCGGCCGAACAGGGCCCGGCCCCCCTCATCGGGCGGGCGCCAGCCGTCGCTGAACAGCCGCCTGACCTCCACCGCCTGCACCAGCGGCAGATCCCGGGCCAGCTGCCACAGTGCGGGCCAGTCGCGCCGGCCCACGAGGTTGCTGGCGAGGTACCGGCCTTCCTCGGCGGTTAAAACCGCGGCCCGGTCCGGCCGGTGGGCCGCGAGGACGTGCGGCAGGTCCAGGTCGCTGTCGTCGGCCATGACCTGGCGCAGGATGGCGCGGGTGGACTCGTCGGCGCTCTGGTAGCCGGCGGCGAGCCGGGACCCGTCGGGGTCGGCCGCCCAGTACTCGGCCGCCTGGCCGGTCAGCACGTAGAACAGGGCGCGCTGGGTCTCATCACGGGGAGCCAGGCCACGGCGGGCGCAGAACTCCTCGATCGCGGCCCGCTCCTCGGCGGTCCGGCGCCGGTCGGTCGCGGCCCGGCACGCCTCGTCGGCGAGCAGGCCCGGCTCCCGCCACCGGGTCAGCGCCTCCCATAGCTCGTCACTCGGGTCGCGCAGCCACGCCTGCCATACCGCGCCGATCGCGTTCTGGTCGCCGCGGTCGCCGGCCTCCGCCAGGCTCTGCCAGGCGCGCCAGGCCCTCGCCGAACGGCCCCCGTCGCCGCGCTGGCGCGCGACGAGGCGAGCCAGCCGGGCGGCACGCTCCGCGCTCAGCACGGCCCGCCCTCGCGGCCCGCGAACTCAGCGCACAAAGGATTGCACAACACATCTAGCCCTAGCTGAACTACTGCGGGATGTTTCCGGGCGCCGGCTCGGGTCCGCGCCCGCACACATCACATCCAACTATCCGGGCGGATCGTCAGCCCGGCAAGTCCGCAGAAACCGGGGCATGTTCATGATCGGTGTACTTGACACGCGTATCCAGCACCTGACGTATCTGGATCATGAAATCGACTACTTCGAATTTATATTCGATAGGCGCGGTATGCTGGTGCCCGTGGCAGCGTACCTTCCGCCTGGCTGGCCGCCCGGGGTTCACCCGCCGGACAGCGAGGAGTTCGAGCAGACCGCCGTGACCTGGCTGCTCGACGTGGTGCCGCCCGACTACCGGCTGCACGGCGTGCTGCGCAGGCACCCGGTGGCGCTCGCGGTGCTGGCCAGGCACCACATAGCCGCCTGCGTCCGCGGCGCGCGCGAAGGGTACCGGTCCGCGCGCACCGAACTCAGCGGCAAGCTGCCGCCCGGCGGCGTCGAGGCCGTGCTGGAGGTCTACCGCACCGAGGGCGGCAGGCTGGTCGAGACCGCCCGCGCCGTGGATCTGGTCGGCCGGGCGCTGCGCGGCGAGGTCTTCACGCCTCAGCTCGGCGGCACGCAGGACGAGAGGCGCGGCCAGGGCGAGCGCAGCCCCAAGAGCGAGCGCGGCGCCAAAAGCGCGGGCAACGGGAAGAGCGAGCGCGGCCCCAAGAGCGAGCGCGAAGCCAAGGACGAGCGCGGCCCCAAGAGCGAGCGCGAAGCCAAGGACGAGCGCGGCCCGAGCGGCGCGGTGCCAGCCCGGCCGGCCAGGCTGAGCGGCGGCCGGCTCAGCCCGCCGGACGAGCCCAGCCGGTCCCGGAGACGTACTCCCGGACCACCCGGGCCGGAACGCCGGCCACCACGCACCGGTCGGGAACGGTCCCGCGAACCACCGAGCCAGCCGCCACGACGACGTTCCGGCCGACGCGCGCGCCGGGCAGGATGACGGTCCCCGCGCCGAGCCAGGTACCTGCGCCGATCGATACCGCCGTGTTCACCGGCCACTGCCGCCCGATCGGCACGTCGGGGTCGGCGTAGGCGTGGTTCTGGTCGGTGATGTAGACGTACGGGCCGGTGAACACGTCATCGCCGATCAGGATGGAGTGGTGCGCCACGATGTGGCTGCCGCGCCCGATGACGCAGCGGTTGCCCACCCGCAGCACCGTCTGGTCACCCAGGTCATGCCCGGGCATCATGCCCGCGCAGAGGGTCACCTGCTCTGCGATCATGGTGTCTTCCCCGATCTCGATCCAGCGCTCGCCGAACACCGCGCCGGTCGGGAACGCCATCATCGAGCCCGGGCCGAACGCCGCGAACCGGCGGCCCGCCGGGGATTCGCCGGTCACGGTTCCGGCGCGCTGCATCGCCCGCCAGGACGCGTGCACCGCGCCGAAGGTAGCCGCCTGCCACCTCCGGCCTATTGCGCGCCGCCATGACATGGCCGATAACGGTACCTGCTGCGGGAAGACCGCCGCGCTCCTACCCGCCCGCGGGCGCTATCTGGGCCCGGCCCGCGGCCGCCAGCTGGCCGCAGGCACCGTCGATCTCGGTCCCCCGGGTGTCGCGGACAGTCACCGGGATGCCCCGTAGCGCCAGCCGCTGCTCGAACTCCTGCATCACTCCGGGCTCGGACGCTGTCCACTTCGACCCCGGCGTCGGGTTCAGCGGAATCAGGTTCACGTGCGCCAGGTGCCCGGCGAGCAGGTCGGCGAGCGCCTCGGCACGCCAGGCGTGGTCGTTGACGTCGCGGATCAGCGCGTACTCGATCGATACCCGGCGCCCGGTCGCCGTCGCGTATTCCCAGGCCGCGTTCAGCACTTCGGCTATCTTCCAGCGCCGGTTGACCGGCACAAGCTCGTCGCGCAGCTCGTCGTCCGGCGCGTGCAGGGACACCGCGAGCCGCACCGGCAGGCCCTCGCCGGCCAGCCGGCCGATGGCCGGGACCAGGCCGACGGTCGAGACGGTGACGGCGCGCCGGGAGATGCCGAGCCCATCCGGGGCCGGGTCGGTGATCCGCCGTACCGCGGCGAGCACCCGGGAGTAGTTGGCCAGCGGCTCGCCCATGCCCATGAACACCACGTTGGAGACCCGGCCCGGACCGCCGGGCACTTCCCCTGCCGCCAGCGCCCTGGCCCCGGCCACCACCTGGGCCACGATCTCGGCGGCGGACAGGTTGCGGGTCAGCCCGGCCTGGCCCGTGGCGCAGAACGGGCACGCCATCCCGCACCCGGCCTGCGACGAGACGCACATCGTGACCCGCCCCGGGTAGCGCATCAGCACCGACTCGACGTAGGCCCCGTCGAACGCGCGCCACAGCGTCTTGCGGGTCTGGCCCTGATCGCAGCTGAACTCCTGCTCGGCGGTGAGCAGCCGGGGCAGCAGGGCCTCCGCCAGCGGGACGCGGGCCGGGGCAGGCACGTCGGTCATGTCGCCGGGATCGTCGGTGAGCCGGGCGAAGTAGTGCCGCGACAGCTGGTCACCGCGGAAGCGCTGCTGGCCGAGCCGCTCGGCCGCGGCGCGGCGCTCCTGCGGATCCAGGTCCGCGAGGTGCAGCGGCGGCAGGCCCGTGCCCGGCTGCCCCGGCCCGGCTGGCGTCGGCTTGGTGACCGGCACTCGTGGGCTCCGTTCTGTCGGCTCGATGGTCTTGGAGGCGCCTGGATGCGCCCGGCGGCGCTGCCCCGCGGCAAGAACCGGAGGCGCTGTGGCGAACCGGTAACGATCCGCCGATATCTTCGTCGCTGACCTGCAAGAAGTCGGTAGATTTCGCACCATGCCGACACTGCGCCGGGGGGGTAGCTCAACCAGGATAACCGCAAGCCCTGGGCAGCCCAGGATCCTGCTGGAGAGCGAGAGCCCGTACGTGAGCCGGCGGTTGGTCGTGGAGAGCGACGGCATGGCCACGGCCGCTTACCTCCGCTCCGCGACCACCCCGATCGCGGCCACCTGGATCGCCAACCACGTCCCGGCGCCCGCGGCCACGGACCTGGCCCGGCTGAACGGGGGCGCGGCCCCGGTGATGCCCGCGGCGCACACCAAGCACCCGGACGGCAGGCCCATGCTCGAGCCCGGGGCGCTGCGGGCGCTGTGGCTCGAGGAGGGGGACGGGGTGCTGATCCTCGAGTACGGCGGCCTGCTGGCGGTCCTTCCCGGCTGGGCCGACATGTCCAAGGGAATGCCCGGGTACTGCCGGGACGTGATCGGGCAGACCCCGTTCGGCTGGTCACTCGACGACGCGATGGAAGGCCTGGGCCCGCGGGCGGCGCAGGCCGAGGATTTCTGGCGCTGGCGGGCGGACAAAGACGCCTGGGCCGACTTTCAGCAGTCGGTGCTCGGCCACCTGCTGGGCAGGCTCGGCCCCGGCGGCAGGTACTGGGATGTGGGCGGCGGGAAGCAGCCGCTGGTCGGGGTATCCGAGCGCCCTCCCGCCGGGCAGCGGCCGTATACGGTCCTGTCCACGGTCGGGATGAGCTGCCAGCGGATGCCGGTCATCGAGCAGCTGGGCCACCTCGCGAACGGGAACGCCAGGATCGAGCTGGCCGTCGCGACCACGATGCCGAGCACGGAAGCGGCCCGGATCTTCCTGTGGCTGGGCCAGTACCCGTGGCGCGAAGCGACCTGGCTGGGAGCCGGTCACTGCCTGCTCTGGTACCACGAGCCGGCCACGTTCCCGCTAGGCGGCAGCCACGAGGCGGTGCTGCTGCTCGACCAGCCCGGCAGCCTGCTCGGACCCGATGTGCCCGATCTATCCGGCTTCTCGTTCGGCGGCGAGGCCGTCAAGTGGCTGTGGATCGTCCCGGTCAGCGGCCCGGAGCGGGTGCTGGCGGCCGAGCGCGGGCCGGCCAGCCTGGTCACGCACCTCGCGGCCCAGCGCCGCAGCTGGGTCGTGGGCCAGGGCCGGTCCTAGCCCGGCGGGACAAAGACGGCCAGCAGCAGCCAGGCCACCGGGGCGACCACGATCAGCGAGTCGATCCGGTCCAGCACTCCGCCGTGCCCAGGCAGTACCGAGCCCATGTCCTTGATCTCAAGGTCCCGCTTGATCATGGATTCGACGAGATCGCCGAGGATCGCCGCCGCCGCCGCGGCCGCGCCCAGGATGAGCCCCTGCCAGACGTGCCCGTGCAGCAGCCAGGGCAGCATGATCGCTCCGAGCGCGAGGCAGAGCACCACGGACCCGGCCAGGCCCTCCCAGGTCTTGTTCGGGCTGATGACCGGGGCCATCGGATGCCGCCCGAGCAGTATCCCGGCGAAGTACCCGCCGACGTCGCTGCCGACGGTAAGCGCGATGAAGATCAGTCCCCGGCGCGCGCCGTCTGCGGGGGCGAGCAGGAGCGCCACGAAGATGCCGGCCAGCGGCAGGTACGCCACCGTGAACACGCTCGCGCTCAGGTCCCGCAGGTAGTGGTGGGCACCGCCGGGGAGCCGCCACGCCATCAGCACCACGATCGTGCCGCCCAGGGCGGCCAGGGCCGGCTGCGCGCCGTACCAGTACGCCAGCGTCATCATCGCGGCGCCACCGGCCACGATCGGCACCAGCGGCAGGCCGATCCCGCGCACGCCGAGCACGTGCCGTAGTTCCCAGAGCGCCAGGATCGCGATCACGCCGACGTACGCGAGGAACGTGGCCTTCACCGTGAACAGGGTCACCAGGACCAGGCCGCCGAGCACG
Source organism: uncultured Actinomycetota bacterium (assembly GCA_963795055.1). Taxonomy (GTDB): domain Bacteria; phylum Actinomycetota; class Actinomycetes; order Streptosporangiales; family Streptosporangiaceae; genus JASHPR01. The sequence goes on from CAWCGJ010000024.1 coordinate 178,747, forward strand.
ACGCCGATGGCCACAGCCATCGGGAGATTACGGCCAGCGCGGTTCGGCTTGCGCTCGTTCACCGGACCGGCCGCTGGATCGGCACGCGCACCGGCCCCGGGATCGACCCCGGCATCAGCTCCCCCATCGGCAGCGGGATGCGCCAGGTGCTCGCCCAGGTCATCAGCCACGGGACGGCCATCCCGGCAGGGCCGAGCGCGGCGGGGCAGGTGGCCAGCGGGGTTGCAAGCTATACCTCGAGAAGCTCGGCTTCCTTGTGCTTGAGCAGCTCGTCGACCTGGGCGACGTAGGCGTGCGTGAGGTCGTCGAGCTCCCGCTCCGCCCGTCGGCCGTCGTCCTCGCCGGCCTCACCGCCCTTGACCAGCTTGTCGAGCGAGTCCTTGGCGTGCCTGCGGATGTTCCGGATGGAGACCCGGCTCTCCTCCGCTTTGCGGTGCGCGATCTTGATGTACTCCCGCCGGCGCTCCTCGGAGAGCTCGGGGAAGATGACCCGGATGATGGTGCCGTCGTTGGACGGGTTCACGCCGAGGTCGCTGTTCCTGATCGCCTTCTCGATCGCCCCCATGGACGACTTGTCGAACGGCTGGACGATGACCATCCGGGGCTCGGGCATGTGGAACGACGCCAGCTGGTTCACCGGCGTCTGCGTCCCGTAATACTCGGCCGTTATCTTGTTGAACATCGAAGGATGCGCGCGGCCAGTGCGGATGCCGGCAAACTCGTCCTTGGCGACCGCGACGGCCTTCTCCATCTTCTCCTCGGCTTCGAGGAGGGTCTCGTCTATCACTACGGCTCCCGTGCCTCGGTCGGCGTCCCGGTACGCGTCCTATCGCGCACCGCGTGTTCCCATGGTGCGCCCCGGCCCGGGAATCATGCCATGCCCGGCCCTCAGCGCGCGAACCGGCTCACCAGCGTGCCGATCCGCTCGCCGCGCACGGCCCGCACCACGTTGCCCGCGCGCATCAAGTCAAAGACCACAATCGGCAGGTCATTGTCCATGCAGAGGCTGACCGCCGTCGCATCCATGAACCTTAGCTCGCGCCGGAGCACTTCACCGTAATCAAGCTGGTGGAAGCGGACCGCGCCTGGCATCTGGAGGGGATCGGCGTCATAGACCCCGTCGACCTGAGTGCCCTTGAGCACCGCCTGGGCCCCGATCTCGAGGGCGCGCTGGGCCGCGCAGGTATCGGTCGAGAAAAAGGGCGCGCCCAGGCCCGCTCCGAAGATCACGACCCGGCCCTTCTCCAGGTGCCGGATCGCCCGCCTCGGTACGTAGGGCTCCGCGACCTGCAGCATCGTGATCGCGGTCTGCACCCGGGTCTCTACGCCTAATTTCTCCAGTACGTCCTGAAGGGCCAGGCAGTTGATGACCGTGCCGAGCATTCCCATGTAGTCCGCGCGGGACCGGTCGATGCCGTGCTGCGACAGCCCGGCGCCGCGGAACATGTTGCCGCCGCCGACCACCGCGGCCACCTGGATGCCTCCCCTGGCGGCGGCCGAGATCTCCTGGGCGATGTGACTCACCGTGCCCGGGGAGATCCCGAGCGGCTCGCCGCCGGCGAACGCCTGGCCGGACAGCTTCAGCACCACACGGTGCCAGCCTTGATGCGCCGCCGGATGCGGCTGTCCGGCCACGGCCGCCTCGCCTGCCGCGGCCGGGTCCACCGTGACCGCGCCACCTGGCGCGACGGCCCCGTTCACCGTGGGGCCGTCCCGGCGGGCGGCACCCTCAGGCGAGCGGCCATCTTGCGCGGGGGACATCGGGGGGAGCATGGGGCGCGTCCTTCCCTCGTCTCGGCCCGGCCGCCGGCCTGGGTCCCGGACCGCTCTAGCCGGCCTGCCCGATCTGGAACCGGGCAAATCCCAACACGCGAGCGCCGTGCTCGGCCAGCAGCTGCTTGACCTGCTTCTTCTGGTCCCTCACGGAGGCCTGCTCCACCAGGACGACGTCCTTCAGGAACGCGTTCACGCGACCGTCGACGATCTTGGCGATCGCCGCCTCCGGCTTGCCTTCCTCGCGGGTCATCTGCTCGGCGATCCTGCGCTCGCCCGCCACCACGTCCTCGGGCACGTCCTCGCGGGTCACCCAGCGCGGCCGCATGGCCGCGACCTGGTGCGCGATGTCCTGCGCCACGCCGGAGGCCTCGGATTCCATCTGGACCAGCACGCCAAGGGTCGGCGGCAGCCCCGGGTCGGACTTGTGCAGGTAGCTGGTGACGTAGCCGCCCTCGAACCGGGCGAACCGGCCGACCTCCACCTTTTCCTTGAGCGAGGCGCCCGCCTCGTCGATCAGTTCCTGCGCCGTCTGGCCCGGGCGGACCTCGAGGCCGAGCACAGCCAGCCGATCCCCGGCCGCCGAGGCCAGCGCCGCCTGGGCGATGTCGGCCGCCACCTGCTGGAACAGCTCGGTCTTCGCGACAAAATCGGTTTCGCAGTTGAGCTCGAGCAGCACCCCGGCGGTGTTCCCCTTCAGGGCCGAAGTGACCAGGCCGTTCGCCGCGGTCCGCTCCGCCCGCTTGTTGACGTCCTTCGCGCCCTTGACGCGCAGGAGCTCTACGGCCGCCTCATAATCCGGAGCCTCCACCAGCGCGTTCCGGCAGTCGAGCATGCCGGCGCCCGTCTGCTCACGGAGCCGCTTTACATCCGCCGCGGTGTAGTCCATGTCCTCATCTCACTTCAATCTCACGGTCTTATCTGGGCAGCGGCCAGCCCGGCAGGTCACCGGGCGGGCCTGCCGGTCAGGCAGGCTCGGACGCTGGCTCCTCGGGCGCGCCGTCTGCGGAGCCAGAGGCCTCCCCGCCGTCCGTCGCGGCCGCATCCGCAGGGGCGGTATCGGCCGGCGCCGCAGCCGCATCCGCGGGCGCGGCAGCCGCCGACGTGGCAGTCCCATCCGCGGGGACGGCAGCCGCCGACGTGGCAGCCCCATCCGCGGGCGCGGCATCCGCAAGCGCTGCAGCCACATCCGCAGGCGCGGCTTCCGCAGCTGCCGGGGCTTCCGCAGCTGCCGGGGCTTCCGCAGCTGCCGGGGCTTCCGCAGCTGCCGGGGCTTCCGCAGCTGCCGGGGCTTCCGCAGCTGCCGGGGCTTCCGCAGCTGCCGGGGCTTCCGCAGCTGCCGGGGCTTCCGCAGCTGCCGGGGCCGCCGCAGCTGCCGGGGCCGCCGCGGTGGTCTCGCTCGCCGTGTCCTCCGCGCCGTCTGTGGCCCGGCCTTCAAGCAGCGCGCGCTCCCACTCGGCCAGTGGTTCCTCGGCGCCCAGCACGCCGTCCGCGGACGGCGCAGGCTTCTCCTCGCCGTCGGCCGCCGCTCCGGCCCGGGCGATCAGGCCGTCAGCGACAGCGTCGGCCACCACCCTGGTCAGCAGGGCAACGCTGCGGATCGCGTCGTCATTCCCCGGGATCGGGTAGGTCACCTCGTCCGGGTCACAGTTCGTATCCAGGATCGCGACGACGGGGATGCCCAGCTTGCGGGCCTCGCTCACCGCGATGTGCTCCTTCTTGGTGTCGACCACCCAGAGCGCGCTCGGCACCCGGGACATGTCCCTGATGCCGCCCAGGGAGCGCTCCAGCTTGTCCCGCTCCCGCTTCAGGTGCAGCAGCTCCTTCTTCGTCAGGGTGGAGCCGGCCACGTCATCGAAGTCGATCTCTTCCAGTTCCTTCAGCCGCTGCAGCCGCTTGTAGACCGTGGTGAAGTTGGTCAGCATGCCGCCGAGCCAGCGCTGGTTCACGAACGGCATCCCGACCCGTCGGGCCTGCTCGGCGATGGCCTCCTGGGCCTGCTTCTTGGTGCCCACGTAGAGGACGGAGCCGCCGTGCGCGACGGTCTCCCTGATGAACTCGTAGGCACGGTCGATGAAGTCCAGCGACTGCTGGAGATCGATGATGTAGATCCCGTTGCGCTCGGTGAAGATGAACCGCTTCATCTTCGGGTTCCATCGCCGGGTCTGGTGACCGAAGTGCACGCCGCTTTCGAGCAGCTGGCGCATGGTGACGACCGGGGCCATGCCGGTGTCCCCTTTCCTCTCGTGCGCCCCGCCGCGGGGGCCGGGCGCCTCTCGGTTGTTTCCTGGCGCCCGAGCGCACTCGCCGCAGGATGACAGTCCCGCGGACCGGTTGAGATGCGTTCCGCCGGGTGCCGGGTATCCGGCATCCCGCGCGGCAAGCGGACGCGCGAATTTAGCCTTCAAGCCCGTGCGCCCATGCGCGGAGCCTGACGGCCAGCGTTCAGTCTACATGGAGCCGGCCTGCCGATGACGGGCGCGTCCGGCCCCGGGGCCGTCGCGTTCAGGCCCGTGGGTGGGCCTGGCGGTAGGCGGACAGCAGTCGTTCGACCGATACGTGAGTGTAGATCTGGGTGCTGGCGAGCGACACATGGCCGAGGATCTCCTGCACGCTGCGCAGGTCCGCGCCGCCCTCGAGCAGGTGCGTGGCCGCGGTATGACGCAGGCCGTGCGGCCCGGCGTCGGGAACCGACCCGGCCGCCGCGATCCTGGCGTGCACCACGCGGCGCGCGGTCCGCGGGTCGAGGCGCCCGCCGCGCGCGCCAAGGTACAGCGCGGCCCCGGACCGCTCGGTGGCCAGCAGCGGGCGGCCCGCGTCCTGCCAGCGGCGCACGGCCGCGGCCGCGGGAATGCCGATCGGCACCACCCGCTCCCGGCTGCCCTTGCCCAGAACGCGCACGGTCCTGCGCCCGTCATCGATGTCGCCGACATCGAGCCCGCACAGCTCGCTCACCCGGATGCCGGACGCGTACAGGAGTTCCATGATCGCGCAGTCACGCCACGCGAGGGCGGCCGCGCGCGGTTCCTGCACGGTCTCCGGCGCGGGCTCGCTCACCGCGAGCACCACCGCCATCTGCTCTTGGCCCAGCACGTCCGGAAGGTGACGGACGGCCTTGGGCGTGCCGAGCAGCGGCCCGGGGTCGCTGTCCAGCCAGCCGCGCGAGTGCGCGAAGGCGGTGAAGGCCCGCGCGGCCGCGGTCCGGCGGGCCAGCGTCGCGCGCGCCATCCCGCCGGCATGCTGGGCCGCCAGCCAGGACCGGATGAGGCCGATGTCCAGGGCGCCCAGTTCGCTCAGGCCGCCCCGGACGGCGTGCTCGAGCAGGGCGCCGACGTCGCCTACGTAAGCGCGCACCGTATGCGGCGAGAGGCCGCGCTCGGCCGCCAGGTGCCGCTCGAATCCCGCCAGCCGCTCGCCGAGCCAGTCGGGAAGTGCCTGGTCAGTCAGTGCCTGGTCAGTCAGTGCCTGGTCAGTCAGTGCCGAATCGGGTAGGGCCGAATCGGGTAGGGCCGAATCGGGTAGGGCCGACTCGGGTAGGGCCGAATCGGGTAGGGCCGAATCGCTCGGGGTTGGTTCGCTCGGGGCCGGCCCGGACTGCGGGTCCATCCCCCCAGTGTCGCCGGTTCTCGCCCGGTCGCGGCCGCGGCGCGCGGGTCAGGCGTCCTTCCGCAACCGCCAGCCCCGGACGCACCGTTCCACGAAGCCGGCCGCGGCCAGCGCGCCCAGGCACCCGATCGCGGTGTCCAGGTCGACGCCGGCCGTGACCGCGACCGCGGCCGGCCCGCTTCCGGTCCGGGCTGGAACGGCCTCCAGGACGGCCCTGGTCACCGGGTCCAGGCTGTCCCGGGGACAGGCCGGACCGCGGCGCCGGGGACCGAGCCCGTCACCGGACGGCGAGACCACTTCGATGACGTCCCGGGCCCCGGTCACGCAAACGGCCCCCCACTCACGGATGAAGTGGTGCCCTATGCAGGCCAGGACCTCGGATGCCTTCTGACCTGCGAATTCATTGCCGAGCACAGGCGAGTGTTGTGAAGTATTGAGAGGCATGCCACGGCCCCGCTGACGGCCCCGGCTCCCCCGAGCCGCCGCTGCGAGGCATCGGCCGGCACCGCGTGCCAGTGCCCGCCCGGTGCGGTGCCAGCGATCAACGTGAGCCATCGTGATACCAGTTCTTCGCGTCGGCCAGCTCACGCCAAAGGGCTGCGTTTGCCTTCACCTCGGCAGTCATGAACGCAGCATGCTGCTCCGCGTCGCTCCGCCCCAGGCCATGCCGTGGCGCTTGCCGTCAAGCCCGATCTGCACCGCGCGCCAGCGGCGGGCGCGACCTAGCGGCTGGTGCGGCTGATGGGTCCGCATGCTGATCTACCTGTCCTCGACATGAGCCATTGATCAGGTACCTGCCTCATCCAGCCAGCTGAGCCCGCCCGGCAGTGGCGGTGGGTCCAGGCCGAGATCCCGGATCCCCTCGCGGATCTCCCGCAGCGCAACGACGGCGATCATGATGGTTCGCTCGGTAGGCGAGAGCCCGTCTTCGCTGAATTGGCGCCGTCTCGCCCCAGCAAAGTGGGCCTCGGTCACGCTGTCGTCCAGCTCAGCGAGGACCTGGGCGTGGTCACGGAACAGCATGACCGGCGCCCGCCGCGCGCCCGCCGCTATGTCGCCGTCCTTCGACAGGCCAGCCTCGCCGCCCCACCACCTCGCGGCGTCATAAGGCGGTGCCAGCTTGCCGGGCAGATACTCGGCTGACTCGGCAACACCGACCGGGTACTGCAGCAACACTGGGGCGGTTTCGAGCGCGGCGGCGATGACGGCTAGCTCGGCAGTGCTCACCGATTCGCGGCGCCCGTGCTCCAGCCGCGCGAGCACCTGGCGGGTCAGCCCGGCCATCCCGAGCTGTTCGCACCGGTCGGCCAGCTGCTGGGTGCTGAGCCGCAACTCGCCCCGCCGCCGGGCGACCCGCCGGCCGATAGCCGCGGCCTCGCGCACGCTCCAGCTGGCGCTGTCGGAGTCCTGGCCGTTCATCCGGCCTGCAAGGTTCCCTGGTGTGCCACGACCGAACGGTAACCCGTGCACCCGGTCACTCGGTACCTGGTTGGCCAGAAAACAGCTCTGGCCCTGCAAGGTTTGTTGACAACCAGTCGTCGCATGCGGCTATGATGGTCATTGAGCAATCAAAAGGAAGCGAAAACGTCTGGTGGTGAACCAGTCGACTCTCGCCAGTCATCCCGCTACCAGAGCTGAACAGAGCGCCCGGGCAGCCCGTTCCCGCGGACCGCCCGGGCCCGCCGCACGAAGGGCGTCCCCCTCCTTGAGGCAGCACGGCAGAAATTATCAGCACCCCCCCTCGCGGCCAGGCAACGGCCGCGCGCGGCCCGCCGACATCTACGAGCAGGTCACCGACCGGATGGTCGCCGCCCTGGAAGAGGGCACCGTCCCGTGGCACAGGCCCTGGCGCACCGCGACCGGGCTGCCCCGCTCGATGTCGACCGGCCACCCCTACCAGGGCGTCAACGTGATGCTGCTGGGACTGACCACCTGGGACCGCGGCTACACCTCTAGCTGGTGGGGCACCCGCAAGCAGATCAACGCCCAGGGCGGCCTGATCCGCAAGGGCCAGAACCGCGCCAACGGCAAGGGCGCGACCTACATCTGCGTCTGGAGCGAGCGCCCGGTAGCCGAGGATGAGCCTGAGGCCGATGCTGATCATGAGCAGGGCGAGGAAGCCAGCCCGCGCACACGCGTGTTCGCCGCGATGCACCCGGTCTTCAACGCCGACCAGTGCGAGGGCCTGCCTGCACGGTTCTACCCCGAGCCCGGCGCCCCGGTCGAGGAGATCGCCGAGCCCGAGGCCGTCCTCGCTGCTTACGACGCCTCCCCCGGCGCTGCCCAGGTGTTCTACGACGTGCACGGCGCGGCGTACTATGACGCTGCCGCAGACCAGATCCACATGCCCCCGCGCGACAACCACACGTCGGCCGAGCGCTACTACGCAACCGGGTACCACGAGCGCACCCACTCGACCGGGCACCGCTCGCGCCTGAACCGCGACACTGTTGGCCACGGGCACAAGTTCGGCACCCCCGGGTACGGCCGCGAGGAACTGGTCGCCGAGATGGGCACCGCCTACCTGTGCGCCGCCACCGGCATCGACACCCCCGCGGTCACTGAGCAGAACGCCGCGTACCTGCAGAGCTGGATCACCACGATCCGCGAGGACCGCAAGGCCGTCGTCAACGCCGCGTCCCGCGCCCAGAAGGCTGCCGACCTGATCCTCGCGCCGTCCCGCCAGGCCCAGCATGAGCCCGAGCCAGACCCGGACCGGGCCGCCGCCACCGACATCGAAGCTGCTTAGGGGGGAATCATGACCATGCCTGCAAACGACCCCGGCCCCGCGCACCGTATCCACGTCAGGGGCATCGGCGACTTCCTCGCCGTCGTCCCCCGCATGCTCGGCTTCATGCCCGAGCAGAGCCTGGTGGTCGCCGGGCTGCGCGGCGACCGCGGGCGCCTGCATGTCGTGATGCGCTATGACCTCACGGCTGACCAGCAGGAGCGCCGCGACCTCGCCGAGCACGCCGCTGGCATGCTCAGCCGCAACGACTGCTCGCAGGCGGTCGCGGTCGGCTACGGCAGCGGCCCCGAGGTCACCCCGGTCATGGACCAGTTCCGTGCTGCAGCTGCCGATGCAGGCGTCGGCGTCCATGACGCCCTGCGTGTCGACGAGGGCCGCTACTGGTCGTACCTGTGCACCGAGCCGGCCTGCCACCCGGCCGAGGGGACGCTGCTCGGCCCCGAGAATGTCGCCGCTCCGGATCTCGATCGCGTCGGCGAGGTGCGCGGCCGGCGCGAGGACCTGGCCGCCGCGATCGCCCCGGTTACCGGCGAGCGGGCCAGGGAGATGGAGAAGTTCTATGCGCGTGCTGTCCGAGACGGTGCCCAGCTGGTCAGCGACAACGGCCGGGACGCCCTGGTCGCCGCTGACCTGGCGGCCGTGCAGTCTGCGATCACCGAGTACCGCGACGGCGGCCAGGCCGATGACGAGCGCCTGGCCCGCGTCGGCGTGGCGGTACGCGACATCCGGGTCCGCGACGATGCCTGGGCCCGGATGGTCCCCGAGCACGCCGCCGACCACTCGCGGCTGTGGGCCGACACCACCCGCACCGCTCCCGCAGGGTTCGCCGCCGCTCCCGCCTCGCTGCTGGCCTTCACCGAGGCGCAGCAGGGCCACGGGGCGCAGGCCAACATCGCGCTGGACCGGGCACAGGCAGCCGACCCCGGCTACTCGATGGCCGGCCTGCTGCGCCAGGCCGTTAATGCCGGCATCCCGCCGTCGGAGCTGCGCCTGCCGATGACGCCCGAGGAGGTCGCCGCCGCCTACGGGCACCCCGGCCGCGACGAGACCGCGGCCCCGCAGCACGAGACGTCCCCCGCGGCGGCCGGCGAGGCCGTGCTGGAGGCCGGAGCATGAACGCCATCCACCAGCCCGAGATCGTCGCCACCAAGCACGGGGCCGGCAGCGCCGAGGTGACCGTCCGCGCCATCCTGACGACCGCCTACCTCGGCACCTGCGAGCAGCACAACCGGCCGGTGCGCGCCGATCTCGGCGAGGACATCGGCCTGCGCGCCATGGTGCCCTGCCCCGACGGCGATCACCAGATCCCCGCCAGGCGCCTGACCATCGTGCAGTCCAACGTCACCTGCGACGGGTCCTGCTGGGCCGCGCTCCATGACCGCTGCATCTGCGGCTGCGGCGGCCTCAACCACGGCCGGTCCTGGGCGCTGTCCAGCGCGTTCGCGACCATGAGCGATGAGGCCTTCGCTGAGGCCTGGCGCGGCGCCCGGCTGAGCACCCGCGAGGTCTTCGAGGACAAGCTCGAAGCCTGGCGCGCCGCCCGCGCCCAGGCCGCCCAGGCCAAGACTGACCGCCGCGAGAAGCGCAAGGCCACCGAGCAGTGCCGCGCCCAGGTCACCTTCGGCGAGTGGGCCGCCAGCCACGCCAACGTGATCGAGGCGTTGCGCCCGTGGCGCGGCGGCGAGGATAACCGCTTCCTTGCCGACCTGGCGCTGCAGGTGACCGACGGCCGCAACGGCATCCCTAAGCCCCTGTCGGACGCGCAGGTCGACGCGGCCCGCGACGCGATCATGCGCGAGCGCCGCCGCGAGCGGATCGCCGCCGAGCGCGAAGCCACCAGGTGGCCCGTCCCTACGGGCCGCACGCAGATCACCGGTCGCATCGTCAAGGTCAGCTACCGGACCCGCGACGGCCACGGCGACCTGTATCGGTGGGGCCCGCAGCACCACATGACCGTCAGTTGCGACGGCTACGCCGTCCGGGTCCCCGTGCCTGCGGCCGTCGACCGGTGGGCCCGCGAGAACCGGCGCGAGGTCCTGAACCGCGGCTGTAAGCCGAACGACTTCGACGAGACGATCGCCGAGCGCTGGACCGACGCCCTCAGGGGCGCGCAGGGCACCTTGACCACCACGATCAGCCGCTCTGACCGCGACTCCAGCTTCGGCTTCGGCAAAGGGGCGAGCGGCGCTCGCGTCATCGCCGGCCCCGAGCCCGAGGCAGAGGCGGCGCCGGAGGCTGACCGGGAGGCCGAGGCCCTGTGACCTCCGAGCCCCCGACATCCTCGCCATGGCCGCCGCCTGGTGGCAGGCCGAGCCCGACTCGCCAGCCCGCGCCATGGTCACCGCCTGGGCGCTGTGCCCGGCCGATGCCACCGGCTGGCGCCAGGCCCTGGCCGACGCCGCTCCGGCCGCGGAGGTGAGCTGTGGCTGATCCCGAGTTCATCACGTTCGCCGACAAGGTCGCCGCCAGCCTCGGCATGACCCTCGACGAGACCTGGGACGTCTGGTGGCACGGCGCGCGGATCACCGATGGCATGGGCCGGGGCTATCGCCTGGCGCCGGTTCGCGGCAGCAGTACCCGCGTCGAGATCTCCGCGGTCTACCCGCAGACCTCCTACTGGTTCGACGATGACGACCGCAAGCCGATCACCTGCGCCCGTACCCGCCGTCCCGAGGCGGTCGCCGCCGACATCACCCGCCGCCTGGCGCCCCGGTATGAGGCCGTGCTGGCCAAGATCCGCGACTGGGATGCCGTCCGCCACGCCGAGGAAAGCGCCCGGCTGGCGCTCCTCGCCGCGATCGAGGCCGCCTTCCCGCCTGGCTGCGTCAGCTTCCCCTCTCACCTGCAGTCCGAAGGCCGCAGCTCGCTGATCATCTACGGGCCCGGGCACCTGGGCGGCCAGATCCGGATGTTCTTTGACGCCGAGGACGTCGAGATCCAGGACCTGCGCGTGCCCCGGCCCGTCGCGGTCGCCATGCTGGCCGCCTTCGCCGCCTTCCACGAGAGAGGCGGGAGACCACATGACCCGCTGCGCAGTCGCGACCCTCAAGTGCCACCGCCCCCTCTCGCCGGGCGCTACGACCCGCTCGGCCAGGTGACCCGGCAGACGGCCGGGCCGTTGTTCTGGCTGGGGACCCACCAGGCCTCGTGGCTGTGGGATTAGCGGGTCTCCTGCCCGCTGTTTGGTCTCCCGCCGCCGGCTTCTCCGCTACAAGCGGCTCTACCCGGCCACGCATGGGCGAATTTGACGACCTCGTCGCACTCGACGGTGTCGTGATGGCAGGACGATTCGGCCCCGACGGGCGCATCGCAGATGGGTGCGGCTCTCCTGGAGTGAGGTGATCACGCGGCGAGGGTGCAGTCGTCGCGGTAGCGGGCGTGGTGAACCAGCTTGTGTTCTTGCCGCAGGTGGAATGCCCAGTATTGATCGAAATCGCCGTTGATGATGAGGGCGCGGAGCTTGAGGATGGCTTCGGCTCCGTCGAGGCCCCATCGGGCCCCTGTGATGTCCATTCTGTCTTTGACCAGGTGGCGGCATGCTCCTTCGACGGGGTCTTCATACTGCGCCTCCAAGTGCGGTCTTTTCAGTTCGTTTGGGGTTGCGGGATCTGACACGCCGGGTTCGGAGCTTGGCCTCGGTCTTGGCGGAGAAGGGGATGCAGACTGCGCCGGTGCCCGCTTTGCGGTGATCCAGCAGGCCGGTTTTCAGCCAGTAGTAGACGGTGCCTGGTTTGACGCCGAGGCGGGCGGCGACCTGGCTGACGGTCAGCTCGCCGGCTTCGAGCGGCGAGGGGCGCGCCAGGCCGAGGGAGTGCCGGACGTTACGCACATCGCGTGTCCGGAACTCATGGCCCCGCGCGGTCCGTAGCCCGAGGGCACGCAGTTCAGCGGCGATGTCGGTGTCACGCACGTCTTCCAGCTTGCGGCACTTGATGAGGTCGATCGCGGCTGGCTCGGTGCGCATTCGTGTCCGTGTGGCGGTGTGCTGTTCGTGCGCGCCGGAGCGCCAGCGGATGCCGACGCGGACTTGGTCGCCAGAAGGGTCCGAGCGCAGTGTGACATCGGCGATGAGGGTCCTCAGCACGCGCTTGCGGTCGCGCGGGGAGGTGGTTGGCTTGTCCCATAGTTGCCGCAGGTCTGCGGCGAGGGTCTCCAGGTCAGCTGTGTCTGGCAGCGGCGGCCGCTGGGCCTTTTGCGCTTCCAGGGCGGCTTCGGCCTCGGCCACGGCGGCGAGCTTGGCTTCCCACCGCTGTTCGAGGCTGCGGGCAACGAGCCGGTTTTCTGGTTCGCACAGGTTGAAGGCACGCTCGGCGCGGGAGGCCTCATAGCGGGCCCGTTCGGCCCGCAGCTCGAAGGCCCGCAAGGCGCGGGCTTCACGCTGGTGAAGCTCATCAGCAGCGGCCAGCGCCAGCGCGATCTGCTGTGGTGTGACGGCCGCAAGCAGCCGGACCTGGACTACCGGGTCCACCAGCGCGGCGCTGACGGAGCGGCAGCTGGGGGTGTGGGTTTCATCGAGCCGGGAGCGGCACCGGTAGTGGGCTGCTCCCGAACTGGAATACGACACGCCCATGGTCGTGCCGCAGTGCCCGCATAGCACTATTCCCTGGAGCAGGGCGCTGCCTTCCCGGACAGGCCGGGCCCCGCGCTGGGGCCGGTTGGCGGCGAGCTGGCGCTGGTTGGCGCAGAAGGTTTCCCAGCTGATGTAGCCGGGGTGGTGATCGTGGATCACGACCTCCCAGCGCTCGGGGGGCAGCTCGATGGCGCGGGTGCGGATGTTGCCGCCGGCGTCGATGCAGCGTTCTCTCTTCGTGCGGCCCGAGACGTAGGCCCCGGCGTAGGCCGGGTTGCGCAAGATCGCCCGGGCCTGGCTTTGGCGCAGCCGCATCCACCGCACCGGGCTGGTCCAGTCTTGGCCATGGGTGGGGAAGCGGCGGTCCCGGAAAGCTTTGACCACGCCGCAGCATGTCCCGGTCTCTTCGAAGGCGCGGAACACACCGCCGACCGCTTCCTGCACTTCCTGGTCAGGGTCCATGACGACCTGGCCATCGAGGTCGTAGGCCAAGCCGACCGGCACCGGCAGGCGGAGCTCTCCGCGGCGTGCCGCGGCTTTCTTGGCCTCCTGCATGCGCTGGGCCAAGATGTGCAGCTCCACCGCGGACATCGTTCCCTTGAACCCGAGCAGCAGCTGGTCGTTGAAGTCCCGCAGGTCGTAGACACCGTCGGCATCGGCGATGAGCGTGTCGGTCACCTGGCAAAACTCCAGCAGGCGCTGGAAGTCCGCGGAGTTGCGCGACAGCCGGGAGGCCTCCAGCACCAGCACCAGCCCCGCCTGGCCCTGGCAGACCTTGCTTACCACCTCCTTGAAGTCGCGCCGCCCCTGGGTGCTGCGCCCTGACTGGCCCAGGTCGCCGTCGAGCACCAGCACCTGGGAGCGGTCCCAGCCCAGGGCGGCAGCGGCGTCGGCCAGCGCGTACTGGCGCATCGTGGACTCGCTGTGCTCGCGGACCTGGGCGGCCGTTGACTGGCGCAGGTAGACCAGCGCCAGGCGGTTGCGGTGGCTTTGGGTGATTTTGTGCTCGCCGTTCACCGCACGCTCCTGCCCGCGCCGCGGCCGCCAGCATGTTGGCCACTGGCATGACCAGCTCCGAGCTGCACGCGGGCATCACACATCAGCTGAGGCGCCCGCGCCTCAGCAGCTCGAGGTTGATCGCCGAGATCTCTGCCAGCGCTGCCTGGGCGCTGGTGCTCGTTGTCACCGCCTGGCGCACCTGCTCGGCGAGCTCGGCGGGAACGTAGATCATCTGGGTGCGGCGGCCAGCCCGCAGCGACAGATACAGGTACGGGCCGTGCAGTTCTCCTCTGGCACACCGGCAGCCCTCCTTTCCGCAGCGGCGGCGCTGGTTTTGCAGGGAACCCGCGATGACGGTTTCCAGGTCGGGGATCTGGGCGGCGATGCGGCGCCGCCGGGCCCGCAGCCGGCGCACGCTCAGCCCGGCCAGGTCCCCTGACACGGCGTTCTTGTGTGTTGTCATCACACAAGAGCGTGCCGCCCCGGCCCGGCCATGTCAACGACCCTGCACGGCGCGCAGCACGCGGGCCAGTTCGGCCAGGACCCGCACATCGGCCACAAGCGAGCCAGGCTCGCCGCCGCGGTCGGTGTAACCAGGGGGAAGCGCCAGCGTCCCCCGGCTGCCCGCGTCGCAGATATACACGTGCCCGATCCCGGCCAGCCGCCGGTCATACAAGACAGTCAGTCTCTGCCCGCGCAAGGGATGGAACGGATGGGTGACAAGCAGGGAACTGCAAGAGCTGTTGCTTGCCTCAGCAGTTTGCGAGGGCCGTCTCGATGACACCGGTGGCGATGGGCCAGCCTGCGGCCAGGGCCTGGTCGTAGCGCAGGTACTCGTCCTTGCTGGTCAGGTAGCGGACGCAGGCGTCGGTGCCGGTTCGCTGGGCGGCGGTAAGGCCTGCGGCGCGGCTTCGGCGGTGATCTCGGCGGCGGCCCGGGCGCTGTCCCCGGCCAGCACCGCGAGCGCTTTGACCGCGACCCAGTCCTCGGCGGCGGGGTCCCCGGCGGGATGCAGGGACCATGCGGCCTTCCAGATGTATTCGAGCACGTGGATGAGGTCGATCACGATGCTGATCGTGACGCCGCGGCGGGCGGCCTCGGCGCGGATCAGGTCGAGCTGGTGCTCGGCCCCGTCGACCAGGACGACCCAGGTCCGCCGGTGCTGCGGGTCGCGGGCTTCGGCCTGGTCGAAGGCGGCGGCGATGACCTCGGCCGGGTCGTGTTCCACCGACCCGGCCAGCCATTTCGCCGTCGCTTTGGGCCTGGGCCGCAGCGTGCGGTGGCCGTGCCGGCCGCCGGGCGGGGCGATGACGTCGTGCGGGCGGCGCGGCGCCGGCTCGGCGTCGTAGACGCAGGCCAAGGTGGCCATCCGTTTGCGGTTGGGTTTCTCCCCGGCCGCCAGGCGGGTCCGCATCCGGCCCTGGCGGGCGGCGGCCTTGGCGGTGGCCGGGCGCAGCGCCCCGGGCCGCATCACGATTCCCTTGGCGTCGGCGGAGATCACCAGCAGCGTCGAGGCGGTGCATGGCACCGGGATGCGGGTGGCGTAGAAGGCGGCGATGTCGGCGGCGGCGTGCACCACGGCCTGCTCGATCTGCCGTTTGCCGATCACCGGCCCGCAGCGGCCGGTGATGGCCGCATGCGCGGCCTCGAACGAGCCGCGCGCCGCTTCCACCGCGGCCAGCCGGGCCAGGGCATGGGAGGGCCGGGGGGCTGGCAGCGACAGCGCGGCATCGGCCGGGTAGAGGTTGCCCGCCCCCGGGCGGCGCCAGGCGCACCGGGTCACCCGCACCGTGCCGAACAGCGTGGCCAGCAGCCTGGCGATGGCCGGTCTCCAGCCGGCTCCGCGTGATCCCGTCCGCGCCCGTCGCGGCCGCGCCGCGCTCCCGGGCGGCCTGCTGCTCCCGCGCCGCCCGCAGGTCCAGGTGATCTTGCAGCATCTGCCGCAGCACCTCCCGGCCCCGCCCGGCCAGCAGCTCCTCCAGCTCGCAGGCGGTCAGCCCGGCCGCCGCGGGGTCCTGCAGGTCGGTGACCAGCGCGGTGAACAAATCCATCGAGGCGGCAAAGGGGCCAGTACCCGGGATCTGGGCATACGGTTCCACAGGGCTCTTCTTCCTGCCGGGTTCGTAATTGGTTGGCACCTTCGAACCTAGGAAGAAGAGCCCGCTATCACCCCGGTTTCGCCGCTTCCCCCGCACCGTTGCGGTGCGCGGGCAGCCCGAACAGCCCCGGCCCGGCCTCCTCGGCCAGCCAGCCCCGCTCGGCCAGCCGCTTCAGCTTCGCCCGCAAGCCCTCCACCTTCGCCTTATCCGTGCTCAGCCCGGCCGCCGCGGCGATCTGCCCCGCCCGCAGCGGGCGCCCGGCATCCTCTGCCACCTCCAGCAGGTCCCGGTAAGCCTCCGGCAGCACTGAGACCTCAAGACCCGCCCGCCACGGCGGCACCGTCACCACCCCGATCGGTGGCGGGGGCCCGAACCCGGCGGACCGTCCCGTCCGGCTGTCCCGCGCCGACGACACCGATGATGCCTGCGCGGCGGCCCGTCCAGCACCTCATCCACCGTCTCCCGGGTGATCACCAGCCGCGACAGCCGCTCCTCGGCCCCAGCCAGACGCTCAGCCAGCCGCGCGATCCGCCCGCGAAACTCCTCCGCTTCCGCACGGGCCGCCGCTTCCCGGCGCTGCAGCTCATCAATCAGCGACCCCAAACGCACCTCCTTACCCCTGCCCGAAACAGTAAAAGGCAGCAGGCACGGACAGCAGCCCAACCATCAACTCTGCAGGTCAGCCAGTCCCTCCAGACGAGCCGCA
>CAWCGJ010000025.1:0-369659 GCA_963795055.1 uncultured Actinomycetota bacterium
CAGGATCGCGCCGGGTGCTCGGGTTCGCCCTGGGCGAGCACCACGACGCCGGGCTGGCCTACGGCGCGCTGGCCATGGCGGTGGCGGTGCGCGGCGGCACCGCGCCCGGCGTGATCTTCCACACCGATCAGGGCAGCGAGTACACCGCGGGCCTGTTCCGGGAAGCGTGCGAGCGGCTGGGCGTCCGCCAGTCGATGGGCCGGCCGGGCTCGGCGCTGGACAACGCGGTGATCGAGTCCTGGCACTCCACGGTGGAGTTCGAGCTGCGGCAAGTGGAGCACTTCGCGACCAAGGCGGCCGCCCGGGCCGGGGTCGCGGCCTGGATCGAGGACTACAACCACCACCGCCGGCACTCCTCACTGGGCCGGGTCAGCCCGGTGGATTACGAGCGGTCGCTGGCGGGAAAGGACGCCGCGTGAAGGCGGCCGGCCGCTGCGCGGCCCAGACCCAGAAGGAGACGGCTTCGCCGCCGCTCACCTTCACCATAGGGCTGCCGCGCCCGGGCCGGGGGACGCGCCGCGCCAGGGTACGGGGCCGCCCCTCCGGCCTCCAGGCTGCTGCGCACCGCTGCGCGGCGGCCTGCGGCCAGCCTGGACCCCGGAGACCTCTGCGGCCCCTCAGGCAGGAAACACGGGCAGGCCCAGCCTGCCCCTCCCCGGGGGACGCGGCGCATCCGGTGACCACCGGGCCCCCGCATACCAGCGGACGCCAGGCAACGAGGTGAACTGGCGTTCGATAGTCACAAGAAGCGGCGAAATTACACGAATGGGCTATGAGGAAGTCTCCACGGTTTGAGGGGAACCCCGGCCTGACTACCGGGCCGTTGCGGGGTGGGTGACCTCGGCGGGTGTGAGGCTGGGCTGGGCGGGTGGTCCGGTGGCGGGTTCGATGGACAGGTGCGGGAGGGTGCGGTCCAGCCAGCCGGGCAGCCACCAGTTGGCGCGGCCGGACAGGTGCATGAGGGCGGGCACGAGCAGGGTGCGCAGCAGGAAGGCGTCGAGCAGGACCGCGGCGGCCAGGCCGATGCCGATCTCGCCGATGACCTGCTGGCCGGACAGGATGAACGCGCTGAACACCAGGATCATGATGGTGGCGGCGGCGATGATGACCCGGCCGGTGGTGGCCTGGCCGGTGCGGACGGCCTGGTGGTTGTCGCCGGTGTGGGCCCATTCCTCGCGGATGCGGGAGACCAGGAACACCTCGTAGTCCATGGACAGGCCGAACAGGACCGCGAGCATGAGGACGGGCAGGAATGATTCGACGGGGCCGGGCTGGCCGAGGTTGAGCAGCCGCAGGCCCCAGCCGTACTGGAAGACGGCGACCAGCACGCCGAAGGACGCGGCGGCGGCGAGCAGGTTCATCACCGCGGCGACCGCGGGGATGAGCAGGCTGCGGAAGGCCAGCATCAGCAGCAGGAACCCCAGGACGAGGATGACCCCGATGAAGATCAGCAGCTTGGGGGTGATCACCGTGGCGAAGTCCCCGTTGACGGCGGTGACGCCGCCGACGTAGACGCGCAGGCTGGTGCCGTGCTCGGCGGCGGGGATGACGCTGTCGCGCAGCGTGCTGATCAGAGTGCTGGTGGCCTTGGCCTCGGGTGAGGTGGTAGGTATCACGCTGATCAGCGAGGCGCCGTGGCCGGGGACGGGCGCGGAGACCGCGGCGATCCCGGGCTCGGTCTTGAGCGTGTCCGCCAGCCGGGTGAACGCCGCGGTGGCGGCCGGGGACCCGGTGGTGGCGACCAGTTGCAGCGGGCCGTTGAAGCCGGGGCCGAATCCTTCGGCGAGCAGCTCGTAGGCCTTGTGGGTGGTGGTGGAGGCCGGGTCGTTGGCCGCGTCGGAGGAGCCCAGCCGCAGCGACAGCACCGGGATGGCCAGCAGGAGCATGACTGCGGCGGCCGCAACCGCCAGCGGGGCGGGATGGCGCTGGATGAACGCGGCCAGCCGTGCCCAGGCCCCGGATGCGCCGCCGGGCGCGGGCCCGGCGGCGGCCAGGCGGCGGCGTTCCTTGCGGGACAGCACCCGGATGCCGAGGAAGCCGAGCAGCGCGGGCAGCAGAGTGGTGGCGGCGGCGACGGTGAACAGCACGGTGATCGCCGCGGCGATGCCCAGGCCGGAGATGTAGCCGATGCGCAGCACGAGCATGCCGAGCAGGGCGATGCACACCGTCGTCCCGGCGAACAGGACCGCCCGCCCGGAGGTGTTCAGCGCCCCGGCCGCGGCGTCGCGGGGGAACATGCCGGCCTTGAGGTTGTTGCGGTGGCGGGTGACGATGAACAGCGCGTAGTCGATGCCCACGCCCAGCCCGATCAAGATCCCCAGCGTCGGGCCGGCCGACGGGATGGTCACCGCGTTGGAGAGCAGCCCGGTCGTCATCAGGCCGCAGACCAGCGCGGCGATCGCGATCGCCAGGGGCACCAGCATGGCCAGCAGCGACCCGAACGCGATGAACAACACGACCGCCGCGGCCAGGACCCCGACGCCCGCGCTGATGCCGACCGAGGGCCGCAGCGCGTTCTCCACCGCCGGGCCGCCGATGTCGACCTGCACGCCCGGCGCCCGGGCCGCCTCGGCCAGGTGAGCAACGCGGGTAACGTCCGGCACCGGCAGGCTCGCCTGTGGGGCGTCGAAGACGACGGTCGCGTAGGCGATCTGCCCGCTGCGGCTGACCTGGGCGGCGCCGCGGGCGGAGTAGGGGCTGACGACGGCGGTGACTGCGGGCGCGCGGGCGACCTTACCCAGCAGGGCCGAGATCTTGGCGCGGACCGCCGGGGCGCGCACGCCGCCCGGGCCGCCGGCCCGCCAGACGATCGTGTCCTGGTCCCCGGCGTGCCCGGGGAATGCCTTTTGCAGCAGGGTGAGCGCGGTGGTGGAACCGGTCCCGGGCAGGGTGAGGTTGTCGGAGTACGCCGACCCAGCGGCCCGGCCGCCGACAGCGAGGATGACCAGCAGTGCCAGCCACGCGATGAGCACCCACTTGCGGCGCTGGAAGCACCAGCGCGCGAGAGCAGCCATGCCAGTCTCCTGTCCTTCAGAAGCATCCACGTCTCCTGTTGAGACATTGATGTCTCATATTTGGATGAGACCGTATCGTATCTGGTCCGTGATGTAAACTCTGGCCATGGCGAAGAGCACAGTCATCCAGCAGCGGGTCGCCGAGGGAATCCTCGACGTGGCCGCCGACCTGCTGGCCCGCAGCGGCGAGCCGCCCAGCATGGCCGACATCGCCGAGGCGGCCGGCGTGTCCCGGGCGACCCTGTACCGCTACTTCCCCACCCGCGAGCGGCTGCTGCAGGCCCTGACCGCCACCGGCCTGCAGACCGCCGCAGCCCGGCTCGCCCAGGCCGACCTGGACACCGTTCCCGTCCCCGAGGCAATCGCCCGGCTCGCGCGCGTGGTCGCCGCGGCCGGCAGCAAGTACGCCGCCGTGGCCAGCGCGTTCGATCCCGCCGGCGAAGTGGAACAGCAGATCGGGACGATGATCCAGGCGCTGCTGCAACGCGGCATCGACGACGGGACCTTCCGCGGCAACCTCACCATCGACGAACTCGGCTTCGTGCTCGGCTATCTGCTACAGGCCGCAGGCCGCATGGCCGCCGAGCACCACGCGGGCGTCGAGAAGGCCGCCGCGCTCATCAGCTCGGTGTTCCTGCACGGCACGCAGAACCCTCAGGATGCGACCGCCGCGGACCGGGCCACCCGCCGTCACGCCGACGCCGAACCGCACAAGCACAGCAACCTGGAAGACGGCAAATCCGCGGACGACACCCAGGGCTAGACGCCCGCAGAACAAGCATGCCTGCCTGCCGCGCTCCGCGGCAGGACGTCGGCGAGGAGCCGCCAGCCGCACACCCCTCTAATGACATGCGGGCCTATTTCCGTGCTACTGGCCGATCACGCGCACTGCGGCGCCAAGCTGGCACATGCCACCGCCGATATCACGACCCATCTGCGCGGGCAGTCGGCCGGCTGTGCCATCAGCCGCCGAGGAACACCCAGTCGCTCGCGAAGCCAGGAACCTCAAGTTCCGAAACGGCCCCGGCTCGCCGACGCTGGCCAACTCCCCTCGGCGGGAACCAGAACCGGCTGATCGGTGCTCGACGCCACATCGATTCCGGATCGTACGCAGCCGCAAATATTCTGCGTTAGGTTGCATGCTGGGATATCTGCTTGATTACGTTCCGCAGTTGATGCTGGTTGCGGCCTGATGGCTTGTATCAGCTGTGGGTGTGCCGGGCCATGCACCGGTTATGTGATGCTGCCGGGGAGCTTCCCTCTTGACGATTGCCTCGAGCTTGACGGGCCATCCAGCTGGGCATGCGCGACCGCGATGTCGCCAGCCCTTCGCCGAGGTGATCTCTCAGATGCCCTCGAGCGCCTCTTGGGCCGCTCGGTGGCCGGCCTCGACGGCCCCCTCCATGTACCCGCTCCAGGCGTTAGCGGT
This sequence comes from uncultured Actinomycetota bacterium, assembly GCA_963795055.1. GTDB lineage: Bacteria > Actinomycetota > Actinomycetes > Streptosporangiales > Streptosporangiaceae > JASHPR01. The sequence goes on from CAWCGJ010000025.1 coordinate 4,444, forward strand.
TTCGGTTGCGGCCCATTTGATCGGGCCGATCGGCGTGCTCAGGGCCGTGCCGAAGTGGAGCAGGCCGCACGGTCCCGTGTTCGGGTTGTAGGCGCCCCGGATCCATTCGCGGTCGGCCCAGCCGCGTTCGACGATGCGCCGCGGCTGCGCGGCGCGGCGGCCAAAGTGACGCCCGAGTTCGGCGCGCAGGGCACTGTGCCGCTGTTCGGCTGGCCACTGCCCGGCCACTCGCGCCGACTCCCCCTCCAGGAAGGCCAGGATGATGCCAGGTCCGCCAACCTCATCGGGCAGGCAGCTGTCGTTGGACATCCGGGCCGGCCCTACCTCGGAGATGAGTTGCGCGTTCAAGCCGTCGAGGCGCCAGAAAGGCTCGTCGTAGATCGCGAACATCTTGTGCGCCGAGGCGAGCGGCATCCGCTGGGTCAACTGGTCGCGCACTCCGGGCAGCGGGGGGTCGTACATGATCCGCCCCGCCAGCGCGGGCGACAAGGCCACGATGACCTGGCGCCCGGCGGCGACCAGGCCACCCCGGCAGGTAACCACGACATGGTCGTCGGTGTAGTCGATCGTGAGCACGGGCGAGTCAATGACAATGCGGTCCCCCAGCGCCGCGGCCAGCCGAAGCGGGATCTGTGAGGTCCCGCCGACGAAACGCTTGGTCTGCGCCCCGCCCTCAGACTCCGCCAGCAGATCCGCGGTTACACCGCACACGGCCACGTTGTGTAGCAGGCACAGCAGCGACACCTCGACCGTGGGGACCGCCAGAATGCCTACCGTGCATATCTCCAGCAAAGTGCGCGCCACCGGGGACAGGCCCTGGCTGTCATACCACTGGCCCGTGGTCATCCGGTCCCAGACGCCGGCTTCCGGCGCAAGCCAGGGCGTGTCGACGGGCACCGTCTCCGCCATCTGATCGAGCTTGCGAAGCACCCGCTCGACCCCGCTCAGCTCCTCGGCGTACTTGGCGTAGAAGGCGCGCTCCCGAAGCACCTCCCCGGCGAACTCATACGACGTCTCGCCGTCTTCGAACTGCCGATAGATCCCGACCCCGAGCTCCGAGGCCAAGGCCTCCATCCGGTGGTGCGTGTCGCCGATCCACTGGGCGCCAAGCTCGAGGGGCACCCCCTCGACATCCTCCGTCAAGATACGGCCGCCGACCCGCCGGTCCGCCTCCAAGACCAGCGGCTCGTACCCGGCGGCGAGCACGTCACCCGCGGCGATAAGCCCCGACAACCCGCCTCCGACGATGATCACATCAGCTTCGCGCGCCATGACCGCTCCCAGATCCCTGCCCGGGCAGCTTGGCCCGATATGTCGTCACGACTCGAAACCTAGCCCACGCGGCCAAGCGTGCGTAGCCGCAGGTTCCGCCTTCCTCCAGTTACGAGCGGCATGGCAGATCGACCACCCCGTCACCTGGATCACGCCGTACCTGGCCGGCCCGGTCAGGAAAGACACAGGTTAACTCCGGACCATCGTCAACCCGGCGCAATCGTCGATTGCCGCAGTCAGGCGGGCCCTTCAGCATCAACCATGCCGCTCGCGCCCAGCGACCATGACGACCGCCGGCATGCCGTATGCCTCCGGAAAAAGAGCACACCAGAACCCCCGGATATGAGCACCACCAGCGATACCCGCACCCGGTAATCGTCAAGCGCCATACTCGGCAGGGAGGATGTGGATGAGTCTTCCGGCCCTGCTTCCGTGGGTTTGGCCCGGTGTGGGCGTAGGGTCGGTGGCCTGGGTCCCGGCCTGACCTGCTAATCGGCTGACGCCGCTGGTTGTCTTCGGAAACGACCTGTCGGCCGGGCCCAGGTTCTTTTGGCACCCACCGGCGGTGCCGTCCCGGTGCTGCCTGGCCTGGGCAAGAGGCCAGGGTTCCCGGCCCGGCGGCCAGCGGGTGCGTGCCATCCCTCAACGACGAAAGGGATGACGGTGACCATCGTAGATGAAGCACGCCCGGTGACCGGCGGCGTGGACACGCACGCCGGCACGCACGTCGCGGCGGCGCTGGACGGCATCGGCGGGCTGCTCGGGGTGCAGGAGTTCGCGGCGACGCCGGCCGGGTACGCGCGGTTACTGGGCTGGCTGCAGGACTTCGGAACGGTCGGCCTGGTCGGGATCGAGGGCACTGGCAGCTACGGCGCCGGGCTGGCCCGCCACATCGCCGCGGCCGGGATCCGGGTCGTCGAGGTGGACCGCTCGGACCGGCAGGAGCGGCGCCGCAAGGGCAAGTCGGACCCGCTGGACGCGGTCAGCGCCGCGAGGGCGGCCCTGTCGGGCCGTGCATCCGGGTCGCCGCGCGGCCGGGACGGCCAGGTTGAGGCGATCCGGGCGCTGATGGTGGCCAAGCGCACGGCCCGGGCGCAGCGGACCCAGACGATCAACCAGGCCAGAGCGTTGATCATCACCGGCCCGGACGACATCCGCACCCGGTTCACCGGGCAGACCCCGGCCGGGCTGGTCGCCCAGCTGGCCGCGCTGCGGCCCCGGCCGGGGAGCATGGTCCGCTACCACACCCTGCTGGCGCTGCGCGAGCTTGGCCGCCGCGCCCAGTTCCTCCAGGACCAGCTGGCCGGCCTCGACGAGCTGATCGTGCCGCTGGTCACGGCTCGCGCCCCCGGACTGCTCAGCCTCTTCGGGGTCGGCCCGGACACCGCCGCGATGCTGCTCATCGCGGCCGGGGATAACCCCGGGCGGCTCCGGTCCGAAGCGGCCTGGGCACACCTGTGCGCGGCCGCGCCGATCCCGGCCTCCTCGGGCAAGGTGGCCCGGCACAGGCTGAACCGCGGCGGAGACCGGCAGGCCAACCACGCCCTATGGCGGATCGTGATCACCCGGATGGGCTCGCACCCGCCAACCCGCGCCTACGTCGCCCGGCGCAGCAAGGAAGGCCTGTCCAAGCCCGAGATCATCCGCTGCCTCAAACGCTACGCAGCCCGCGAGACCTACCGCTACCTGCGGCCCCGCTGACCAGCCGACTCCGGGGGCGGCCTGACCCGCTAATCGGCTGCCGCACCTCCAGATGCTGGCCTGCTAACGATCCGTCGGCCGCCCCCGGACCTCCATCCTGACCTGCTGGGCGTGACCTCATAAGAGCCTGCCCTCGTGGCCCATCCCTAATGGGAGCTAGCCGGGTCGCCGTACGGCAGACTCGGTGCCTGGTAGCCGCCGGCAGGTGAGCACTGCCCTTCCCTGGGCACCCCTTCGGGAGCCCTGAAGACAGACCGTGCCCCTGCCGGTGGCCGGGAGAGTCGATCGCTGCTGGGATGTCGTGCGCGCCTGCCTGGTGCGGGGGCGTGAGCACTGTTTCATTAGGGCGCTTGGGGGTCTCCATTTAACCGGAGTAGATTGGCCGGGTGACCAGGCCCCATGGCGGTCGGCACTATCCCCGGTCCGTGGGCGAGTTCCAGGCATGGTTCCGCACCGACTCTGACTGTCTCGACTACCTGGAGTGGCTGCGCTGGCCTGGCGGTTTCACCTGCCCGTCCTGCGGTTACGCCGGGGGCTGGCGGCTCGGCGATGGCCGGTATGAGTGCGCCGGCTGTCACGGGCGCACCTCGGTGACGGCGGGCACGATTTTCGACCGGACGCGGACGCCGCTGACGGTGTGGTTCACCGCGTGCTGGATGTTCGCCACGGCCAAGGACGGGATCTCGGCGCTGGGCCTGCAGCGGGCTCTGGAGATCGGCTCCTACCAGACGGCGTGGGCGATGCTGGGCCGGCTGCGGTCGGTCCTGGTACGTCCGGGAAGGGACCGGCTGGCCGGCACGGTGGAGGTGGATGAGACCTATATCGGCGGGGAGGAGCCGGGGCTGCGCGGCGGCCGGGCCCGGGGCAAGAAGGTCCTGACCGGCATCGCGGTGGAGGTCAACGAGCCGAAGGGGATCGGCCGGTGCCGCATGGCGCTGCTGGCTGACGGGTCGGCCGCCTCGCTGCATCCCTTCGTCAGCGGCCACGTCGAGCCGGGCGCGACGGTCATCACCGACGCCTGGATGGGCTACCACGGGCTGGCCCGGCTCGGCTACGCGCACCAGCGGCGCAGCCAGCGGGCTGCCCGCGCCCGCGGCGATGACCCGGCCGAGTTGCTGCCCGCGGTGCACCGGATCGCCTCGCTGGCCAAGCGGTGGCTTCTGAGCACCCACCAGGGCTCGGTCGAGGAGGCGCACCTGCAGAGCTACCTGGACGAGTTCGTGTTCCGCTTCAACCGCCGCCGCTCGCGAAGCCGCGGGCTCGTCTTCTACCGGCTGCTGGAACTCGCGGCAGGCCACGATCCGGTGCGCTACCGCAACATCGTCGCCGGCACGCGGCCGCGGAAGATCCCGCCGACCCCGCCAGCAGAACGGGGGCATCCGCCGAGCCTGGAGCGTCCGCCAGCCGAGCGGCCGTGGAGGGCCGGTGACCTGGGCTACTCCGGTTAAATGGAGACCCCCAAGGGCGCTGATTGTTCTCCTGCAGGCTGCTGGCCAGATCCGGAACCTGGGACGGGAGATCTGATGCGGTTGTTCGTCGGGGATGACTGGGCCGAGGACCATCATGACGTGGAGCTGATGGACGCGGCGGGCCGGGTGCTGGCCCGGAAGCGGCTGCCGGAGGGGGTAGCCGGGATGGCCCGGCTGCACGAGCTGGCCGGCCAGCACCTGGGCGAGGACGGCGAGGATGCGGAGGTGGTGATCGGGATCGAGACCGACCGCGGCCCGTGGGTGGCCGCGCTGGCCGCGGCCGGGTATGTGGTGCACGCGGTGAACCCGCTGCAGGCCTCCCGGTACCGGGAACGTCACGGCGTCTCCGGCGCCAAGAGCGATCGCGGCGACTCGCACATGCTGGCCGACATGGTGCGCACCGACTCCCACCAGCTGCGGGTGGTGGCCGGCGACAGTCCGGATGCCGCCGCGGTCAAGGTGGTGGCCCGGACCCATAAGACGCTGATCTGGGAACGCACCCGGCAGGTCCAGCGGCTGCGGTACCAGCTGCGGGAGTATTTCCCGGCCGCGCTGGCGGCCTTTGAGGACCTAGACGCCCCCGACGCGCTGGAGCTGCTGGCCCGGGCACCGGACCCGGCCCGGGCGCGGAGGCTGACTCGCGCGCAGGTGTCCGCGGCGCTCAAGCGCGCCCGCCGCCGCGATATCCCCGCCAAGGCGACCGCGATCCTGGCGGCGCTGCGCAGCGCCCAGCTGGGCCAGCCCGAGGCTGTCACCGCCGCCTACGCGGTCACCGCCCGGTCCCTGATCGCGGTGATCACCGTCCTGAATGAGCAGCTCAAGACCCTGCAGGGGCAGGTGGAAGCGGATTTTGGCCGCCACCCGGACGCTGAGATCTACCTGTCCCAGCCCGGTCTGGGACCCGTCCTCGGCGCCCGGGTCCTCGGCGAGTTCGGCGACGACCCGCACCGGTATGCCAGCGGCAAGGCCCGCAAGAACTACGCCGCCACCTCTCCGCTCACCCGCGCCTCGGGCAAGAAGAAGGTCGTCGCCGCCCGGTTCATCCGCAACGACCGGCTCACCGACGCGCTCATGGCCCAGGCCTTCACCGCCCTCAGCACCTCGCCCGGCGCCCGGGCCCTCTACGACGCCGAACGCGCCCGCGGCACCGAGCACAACCCCGCCCTGCGCAAGGTCGCCAACCGGCTCGTCGGCATCCTGCACGGATGCCTCAAGACCCGCACCCTCTACGACGAGGCCACCGCCTGGCCCCACCACGAAAACAAGCTCGCTGCTTGACATTCAAGCTCCTGGGATGTCTGTCTTGTCCGCAACCCAGCAACCCGCTCTCATCGCCATTCCGGGCAGCAGAAAGAAAATCTCAAATTTCCCGATACAAATACTTGACGAGACATAGGAGTCGTCGATGTCCCTGTGGTGACGCCCTGCAGGCGTGAAAATCGGGGTGGTTGCCCGCCGAAGCCGGTGATGCTTGGTGCCGCTGAGCCCGCATAGGAGTCTGGCGCTGGGAGCCTTCCCGGGGGTCCTGCATTGTTGCCTCGAGCACGCGATTCCGCCTCTGATGTCCCCCTCTGGTTCCCGCGGGCAGCCGCCTGTCATCTGCCCGCACGGGAAGGAGCATGGTCATGGAGGAAGTCACCGAAGAGCCGGCCGAACTGGTGGAGCGGGTCGCCGCCCTGGATATCGGGAAGGCGAGCCTGGTGTGCTGCGTGCGGGTGCCGCACGAGTCCAAGCCGGGCGGGCGCCGGCAGGAGGTCCGCACCTACGACACCGTCACCCCGGCGCTGCTGGAACTGCGGGACTGGCTGATCTGCCAGGGCGTCACCCGGGTGGTGATGGAGGCCACCTCGGCGTACTGGAAGCCGCCGTTCTACCTGCTTGAAGACGACATCGAGTGCTGGGTGGTCAACGCGCGCGACGTCAAGAACGTCCCCGGCAGGCCGAAGACCGACAAGATCGATTCCGTCTGGTTGTGCAAGCTCGCCGAGCGCGGCATGCTGCGGCCCAGCTTCATCCCCGCCCGGCCGCAGCGGCAGCTGCGGGACCTGACCCGCTACCGCCGCACCCTCACCCACGAGCGCACCCGGGAGAAGCAGCGCGCCGAGAAACTGCTCGAAGATGCCCAGGTGAAGCTGTCCAGCGTGATCTCCGACATCTTCGGTGTCTCGGGCCGGGACATGCTGGCCGCCCTGATCGCCGGGCAGCGCGACCCGCACGCGCTGGCGGACCTGGCCCGCAAGACGATGCGCGCCAAGATCAGCGTCCTGCGCCAGGCGCTCACCGGCCACTTCACCGACCACCACGCGTTCCTGCTGGGCATGATGCTCGACCGCGTCGACGCGCTCACCGGCCAGATCGATGCGCTCACCGCCCGGATCGAGGAAGCGATCGCCCCGCTCGCCGCCCAGGTGGCCCAGCTTGATGAGATCCCCGGCATCGGCGTCACCACCGCGCAGGAGATCATCGCCGAGATCGGCGCCGACATGACCCGCTTCCCCACCCCCGGCCACCTGGTGTCCTGGGCCAAGTTCGCGCCCAAGGCCCGCCAGTCCGCAGGCCGGAGCAAAGCCGCCGCCACCGGAAAGGGCAACCCCTGGCTCGGCGGCACCATCGGCGAAGCCGCCACCAGCGCCGCCCGGACCAGCACCTTCCTGGCCGGCCGCTACAAGCGGATCGTCAAGCGCCGAGGCAAGAAACGCGCCCTGGTCGCCGTCGGCAACTCGATCCTGACCATCTGCTGGCACCTGCTCTCCGACCCCGCCGCGCACTTCACCGACCTCGGCCCGGACTGGCACGACCGCCTCGCACCCCAACGGCGCAAACACCAGCTCATCGCCGAACTCGAACGCCTGTCCGGCAAGAAAGTCACCCTCAACGACGCTGCCTGACACCAGGCACTCCGCCGCCCGCTAACCCGACCCGGCTCCGCTGACGCTCCGCCGGGTGCTGCCGCCTGCCCACTGACGGACCGATTTTCGATTCAGCATCGTTAGGCGCGTCCGATCACTGGCTCGGACTGACCGCCTCCGGGCTGGCCATCCCCAGCATGAGACCATCGGACAGTCAGGTAAGTTAGCAGTGCTTTACTTCGAATCTCGGAAACTCCACTCCGCAACGCCGTTCACGAGTCTTCGCGGCGGCATAAGTACTTCCCTGGCCTAGTGGTCACCTGCCAGCGCACGGCGCGGTCGGCTGGGTAACGAGCAGTCCGCCCCCACCCGCCGTAGCAGTGAGCAGGTCGGCAGGCCGGCCCGCCGACCTGATCACGGTCGAGCGTTTCAGCCGGGAAACGGTATCTGCCTCTGTTTCCTGTGCCCCTGGCGCGGGCGGGTCTTACTGGCCGACGCGCCCGTCGATGCGCTCGCGGAGTAGGTCGGCGTGCCCGTTGTGGCGGGCGTACTCCTCGATCATGTGCACCAGCAGCACGCGCAGCGAGACCGGCTCCCCCTCGGAGTCCTGTCCCACGAAATCCAGGTCGTGCTCCTTGATGAACTGGTCGGCGAACGCGATCTCCTCACGCCACGCCGCCCACGCTTCGTCGACGACGACCGGGTCAGCCACCGCGCCGTTGAAGTCACCGTCCGAGTCGGCCTCGGCCTGGTAGCGCTTGGGCACGTCGTTCCCGGCGAACCGGCGGCGGAACCAGGCCCGTTCCACCTCGGCCATGTGCCGGACCAGGCCGAGCAGCGACATCGTGGACGGCTCCACCGAACGCCGGGCCAGCTGCCCGGCGTCGAGCCCATCGCACTTCACCCGCAGCGTCAGCCGCTGGTAGCGCAGGAACTCGTTCAGCGTCGCCCGCTCGTCACCCAGCCGGGAGCCGCCTTCCCGCGGGTCCGAAGCAGGATCGAGGAACAGGTCCGCCCGGTGCTGTGGCGTAGTCACGCCGACCGAGACTACCCGGCCGCCTGAGCTCTGCCTCGCAGGCGGCAGAAAGTCCCACGATCCCGGGTGTCGCCCGGCGTGAACGATCAGGGGCGTGGTGGCCGGGGCTAGCTGACCCGAAGGCGTGCCAGACTGCGCCCATGGATGATGTCGCTGCCCGCACGCTGGGCCGGGTTGGCGCCAATGGCATCGAGCTGGCGTACGAGACCTTCGGTGACGCCAGCGCACCGCCGGTCGTGCTCATCATGGGCCTGGCGATGCAGATGATCGCCTGGCCGGACGAGCTTTGCGACGACCTGGCCGGGCGCGGTCTTTTCGTCGTCCGGTTCGACAACCGGGATGCGGGCGCATCAACGCACCTGAACAATGTCCCGCCGCCGCGCCTGGCCGACATCCTGGTGCGGCGCCGGCCGCCGCCCTACTCGATCCGCGACATGGCCGACGACGTGGCCGGGCTGATCGACGGCCTGGGGCTGGGTGATGTTCACCTGGTCGGGGCGTCCATGGGCGGGTTCATCGCGCAGACCGTCGCACTGCAGCACGCCGACCGGGTCCGCACCCTCACGCTGATCATGACCTCCACCGGATCTCGCCGCGTGGGGCAGGCCAAACCGCGAGTTTACGCCCGGCTGCTGCGGCCACCGGCGGCCGCCAGGCCGGCGGCCACCTCCGCAGTCGTCGAGACGTTCCGGCTCATCGGCTCGCCCGGCTTCGCGTTCGACGAGCAATACCTGCGTGATCTAGCCGGCCGCAGCTGGGACCGCGGGCATGACCCGGCTGGCTCCCGCCGCCAGCTCGCCGCGGTGGTTAACCAGCCCAACCGCACCGCGGCGCTGCGCCGTATCACCGTCCCGACGCTGGTCATCCACGGACTCCACGACCCGCTCGTCGCGCCCAGCGGCGGCCTCGCGATCGCCAAGGCCATCCCGCACTCCCGCTTCGTAGGGTTCTCCGGCATGGGTCACGACCTGCCCCGGGCACTGTGGCCCGAATTCGTCAGGGAGATCGCGGCGCTCGCCGCACTGGGCGAACAGCACCGCCGCCACAGACCGCCGATAGGCTAGCCGTTCAATCTATGTCCGTGACGCAGCTCATCGGCTTACTGTCATGCCGAATAGCGCGCGTTGGCTGTTCGCATGCTTATGCGCTGACGCGCATGTTCACCCGGTCTCCCTGAGGACCGACCGCGATTTCGTGAGACCAGCGGCCTGACCCCTCCGGCGAGCCAGATCGCCGACTATGCGCTGGTCATCTAATGGTGCGCGGATCATAGGCTTGCGCCCCGATCCACTTGTTATGGGCGGCCTTGTGCCCGGGTAATGGGCAGACCAGGCGGCATGCATCCCGCGGACCGGTCTTATTAGGACGCGAGCGATTGAGCTTAACTGAAATGCAGGCAGGGTCAGCTGATTTAGCTACCGCTGTTTTACTGTGCAGGATGAGCGCGGGCGTGATCCGGGCGGTGTCCCAGCCGGGGCCGGTGGAGATAAGGTTGGCCGGAATCAGGGCGGCCGGATGGCCGGCAGCGCCGGCGGTACCGAAGACCAGCCCGGAGACGTACTTCAATGTGGGGGGATTCTGTGACCGGGTGCAGGCAGGGTTGTTCTGCTGGTACTCCGGTACCCAGCGCCAGCGGATTTCATCGACCCGCTGTTCACCTGCGGAGCGTTCCTGCCAGACAGTGCGCTTGCTCCGATGTCCCCGAATCCCGGGTTCTGCGATGCGCAGATCGGCTCGCAGCCCGGGCAGGCGCTGACGCTTGAGCAATGTGATCCTGCCGCGTACCGTGACTGTTCTTGCCGCGCGGGTGGGCACCTACCAGTTCCACCCGTACTGGGTCTCCTGACCGGGCTGCTCTGGGTCCCTGCGGATCGCGCTAACCATTGAGCGGTATCACGGAGATACCGAACACGCTGGTCACGTAGGCGGTACCAGCGGCCGGGTCAACGGTTATTGTTCCCGGGCCGAACCCGGGGTAGAGGCCGGCACCCTGGGTGGCGTGAGTCCGCAGCCGAGGCTGACGAACCGGTTGCACTGGGCGCCGTTGATCACGGACAGGCTGGCATCCTCGGTGTTGGTCGCGTAGATCAGGTGGGTAGTCGGGTCAATCGCCATCTCGGAGACGCCGAAGCCGGCCGGCACGATCACCGGCGTCTGGCCGCAGCCAGTGGCGTCTGAGCCGTTGCAGGTGGCGCCGTTGATCACGGCCACGCTGCCGGCGAAGTCTCCGCCCGCCTCGATGGCGACGTAGACCGTGTCGGTGGCTGAGTCGATGGCGATTCCCCAGGGGATCAGCCCTCCGGGTTGTGCCGGGTTGCCTGGCGTGATGGTGGCCGGGATCTGGCTGCAGCCGGTCGTGTTCGCGGCGTCGCAGGTGGCCCCGTTGATGACGTATACGCTGTCGCCCTGGAAGGTGGAGCTGAGGTCGGCGATGTTGGTGGCGTAGATGGTGTTCGTCGCCTGGTTGACAGCGATGTTGAGGATCGAGTTTCCTGTGGCTCCCCCGGAGTCGCCGAGCGCGAGTGTGGCCGGCGTCTGGCCGCATCCGGAAGTGGTGGTGGCATTGCACGTCGCGCCGTTGAAGACGGACAGCAGGTTGGGTCCGCTGGCGGTGGTGGTGGCGACGTAGACCGTATCGGTCGCAGCATCTACCGTGATGTCGTCTGGGTTCCCGCCGGGGACTTGGAGCATTGAGACGTGGGAGCAGCCGGCCGAGTTTGTGGCGTTGCAGGTCGTGGCGTTGATCACCGATACCGTGCCGGCCGTGTCCGACCCGGAGTTCGCAACGTAGACGGTGTGCGTCGACGGATCAACCGCGACCGCGACAGGGTTGGCACCGACGGTGGCTTGCGGCGGCGTGACGGCGCAGCCGGCCGAGTTCGTGGCGTTGCAGGTCTGCGTGTTGACCATCGATACGGCATCGGTTCCGGTGGTGGCGTAGAGCGTGCCGGCGGCGGGGTCGGTGGTGATCCCCGCGGCCGGGATCGGAACCGACGGCGGGGCCTGCCGGCACCCGCTGGTTATCTCGGCGTTGCAGCGCGAAGCGTCGATAACCGAGACGTCGTTATCAGTCTGATTGGCGGTGTACAGGGTCTGGGTCTGCTCGTCGAGGACGACCGCTTCGGGCTGCGCCCCGGTGCGCGCCGCGGGCGGGTGCAGGGTGCCGCACCCCGCCGGATCGCGTCCGTTGCACGCGTCCGTGTCGACCACGATCAGCGCGTCGTCGCGCTGGAAGGTGACATACACGCTGTGCAGCGGGACATCCACGGCGAGCCACAGCGCATGCTCGACACTTGAGGGAGGGAAGGGCTTTACGGTCCCGGGCGTCACGGTGGCGCAGCCCGCCAGGTCGCTGGCGTCGCAGTGACGCAGGTCGAACGCCGATATGGTGTTGTCATAGTTGGCCGTGTACAAGGTGTCGTTCGCCGGATCGACCTCGCCCGCGTTCGGTCCGGCGCGGTCGCCGGGCAGCGTGCCGATCGCGCCGCACCCCGTTTGCACCGTCGCGTTGCAGGTGTCCGCGTCGAACACCGACCAGCCGTTCCGAGCCCCGATCGTGGTCACGTACACGGTGTGGGTGGCCTGGTTCACGTCGACGTCATCCGGCGCTGCTCCGACGTCGACGGTCGGCGGCGGCTGGGCCGGGCAGCCGGCCAGATCGGTCGCGTTGCAGGTGGCGCCGTTGAGCATCGAGACGGTCGTGCTGTCCCCCTGGCCGTTATCGAAGTCCGCGATGTACACGGTGTGGTTGGCGGGGTCGGCGAAGATGCCGAGCGGCTGCGGGCCGACGGGAACCGTGACGGGCCTCTGCCCGCAGCCCGAGGTGACCAGCGCGTTGCAGGTCGCGCCGTTGAACACCGAGACGGTGCTGGCGCCGGTGTCGGTCACGTAGACCGTGTCGGTCGCCTGGTCGATGGCGATCGTGCTGGGCAGGTTCCCTACCGTGATCGTCGGCCAGGGTCCCTTGCACCGCGAGACATCCATCGCCTGGCAGTGGCGTGCGTCGATGACCGAGACCGTGTTCCCGCCGGGATCCGGGCCGTTGTCGTTGTTGCCGTTCGCGACGTAGATCGTGTGCGTCGCCGCGTCGAGCGCGAGCTCGGACGGGCCGTTCCCGACCGGCGCCGACCCGACCAGCGCGGACCCCAGACCAGCGGCTGCCCGGACCGGCATGCCTTGCGCCGCCACAGCCGGCACGAGCACGGTCATGGCGCCGAGCAGCGGCAGGAGAACGGCCAGCGCAGACACGCGTGCGCGTTTCGCGCGCGGGAGGGCTGTCGGGTGCATGGCGGTCTCCCCCGCTCTGTCGGACGTCGGCTGGTCTGCGGTCCCGGCGGGCGGCCCGTTCGTAGATGTGGCCCGCACCGGTTCCCCGGCCACCTGCGCGATCGGCTTCCCAGTGTCCTGGCCAACGGTCGGCCTGCCGTCATGGGCCGGGTCATGTGGCATGGCCTGTCTCCTTCGGCGCGCAGCGTGGTGCCCGGCACCCACCGGCCAGGCGTTACGGATGGGAGGACGGTAAGCCCGCCGGCCTCGAAGACTGATCGCAGAATGCTCGAAACCGCAGCTCGCGGTCCTGTAGCAGTCGGGGCAGGGCCGTCGGTATGCTGCGCATATTCGAGGGCTTCCCCGAGAGGTAGTGCCGATGGAGATCAGGCTGCTCGGGGCAGTGGAAGCCTCCGCGGACGGCACTGCGCTCCCGCTCGGCGGCCCCCGGCAGCGGGCCGTGCTCGCCGACCTTGCCCTGCACGCCGGGCAGCTCATAGCGGCTGACCAGTTGATCGACGACCTGTGGGGGGAACGGCCGCCCGCCTCGGCGAAGCACACCCTGGAGACGTACATCTCCCGGCTGCGCCACGTCCTGAACACGTCCGGCGCAGCCAGCCTGCCGCTGGTGACCCGGCCGGGAGGCTACCTGCTCGATGCCGCGCCGGCGTGCATCGACGTATGCCAGTTCCGGGATCTGGCCGTCCCGCGCCAGCAGCGCTCATGACCATGGTGACGCGGCGGCGGCGGTGACGCTGCTCAGCTCGGCGGTGCAGCTGTGGCGCGGCCCGGCGCTAGCCGACGTCCAGGACGCGCCGTTCGCCGTACTGGCCCGGCAGCGGCTGGAGGAGGAGCGGCTGACCGCGGCAGAGAAGCTGGCGGAGGCGCGGCTGGCCCTAGCGCAGCACCGTGAGCTGGTGCCGGAGCTTGAGGCGCTGATCGGCGGATCGCCGTACCGGGAGCGTTTCCACGCCCAGCTAATGCTCGCGCTGTACCGCTCGGGACGGCAGGCCGAGGCGCTGGCCGCCTTCGGCCGGGCCCGTGACCTGCTGGCCGGCGAGCTCGGCATCGAGCCGGGCCGGGAGCTGCGGGAACTTCAACGCGCGGTCCTGCAGCAGGCACCCGAGCTGGAACCGGACGGCGGCCAGGCGGCCGGGCAGGCCCCGCAACACGAGCCAGCCCCGGCTAGCCGGTCAATGGATCACCGGCCTGCTGGTCCGGGCGGCACCTCAGCCCGCAAGCTATTCCCGCTGCGCCGGGGGCGGGCCTGGCGATGGGCGGCGCCGGCCGTAGCGGTTGGCCTGGCCGCCGCGATCGGCGTGCCGGTCCTGCTGTCTACCGGGTCAGCCGCGGGCGGCGTGCTAGCGGACGGGGTCGGCGAGGTTACCGCGGCCGGTGCTATCGGCCGCGACCTGGCCCTGCCGGACCCGCCGGGTGCCGCGGTGGCGGCGGACGGCTCGGTGTGGGTGACCAGCCCGGAAGGCAACGTGGTCTACCGGATCGACCCGGACACCGCCTCGATCACGCAGACCATACCGGTGGGAGCGGGCCCCAGCGCGATCACCGCCGCAGGCCCCGACATCTGGGTGGCCAACACCCTGGCCGGCACCGTGTCCCGCATTAACGCGGACGCCAACCAGGTCGTCCAGACCGTCAACGTCGGCACCGAGCCGACCGGGATCGCCTCCGGCGGCGGGTCGGTCTGGGTGGCCGACGCCGCGGCCAGCACCGTATCGGCGCTCAGCCCCGTCTCCGGGCAGCTGACCTCCACGGTCGCGCTGCCGTCGCCGCCGTTCGGGGTCACCTTCGGCGCCGGCTCGGTGTGGGTCACCAGCCCGCAGGACAACAACGTGACCCGGGTCGATCCGCGCAGCGGGCAGCCGGGCCAGCAGATCCCCGTCGGTGCCGGGCCCACGGCCATCACCTTCGGCTTCGGCTCGGTGTGGGTCGCCAACGGGCTCGACAGCACCATCTCCCGCGTGGATCCGGGCACCGACGCCGTCGCGGCCACGATCGCGGCCGGGGACGGCCCGGACGCGCTGGCGATCGCCGGGGACTCGGTGTGGGCGGCTGACCGGCTGGCCTCGGCGCTGACCAGGATCAGCGCCCGCAGCGGGAGCCCCGCGGCGGCGATCCCGGTGGGCGCCGGCCCGGTGGCGCTGGCCGCCGACGGCGGCGGTGTCTGGGTCGCCGCCAGCTCGCCGGCCAGCAGCCCGCCGGCCGGCACGCTGCGGGTGGTCAGCGTCATCCCGCCGACGTCGATCGACCCGGCCCTGCTCTACCCCTGGGCGCAGGCGCAGTTCTCCGACGCCACCTACGACACGCTGGTCACCTTCCAGAAAACCGGCGGCAGCAGCGGGCTGCAGCTGGTCCCCGACCTCGCGCTCGCCATGCCCGCCGTGACCGCTGGCGGGACCGTGTACACCTTCACCCTGCGGCCCGGCTTGCGGTACTCCACCGGGCGGCCGGTGCGCCCGCAGGACTTCCGGTACGCGATCGAGCGCGTCCTGGACCTCAACCCAGCCGCTGCCTCCTTCCTCGACGGGATCGCCGGGGCGGCAGACTGCGTCCCCGGAAAGCTGTGCAACCTGGCCGGGGTGACGGTCGACGACCCCGCCGGCACCGTGACCTTCCGCCTGACCGCGCCAGATCCCGACTTCCTGGACAAGCTGGCCTTCGAGTTCACCGCGCCGGTGCCTTCCTACATCCCAGCCCGCGACATCGGCACGGATCCCGTGCCCGGCACCGGCCCGTACGTGATCACCCGGTACGTTCCCGGCCGCCAGGTCGTCTTCGGGCGCAACCGGTACTTCCGGGAATGGTCGGCCGCTGCCCAGCCGGATGGGTCCCCGGACCGCATCGTGTGGACCTTCGGCACACCTCGCTCACCCAAGAGATCACCCAGATCGAGACCGGGCAGGCAGACTGGACCGACGACACGCTGCCCGGCGTCGCCCAGCTCGCCGCCCAGTTCCCCGGCCAGGTGCACATCAGCCCGCTGCCCGAAATCGTGTACACCGCATTCAACACCAGAGCCGCGCCATTCAACGACCCCGCGGTCCGCCGCGCGTTCAGCCTCGCCGCCGACCGCGGCCGCTTCGCCGCCCTGCTCGGCGGCCCCGACCTGGCCGTCCCGACCTGCCAGATCCTCCCGCCGGGCATCCCCGGCTACCAGCCCTACTGCCCCTTCACCGCCGACGCCAGTGCGTCCGGCACCTGGGTCGGCCCCGACCTGGCCGCCGCCCGCAGCCTCGTCGCAGCCTCCGGGACAAAAGGCATGCCCGTCACCGTATGGTCCGACGACGCGCCCCCGGACGGGACCACCGGCGCCTTCACGGTCTCGGTCCTGCGCGAGCTCGGGTATCGGGCGAGCCTGCACATAGCCTCACACGCTGCCGTGGTACAGGCGGCCAACGACTCGCGGCGCCAGATCCAGGCAGCCGACGGCATCTGGTATGCCGACTATCCTTCGGCGTCGGATTTCTTCGACCTGTTCTTCCGCTGCTCGGCTTTCCGGCTCGCTGACCCCGATGCGACCAGGAACGGCTCCCTCTACTGCAACCCCGCGGCCGACCAGCTGATGAACCTGGCCGACAGCCAGCAAGCCACCGACCCCGTCCGGGCCGCCGCAACATGGGCCGCCGTCGACCGTGTGGTCACCTCCGACGCTCCCTGGGTGACGCTGGCCAACCTGAACAACGTCGACTTCCTGTCCACCCGGGTCACCAACTACCAGTACAACCCGTTCCTGGGCGTGCTGCTGGACCAGTTGCGGATACGCGCGGCGCCCGCCCCGCGCTGACAGCGCGCGTGCGGCCATGATCCACCTGGCGACCAGGGCGATGTCCGCGCCTCACCCGGGCGGCGCCACTTCGGCTGACGGTCATCCGCCGCTAAAAATGGGGACTGCGGTAGCTCCCGCGTCAACTGGCGGTCGTGCACAGATTCACCAGATCTGGACCGGCGCTAATGGGCCTGATCTCGATCTCGCGGCCGCCTATAGCAGCGGGTCGGCGTGCGTTCTTCCTGACCTTCTCCATCACTCAGCGTGATGCCCCGCCCGACGCGGCCGCTGCTACGTCACCGGTCTGGTGGCCTTGGCGGGCGAGGTACCCGTCGATGTTGCGGGCGATCGGCGCAGCCGTGGTGACAAGATCACGCCAGACCAGGCGCGCCCTATGCGGCAAATGAGTGCGCCGACGCCGAGGCCCGATGTGTGGGGTAAGAGCTCTGGTCACATGCCGTCTGCGCCACCAGCCCTGGCCCTCAGGGAACGAGGGTGGCCCCCACGTAGCCGGCGTGATCACTCAACCGCCGGACTGGCGGAGGAGTATGGCCGGTGTACGCGCTCAGATGCATCTTGGTCAGGGCGCACGAAACCGCGCCGCTGCATGACTCCCGCCAGGCAAGCGGCGGCCCGGTGCACGTCGCGGCCCGCAGCAGGAACCGGCGGAAAGGGATCCGACATGAACTACATGCTGATCATGAAGAACGGGCAATCTGCGCTGGTGGCCATCGGCCCAGTCGCCATTGAGTATCAGGCCGCGATGCTGCGGGATGAGATCGAGAACAGCTCGGACTGGACCGGCCTCGGCATTGCCCGGGTCCTCACCGAGGCACAGGCCCGTTCCCTCATCGACGCACCGAAGCAGTGACACTCCGCCGCGCGCCTCGTCGTAGCCCCCGCCATCTGCGGCATGAGCGGATTGATCGATTACCTCAGAGTAGGGGACGGAGCCTCCGCATCGAAGTGGAGAAGGGGTCGCTGTGGATCATGTGAGGCATTTCTGCCGAGAGGTCGCCGCTTTCGAGGCCGCGGGGCGCGCGGCAGTAGGTTCTGAGGCCGCTCCGGCGGTCCCGTCGTGCCCGGGATGGGTCGTGACCGACCTGGTTTTGCACCTGGGAATGGTGCACAGGCTTGTGGCACGCATTATCGGCGAGCGTATGCAACAGCCGCCAGGGGGAGGTGATTGGTCATGGCTGGGACTGGCAGAGGAGTGGAGGGTCTGGCTTCCTCCTGGCCGCGCGCCGCAGCGGTCCCCGGTGCCGGCCGGTCTGCTTGGCTGGTTCCATGCCGGCGCGGCGGACTTGCAGGAGCGCTTCCGCGCGGCCGACCCAGGCGAGCAGGTGTGGACCTGGTCCGCGGACCACAGTGTCGGCTTCTGGCAGCGAATGCAGGCGATCGAGGCTGCTGTGCACCGGTGGGATGCCGAGAACGCGGTGGGGGCGGCCCAGCCCCTCGACGCGGCGCTGGCCGCCGACGCCATCGGGCAGACCTTCGAGGTCATGGCTCCCATGCGGCGTAGCGTGGGGAAGGCGCCGCCAGGGCACGGCGAGCGGTTCTTGTTCCAGCGCACTGACGGACCAGGGACGTGGGTAGTGCTGTTCGACGGCGACGCTGTCTTGCTTGGTATACCTGACGGTCATTACGACATTCAGATATCGGGCACCGCGCCTGACCTAGCGCTTTTCCTTTGGCAGCGTGCAGTGACCGGCAAACTCGATGTACAGGGCGAAGCGTCCTTGCTCAGTCGCTACTTCACCCTCGTGCCACCCCTGTAGGCAAGCTCCGGCAGTCTGAAAAACCCATGGCAATCTGGCTACGCGGATACGGTGAGACGCACTCTTCTCATGCAGAGTCGGATGCCAGCCGATTCTGCAGGCCGCACACAGATCGCCTCGTTCGGTCGCCGTGGATGAGATCCAGCAGGAGGTCGGCTTGCCGCCCGTAACGGCGGCTCGGCGAGCGTTCTCCCTGACCCGCCTCCGTCACACAGCACCGGTTATCGATGTAGCCCGATGCTGACCGTCGGTACGGCGTGACCGGCCTGGAGGTCGCCGTCGGGGCGAGGTGCCGTTGATGCTGCGAACGGGTCGGCCGCCGCTGGCTAGATTCCGCCTGACCTGGCACGCGCCCTATGCGGCAATTGCGGATGTTCCCCACGAGTGCGACGCCGCATAAGTATGCGGCGTACCGCTCCCCGAGAACCACGTCAGTGATCTGTTTGCCCGGGCCGAAATAGCGCGCGCGTATCCGCCGATCGGGGCGGCCACTCGATTGGGTTGGGGGCAGGGGCGAGCGTGCAGATCTGGACGATCTGCACGGGGGGCGGTTGCCGGCAGGGCAGGGATCGGCGCCGGGCTGGCCGATTCGGGTGTTTGCGGCGTGGAGCTCGTGGCTGGCCGGTCTCCGGTTCCGGTCAGCTGGCGCGGATCAGTTCCGCGTGGCGAAGCCAGACCTTGCCGGGGCCGGTCAGGGTGAGTTCGAACCCCATGTGCTCGGCGTCAGCGGGGACCTGAGCGGTGATCTCGTACCTGGTCCAGTCGCTGCTGCCGGTGATGGTCTTGCTGGAGTCCCGGCGCTCGCGCCGGATATGTACCCGCTGAGGACCGGAGGCCGCGCGTGCCGCCTGGTCCCGGCTGGGTTGTTCGGTCTTGGTGATGATGAACAGGCTCAGCTCGGCGTGGCCGGCCACGTCCTGGGCGCTTACCTCGGCGCGCCAGGTCACCGTGGCGCCGTGGTAATCGCCGGCGATCCACGACTGGCGCAAGAAGACGTCCCCGTAGGGCTGCGGGACCGCTGCGGACAGGGCCGCAGCCCCGTCTGCCGCGGCCACCGTGTAGTCGTCCCAGTGCGCCCCGGTAACCTCAGCCCGGGAGCTGCCGCCAATGTCCCAGCCGTCCAGGCTGTCGGCGAAGGCCAGGTTCCGCGGCCCGGAGCGCGGCCCGGACGGAGGGGCCGGCGGGCGGCTCGCGAACGGCCCGGGCAGGTCATCGCCGGTGACCGGGACGGACAGCTTGTCCATCAGGGCATCGGCGACCCGGACCGGCACCTCCAGCGCGGTGGCCAGGGCCAGGGCGCTGCCAGGGGGCGCGGTGACCTGCCGGGTGCCCGCCGGGCCGGTCACCCCGATCTGCGCCGCGAGCACGCCCGGTCCCAGTTCGTCGATGTCCACCCCGGTCACGGCGGCGCCTGCCGCGCCGAGCAGCCTGCTGGCCATGTCCTCGGGGGTGAACTCCCCGACCGGGAGATCCCCGGGTGGCGCATGGCGCTTGGGCGGCAGGGGCGGCTCGGTGCCGCGGGACGGCCGGTCCAGGATCCGCCACAGCGCCATGCCGTGCCGGGCGGGCAGCCACAGGCCCATCGCCCGGTGGCGGCCGGTGTCGTCGGCCAGGACGACGAGAATGCGCCGGGCCGCGGTCGTGCCGTCCAGCTGCGTGTCGAAGCGCGGCGCAAGGTGCGCGATACGGACAGTGGTCATGGTGATCCTCCGTGAGACCGCCGGGATGAGATCGGGGCGGCGGGCGGTGATGTGCTCGCGGAGCCGCCCGCGGGCCTTGTGCAGGCTGGCCTTGGCCGCGCCGGGCGACCGGGCGACCTGCCCGGCGGGCAGGTCGGCGAAGTAGTACAGCTCGACGGCCCGCCGCTGCCCGCCGGGCAGGCCCGCGACCGCGGCGCGCAGCACCTCGGCGCGATCCAGGTCCTCGGCGGAAGGCAGGCCCTGCGCCGAGGCCGGATGGAGATCTTCTGGCCAGTCGGCCAGCAGCATCAGCGGGGCCTGCCGGGCCGCGGCGCGGGATATGTTGCGGACGATGCCAGCCAGCCACGCGCCGAACCGGTCCGGGTCGCGTAGCCGCCCCAGGCCCGCGAACGCCTGCAGGAACGCCTCCTGCACGATGTCATCCACATCGTCCCGATGCGCACCCAACCGCGCCGCGAGAGCCCTCGCCGACGCAAAGCGCCGCTCAACCAGCAACGCGAACGCGCCAGCGTCACCGGCGCGGGCCCGCCGGACCAGATCACCGTCGCAGATGTCCACACTAGTAAGTGTCAGCCTGGCATCCCCCGGTTACCCGCGAGGACCCGGCACACGACCGTCAGACCCGGCCACCCGCACTGCCGGAAACCGCACGTCGTCCAGCCCGCACAACGAGCTACCCCACCCGCGACAACCCCCGGCCTCCCAGGCGGAGCAGTGCGCACCGAACGGCGCGGTATGCGCGCCGCCATTGCTGCGAACGACGCTACTCCGAGGCGACCCGAATCGGCAGGGCTGCGCTACCAGCATCGCGCACACTGACAACGAGGCAGGTGACTGAGCCCCGCCGACCGGAGCGGAGTTGCAAGGCGCTGCCGGCTTCCTCCGATCTGGTTGGCTCCCAATCCGGCCTGGTGCTTGGCTACGCCGGCATCGCCGCTCGAGCCGGCTTACCGGCCTGGGCGACGTTACAGGCCCCAGCACATCCGTCCGACACCAGCAAGCAATGGCTGATCTATTAGCCTGGTCCGGCCGATGGCTAGAGCAACGAGGCGCGAGGAACCACGGAGAACCTGCTGGCCTGGGCTGTAGACGGTGGTAATCGAACGGCAGGTCTTGGCAATCGGGCTGCGTGGTGTCAACGTTCCTGTATCAAGCAAGTCTGGTGGGGGATCTGATGAAGCGTCTTGTTGAATTCCCATTGGACCAGGGCGGCAGCGTCCTGGTTGAGACCGACGAGCCGACCAGCGGCTCACCGGTGCGCGGGCTTGGGAAGGACCGCTCTGCTCTGGTCGAGGAAGCCAATAAGACTTTTGAGGACGCCACGCGGCGGTCAGCCCGCTGCCCGTAGCTTGATCACCTGGCTGCGCTACATCGATGACCCGCCAGATGAGATCGGGATTGAGATCGGTGTGCAACTGAGCGCGCAGCCCCGACGCGCACGCCCGGATCACGTCGGTGGACGTCAGCGCCGCGAGGCAGCGGCCCGGCGTGATCGCGGCGTTCTCCGGCGCCGACTTCGCCGACGAGCAAGGCAGCCTGCCCTGCGCCTGGCCGGTCACCGAGGACATCGAGGCTCCAGGAGGAGTGGAGCAACAACGAGGCCCTCAGTGGCCATCCCGAAGGCCACCCGCCGATGGCCGTCGACGAGGTCCGCTACGTGGGTGAGGCGGTGGCCGTCGTCGTGGCCAGGGACCGCTACGAGGCCGCCGACGCGCTCGAGGCCATCGAGGTCGACTACGAGCCGCTGCCGCCAGTGCTGGACATCAGGACGGCGCTAGACGAGGGCTCGCCGAAGGTGCACGAGGCCGGCAACAAGAGCTTCGTGTGGACCTTCGGCGATGATCGTGAGCTTCATTTGTGTCCGCCAGCGAATCGTTGGGCCTCTTCCCCGCTGCGGGCATCGAGCCGACGAACTGCGATCAGGGTGAGCCCAAGGTCGCGGATCTTGGCCAGCAGCCCATACAGCGCGGGCTGGTCGGTGAGCAGGCCGAAGATGACCGTCTCGTGGCTGTGGCCGCTGACCTGCAGGCCGTCGAACCAGGCGGCCCAGCGGCTGTCCAGGACGCCCGCGACGCGAATCTCGTACCACGCGGGCCCGCCGGAGGCGGTCACCTCATCGCCCGGGAGCTCGTGGCCTAAGCGGCCGTCGCCTCGGCGGCCGCCCGCGGCCGCGGCTGGGGGCGCCGGTCACAGGGTATTCCTGGCGCTGGCATCGTTGAGGATGGCCAGTGTGCTGGCTGGCGGTCATCAAGATCACCTCGTGGGGACGTTCGGCTTTACTGGGCACGGTAGGAGCGGACGCCGGGCTGGGCGTCAGCCGAAGGTGTACCTGTCTGGTGGAACCTTCGTGGGCTGGCGGGGCTGGTACCAGGTGCCGCCTACCCGGCCCGGTAAACTGATCACACCCAGCGGCGACGCTGGCCATCGCCGGGACGCGCTGAGGAGTGGGTCGCCGATGGCTGAGATCCGTGCCGCGCCGGCCGCCGAGGCTGCCGTTTCCGGGCCCGATGTGCTGCTGGCCACCAAGCTGCACCTGCCGCGCCCGCGGCCGGGTTTTGTCCCGCGCCCGCGCCTGGCCGACCGGCTGGATGAGGGGTTGGCGCGGGGGCTGGCGCTGGTCTGCGCTCCAGCAGGATACGGCAAGACGGTGGCGCTGGCCGATTGGGCCCGGCGCAGCGGGCGGCCGGTGGCCTGGCTGTCGCTGGACACCGGTGATAACGACCCGGTGCGGTTCTGGCGCCACATCGTCGCCGCGGTGGGCCCGTCCCGACCGGGGGTCGCTGAGGGCCTGCTGCCGCTGTTCAGTGCTCCACCGCCATCATCGTTCGCAGGCCTGGCGACGGCGCTGATCAACGAACTGGCCGCCCAGCCCGGAGACGAACAGGCGGTCCTGGTTCTGGACGACTACCACCTGATCGACGCCGAGCCGGTGCACGAGTCGCTGCTGTTGCTGGTTGAGCATCTGCCGCCGGGGCTACGGGTGATGCTGGCGAGCCGGTCCGACCCGCCGCTGCCGCTGGGGCGGCTGCGGGCCCGCGGTCAGCTCGCCGAGCTGCGCGCCGCCGAGCTCCGGTTCACCGCGGACGAGGCCGCGGCCCTGCTGCGGCAGGTGGCGGGAGAGGCCAGCACTGCCCTGTCCGGTGCGGACGTGGCGGCGCTGACGGCGCGCACCGAGGGGTGGGCGGCTGGCCTGCAGCTGGCCGGGCTGTCGCTGCGCGGGCAGGCGGATACGGCAAGGTTCGTGGCGGCCTTCAGCGGCAGTCACCGCTACGTCCTGGACTACCTGACCGGGGAGGTGCTGCAGCGGCTGGATGAGCAGGTGCGCGACTTCCTGCTGGAGACCTCGGTACTGGAGCGGCTATCGGGGGAGCTGTGCGACACGGTCACCGGCCGGGCCGGCAGCCAGGCGCTGCTGGAGCAGGTGGAGCAGGCGGGGCTGTTTCTGGTGCCGCTGGACGACGTGCGCGGCTGGTGGCGCTACCACCACCTGTTCGCCGACCTGCTCCGCGCCCGGCTGCAGCAAGAACGGCCTGCCCGGGCGGTGGCGCTGCACCGGGCCGCGGCCGCCTGGCACCAGGAACGTGATCTGGCCGACGAGGCGGTGCGGCACGCGCTGGCCGCCGGGGACGCGGTGTGGGCGGCCCGGCTGATCGAGCAGCATTTCGACGCCACCTATCACCGGGGCCAGCGGGCCACGATCCACCGGTGGCTGGCGGCGCTGCCCGCCGGTCTGGTGCACGCCCGCGCGCGGCTGCAGCTGGTGCAGGCGTGGATGGCGGTGGTCGGCGGCCACGTGGAGGCGGCCGGCGTGGCGCTGGACGCGGCGCAGCGGGCATCCGCCCAGGCCGCCGAGGAGCCATTCGAGCCGTCGGCGGGCCGGGCCGCGAGCATGCTGGCCAACACTCGCGCCGCGATCACCATCGCCCGGGGCTGGCTGGCGTGGCTGCACGGCGACGCCGACGGCGCGACCGCTTTCGCGTCCCAGGCACTCGATGAGCTGACCGACGGCGACTGGCTGCTGGCCTCGCTGGGCCAGCTGGAGCTGGCTCTGGCCGACCGGCTCCGCGGCCGGCTCGACGACGCCGAGCGCGGCTTCACCGCGAGCCTGGCGGGGTGGCGGGCGGCCGGCGAGCGTGGCTCGGCGGTATCGGTGTGCGACTTGCTGGGCCGGGTCCACCTCGCCCGGGGCCGCTTGGACGCAGCGCTCGGCGCCTTCCAGCTGGCCCTGGAGATCGCCACGGAGCCGGGCCAGCCGACCCTGCCCGTGGCGGGCATCGCGTACGCAGGCATGGCCGAGGTGGAATACCAGCGGGACGAACTGAACGCCGCCCTCTCGCATGTCACCGAGGGCATTGCGCGCCTGCGGGCGGTGAATCACACCGCGCCGATGGCCGCCGGCCTGGCCCGGCTGGCGTGGATCCGGCAGGCCACCCGCGACGCGACCGGTGCGCTGGAGGCGATCGGCGAGGCCGAGCGGGCCGCGCCCAGCCCGGCCGTGACCGGCCTGGTCAATCCCGTGCCGGCGCAGCGGGCGCGGCTGCTGCTAGCCCAGGGCAACGTCGCCGCCGCCATCGGCTGGGCCCAGCAGCACGGCCTCAGCCCCGACCATGAGCCCGGCTACCCGCACGAGCGGGAGTACCTGGTGCTGGCGCGGGTGCTGCTCGCGCAGGACCGCTCCGGTGAGGCGCTGGCGTTGCTGGACTGGCTGCTCGCCCAGGCGGCGGCCCAGGACCGGACGGGCAGCGTGATCGAGATCCAGGCGCTGCGGGCGCTGGCGCTGGCGGCCGGCGGCGACGAGGCCGCCGCGGTCACTACCCTGGCCGAGGCGCTCACCCTGGCCAGCCCGCAACGCTACGTGCGGGTCTTCGCCGACGAAGGACCGCCGATGCGTACCCTGCTCGGCCGCGTCGTCGCCGCCCGCCGGACCGGGCAGCCCCCGGCCCGGGGCGTCCCGTTCAGCCACCTAGCCCGGGTCACGCAGGCGTTCGACGGCAAGCCCGCCGTGGCCGGCTCCGCGCCGGCTGCCGCGGCGGGAGTGCCCGGCCTGATCGACCCGATGACCGGCCGTGAGCTGCAGGTGCTGGCGATGCTGGCCGCCGGCGAACCGAACCAGGCCATCGCCGGGGAGCTGTTCGTCACCTTGTTCACGGTCAAAAAGCACGTCAGCCACATTCTGGGCAAGCTGGGCGCGGGCAACCGCACCGAGGCCGTCGCCCGGGCACGGGACCTGGGCCTGATCCCCTAGCGCCGGTCCCGGCGGCGCCTGGGTACCACAGTCGCCGCCGCGAAGATTCCACCCGGTAGGTACACCTTCGGCTGACGCCCTGGGCGGCGCCGACTCATAGCGTCCGAGGCAGAACGTGGTCTCTACCAGCAGGCCGCCAACGAGCGGCACGGAAGACCGCAGTACCTGGAGGATCGTTATGCCTGGAAATGAGATGACGGGCGCGGCGGCGCTGGTCACCGGCGCCAGCCGCGGCTTCGGCCGTGGCATCGCTACCGCTTTGAGCAAGGCGGGCGCGCAGGTCGTCGGCGTCGCCCGCGACCGCGGGCCGCTGGAAGAACTGCACGCCCAACTCGGCGAATCCTTCACCGCGGTGTCCGCCGATGCGGCCGACCCGGTCGTGGCCGGGCAGCTCATCGACGCCTACCGTCCGGCCATCCTGGTGCTCAACGCCGGCGCCACCCCGCTGCCGCGGCCGGTCCAGCACCACACGTGGCAGACGTTCAGCCGCAACTGGGACGTCGACGTTGCACACGTGTTCCACTGGGTGCGCGAGGCGCTGCTCGCCCCGCTCGCCCCCGGAAGCGTCGTGATCACACTATCCAGCGGAGCGGCGCTGCGCGGCTCGCCGCTGTCGGGCGGCTATGCCGGGGCCAAGGCCGCCATCAGGTTCCTCACCGCCTACGGCGCCGAGGAATCGCAGCGGGCGGGCCTCGGCATCAGGTTCGTCTCGGTACTTCCGCAGCTCACCCCCGCGACCGCGCTGGGCGCGGTGTTCGCCGCCGCCTACGCCGCCCGGCAGGGCGCAGGCGCCGCCCCCAGCACCAGCGGCCCGGCGCTCACCCCCGAGCAGGCTGGCCAGGCGATCGTCGATCTCACCGGTCCCGGCTGGGACCAGGATGCCTACCTGAACACCGCTGCGGGCCTTCGCCCGCTGCCCTGACCAGCCTGGGGCACTCCCCGAGCCGAACCTGGAGGCAGCCATGGCACCGGCAGATCCGTGGCCCGGCCAAGACGACGACACCGACCACGACTACGACCGCACCCCGTCAGGCAACATCTGGCGCCCCGACAGCGCACCCGGCGCTGTGGCGGCCCAGCCCGCGCTGGCGGTCAACGTCGGGTCTGGCCGCGGGTTTGCGAGGCTAGGGTATAGCGTCGCTGCGCTGACGGCGGTCCGGCCGGGCACCGAGACGGGCGCGGCGCTGGCTTCCCGCCCAACCGCCGTGGCGGGCGCTCCGGCGGCCACGGCGCTGACGGTAACGCTCGGGCTGGCCGCCGCATCCTGGCCCGTGGCGGTCTGGCAGATGAGCGGGATGGATATGGGGGTGGCGACCCGGCTCGGCTCGTTCGGGTTCTTCATCGCCGTGTGGGTGGTGATGATGGCGGCGATGATGTTGCCGGGCGCAGCCCCGGCGGTGGTGCGGCGCGTTCAAGCCAGTGGCCGGCTACGGACGGTGCCGCTGTTCGTGGGGTCCTACCTTGCCGTCTGGGCGCTGGTGGGCGTGGCGGTGTACACGGTGTACCGGCCGCACGGGCCACTGTCCGCCGGCGCGGTCGTGATCGCGGCCGGACTCTACGAGCTGACGCCGGTTAAGCGGCGCTTCCGCTACTGCCGCGACAGCGCCGGCGGCGGGTGGGGGTTTGGGCTGTGCTGCACCGGGTCGAGCGCCGGGCTGATGGGAATGCTGGTGGCGCTGGGCGTCATGAGCCTCCGCTGGATGGCGGTGATCACTGTCCTCGCCTGCGCCCAGAAGCTGCTGCCCGCCAAGGCCGTCCTCGACGTGCCGCTGGCACTGGCGATCATTGGGCTCGGGATCTGGATCATCCTGGCGCCCTGGTCGGTGCCCGGGCTCACCCCGCCGATGTGATACGTCACCGGCGGTAAGGGCCAGGCCCAGCCGTCACGAGAAGAAGGAGAGAAACAATGACCAGTCACAAGACCGGGACACGGGAACAGTGGCTCGCCGCCCGGCTGCAGCTGCTGCAGGCCGAGAAGGAGCTGACCCGGCGCAGCGACGAACTGGCCCGGCGGCGCCAGGAGCTGCCCTGGTACCGGATCGACAAGGACTACCGGTTCGACACCGACCAAGGCCCGGCGTCCCTCGCCGGCCTGTTCCAGGGGCGCTCGCAGCTGCTCGTCTACCACTTCATGTTCGGGCCCGGCTACCCCTCCGGGTGCCCCACCTGCTCGTCGATCGCCGACGGCTTCAGCGGTTCCGTCGTCCACCTCGCCCATCACGACCTCACGCTGTGCGCGGTGTCTCGGGCCCCGCTGGCGAAGATCCAGGCCTACAAGCAGCGGATGGGCTGGAGCTTCCCCTGGGCGTCGTCGTCCGGCAGCGACTTCAACTACGACTTCCACGTGTCGCACACCCAGCAGGAATGGCAGGCCGGAGCCGTGCAGTACAACTTCCGCGAGATGGACTTCCGTCCACCGGCCGGCCAGGAGAGTTCCTGGGACGCCTGGAGCGAGTCGACCTTCGGGCCGGACTGGGAGACCTACCGGCGCGAAGGACCGGGCATGAGCGCGTTCGCGCTCGAGGACGGCGCCGTGTACCACACCTACTCCGCCTACGAGCGCGGGATCGACGTCCTGTGGGGGATGTACCCGTGGCTGGACCGCGCGCCACGCGGCCGCAACGAGACCGGCATCTGGTGGCGCCGCCACGACGAGTACGACAGCCAGTGACGCATGCCGGCGCAGGCGCCACCGGGCCTACGGCCGCGTGCGCCGATCCGCCTGGGCCGGATGCCGCTGCCCGCAGCCCGGCCCAGCGGGAGGGACCGGCCGGCGGCCAAACCAATGGACACGCAGTGAGGAAGACGAGGATGAGCGACCGGCCAAGCGGGGCCAGCGACTATAACACCAAGATCATTGAGGAGTTCCGGGTGAACGAGGGACGCGTCGGCGGGCCATGGGCGGGCGCCACGCTGATACTCATCCACCACATCGGCGCCAAATCCGGAACCGAGCGCGTCACGCCGGTGGGCTACTTCCCTCAAGGAGAAGGCCGCTTCGCCATCGTGGCCTCCAATGGAGGATCGCCAGCCCACCCAGACTGGTACTACAACCTCAAGGCGCACCCCAGGATCACCGTCGAGGTGGGTACCCAGACGTTCACGGTCCTGGCGGAGGAGCTAGGCCATGCCGCCCGCGCCGAACTGTGGCCGAAGCTGGTCGCGGAGACTCCTGCCCTCGGCGAATTCCAGGTCAAGACCACGCGGCAGATTCCGGTGGTCATGCTGACCCGCCAGGCCGGTGACCTTCGTCGGCGAATGGGCCGCTGCTGACATCCCCGAGGTGCGTGCCAGCCTAGATGCGCAAGCGATCCTGGACGCGGCCACGCAGAGCGTCCAGCTGTGGCCAGAGGCTCATCGCTAGTTGGCTCCTAGGGGCCCGTGGTCCCGCGACGAACCGGACCTGAGCGGCGGTCGTTCTATGACGCCGGCGATGACTCCGGCCACCATCTTGCGGACGGCGTCGGCCTCCGGCGGGGTGCCCCGACGGTCGGCGAACAGCAGGTGCCCGGCGCCGATCAGCGTGGGCGCGAGCGTGTCGATGTCGGCATCCGCCGCGATGCGGCCCAGGCCGCGCTCGAACGTGAGGTAGGAGGCGACCATGATCACGGCCTCCGTCAGGACCGGAACGCCGGCCGGCCAGGTCCGGCGCAGCCGGGCGCGCAGCTCATCCCGGAAGGTGACCAGGGGGACGATCGCCACCGCGACCGACCCGAACACGGCCGTCAGCGCGTCGGCGAGGTTGCCGGCGACGGTGCCGGTCCCGGCGGAGTCGAG
Source organism: uncultured Actinomycetota bacterium (assembly GCA_963795055.1). Lineage (GTDB taxonomy): Bacteria > Actinomycetota > Actinomycetes > Streptosporangiales > Streptosporangiaceae > JASHPR01. The sequence continues at coordinate 33,321 of CAWCGJ010000025.1, forward strand.
CAGGGCGGCGGCCTGGCTGTCCATCCGGTGGACGCGGTCCAGGATGAACTCGGCGAGGAAGGCGTCGAAGTCGGCGAAATGCCGGTGCAGGACGCCCTTGGCGCAGCCTGCCTCGGTGGTGACCGCCCGGCTCGTCAGCGCGTCCGGCCCGTCCCGGAGCAGGACCCGCTCGGCGGCGTCGAACAGCTGCTCGCGCACGTCGCGGATGGCCACCCCGGTCGGCACGGTCCGCCTTCCTTCGCTGTGCGCGAAAAGCCATGTCTAAGTGGGCGTGCGCCCACTTAGAGTGGGCACATGCCCACTGTACCGCCCGAGCGAGCGCCCGAGCCCGAGCCTCGGGAGAGCCATCAGTACCGGCAGATAGCGGAGTCGTTCGGCGTCGATCCGGAACGCTACGACCGGGCGCGGCCGCGCTACCCCGACGCACTGGTGGACCGGATCGTCGCCGCCAGCCCCGGCCCCGACGTCCTGGACGTCGGCTGCGGTACCGGCATAGACGCCCGGCAGTTCCAGGCGGCCGGCTGCAAGGTGCTCGGGGTCGAGCCCGACGCGCGCATGGCCGACTTCGCCCGGCGAACCGGGGTGGAGGTCGAGGTGGCGACGATCGAGGCCTGGGATCCGCCGGCCGGCAGTTCGACGCGGTCGTCGCGGGGCAGGCCTGGCATTGGGTGGAGCCGGTCGCGGGAGCGGCCAAGGCCGCGCAGGTGCTGCGCCCCGGCGGCCGGCTGGCCGTGTTCTGGAACGTGTTCGAGCCACCGCCTGAGGTGACGGAGGCCTTCGCCGCGGTCCACCGCCGGGTGCTGCCCGACTCGCCGTTCAACCGCGCGCCGCGGCCCACCGCGCCGGGCGGCGCGTACTCCGTGTTCACCACCAAGACGGCCGACGGGCTCCGGGAGGCGGGCGGGTTCGGCGAACCGGAGCAGTGGCAATTCGACTGGGGACAGCGCTATACGCGCGACGAATGGCTGGACGTCCTGCCCAGCACGGGCACCCTCACCCAGGCCCCGCCGGACAAGCTGGCGGAGGTGCTGGCGGCCACCGGGGCTGCCATCGACGCGCTGGGGGGCAGCTTGACGGTGCGGTACACGACGCTGGCGGTCATCGCGGCGCGAACCGGCACCGCCTGACCGCCGCCGTCAGCCGCCGGATGCGACCGCGGCCTGGACGTTGTCGAGGAGGGCCTCCAGTATCACGTCGTGAAGCGGCTCGACCCGCTGACGCCAGGTCTCCTCGTACGTCCCGACCGCGTAGCCCTCGATCGTGTGGCTGAGCACCGTCGCGCCGTCGGCGGGCTCGAGGCCGAACCAGTGCTCGGCCCGCAGCTCATCCGGCCTGACCACCCGGAACGCGCGCGCCGCACCCGGGCGATCGAACTCTTCCCAGAGCATTAGCCCCGCGTCGTAGAGGCGGTGTTCTCGCCGCCGAGGGGCCGGGGCGATGTCCGTCGGCCAGACCCGGTCGAAGTCCGCGATGAGCGCGGCGATCCGCTCCGGCGGTGCCGCGACCATCCGTTCATGGCGGTTCCGGATCTGCATCCGCCCCTCACCTCACCGCTCGTGCCCTCTGGCCAACATAAGCCGCAACGGTCTGGTTCCCTCACCCGGGATCGGCCCCGTCGGACGGCCGGGCAGGTCCGGCCCGGCGGTCAGGAGGCAGGCACCCCGGCGGCCTCCAGGCGGCCGGGCTGGAGGCGGGCATCGGCGCGGTCAGGCCCGAAGCGGGCGTCCAGCCGCGCGGCGACCCGGCGGCCGAGCCGTTGCATCGGCGCCTCGACGAGATAGTAGGTCAGGGCGCAGCAGGCCAGCAGGACGACCAGGAACCCGATGGCCAGCGCCGCCTGCAACCCGGCCGAACGATGGCCGTGCGTCAGCGGCATGGCGTCGTAGACGTCGATGACCAGCGGGTGCAGCAGGTACAGCGAGTAACTCACCAGGCCCAGCCAGGCCAGGATCGGCGGCACGCGCAGGTGGCGCAGCGCCATGCCGATCGCGAACGTCAGGCCCGCCAGCGCCACAGACATGACCCATTCGCGCTGGTGGAGCATGGTCTGGCGCTGGGCGCTGACCAGCGGGATGTGCCAGGCACCGTCGGCCGGGATGTGCCAAGCCCCGGCCACGATGGCGGCCGTGAAGACGCCGACGGCCGCGGCCACGGCCCGCCCGCGGCGGATCTGGCCCTGCTCGGCGCGGTACAGCATGGTGCCGGTGAACATCAGGGCCAGGATGGTCAGGCCCTCGAACGCGCCCGCCCGCTCGTTGAACGCGACCAGGGCCAGCCCGGTCGCCGCGGCCAGCCAGGCGCCCAGGGCGCGTGACCACCCGCGGGAGGCGACCGCCAGCACCAGGCCGCTCACGATCAGGACATCGCAGGCCAGCGCGACGCCGGTGGAGCCGAGGGAACTGTGCGACAGCCAGATGGCGGGCAGCAGGCCGCCGAGCAGCAGCGCGCCGACGGCGAACCCGCCTGCGAACCGCCCGCTTCTGCGGTGCAGGCCGGCCGTGAACAGCGCGGTGAGCAACAGGTAGAACACCATCTCGTAGGACAGCGTCCAGAGCACGACGATCACGTCGGACCCGCCCAGCAGATCATTGAGCATGAACATGTGCGCGAACACCGACGCGGTGACGTTGTTGTTCGTCCCACGCAAGCTGGCCCAGCCGAACTCGTGCAGCAGCAGCACGGCCGCTATGGCGAACACGAAGAGCGGAAACAGGCGGAACAGCCGGCTCAGCCAGAAGGTCCGGACGCTGCCCTTGCGTTCCAGCGACGCCGGCACGATGTACCCGCTGATCATGAAGAACACGAGCACCCCGTACAGCCCGGGGTCGAAGAAGTTGTATACCGCCGTGTGGACCTGGGGCAGCACCCGGGTGCCGAAGTGGGCATACACCACGCACAAGGCGGCGATCCCCCGGAGCGCGTCCAGCCAGGCGAGCCTGCGGCCGCCGGCCGAGGCGCGCCCGGGCGGCTGCGGCTGCGAGCCTTCCGCGGCCGGCGCGGGCCTGCCTTCCGGGGTCGCTGCGGTCGTGCTCGGGGCCAAGGGCTCCTGGGGCGCGCGGTCACGTGCCGGCAACAGGGAGAACATGGGCCTTGAAGCTACCCACGTTTCTTGACTAAAACTTGGTGAATGCCTGACCGAAGCCTGACGAACTCGGCCCCGCCGCTTTACGACGCGACCGGGCCGGTGTGCCGCTACAAGGCACTGCGATGCGTCATAATTTGCCCGGGAATGCTGGTGCTACCAGGGCCGATCCGGGTGAAGGGCAGGAACGATGAGCGACCAGGCAGCCGACCGGCAGGCGATCCGTGAGCTGGTCGAGAACTGGGCGGTATGGCGCGACGCGGGCGACTGGGAACGCTTCCGGACCGTCTGGCATCCGGGGGCCAGGATGATGGCGACCTGGTTCCAGGGTCCCGCCGAGGAATTCATCAGGGTCAGCCGCGAAGGGGCGGCGCGGGGGGTGAGCATCCTGCACTTTCTCGGAGGAACGTCCGTCGACGTGGCCGGAGACCGGGCCATCGCGCAGACGAAGATGACGATCTCCCAGCGGGGGGCCGTCCACGGCGTGCTGTGCGACGTGGTGTGCACCGGGCGCTTTTACGACTTCATCGAACGCCGCGCCGGACAGTGGGGCATCGTGCTGCGCCAGCCCATCTATGAGAAGGACCGGCTGGACCCGGTCGACCCGGCCGCGCGGGTGGAACTGGCCGGCCAGGAACTGGAACGGTTCCCGGCCGGCTACCGGCATCTGGCCTATCTGCAGGCAGGCCTGGGCTACCGCGTCAAGCCGGACATGCCCGGGCTGGTCGGCCCCGAGGTGGAGGCGCTCTGCCAGCGGGGAGCCCGGTGGCTGGCGGGCGGGCCCTGCGACTAGGCCCGGCTAGGGCCGGCGGGAACGGTGCCGGCCGGAACCGGACTGGTGCGGGATGATGCCCTCCGGGTCCGGCCTTGTGCCGGCGGGAGCGGGGGAAGGCTCGGCCCAGCCCCAGGGCGGCCCGGGGTTCACGGCACCGGGAGCGGGCGACGCACCGGCCTGCTCCCACGGCGGCCGGGAAGTGACGGCACCGGGAGCGGGCGACGCGCCGGCCTCCTCCCACGGCGGCCCCGAAGTGACCGCGCCGGCCGCTGGCGACGCGCCGCTCCCACGGCGGCTCAGGCTTCACGGCCGCGGCGACGCGCGGCGCTCCCAGGGCGGCCGGGAAGCGACGGCACCGCCCGCAGGCGACGCGCCGGCCTGCTCCCAGGGCGGCCCAGACTTCACGGCGCCGGCCGCAGGCGACGCAGGCGACGCAGCCGCCCAGCCCCAGGGCGGGCTGGCGTCGACGCCGCCCGGCGCGGGCGGACGGTCAGCCCAGCCCAGTTGCGATCCGGTACCGACGCCGGCCATTGACCTTTCCGCGGACCTTTCCGTCGCCATGGCGGGCGCGGGCACGCCGGCGGGCTCGGGCGGGGCAAACACGGGGAGGACCGTCGTGATCTCCGAGCCGGTCATCGAGACCGGCTGGTCGGCGGCGGAAACGTCACGCCCGCCGGCGGCCGGGCTCCCGCACACGGTGCAGAATCGCGCCCCGTCGTCCACCTCATGACCGCACCCTGGCCCCGGCAGGCCGTCCGCTTGGCCCGCGGCCACCGGCTGACCCACGACCACGGGGACAACGGGCCGCAGCACCGCGCCTTCGCCGGCCCCCGACGGCGCCGGCGCTCCCCGGCTAGGTCCAGCCGACCGGGCGACCCCCCCGGCGGGCACGACGACCTTGGGCTTCCTGCTGGCGGTGACGCCCGCCGTGGCGAAGAAAGCTATGCAGGCGCCCACCGCGATCACCAGCAGGAACGCGCCAATCCAGATCGCCCCGGTGGCCATGCTGGACAGGTCCTGGGCGTTACCGCACTGGCGGGCGGTGTTCGGGTCAAGGGCCTGGCCGAACCGGCCGGGGCCGCTCGAGCACGCGGCCAGCATTTTCGCCTGAGAGTGCTTCACAATGAGGCCGCCGACCAGGAGGAGCAGCCCGGCGCCGAAGCCACCGCCGCCCGCGGCCAGAATCCCTCTGCGACTTACCATTTAAGATTCCTCCCCACCTGGGATGAGAAAAGCCAACCGAATAGGTGCCAGGGCCGCCCGCTGCCGTTGTCTCAGCGAGCTCGCGATGCCGGAAACCTGAGGCTCCCCGGCTGGCGGGGAATTCTGCTGGAGCGCCTCGAAGGTCGAAACCCACTGCCGGCGGGGCGAGTTGTCTCCCGCGACGGCCGGCACGCCGACGCCAGCGGGCCATCCATGATGGACGTTACGACTCACCGCTGATCCCTTCGAACTTTCAGCCAGGCCCGCGTCGTAATCGTTAGCGGCGGCCGGCAACGTCACAGAACGCGCCATGGCGCGGAAATTCCGGTGATTCCCCGGTCCGTGCCTTAGCCGGTGCAGGCCCGGCCGCGGACGTTGCCGCGGTGAGCACTGCTGCAGGATTATCTGGCGGGCCATACTCCAAACGCCCCGACCTGGCGGCGTCCGAGATGCTTGTTGGTTCGACGCCGGGGTTCGCCTCTTGGTTGACAGGATCCCAGTACCTGACCTGCGGCTTATTGCGGACGACGCCCGAGCGGCGCGCCGACCGCGATTGTCCGGGGCTACGCCGCCTTGTACTACAAGCAGGCGGCTGCGACGTCTACTACAGGCAGGCCGTGGCCTGCCTGTAGTAACTGTGGTCGGCGAGATGGCCCGCAGCTTGGGGGGTCAAGGTGAGCTATGACTGGCAGTGTCAGCGTTGCGGCGCGCCCATCGGTCTGCGCGACCGGGTGTGCCTGTTCTGCGAGCGGGCGGCCGACCCGGCCGCGACCGCGGCGGGGCTGCCGCCGGGCCTGCAGCGTCTTGTCCCGGCCCAGCCCCCCTATGCGCAGGCCTCTCACGGTCCGGCTCCGCGGCCCGGCCTTTACGTGCCGCCGCCCCGGCTGCCTGGCGACGCGGCGTGACGGATCAGGCGCGGATGCCCGCCGGGTGCCAGGTGCGCGGCGGGCCCGGCTCGCTCCGGGCAGATCCTCGACCTACCGGCGCTAGCGTGGTTCGATGTGCAGCTAATGCAGCCAACGTACTCCGGCGGTCACGGCGAGGCGGGTCAGGTGGCGCCGCGGCGCGGGCGGCCGCGCAGCGAGAAGGCGCGCCTGGCGATCCTCGAGGCGGCGACGGAACTGCTGCTGGTGCAGGGCCTGTCCGCGGTCAGCATGGACGCGGTCGCCGAGCGGGCCGGCGTCAGCAAGGCCACGATCTACCGCTGGTGGCCCACCAAGGAGTCGCTCGCGCTCGACGCGCTGTTCAACGAGTGGGCGGCCGCCCGGCCGGCCGCACAGGACACCGGCTCGCTGCGGGGCGACCTGCTGTCGCTGCTGCGCCCGTGGGCCCGGCTGGCGGCCAGCCGACCGTACGGGCGCGTGATCGCCGGACTCATCACCGAGGCGCAGATGGACCCGGCCTTCGCCGCCGAATACCGGACACGCTTCGTAGAACCGCGCCGTGAGCAGGGCCGCGAGGTCTTCCGCCGCGCGATCGAGCGCGGCGAGATCCCGGCGGATACCAAGATCGAGGTCGCGCTCGACATGCTCTACGGCCCGCTCTACCACCGGCTCCTGCACGGCCACGCCCCGCTCAACGACCGCTTCGTCCGCGATGTCGTGGACACCGCCCTGAGCGGCATCGCGCCAGGCCAGCCCGCGGAGGCCTAACGTCCGCGCGCCCGGCCACCTCTCCCGGCCCAGATGATCATTCAACTCTTCATTGGATTCACGGCCGCAAAACGGTCGAAATTGGGTGATCAACTGACTGGATCCAATGAAAAGAAGGGAACTCGGCGGGGATGGCGGGGATGGGATGATCTAACGTCCGCCTGGAACGCGGGCCGGTGTGGCGATCATCTTGGCCTGGTCAGCTCACCGGCTGAGCCGGCGGTGGAGGCCCAGCGGCCCGCGTGCCGGGCGATCGCGATCGGATAGTCGAAGCAGGCGCTGACCAGTTCGGTGGTGAGCACGTCATCGGCGGCTCCGGCGGCCAGCATCTGCCCGCCCCGCAGCAGCAGCGCATGGGTGGTGCTGACCGGCAGTTCCTCCAGGTGGTGCGTGACCTGCACGGTGGCCAGGCCGGGATGCCGCTCGCGCAGGTCGTCGATGCTGGCCAGCAACTGCTCGCGGCCGGCCACGTCGAGCCCGGCGGCGGGCTCGTCCAGCAGCAGCAGGCGCGGCTCGGGCATCAGCGCCCGCGCGATCAGCGTGCGGCCGCGCTCCCCCTGGGACAGGGTGGACCAGCGTGCGCCGGCCAAGGCACTCAGGCCCATCAGGTCGATCAGCACCGCGGCGCGTGACCGCTCGGCCGGGCTCGGTGCCCGCCGCGGCACGATCTCCAGGGTTCCGGTGGCACCGGTGAACACCACGTGGCGGACCGTGCGCGCGGGCGCCACCGGATGATCCGGGCTGACCTGGCCGATCCAGGGGCGCAGGCTGAATACGTTGACGCGGCCGAGCCGGTGGCCGAGGATATGCACCTCCCCCCGCGTCGGGTGCGCGTAGGTCGCCATGATGCGCAGCACGGTGCTCTTGCCCGCTCCGTTGGGCCCGAGCAACGCCCAGTGCTCCCCCGCCCGTACCGTGACGCTCACCTGGTCGAGCAGCAGCCGGTCGCCACGGACCAGGTCCACGTCCGCCAGCCGCAGCACCGTCTGCGGGTCAGCGGGGACCAGGGGGTCGGTCATGGGCATAAAGAGTGAACCCTTTTCATCCGTGGATGCCAGGCTCAGGGTACGTGGGCAGCCGTGGGGAGGATGAAAAGAGTTCAACATCCGGCCGCGGCCCGGCGCCGCTCCGGAGGCGGTCGTCCAGCCCGAGCCGTTCCAGCTCAGCACCGAGCCGTCGGCCGCTACGGCAGCGCGGACCGGTTCGGCCCGCCGGTCGGGGCGCCGCGGCTCCGGCCCCGCCGGGGCTCAGCCGTCCGGTGGGTCGCTGTCGATGATGAGCGCTCCGCCGTGTCCCCAGCTGAGGTACCGGTACGCCAGGTTGATCAGCGCGGAGATCCGGTTGCGGTTGCCGAGCAGGGTGACCAGGTGCAGGGCGAGCCAGGCCAGCCAGGCCAGCGTGCCGCGGATGCGCACATGGTGCGGCAGCTGCACCACCGCGGACCGGCGCCCGATCGTGGCCATGATCCCCTTGTCGTGGTAGGCGTAACGGGCCGTGGGCCGTCCGGCCGCCAGCCGGACGATCTGCTCGGCCGCGAACCGGCCCATCTGCAGCGCCGGCTGGGCGAGCTGCGGCAGCGGCTGATCCTCGGTCAGTGCGATGTCGCCGATGGCGAAGATGCGGTCGTGCCCGCTGACCCTCAGGTCCGGTCCGACCTGGATGCGGCCCCCGCGGCCCTGCGGCAGGCCCCAGGCGCCGGCCAACTCGGGCGCGGTGACCCCGGCCGCCCACACGGTGACGTCGCTCGGCAGCTGCTCGCCGCCGGAGAGCACGACCTGGTCGGCGGTGATCTCGCGGATCGTGGTGTCGAGGCGGACCTCGACCCCCCGGTCGAGCAGCTGCCGGTGAGCGTACTCGCGCAGCGACGGCGTGTACGGTGCCAGCAAGGCCGGCGCCTGCTCGACCAGCCGGATCCGCAGCCGGGAGCGGTCGATCTCGGGGAACGCGGTGGCCAGCGCGATGTTGCGCAGGTCGGCCAGGGTCCCGGCCAGTTCCACGCCGGTGGCGCCGCCGCCCACCACCGTGATCGCGGCCTCCTGACCCCGGGCGCCGGCGCTGAGCCGCTCCAGGCAGGCCAGGAGCTGGTCGCGCAGCGCGACCGCGTCGCGGCGGGTGTACAGGCCGAAGCCGTGCTTGTCCGCGCCGGTGATCCCGTAATACGCCGCCGACACCCCGGTGGCCAGGACGAGATAGTCGTACTCGAGTTCCTCGCCGCGGGCCAGGGTGACCTTCCGGGCGGCGTCGTCGATGGCCACGAGCTCGCCGCGCTGGAAGCGGGCGCCGTACTTGTAGGCGAACCCCCGCAGCGGGTAGGACACGTCGCTCGGGTTCAGGCCCCCGGTCGCGACCTGGTAGAGCAGGGGCTGGAAGGTGCTGTAGACGTTGCGGTCCACCAGCGTGACCCGCAGGCCCGCCCGCGCCAGCCGGCGCACCGTGGCCAGCCCGGCGAAGCCCATGCCGACCACGACCACCCGCGCGGCGCTGCCGTCCGGCGGTCGCCGCGCCCTGTGCGGCAAACCCCCGTGCCGCAAACCCCCGTGCCGCAACCTGCTCATACCGTTCCTATTTTAGTCGTACCGGTCCGCGCGTCCGGCCGGGCCGGCCCGGTCAGGTACCGGCCCGCGTACCCTGGGCAGGAGATCGACGGACGAAAAGGTTCAGTGAGCACGTGGCCAAGCCGGACGACAGGGACGCCGCGCTGCAGCGGTTTCCGCTCGGCGGCCAGGTACCGGGCCGGGTCGTCGCGATCCCGGCGCGCGCTCGCGTCGGGGTGTTCGTGGACCTGGGCGACGGCGGGCGGGGGTTCGTCGGCGCCGAGCACCTGCCCGACGATCCGCAGCGGTGGCCGTCGGTCGGCACCGAGACAACGTTCGAGGTCCTCCGGCATGACTTCTCCCGCCTCCGGCGGACCTGCCAGGTCAGCCTGTGGCCGCTGGAGCCGCGGTACCACCAGGGCGGCCCCGTCGCCGGGGCGCTGACGGCGCAGGAATGGCGGCTGGTCAGGGACCGCTACCCGATAGGGACGGTCGTGACCGCGACCGTCAGCAGCGTCTGGCCGGACAGCTGCTGCTACGGGATCCGGTTCGGCACCGGGCGGGGCCTGGTCACCTCGGCGGCCGAGCTGCCCCGGGTCGGCACCGCGCACCGCTACGTCGTGGTCGGGGTGCTGGAAACCACCCGCCGTCTGCTCCTGGTGCTGGCGGAAGGCCCCGGCCGCTGAGCCGGACGGCCAGCAGACCGGGCGGTAGGCTTTCGCCGGAATGACCGGAAAAGCAGGGAACTGGGCGGGCAACGTCACGTTCGGCGCCGAGCGCTTCCACCGGCCCGCGTCCGTGCCCCAGCTCCAGCGCCTGGTGGCCCGGAGCGAGCGGGTCCGGGCCCTCGGGACCGGGCATTCGTTCAACCCCCTGGCGGACACCCCCGGCGACCTGGTCAGCGCGGCCGGACTGCCGCGCCTGATCGACGTGGACGCCGCGGGCGAGACCGTCACGGTCAGCGCGGGCCTGACGTACGGCGAGGTGGCCGTGGCGCTGCACCGGGCCGGGCGGGCCCTGCCCAACCTGGCGTCGCTGCCGCACATCTCGGTGGCCGGCGCGTGCGCCACCGGGACGCACGGCTCCGGCGACGGCAACGGCGGCCTCGCCTCGGCGGTGTCGGCCGTCGAGATGGTCACCGCGGATGGCGACCTGGCGACCGTGGCCCGGGACACCGACCCCGCCCGGTTCCCCGGGACCGTCGTGGCCCTCGGCGCGCTGGGCATCGTCACCCGGCTGACGCTCGACACGGTGCCCGCCTTCGGCATCCGGCAGTACGTCTACGAGGACCTGCCCGCCGGGCAGGTCCTCGAGCACTTCGACGAGATCTTCGCCAGCGCGTACAGCGTGAGCCTGTTCACCGGCTGGCGCGGGCCCGGGATCCGCCAGGCCTGGCTGAAGCGCCGGGCGGACGCGCCGGGCGCCGGGACGGCCGGGCCGTGGTGGATGGGCGGCCGGCGGGCGGACGGCCCGCGGCATCCGGTGCCCGGCATGTCCCCGGCCGCCTGCACCGAGCAGCTCGGGGTGCCCGGGCCCTGGCATGAGCGGCTGCCGCACTTCCGGCCGGAGTTCACCCCCAGCGCCGGCGAGGAGCTGCAGTCCGAATACCTGCTGCCCCGTGCGCACGCCAGCGACGCGCTGGCCGCGCTGCAGCCGGTCGCCGCACGGCTCGCTCCCGTCGTCCGGACCTCGGAGATCCGGACCATCGCGGCGGACGATCTCTGGCTGAGCCCGGCCTACCAGCGGGACGCGGTCGGGTTCCACTTCACCTGGGTCAAGGACTGGGCGGCTGTGGCGCCGGCCCTGGCCCTGGTCGAGGAGCGGCTGGCGCCGCTGCGCGCCCGGCCGCACTGGGGGAAGCTGTTCGGTACCAGCCCCGAGAGCGTGCGCGGGCTGTACCCGCGGTGGGATGATTTCCGGCGCCTGATGCACCGCTACGACCCCGCCGGCAAGTTCCGCAACGACCTGCTGGACCGCTATTTCCCGCCGGAGGCGTAACCCAGGAAGGAGTCACATGACCGCGACGGCGCTGCAGGTAGGGGTGATCGACGACTACCAGGACGCGGCCCACGAGTTCGGGCCATGGGCCGAGCTGGCCGGCCGGGCCGACGTCACGATCTTCACCGACCACGTCACGGACGCCGACGCGCTGGCCGAGCGCCTGGCGCCGTTCGACGTGATCGTGGCCACGCGCGAGCGCACCCGCTTCCCCCGCCAGGTCCTGCAGCGGCTCCCCCGGCTGCGCCTGCTGGTCAGCACCGGCATGGGCAGCGCCCACATCGACCTGGCCGCCGCCCGCGAGCTCGGCATCACGGTGTCGGGCACCGGCGGCCGGCCGGAACCGCCCGCCGAGCTGACCTGGGCGCTGATCCTCGGCCTGGCGCGGCACCTCACCGAGGAGGACGCCGGGATCCGGGCCGGCGCCTGGGGCCGGACGGTCGGCACCGACCTGTCCGGCGCCACCCTCGGCGTGATCGGCCTCGGGAACCTGGGCCAGCGGGTCGCCAAGATCGGCCAGGCGTTCGGCATGCGCGTGATCGCCTGGAGCCAGAACCTCGACCCGGCCGTGGCCGCCGCGGCCGGGGTGGCGGCCGTCGGCAAGGAGGAACTGCTCCGCAGCGCGGACGTGGTCACGATCCACGTCCGGCTCAGCGAGCGGACGACCGGGCTGATCAGCGGGACCGACCTGGCGCTGCTCAAGCCGACCGCGTACCTGATCAACACCTCGCGCGGCCCGGTCGTGGACGAGGCGGCCCTGGTCGAGGCGCTGTACTCGGGCCGCATCGCGGGTGCCGGGCTCGACGTGTTCGACGTTGAGCCGCTCCCGGCCGGCCACCCGCTGCGGACCGCGCCGAGGACCCTGCTCACGCCGCACGTCGGCTACGTGACCGCGGGCACCTACCGGGTCTTCTACACCGGTGCCGTCGAGGCCATCCGCGCCTTCCTCGACGGCCAGCCGATCCGGCTGCTAGGGCCTAGCCCTTGACGTAGGCGAGCTTCTCGGTGACCTTGTCGCCGGAGACGGTGATGACGTCGACGCCGCGCACGTGACCGCCCGCCCAGTCGTACCGCCAGCGCTGCACCACCCGCGACCCGGCGGTGAACGAGTCCTCCACGGTGAAGTGGCTCGTCACGTCGTCGAAGATCGGCTGCCAGGCCGCGCGGAGCGCTTCGTGGCCCACGCTGCGCTGGCCGTCCGGGGCCGGCGAGGTCGCCTCGAACACGCAGTCCTCGCTGGTCAGGGCGATTGCCGCGGCCAGGTCATGGTCGTTCCACGCCGCGTTGAAGCGATCGACCACCTCGGCTGTATCTTCCTCTCGCCCCCGGGGCGCCTGGAGGCGCCGTCTTCCCTCGTCGCTCGGTCGCAGGCTCCCTTGCTCCTCAGCCCAGACGCCGCCGCGCCCCTTTGGCTCGCTCATGCCGTCTCCCCCTTACTGCCGGGCGTAGTTGCCGGCGCCGAACCAGTCGATGGTCACCACGGGCTCGTCGCCCACGACCCAGGCGTCGTGCCCGCTCGGCAGCGCCGTGACGTCTCCCGGGCCGGCGATGAACTCGGCGCCGTCGTCCATCCGGATCGCCAGTTGCCCGCTGACGTGGTACTGGAAGTGCGGGGCCTCGCAGCTCGCGGTGCCGGCGATCGGCCGCACGTCGCTGGACCAGCGCCAGCCGGGCTGGAAGACCAGCCGTCCGACCTGGCCGCCGCCGATGTTGAGGATCTCGGCGTGACCGTTCGGGAACTCGCGGGTCTCGTCGGGCGTCGCAAAGGCCCGGTGCTCGGTTTTGTCCATATCGGCCCCCTCTAGTCGCGTTATGGATCGCGTATACTTACTTATCGATAGGTCAGAGTCTGACTTACTGGTAGGTCAGGCGTCAAGAACAGGCCGGGAGGAATTTGATGACCGCGAGCCGCGGGAACGACGACACGGGCACGGCCACCAGGATCCTGGACGTGGCCGAGCGGCTGGTCCAGGTCCGCGGCTTCAACGGGTTCAGCTACGCCGATATCGCAGCCGAGCTGCACATCACCAAGGCCGCGCTGCACTACCACTTCGCCGGCAAGGCCGACCTGGGCGCGGCGCTCATCACCCGCTACGCGAGCCGGTTCGCCGACGCGCTCGCCGGGGTCGACGCCGGCCGCGGCGAGGCCAGCGACAAGCTGACCGGCTACGCCGACCTCTACCTGCAGGTGCTCCGCGCGCGCAAGATGTGCCTGTGCGGGATGCTCGCCGCCGAGTACCAGACCCTCCCGCCGCCCATGCAGGACGCGGTCATCGAGTTCTTCGACCGCAACGAGACCTGGCTGGAGGGCGTCCTGGAGCAGGGCCGGCGGGACGGCAGCCTGCAGTTCGCCGGGTCCGCGCGCGACACCGCCCGCATGATCGTGGGCGGGCTGGAGGGGGCCATGCTGGTCGCCCGCCCCTACGGGGACATCGCCCGGTTCCAGGTGGCCGCGGCCAACCTGCTGGCGGGCCTCGCGCCCGCCGGCAACGGGCCCGGCCCCGGCGGGCCCGCCCCGGTCAGCCGAACACCACGGTACGCGCGCCGGCCAGCACCACCCGGTCCTCGGCGTAGAGGCGTACCGCCCGGGCCAGCACCAGCCGCTCGACGTCGCGGCCGATGGCGACCAGCTGCTCGGGGGTGTGGAAATGCCCGACCCGCGCCACGTCCTGCTCGATGATCGGGCCCTCGTCCAGGTCCGGCGTGACGAAGTGCGCGGTCGCCCCGATGAGCTTCACGCCCCGCGCGTAGGCCTGGTGGTAGGGCCTGGCTCCCTTGAAGCCCGGCAGGAAGGAGTGGTGGATGTTGATCATCCGGCCTTCCAGCCTGCGGCACAGGCCGTCCGAGAGCACCTGCATGTACCGGGCCAGGACGACGGCCTCGATCTCGTATGAGGCGATCAGGTCCAGCAGCATGTCCTCGGCCTGCGGCTTGGTCGCCGCGGTGACCGGGATGTGGATGTAGGGCACGTCGTACCGCTCCGCCAGGTACCGGCAGTCCTCGTGGTTGGACACCACCAGCCGCAGGTCCGCGGGGATCTCGCCCATGTCCCACCGGTACAGCAGGTCGCGCAGGCAGTGGTCGTGCCGGGAGACCATCACCAGCATCTTGCGGCGGCTCGACTCCCGGCGCAGCGTGAGCACCGGCCCGAACCGGGCGACCGCCCCCGCGATGAGGTGCCGGACGGCGGCCAGGTCCTGATCGGGGCTCTCGAACGAGGTCCGCAGGCAGAACAGGCCGGTGGGCGGGTCGGAGAACTGCGCGCTCTCCAGGATGTTGCCCTTGGCCTGGACGATCCCCTCGGCCAGGGCGCGCACGATCCCCGGGCGGTCGTCGCAGCGCAGGGTCAGGATGTAGTTCTCCATCGCTTCGCATCAGCTCCGGGCGCGCGCGGGTGTCGGTCCTGACCAGCGTCGCACGCCCGGGATGACGGTGTATGCGGGAGAATCCACGAAGGATCCGACCCGGGGATGTGGGACATGGACGTGCGGCGCTGGCTGAGCGGCGGCGTGGACGCGGTCGAGGAGTGGCAGGCAGGGTTCGGGCCGTTCGAGCGCGACCCGTCGCTGCGGGTGACCGACGAGCAGTTCGCCGACGCGTTCGGCGAGTTCACCGAGCGGCTGCGGGAGAACTACCCGTTCTTCCACCCGTGCTACGCCGGCCAGATGCTGAAGCCCCCGCATCCCGCGGCGGTGGTCGGTTACCTCACGACGATGCTGATCAACCCCAACAACCACGCGCTCGACGGAGGCCCGGTCACGGGCCCCATGGAGAAGGAGGTGGTCGCGCAGCTGGCGGAGATGTTCGGCCTGCCCGCCCACCTGGGCCACCTGACCACCAGCGGCACGATCGCGAACCTGGAGGCCCTGTACGTGGCGCGCGAGCTGCACCCGGGGCGCGGCGTCGCCTACAGCGCCGAGGCGCACTACACCCACGCCCGCATGTGCGGCGTGCTCGGCCTCGAGGGCACGCCGGTCGAGGTGGACGACGCCGGGCGGCTGGATCCCGGCGCGCTGGACGCCCGGCTGGCCCGGGGCGGCATCGGGACCGTGGTCGCGACGGCCGGCACGACCGGGCTGGGCGCCATCGACCCCGTGCACGAGGTGCTCGCGGTGGCCCGCGCCCACGGCGTCCGGGTGCACGTCGACGCCGCGTACGGCGGCTTCTTCACCCTGCTGGCGGGCGCGGAGGGCCCGGCCGGGCTGGACGAGGCGCCGTGGCGGGCCATCGCCGAGTGCGACTCGGTGGTGGTCGACCCGCACAAGCACGGGCTGCAGCCCTACGGGTGCGGAGCCGTGCTGTTCCGGGACCCGGAGGTCGGGCGCTTCTACCTGCACGACTCCCCCTACACCTACTTCACCTCCGACGAGCTGCACCTGGGCGAGATCAGCCTGGAGTGCTCCCGGGCCGGCGCGGCGGCCGCCGCGCTGTGGCTCACGTTCCGGCTGCTGCCGCCCACCGCGGACGGGCTCGGCCGGGTGCTGGCAGCCGGCCGCCGGGCCGCGCTGGAGTGGTCACGGCTGATCTCGAGCTCCGCGCGGCTGGAGCTCTACCAGCCCCCGGAGCTGGACATCGTCTCGTACTTCCCGGCCGCCGAGCCGCGCCGCCTGAGCGCGATCGACCAGGCCAGCGCCCGGATGCTGGCCGACGGCATGGCCGACCCGGCCCGCCCGGTGTACCTGTCCACGCTGCGGATCCCGGCGGCCGATTTCGCCCGCCGCCATCCCGGCGTCGAGCCGGACCGCGAGGGTGCGAGAATCCTGCGCAGCGTGCTGATGAAGCCCGAGGCCGAGAGCTACCTGCCCGAGCTGCACGCGCGCGTCGAGCGGCTGGCCGCCGGCTGAACCCCGAAAGGCTCACGATGGACGCAACGGTCGGGTGGCTGGACGGCCAGGTCGCGGTGATCACCGGGGCGGGAACCGGGATCGGGGCGGCCGTGGCGGCGCGGTTCGTCGCGGAGGGCGCCGCGGTGGTGCTGACCGGGCGGCGGCCGGGGCCGCTGCGCGAGGTGGCCGCGGCGCTCGGCGACCGGGCCGTGGCCGTCCCGGGCGACGCGGCGGACGCCGCCGACATGGCCGAGGTGGCCCGGGCGGCCGCGGCGCGGTTCGGCGGCCTCGACATCCTGGTCGCGAACGCGGGCGCGGCCGCACCGGGAACGGCGGCGGACGTCACCGACGACACCTGGTCCCAGGACATCCGCGCCAACATGACCACGTGCCTGGTCTCGGCGCGCGCGTGCCTGCCCCAGCTCGTCGAGCGGCGCGGCTGCGTGGTCGTGGTGTCGTCGGTGGCCGGCCTGTTCGCCACGCCGGAATCCGTGGGCTACACGACCGCCAAGCACGGGGTGATCGGCCTGGCCCGGTCGATGACCCGCGACTTCGGCCCGCGCGGCGTCCGGGTCAACACCGTGTGCCCGGGATGGGTGCGCACCCCCATGGCCGACGAGGAGATGGACCAGCTCGCCGCGCAGCACGGCCTGCCGGACCGGGACGCCGCGTACGCCCTGGCCACGGCGCAGGTGCCGCTGCGCAAGCCCGCCGAGCCGCAGGAGGTGGCCGCGGTGGTGGCGTTCCTGGCCAGCGGGCACGCGTCGGCCGTGTCCGGGGCCGTGCTCACCGTCGACGGCGGCGGCACCGCGGTTGACCTGCCGTCCATAGCGTTCGACGCGCCTTGATCTTGCGGGCTCACCGGCTCGCGGCACGTACGATCACGGTATGCCTCGTCGCCTTGCCGCTGGCAGCGCCACCGACGTCGTGCGGGCCGAGCGCGACATCCGCCACCGGATCGGCGATCAGCACCTTGACTTCGCCGCGATGGCCGCGGTGTCCAACATCTACCGCGCGGCCAACGTGATCCGGCACCACATGGAGCAGAAGGTGCTGGCGGACGAGGACCTGTCGTGGGCCGCGTTCACGGTGCTGTTCGTGCTCTGGATCTGGGGCGACCAGCAGACCCGGCACCTCGCCGAGGAGGCGGGCGTGACCAAGGGCACGCTCACCGGCGTCCTGAAGACCCTGGAGAAGCGCGGCCTGGCCCGCCGTCGGGCGCACGACGGCGACGGCCGGCTCGTCCTGGTCAGCCTGGAGCCCAAGGGGCTCGGCGTGATCGAGCGGCTGTTCCCGGCGTTCAACCAGGGCGAGACGTTCGTCAGCGCCAGCCTCAGCGCGCCGGAGAAGGATCAGCTCGCGTCGCTGCTCCGCAAGATCATCCGGTCGGTCGAGGACGGCTGAGCCGGGCCGGCGGCGGGCCGCCCCCGGGCGCTCAGTGCGGGCGGCGGGCGTAGGCCACGTTGACCACCGCGATGACGGCCCAGATCAGCGCGATCAGCAGGACCTGGGAACCGCTGACCGCGTTGTGGAAGGTGCCGCCTACGTTGGTCGCGGTCGCGAACGTGATGATGGCGGTGGCGGCGACGCCGCCGCCCATCGAGCTGGCGGCGATGGCCACCGGCACCCAGGCGGGCCGGGCCGCCGGGGCGGCCGGAGCGGCGGGCGCGGCCGGGGCGCCGGCGCCGCGCCGGGCCAGCCTGGCGTCCACCCGCTTGTCGATCTCCGCGCCGATGCGGTCGACCAGAGCCTCGGACACCGCGTCGGTGTAGCCGGGGCCGAGGTCACGGTGCACCGCGGTCGCGGCCGCGATGTCCTCGCGTGTCGTCGGGTCCACACAAACACGATACATCGCGAGTTGCCCGCCTGGCCATAGCCACCGCGAGACCGGCTCGCGCGGGGAGTGAGGGGTTGCGGTCCTCCCCGCCCGCACCAGAGCGGCCCATGTTGACCGGAGTAAGCCCGCTGCGCTCGTGCCGCCTGCGCCGGACCGGCCTATGCGGACCAGGTGAGGGGTCGCGGCCCGTTATGGCAAAGTCAGGGCCTGCTCGGCGATCAGCAGCGCGGAGGCCACCAGCGCGTCGGCCCGGGCGGCCGCGGCCGGCTCCTCGGCGAAGGTCTGGGCCAGGAACCGGTCCGTGTCCACGCCGTGCCGCTCGGCCTCCTCGCGCCCGCCCATATCCAGCCACGCCTTGAGCAGCGCGCCGTCGGGCTCGGGATGGAACTGGACCGCCAGGTGCCGGCCGAGCACGGCCGCCTGGACGCCCACCTCGTTGGTGGCCAGCACTCTCGCCTGCCGGGGCGGGATGAACCGGTCCTGGTGAAACTCCAGCCAAGGGCCGACCGGGATCACCTCGGGGTCGTAGGTGTCGATCACCGACCAGCCGATCTCCTTGCGGGGCGCGGCCTCCACGCGGCCGCCGAGCGCGGCGGCCAGCGCCTGGCCGCCGAAGCAGATCCCGAGCACCGGGACGCCGGACTCGTCGGCCCGGCGCAGCCAGGCCAGCTCGTCGGCGATCCAGGCCCGGTCCGGGCTGTCGTCGTAGACCGACCAGACGGCACCGAGCACCACGACGTGGTCGATGTCCTCCAGCGCGGGCAGCGGGCCCTCCTTCGGGAACAGGCACACGCTGAGCTCGGCGCCGCGCGCCTCGAACGCGGCACCGATGAACCCGGCCGAGTCCTCTTCGTGGTGACGGATAACGGCGACTCGCATGTGCAATCCTCCCGGCCGTGCCAACCCCGGCGGCGGCCCTGCCCAGCCGCGCCAACGCCGGCGGCGGCGCTACCCATTCCCGCCGTTGCCCGGCTGTTTGTTTGGTGCCAAACTATCTGCCATGACCGGGACCGTCGACCTGACCGATCTCGACCTGTGGGCGCGAGGCGTTCCTTACCACGAGTTTGCCCGGCTGCGGCGGGAAGCACCGGTCGCGTGGCACGGCGAGGCCCCGCCGAACTCGGGGTTCTGGTCAGTCCATTGTTACCAGGACATCGTCACCGCCAGCCGCGACGTGGCCACGTTCTCGTCGGCGCGGGGGATCTCGTTCGAGGAGCCCACCGACGAGGACATGGCGGCCCGCCGCACGATCATCGATACCGACCCGCCCGAGCACACCAAGCTCCGCAAGATCGTATCCGGCAGCTTCTCGCAACGGGCGGTCGCGGTGTACCGGCACTTCATCGAGGGGCTCACCGAGCAGGTCCTGGACGCCGGGCTGGCCGACGGCGAGATCGAGTTCGTCGACGCCATCGCCAAGGAGGTGCCGATCCGGGTGCTGGCCCGGATCATGGGCCTGCCCGGGCCGGCCTGGACCAGTTCATCGACCTCGGCGACCGGCTGATCGCCAACACCGACCCGGACATCACCGACGTGGTCTGGGGCCGCGACGACACCGACGCCTACCGCCGGTTCCCGTTCCGGAGCCCGTACGGCAAGCAGCTGTGGGACCTGGGCCGCGAGATCGTGGCCGAGCGGCTCCGCGCTCCCGGTGACGACCTGCTGTCCACGCTGCTGCGGGCCGAGGTCGACGGGGACCGGCTCACCGAGACCGACCTCGACAATTTCTTCTCGATCCTCGTGGTCGCGGGGAACGAGACCACCAGGATCGCCATCGCCCACGCCGTCCTGGCCTTCTGCGAGCGCCCAGAACAATGGCAGCGCCTGCGATCCGACCCCGCCCTGGTGCAAACTGCCACCGACGAGGTGCTCCGGTGGAGCTGCCCGACGCACTTCATGCGCCGGACCGCGACCGCGGACACCGAGCTCGGCGGGGCCGCCATCCGGGCCGGGGACAAGGTGGTGCTCTGGTACGTGTCCGGCAACCGGGACGAGGCCGAGTTCGCGGACCCGGACGTGTTCGACGTCGGCCGCGCGCCCAACCGGCACCTCAGCTTCGGCCGCGGCGGCCCGCACCTGTGCCTGGGCGTCCACCTGGCCCGGCTGGAGGTGAGCGTGGTGCTGGCCGCGCTGGCGCTTCGCGTAGCCAGCTTCGAGCTGGCCGGGCCGCCGCGGCGGATCCGGTCCAACTTCACCAACGGGCTGCGGGAGCTGCCGGTGCGGGTGCGGCTGGCCTGAGCTGCTCAGCTGTCCGAGGGGATGTCGTAATCGTCGTCGTCGACCACGTGGACCGCCGCCTCCTCCGCGGTGGCCGCGCCACTGTCGATCCCGACGTCACGCGCGACCAGGTCGGGCTCGGCGGCCACGTGCGCTCCCTCGTCCTCGGCCACCAGCCGTCCCGCGCGGGGCGCCGGCTCGTCAAGCAGGAGCCCGTCGACGTCCTCGTCCCCGGCCTCGTCGTCCCCGGCGACATCCGCGTAGTCCTCGTCGTCTTCGTCGTCCAGGTCGAGGGCCGGGTCCGGCTCCTCCTCGGCCAGGAGCTGGTCGAGGGATTCGCCCCGCTCCTCCTCCTCGGCCGTGGTGCCGTACCGGATCGCGGACGACCACCGCTCGGGGGTGATGACCCCGGTGTCGAGCGGATCGTCCCCGGGTTCTCCGTCCAGCGTGTCGTAGGCGTCCCGCACTTCAAGGTCATCGATGTCCGTGGACTCGTGCCGGGTCTCGTCAGGCATTCTCGCGTCCCGTGGCCAGGGCCGGGTGGCTCGGCCGCGATCAGGGTTTCCCGTGCCACCTAGGCCCAAGCTACCGGGCCGGCCAGCCGGCCGGGCACGCGCACCCCGCTGCTCCCCCGGCGCGAGTCGGCCGGAACCCTTGACACCGATTCGTTTGCTTCCATACGATCCCCCCAATCGCATTGAGCCTTTTCACTCCCCGGCGGCTACCTGGCCCCTGGGCATGAGACCGGCGGATGAAAAAGGTTCACTCCCGAGGGGAGGACCGTGAGGAAGATCGATGCTTTCGCTCACATCCTCCCGCCGTCGTACGCGCGCCGCCTGGAGCCAATCGTCTCGGCTCCCGGTGTCAGCGACCGCATCCTCGGGTTCCAGCCGTGGATCCACGAAGACCCGGCGCTGATCGACCTCGACGCCCGCTGGCGGGCGATCGACCCGTTCGGGGACTACGTCCAGGTGCTGACGCTGGCGGTGCCGCCGATCGACCAGCTCGGCGAGCCGGGCGTGGCCCGCGACCTGGCCCGCGCGGCCAACGACGAGCTGGCCGAGCTGGTCGCCCGGTACCCCGACCGGTTCGCGGGCTTCGCCGCCGCGCTGCCGATGAACGACGTTGACGCGGCCACGGCCGAGCTGGGCCGCGCCATGGGCGAGCTCGGGGCGCTGGGCGCGCAGCTACACACCAACGTCGGCGGGGCCCCCCTCGACCAGCCGCGGTTCGAGCCGGTCTTCGAGGCCGTGACCCGCCTGGGCGGGGCGCTGTGGATCCACCCGACGCGCAGCGAGGTCTGGCCCGACTACCCGGTCGAGAGCCGGTCGTCGTACGGCCTCTGGTGGTCGCTGGGCTGGCCGTACGAGACGTCGGTGTGCATGGCCCGCCTGGTGTACTCGGGCTGCT
Organism: uncultured Actinomycetota bacterium; assembly: GCA_963795055.1. Classification (GTDB taxonomy): domain Bacteria; phylum Actinomycetota; class Actinomycetes; order Streptosporangiales; family Streptosporangiaceae; genus JASHPR01. Next base: position 54,855 of record CAWCGJ010000025.1, read on the forward strand.
TCGACCGCCACCCCGGGCTGCGGGTGATCACTCACCACGCGGGGGCGATGGTGCCGCACTTCGCCGGGCGCCTGGCGTCGCCGCTGGAGGATCCCGGGCGCGCGGCGATCATGGCGGGCCTGTCCGCCGAGCCCCTCGACTACTTCCGGCGCTTCTTCGCCGACACCGCGCTGTTCGGCAACGCCCACGCCGTCCGGTGCGCGGTGGAGTTCTTCGGCGCCGGTCACGTGCTCTTCGGCACGGACATGCCGCTCGGCGGCCCCACGGTCGTCGCGGACACGATCGCCGACATCGAGGCGCTCGGCCTGCCGGAGGCCGACACCGCCGCGATCTTCGCCGGCAACGCCCAGACGGTGCTGCGGATCCCGCCGCCGGAGTCATAGGAGGAAACGATGGCCAGTTCCGAGCCGGGCTACGAGCGCCTCGGGGCGAAGATCCTCGCGCTGCCCGACGTCATCGCGCAATCCGTCGGGTTCATGGGCCCGGTGTTCTCCTCGGCCTTCGTGATCCCGCTGGTCGTCGGCGTGATCAGCGCCTCGGGCAAGGGCGGTGGCGTCGCGTCGCCGCTCTCGGTGCTGATCGCCGCGGTCGGCGTGTTCGCGCTCGGCCCCGTTGGGCAGGAAGCTACCGGGCTGAGCAGGATCGGGTTTGGAGGCGGCCTTGCGGGTCATGCCCGCGATGTTGAGGTCCTCCAAGACGATGACGTCATTCTCGCGAACTAGCCGGGTGCTGAGCTTCTCGGCCCAGTCCCTGCGCCGATCGGCAACCCGGGCAGCGACCACGGCCATGGCCTGACGGGTCCGCTCGCGGCGGCGCGATCCCTTCCGCTGGCGGGCCAGGCGGCGTTGCAGGGCCTGGTACCGGGCGGCTTGGCGACTGGACACCCGCGGCGCTCGGTAGTGCTGGCCATCGGAGGTAACCAGCGCGGTAGCCACGCCGCGGTCGATACCGGTCATCTTCCCGGTGCGCTGGCGGGCCACCGGAGGCTGCGGGGCCGGGAAGGACACGTGCCACCGTCCCGCCCGGTCACACGTGACCCGGGCGGTGCCCAGGTTGGCTGGCAGCGGGCGGGTCCACCGGAAACGGACCCAGCCGCACTTGGGCACCCATACGTCACCCCAGCGCCGGCTGACCCGTCGGGCCCGGGTGTCGCGGATGGCGAAGCCCTGGGAGCCGCGGCTGCACCGGTAGCCCGGCCTGCCTGCCGGGTTCGCCGAGTCGAAGAACGCGGTCAGGGCCCGGTCGAAGTCCCGCAGCGCCTGCTGCTGCACCGAGGAGGATCCGGCACCCAGCCACCGCTCGGCCTGCCGGGCCTGGGCGAGCTGGCGGTAACGCTCGGCAGATGACGGCGCGCTTCCCCGGCCAGGCCACCACCAAGACTGCTGCTCGACGGCCAGGTTCCATACCCGGCGCACGTGCGCGCAGTGCTCGCGCAGCGCCGGTTGCTGTCCTGCGGTCGGATATAACCGGTTCCGGATCGCCATAACATGATCAGCCTAGCCATGGCCTCTGACAAACCAGGATGGCCGCTGCCGACGAGCTGGAGGCGGTGGAACTGGCGATCCGCGCCACCATGATCAAGCTTGGCGGAGGGCTGTTAGTCGATCTGTTCTGGCCGCTCGCTGCGCACCTTCGCGAGTTCGCGGCGCCGGGTGTCGCTTGTGGTGTCGGCCGTGATCGGCATCGTGATCACCGCCGGCGCCATCTTCGCCTCGTCCTACAAGGTCACCAGCCCCGACGATCCTGGCCCCGTGGTTCGCGCTGGCCCTGCTGGTGGTCGGCTTCGCATCCACCTTCGTGCTGCGGGCCCGCCTGCCGGCCGCCACCGAGCTGAAGGACCTGAGCGAGACGACCACGGCCTGACGCCGGCTGGGTGTCACTCGGCGCGCAGCAGCAGCGCGGTGGGCGTGCGCCCCGCCATGCGCCCGGGCACCGCGGCCACGATGTTGGCCAGCACGAGCGCCCCGACCGCGATGAGGACGACCGTCGGCCCCGGGACCGTGGGCTCGGGCACCACGTTGATCTGCCGCGCGAACAGGTCCCACAGGAAACGGCCCAGCGCGATGCCGAGCGGAACGCCGACGACGGCCCCGAGGGCCACGGCGATGGTGGACTGCCAGGCCACGGCGGCCGCCAGCTGCCGCCGGGTGAACCCGATGGTCTTCAGCAGGGCGAGGTCCCGTCGGCGGCGCCGCACGGACGCGAACAACGTCAGGCAGAGAGCGGCCACGGCCCCGGCCGCCAGGGCCGCGCCCAGGAACGCCGGGGTGGCGCCCATCGAGCGGTAGTTGACGATCTCGGCCGGGCGCTGCACCGGGATGACCTGCCCGCCGTTGGCCGCCGGGACCAGCCGCTGCAGCTCCCGGGCCGCGGCGGCGCGATCGGCCCCCGGCCGTAGCGTGACGTAGATGTCGTTCGGCTGGCTGGCGACGGCGCCGGGGATGAGCTGGTAGGCCAGCACCGCCCCCGTGCCCATCTCGGTGTGCAGCGTGCCGAAGACGCCGAACGAGGGCAGCGTCGCGGTGCCGACGATCTTCAGCCGGGCGGGCCTGACGCCCGGGCCGCCGATGGTGACGTCGTCGCCGACGTGCTTGCCCAGCTGCGCCAGGGTGGCCGCGCCGAGCACCACCTGGCCGGGCGCCTGCAGGCCGTGCCCGGTCAGCACCGGCGGGCTGACGGGCGCGTCCGGGCTGGCGCCGATGACCGGGACGGTCAGGCCGTCCATCTTGAACGTGGCGTAGTACACGCCCGTCCACGCGGCCACCGCGGGGTCGTGGTCCAGCAGGGCCGCCGCGCGCGGCCGGGGGACGTACGTGGGGTATCCCGAGCTGAGCGCGTAGGTCCAGTTCCAGCCGTACAGCGCGGGGTGGGAGACGAGGGTGTCGAGGCTTGCGCCGAAGGTGATGGTGGCGACCGTGACGATCATGGCCAGCGCGGCGCCCAGGATGGCCGAGCGGACCGGTACCGCGCTGCGTCCCGAGCCGGGATCAACGGCGAGCCGGACGCCCTCGACCACGGACGGCGGCAGGCTCAGCGAAGCGGCGGTGCGCGCCGCCGCCGAGCCCCGCGCCGGCGCGCGCCGGTCCCGCCGGGCCGCCCGGTGCGGCGCGCCCCGGTAAGCGAGCGCGACGGCCACCAGGCCCAGCACGCCGATCAGCGCGCCCGCGCCCGCGCCGAGGACGGCCCAGTCGAAGGCCATGCCCTGGTACGGATACACGGCGCGCACGGTGCCCAGCGGCGCTATCGGCGACAGCCCGATGGCCACCACGGCCGCCAGCAGGGAGCCGACCGCGACCGCGGCCACGATCCCGGGGAGCCCGTCGCCGGTCGTCATGGCCGGGGACGCGCCCAGGGCCCGCAGCGTGCCGAGGTCGCCGGCGCCGAGGCGTAGTTGCCGGCCGATGAGCTGGCCGGCGATGACCAGCGTGGCCAGCGCGGCGATCCCGCCGAACACCGCGAGGGCGATCGACTCCGGCCTGATGGCCCGCTCGGCCTTGGCCGTGGTGAGCGAGGTGACGTAGAACTCGACGGGGAAGCCCCGGGGCAGGACTTGCTCGATGCCGGCCTCGGTCGCGGCCACGTAGCGGCTGCCGCCGCTGAGCTGTACGGCGCTCTCGGTGAACTTGGAGCAGCACACCGCCAGCCGGCGGGCGAGCGCGGGGGTGAACAGCGCTCCCCCGTTCAGCCCGGCATCGGCGTCGTCCTGCACCACCTCCCGGCTGAAGATCGCCTTCCCGACCACCCGGGCGTTGATCCGCAGGTACGGCCGGGTGCCGGGCCGGCCGAAGTCCGGCGATGCCTCCTGGGCGTTGGTGTAGAAGCCGAGCGGGATGACCTCGCCCACGTGCACCGAGGGCGGGGTGCCCTTGGCGTCTATGACGATCTCGTCGGCCCGGTCCGGGTTGGCCATCCGGCCCTGGACGATCGTCGGCCGGTCGGTGGTGAAGTACTCGCCGAGGCTGCCCGGCAGTCCCTCGGAGGCGGCTCCCGGGGGCGCGCCGGGTGCCAGGATGGCCACGTTGAGCCCGGCGTAGCTCTCCACCCGGCGCACGTGCGGCAGCGCGGCGATCTTGCGGATCAGCGCGGGGTCGTACCCGCTGCCGGGGTCGGGACCGGGGCTGACCACGTCGGTCAGCACGGTCAGGTCGGAGGGGTTGGTGCTGGCCAGGTAGGCGGGGAACGCCGCCTGAGTGCGCCGCGCCGCGGCCACCGCGCCCAGGGCCAGCCCGCCGACCAGCCCGATCAGCAGCACCAGCGCCAGGTACCCGCCCCAGCGGCCGCCGAACGTGGCCCGGAACCGGTACCCCGCGACCCGCCAGGCAGCCCGACTCATGCCCGCCAGTCTGGCCCACGCGCCCGGCTGCGGGCCAGGTAGCTAGCCTTTCCCGCGCCCTCGTGCCACTACCACGCGCAGGCATCCTGCCGCGTGGCGGGCCGCCGTTCCCGTTGCGTAGTGGAACGACATGAGCGGTGGTGGCAGGCTCACCGCAGGCCGGCCGGGCACCACCCTGTCGGCCCGCGGGGCCCGCGCGCCAGTCTGGAGATGACTCGGAAAAGGGGGCACCATGACCGCACTGGCCGCGCGGGGCATCCGCAAGTCGTTCGGCCGCCGTCAGGTGCTGGCCGGGCTGGACCTCGAGGTCGCGCCCGGGGAACTGGTGGCGGTGGTCGGCGAGAACGGGACCGGGAAGACGACGCTGCTGCGCATTCTCGCCGGTGACCTGCGCCCGGACGCGGGCACGATCGCGATCGGCGGCCGGCCCGGCTACTGCCCGCAAACGGTCGTGCTCGATGAGGCGCTTACCGTGGACCAGCACGTGCGCTACTTCCAGGCCGCGTACGGGATCGACTCCACGGCCCGGGCCGATGAGCTGATCGAGCGGCTGGGCTACGCGTCGGCCCGTGCCCAGCGGGCCGGCACCCTGTCCGGCGGGACCAAGCAGAAGCTCAGCCTGACGCTGGCCCTGATGCACGACCCGGCGGTGCTGCTCCTCGACGAGCCGTACCAGGGCTTCGACTGGCAGACCTACCTGGCCTTCTGGGACCTGGCCGGCGAGCTGAGAGCCGCCGGGACCGCGACCGTGGTCATCAGCCACCTGGTCTTCGAGCACGAGCGTTTCGACCGGATCTGCCACCTGGCCGGCGGGCGGATCGACGAGGAGGCGAGCAGGCATGCGCCAGCAGCTTGAGACCGCGGTCCGGCTCACCCTGGCCGCCCAGGTCCGGAACCGGCTGGCCTGGGTGCTGCTGGCGGTCTTCGTCCCGGTCTGGTACCTGCTGCTCGGCTCCATGACCCCGCATCGGGGCGTGACGTTCCGGCTGCGCGCCGCCGACGCCACCGTCGTGGTGGACGGCCACAACCTGACCCTGATCACCGCCGGACTCAGCGCGATCACCCTGATCACGGGGTTCGTGGTGTTCGCCGCGGTCCGCCGGTCGCTGCCCTTCGACCGGCGCCTGGTCCTGTCCGGGTACCGGCACTCTGCCCTCATCGCCGCCAAGACCAACGCCGCGCTGGCCCAGGCCGTCGGCATCGGCGCCTACGCCGCGCTGGTCATGCTGGTGTTCTGGCGGCCCGCCGGGATCTGGGCCATCGCGGTCACGTTCATCCTGGGCGCGGCCACCTACGCGGCGTTCGGCCTGCTGGTCGGGGTCCTGGTCCGCGGCGACCTGGAGGGCTTCTTCCTCATCATCATGATCTCGCTGCTGGACACGTTCCTGGAGAACCCGGTGGAGAACCCGCTGGCGAACAAGCCGATCCTGGAGTTCTTCCCGTCCTACGGCGCGACCCAGTTCGCCGGCGCGGGAGTCTTCCACCACCAGGCGCTGGCCGGCATGGTGGCCCTGTCGCTGGCCTGGACGGCCGCGTTCGCCCTGCTCGGCCTGGTCGTGCTGCGGCTGCGGCTGCCCCGGCCGGCCCGGGTGGCGTCAGCCGGCTCGCCGGAGCCCGCGCGGCCGGACGCCAAGGAGCCTGGACAGCAGGGCGGCGGGACGCTCGTTGGTGCGGGAGCTGGAGGCATCTCCGGTGCAGTCGGTGGTGAACCAGGAACCCCAGCCGGTGACGGCTAGGATCCCCGCCCCTCACGGCGGTGAGTAGTCAAAGGTGATAGGCGTACTCGCGGAACTCCCAGTCGGTGACGTACCGCTCGAAGCGCTCGATCTCGTTGCGCTTGTAGGCCAGGAAGGATGTCACGAAGTACTCGCCGAGCACTTCGGTGAGTTCCTGGTCGGCCTCCAGGGCGTCCAGGGCCTCGGTGAGCCGCACCGGCAGCATCGGTGACCTCTCCGGGTCGTAGCCGTACCCCTCCAGCTTGGCCGGCGGCTCCGCCTTGTCCCTGATGCCCAGGTAGACCGCGGCGCCGACGCCGGCCAAGGCCAGGTACGGGTTGGCGGTGGCGTCGCCCAGGCGGACCTCCATCCGCGCGGCCGCGCCCCGCTCGGGCGGGATCCGGACCATCGCGCTGCGGTTATCCAGCCCCCAGTCGATCAGCCAGGGCGCGAGCGTGTCGGGCCCGAACCGCTTGAACGAGTTGATCGTGGGGTTGAGCAGGGCGCTCAGCGCCCGGGCGTGCGCCAGCACGCCGCCGATCGCGTGGCGGCCCAGGTCCGACAGCCCGTCGGCGCCGTCCGGGTCGCCGAACACGTTGCGCCCGGCGTCGTCGTTGACCGACACGTGTACGTGGAAGCCGGAGCCGCCCTCGTCGTTGAAGGGCTTGGCCATGAACGTGGCCAGCAGGCCGCGGTGGCGCGCGATCTCCTGCACCGCGGACTTCAGCCGGAACGAGCGGTCGGCCGCGTCGGCCAGCTCCGAGTGGCCGAGGTTGATCTCGAACTGGCCCGGCGAGAACTCGTGGTTGGCCGTGGTCACCCGCAGGCCGGCCTGCCTGAGCTGCCGGAGCATGTGCACGAGCAGGCCCTGCGGGTCGCCCTTGCGGCCGACGACGTAGACGTTGCCCGGCTCGTTGGCGTAGCGCTGCCAGCGGCCGTCCGGTTCCTGGATCGGCGGGCGCCGGGTCGGTTCCGCCGCGACCTTCACCGATATCTCCCCCGTCGATGAGCGGCCGATCGCGGAGATCGCGCGCGGCGCCGAGGCCGAGGCCGACGCGGCGGTCCGGGCCGCCTGCCAGGCCTTCAGCAGCTGGGCCGCGACGCCGCCGGAACACCGGGCCAAGATCCTCAACGCGATAGCCGACGGCGTGGACCGGCGAGCCGAGGAACTCGCCCGGGTGGAGACCTGGGATAACGGCGCGCTGCTGCGCTCGCACCGTCGCGGGGTGATGCCCCGGGTGGCGCTGAACTTCCGGTTCTTCGCCGGCTGGCTCGGCCGGCTAGATCCCGGGGACCTGGAAATCGCCGGACTCCGGGCCGAGCGGGTATCGGCGCGCCTGGTCGCGGGCACCGTCTGGGTCAACTGCTTCTTCGTCCGCGACCTGCGGGCCCCGTTCGGGGGCGCCGGGCTGTCCGGCATCGGCCGGGAGGGCGGCACCTGGAGCTTCGACTTCTACGGCGATGTCAAGAACACCGTCTACGCCCCGGAGGGATGGCGCAGCGATGGGTGAAGTTGTCGGAGCGGGCCTGCTCGCTCACGTCCCGACGATCATGCTCCCCCTGCTGGACCGGCTTGACCTGAACGAGGGCCGGGAGATCAGCCTGGTTCCCGGGCTCGAGCAGCTGCGGGCCGAGATCTTCAACATCCTGGACTACGACACGGTCGTGGTCTTCGACTCGCACTGGTTCACCACGGTGGAGTTCGTGATCTCCGCCCACGACGTCAGGGCCGGGCTGTTCACCTCCGACGAGCTGCCGCGCGGGATGCGCCGGATCCCCTACGACTGGCGCGGCGACCCCCCGCTCGCGCACGCGACCGCCGCGCTGGGCGAGAAGCACGGCACCTGGATCACCGCGATCGACGATCCCTACCTGCCGTTGCACTACGGCACCGTGAACCTCTGGCACTACCTCGGCCGCGGGCTGGACGCGCGGTGGGTCTCGGTCAGCAACACCGCCGAGACCGGGGACACCGAGGACTTCCTGCGCGCGGGCCGGGCCGTGGGCGAGGCGATCGCGCAGTCCGACCGGCGGGTGCTGCTGCTGGCGTCCGGCGCGATGTCGCACACGTTCTGGCCGCTGCGGGAACTGCGCGCCCACGAGGCCAGCGACCCGCGGCACGTCCGTACCGAAGCCGCCCGCGCGGCCGATGCCGAGCGGATCGCCTGGCTCGAGGCGGGTGACCACGCCCGGGTGATCGAGTCCATGCCCGACTTCCTCCGGGTGCGGCCGGAAGCCAAGTTCGCGCACTACCTGATGATGGTGGCCGCACTCGGCGGGCTGGCCACCCGCGCCCCGGGCCGGGCGTTCAGTGAATACGAAAACTCGGTGGGCACCGGCCAGATGCATATCTGGTTCGACCGGCCGGCCGCGGGCTGGACTGGGCAGGAGGACGGATGACGGAATACCGCAGGATCCTGCTGGGCGGCGCGGTCGTCGAGGTCCGCCGGGACGGCGAGGACCTGGTCGCGGGGGACGGGCGCCGGGTCGGTGCGGCCGAGGCCGTGCACCTGCCGCCGGTGACGCCAACCAAGATCATCGCGGTGCATCTCAACCACCTCAGCCGGGTCACCGAGTTCGGGGCCAAGCTGCCCCCGGCGCCGACTTATTTCCAGAAGCCGGTCTCCGCGCTGGTCGCGCACGGCGGCGCCGTGGTCCGGCCGACCAACTGCAAGTACCTCAACTACGAGGGCGAAGTGGCCATCGTGATCGGCCGCACCTGCCGGAACGTGCCGCGCTCGCAGGCGGGCGAGTACATCGCCGGGTACACCATCGCCAACGACTTCGGGCTGCACGACTTCCGGGACACCGACGCCGGGTCGATGCTGCGGGTCAAGGGCTCGGACACGATGGCCCCGCTCGGCCCGGGGCTGGTCACCGGCTGGGACTTCCGCGGCAAGCGGCTGCGCACCTACGTCAACGGCCGCCTGGCACAGGACGGGTCGACCGACGAGATGCACTGGGACATGCACTACCTGGTCGCCGACATCGCGCGCTCGATCACGCTGTGCCCCGGCGACGTGCTGCTGTCCGGGACGCCCGCAGGCTCCCGCCCGGTGCAGCCGGGAGACGTGGTCGACGTGGAAGTCGACGGGCTCGGCCGGCTGACCAGCCACGTCGTGGCCGGCCCCGGGCCGGTCCCGGCCGAGCTCGGCGCGCAGCCGAGCGAGAGCGAGGAGGTCGTCTCCACGGCTCTCGGCGGGGACTGGGAGTTCCGCGGAATCCGGCGGCCGGTCCGCGCCTCGTAGCCTCAAATCAGTGGTTTAGTTTGACCGGTTATGGCCGGACAAAACCGAACCACTTAATTCGTCGGACGTTGAGACAGACGGGAGTGGTGTGGGCGCGCCGAGGATGTGCCTGATCCTGAGCGAGAACTGGACCATGACCTCAGGCCGTGACCTGCCGAGCCTGGTGTGGTGGGCCCGCGAGGCCGAGGACGCCGGGTTCGACTCCGTCATGATCAGCGAGCACATCGTGCTGGGGCCGTCCGCGGGAGCGGCCGGGATCATGCCCAACCCGCGCGAGTACGCCCTGCCGGGCAACCAGGACCCGGTGACGCCGTGGCCGAGCTCGGTGGTGCTGCTGGCGGCGATCGCCGCGGTCACCGAGCGGATCAGGCTGGTGGCCGGCGCCGTCATCGCCCCGCTGCGCCACCCGCTGCTGATCGCCCGCGAGCTCGGCTCGCTGGACCTGATCAGCGGCGGCCGGCTGGTCGTGCTGCCGGCGGTGTCCTGGCTGGAGGAGGAGTACGCCGCGCTCGGCGTGCCGTTCCGCTCGCGCGGCGACCTGCTGGACGAGCACCTGGCGGCGTGGGCCGTGCTGTGGAGGGATACCCCGGCGTCCTACTCGGGCGTGCATTACTCGTTCCGCGAGGTGTACTTCGAGCCCAAGGCGTTCCGGCCGCAGGGCCCGGCCCTGTGGCTCGGCGGCGCCGGCATGCACCGCCGGATGACCGAGCGCATCGTCCGGTACGCCGATGGCTTCAACCCGCTCGGGCGCCCTTCGGCGGAGGAGATGCGGCGGCTGGAGCATGCGCTGCGGGCGGCCGGGCGCGACCTGGCCGGGCTGGAACTCGTCGGCGGGACCCGGGCGGTGTTCCCGGACGACCGCAGCGTGGCCGACCTGGGCCAGGCCCTGGACACGATCCCGCCCCAGGTGGCGGCCGGATTCACCACGTTCTGCATCAAGCCGTCGCAGTTCACCGACGACCCGCGCGACGTGGGCCGATTGTGCCAGGACATCATCCGCCGGGTCGACGGCATGCTCCCGTGATACTCATCGGATGGCGGTGTCCTGGCTAGCTGGCATCCTTGACCGTGTGACGACGAATGTTGTCAGCCCGATCCTGGTCGGCCGGGCCGACCAGCTGGCCACGCTGGACGCCGCCCTGGCGGAGGCGGGCCACGGCCGCCCGGCCACGGTCCTCATCGGCGGCGAGGCGGGCATCGGCAAGTCCCGGCTGGTGAGCGAGTTCGCCGAGCGGGCCCGCGGCGCCGGCGCCCGGGTGCTGACCGGTGGCTGCCTGGAACTCGGCGCAGACGGCCTGCCGTTCGCCCCCTTCACCTCGGTGCTGCGCGAGCTGGTCCGCGACCTGGGCGCCGACCGCGTTGCCGAGCTGCTGCCGAGCGGCGCGACCAGGGAGCTGGCCCGGCTGCTGCCCGAGTTCGGCGAGCCGGCCGGTTCGGACGACGCGGGCCAGGCGCGAGCGCGCCTGTTCGAGCAGATGCTCATCCTGCTCGAGCAGCTGGCCGAGCGCGGCCCGGTCGTCCTGATCGTCGAGGACGCGCACTGGGCGGACCGGTCGACCCGTGATCTGCTGGCATTCCTGGTCCGCAACCAGCAAGTGCCCGCCGGCGTGCTGATCGCCGTGACCTACCGGTCCGACGAGCTGCACCGCACGCACCCGTTGCGCCCGCTGCTCGCCGAGCTCGACCGCGTCGACTGGGTCACCCGGATCGAACTCGGCCGACTGACCCGCAGGGACACCGACGACCTGGTGGTCCGGATCACCGGGCGCCAGCCGTCCGAGGACGTGCTCGCCGCGGTCTATCGCCGGACCGAAGGCAACCCGCTGTTCGTGGAGGCGCTGATCGGTGACGGCGAGAATCTCGGTACCGGCGTGCCCGACTCGCTGCGGGACCTGCTGGTCGCGAGCGTGCGACGGCTGCCAGAGCCCACCCAGGACGTGGTCAGGGTCGCGAGCGCGGGCGGCGAGCGGATCGGTCACGCGCTGCTCGCGGCGGTCATCGGGCTGGACGAGCCCGCGCTGGCCAGCGCGCTGCGGCCGGCGGTGGCCGCCAATGTGCTGCTGACCGACTCCGACGGCTACGTGTTCCGGCACAGCCTGATCCGTGAGGCGGTGCACGACGAGCTGCTGCCCGGCGAGCGCGGCCAGCTGCACGGCCGGTTCGCCGAGGCCATAGGCAGCGACCCGGGGCTGGTACTGCCGGGCCGCGCCGCGGTCGAGCAGGCTTACCACTGGTACGCAGCCCACGACATGGCGGGCGCCCTGATCAGCGCCTGGCAGGCGGCGGCCGAATCGGCCAAGGCCCTGGCGTACGCCGAGCAGCTCGCGATGCTGTCACGGGTCCTGGAGCTGTGGGACAAGGTGCCGGACGCCGCGCCGCAGATCGCCGCGGACCACGTGGGGGTGCTCGAGGCGGCGGTCAAGGCCGCCGAGCTGGCCGGCGAGTGGGACCGGGGGATGGCGTTCGCTCAGGCCGCGCTGCGCGAGGTGGACGTCACCGCGGAACCGGTCCGGGCCGGGCTCTTGCACGAGGACTACGGCCACCTGAAGTACCTGCTGGGCCGGACCGACTACGTAGCCGACCTGCGCGAGGCGGTCCGGCTCGTCCCGGCCGACCCGCCGAGTGCCGCGCGGGCGCGGGTGCTGGAACGGCTGGTCCACGACCGTCATCGCCAGCACCGAGGCTGGGACGCCGCCGAGTTCCAGGCCTGCGCCGAGGAGGCCGTGGCCGTGGCGCGTCAGGCCGGTGACGGCGCCACCGAAGCCGCGGCGCTCGTGACCCTCGCGTGCGCGGAGCCAGCCGCGAACCTGGACCTGGTCAGGACGCTGCTGGCCCAAGCGCGCACAGTCGCGGCCCGGGCCCAGGCGTACCAGCCGCTACTGAGAGCCGACATCACCGAGTCAGACCTGCTGGAAGGACTGGGCCAGCATGAGCAGGCTGCCGCGGTAGCCCGCGACGGAATCTCGACCGCCCGGGATTACGGGCTGGCCCGGACGTCGGGCGTGATCCTGGCCATCAACCTGGCCGAGCCGCTCGTGTCACTGGGCCGGTGGGACGAGGCGACCGACATCATCGAGCGGACGCTCCAGCTCTTCCCGCCGCTGCTGGCCCGGTCCGGGCTGTTCCGGCTATCCGGCGACGTGGCGCTGGCCCGCGGCGACCTGGCCGCCGCGGCCGAATTCCTCGCCTCGGACCAGGCGGCGCTCCACGGCACCAAGTTCAAGGACGAACGTCAGCTTCCGCTGGCCCGGCTGGACACCGAACTGCGACTGGCCCAGGGCCGCCCGGCCGAGGCCCTGTCCGTTGCCGACGAAGCGCTCGGCTGGTTTGATACCAGGCCCAGCCCGCGGTATGCGTGGCCGCTGCTGGTGGCCGGGGCCCGGGCCTGCGCGGCCGCCGGCGGCGGCCGTGATGAGGCGCTCGCCGCGCGGGCCGCGGAGGTGCGCGACCGCCTGCGCGCCGAGGCCGGCCGGGTGGACACGGAGGGGATCTCGCAGCAAGCGGGCCAGCTGACCTTCGCCGCCGAGATGATGCGCGCCGACCGTGCCCTGGCCGACGCGGCGAACGGGGATGGAGCGGCATCCAGGGCCGGGCCCGGCGACCTGCGCACGGCGTGGGACGCGGCGGCGCAGGCGTGGGAGGCGGCGAGCGAGCCTTATCCGCTGGCGCTGGCCCTGCTGCGGTCGTCCGAGGCGGCGCTGAGCAGCGGCGACCATGACGGCGGCGCTGACCGGCTGCGCCGCGCCGCCGCGCTGGCGGAGCAGCTGGGCGCCGTGCCGCTGCGCGACGACATCGCGCTGCTCGCCCGGCGGGCCCGGATCCGGCTCGGCCCAGGCGAGGGCACTGACGAGCATGCGAGCGCGGCCGGGCTGGCCCAGGACAGCCGCCCGGAACGGGAACGGCTCGGGCTCACGGCCCGCGAGTTCGAGGTGCTGCGGCTGGTGGCCGCCGGGCGGAGCAACCCCGAGATCGCCAGCGAGCTGTTCATCTCCGCGAAGACGGCCAGCGTGCACGTGTCCAACATCCTCGGCAAGCTCGGGGTCGCGAGCCGCGGCGAGGCCGCGGCCACCGCGCACCGACTCCGCCTCTTCGACTCGTTCGGCGAGCCACCGCAAGCCACGGCGTCCAGCCGCCAGTAGCGCACCAGGTCCGGGCGTGGCGCGCACCTGGTCGCCGGGCGAGAAGGGCGGTTTTGTCAGAGGCGGCTGAGACGATGGGGGCGTGGCCGCGACCGAGATAGCCAACCGCACGAGCGAGGCCCGCGCCGCCGGGTCTCGGGCCGACCGAGCCTATTCGAACGGGGCCCGGGCGGACGGGATTCGGGCGAGCGGGGCCCGGGCCGACCGAGCCCGCGCGGGCGAGGCCCGCGCGTACCGGGCCCGCTCGGACTCCGATCGCGCGGACCGCTCCCGCCGGGCGGAGCTCGCCGGCTTCCTCAAGGCCCGGCGGGCCAGGCTGCGGCCGGAGGACGCCGGGCTGTCGCCGGGACCGCGGCGGCGGACGCCGGGACTGCGGCGCGAGGAGGTCGCCCTGCTCGCCGGCGTCGGCGTCAGCTGGTACACGTGGCTGGAGCAGGGCCGTCCCATCAACGCCAGCTGGCAGGTGCTGGATGCGGTCGCCCGCGTCCTGCGGCTCAACGGGGCCGAGCGCTGGCACCTCTACCGGCTCGCCGAGGCCATGCCGGTGCGGTCGGTGGCCCCGGCCGCCGCCGTGCCCGACGCGGTCCGCGACGTGCTCGGCTCGCTGGACCCGCTGCCGGCCGTGCTGATCAACGGCCGCTTCGACATCATCGAGACGAACGCCGCCCACGAGGAGATGTTCTGGGACTGGCACAGCCTGCCGTGCGTGCACAAGAACCTGCTGTGGTGCGCGGTGACCGAGCCGCGGGCCCGGGAGCTGTTCCTCAACTATGACCAGGAGATCCCGCACATGGTCGCCCGGCTGCGCGCCGCCTACGCGCAGCACATCGGCGACCCGGAGTGGGAGGAGGACATCCGCCGCCTGGCCGGCCTGAGCGGCGAGTTCGCCGACCTGTGGGCCCGCCACGAGGTCGCCGGGCCCTGCGCTCGCACGCTGCGGTTCCGCCATCCCGCGGCCGGGCCGATGACGTTTACCCGCACCGAGCTGGACGTGTCCGGCGCGGCGGACCTGCGCTTCGCCGTGTACAGCCCGCTGGACGAGGCCACCCGGGCCCGCCTGCCCCTCACCCGCCGCAGCGGGCCGCGCTAGCGGCTCAGGCCGGCGGGACGCTCAGCAACTGGGTCCAGCCCGCGGGGGTCAGCGCGTAGCTGGCCACGGAGCCCGAGGTGAACCGGCGCCACAGCGCGGGCCGGATCAGCATCGCGGCCGCCGCCACGACCACCGGCACGGCGGCCAGCGGATCGCCGCGGGCCGGCGTGAGTTCCTCGGTGCTCCCCCGGTAGGACCCGCGGTGCGCCAGCGCGCCCAGGATCTCGGCCGCCACCCCGCGCCGCCCGCGGCCGCCGGCGCCCGCGCCCAGGACGGCCAGCAGCAGCTGGTGGGTGGCCACGCCGGGACGGCCGGGCGGCTGGGCGGCGGGCTGGTCCGCGCGGGCGACGTCGAGGAGCGCGCCGGTCAGGTCCACGCCGGAGCGCCATGCGTTGCCCGGCTCGACCAGCCGGGGGTTGATGTCGATGAAGGCCGGGCCCGCCCCGGTCAGGATGGCGTCGGCGGACAGGGCGCCGTGCCAGCGCAGTGAGCGGCCGAGCGATTCGAGGTGCTTGATCACCTCGGCGGGCTGGTCCAGGCTCCGCTTGTGGCTGGCGCCGCCCCCGGCTCCCTCCCGGACGCGGAGGTTGGCGTGAGCGGCCACCATCTCCCCGTGCGCGAACACGGACTGGGCCATGACCAGCGGGCCGACGGCGGGCTCCTGGGCCACGACGCCGCCACCGGCGAAGACCCCGTCGGCCTCGAGCTCGGCGGCGGCCGAGCGCAGCGCGGCCGCGGAGCCGACGCGCCGCACGCCGGTGGTGGCGGTGCCGATCGGGGCCTTGATGAAGACCGGGAGAGACCGCCACGCCCGCAGGTCGTCCGCGGAGCCGACAAAGGCGGTCTGGGGCTGCGGAAGGCCGAGGGCGCCGAGCGTGGCGAACGCGGACACCTTGTCCTGCACCGCGCGCACGGCCTCGAAGGGCGGCACCGCGGTCCGGACCCTGGCTTCGGCGAGCCGCCCGGCCGAGTGGGACAGCACCGCGACCTGCTCCTGGGTGGGAAAGAGCACATCGAAGCCGCCCGCGCGGTAGACGGCCAGCGCGGCGTCCAGCCAGCCGAGCGGGTCGGCTCCGTAGCCGGGAACCCGGTGCACCCGGCGGACGTGCCGGGTGAACCGGCACAGGCACAGCCCGTCCGGCGACAAGACCTCCACCCGGTGACCGGATTCCGCCAGCCCGGCCACCTGGCGCGCGGTCAGGCCGGAACCGTCGGACAACAAGATCTTCATGCTGTCAGTTTGCCCGGAACGGGTGACAGCATCGGTGCCCGGGCGGTCCGGTGATCAGCGCGCGGCGTCCCGCTGATCACCGGCCACGGCCAGCAGCCGGCCCGGGACGTGCTCCGAGTCGCGGCGGATGATCAGGCGGCCTTCCCGCTCGAGGTACTCGATGTGCGCCTCGGCCTCGGCCAGGGCGGCCCGGCGCATGTACCCCGTGATCTGGTCCCAGGGACGGGACCAGGTCAGGTTCTGCGTGACCTCCCAGATCGTCGGCTGGCCCACCGCGGCGACGATGTCCAGCACCTCGCGGGCGCGGGCGTCGTGGTGCTCGATCAGGGCGTCCGCCCGCTCGGCGATCCCGCGGAACCGGTATTCGTGGGCGGGCAGCGCCTCGGCGGCGGCAAACCGGTGCATCGCGCGGAGCGACTCAAGGTAGCTGCTCAGCGGCGAGTCCCCGCTGACCGGCGTGAGCCCGACGTTGGGCGAGATCCGTGGCAGCAGGTGATCCCCGGTGAGCAGCAGGTCGTGGTCGGCGTCATGCAGGCAGATGTGGCCGGGGGTGTGCCCCGGCGTCCACACGACCTTGACGCGCCGCCCGGGGAGGTCCAGGTCGTCACCGTCGTCCAGCAGCCGGTCGGGCTCGGCCATGCTGAACATGCGGCGGAAGTCTTCGTCGTCACCGAAGATCTCGGTATCGCTGGGCACCCCGCTGCGCACCAGCCAGGAGCGGAAGCCTTCGGCGCCGCCGATGACCTCGCCGATGCGCGCGGGCAGGTACGGCAACTCCGCGCGGTGCATCGCGATCCAGGCGCCCGACGCCTCGCTGAGGCGCTCGCTGAGGCCATGGTGGTCGGGGTGCACGTGCGTAACGACGATGCCGGTGATCCGGTCCGCGGACACGTCCGCCGCCGCCAGGCCGCGCTGGAGGTCGGCCCAGCCGCGGTCGGTGTCCCAGCCCGGATCCACGACCACGACGCCGGCGTCGGCCAGCAGCAGGTAGCACAGCGTGTAGCGCAGCGGGTTGTCCGGAATCGTCACCGGCACGGACCAGACGCCCGGGGTGACCTGCTCGATGGGCGGGAACGCGCGGGCCCGCCAGGCCTGCCGCTGGGCCAGCCCGGTCACGGTCACCGACCCCCGGCCCAGAGTGCTGCGGGCCGGAGCGTGCGGGCTCCCGGTCATGCGTGGCCCCTCCGGATCCGTCGTCGCGGGCTGCCAGCCTAATACAGACGGAGTTCGTCTAACAATTCGGGCCGACCGCCGCCGGGGCGCTCAGCGGAACTGGACGCCGGGACCGGGCCGGGTCACGGTGATCCGCACCGCGGCCCGGCCGAGGACCGGGTGCCTGGCCGTGACCCGGACCAGGCCGGCCCGGCCGGGCTCAGAGCGGACGAAGGCGCCGCCGGCGCCGCCGTAGGCGCCGAAGGGGAACGGGTTGTCGCCGATGAGCGCCGCCGGGCCGGTCAGCGACAGGCTCACGGCGCCGGTGACGTGGCGGCGCTGGTTGCCGTAGGCGTCGAGAGCGCGGAACGTCAGCCGGGTGGTATCCGCGCCGTCGGCCTGGATCGAGCGGTCGTCCGCGGTCAGCGCGAGACGGTCCCGCGCGCGGTCGGCCGACATGCGGACCGACGCAGCCAGCCGCCCGCCGGCGTAGCCGTCGATGCGCAACTCCGGCAGGCCGGAGCCGTCGACGGCAAGGTCGGCGAAGACCGGGGGGTGGGCGAGATGACCGAGCTCGCGGGTATCCGGGGTTCCGGTCGCGACGTGCCGGCCGCCGACGTAGATCTCGAGCCGGTCGCAGTTGGTGGCGATCATGGCGTGCGCGCCCGGGCCGTCCGGCGGGGAGCCCGGGCCGAAGTCCCAGAAGAAGACGGGCAGGATCACCGGGCGCACCCGCGGGTCGAGCTGCGAGCGGTAGAACGCGGCGCCCGGCTTGGGCACCCGGAACGTGTCCAGGACGCCCGGCGTCTTCAAGCCGTCCCAGACCCGGTCGCCGCCGTTGAGCGACGCGTAGTCGAAGCCGGCCCAGCCGAGCAGCCCGGCGTAGCCGGGGTCGGACCGGGCGATGTTGTGGACCTGGGCGTGCAGCAGCGCCTGCTCGGCCAGGACCGCCCCGGGGTCGGTCCAGCGGTAGGTCGGCGAGCCGTCCTCCGCGCCGACCGCCTCGCTGACCAGGTAGGGCACCCCGGGCAGCGGGGGCTTTAGCTCGGCCTGGCCGCGGGCGGAATGGTAGTCGTCGTAGCCGAACACGTCCTGCGCCCAGCCGGCCGTCGAGTAGGACACCATCGCGCCGGTCGTCGGCCTGCTGCCGTCGAGCCGGTCGGCGAGCCGGCGGGTCCGCGTGTACAGCGGGGGGAAATTCGCGGTCTCGTCCAGCCGGGTGGCCCAGGTGATGACCGAGGGCCGGTTGCGGTCCCTGACCACCATGTCGTTCACGTTCTGGACGACGAGATCCTGCCAGGCGGCGTCGCCCACGTACTGCCAGCCCGGCGGTTCCTGCCACACCATGAGGCCGAGCTCGTCGCACGCGTCGAGGAAGTGCGGGGACTGCGGGTAGTGCGAGCAGCGGACCATGTTGCAGTTCAGCTCGCGGGCGAGGATCTCGGCGTCCCGGCGCTGCAGCCGGGCCGCGCCCGCCATGCCGGTGTAGGGGAAGAGCTGGTGCCGGTTCAGGCCGAAGATCTTCAGCCGCTCGCCGTTGAGGTAGAAGCCGTCGGTCCGGAACACCGCCTCCCGGAACCCGGTCCTGACATTGACCGTGTGCGGCGGCCTGCCGGCCGGGGCCAGCGTCACCCGGACGGTGTACAGCTTCGGCGTGCCCGGCGACCAGAGCGTCACATCCCCGAGCCCGGCGAGGTCGAGCCTGACGACGGTGGTGCCCGGGGCGGTGATCGTCGCCCGGGCGCTGGCGCTGGCCAGCACCCGGGATCCGTCCCGCAGCTCGGCGGTGACCGGGACCGGCCGCCGGGGCACGGCCGCCGCGTCGATCGTGGCCTGCACCCGCACCCGGCGGCCGGGGCCGAGCACGTCGGCCGGCCGGGCGAACACGTCGGACAGGAACACCTCGGGCACCACGCGGAGCGTGACGTCGCGGTAGATGCCGCCCGGCTGGAGGTAGTCCACGGCCGCCGGCCCGCCCGGGGCGCCGGCGGGCGGGACCGGCAGCCACCGAGAGTCCACGATGACCGCCAGGACGTTGCCGTCGCCGGCCAGATGGCCGGTCAGCTCGGCTGACCACGGGAGGTATCCGCCCTGGTGCGCGCCGAGCACGGCGCCGTTGAGCAGTACCGTCGCGTTCACCAGCACGCCGTCGAAGTCGAGGAACGCGCGGGTGCCGGCCCGGGCGGCCAGCCTGAAGTGCTTG
The DNA here is from genome assembly GCA_963795055.1 of uncultured Actinomycetota bacterium. Classification (GTDB taxonomy): domain Bacteria; phylum Actinomycetota; class Actinomycetes; order Streptosporangiales; family Streptosporangiaceae; genus JASHPR01. The sequence continues at coordinate 73,966 of CAWCGJ010000025.1, forward strand.
CGGTAGATCCAGACCCCCTCCCAGCTCGCCGGGTCCCAGTTGCCCCAGGACAGGGGCGTGACCGTGTGCGGCAGCGTGACCCGGGCGAAGCCGCTGTCGTCATACAGAGGGCCGGCGGAGCCTGCGACGTAGCGGCCGCCGAACAGCCAGCCCTGGTTGAAGACGTAGGTCCGGGCCAGCTGGGCTGCGCCCGAGCCCGCCGCGGTCTGGGCGGGGCTGCAGCCCGCGGCCAGCGAGGCGGCCGCCCCGCCGAGGGCGCCGGCCCGCAGGATCGCGCGCCGCGGCGGCCGGGGCGACGGCGACGCTGGGGCCGGCCCCTGATGTCGGCCTGGCGGGGTCCTTCCGGCGGTCACCTGACCGAATGTAGTAACTTCGGCTGGGGCCAGGCGGGCGCATGCCGGGGCGGGGAGGCGCGGGCCGGGGCCAGGCGGGCGTTTACCGGGGCCCGCCGGGCGCAGGCCGGGGCCTGGCCGGGCCGGACGGATGCCAGATGAGGGATCGCTCACCGCCGGAAGGGGTCGCTGTGGCCGAATCGGAGACGTTCACGATCGGGGCGCAGGCCCGCTGCACCGACGGCGACTGCGGGGAGGTGCGCCGGGTGCTCGTCAACCCCGTCGCCCGCGAGGTCACCCACCTGGTGGTCGAGCCGAAGGGCCGCCTGGGGCTCGCCCGGCTCGTCCCCCTCGACCTCATCGAGACCTCGGGAGACCAGGTCGACATCCACTGCACGCTGGCCGAGTTCGCCGAGCTCGAATCCGCCGAGGAGACCCAGTTCATCCCGGGATCCCAGGGCTACGCCGCCTACGGCCCGGAGCAGGTGCTCGCCTGGCCCTACTACGGCCTGGGCGGCGCGGGAGCGGTGACGGACGCGGCCGCTCTGCAGGGCACCTCGCAGACCGTCACCTACGACACGATCCCGCTGGGCGAGGTGGAGGTGCGCCGCGGCGACCCGGTCGAGGCCACCGACGGCAGCATCGGGCGCGTCCACGGGCTCATCATCGACCCGCGCAGCCACCACGTGACCCACGTGCTGCTGGCCGAGGGTCACCTGTGGGGCAAGAAGGAAGTGGCCATCCCGATCCGCTCGGTGACCCGGGTTGACGAGGGCATCCAGCTCAACATCACCAAAGAGCAGGTGGAGGACCTGCCGCCGGTGGATTTCGATCACCTCGGCACCTAGCCCTCACGCCCCCGGGCGCGGCCGCCTCGGCGGTAGCCGTCACGCGGCTGGACGCGGCCGCCTCGGCGGCTGGCCGTCAGGCCACGTGACCGTCGAGCACGTCGGCGTCGAAGCAGGTCCGGTCGCCGGTGTGGCAGGCGCTGCCGACCTGGTCCACCTTGACCAGCACCGCGTCGGCGTCGCAGTCGAGCGCCACCGACTTCACCCACTGGGCGTGGCCGGACGTCGCGCCCTTCACCCAGTACTCCTGCCGGCTGCGCGACCAGAACGTCCCCCGGCCGGTGGCCAGCGTGCGGTGCAGCGCCTCGTCGTCCATCCAGCCCAGCATCAGGACCTCGCCGGTGTCGTGTTGCTGCACGATGGCCGCGATCAGCCCGTCGCGGTCGCGCTTGAGCCGCGCGGCGATACGCGGGTCGAGCCCGGACTCGCCGGCCGGGACCCGGGTGGTTCCCTCACTCGCGGTCATGACGGCCAGCCTCGCATACCGGTCGGGCCGGGCGTCAGCGGACCGGACGGCCCGCCGCGCGCAGCGATTCCTTCACCTCGCCGATCCCGATCTCGCCGAAGTGGAACACGCTGGCGGCAAGCACCGCGTCCGCGCCCGCGGCGACCGCCGGGGCGAAGTCCGCGACCCGGCCCGCGCCACCGCTCGCGATCACCGGGACGTCCACCACGGCCCGTACCGCCGCGATCAGCTCCAGGTCGAACCCGCCCTGGGTGCCGTCGGCGTCCATCGAATTCAGCAGGACCTCCCCGGCGCCGAGCTGCGCGGCCCGGCGCGCCCACGCGGCCGCGTCCAGGCCGGTGCCGCGCCGCCCGCCGTGCGTGGTCACCTCGAACCCACCGGCCGGAACACGCCGCGCGTCCACCGACACCACCACGCACTGCGCGCCGAACCGGGCGGCCACCTCGGTGAGCAGTTCCGGCCGGGCGACGGCCGCGGTGTTGAGCGACACCTTGTCCGCCCCGGCCCGCAGCAGCAGGTCCACGTCGTCCACGCTGCGCACTCCCCCGCCCACCGTGAGCGGGATGAACACCTGGTCCGCCGTGCGCGCCACCACGTCGACCATCGTGTCCCGGCGCTGGGCCGACGCGGTGATGTCCAGGAACACGAGCTCGTCCGCGCCCTCGGCGTCGTAGGCGGCGGCCAGTTCCACCGGGTCGCCCGCGTCACGCAGGTCCCGGAAGTTGACCCCCTTGACGACCCGGCCCTCGTCCACGTCGAGGCAGGGGATAACCCGGACGGCGACCGGCATCAGGCGGCCCCGGTGGCGGCGGACATCTCGTTAAGGGCCTCTTGCAGGCTGAACGCGCCGGCGTACAGGGCCTTGCCGACGATCGCGCCCTCGACACCGGCCGACCGCAGCCCGGCGATCGCCCGCAGGTCCGCCAGGCTGGACACCCCGCCGCTGGCGATCACCGGCCGGCCGGTGCGCCCGCACACCCGGCGCAGCAGGTCCAGGTTGGGCCCGCTGAGCATGCCGTCCCTGGTGATGTCGGTGACCACGTAGCGCCGGCAGCCGTCGGCCTCCAGCCGGGCGAGCACCTCGTCCAGCTCGCCGCCCTCGGCCGTCCAGCCGCGGGCGGCCAGCCGGGTGCCCCGCACGTCCAGGCCGACCGCGATCCGGTCCCCGTGCGCCGCGATGGCGGCGCGCACCCAGTCCGGGTCCTCCAGCGCGGCGGTGCCGATGACCACCCGCGCGCACCCGGTGGCCAGGGCGGCGGCCAGCGAGGCGTCGTCGCGGATCCCGCCGGAGACCTCGAACGCCACGTCAACCTGCGCGACGATCGACGCGAGCAACCCGGCGTTGGAGCCGCGCCGGAACGCGGCGTCCAGGTCGACCAGGTGGATCCAGCGGGCCCCGGCACGCTGCCAATCCCGCGCGGCCGCCAGCGGGTCCCCGTACCCGGTCTCGGTCCCGGCGGCGCCCTGGACCAGCCGGACCGCCTGCCCGCCGGCCACGTCCACGGCCGGCAGCAGCGTCAGCGGCGTCATCCGACCGACTCTAGCCAGTTCGACAGCAGCGCCGCGCCGGCGTCACCGGACTTCTCCGGGTGGAACTGGGTAGCGCACAGCGGCCCGTTCTCCACCGCGGCGATGAACCGCTCCCCGTGCGTGGCCCAGGTGATCAGCGGCGGGGTCATCACCGGGCTGGCTGGCAGCGGGAGCGACGTGGCGGCGTAGGAGTGCACGAAGTAGAACCTCGCGTCGCCCGGGATACCCGACAGCAGCCGCGAGCCGGCCGGAGCGGCGACCGTGTTCCAGCCCATGTGCGGCAGTACCGGGGCGTCCAGCCGCCGCACCACCCCGGGCCACTCGCCGCAGCCCGCGGTCCGCTCGCCGTGCTCGACGCCCTCCTCGAACAGGATCTGCATGCCGACGCAGATGCCGAGCACCGGCCGGGACCCGGCCAGCCGCTTGCCGATCACGATCTCGCCGCGGACCGCGCGCAGCCCGGCCATGCAGGCGGCGAACGCGCCCACGCCCGGTACCACGAGCCCGTCGGCGTTCAGCGCGGTTTCCGGGTCGGCGGTCACCTCGACGTCGGCCCCGGCCCGCTGCAGCGCCCGCTGCGCCGAGCGGATGTTGCCGAAGCCGTAGTCGAGCACCACGACACTGCACCGCATCCGCCCAGGCTAATGGCACCGGCGGCCCGATGCTCCGCACGGACCCCGCGTCTGGCCGCGGGTGCTCCGCGTCGCACCCGGGCCCGGGGATAATCGCGCGTATGAGGGCAGCCGTACTGGCCGACATCCACGGTAACCTGCCGGCCCTGGAGGCCGTGCTCGCCGAGCCCGACGTGGCCGGCGCCGACGCGGTGATCCTGCTCGGCGACATCGCGCTCGGGCCGATGCCCGGGCCGACGCTGGACCGCCTGGCCGCGCTCGGTGACCGCGCGGTATGGGTGCACGGCAACTGCGAGCGGGAGATGGTCACGGCCTTCGACGGCGGCGAGGTTCCCGGGCCGTTCGCGGCGGACGCGATCGGGGCGGCCTCCCTGATCGGCCGGGAGCACCGGGACCGGCTGGACGGGCTGCCGCTGACCGTGACCCTGGACATCGATGGGCTCGGGCCGGTGCTGTTCTGCCACGCCTCCCCCCGCCGCGACGACGAGATGCTGCTGGTCGACAGCCCGCCGCAGCGCTGGGCCAGGGCGCTGGACGGAGTCGGCGCCGCCGTGGTGGTCTGCGGCCACACCCACATGCCGTTCGACCGGCTGGCGGGCGGGCACCGGATCGTCAACCCGGGCAGCGTCGGCATGCCCTACGGTCACCCGGGCGCCGCCTGGGCTCTGCTCGGCCCCGGCGTCACGCTGCGCCAGACCCGCTACGACGCCGAGGCGGCGACGCGGGTCATCGGCGCCAGCGACTACCCGAGCGCTCGGCAGTGGGCGGCCGAGTACGTCCTGAACCACTACTCCGACACCGAGGCGCTGGAGGCGTTCACCGCGATCGCCCGCGACCAGGATTCCGCTGACGAAGGGATGCAGCGAGGCGGCCGACCCGTCAGCCAGCAGCGCCATGCGGCACCGGCCGATCCCCTTCGGCTCGTTGACCTCCACCGCGATGCCGGTCAGGACCTTCTTGCCCCGGGCCCGGCCGCCGCGCAGCCCCGGCTCCTCCCCGCCGATATAGGTCTCATCCACCTCCACCGTGCCGGCCAGCCGGTCCCTTCCCGGACGTACCAGGACCGACCGCAGCCGGCCCAGCATCGCCCACGCCGTCTGGTAGGAGCCGATCTCCAGAGCCCGCTGCAGGCCCAGCGCCGAGATCCCGTCCTTGGCCGTGGCGAACATCCAGCACGCGGTGAACCACACCGTCAGCGGCGTCCGCGTCCGGTCGAAAATCGTGCCCGCCGTCACCGAGGTGCGCCCGTGACAGCCGGCGCACTCATACCGGCCATCGCCGAGCCGCCAGCCCCCGGCGTAACCGCAGGACGGGCAGGTGAAACCGCCAGGCCAGCGCAGCCACTCCAGGTAGTCGAGACAGTCAGAGTCGGTGCGGAACCATGCCTGGAACTCGCCCACGGACCGGGGATAGTGCCGACCGCCATGGGGCCTGGTCACCTGGCCAATCTACTCCGGTTAAATGGAGACCCCCAAGCGAGCTTTCCCCAGGATCCGGTCGTGCGGTCTGGTTGTGCACAGGCCGGAGTAACGCCGTAGCACGATTGACTTCTGGTGACGAGCCTGGGCGGGTTCAGAGGACGCCCTTGGTGCTGGGGATGCCCGCGGAGCGGGGGTCGGGGGCCGCAGCCGCCCGGAGTGCGCGGGCGAACGCCTTGAACTGGGCCTCCACGATGTGGTGCGGGTTGCGCCCGGCCAGCACGGCCAGGTGCAGGCAGATTCCCGCCGCCATCGCCAGCGACTCGAAGAAGTGCCGGGTCAGCGTGGTGTCGTAGCTGCCGATCATGGGGGGCATCGGCTCCGGTTCGGCGTGCACCGCATACGGCCTTCCGGACAGGTCGACCGCGGCCCGGGCCAGGGTCTCGTCCAGCGGGATCAGCGCGTCGCCGAACCGGCAGATCCCCGCCTTGTCGCCCAGCGCCTCACGCAGCGCCTGGCCGAGGGCCAGCGCGGTGTCCTCCACGGTGTGATGCGCGTCGATCTCGATGTCGCCCCGGGCCCGCACGGTCAGGTCGATGCAGCCGTGCTTGCCGAGCTGGGCGAGCATGTGGTCGAAGAACGGCACCCCGGTCTGCGCCTCGGTCACTCCCGTGCCGTCCAGGTCGAGCTCGACCAGGACCTGGGTCTCCTTGGTGACGCGCTCGACCCGCGCGGTGCGGTTAGCGGTCACCAGCGAGTACCTCGTCCAGGGCGGCCCGGAACGCGGCCATCTCGTCCGCCGTGCCGACGCTCACCCGCAGCCAGCCCGGCGGTCCCACCTCGCGGATCAGCACCCCGCGGTCCAGCAGTCCCTGCCAGACCGCGTGCCGGTCGCCGAATCGGCCGAACAGCACGAAGTTGGCGTCGGAGTCCGCGGCGGCCAGGCCGCGGCCCCGCAGCCATCCCACCAGGCCGTCACGTTCCGACCGCAGCACGGCCACCGTGGCCAGCAGCTCGCCGGAGTGCGCGAGCGCGACCCGCGCCACCGCCTGGGTGATCGCGGACAGGTGATAGGGCAGCCGCACGATCTGCAGGTCCCGCACCACCTCGGGCGCGGCCGCCAGGTACCCGATCCTGGCCCCGGCCATCGCGAACGCCTTGGACATCGTCCTGGTGACCACCAGGCGCTCACGCCGCGGCAGCAGGTCCAGCGCGGTGCTGCGCTGGTCGCGCGCGAACTCCGCGTAGGCCTCGTCGACCACGACCATGCCCGGGGCGGCCTCGTACACCTCCTCGATCGTGCTCAGCGGCAGCGCCGTGCCGGTCGGATTGTTCGGAGAAGCGAGGAACACCAGGTCAGGCTGGAACTCGCGGACCGCGGCCACAGCGCGGCCGGGGTCAAGCCCGAATCCGTCGTCACCGGCGTCCCGGGCGCCCGGTACCCAGCGGGTCGCCGTGATCTGCGTGATGACCGGATGCATCGAGTACGACGGCTCGAAGCCGAGCGCGGTGCGGCCCGGGCCGCCGAAGGCCATCAGCAGCTGCTGCATGACCTCGTTAGAGCCGTTAGCGGCCCAGACCTGCTCCCTGGCCAGCCCGTGCCCGAGATAGCCGGCCAGGTCGTCGCGCAGGCCCGTGGCGTCACGGTCGGGGTACCTGTTGAGCGTGCCCGCCACGGCGGCCACGGCATCGGCTATCGCGCGCGCCAGCGCGGGCGAGGGCGGGTAGGGGTTCTCGTTGACGTTGAGCCGGACCGGGACGTCGGGCATGGGTGCCCCGTACGCTTCCCGGCCGGCGAGATCCTCACGCAGCGGCAGGGCCTGGCCGGTTCTCACCCGCCAAGCCTAACGGGCCGTGGCGGGCCGCCGGCCGCCCACTTCAAGTGCCGCGGGGCTGTCTATACGCTGTGATAATGCCCGATTCCGCCGTGGTGGCCCCTTCGGCCCAGCGACCGCGCGCATGGCTGTTCCGGCATTCGCCGGGCGAGTCCGCCCCGTCGCCCTGGTGGCGGGTGACGTGGTCGGTCCCGGCCGCGATGCGGGCGGTGCGCGCCACGATCGTCATGCCGGCCCTGTTCGCGCTGACCTACAAGGTCATCGGCGACCTGCAGATGGCCACGTTCGCCGCCTTCGGCAGCTTCGCCACGCTGGTCCTGGCCTCGTTCGGCGGGAGCAGGCGGGACAAGGCCAGCGCGCACCTCCAGCTCGCCCTGGTCGGCAGCGCGGCGCTGATCATCGGCACCTTGGTCAGCGGGAACGCCTGGCTGGCGGCGGTCGCGACCATCCCGGTGGCCTTTGCCATCTTCTTCGGCGGGGTGGCCGGGCCGAACGCCGCCTCCGGCACCACGGCCGCGCTGCTCACGTACGTGCTGCCCGTGGCCACCCCCCACGGCACGATCGCCGACATCCCGTCCCGGCTCGCAGGCTGGTGGCTGGCGTCGGTGGTGGGCACGGCGGCGGTGCTGCTGCTGTCGCCGCGATCGCCGGGAGACCGGCTCCGCGCGGCCGCGGCCGCCTCCGCGAACGCGCTGGCCAGCCACCTCCAGGCGGTCGAACGCGGCGACGCGACACCAGCCGACCGGGAGGCCGCCATCGCGGCCAAGCACCAGCTCATGAACCTGTTCGCCACCACGCCGTACCGCCCGACCGGACTAGCCACCGCCGACCAAGGGCTAGCCAACGTGGCTGAGATGCTCGAGTGGGTCACCTCGCTGACCACCGATTCCCTGGACGGTGGCGCGCCTACGCCGAAGGCAGCGGCCGACCGCGAACTGCTTGACGTCACCGCCCGGGTCCTCGCGGACGTGGCCTTGCTGCTCAGCGACCAGGACGTCGCGGCCGAGGACGTGTCGCGCGACATCGGCCGGCTGGAAGAGGCCCGGGCGGCCAGTTCGGTGCAGCAGCAGGCGGTGTCCGCCGACCCGGGCAGCGCCAAGGACGCCGCCCGGCACGCGGTCCACGCGCAGACGATCGCCGTGGCCGCGCGGAGCACGGTCGCGGACGCCTTGATCGCCACTAGGCGGGCCGACCCCGAGACGGTAGCCGCGCAGCGCCGTACCTGGTACGGGCAAGCGGGGAGCCAGGACGGTCCACTGGCCGCCGGCAGGCTCGGCGGCCTGGTCGGCGCGGCCCGCCTGGCCGCTCGGCACGCTGATCCCCGCTCGGTGTGGTTCCGCAGCAGCATGCGCGGCGCGGTGGCGCTCGCCGCCGCGGTGCTCGTCGCCGACTTGCTCGACGTCCAGCACGGTTTCTGGGTGGTGCTCGGCACGCTGTCGGTGCTGCGCACGAACGCCGCGGCCACGGGGGCGACCGTGCTGCGGGCGCTGGCCGGCACCGTCGTCGGCTTCGCGATCGGCGCCGCGCTGATGCTGGCCATCGGCACCACGCCGACCGCCCTGTGGATCGCCCTGCCCATCGCCGTGCTGGTGGCGGCCTACGCGCCGGGCACCGCGCCGTTCGCGGTGGGCCAGGCGGCGTTCACGGTCACGGTGATCGTGCTGTTCAACCTGCTGGTCCCGGCCGGCTGGAAGGTCGGCCTGGTACGGGTCCAGGACGTGGTCCTCGGCTGCGCGGTAAGCCTGGTGGTCGGGTTGCTGTTCTGGCCGCGCGGCGCCGGCGCCGCGGTCGGCGACGACCTCGCCGACGCCTTCCGGGCCGGCACGGCGTACCTGACCCAGGCGGTGGACTGGGCCCTCGGCCTGCGCCAGGCCGCGCCGGACACGGCGGTCGCGGCCGCCTCGGCCGGAATCCGCCTGGACGACGCGCTCCGCCTGTACCTGGCCGAGCAAGGGACCAAGCGAATGAGCAAGCATGACCTGTGGACCTTGGTCCTGGCCACGACACGGGTCCGGCTTACCGCGGCGTCGCTGGCCGGCCTGTGTGCCTACTGCCCGCCGGTCGGCCGGGCCGCCCAGGACGGCCTCGACGCCGACGCCGAGCAGGTGGGGACGCTACGGCGCGTGACCACGGACCTGGCCGATTTCTACCAGGGCATCGCCGTCGAGGTCACCGGCCACAGCGGCGAGCTCATGCCTGCCGTGCCAGTCCCCCCCAGCCTGGACGGGGCGGAAGCCGCCGCAGGCCCCGACGGGACTCCAGGCACGGACGGCGCGGGAGCGGGCACGGACGGCGCGGGAGCGGGCACCGCCGCGTCAACGCCGGGCCAGCCGCATGTGCTCTGGGTCCGCGAGCAGCTGCAGGACCTCGTCTCGCATGCGAGCGACATCACCGCGCCTGCGGAGCACGTGGCTCAGATGCGACGCATTCCATGGTGGCGCTAGCCGGGTCCTCGCCCGACCACCGTTCCCTGATCGCCATGGCCAGCAGGCCGGGCACCAGGTCGGTGGAGCGGCGTACCACCCAGGCGGTGCCCTTGGTGGCCAGCCACCCGAACTCGGCCAGGCGGGTCGGCGGCGGGCTGGACGGCTCGGGATCGGGGCGGGGCCCGGCCGGCAGGCCCGCCGCGGCGAGCTGGTCGTAGAACCGGCAGGCGATGAGCCGGTGGCCGCGCTCGCTGGGATGCAGCCGGTCCACGGCCCACATCGCCGGGTCGTGGGTGGCCGGGTCCCCGGCCGCGTCGTAGTGCAGCGTGCCGAACCGTGCCGCCACGGCGTCCATGATCGCGTTCACCTCGTGCGCCCGCCGGGCCAGCGGCCGGGCCAGCGAGCCGGGCAGGCCGAGCATCCGGCCCGGGTCGGGCAGCCGCATGGTCAGCACCTCGGCTCCGGCGGCGCGCAGGGCGCCGACCGTGTGCGCCGCGGCCGCGGATACCCGGACCGGGTCGAAACCGGCCCGCAGCGTGTCGTTGACTCCGACGATGACGCTGGCCAGGTCCGGCCGCAGCTGCAGCGCCGCGGGCAGCTGGTCCCGCTCGACGTCGGTGGTCTGCGCGCCGGACGACGCGAGGTTGTGCAGCCTCGGCTCGCGCAGCCCCTCCGCGAGCAGCGCGGCCCAGCCCCGCCAGGCCCAGCTCCGGCCGCCTCTCCCGCCGTTGCGGCGCACCGGGTCGCCGACGCCCTGGGTGAACGAGTCGCCGAGGGCCACGAACGTGGTCAAGCCGACACCTCCACTGTGCTGGCCGTCTGGAGCACCGCCTCGTAGTGGCCGATCAGCTCGTCGCCCAGGGCCGACCAGCTCCGGCCGAGCACCCGCTGCCGGGCCGCACGGCCCTGGCGGGCGCGCAGCCCGGGATCGGCGGCCAGCCTGGCCACCGCGCCGGCCAGCGCGCCTGGGTCACCCGGCGGCACCAGGAACCCGGTCTCCCCGTGGCTGACCAGGTCGAGCGGGCCGCCGGCGGCCGGGGCGACCACGGGCAGCCCGCTCGCCGCGGCTTCCTGGAGGGTCTGGCCGAAGGTCTCGTGCGGCCCGCTGTGCGCGAACAGGTCGAGGCTGGCGTAGATGCTGGCCAGCTCCTCCCCGTGGCGCTGGCCCAGGAACACGGCGGTGGGCATGGCCCGGCGCGCCGCGGCCTGCGCCGGGCCGGAGCCGACGAGCACCAGGCGCACCCCGGGCAGCGTGGCCACCGGGGCGAGCAGCTCGACCCTTTTCTCCGGGGCCAGCCTGCCCACGTAGCCGGCCAGCACCTCCCCGCCGGGCGCGAGCTCGGCGCGCCAACGCGCGCTGCGCCTGGCCGGGTCGAACCGGGTGGTGTCCACGCCGCGGGCCCACAGCCAGACCCGGTCGATGCCGCGGGCGTGCAGGCTGGCGGCGGCCGCGGTGGACGGGGCGAGCGTCCGGTCGGCGGCGTTGTGGATCCGGCGCAGCCGGCGCCACGCGGCGGCCTGGCCCGCCGGCCCGAGCCGGTAGGCACGGGCGTAGCCGGCCACGTCGGTCTGGTAGACGGCGACCAGCGGCAGCCGCAGCCGGGCCGCGGCCACGGCGCCACCGCCGCCGAGCACGAACGGGCTGGCCAGGTGCACGAGCTCGGTACCGTGCCCGGTCAGCGCGGCACGCAGGCCCGGGCCGGCCGGGGCGATGCGGAAACCGGGGTAACAGGGCATCGGCAGCGACGGCACCCGCACCACCGGGTAGGGCACGGCGTCGTCCGGCCGGGGCAGCGAATCGGGCGGACGGGGGGCGATGACCAGCGGGTGGTGGCCTCGCCGGACCAGGTGCTCGGCCACGCGCAGGACACAGTGGGCCACGCCATTCACGTCGGGGGGAAACGATTCGGTGATGACCGCGATCCTCACGATCACACGGTGCAACAGGCGGTGACCGGAAACGGCTGCCACGCGATGACGACGCGGATAACTGTCGCTGACATCTCCGCTACGTGCGGTGGCTACGGCACGCGGACGCGGACCGCGTTCACGTGCGCGGCCAGGTCCTCGGCCCCGCCGAGCGCGTCGATATGCGGGGCGACCGCGGCCAGCGCGGCGGCGTCGTACTCCACCACGTGGATGCCGCGCAGGAAGGTCAGCACCGACAGCCCCGCGGAATACCGGGCGGTCCCGCCGGTGGGCAGCACGTGGTTGGAGCCCGCCAGGTAATCGCCGAGCGACACCGGCGAGTACGGCCCGACGAAGACCGCGCCGGCGTTGCGGACCCGGCCGGCCAGCTCGGCGGCCCGCTCGGCCTGGATCTCCAGGTGCTCGGGCGCCCAGGCGTCCGCGACCGCCAGCGCGGCGTCCGCGTCGTCCACCAGGACGCACGCGGACTGGCCGGCCAGGGCCGCCTCGATCCGCTCGCGGTGCCTGGCCGAGGCGACCTGGGTGGCCAGCTCGGCGTCGGCGCGATCGGCGAGCCCGGGATCGGTGGTGATCAGCAGGCAGGCGGCCAGCGGGTCATGCTCGGCCTGCGCCACCAGGTCCGCCGCGACGAACGCCGGGTCCGCCGACCGGTCCGCGATGATCGCGATCTCGGTCGGGCCCGCCTCCGCGTCGGTCCCGACGTGGCCGGCCAGCAGCCGCTTGGCGGCCGCCACGTAAACGTTGCCCGGACCGCTGATGACGTCCACGGGCGCGCAGTCCGCGGTGCCGTAGCCGAGCATCGCGATCGCCTGCGCGCCCCCGGCCGCGTGCACCTCGGTGACCCCGAGCAGCGCGCAGGCGGCCAGCACCGACGGATGCGGCAGGCCACCGCGCCCGGGGCGCGGCGGCGAGGCCACCGCGATCTCGGCCACCCCGGCCACCTGCGCGGGGATCACGTTCATGACCACCGAGGACGGGTAAACGACCAGGCCACCGGGCACGTAGACGCCGGCCCGGCCGACCGGCACGTAACGCTCGGTCACGGTCGCGCCGTCGGCGACCTTGGTAACCACGTCCGACGGCAACTGCGCCTCGTGCACCAGCCGGGCCCGCCGGGCTGCCTCCTGCAGCGCTGCCCGCACGTCGGGATCGAGACCGGCCAGCGCGCCGGCCAGGGCCTGCCGCGGAACCCGGGTGGTGGCCAGGTCCACCCCGTCGAACCGCCTCGTCTGGTCCCTGACGGCCGGCGCGCCGCGCTGGCGCACGTCCTCGCAGACCGGCCGCACCGCGTCCAGCGCCGCGCCCACGTCCAGCCGCGCCCGGGGCAGCACGCCGTCCAGCCGCGGCCGGCCGAGGCTGGCCGCGGTCTCCCCGCGTAGATCGATCCTGGTGAGCACCCGGCCAGCCTAGCCGCCGGCCTGCCTGGGCACCCCGGACGGCACCGGCGCCTTCTGACGCCGCCCGCTCGGTGAACCGCAGCCGACATCTTGCCGGACAAGGCCTGAAAGCCCGGGGTGGCGTTGGCCCGCTGAGCCGCCTGCGGCGAGGATGAGCGTGTGGGGTGGATCGAACTCGACGGGGCGGTTAACGTCCGGGACCTTGGCGCGCTGGCCACCGACGACGGCCGGGTCACCGCCAGCCGCCGGCTGCTGCGCGGCGACAACCTGCAGGATCTGTCACCGTCCGACGTGCGGACGCTGATCGCGGACATCGGCGTGACCACGGTGGTGGACCTGCGCAGCCCCGGCGAGGTGACCTCCGACGGACCCGGGCCGCTGACCCGGGTCGGATCCGTCCGGCACTCCTACCACTCGGTGCTGCCCGAGCGCGGCACGGCCACCGATGTCGCCGCCGACGCACTGGCCATCCGGCGCAACGGGGCCATGTCCCGGTATCCGGACGACATCCGGTGCGGCTACTACCTCGGCTACCTCGAGGACCGGCCGGACCAGGTGGTCGCGGCGCTGCGCAGTATCGCGCGCGCCCCCGGCGCCGCGCTGGTGAACTGCGCCGCGGGCAAGGACCGGACCGGTGTGGTGGTCGCGATGGCGCTCACCGTCGTCGGCGTCCGGCGGGAGGCCGTGATCGCCGACTACGCCGCCAGCGCCGAGCGCATGGAGGCGATCCTGGCGCGGCTGCGTTCCTCGCGGACGTACGCGTCCGACGTGGACAGCACACCGGCCGCCGAACAGGCCCCGCGGCCGCAGACCATGGCCGCGTTCCTGGGCCATCTTGACGTGCGTTACGGCGGCGCGCCGGGGTGGCTGGCCGAGCGCGGGTTCGGCCCGTCCGACGTCAGCTCGCTGCGCGCCAAGCTGATAGCCGGCTGATCCGGCCGGTCACGTCACGGCAGGTCTCTGGCCACGACGCCCTGCCACGGCCCGAGCACGTGGCCCGCGCCGGGTGCCGCCGCGGTATGGCCGTCCGCGGTGCTGATCAGGACCTCGCCGGCCCGGGCAGGACGGCCGGCTCATCGGTGAGGTTGGCGGCGACGACGAGGTCGCCGGCGCGGTAGGCCCACTGCCCGGGGGCGGTCGGCAGCAGCTCGTAGGGGGCGACCCGGCCGCCCAGCTCGGCCCGGCGCAGGGCGAGCAGGCTGCGGCAGAACTGGAGCACGGACCCCGGGTCGCGGCGCTGGTCGGCGACGTTGCGGGCGGCAGCGTCGCCGAGCGGGAGCCAGGGGGTCACGCCGGCGGCGGTGAAGCCGCCCGAGCGCGAGGCGTTCCACGGCATCGGCGTCCGGGCCCGGTCCCGGCTGCCGTCCCAGCTGCCCCGGTCGCGCGACATCGCGTCCCGCCGCAGCTCGCGCGGGACCATGACGTCGGTCATCCCGATCTCGTCGCCGTAGTACAGCACCGTGGTCCCGGGCAGGGTGGCCAGCAGCAGCAGCGCGAGCCGGGCCTTGCGCTCGTCTCCCCCGCACCAGCGGGTCGGGAACCGGCCGACGTCGTGGTTGGACGCGGTCCACACCGGGCACGCCCCGGCGGGCAGCCGGGCCAGCGTCACGCCGACCACGTCGGACAGCTCGCGCGCGTCGAACGGGGAGAACACGAACGGGAAGTTGAACGCGAGCTGTAGCTCGTCGTCGTGCCCGTAGAACGCGGCGAGCCGGCCGAGGTCCCCCACCCAGGTCTCCCCGAGCAGCAGCCGAGGCGGCTGATAGTCCTCGGCGATCTTGCGCCAGTCCCGGTAGACGCCATGGGTCTCCGGCCGGTTCGCGCTGAACACCGGCCGGTGCCCGTAACGGCCGGCCATCGGGCCCGAGCCTGCCACCGGAGGGTCGTCGCGCAGCTCCGCGTCCTTGTACAGGCCGTGGGCCACGTCGATGCGGAACCCGGCGACCCCCCGGTCGAACCAGAAGCGCAGGATCTCGCGGAACTCCTGGTGCACCGCGGGCTCGCGCCAGTTCAGGTCGGGCTGGCTGTCCAGGAACAGGTGCAGGTAGTACTGGCCGGTCGGCTCGTGCCACGCCCACGCGGTGTGCCCGGTGGCGTCCAGCCAGTTGTTCGGCGGGCCGCCACCCGGCGCCGGCTCGGCCCACACGTAGTAGTCCCGGTGCCGGGCGTCCCGTCCGCTGGCGGCGTCGACGAACCAGGGGTGGGCGCTGCTGGTGTGGTTGGGCACCAGGTCGAGCAGCACCCGCAGCCCGCGCGCGCGGGCCTCGGCGATCAGCCGGTCCATGTCGGCCATCGTGCCCAGCTCGGGATGCACGCCCAGGTAATCGGCGACGTCGTAGCCCCAGTCCTGGTCCGGGGACGGCATCGTCGGCGACAGCCAGATGCCGTCCACGCCCAGCCAGGCCAGGTAGTCGAGCCCGGCGATGACGCCGCCCAGGTCTCCGTAGCCGTCGCCGTTGGTGTCCCGCCAGGACCGGACGTACAGCTGGTAGAGCACGGCGCCCTGCCACCAGCGCCGCCCGTCGGCATTCTCGTTCATCTGCCTCCTGACCCAAGGGTCGCCCAGCCTACGCTGGCACGGGTCCGCTTGCTTTCCCCGGGCGCGGGACCGACACTGGACGCGTGAGTCCGGTCGCCTTGCTGATTTTCGCCGCCGCGCTGCCGACGGTGGCGTGCTTCGCGCTCGTCTACGCGTGGCGCGGGGCCGGCTGGCTCGGCGAGGTCCGGGCCCGCCGCAAGGCCGCCGCCGCGCCTCCGGAGCCGATCGACCGGCTCCAGGCTGACCTGCGCCGGCTCCGCGCCGAGCTCGAGGCCACGGAGACCCGGGCCGGGCTGACCGCCAAGCACCACCGGGTGCAGGCGCTGCGCGGCGCGTACCTCGACGCGCTGTCGGCGGCCTGCCGGCGGCTGGACGTCAGCCCGCCGCCCGGCGGGGATCGCGCGCCGCTCGCGGAGATCTACCGGGCCGAGGCGGCGCTGCGGCAGCGCGGCCTCGACGTGCGGGAACCGGCCGCGCACTGAGTCACCGGGCCCGCCCGCCTACGATCGGGGGCATGGTTCGCGTGCTCGCGGTATCCGACGAGACCGATGACGCGCTGGCGGCCGACCCGGGCGCGGCCGGCGCGGCCGAGCTGATCCTGGCCTGTGGCGACCTGCCGTCCGACTACCTGGGCTCGCTGATGAACGCCCTGGACGTCCCGCTGGTGCTCGTGCCCGGCAACCACGACCCGGACCTGTCCGGGTACCGGTCGTCCCGGGCGGGCCTGACGCTGCGGGCCGGGATGCCGGCCCGGCCGCCCTGGCCGGACGGGGCGGTCAACGCCGACGGCCGCGTCGTCGACGTGGCCGGGCTGCGCGTGGCCGGGCTCGGCGGGTGCCGCCGCTACACCGAAGGACCCAACCAGTACACCGACCGCCAGCAGGCCCGGCGGGCCCTGGCCCTCAGGGCCCGGGCCCGGTGGCGCACGCTGCGCGACGGCCGCGCGGTGGACGTACTGATCACGCACGCCCCGCCGCGCGGCACCGGCGACGCCGACGACCCGCCGCACCGCGGGTTCACCGCGCTGCACGGCCTGGTCGGGGCGCTGCGTCCCGCGGCCCTGCTGCACGGGCACGTGCATCCCTACGGCGCGCGCGTCCGGCCCGGCCGGCTGGGGGACACGGTCGTGTACAACGTGACCGGCTGGCACCTGCTCGAGATCAACCCTGCGCGCACCAGGCGCGCGGGCGGCCAGGGGGAGGGTGGAAAGGGTTCAGTGACCGAGCTGCTTCCCGGGGCGCCGACGCGAGGTTACCGCGATGCCCGCTGACACCGGCTTCCCCGCCGCCGACGTCGATAACGACTTCCAGCGCGTCCGGCGCCGCCAGGTGCTGGCCCGGCTGGCCCACCGGCTGCGCCGGGAGCCGGACGACGTCAACCTCATCCTGCCGTACGACGAGGTCGTCGCCGCCCTGGGCTTTCGCGGCGAGCGGCGGCTCGGCCTGCAGACCCTCCGGCTCGACACGATCGTCGGCAGTGTCGACTCCACCCGTGACTTCGACCGCCGGTTCCGGCCCACCAGCGACCGGGTCAGGGAGCGGTGGGAGCGGCTCGCGCTGGCCCAGCGGCGCGGCGAGCCGATCCCGCCCATCGAGGTATACCGCATCGGCGACATGCACTTCGTGATCGACGGCCATCACCGGGTCTCCATCGCCATGGCGACCGGCGCCAAGACGATCGAGGGCTACGTGACCGAGGTGCTGACCCAGCTGCCGCCCACCGGCATCCGCGGCCGCCGGGACCTGCTGGTCAAGAGCTACGAGCGGATCTTCCGCGCCCGGGTGCCGCTGCCCGCCGAGGACCTGGCCAAGATCACCGTAACGGACCCGTGGTCGTACGCCGTGCTCGGCGAGATGGTCGAGGCCTGGGGCTGCCGGTGCATGCAGGACAAGGGCCGCTTCCTGAACCGCGCCGAGATCGCACGGCACTGGTACACGCAGGAGTACGTGCCGGTCGTGCGCACGCTGCGCACGGCCGACCTGATCGGCTCGCGGACCGAGGCCGAGGCCTACATGCGGGTCGCCGCCGAGCGGTACCGGCTCATCCTGACCCACGACTGGAACGACGAGGTCATCGAGCGCCTGCGGCGGACGATCAGATGACGGTCAGCTGACCTCCCCGCCCGAGCCGGCCCAGCGGACCCGTCCGCATCCTCGGCGGCTTCGGTGGCCGCATGGCGGCCCTGCGAGGCCATGCCGGAGGCCTCCTGCGTCTCGGTGCCGGCGTCCGGCGTGGTGGTGCCGACGTCCTGCGCCGCGGTGTCAGTCGCCGTCGCCGTACCGCCCGCTGCCGCGCCGCCCGCGTCCCGCATCGCGCCGTCAGCGTCGTGCGCCGCGGTGTCAGCCGCATGCGCCCCAGTCGCCGCACCGGCCGCGCCGGAAGCTGTCGCGCCGCCGACCGCAGTGCCAGCCGCCGCGCCGGCCGCCGCGCCGCCGGTTACCGTGCTGTCGCCGTCCGCGGCGGCCAGTGACAGGTTGCGGCCGGTGGCCGGGTCGAACACGTGCATGGCCCGGGCGTCCACCCAGAGCTCGGCGTCGTGGCCCTCGCGGATGGTGGTGGCGGCGTCGAGCCGGGCCACCATGGTGTCGCCGCTGCTGCCGGTGTCCGCGCGCCCGGAGTCCGCGGCGAGTTCGTCGAGCTCGGCGGCGTTCACCCCCTGCTCGCGTCCCTTGGTGAAGTAGACGAACACGTCGGAGCCCATGGATTCCAGGACGTCGATGGTGGCGTGGAACGTGATCCCGTGCGGCCGGTTCTCGGCCGACACCAGCGACGCGTCCTCGAAGTTCTCCGGCCGCAGGCCCACGATGACGTCGCGCCCCGACCCGGAGGCCTCCACCTCGCGCCGCAGCCGGTCGCTGAGCCGGAAATCCCCCAGGCTGGTGCGCAGCTTGCCCTCCTCGAGGGTGCCGCCCAGGAAGTTCATGGCCGGCGAGCCGATGAAGCCGGCCACGAACAGGTTGACCGGCCGGTCGTAGAGCTCCTTCGGCGAGCCCACCTGCTGCAGCAGGCCGAGGCGCATGACCGCGACCCGGTCGCCGAGCGTCATGGCCTCGGTCTGGTCGTGCGTGACGTACACGGTGGTGGTGCCCAGGCGCCGCTGGATCCGCGAGACCTCGGTGCGCATCTGCACCCGCAGCTTCGCGTCCAGGTTCGACAGCGGCTCGTCCATCAGGAACACCGACGGGTCGCGCACGATGGCCCGGCCCATGGCCACCCGCTGCCGCTGCCCGCCGGACAGGTTGGCCGGCCTGCGGTCCAGGTGCTGGGTGAGGTCCAGGATCCGGGCCGCCTCCTCGACCTTCTCGTTGATGGTGGCCTGCGGCGTCTTGGCCAGCTTCAGCGCGAAGCCCATGTTCTCGCGCACGGTCATGTGCGGGTACAGCGCGTAGCTCTGGAACACCATCGCGATGTCCCGGTCCTTGGGCGACTTGGTGTTCACCACCTGCCCGCCGATGCGCAGCTCGCCCGAGCTGATGTCCTCCAGGCCGGCGATCATGTTGAGCGTCGTCGACTTGCCGCAGCCGGACGGGCCGACCAGGATGACGAACTCGCCGTCGGCGATGTCCAGGTTGAAGTCGTCGACCGCGAGCGAGCCGTCGGGATAGCGCTTGGTGATGTGATCCAGGATGATTTCGGCCACTGTTTTCTCCTTAGCCCTTGACCGCGCCCGACGTCAGACCCGCGACGATCCGGCGTTGGAAGAACAGCACGAAGATGATGATCGGGATGGTGATGACCACCGCGGCGGCCGCGATGGGGCCGGTCGGCACCGTGAACTGCGAGCTGCCGCTGAGGTAGGCCAGCGACGCCGGCGCGGTCCGGGCCGCGATCGTCGAGGTGAGCGAGATCGCCAGCAGGAACTCGTTCCAGCAGGCCAGGAAGACCAGGATCGCCGTGGTGACCATGCCCGGCGCGGCCAGCGGGGCGATGACCCTGACGAACGCCTGGAAGGGCGTGGCCCCGTCCACCTTGGCGGCCTTCTCCAGCTCCCAGGGGATCTCGCGGAAGAACGCCGACAGCGTGTAGATGCCGAGCGGCAGGCCGAAGGCCACGTACGGGATGATCAGGCCGGGCCAGGTGTTGAACAGGCCCAGCGCGCGTTCGATGCTGAACAGCGGGGTCACCAGCGCGATGATCGGGAACATCGCGATCAGCAGCGCCATCCCGACGAGCACCGCCTTGCCGGGGAACCGCAGCCGCGCGATCGCGTAGGCCGCCATCGAGGCGAACAACACGGAGATGAACGTCGCGATGAGGCCGATGCCGATCGAGTTGAGCAGCGGCCTGACGAACGTCGCGGTTTTCAGGATCTGGCTGTAGTTCCCCCAGGTCCACTGCGAGGGGATGAAGGACGGGTCGGTGATGGCCGTGGGCGTCTTGAACGACAACGAGACCATCCAGAGCACCGGGATCAGCGCCAGCGCGACGACGGCGACGTTCGTCACCCCCCAGCCGACCTTCTGCCGGGGTGTCGTGGTTACAGCAGCCATGACCGGGTCACCTTCTCTCGACGTCCGTGCCGGGGGCCGCGGTGCCGAAGCCCTTGATGTACACCGCCGCGATGATCACCACGCAGATGAAGATCAGGATCGAGATCGCGGCCCCGATCCCCAGGTTGAGCGCGTTGAACAGGTTGTCCCAGGCCAGGATCGACACCGACCCGGTGCCGTTGTTGCCCTGGGTCAGGATGAAGATGTTGTCGAAGATCCGGAACGAGTCCAGCGTCCGGAACAGCAGCGCGACCAGGATGGCCGGCTTCATCAGCGGCACCGTGATCCGCCAGAAGCGCTGCCAGCCGGTGGCGCCGTCCACCTTGGCCGCCTTCTGCAGGTCCTCGGGCACCAGGGAGAGCCCGGCCAGCAGCAGCAGCCCCATGAACGGCGTGGTCTTCCAGATCTCCGCCAGGATGATCACGCCGAGCGCCTTGTACTGCGAGGTCAGCGGCGCGGCGTAGTTGAACAGCGCGGACAGGTAGCCCTGGCCGGGCGTCCAGGCGTAGTACCAGCCGTAGGCGGCGGCCACGGTCACGATCCCGTAGGGGACGAGCGCGGCGGTGCGGATCGTGCCCCGGCCGAACAGCGTCCGGTACATGACCAGGGCCAGCAGCATGCCGAGCACCAGGGTGATCGACACCGAGATCACGGTGATGAGCACGGTCACCCACAGCGCCTGCCACCAGTACGGCGAGGTGAGTACCGCGCCGTAGTTGGCGAACCCGATGAACTTGACCTCGTTCGGGAGTTCCAGGTTGTAGCGCTGCAGCGACAGCCAGACGGCGTAGATCACCGGGTAGGCGGTGACCGCGAGCATCACGATGACCGCGGGCGCGCACAGCCACCAGCCGAGCCTGCGCTCGGCCTTCGCGCCCTCCGACAGCGGCGGCTTGCGTCTCCTTCCGGTCGGCTTCTCGGCCGCGGTCTCGGCGGCCACCTGCGTGCTGGTACTCATCGGCCCCTTCCTTCCCTCGTGGCCAGCGGGCCGCCTGCTCTCCTGTGGTTGGCCGTACCGGCGCTCACGGGACCAGGCCCTTCGCTTGCAGGGCGTCGTTGATCTGGTTGGTCATCCTCTGCGCGGTGTTCGACGGGTTGATGCCGGACGGCGGCGAGATCAGGTGCGAGATGTCGATGGACACGACCTGGTAGACCGGCGTCTTCGGCCGCACGCTGGCGTGCTCCAGCGCGTACAGGATGTCGGCGTGGAACGGGTAGTCGGCGAACAGCGCCGGATCGTTGTAGAGGCTGGTGATCGTGGGCGGGACGCCGCCGACGTTGGCGCCGATGATCTGGTTCTGCTTGTCCCGCAGGCACAGCGCGGCCTGGAAGGCCAGGGCCTTGTGCTGCGAGTATGCGCTGACCGCGAGGTCGGTGCCGCCGATCGTCACCTTGGCCGGCACGCCGGGGATGACCTCCGGGTAGAGCGCCCACTTGAAGGACTTGAACAGCGTCGGGTTGTCGGCCTTCATGGACGGATACACGAACGGGTAGTTCAGCTCGAACGCGGCCGAGCCGCCCTCCATGGCCAGCCGGTTGTCGTTCTCCATCTGCACGCCCAGCGACGGGTCGGCCGCGGGCGAGTCGGCCAGCTGCTTCATGATCGACAGTGCCTTCTCCGCGGGCGCGCCCAGCGTCACCTTGGTCGCGTCCGGGTTCAGGATCGTGCCGCCCGCGCTGGCGTTCATCGTGTTGAACCAGACCGTCACGCCCTCGTACTGCGCGCCCTGGATTTCGATGAGGTGCGGCTTGCCCTCCTTCTTCAGCTGCTCCGCGTCCGCGAGCATCTGGGCCCAGGTCTTCGGCGGGGTCTTGACCAGGTCGGAGCGGTACCACAGCAGCTGGGTGTTGCTGTTGTCCGGCACCGCGACGAGCTGGCCCTTCCATTCCGCGGTCTCCAGCGCGGGCTGGAGCGTGCCGTCCTCCGCCTCGGCCTTGTACTTGCCGGTCCACGGCTCGATAAAGCCGGCGTTGGCGAACTCGGCCTCCCAGGTGACGTCGAGACCCAGGATGTCCATGGAGGAGTCATGCGCGGCCAGCCGCCGCACCATCTGCAGGCGCTGGTTGTCGGAGGCGACGGGCAGCACCTGGTAGGAGATCGTGTACTTGCCGTGGCTCTGCTTGTTGCAGTTGGCGACGGCGGTATCGGTGGCTGTGGAGGTGTCCGGGTAGAAGTAGAAGTTCAGCGTCACCGGCCCGGTGGCGGCGCTGCTGGTGCCGCAGGCGGCCAGAGCCGACCCGGCCAGGGCCACGCTGGCCACCCCGGCGGCCACCCGCCAACGGGGCACGCGAGCGCGGCGCGTCCAAGCTCTCGATCTACCGCTGTCACCCATTCATTCCTCCCTCCAGCCCCAGGAGCCTCTCACTCAGCGAAGCTTCCCAGTTAGACCATGATCACACCGGGTCGCCGGGACCCGGTAAAAACGGTGTCCGGCCGCCGCGAACGACGGCCGCATTGTGGTTGATCCCGCGAGTGCGAAGGACGGCCGCGCCGCGGCGGACGCGGCGGCCGCTCCGGCCCCCGTGCTGGGCACGGCGGCGGCCGACGGGCGGGCGCCCGGCCCGGCCTCGTGAAAGGCGGCCGTGCTGGAGCGCCGCACGACCTCCAGGGGGAGCTGCTGGCGCAGCGGGCTGACCCGTTCCCCGCGCAGCAGCGCGCACAGCCGGCGCGCCCCCTCGGCGCCGCTGTCGGCCAGCGGCTGCCGGACCGTGCTCAGGCCGAGCAGCGCCGCGGACTCGATGTCGTCGAACCCGATCACCGACAGCTCACCGGGAACGCTGACCCCGCACCGGTCCGCCGCCGCGAGCACGCCCATGGCCTGGGTGTCGGACGCCGCGAAGATGGCCGACGGCCGGTCCGGCCGGGCGAGCAGCTCCGCGGCCAGCGCCTCGGCGTTCGCGGGGCCGTGCGGGCCGCGCCGCACCAGGCGGGTGTCGTAGCCGATGCCGGCCGCCGCCAGCGCCTGCCGGTAGCCCGCGCAGCCGGTGCTGCGACGCGATGAAGCCGAGGCCGACGCGCGAGGCGCCCGCCGCTCCGCGCATGGTGTCGCCGACGAACCCGATCCGCCGGTGCCCGAGCGCCAGCAGGTGCCCGGTGGCCAGCCGGCCGCCCCTCACGTCGTCGGTGAGCGTCTGCGGGACGCCGGAGGCCGGCGCGTCGATCGTCACCAGCGGCACCCCGGCGTGGCGGAACGAGGCCAGCTGCGGCCGGGACAGCCGCAGTGACACCACGATCACGCCGTCCGCGCGGTGCCGGCCGGTCAGCGCGGCCAGGTGGTGGTCGCGCTGCTGGGGGGTGTCGACGTTGCACACCACCGTGTCGTAACCCTGCTCGTCCAGCACGGCCAGCGCCCCGGCGAGCCGCATGACCACCGACGGCCGGGTCAGCTGCGGCACCACGATCGCCACCGCGCGCGGCGTGCCGCGGGACAGCGAGGCCGCGAGGTGGCTGGGCCGGTACCCGAGCTGCTCGATGACCTTGAGCACGGACGCCCGGGTCGCGTCCCGCACGTTGGCCGCGCCGTTGATGACCCGGGAGACCGTTCCGACGCCCACGCCCGATGCCGCCGCTACATCCGCGATCGTCGCCCGACGCGAAGCCGACATCCCACTCCCTAGGAACGGTCCAGCACGTTGGAACCGGTTCCACTAGCGATCTAGATCATCTTCATCCCGCGCCGCCTATGCGTCAAGAGGTGAGAAAGCAGCTAAACGGTTGGTTACTCGACGATCTTCGAGATCGGGATCTCCAGGATGTCCCGGGCTCCGGCCGCCTTCAGCGCGGGGATTAGCGTGTTGACGCCGCGCTTGGGCACCACGGCCTCCACCGCGTGCATGTCGCCGCGGGCCAGCG
This sequence comes from uncultured Actinomycetota bacterium, assembly GCA_963795055.1. GTDB lineage: Bacteria > Actinomycetota > Actinomycetes > Streptosporangiales > Streptosporangiaceae > JASHPR01. Next base: position 97,661 of record CAWCGJ010000025.1, read on the forward strand.
AGGTGATCGTCGGTGACGACATGGCCGGGAGCATCGCGGTGACGGCGGCCAGTTCCGAGGCGTTCACGTTCAGTTTCACCAGGACGTTTCCCCTGGCCTGGATGGCTCCCCGGAGCAGCAGCGCGACGTCCTCCATGGCCGCGCGCTTGGCCGGGTCGGCGAACGCGGCCGGGTTGGCGATGAGCTCGGTGTAGCTGGTCAGCAGGGTGTCCAGGATCCGCAGCCCGTTCTTGCGCAGCGACGAGCCGGTCTCGGTCAGGTCGACGATCGCGTCCACGATGTCGGGCACCTTGGCCTCGGTGGCGCCGTAGGACGGGATCACCACGGCCTTGACCCCGGCGGCGTCCAGGTAGCGGCGGGTCAGCGCGGGGAACTCGGTGGAGATCCTGACCCCCTCGGGCAGGTCGGCCGCTGACGCCCAGGGCGCGCCGGCCGGCACCGCGAGCACCACGCGCACCGGGTCCGAGGTCGCCTTGGAGTACTGCAGCTCCCCGAGGGTGGCCACGTCCGCGCCGGTCTCGGAGATCCAGTCCCGGCCGGTGATGCCGAAGTCGAACAGCCCCTGCTCGATGTAGGACGGGATCTCCTGGGGGCGCAGGAACCGGACCCGCTCGATCCGCGGGTCGTCGACCGCGGCGTGGTAGTCGCGGTCGGAGGAGCGGCGGACGGTCAGGTCCGCGGCGTCGAACAGGTCGAGGGTGGCTCGCTCCAGCGAGCCCTTCGGCAGGACCAGGGAGAGCAACGGACTTTTACCCCTTTGCCACAACGGGACGGCTTCCCCGACTGTAGCCCGCCGGCGATCGACCGCCGCCGCCGCGGTTGACAGACGCGATATTACTCAACTACTCTGCCCAGAGTACCCAGCATGGAGGTGATACGGTGCCCGCCAAGAACCGCTCGAACCCGCTGGCCCTGGCCGTGCTGGTCTGCCTGGCCGAGCAGCCCCGGCACCCGTACGAGGTGGCCACCACGCTCCGGCAGCGGCAGAAGCACCAGAGCGTCCGGCTCAACTACGGCTCGCTGTACGGCGTGGTCGAGTCGCTGGAGCGGCGCGGGCTGATCGAGGCGCAGGAGACCAGGCGCAGCGGCCGGCTCCCGGAGCGGACCGTCTACCGGCTGACCGAAGCCGGACGGATCGAGGTCCACGACTGGCTCACCGAGCTGCTCTCGACGCCGGTCAAGGAGTACCCCGCGTTCCAGGCGGCGCTGTCGTTCCTGCCCGCCCTGCCCCCCGAGGACGTGGCCACGCTGCTGGCCGAGCGCGCTCAGCACCTCCAGGCGGAGCTCGCGCAGGCCGCCGCGACCAGGGAACTGGCTCAGAAAGCAGGCCTGCCGCGGCTGTTCTGGGTGGAGGGCGAGTTCGACATGGTGCTGCGCGAGGCCGAGCTCGGCTACGTGCGGCAGCTGGCCGCCGACATCTCGTCCGGTGCGCTGGACGGCACGGCGTGGTGGCACGAGATGCACACCAGGACCGACGACGACCCGGTGCCGCCGCCGTTCGGCCGCGGCGAGGCCGACGATGAGGGGACCAGGTGAGAGCGGTGGACAACATCATCACCACGCAGGACCTGCGCAAGAGCTTCCCGGCCCGGGGGAAGCAGGGCGGGAAGGGCGGCAAGGGCGGCGAGGGCGGGAAGGGCGGCCGGATATCTGCCGTGCGCGGGGTCAGCATCGAGGTGGCCCGCGGCGAGATCTTCGGGTTCCTGGGCCCGAACGGGGCCGGCAAGACCACCACCCTGCGCATGCTGACCACGCTGCTGCCGATCGACTCCGGCACCGCCAACGTGGCGGGCTTCGACGTCGCCCGGCAGCCGCGGCGGGTCCGGACCCGGATCGGCTACGTGAGCCAGCTCGGCGGCGCCGACGAGCTGGCCACCGGACGGGAGAACCTGATCCTGCAGGGCCGGCTCTACGGGGCCGGCCGGGCGCAGGTCGCGCCGCGCGCGCAGGCCCTGGTCGAGCTGCTCGACCTGGCCGAGTTCGCCGACCGCCGGGTGGCCACCTACTCGGGCGGGCAGCGGCGGCGGCTGGACATCGCGCTCGGCCTGGTGCACGACCCCCGGGTGCTTTTCCTCGACGAGCCCACCACCGGGCTGGACCCGCAGAGCCGCGCGAACCTCTGGGATCACATCCGCGGGCTCCGCGAGAGCGGCACGACGGTGTTCCTCACCACCCACTACCTGGAGGAGGCCGACGTGCTCTGCGACCGGCTGATGATCATGGATCACGGCCAGATCGTGGCCGAGGGCACCCCGCGGGCGCTCAAGCAGCAGGTCGCCGGGGACGCCATCGTGATCAGCCTGCGCCAGGATGACGACCACGGTGCTGGTGACCACGGGGCGGCGGAACGGGCCGTCCCGGTGCTGCGGAGCGAGCCGTACGTGCGAGAGCTCGCGGCCGACGACGGCCAGGTCCGGTTGTACGTCGATGACGGCGGCACCGCGCTGCCTGAGCTGATCCGGCTGCTGGACTCCCGCGGCATCGGGATCCGGTCCATATCCATGTCCGAGCCGACCCTTGACGACGTCTTCCTGCGCCAGACCGGCCGGTCGCTGCGCGACGAGGGCGCATCAGACCAGAACGAAAGGGAGGTGGCGGCGTGATCGAGCCAACGGGGCGCGATGCCCAAGTGAGCGAGCCAGAGGGCCGCGGCGTCGCCTGGACCGAGGAGCGAGGAGCGCCAGCGACGAGCGACGAGGCTTGGCCGAGCCAAAGGGGCGCGCCGCTGTCTGGACTGACGAGCGAGGACGCGAGGAACGAGCGCCCGAGCGAGGAGGGAAGACGGCGGGTAAAAGCGCCCCGGAGGCTCAAAGCAAACACAGCCCCGGAAGCGAGCAAGGAGCAGAGCATGAATCCGGTCAGGGATATCGGCCTGCTGTTCCAGCGGTACGCGATCCAGTTGCTGCGCAACCCGGTCTGGCTGATCGTCGGGTTCTCGACCCCGATCCTGTACCTGGTCCTGTTCATGCCGCTGCTGAAGCACGCGGTCGGGGCTGTGGGCCTGTCCAGCGGGCAGGTGGTCAACCTGTTCCTGCCCGGGATCCTGTCGCTGCTGGCCTTCGCCAGCGGGATCGGGGTCGGCTTCAACACGATCTTCGAGCTGAAGGCCGGCGTGATCGAGCGCTTCCGGGTCACCCCGGCCAGCCGGTTCGCGATCCTGACCGGGCCGATCCTGGCCACCATGATGATGATGTTCGTGTTCGACGCGGTCGTCGTCGCGGTCGGGTTCGGGGTCGGGTTCTCGGTTTACTGGGCCGGGCTGGCGGTGCTGGCCGTGCTGCTCGCCCTGCTCATGACCACCGTGGCCGCGTTCTCGGTGGCCACCGCCCTGATCACGAAGGACATCAGCGGCTTCGCCGCGATCGTCAACGGACTCAACCTGCCGGTCCTGCTGCTCGCCGGGGTACTGCTGCCGATCTCGCTCGGGCCGACCTGGATGCGGGTGATCGCGCACTTCAACCCGCTCTACTACCTGGTCGAGGCGTCCCGCGTGCTGGCCGGGGGCACGGTGGCCGCCGCGGCGGTGGGCCAGGCCTTCGCCGTGCTGGTGCCGCTCTGCGCGCTGGTGCTGGCCTGGGCGACGGGCGTGTTCCGCCGGGCGGTCGCGTAGGGCGGATCCTCGAGTCAGATGGCCATGCCGCCGTCGACCACCAGCGTGCTGCCGGTGACGAACGAGCTGTCCGAGCTGGCCAGGTACAGCACCGAGCGGGCGATCTCCTCCGGGCAGGCGTGGCGCGCCAGCGGGATGCGGGCCTCGAAGATGCGCGCGGCCAGGTCCGGCGGGGCGCCGGTCGCCGACGTCTCGATCGCCTGCTGGAACTCGGTGCTGGTCGGGCCGGGGTGCAGCGTGTTGACCCGGATCCCGCGGCCGGCCATCTCCTTGGCCGCGGTGCGCATGAGGCCGACCTGAGCGTGCTTGGCCGCCGCGTAGGCGCAGATCCCGGCGTCGGAGGTGAGCCCCACCACGCTGGAGTTGATGATGACGCTTCCGCCGTCGGCCAGGACCCGCAGCCCGTGCTTGAGCAGCAGGAACGCGCCCAGCACGTGCACGTCGAGCACCCGGCGGAACACGTCGGCCGGGTACTCGGTCACCGGGGCGATGTCGCCGCTGATGCCGGCGTTGCTGAACAGCACGTCGAGCCGGCCGAACCGGCCGACCGCCTCCGCCACGGCGGCTACGACCTGGTCCTCCTGGGTCACGTCGGTGACGCTCCAGCTCGTCACGTCGGGGCCCAGCTCGGCCGCGGCCGCCTCCAGCCGGTCCCGGGACAGCCCGGCGAGGTGAACCCGCGCGCCCTCGGCCACGAACAGGCGGGCGCAGGCCAGCCCGATCCCGCTCTCGCCGCCGGTGATCAGGGCGACCTTTTCGTGTAGCCGGCTCATGGCGGTTCTCCTTCGCAGACCGGCGCCACGCGGGCGCTGATCACGGCCGACTGGCCGCGCCGGACATGGTCGAGCGCCCGGCGCAGGGCCACGGGCAGCAGGTCGGCAGCGGTCACGGTGCGCGCGTACGCGCCGCCCGCCGCGGCGGCCACGCCCGGCAGGTCGGCCCCGGGCTGGAAGCTGGCGGCAAAGCCGCCGGCGGCTACGTTCCCGGCCGGATGGACCGCCATCGTGGACAGCGACGGCGTCTTCCAGCCCTGGTTGTCGAAGATGACCGTCAGCGACGGAGCCTGGTAGCGCCGGGCCATCCACTGCGCGGACGACGGCACGCCGAACAGGTACGACCCGTCCCCGACCAGGCTCACCACCGTGCGGTCGGGCTCGGCCAGCTTGGCGCCGACGGCCGCGCCGCCCGACCAGCCCAGGGACCCGCCGCCGCTGCCCAGGAGCGAGCCCGGGCGGCTGGCCCGCAGGTGCTCGCTGACCACGTGGTAGTTGCTGATGGCCTCGTTGAGCACGAGAGCGCCGGGGCCGACGGCGTCCCTGACGCAGGCCACCAGGTACTCGGGCGTGATCGCGCCGTCGGGCGGCGGCCGCTCGGCCTCGGCCCACCGCTCGCGCTGCGCGTCGTGCCTGGCGTGGACCCACGCCGCGCGGGCCTGGACGGCCACCTGGTCGAGGCGCTCCCGCCGGGCCAGCCGGTCGGCCAGCTGGCGGACGGCGGTCGCGAGATCCGCCCGCGCATACCGCCGGGCCGGTACCTGCCACAACGGCATCCGCTCCTTGAGCGGGTCGACGTCGATGACGTAGATGCGGGCCGCGGCGTCCGGGCGGTTGTGGCTCGGGATCCACGGCACGTCGCTACCCAGCACGAGGATCACGTCCGCCTCGGCCAGGACCGGATTCTGCTCCGGGCGGTTCCACTGGTAGCCGAGGTGCAGCGGGTGATCGTCGGGGAAGTTGACCGCCGCCGGCACCGACTCGACCACCCCGACAGCCGCCAGGTCGCACAGCCGGACCAGCTCGGGCACGGCGGCAGGGTCGCGGCCCAGGTACGAGGTGACGACGAGCGGGGCGCGCGCGTCCTCCAGCGCGTCCGCGATCTCGTCCGCGACCTCGTCCGCCAGCGCGGCGGGCGCGACCGGCGCCCACCAGTCACCGGGGGCCGGCTGCGGCGGGAGTTCCTCCTCCAGGACCTCCCGCGCGGCGGTCAGGTACACCGGCCCGGCGGGCTCGCTCCTGGCCATCTGCATCGCCCGGTGCACCAGCTGCTTCACGTTGCGCCCGGTACGGATCTCATGGTCGTACTTGGCGTAGCCGCGGAGCATTCCACGCTGGTCCGCGCTGTCCTGCAGCCAGTGAATGTGCTCGCTGCGGGTGCCGGGGAGCTCGCTCTGCTGGGTCATGGGCGACAGGCCTGCGAAGATCAGGACCGGCACCCGGCCCCGCGACGCGTTATGGACCGCCCCGCCGAGGTTCTGGGTGCCGCAGTCGACGTGTACCAGGACCGCCTGCGGTTCGCCGCTCACCTGCGCGTGCCCGTGGGCGGCGCTCAGCGCCACGAACTCGTGCGGGCACAGGATCAGCTCGGGCAGCGAGTCCAGCGTTCCCGAGCCCTTCGCGTGTGCGTAGGCCTCCATGATGCCGGTATGGTCGCTGCCCAGGTTCGCGAACGCATACCGGGCGCCCGCCTCGCGCATCGACTCGAGGAGCGCCGTGGACGTGGTGTACGTCGAGCCGGTCATGATGTCCTTCCCGGTGCGCGGCCGTCCCTGGTCATCTAGGTTGACATCCCGCCGTCGACGGCCAGGGCGGCGGCGCCCAGCGAGGCCGCGCCCGCCCGCAGTTCGTTGGCGACCAGGCCGATCAGGCAGACGCGGGCCCCCTCGCCCACGAGCGCGCGGGCCGTCGCCATGCCGATGCTGCCCTCGCCGCCGGTGATGATGGCGGCCTTGCCCTGCCAACGCGGTGAAGGGGCCACACCGCCCATGCTCGCCTGCCGGCCGCCGCCCGTCTTGCACGCCAGCGCACGCCGCTTGACGGCCGGAGTACAAGATCTTGACGTATCAGAACGGGAGGTGGCGGCGCTCGGGCGGCCGGCACCACGGCCCGTCCGGGAGGACCGGGAAGTCCGGCGACCGCAGGCCCGCACCCGGCGGCCCCGGCCGCACGGCCCCGGGCGCCGGCGCGGCCAGCCCGCAACTTGCGCGGTAGTCGCGCGGCCCTACCCCGTAGGTCGCCTTGAACAGGCGGCTGAAGTGGGCCGGGTCCGGGTAGCCCCACCGGGCTCCGATCGCGGCCACCGACCGCGTCGCGCAGCGCGGATCGCGCAGGTCGCGGCCGCAGCGCTCGAGGCGGCGCTGCCTGATCCAGCCGGCCACGGTCGTGCCGCTGGAGTGGAAGAGCTTGTGCAACTGGCGGAGCGAGATGTGATGGGCCGCCGCGATCTGCGTCGGTGCCAGCTCCGCCTCGCCCAGGTGCTCCTCAATGAACGCGGTGATCTGCAGCATCAGCGCCCGGTGCGCGGCATCGGGATCCGCGGGCACGGTGTCCAGCCGCTCGGCGAGGACCGTGCCGAGCAGGTCGACGACGTTGCCCGCCAGCCGCAGGCCCACCCCCAGGCTGCGGCTGTCCACCTCGTCTAGGAGGTCGGCCACCTGGCCGAGGAACGGGCCGATCAGGGAGGCCATACCGCCGGCCTGGCCGGGCAGCCTGGTCGCGGTCAGCCCGGCCACCTGGTGCTGCGGCAGGCCGAGCATGTCCCGGGGGAAGATGAGCACGAGCATCCGGTGGTCGCTCAGCGCCAGCGAGTAGGGGCGGTCGGTGTCGTAGACGGCGAAGTCCCCGGGGGTGAGTAGCGCCTCCCGGCCATCCTGGATCAGCAGCGACGTGCCGCGAAGCTGAACGCCGATCTTGTAACAGCCGGCGGGCGCCGCCTTGACCAGGCGGGCGGTCCGGCGGGCCGTATGCGGCTCGGCCCGGACCTCGATGAGCCGCAGGCTGCCAAGCTCACAGCCCCGGAGCCGGCCGCGGAAGTCGGCTTCGCCCGGGCTGGAGACCTCGAGCGGGACGAACGTGTCGGACAACACGTGCTTCCAGTAGTCGAAACGCTGACCAGGCGGCAGGTCGAGTGTCCGAGCGACATCGGGCATTGCTGCCTACCTCCTTCGGTGCCGTCACGAGGCATCACCGGAATGCCCAGATCAGCGTCCCACGAGAGCCTCTAGGCGCGACGTCTGTCTAGCAACGACGATCCGCTGCCCACCCGCTCGTTTGGTCACGTAACCACAACACCTCATGATCAGTTGGGAATCGCCCGTCCAACTCGCGGGGCGCATGCGCGGAGGGTCAAGGGATGTGCCCGGTAGTGCAAGACCGCCGATGCCGCACCGGCTGACAATGACGCGATCAGGGGGCTTAGACCTCACGTGCGGAGCGAACAAATGACTGATTCGGCAGATACGAGCGAGCGGAGCCAGCTGAGCAGACGCGGTTTTCTCGGTGCCGCGGGCGTGGCTCTCGGCGGAGGGCTGGCGAGCGTGGCCGGCTGCTCCAGCGCCTTGAAGAGCTCAACCCCGTCGGGTTCCGCCACGTCGGGCGGCACGATAAAGATTGGATTCATCAGCCCGGAAACCGGTCAGCTTTCGGTGTTCACCCAGTCCAACGGATTTGTGCTCGGCCAGGTCCGTTCGGCACTGGCCAAGGGGCTGACGGTCGGCGGCAAAAAGTACTCCGTGCAAATCATCTCCGGGGACAGCCAGTCGTCCTCGGCCCGGGCCGCGGCCGTCGCGGCGCAGATGGTGCAGCAGGACTCGGTGGACGTGCTCATCGCCACCGCGACGCCGGAGACGGTCATCCCGGTGTCCTCCCAGGCGGAGGCCTCGGGCGTGCCGTGCGTGCTGACGATCTGCCCGTGGGAGCAGTGGTACTACAAGAGCAACGGCACCGCGAACACGTTCAAGTACTCATACATGTACTTCCTCGGCACCCAGGAGGAGACCAACCTCTTCGCCTCGGTGTGGCAGACGGCGTCCACCAACCACGTGGTGGGCGGCCTGTGGCCGGACGACGTCGACGGCGCCGGATTCCAGAAGTACATAACGGCGAAGGTCAACCGCCTCGGCTGGAAGGTCGTGCCGTCGGGCGCCTACACCGACGGGCTGTCGGATTTCACGCCGATCATCTCGAAGTTCAAGAGCGCGAACGTGGAGATCCTGCACGCCGTGCCCATCCCGCCGGACTTCATCACGTTCTGGCGGCAGGCGCACCAGAACGGCTTCACGCCGAAGATCGCGTCGATCTCGAAGGCGCTGCTGTTCCCGAGCGCCGCGGCCGCACTCGGGCCGCTCGTGCAGAACGTCATGTCGCCGCTATGGTGGACGCCGCAGTTCCCGTACAAGTCCTCGCTCGACGGCACTTCGGCATCGGCCTTTGCGGCCAACTACAAGACGGCCACCGGGCAAGACTGGACCCAGCCGATGGGATTCAACTACGCGGTCTTCGAGATCGCGGTGGCCGCGCTCAAGGCATCGGGCGACCCGAAGAACGCGAACGCCGTGGCCCACGCCCTGGGCACGCTCAAGGGCGAGGCGATCACCGGGGCCTACGATTTCTCCTCCGGCCCGGTGCCGCACGTGTCCCAGATCCCCGAACTGCTCGCGCAGTGGCGCCTGGTATCCGGTAGTCCTCAGCTGGTGGTTATCAACAACTCGCTGCTGCCCGCCGTGCCGGTCGCGGGATCGCTCGAGCTGCTCTGACGATCGAGCCATGAGCCGCCGGCGCTGGAGGTCACCGACGTCGCGAAAAGCTATGGCTCGCTGTCCGTGCTCCGCTCGGTCTCGCTCACCGTCGCGCCGGGCGAGGCCGTCGGCGTCGTCGGCCCGAACGGCGCGGGCAAGACCACCCTGCTCGACCTGCTGACCGGCACCGGCCGCTGCGACGCCGGCCGGGTGCTCTTGGAGGGCCGGGACGTGACGCGGCTGCCGCCGCCGTCGCGGGCCAGGATGGGGCTCGGCCGTACGTTCCAGGTCCCCCGGCCGCTCGGGGACCTGACCGTGTTCGAGAACGCCCTGGTCGGTGCGATGCGGGCGGCTGGCCTGCGCGGGCGGCAAGCCTACGGGACCGCGTATGAGGCGCTGGCCCTGACCGGCATGGCAGGCCACGCCAACGCCCGGGCAGGCTCGCTGCGGCTACTAGACCGCAAGCGGCTCGAACTGGCCCGGGCGCTGGCCATGCGGCCGCGCGTGCTGCTGCTCGACGAGATCGCCGGCGGCCTGAGCGACCCGGAGACCGAGGCACTGATCGGGACGATCCGCGCGGTGAACTCGGCCGGCACCGCCATCATCTGGGTGGAGCACGTGCTCCGGGTGCTCACCGCGGTGGTGACCCGCCTGGTGTGCCTGGCCGACGGGCAGGTCATCGCCGACGGGGCGCCGTCCGACGTGCTGGCCAGCGACATGGTCAAGGCGGCCTTCCTCGGTGGTGGCGTCCTGTGACTCCCCCGGAAGCCGCGCTGCTCGAGGTCACCGATCTGGACGTGTTCTACGGGGATTTCCAGGCCCTCTTCGGCGTGTCGATGTCGGTGTCGCGGGGTGGCGCGACCGCACTGGTCGGCGCCAACGGCGCGGGCAAGACCACGCTGCTGCGCACGATTGCCGGGGCGCAGGCGGCCGCGTCGGGCCTGGTCCGGTACGACGGCTCGGACATCACGGCCGCCCCGCCGTACCGGCGGATCTCCCGCGGCATCGCCCTGGTGCCGGAGGGCCGCAGGCTCTTCGGCAGCCTGACCGTTGAGGAGAACATCCAGGTGGGCGCGGCGGCGGCGGCCTCCGATGCGTGGCCGCTGGATCGCATCTACGCCTCGTTCCCGGTGATCGCCCGGCGGCGCCGACAGCGCGCGTCCACCCTGTCCGGCGGCGAGCAGCAGGCGGTGGCGATCGCGCGGGCGCTGGCCGCCGGGCCTTCCCTGCTGCTGCTCGATGAGATCTCGCTCGGCCTGGCCCCGCTGCTGGTCGAGGAGCTTTACGAAACGCTGTCCGGGCTGCGATCGGCCGGGGCCACGATGGTGATCGTGGAGCAGGACCTGCGGCGCGCCATGGATGCGTGCGACAGCCTGGTCTGCCTGCTCGAGGGGCGGGTCGCGCTGGCCGGCCCGGTCGCCGGCGTGAGCCGGGACGAGGTCGTGGCCGCCTACTTCGGCGAGGGTGCCTCGTGACCTGGGTCAACGCGGTCATTCAGGGCATGCTGCTCGGCGGGCTGTACGCGCTCATCGCGTGCGGGCTCTCGCTGACGTTCGGCGTCATGCGCATCGTGAACCTCGCGCACGGCGACCTGGCCGTGTGCGGGGCCTACCTCGGCCTGGTGCTGTCCACCTTCTTTGGCGTGCCCGTGTGGGTCACGCTGCCGCTGCTGCTGCCCGCCGCGTTCGCCGTGGGCATGGCCCTGCAGGTGCTGCTGTTCGGGCGGGCGCTTCGGCACGGGGTGCTCGCGCCGGTGCTCGTCACGTTCGGGCTGTCGGTCATGATCGAGAACCTGCTGCAGGTGGCCGCGACCTCCGACCCGCGCGGGCTGAACGGCGGCGCGCTGGCGCTGGCCAGCTTCCACGTCGGGAGCATCACCGTGTCCTGGCTCTTCCTGGCCGCGTTCCTCGCCGCGTGCGCGGTCCTTTCCGGCCTGCAGCTCCTGCTGGCCCGCACCTCGTGGGGCCGTAAGGTGCGCGCCACGTCCGACGACCTGGACACGGCCCGGCTGGTGGGCATCAAGGTACGGCCGGTGTTCGCGACCGTGGCGGGCATCGCGGTCGCCACGGCCGCCCTGGCCGGCGTCTTCATCGGCACCATCGGCACGTTCGACCCGCTGACCGGCACGAACATACTTATCTTCGCGTTCGAGGCCGTCGTGATCGGCGGCATCGGGTCGCTGTGGGGCACTCTCGTCGGCGGGGTGATCATGGGTGTCACCCAGGTGGTGGTGGGCGAGGCCAACCAGGCGTACGCGGTGCTCGCGGTCAACCTGCTGTTCCTGGCCGTGCTCACGGTCCGGCCGGGCGGGCTGTTCACCAGCCGCCAGGCGCTCCGCGAGATGCAGGGCCAGGGAGCGGCCGGATGACGCGCAACACGGCAGTCGGCTCCCGTGACGCGGAGCCCGCGGTGACGCCGGTCGCGGTCACGCGCTGGAGCCGGACGGCGTCTGCCTTCACCGGGGTGTGCGTCGTCGCGGTGCTGTTCCTGGCGGTGATCCCCTACGTCATCGGCGGCCCGGCCGAGCAGCCGCTGATCACCCTGCTCACCTTCGTCGCGATGGCGAGCCTGTGGAACCTGCTGGCCGGGTTCAGCGGGCTGACCTCGTTCGGCCAGCAGGCCTACATCGGCGTCGGCGCCTACGCGCTTTACCTGGTCGCGGAGCACGGGATCAACCCGTTCGGCGGCATCGTCGTGGCGGCCGTCGTCGCCGCGGCGGTGTCGCTGCCGGTGTCCGCGCTGGTGCTGCGCCTGTCGGGCGGGTACTTCGCCGTGGCGACCTTGGTGGTGGCGGCCACGTTCCAGATCATCGCCACGCTGTCGCCGTCGGTAGGAGGGACCACCGGGGTCAGCGTGCCCGGCCTGGCCGGGTACGGGGACGTGCTGCGCGAGGCGCTGACGTACTGGGCCACGCTCGCCGTCGCCGTGGTCAGCGTGGCCGGCGTCTACCTGCTCGTGCGTCGGACGTTCGGGCTGGACGCCCGGGCCGTGGGCAGTGACCCGGTCGCCGCGGCCAGCTCCGGCGTCAGGGTGGGCCGGATCAGGCTGCTGGCCTACCTCATCGCGGCCGGCGGCGCCGGCGCGGTGGGCGCGCTGATCGCGCTGCAGACGCTGTACGTGGAGCCGACGTCCGCGTTCAGCATCCAGTACAGCGTGGACATGCTCTTCATGGTGCTGGTCGGCGGCATGGGGACCATCGAGGGTCCCATCGTGGGTGCGCTCGTGCTGTTCGCGCTGCAGGAGACGCTCTCCGCGTACGGCGCCTGGTACCTGGTCATCGTGGGCGGCCTCGCGGTGGTCACGACGCTGGTCGCCTCGCGCGGGCTCTGGGGACTGGCCAGCGAGCGGCTCGGCTGGTCGCTGCTCCCGGTCGGCTACCGGGTGCGCCCCCCGGCCCCGCCGGGCCGGGTCAGCGGCCGTGATCGCGGGTAGCCTGCCGTTGCACCGACCACAGGGGAGTCGCCATGACCAGCGCCGCGCCGCCGCCAGGAGATGCTGGACTTCGGGCCGCCGGGGGCGGTGCCGTTCTGGACCGAGATCGACTGGGGTGGCATCGAGCTGGCACCCCCCTTCCTCACTTATGAGTCCGAGGTCCGGGTCTACGTCGATGACCTCGCCTGCGAGGTGCGGCACGTCGGTATCCCGGCGCACACCACCAACGACTCGATCGTCTGGGTACCCGACCGCTCCCTGCTGTTCTCCGGCGACCTGCTGTTCCGGGGCGGTACCCCGTTCCTGTTGATGGGGTCGGTGGCCGGGGCGATCGGCGTGCTGGAGGAGCTGAAGCAGCTGCCCGCGACCACGATCGTTCCCGGTCACGGCGGCGTATCCGGCCCGGAGCTGATCGACGAGGTCCTCGGTTACCTGCGCTTCGTGATGGGAGCCGCGGTCGCGGCCCGCGGTGCCGGGCTATCCCCGCTGGACGCGGCGCGCGAGCTGGACCTCGGGCCGTACGCGGACCTGCTCGATCCGGAGCGGATCGTGGGGAACCTGCACCGCGCCTACGCCGAGCTCGACGGCGCGCCCCCCGGAACCCGCATCGACGTCGCCGCCGCGCTCGCCGACATGGTGACCTACAACGGCGGCCAGCCGCTCACCTGCTACGCCTGAACGGCAGCCCCGTCCCGGTCCACGTCCAGGACGCGGACCTGCCACGCGGTGCCCGTGCCGTCCGCGACCAGCGCAACGGCCTCCGGGCCCGGGTGGGTGCCGGGCACGGTGAGCGCGAGCACCGCGGGCCCGGCCCCGGACACGACCGCCGGGATGCCCGCGGCGCGCAACTGGCTGATGAGCTTGGCCGTGGCCGGCATCGCGGGGGCGCGGTAGGGCTGGTGCAGGAAGTCCTCGGTCCCGGCCATGAGCAGGGCCGGATCGCTGGTCAGCCCGGCGATCAGCAGCGCTGCGCGGGCCGCGTTCGCCGCCGCGTCCGCGTGCGGCACCTTGGGCGGGAGGAGCCCCCGGGCCTGCTCCGTAGCCAGCGGAATTTCCGGAACGCACAGCACCGGGGTCAGCCCCGGCACCGGCGCCAGCCTGGCCGCCTGGGGCCCGGCGTCCGACGTCCACGCGATCGTGAGCCCGCCGGCCAGGCACGCCGCGACGTTGTCCGGGTGCCCCTCTAGCCGGGTCGCGAGCCGCAGCACGTCGGTATCGGTCAGGTCCGCCTCCTTGGCGGCCAAGGCGCGCGCGGCCAGCAGGCCGGCCACGATCGCCGCCGCCGAGGAGCCGAGGCCGTACCCGTGCGGGATCGCGTTGAGGCACCGCAGCCCGATCCCGGGCGGCTGGCCGCCCACCGCGTCGAACGCGGCCCGCATGCCCTGGATGACCAGGTGACCTTCCTCCGCGGCCGCCGTCTCCTCCCCCGCGCCGGACACCTCAATGGCCAGCCCGCCGGGAATCACCCGGGCCTCGACCACGTCGTGCAGTGTCAGCGCCAGGCCCAGGGCGTCGAAACCGGGGCCCAGGTTCGCGCTGGTCGCGGGGACGCGTACGGTGACCGGCGCGTCAGCCCAGCCCACCGGGTCGACCTCAGACCAGGCCGAGTTCGGCCGCCGCGGCGGGCGCGTCGGCCCGGATGGTCACCGGCTTGGGTGCCGCCGACACCGCCCAGTCCGGCTCCTTCAGGCCGTGCCCGGTGATCGTGCAGACCACCCGGGATCCGGCCGCCACCTGGCCGTTCTCGCAGGCCTGGAGCAGGCCGGCGACCCCGGCCGCGGAGGCGAGCTCGGCGAACACGCCCTCCTTGCGGGCCAGCAGCCGGTAGGCGGCCAGGATCTGCCGGTCGGTCACCGAGTCGATCAGGCCGCCGGACTCGTCGCGGGCCGCCTCGGCGAGGTCCCAGGAGGCGGGGTTGCCGATCCGGATCGCGGTGGCGATCGTGGTAGGGGCCACCACCGGCCGGCCGGCGACGATCGGCGCGGCCCCGCTGGCCTGGAAGCCGAGCATCCGGGGCGCGTGCGTGGCCCGGCGCAGGCCGACGTACTCGGTGTAGCCCTTCCAGTAGGCGGAGATGTTGCCCGCGTTGCCGACCGGCAGGCAGTGCGCGTCCGGGGCGTCGCCCAGCGCGTCCACGATCTCGAACGCCGCGGTTTTCTGGCCCTCGAGCCGGTCCGGGTTCACCGAGTTGACCAGCGCGACGGGGTAGTCCACCGCGAGCTTGCGCACGAGTTCCAGGCAGTCGTCGAAGTTCCCGTCCACCTGCAGCAGCCGCGCGCCGTGCACCAGGGCCTGGGCCAGCTTGCCGAGCGCGATGTTGCCGCGCGGCACGAGCACGGCGCAGGTCAGGCCCGCCTTGGCCGCGTAGGCGGCGGCGCTCGCGCTGGTGTTGCCGGTCGACGCGCAGATCACCGCCGTGGCGCCACGGCCGAGCGCCGCGCTGACCGCCACCGTCATGCCGCGGTCTTTGAACGACCCGGTCGGGTTGCCCGCCTCGACCTTGAGGTAGACCTCGCATCCGGTCATGGCCGACAGCGTGGACGCCGGTACCAGCGGCGTGCCGCCCTCGCCGAGCGTGATCACCGGGGTGTCGGCGGTCACCGGCAGCAGGTCGCGGTACTCGGCGATCACGCCGTTCCATTGTTTGGCTCGTTCGCCTCCGGGGCGCTTTGAGGCGTCGTCTTCCCTCGTCGCTCGGTCGCAGGCTCCCTCGCTCCTCGGTCCAGACGACACCGCGCCCCTTTGGCTCACTCGCCCTTCCTCGCTCCTCAGTCCAGTCGGCGCCGTGGCCCTTTGGCTCGGGCTCACTCGCCTTCCTCGCCTTCCACGCGCATCACGCTGTCGACGGCCCGCACCGCCTCCATCGCGGACAGGTCGGCCACGGTCGCGGCGAGCGCGGACTCGCGGGCCGTGTGCGTCACGATCACCAGGTAGGCCTCGGCGCCGCGGCCTTCCTGGCGCACCGCCTTGATCGACACGCCGTGCCGGGCGAACGCCTCGGCGACCGGGGCGAGCACGCCCGGCCGGTCCGCCACGTCCAGCGCGACGTGATACCGGGTCAGCGCGTCGGTCATGGGCAGCACCGGAAGCTCCGCGTAGCTGGGCGCGTCCGGGCCGCGGATCCCGGCGACGCGGTTGCGCGCGACCACCACGAGATCGCCGAGCACGGCGCTGGCCGTCGGCCCGCCGCCCGCGCCCGCGCCGTAGAACATCAGCCGCCCGGCGGACTCGGCCTCGACGAACACCGCGTTGTACGCCTCCCGCACCGAGGCCAGCGGGTGCTCGCGGGGGATCATCGCCGGGTGCACCCGGGCCGAGATCCCGCCGTCACACCGTTCGCAGATCACCAGCAGCTTGACCACGCAGCCGAGCGCCCGGGCGCTGGCGATGTCGGCAGCCGTCACCGCCGTGATTCCCTGCCGGTAGACGTCGTCGGCGGTGACTCTGGTGTGGAAGGCCAGGCTGGCCAGGATCGCGGCCTTGGCCGCGGCGTCGAAGCCGGCCACGTCGGCGGTCGGGTCCGCCTCCGCGTAGCCGAGCGCCTGCGCCTCCTTCAGCGCCTCGCCGAACTCCGCGCCCGAGGAGTCCATCTTGTCGAGTATGTAGTTCGTGGTCCCGTTGACGATCCCGAGCACGCGGCGCACCGCGTCGCCCGCGAGCGACTCGCGCAGCGGCCGCAGCAGCGGGATCGCCCCGGCCACCGCGGCCTCGTAGAACAGGTCCGCGCCGTGCTCGCGGGCCGCCGCGTGCATCACCGCG
The DNA here is from genome assembly GCA_963795055.1 of uncultured Actinomycetota bacterium. Taxonomy (GTDB): domain Bacteria; phylum Actinomycetota; class Actinomycetes; order Streptosporangiales; family Streptosporangiaceae; genus JASHPR01. Next base: position 113,974 of record CAWCGJ010000025.1, read on the forward strand.
CCGTCGGCGCCGAGCAGCGCCTTGTTGGCGGTCACCACCGATTTGCCGGTCTGCATCGCGGCCAGCAGCAGCGAGCGCGCGGGCTCGATGCCGCCGATCATCTCGACCACGATGTCGACGTCGGGACGGGTCACCAGGTCCATGGCATCGGTTGTGATCAGCTCGTCCGGGACTCCGGCGGCCCGGGCCCGGCCGGCCGGGTCCCGCACCGCCACGCCCGCCACCTGCAGCGGCGCGCCGACCCGCGCGGCCAGATCGCCCGCCTGCTCGCCGAGCAGGCGGAACACCTGCGAGCCCACCGCGCCGCAGCCGAGCAGCGCCACCCGCAGTTCTCCCATGACCGTCCTCCTACCGCCTGGTGCGTCCCGACAAGGCTATCCAGCGCGAGCACGGGCGGAGCCGCGGGCGAGGCTGCGTCAGCGCAGCCGGCTGGCGCCGGCCGAGGGCCAGGCATCGAGAAACCGCGGTGGCGGCCAGCCGTGGCCGGCAAACGCGTCGGTGGTGCTGACGCGGACGCTCGCGCCGTGGCGTTCCTGGACCAGCGCGATCACCGACCCGCCGAATCCGCCGCCGGTCATCCGCGCGCCCAGCGCACCGCCCGCGAGCGCCGCCTCGACCGCGACGTCGGCCTGCGGCCAGGAGACCTCGAAGTCATCGCGGAGCGAGACGTGGGAGGCGGTCAGCAGCGGGCCGCAGCGGCCGGCCTGTCCCGCCCGCAGCAGCCCGGCGGTCTCCAGGACGCGGGCGTTCTCGGTGATCACGTGTTTGGCCCGGCGCCGGAGCAGCGGATCGGCGATCTGCTCGACCGCTTCGGGACGGTCCGTTACGTCCCGAAGCGAGGGCACGCCGAGCAGCCGGGCGGCATCCTCGCAGGCACGGCGGCGGGCCGCGTACCGCCCGTCGGCCAGGGCGTGCTGTACCCGGGTATCGATGATCAGCAGCAGGAGCCCGGCCGCCTCGAGATCGAGCGGGACGTCGCTGGCCTGCCCGGTGCGGCAGTCCAGCAGCAGGGCCTGGCCGGCCTGGCCGAACAGGGACGCGGACTGGTCCATGATCCCGGTCGGGACCCCGACGAACTCGTTCTCGCCGCGGCGGGCGAGCGTGGCCAGCTCGGGCCGCGGCACGCTCAGCCCGTGCAGTTCGGTGAGCGCCAGCGCCGTCGCGCATTCCAGGGCGGCGGAGGACGACAGCGCGGCACCGCGTTCCAGGTCCGCGTCGATCGCGACACTGGCCCCGCCCACGGGGTAGTCGGCTTCCCGGATCGCCCAGGCGGCTCCCGCTGGGTACGCCGCCCAGCCGGTGACCGAGCCCGGGGCGAGCTTGCTCAGCGCCACCGTGGCCGGCGAGGCGGGGACCTGGCGCGAGCGCAGGTCCAGCCACCCGTCGTCGCGCCGGGACACCGCGGCGCGGACCCCCTGCCCGAGGGCGAACGGGAGCACGAAGCCCTCGTTGTAATCGGTGTGCTCTCCGATCAGGTTCACCCGCCCCGGGGCGTGCCAGACGCCCTCGGGCTCGGTGCCGTAACACTCGGCGAACCAGTCGGCGGCCCGGTCGGCGGCACCGGGCTCGGTCACCCCGCGGTCACCACGCCATCACCCCGCCATTACCCCGCGTCACTCCTGGCCACCCTGTTATCTTCCTGCCCGAGCTGGGCGAACGTCCAGGCGTCCGCGACCATGCGGCGCAGGTCGCATTCTGCGTGCCAGCCGAGGTCCGCGGCTATGGCCTCGGACGAGGCGACCAGTACGGCCGGGTCGCCGGGCCGCCGCGGCGCCACCCGCACGTGCAGGTCCAGGCCGGTCACCTCCTGGCACGCGTCGAGCACCCCGCGGTTGGAGTAGCCGGTCCCTGAGCCCAGGTTGTAGACCGCGTGCGAGCCGGGAACGGTGGCCTCCAGGGCCAGCAGGTGCGCCCGGGCCAGGTCCGACACGTGGATGTAGTCCCTGATGCAGGTCCCATCCGGCGTGGGGTAGTCGTCGCCGAACAACTGGACGTCCGCGCCGCTGCGCGCGGCCGCGAGCACCGTGGGGATCAGGTGGGTCTCGGGACGGTGACGCTCGCCGCGCCAGGTGCCCGCGGCGTCCGCGTGCGCTCCGGCGACGTTGAAGTACCGCAGGCTGACCGCGCCGATCTCGTGCATCCGGGCGTACTCGGCCAGGGCGGTATCCACGGCGAGCTTGGACGCGCCGTACGGGCTGGTCGGCCGGACCGGGTCGGTCTCGGTGACCGGGATCCGCTCCGGCTCGCCGTAGACCGACGCGGTCGAGGAGAACACGATCCGGCGGGTTCCCGCCGTGCGCATGGCCTCGAGCAGCGCTAGCGTGCCGCCGAGGTTGTGCTCCCAGTACCGCGCCGGATACGCAACGGACTCGGCCACCAGCGACTTGGCCGCGAAGTGCAGCACCGCGTCGATCCCGGTGCCGAGCACCGCCCTGGCGTCCTCGCGGATCGTGCCGCGGCGGAAATCGGTGTCCGGGGGTACCGCGTCCGCGTGGCCGGTGGACAGGTCGTCGAGGACCACGACATCGTGGCCGGCGTCGACGAGCTGGGCCGCGACGACGCTCCCGATGTACCCGGCGCCTCCGGTGACAAGCAGCCTCATGCCTTATGCCTTCTCTCTTAGGGTGGCCGCCGCGGCCTCGGGCGTTATGTCGTTGGTGAAGGCGCCCATGCCCGACTCGGAGCCGGCCAGGTACTTCAGCTTGCCCGGCGCGCGGCGGATCGTGAACAGCTCAAGGTGCAGCGCGAAGTCCTCCCGGCCCGCCCCGGCGGGTGCCTGGTGCCAGCCGGAGATGTACGGCGCCGGGGTGCCGAAGAGCCGGTCGAACCGGCGCAGCAGGTCCAGGTACGCGCCGCAGAAGTCGTCCCGCTCGGCCTCGGTCAGTTCCTGCAGGTCCGGGACCCGGCGGCGCGGGTAGAGGTGCACCTCGTAGGGCCAGCGGGCGGCGTGCGGCACGAACCCGATCCAGTGCTCGCGGCCGATCACCAGTCGCGACCCGTCGACCAGCTCCGCCGCGAGCACGTCGTCGAACAGGTTCCGGCCGGTGTCCCGCCGGTAGGCCGCGCTCGTCGCGAGCATGCGTGAGGTGTGCGGGGTGACGAACGGGTAGGCGTAGATCTGGCCGTGCGGGTGGGTCAGCGTCACCCCGATTTCCTGGCCGCGGTTCTCGAAGCAGAAGACTTGCTCGACCCCGGGCCGCGCGGCCAGGGCCGCGCTGCGGTCGGTCCAGGCGGCCAGCACGAGGGCCGCCTGGTCGTGGGTCAGGTCGGCGAACGACGCCGTGTGGTCGGGGCTGAAGCAGACCACCTCGCAGCGGCCATCACCCGGGCGGGTAGGCAGCAGCCCGTCCCCGGCCACCTCCTCGTGAGCGGACCTGGCCGACGCGGTGACCAGCGAGGGGAACCGGTTCTCGAACACCGCCACCTCGTAGCCGGGCGCGGGGATCTCGGTCAGCCGCCCGGGCCGTGAGGGATCGAGCGGGCAGAGGTCGGCCGGCGGCAGGTAGGTGCGGTCCTGCCGGTGGCCGGCGATGATGACCCACTCGCCGAGCAGCGGGTCATAACGCACCTGCGACGAGACCTCGACCCGGCCGATCTCCCGCTGATCCGGGTACCCGGCCGCCCAGTCGGCGGACTCGCCGAAGTAGATCAGCTCACGGCCGTCGGCCAGCGTGACCGACGCTGTTTTCATCCGGCGGCCCTCCGGACAAAGTTGCCGGACCTCACCCGGCATCCATCCGGACCAGGTTGTCGTCGTTCATCCGGCGTCCCTCCGGACAAAGTTGCCGGACCTCACCCGGCGTCCAGCCGGAGCAGGTCGTCGGCGGTCTCCCGGCGCAGCAGGACCCTGGTCGCGCCGTCGCGGACGGCGACCACCCCCGGGCGCGGCACGTGGTTGTAGTTGCTGGCCATCGACCGGCAGTACGCGCCGGTGGCGGCCACGGCGATCAGGTCGCCCACGGTCACGTCGGCCGGCAGGTACGCGTCCCTGACCACGATGTCCCCGCTCTCGCAGTGCCTGCCGACCAGCCGGCACAGCGTGGGCTCCGCCGCCGACTCCCGCGAGGCGAGCACGCAGGTGTACTCGGCGTCATACAGGGCGGTGCGGATGTTGTCGCTCATCCCGCCGTCCACGCTGACGTAGGTCCGCAGCCCGTCCACGTTCTTGACCGTCCCGACCTGATAGAGCGTGACCGTCCCGGGCCCGGCGATCGCCCGGCCGGGCTCAACGGTCAGCCGCGGCCGGGCCAGGCCGGCCGCCCGGCACTGGGCGTCTAGGATCTCGCGGAGATTCTGCGCGACAACCTTGATGTCGGTGGGGTCGTCGCCCGGCATGTAGGCGATGCCGAAGCCGCCGCCCAGGTTCAGCTCGCCGATCTCGATCCCGCGGGACTCGCGGATCCGGACGGCGAGCTCGAGCACCCGGTGCGCGGCCACGTCGAAGCCGGCCGTGTCGTAGATCTGCGACCCGATATGCGAGTGCAGGCCGGCGAACTCGAGCACCCCGCTGGCCAGGACCCGCCGGACCGCCTCGTCAGCGGCGCCCGACGCGAGTGAGAAGCCGAACTTCTGGTCGTCGTGGGCGGTCGCCACGAACTCGTGCGCGGCGGCTTCCACGCCGGTGGTGACCCGCACCAGGACCCTCGGCCGGGCCGCGGGGCTGCGCGCGGCGATCCGTTCCAGGCGCCCGATCTCGTCGAAGGAGTCGAGCACGATGTGCCCGACACCCGCCGTCACCGCGCGCTCGAGTTCCTCGGGCAGCTTGTTGCTGCCGTGCAACGTGATCATTTCCGGCCCGACCCCGGCCCGCAGCGCGACCTCGAGCTCGCCACCGGTGCACACGTCCACGCCGAGGCCCTCCTCGCTGACCCAGCGCAGCACCGCCCGGCAGCAGAACGCCTTGGCCGCGTAGAACACCCCGGCGCCGTCGCCGAACGCCTCGCGGAAGTCCCGGCACCGGCTGCGGAAGTCGGCCTCGTCGCACGCGAACACCGGGGTGCCGTGCTGCGCGGCGAGAGCGCGCACGTCCACGCCGCCGAGCACCAGGGCCCCGCCGGCGCGGTGCGCGGTGCGCGGCCAGATGGCCGGGTCGAGCGCGTTGACGTCACGCGGCGGCAGCGGCGGGTGGTCGGGCGGCAGCACGTCGGCGTGACGCGGGCCGGCGGGGTGCGCGACGCGGCTCATGGGATCCGCGGCGTAGCGACTCCGGCCTTCAGGCTAGGAAGGAAACGCCGCGTCACCTCCCCGGATATGTCGGCGGTCGTTATTAGATTCGATTCGTGTCCAGGTACAGGTGATGCCAGCGCCAGCGCAGGAGATCATCCTCGCCCAGCATTGCGCCCACGCCCGGTATGTGTGGAACTTGGCCGTCGAGCAGCAGTCCTGGTGGCGCCCCGGCCGCAAGGGCGCACCGGCTACTGCGCACAGGCAGTCCAGCTGACCCAGGCCCGCGCGCGTCCGACTGGCTGAGTGGCGGCAGCCAGATGGTGCAGCAGCAGGCCTTGCGAGACTTCGCCATGCGATGGTGAATTACTTCGCCGGTACCCACGGCAAGCCCACCTGGCGCAAGGCTCGCCGGGATGAAGGATTCCGGATCGTCGCGGTCAAACCCGCTCACATCCGGCGACTGTCCCGCAATACTGGAGAGGTCTGGATCCCAAGGCCGGGTGGGTGCGGTTCCGCTGGTCTCGCCCGGTCCCGGCAGCCAAGTCCTACCGGGTCACTCGTGACCGGGCCGACCGCTGGCACATCGCGTTCGCCACCTTCCCGAACCTATCTCTGGACCCGGCGACGGCGAGGTCGTGGGTATCGACCGAGGGGTGGCGGTGTCGGCGGCCTTGTCTACAGGCGAGCTTCTGTGGTGTCCCGGCCTGCGCCCCGGCGAACGAGCACGGCTTCGGCGGCTGCAGCGCAAGCTGGCCCGTGCCGGGAAAGGTTCCAAACGGCGTGCGCGCGTTAGGACGCGCTCGCGAAGCTGAAGGCTCGCGAGGTCGACCGACGCAAGGACTGGGCCGAGAAAACTTCGACGGCCCTGGCACGGCAGTTCGACGTGATCCGGGTCGAGGATCTGCACATCCCCGGCATGACCCGCTCGGCACGAGGTACCGCGGAGCGCCCCGGACGGGGCGTCCGGCAGAAGGCCGGGCTCAATCGTGGCATTCTGGCCAGCGGGTGGGGTCTGCGTGCGACGACTGGAGGACAAGGCCCCCGGCCGAGTCGAGAAGATCAGCCCCGCGACACCAGTCAGCAGTGCTCGGCGTGCGGGCATGTAGCAGCGGAGAGTCGCAAGAGCCAAGCTATCTACCGTTGCGCGGCCTGCGGATACACCGGTAACGCTGACGTGAACGCGGCCAGGAATATCGCCGCAGGGCATGCGGTGACGCGCGGGGACGCTCGCCGCTGGGCGGGCGGATGAGCCGCGAACCTCAACCTCTGCTCCTTCCGCGTAGAGGCTGGAATCCCAGCCATTTACGGCGGGGAGGATGAGGGACTCAATGCTAGGGGCGCCGGCCGCGCGCCGCCTGACAGGATGCGATCGTGGACGTCATCCTCACCAGTGTGACCCAGGAGCACAGTGAGGACCTTACCCTCGACTCGGCCATCCAGAACCCGGATGCCGCCCGTCCCGCCGGGCCGCGGGAATAGGCTGCTTCTGCCCAGGAAGTCCGGACCTTGGAGGCGTGATGCCGATATTCGGAAGCCGGCCTCGGGCGATACGGCCACGTGGGAGCCGCAGGCGGCCGACAGCAGGCTGGCGCAGACCGCGGGCGCCGATCCGGCCGGGGTGTTCACCTCCGACCTGTCGGTGTCCGAGTACGTGCTGCTCGGCGAGGCCGGGTTCGAGCCGCTCGGCTTCGTGGTCGGCTCGTCGATCTACCACGTGGGACTGCAGGTCGGGCGCTGGTCGCAGAACCAGGAACTCCAGGTCCTGACGCAGGCCATGTACAGCGCCCGGGAGCTGGCCATGGCCCGGATGCAGGCCGAGGCCGACCATCTGGGCGCCGACGGGATCGTCGGGGTACAGCTCCGGCTGCAGATGTACGCCTGGGGCCAGAGCGTGCTCGAGTTCGTCGCCACCGGGACCGCGGTCCGCCACCTGACCGGCGAGGGCGCCCATCGCGCCCCCGACGGCCGCGCGTTCACCTCGGACCTGTCCGCGCAGGACTTCTTCCGGCTGCTCGCGGCCGGCGCCGTGCCGGTCGCGTTCGTGCTCGGCACGTGCGTGTACCACATCGCGCACCAGTCGGCCATGCAGGCGCTGCGGCAAGCCGGCCAGAACCAGGAGATGCTCCAGTTCACCCAGGGCGTCTACGAGGCGCGCGAGCTGGCCCTGGCCCGGATGCAGGCCGAGGCCACGCAGGCGCGGTCGTCGGGCATCGTCGGGGTCAGCATCACCGTCTCCAACCACGTCTGGGGCGAGCACGCCACCGAGTTCCTGGCCACCGGCACGGGCATCCGCCGCCTGGCCGACGAGCACCGGCTGCCGGAAACCTCGCCCAAGCCGACCTTTACCCTCGGCCTGGACGCCTGACTGTCCGGTCTTACATCGGCAGCCAGGAGTGCACGGGCTCGTTGGTCTGCATGCGCTCGATGTAGCCCAGCGTCATCAGGCGCAGCGCCTCCGGCCGGTCGGCGTGCCGCCGGTCGGTGAGCGCGCGGACGGCCTCCGCCTGCCAGGTGGCCCCGGTCCGGGCGGACAGGCAGCGCTGCTCGATGATGCGGAGCAGGCGCTTGGCGTCATCGGGGTCCACGCCCCAGCTCTCGAGCCCGTCGAACGCCATCGGCAGCAGGCGGCGCAACACCAGCTCGGTCACGGGGACCTCGCCGAGCCCGGGCCAGTAAAGCCTGGCGTCGATGCCGTGCCTGGCGCCCTCGGTCAGGTTGTCGGCGGCAGCCGCGAACGACATCTGCGTCCAGAGCGGCCGCTCGGCCTCGGCCAGCGCGCGGACCACGCCGCAGTAGAAGGCGGCGTTGGCCATGATGTCGGCGACCGTGGGGCCGCGGCAGCACCCGGTTCTCTACCCGCAGGTGGGGCAGGCCGTCCATCACCGCGTATACCGGCCGGTTCCACCGGTAGATCGTGCCGTTGTGCAACGTCAGCTCGGCCAGCTGGGGCGCCTGCCCATTATCGAGCGCCGCGACCGGGTCCTCGTCGTCGACGAGCGGCAGCAGCGCGGGGAAGTACCTCAGGTTCTCCTCGAACAGGTCGAACACTGACGTGATCCAGCGCTCGCCGAACCACACCCGCGGCCGGACGCCCTGCTCCTTGAGCTCGTCCGGCCTGGTGTCGGTCGCCTGCTCGAACAGCGTGAGCCTGGTCTCCCGCCACAGCTCCCGGCCGAACAGGAACGGGGAGTTGGCGCCGACCGCCACCTGCACGCCCGCGACGGCCTGGGCGGCGTTCCAGTAGCTGCCGAACGCCTCCGGGCTCACCTGCAGGTGACACTGGACGCTGGTGCAGGCGGCCTCCGGCATGATCGTGTCGATGTGGGTGAGCAGCCGCTCGGCGCCCTCGATCGAGATCCGCATCTCCTCGCCCCGGGCCGCGAAGATCTGCTCGTTCAGCAGCAGGTACCGCGGGTTCGGCGACATGGCCGCCGCGGCGACGTCGCTCTCGCACAGCGTGGGCAGGATGCCGATCATCACCAGGTGGCTGCCGGCCTGGCGGGCGCGGCGCTCGGCGTCATCGAGGCTGGCCCGCACGCCCTTCTCCAGCTGCGCCAGGGCATCGCCGACCAGCGGCCGCGGCGGCACGTTGATCTCCAGGTTGAACTGGCCGAGCTCGGTGGCCCAGTTCGGGTCGGCGATCGCGCCGAGCACCTCGGCGTTCTTCATCGAGGGCAGGCCGGCCTCGTCGACCAGGTTCAGCTCGATCTCCAGCCCCACCTGGAGCGGCTCGGTGTCGAACCTGGACTCACGCAGCATCCGCGCGAACACGTCCAGGCAGCTGCGCACCTTTTCCCGATAGGCACGGCGGTCCTGCTGGCTCACGCTGATGGCCGGGACATCCCTGCCCATCGGTCCCCTCCACTCACCAGGCCATGAGCAGCCTTCCCCAACCTTCGCACGCCACGAGACCGGTGAACAGGGCAAAACGTTTCGGGTCAGGACCGGGACCGGCCGTGCGGGATGTCCCAATCCAGCAACGGGCCGTCGGGGACGATCCGGCTCGGATTGATGTGCGGATGCGTGGTGTAGTAGTGCCGCTTGATGTGGTCGAAGTTGGTGGTGCCGGAGAACGCGGGCAGCGCGTAGAGGTCGCGCGCGTACGCCCATAGGTTCGGGTAGTCGGTGAGCCGCCGCAGGTTGGCCTTGAAGTGGTAGTGGTAGACCGCGTCGAACCGGGCCAGGGTCACCCACAGCCGGACGTCGGCCTCGGTGATCGCCTCGCCGAGCAGGTAACGCCGGCCGGCCAGCCGTTCCTCGAGCTCGTCCAGGGTCGCGAAGAGCTTGGTCACCGCCTCGTGATAGGCCTCCTGGGTGGTGGCCATGCCCGCCCGGTAGACACCGTTGTTCACGTTCTCGTAGACGGTCGCGTTGATCGCGTCTATCTCCGGCCGCAGCCGCTCCGGGTAGAGGTCATAGTCACCGTTGGCGTAAGCGCCGAACTGGGTGTCGAGGTCGATCGTGATGTCGGGAAAGTTGTTGCTGACGATGCGGCTGGTCTCCCGGTCCCACAGCACGGGAACCGAGATGTGCCCGTCGTAGCCCGGCTCCGTCGCCTCGTAGGCCTCGCGCAGCAGCGCGAACCCGTTGACCGGATCGAGCGAATAGCCGGGGCCCTCGCGGAACGCCCAGCCCCGGCCGTCGCGGATCGGGTCCACCGCCGAGAGCGAGATGACGTCCTGCAGTGCGAGCAGCTGGCGCACGATCGCGGTCCGATGCGCCCACGGGCAGGCCCACGAGATGTACAGGTGGTACCGGCCGGGCGTGGCCGGATACCCGCTGGAGCCGTCCGCGGTGATCCGGCCCCGGAACGGGTAGGCGGGGCGCACGAACTCCCCGGGCTGGCGCGCCGCGCTGGCCGTCTGCTTCCGCCGGAAGTCCCCGTAGTCGCCGAAGGCCGCGAAGTCCACCGGGCTGGCCCCGCCCGTCTGCCGAGTTGTAGTCATGCCGGTGAGAACCCGGCCGCGGCGCCGGCCATTCCGGCCCGGCTCACTGAGCGCCGGCCAGCGACCGCGCGAACCAGCCTGGGACATCGAGCCGGAAGGCGTCCGACGGCGTGACCTTGCGCAGGTCGGCCTCGATCGCGCGCAGCCGCTCCGCCCCGATGACCTCGGCCCAGCGGGCCCGCAGGTCGTCGAAGATCCGCGCCGACCGTTCGAGCGCGTCGACGGCCCGCCCGGTCAGCCGCACGACCTTGCGCCGCGCGTCGGCCGGGTCGGGCCCGCGCTCGACGTAGCCGAGCTGCTCCAGCGCGTCGATGGTCTTGCCCGCGGCCTGCTTGGAGATGCCCAGCCGGCGGCCCAGCCCGGCCGCGGTGGTGCCGCCCGGGCCGATCGCCTGGAACACGAACCCGTGCATCGGCCGCAGGCCGGGATGCCCCTGGCGGGCGAGTTCGGCGTGCAGCTCGTCGATGAGCACGCGGAAGCCCAGGAGCAGCCGTAGCGGCAGCTCGAAGCCGGGCGGGTCGGCCCCGGCCAGCACGGCCTCGGCAGGCACGGCCCCGGCTGACTTGGCCGCTGACCCGCCTTCGGCAGGCACGGCCGCAGCAGGCAGTGCCTCGGCTGACCCAGCCTCAGTTGACATAAACGACAACCAGGTTTACCGTTTCGCTCATCGCACATTCGACAACCATGTTGTCTACCTTAGGAGGTTCCGCGATGCCTGTCATCCGCCGTGCCGAGACCCGCCGCACCGAGACCCCCAACGCGGTCATGACCACGCTCGCGTCGCCGGCACAGGGCGGTGCCGGACAGGCCGTCTGGCGCGTGGACATGCGGCCCGGCCAGGCCGGGCCGCTGCACGCCATCGACACCGAGCAGGTGTGGACCGTGCTGGACGGCGGAGCGGCCGTCGAGCTCGACGGCCAGGTGCTCACGGTCGGTCCGGGCGACACCCTCATCCTGCCGGCCGATGTGCCGCGCCGGGTGAGCGCGGACCCGGCGACAGGCTTCGCCGCCATCGCCGTCGCGCCGGCCGGCACCCGCGCCTACACCCTCGACGGCACCAGGGTCGCGCCCGGGTGTGCCGTACCCGACGGCGACAAGCTGGTCCCGGCCTGGGTCGCCTAGCTTGAGTTTCCGGGCTTTCTTGATCGTCTTCTGGAGGTTGGCTGGTCAGCTGTGGTTTTGGCGGGCAGTGTGTATGACCTAAGCGCGGGGGGCGCGGGCGCTGAGGTTGAAGACCTCGAACAGGTGCTGCTGGGCGGGGTCGCGGTCGGTGAGCATGCGCCGGGCCTTGGGCCGGCCGCCGGCGGAGGGGTAGATCATGACTGTTTCCTGGATCCCGGCGAGGGTGTGCAGGAGCTCGCGGATGGACATGCCGAGCCCGGTCTGGGTGGCCTGGCGGCGCATGAGGTGGGCGACGGTCAGGGCAAGCACGCAGTAGAAGGCGTGCACGCGGATCTTCTGGTCGGTCCAGTGGAACATCGGGCTGAAGGAGACGACGCGGGGGTCCTTGAGCTGGCGGAAGCGGCTTCGGCGTCGGCCTGGGAGCGGTAGGCGGCGATGACCTCGGCGGCGGGCCAGTCGTCGCGGTCGGTGAACAGGATCCGCTTGCCGAAGTACTCGGCTTCCAGGGCCTGGCGGGCTTGCTGGTCGGCGTGCCAGGTCAGGCGGAGGCCGCAGGCCGGCCGCCGGTGAGCGTGGCCTGCAGGACCCGGCTGGCCCAGCGAGGGGCCAGGATGCCGGCGATCTCGGCTTCGACCTGGTCGCGGGGCCGGCGGGTGTGGCCGCGGGCCAGCCGGGCGGCCAGGGCGGTGAGCTGGCGCTCGGCCTTGGCGAGGGTCTGGGCGGAGCCGCGGGCCTGCCGGTCGTGGAAGGTGGGCGAGTGGGTCAGGATCACCCGGCGCGGCCCGCCCAGCGCCTGCGCCGTCGTCTCGTGATAGGTCAGGCCGCCGAATCTGTCCTGGCCGGCGGGCTGGTACCGGCTGGCGGGGATGGCCAGCAGGTCCGGATGCCACGACGGCGGCAGCGAGGCGACGAAATGCAGGCCGAGCCCGGCCAGGTGATCCTGGTTAGCCGCCGAGTCGTTCCCGGCGTCGAAGACCACGGTCAGCCCGTCGCCGTCCCCGGCCATGACGGCATAGCGGGCGGCCAGCTCATCCACGACCGCGGTGAACTGGGTGACGTCGGGCCGGTTGCCCGGGTAGGCGCGGGAGACCACCGGAACCCCGCCGTCGCGGGTCACCACCAGCGCCAGGCCGACCAGCCGCAGATCATTGCGCTTCTGCTTGGCCTTACCGCGCTGCGCGATCGGCGCCTTCTCGTTGCCGGTGCCGATGAATGTCGCGAAATTGGTCATGTCCAGCACCAGCGCGGACAGGTCCAGGCCGAACCGGTCAGCGGCCGCCTGGCCGATCCGCCGCTCGATCTCCGGCAGCTGCTCCGGGGCGACAGCGTCCATCGCGTCCCAGAACCGGCGGTGATCCAGCGCCGCCACGGGGACCTTCACCCACCGGTCCGCCGCGGTCGTTGCCCACCAGTCAGCGAACGCCAGCTTCGAGCAGGGCGACACCGCCTGAACACGCTCGCCGCAGTTCTCACCGTCCAGCTGACTGGCCACGTACATGCAGCGCCGCACACCCCCGCACAGCAGGCCTACCGGGCGTTGGCCACTGTGTGGCTCTGGTGATCACCGGCTGGGCCTGTGTGCAGGGAGCGGCCCTTCGGGCCGCGCGGCTCCGCCGCTCAACAGCTGAGGTTCATACCGTCAGGTCAAAGTCAAGGTCAAAGACGTACGAGCCTTCGGCTCGGCGGGGGAAACCACGGCGGACGCAGCAGCCACGCCAGCGAGGAGACGATCAAGCACAGACCGAGATCACGGGGCAGGCAGTTACTGGGCACCAGCGGAGTCGCCGCCCCTGCGGTACGAGGACTATCCTGGTGAGTAAGCAGCCGAGCGACCGGAGGGAACCGCCCATGGCACGCTCTAGTGAGGGCGAGCCGCGCATCGGGGAGAACGTGCGCGCGGCCCGGCGTGCGCGTGGCTCAGCCTGGAAACCTCGCCGGTCTGACCGGCCGGTCCAAGGGATGGCTGAGCAGATCGAGAACGGGAACGCCCGCCTGGAACGCCGCCAGGACATCGCCGCCCTCGCCGAGGCGCTGTCAGTGTCGGCCGATGGCCTGCTCGGCGAGCCCGCGCCCGGGATCTGCCTGGACGGCCAGATGTACAACATCACGCCGTTGCAGCGAACTCTGCTCGACACGTCACCAGACGACCCGCCCGACATCCCGGCACGCCCGCTCGATGTTCTGCGAGAAGAAGTCGCACAGGCAGACACCGCGCTCCGCGCGGCCGATCACGCGACCGTGATCCAGCTTCTCAGCGGCGCCATCGCCGAGCTTTGCGTTCACGCCGGGTCCGGCGACGGCCCGGACCGCTGCTCCGCGTTGCGCCTTCTGGTCTGCGCGTACGGATCAGATGCCACGTGCGTGCTGCGGCAGATCGGGGAGACCAACCTGGCCTGGATCGCGGGCGAGCGTGCCCGCCAGGCCGCTGAACTGCTCGATGATCCCGTCTGGAAAGCCGCCGCGGCGTACGGCCGGGCGCACTCCCGAAGCTCGGCGAACAAGCCCAGGGCGCTGCTGATCACCCCCCAGATCCCCGACGAGGTCGAACCGCACATCGGCGACGACCGCTTCGCGCACGAGGCATACGGGATGCTCCGGCTCTCAGCGGCCCTGGCCTGCGCGGTCCAGAACGACCACCACGGCGCCGCCGAGCAGGCAGCCGAAGCCGCCCGCCTCGCCGCCCGCGCCGGAGAACGCCCGCAAGCATGGGAACTGTTCGGCCCCGCCAACGTCGGCGTGTGGCGCACCAGCCTGGCCATCGAGGCCGGCGAAGCCGAAGACGCCCTTACCTACGCCGGCCAGGTCGAGCCCAGGGACCTTGCCTCGCACAACCGGCGCGCGGCCTGCGGCTGGAGAAGGCCCGCGCCTACGCGATGCTCGGCAACGATTCCCAGGCGGTGCAGGAGATGCGCCAGGCCGAGCGGATGTCATCCGCCCAGACCCGCAACAACCCCCTCATCCGCGACCTAGTCCAGGACATGCTCACCCGCGCCCGCCGCGAGGCCGGCGGCCGACGACCTACGCGGCCTGGCCTGGCGGATGAACCTGATCTGACAACGTTTCCCAGCGGAAACATCCGCGCGCGGCCGGTGACTACCGTTCCGGGGCATGACATCAGCAGGCTCCCGGGGCGCGCCGGTCGATGCCCATTTTGACCCCTCCGTACCGCATCCGGCACGGGTGTACGCTCACTGGCTGGGCGGCAAGGACGCCTACGCAGCTGACCGCAGGGCCGCCGAGGAGGTTGCCTCGCATCGCCCGCAGGTAGTGGCCGGCGCGCAGGCAAACCGGGCGTTCCTTGGCCGCGTGGTGCGGTACCTGGCCGGTGAACGCGGGATCCGGCAGTTCCTGGACATCGGCCCGGGCCTGCCCGCGCCGGGCGCCACGCACGCCGTGGCCCAGGGAATCGCTCCTGAGTCCCGCGTCGTGTACGCGGACAACGACCCGGTGGTGCTGGCGCACGCCCGCGCCCTGCTCACCAGCACCCGCAAGGGGGCATGCGACTACCTCGGCGGCGACCTGCGCAACCCCGAGGCAATCCTGAAAGCCGCCGCCGAGACCCTGGACTTCACCCGGCCCGCGGCCGTCATCCTGGCCGCTGTCCTGCATTTCCTCGCCGACGCGGACGACCTGGCCGGCGTGGTGACCACCCTGGCCGGCGCGTTAGCGCCGGGCAGCTTCGTGGCGATCTCGCACCTGACGGCCGACTTCGCCCCCCAGGCAGTGTCATCGGCGGTGGCCGCGTACAACGCGCTGGTCCCAGCCGCGATCACCGCCCGCAGCCACGCTGAGGTCACCGCCCTGACCGGACGGCTCTCGCTGGTGGCGCCCGGGGTGGTCCCGGTCAGCGAATGGCGGCCCGATCACGCCCCCCTGCACGGCGTCAGCGCTGACGTGTACGCCGGGCTGGCCACCATGCCGGCAAGCAGCGGCATCTCCCGGCGGATCCCAGACCGCCAGGCCCGTGACCTGGGGCGCAAGGCAGGCGTCAAGGCGAGTGCAAGATGAGCGCCCAGGCTGGTAGCACACGATCGTGCTGCAGCACGACCGCCGCCAGCGTGACGGGCTGACGGCCCCCGATGTCTACTACCACGGCTAAGGAGCCCCCGATGTGGATCAAGTCGAGTTACAGCTTCGCCAACAACAACTGCGTCGAGGTCGCGCGCCTGCCTGATGGCCAGGTAGGCGTGCGTGACAGCAAGAACCCCGAAACGGCGATCCTGCGGTTCACATCCGCCGGATGGCGCGCATTCCTCGCAGGAGCGCGACGCGGAGAATTCGACAGCCCCGGCAAGCCATGAGCGCCATGGCCATAGCTGCTTAGATCCCCATGGCCCGGAGGGTCGCACGCGGTGGATGAGAACCGGCCGGGGCCGATCCATGCATCAGAGGTCATGGACGCTGCTAGCACACCCCGGCCCGGCCCGGCAGGCCACAGCCAGCACCACCGTTTACCCTTCAGCACAACGGCCTATAGTGCGCCCGTTGGTACATTCATCGTCGGCGATACGGCGGCGGGCCGATCCCGGCGGCTACGCGGCCCAGGCGATCGGCAGCCGCTTGACGCCCCGCTGGAAGTTCGAGCGCAGGTAGGACGGCTCGCCCGCGAAGGCCAGCACCGACGTGCGGCGGAGCACCTCGTCGAACAGCGCGCGCATCTGGGCGCGGGCTAGGTGGGAGCCGAGGCAGAAATGCGGCCCGTGCCCGAAGACCAGGTGCGGGTTGGGATGCCGCCGGATGTCGAACCGGTCGGGCTCGGCGAAGACCGACTCGTCGCGGTTGGCCGAGGTGAAGGAGACCACCACCTTGTCCCCCGCGCGGATCCGCTGCCCGCCGAGCTCGCAGTCGGCGGTCGCGGTCCGGCGGAACGTCATGACCGGCGTCCACCAGCGCAGCATCTCCTCCACCGCTCGCGGCATCAGCCCGGGGTCGGCGCGCAGTTCGTCCTGCACCCGCGGGTGCTCGAGCAGCGCGATGCCAGCGCCCGGCAGGCCGTTACGCAACGTCTCGTTGCCGGCCACCGCGAACAGCCAGAACATGTTCTCGAACTCCTCGACCGACACCCGGCCGCCGTCGTCGTCGACCTGCGCCAGCAGGATCGACATGACGTCGTCCCCCGGGCGGCGCCGCTTGGCGTCCGCCAGCAGGTGGGCGTACGCGTAGAGGTCGGGCATGCCGTCGCGGGTGCGGGGATCGGGCATGCGGCCATCGGGCCCCCGGGCCGGCCGCAGCGCGACCGCCTCGGCGGCCATCGGCGTTCCGCCGGACGGGTCGAAGTCGGCCGACGACGCGTAGTCGGGATCCTGGTAGCCGATGACCCGGTTGGACCAGTCGAACAGCAGCCAGCGATCCTGTTCCGGCATGCCCAGGACGTCGGCCAGGGCCAGCAGCGGCAGGTCGGCGGCGACGTCCTTGGCGAAGTCGCATTCACCGCGCCGGCCGGCGAAGGCCCGGTCGCACAGGGCCCGCGCGTGCCCGCGGATGCGCTCATCCAGCCGGGCGACCGCGCGCGGGGTGAACGACCTGGCCAGCAGCTGCCGCAGCCGGGAATGCCCCGGCGGGTCCATGTTGAGCATCATGTTGCGGACGTAGCCCAGCGCCGCCGGGGTGCCCGGGTCGCGGATCTGCGTCGCGCCGAGCCAGGAGGAGAACAGCCCCGGCCGCTTCATGACCGACTCGACGTCGGCGTGGCGGAGCACCAGCCAGAAGCCGGGCCCGGCAGGCCAGCCGAGCACGGGGATCTCGTCGACCCAGACGACCGGGCGGTCGCGGCGGAGCCGGGCCAGGGCGTCGAAGGGAACCCCGTCGACGTAGGTCGCGGGGTCGAACACGATCTCGGTGTCGGGCCTGGATACCCGTGAGCTGGCCACGTCGGCCTCCCCAGCGGTTAGGCGGGCACGGCGGCGGCCATCCGCCGGACCGCTTCCTCCATCAGCTCCGGTGAGGTGCCCATGTTGAGCCGGGCGAAGCCGCGCCCCTGGGCGCCGAAGCCCGGGCCGCCGCTCAGCGCGACCCGCCCCCGGCTCAGGAACACGGCCGCGGGGTCATAGCCGAGGCCGAGCGCGCGGCAGTCCAGCCAGGCCAGGAAGCTCGCCTCGGGCGGCACGTACCGCACCCTCGGCAGGTGCTCGGCGAGCAGCCGGCTCAGCCGGCCGCGGTTCTCGTCGAGCTGCGTGAGCAGCGCGTCCAGCCAGGGCAGCGCCTCGGCGAACGCCGCGACCGACCCGATCACCCCGACCTGGCCGGGGATCAGGGCCTCCCAGCGCTCCTCGAGCACGGCGGCCAGCCGCGGCGATCCGGCGATCGCGACGCCGCACTTGAGCCCCGGAATGTTCCACGCCTTGGAGGCCGATGTGAACACGACGGTGCGTTCGGAAATCTCGTGGTTCAGCGACAGGAACGGCACCTGCTCCGCGCCGGCCAGTACCAGCGGCGCGTGGATCTCGTCGACCAGCAGGAACGCGCCGCGGCTCTGGCAGATATCGGCCGCGGTCAGCAGCTGCTGCCGTGACCAGACCCGGCCGGCGGGGTTGTGCGGGCTGCAGAGCAGGTAGGCGCGGACGTCGCTGTCCGCGAGGGCCCGGTCGAGTGCCTCGGGATCCAGGTCATACCGGCCGTCCTCCTCCCGCCGCAGCGGCGCCTCGACGACGCGCCGCCCGGCGAGCCTGATCCGGTAGAAGAACGGCTGGTAGACCGGGGGGTTGATCACTACCCCGGATCCTGGCGGCGTCACCGCCTGGATCACCTCGGAGATCGCGGTCATGACGTCGGGGACCGCGTAGACCCGGGCCGGATCCGGCGACCAGCGCAGCCGCTTGGCGGCAAAGGCCGCGAACGCCTCGCCCAGTTCGCCCTTGTGGCCGTAGCCGCAGTCGCCGGCGGCCATCGCGGCCGTGGCGGCCTCGACGATCGGCGCGGCCAGGTCGAAGTCCATCTCGGCCACGAAGGCCGGGAGCACATCGTCCGGGTACGTCCGCCACTTGTAGCTCTTCCGCTTCCTGAGCGCCTCCAGCGAACAGCTCCCGAGCATCGCGTCCACTCGTGGATGGTAACGCCGGCCGGATCCGCCAGGATCATGCCGGGACAGTTCGCGGCCCCGGCCAGCGGTAGCCCGGCGGCTGTCCCGGGCTACTGGTCGAGTTGCTCGTAACGCGGGTCTCGCCAATCAATACGATCTCGTATAGTCTGTTTTCGTGGTGCATGAGCATGACTCTGGCTCCCTGATCCTGGCGCTGCACCGGGCCACCCATGCCACGCTGGACGCCCTCGCGGTCAGGCTGGCCGACCTGAACCTGACCGCCTCCGAGATCAACGTGCTCGCGAACCTGGCCGACGGCCGGACCCGGAGCATCGGGGAACTCGGCTCGGACACCGCGACCAAGCCGACCACGCTGACGAGCGTCCTGGACCGGCTGGTCCGCAAGGGCTATGTGACCCGGGAACTCGATCCGGCCGACCGGCGCTCGTTCCGGGTGTCGCTCACCGCCGACGGCCGGCGCGTGGCCGACGCGGCCCGCGCCGCCGCGGAAGACCTGGAGCGGATGGCCCTGGCCGCGATCAGCGATGCCGACCTGGCCGGATTCCGCGTCGTGGCCCAGGCCCTGAGCGAGGTTCCCGGATGACCCGCCCCGACGGAGCTGCCCCGATGACCCGCGCCATCCCAGCCGAACTGGCCGAGATCCTGGAAGAGATCGTCCCGTCCAGCGGCGCGCCCGGTGGCGGGCACGGCGGGGCATTCCGGCACCGCCAGCACGTCCACCTGGCCTTCATCGCCATCCGCCGCTACGGGGCGGCGCACGCGGCCGAGCGGGTCGGCAGCTGGCTCCGGTGCCTCACCGCCCACGCGCCGCAGAAGTACCATGCGACGATCACCCGCGCGTGGACCGAGATCGTCGCGCATCACGTGGCTGCCGACCCGTCGGTCACGGACTTCGACGCATTCGCCGAGCGCTACCCGGCGCTGCTCGACAAGCGCCTGCTCACCCGGCACTACACCGCGGCGGCCCTTGCCTCGCCGCAGGCCAGGGCGGGCTGGGTCGAGCCCGATCTCGCCGCGTTCGGCTGGCCGTCCGGGGCTGCGCGGGCCTAGCTACTCTCACCGGAAAGCGCCGCCCGGAGCGGCGCGTAGTTGCCGCTGTCCCTGAACGCGGCGGGCATCGCCGCGCGAGGCGGCCACGGATGCGGCAGAAAAGGTGATATCAATATAGTGCAGTCCGCAGCTAAGGAGGTCGGTCGGTGAGTGCTGATGCCACCGGTACGGGCGCCACGGCTAGCACCGGGCGGGCGCCGCGGCGCCGCGCCCGCCCAGCCCGGAGATCCGTGAGCGCCTCGCCTGGACGCTGCCGGGCCGTCTGGGGCTCAGCGTCGCCGTTGCCGTGGCGGTCGTCGGGATCGGGCTCCTTTCGTCCGGCATCTCGGGGTCTGACACGGCGCTGATCGCCATCGGCGCGGTGCTGATAGCGGTGGCGCTATGGATCATCGCCGGGCTGACGCCGGTGGCTCCCGGCGAGGCCCGCGTGGTCCAGTTGTTCGGCCGTTACACCGGAACGATCCGCACCGAGGGCCTGCTGTGGGTTAACCCCTACGCCAAGCGGCGCAAGGTCTCTACCAAGATCCGTAACCACGAGACCCCGCTGGCGAAGGTCAACGACGCCGACGGCAACCCCATCGAGATCGCCGCCGTGGTCGTTTGGCAGGTCGAGGACACCGCCAAGGCCTCGTTCGGCGTGGACAACGTCACCGAGTTCGTCGCGATCCAGGCCGAGGCCGCCCTCCGGCAGATTGCCAGCGACTATCCCTACGACAACCACGACGGTGGGCTGTCCCTGCGGGGCTCGGCCGGGGAGATCAACGCCGAGCTGGCCGATCAGATCATCCAGCGGGTGACCTCGGCCGGGGTAAGGATCATCGAGGCCCGGCTGACCCGGCTGTCCTACGCG
The DNA here is from genome assembly GCA_963795055.1 of uncultured Actinomycetota bacterium. GTDB lineage: Bacteria > Actinomycetota > Actinomycetes > Streptosporangiales > Streptosporangiaceae > JASHPR01. The sequence goes on from CAWCGJ010000025.1 coordinate 134,147, forward strand.
CTGGAGATCGCGCACGCCATGCTGCGCCGGCAGCAGGCCGGCGCGATGGTCGCCGCCCGCCAGAAGATCGTGGACGGGGCGGTCGGGATGGTCGAGTCGGCGCTGGCCCGGCTGGACGCCGACGGGCTCGTGGAACTGGACGCTGAGCGCAAGGCCGCCATGGTCAGCAACATGCTCGTGGTCCTGTGCAGCGACCACTCAACCCAGCCGGTCGTCAACACTGGCACCCTCTACCAGTAACCCTGCCGGGCCGACGCGTGGCGACCGAGCGCAAGAACATCCTCCTCCGGCTGGACCCGGCGGTGCACGATGCGCTGGCCCGCTGGGCGGCCGATGAACTGCGCAGCACCAACGCGCAGATCGAGTTCATGCTGCGCCGGGCGCTCGCCGAGGCGGGACGGCTGCCGGACAAGGTCTCCCCCGTGCGCCGGCCCGGGCGCCCGCGCAAGGAGCCGGAGGACTGAACCGAGCACATGGTCATCACGCGGCACAGCGGGCGGTGGACCCTGGAGGATCGTTTCGCCTCCCCGTGGCAGTACCTGCCGGTCGAGGTCCCGGACGGTGCGCGAGGGCTGCGCGCGGAACTCGAGTACGAGCGCTCCGGGGCCGTCCTTGACCTCGGCTGCGTCGCGCCCTCGGGGTTCCGCGGCTGGTCCGGCGGGGCCCGCCGGTCGTTCGTGATCAGCCCGGACGCGGCCACGCCCGGCTACCTGCCCGGCGATATCGAGCCGGGCACCTGGCAGATGATGATCGGGCTGCACCGGGTGCCACCCGGCGGGGCCGAGTACCGTCTAGCGGTGCAGGTCAGCAGCACGCCCGGGGAGCTGGTCCCGCCGCTGCCACCCGACCCGCTGCCCCCGCTGGCCGACCGCCGTCCCCGCCGCGAGCTGCCCGCCGGCCTTGGGCGGCGCTGGCTGGCGGGTGATCTGCATGCGCACACCGTGCACTCGGACGGCGTCATGACCGTGCCGGAGCTGGCCAGGTTCGCGGTCGGCCAGGGCCTCGACTTTCTCGCGATCACCGACCACAACACGATCAGCCATCACGCGGAGCTGCCGGCCGCCGCTGCGGCGCACGAGATCATCCTGCTGCCCGGCCAGGAGGTGACGGTACCGGCTGGCCACGCGGGCGCGCTCGGCGACGTCGGCTGGATCGACTTCCGCGAGCCTGCCGACTCCTGGCTGGACGCCACGGAGCGCAGAGGCGGGCTGCTGTCCGTCAACCACCCGATCGGCGGGCATGTGAGCTGGACCATCCCGATGGCCCGGCGCCCTCCCCTGGCCGAGATCTGGCACTGGAGCTGGATTGACCCGCACTGGACGACGCCGCTCGCCTGGTGGCTGGCCTGGGACCCCGGAGCCATCCCGGTGGGCGGCAGCGACTGGCACCGGCCCGGTGATGACGCCCCGCCCGGATCGCCGACCACCTGGGTCGAGTGCGAAGGCGACGACCCCGGCGCGGTCCTGGACGGGCTGCGCCGGGGCCGGACGGCGATTTCCGCGAGCCGGGACGGGCCGGTCCTGCTCCGGATGGGCGGGGAACTCTTCGCGGCCGGAGCGGACGGCACGATCCTGGTCGGCCCGGACGGGCCGCTGGCCAGGGTGCGCGGCCCGCTGGCCAGGTTCCGGGGCGGCGCCGGATGCCACCGGCTGACCGACGCCGCAGGCGCCACGCTGGCCCTCACGGCGTAGCCGGATCACCGCGAGGGCGTGCTCATCTGGAACACCGGATAGCAGATGGCCGACTTCATCGGCCTCCCCTGAGGTTCTCGCCGGGCTGGTCGCGCTTGACCAGCAGGCGGCGGATCCGGTCCGCCTCTTCGGGCTGGAGGTTCGGGTCATGCAGCCGGAAGCGACCGGCGCGGACCAGCCAGCCGGCGTCCACGGCCAGGCCGGAATGCCTCAGGACGGCGTTGGCGAACAGCCGCTGGCCGGCCCGGCCGACGAGCCGCTGCCAGGCCGAGCCGGGAACCGTGGACAGGGCCACGACCACCCAACAGTAGGCCAGGTCGGCCTCGGCCGGCCCGTGGCCCGCTCCCTCCCAGTCGATCAACACCGGCCCCCGCGGCGACAGCAGAACGTTCGCGGGATGCAGGTCCAGGTGCAGCAGGGCCTCGCCGTCGCCGAACGGCGCGCGGAGCCTGTCCAGGCCGGGCACCGCGTGGACCTGCTGGTGCAGGCGAGCCAGGCACGCGGCGTGGCGCAGCAGCCGCCACGGGCGGCGGGCCAGGTCGGCCAGCATGGTCGGCCCGTCCACCTTCTCCATCACGATGTCAGGCCCGGCCACGTCGAAGACCTCGGGCACGGGAACGCCGTGGGCGCCGGCCCACGAGATGACCTCGGCCTCCCCCTCGGCCGACCGGGCGCGGTTGTGGTACCGGCGCAGGATCCGCCCGCCGCCGAGGTCATAAACGTCGGCGGAGCGGCCGGCGGCCAGCGGCCGCATCTGGCGAGACACTGCGGTGATCAGCCGGGTCAGGGCTTCAGCAGGGCGATCCGCGCCCGCAGGATGGCCCGTCTCGACGCCACGCTGCTGACCTCTTCCGGCCGCTGCGGGCACTCCCCCGCGGCGATGGCCCGGTTCATCCGGACTCCCGCGTCAGCCTTAGTGATCATCTCGAAGATCATCTTCGGGTCCAGCTCCGCCAGATCCCTGGTCCGCTCGAGCACGTCGCCCGCCTCGCCGACCCAGACGTTCTTGATGCCGCCGCCCTGGGTCCGGTCGAGCAGCACCGACACCACGTGCCCCCGGTTGGCGTACCAGAAGCTCGCGGTCACCGCCTCCTGCTGGCCGGCCCAGTCGCCGTAAGACCAGCACTGGCCCGGGCTCGGCTTGCCGATGGACTCGGCCCAGTCCGGCTCGCCGACCCCCGTGGCCCCGAGCCGGTCGGCGGCGGCGGAAGCCGCCTCCCGCAGGGATCCGGAACCGACCGCGCCGAGCACGCGCAGGGTCGCCAGCGCCTCGGGGGTACCCGACTGCTCGGCGGCCGAGACGATCTCGTCCGCCTGCCCGGGTTCGGAACCGAACGCGGCCAGGATGTCCGAGCCCCACAACTCGGCATCGAGCGGGCTGTCGACCTCGGTCAGCACCGCCCGCGCCTCGGTGAGCACGGCGGCGAGGGTATCCGCGGGCGAGGCCCTGGCGAACACGGCCTCAAGCTCAGGATCATCGAACAGTGACCCGAACGGCTCATCTGGAGGCTGAGCAGTCATGCCCCGCATCCTGTCACGATGAGGCGGCGCGGGGGGCCGCTGCGGCACAGCCGGGGCGAGCGGGATGCAACAACGAGTCCTTTCAATCTGTCGACCTCGGGCCCAGGGCATGCGGGGCAGCCAAGGGGAGGATGAAAGAGTTCACTTTGTAGCGATCATGGCTGGCCGGACGGAAAGGATGCCTCGTGAATCCGACGCCGCGATGGGGAATCACGCTCCCGCTGCCGGGGATGGCCCTGGCCGAGCAGCGCGAGATCGTCGCCGGGCTGCCCGCGCTCGGCTACACCGACGCGTGGTCCGCCGAAGTCAACGGCAGCGACGCGTTCACACCGCTGGCCCTGGCCGCGCAGTGGGCCAGCGAGCTGCGGCTCGGCACCGCGATCGTCCCCGTCTACACCCGCGGGCCCGGCCTGATGGCGATGAGCGGCGCCACGCTGGCCGGCCTCGCGCCGGGCCGTTTCGTATTCGGCATCGGCACCTCATCCCCGGTCGTGGTGGAGCAGTGGAACGCGGCCAAGCTCGACCGGCCCTATCAGCGGGCCCGTGACATGCTGCGGTTCCTGCGCCAGGCCCTGGCCGGGGAGAAGGTCACCGAGGACTACCCGACGTTCCGGGTGAACGGGTTCCGCCTCGACTCGCCGCCCGCCACGCCGCCCGCGCTAGCGCTCGCCGCGCTGCGGCCGCAGATGATCCGGCTCGCCGCCACGCAGGCCGACGCGGCGATCACGAACTGGCTGGCTCCCGGCGACGTGCCGAAGGTGCGGGCCGTGGCCGGGGCCGGCTGCGAGCTGGTCGCCAGGATCTTCGTCTGCCCCACGCCCGATGCCGGGCTGGCCCGCGCCATCGGCAGGCGGATGATCGCGGCCTACATGACCGTGCCCGCCTACGCCGCGTTCCACGACTGGCTGGGCCGGGGTGAGGTCATGCGGCCAATGCGCGAGGCGTGGGCGGCGGGCGACCGCAAGGGCGCCCTGGAGAAGATCGGCGACCAACTGGTCGATGACCTCATCGTGCACGGCGCCCCGGAAGCCTGCCGGGAACGGGTGGCCGAGTACCAGGCCAGCGGCCTGGACACGCCGGTCATCGCGATCGTCCCCCCGCCCGGCACCGACGCCGCGGGCGTCGCCAAGCTCGTGCGCCAGCTCAGCCGGGCCGGGTGACCGGCCGGCCGCGCGGCGCCGTCAGAACGTGATGACCCCGCGCAGGATCCGCCCGGCCCCGACATCCGCGTACCCCTGGTTGACCTGATCGAGCCGGTACGTCTCGGTGATCAGCTCATCGAGCTTCAGCACGCCGTCGCGGTAGAGGTTCAGCAGCCGGGGAATCTGGGTCCGGGGGCTTTCCGCCCCGTACAGACAGCCCTTGATCTCCTTGTTCATCATGGCCAGCAGGAACAGGTTGACATCGGCCTGGGCCTGCGCGATCGGCGCGACCGAGGTGACCACGCACGTGCCGCCCTTGGCCGTCAGCGTGAGCGCGGGCTCCAGCAGCTCCCCGCGCATGACCCCGAACGTGCAGATCACCGAGTCGCACATGGCCCCCCACGTCAGCTGGCCGACCCCGGCGATGGCCTCGTCCAGCGAGGGGTAGACATGCGTGGCCCCGAACCGCAGGGCCTGCTCGCGCTTGAACTCGACCGGATCGACGGCGATGATCCGCCGTGCCCCGGCCACCCGCGCGCCCTGGACCGCGCCGATCCCGACCCCGCCGATGCCGAGGACCGCCACGGTGTCACCGGGACGAACTCCCGCGCGGTTCACCGCCGAGCCGAACCCGGTGGCCACTCCGCACGAAACCAGGGCAACCGCCGGCCACGGGATGTCCGGGTCCACCTTGACGACCGAGGACTCCGCCAGCAGCTGCCGTTCTGAGAACGCCCCGAGCTGCGAGAACCGCGCCACCGGCTCACCTCCGATCCGGTGCGCGATGCGACCGTCGGTGATCATCCCGGTGTCGAACAGCTTCATGCCCATGTCGCACAGGAAAGCCTGGCCGGCGCGGCACGAAGCGCAGGAGCCGCAGGACGGGATGAACGCCAGCGCGACGTGGTCTCCGGGCGCCACGGAGGCCACTCCCTCGCCCACCTGCGAGACCTCGCCGGCACCCTCGTGGCCGCAGATGACCGGGTAGTGCGGCAGCGGCAGGTCACCGGTCCGCACGTGCTCATCGGAATGACACAGGCCGCAGGCCCGGATCTCAACCAGCACCTCGCCGGGCCCCGGCTCATCGACCTCGACCGTATCGATCTTGTAGTCCTCGCCGGGTCCGTAGAGCAGCGCCGCGCGCGTACTGATCATGTTCGATGCACCCCTAAGCAGGTAGGCGCTTCGCCGAGCGGTGGATGGTACTAAAGTAGAACAGGTTTCAGTTCGGTTCCGCAAGGCAGCACCGACCAGGTGGTGGACGGGTTCCTCCGGCTGCTCCTCGACGGAATCACCAGCTGAGGCCAGGGAGACAGATGGGCAGGCTCGACGGCAAGGTGGCGCTGATCACCGGGGGCGCCCGGGGGATGGGCAAGTCGCACGTGCGGCACTTCGTGGCCGAGGGCGCCCGCGTCGTTTCCGGCGACATCCTCGACGACCGGGGCCAGTACGTGGCCGACGGGCTCGGCGCGGACGGCTGCCGGTACGCGCACCTCGACGTGACCTCGGAAGCGGACTGGGCCTCGGCGGCGGCGCTGGCGGTTGAGGCCTTCGGCCGGCTCGACGTGCTGGTCAACAACGCGGGGGTGCTGAAGTTCGCCAGCATCGCCGAGATGCCGCTCGACGACTTCCGCCGGATCCTCGAGGTGAACGCCGTCGGCTGCTGGCTGGGCATGAAGGCGGTGATCGAGCCGATGAAGGCCGCGGGCGGCGGCTCGATCGTCAACATCTCCTCGATCGAGGGGTTCACCGGGGCGGCCGGGCTGTCGGCCTACAGCGCCAGCAAGTTCGCGGTGCGCGGCATGACCAAGGTCGCCGCGCAGGAACTCGGCCCGTTCGGCATCCGGGTCAACTCGGTGCATCCGGGCGGCGTGCTGACCAGGATGACCCTCGAGCAGGCCGCGACCTTCGATCGCGTCGACGGCGACGCCTTTCTCCGGTCGCTGCCCATCGCCCGGTTCGCCGAGCCGGTGGAGATCTCCCGGCTGGTGGCCTTCCTCGCCTCCGATGAATCGTCCTACTCGACCGGCAGCGAGTTCGTCGCCGACGGCGGGATCCTGAGCGGTCCCGGCTACTAGTAGGGAGCATCCATGGCCGACGGCGTGACCCTGGACGGCAGGACCGCGATCGTGACCGGCGCAGGCCAGGGGCTGGGCCGGGCCGAGGCCATCGCGCTGGCCGGGGCCGGGGCCCGGCTGGTGCTCAACGACCTGCCCGGGCCCGCGGTGCACGATACCGCGGACGAGATCATCGCGGCCGGCGGCCAGGCGGTGGTCTGCGCGGGCGACGTCGGGGACTGGTCCACCGGCGAGGGCCTGGTCGCCGGCGCCCTCGCCTCCTTCGGCGGCCTGGACATCCTGGTCAACAACGCCGGGGTGCTCCGGGACCGGATGATCTTCACGATGTCCGCCGACGAGTGGGACCTGGTGCTGCGGGTGCACCTGCGCGGCCACTTCGTGACCACCCGCCACGCCGCCGCGTACTGGCGCGAGGCGAGCAAGCGGGCCGGCGCCCCGGCCTACGCCAGGATCGTGAACACCTCGTCGGAGGCGTTCCTGCTCGGCTCGCCCGGGCAGCCGAACTACGCCGCGGCCAAGGCCGGGATCACCGCGCTCACCGTGGTCACCGCGCGCAGCTGCGCCCGCTACGGCGTGCGCGCCAACGCCATCTGCCCCCGCGCGCGCACCGACATGACCGCGGACCTGATGGGCCCGCCGCCCGACGCTGCGGTGGACCCGCTGGCCCCCGAGCACGTCGCGCCGCTGGTGGTCTACCTGGCCAGCCCGGCCGCGGCCGGGATCAACGGCCAGGTATTCGTGGTGCACGGCGGGATCGCCGCGGTGATGGAGCCACCGCGGATCCGGGCCGTGTTCACCGCGCGCGAGCACGGCTCCGCCGACGGCATGTGGTCCCTCGAGGCCGTGCAGCGCGCCCTGGGGCCGATGTCCGAGAACAGCCCGCAGGACCCGCCCTCCGCCGGGTTCGCGTGCGAGGACACGCTGGCCCTGGCCGACGAGACCATAGGCTTCGCGCGTACCCCAGAAAACCAAGGGCCACAACGGACCGGAGCGGGGTCATGAAGCAGCGCGACAAGGTCGCGATGGCCGCGGACGAGGTGGCCGCGTTCCTGGCCGGGTCCCGCAAGCTGCAGCTGGCCACGATCAACCGGGACGGGACCCCGCACCTGGTCACGATGTACTACGTGATGCTGGACGGGCGGATCGCGTTCTGGACCTACCGTGCTTCGCAGAAGGCGCTCAACCTGGCGCGCGATCCGCGGGTCACCTGCCTGGTGGAGGCCGGCGAGCAGTACTTCGACCTGCGCGGCGTCCAGGTGCAGGGCGTGGTCCGGACCGTCGAGGACCCAGCCGCCGTGCTGGAGATCGGGCGCCGCATCGCCGTCGTCATGGCCGGCGTGCACGACGGCCTGGCGGATGACTACGTCGAGCACACCGCGCGCAAGCGCCTCGGCTACGTGGTCGAGCCCGCCCGGGTCATCTCCTGGGACCACGCCAAGCTGCTGCCCCAGGGGTAGCGGCCGCCGCGCCAGCCGGTCAGGCCCAGAGCGCCTGGCTGGCCAGCCGGGCCCCTTCCGCCATCGCCGCCAGCTTCGCCCAGGTGACCTGCGGGTCGACCGTGGCGGACGTGGCGAACGTGGCGAAGCCGCAGTCGCTGCTGGCCAGGACGTTCTCCCGGCCGACCAGCTGCGCGTAGCGCTCGATCCGCTGCGCCACCAGCTCGGGGTGCTCCACGTAGTTGGTCGTGGAATCGATCACGCCCGGGATGATGGCCTTGCCGTCCGGCAGCGTGACCTCCTCGAAGACCGCCCACTCGTGCTCGTGGCGGGGGTTGGCGCCCTCGAACGAGATCGCGGCCGGCCGGGCCTTGAGCACCTCGCCGAGGATCTGGCCCAACGGGACGTCGCTGGTGTGCGGGCCCTCGTAGTTGCCCCAGCACAGGTGCAGCCGCATCGCCTCGGGCGGGATGTCCCTGGTGGCGTGGTTGATCGCGGCCACCCGGGCGGTGACCGCGGCCATGAACCCCTCCGGCGTGCCGCCGATCCCGGCCACGTTCCACCCCATGGCCAGGTCCGGGCAGTCGAGCTGGAGGACCAGGCCGGCCGCGTGGATGGCGTCGTACTCGGTCTTCATCGCGTCGGCCAGGGCGGCGATGTACTCCTCGTCGCCGCCGTAGTGCTGGTTGGCGTGGAAGAGCGCGATCACGCCGGGGGACGCGGCCGACATGAACACGTCGGCGACGTCCCGCCCGGCGGCGGCCTGCTTGAGGTTGGCGATGTCGGCTTCCACCAGCGAGGTGTCGCGGTAGGCCACCGGCCCGACGCAGGCGGGGTTGGTCAGCCGCCGCGACCGGGCCCGCTCCGACATCATCCGCTCGCCCCACGCGGGGAAGTCGTCGTAGTCCTTCGGCCGTATCGGCCGCCCCTCCCCGCCGAACCCGGTCAGCCGCTCGGTCACGTAGGTGGCGTAGCTCGGCTTGCTCGCCTCGCCGTCGTTGACCACGTCGACCCCCGCGTCGATCTGGGCCTGCACGACCGACCGGACCGCGTCGGCCAGCTGGCCGGCATCCCGTTGCGAAGAATCGAGCGGCAGGCCCGCGGGCCGGGGCAGGCTGCCGGTGTGCGTGGTCAGGATGCGCTCGGTGCTCAGCTGCATGACAGGTCCTCCCCCTGCGTCGGCCTGGTCAGAGAGCTACATCATTTCGTCGGTCGTGGGGAGCAGGACGGTCTTCAGCTCGGTGTAGGACTCGATGGCGGGGCGGCCGCCCTCGCGGCCGAGGCCGGACTGGCGGTACCCGCCGAAGGCCGCGTGCGGCTCGAGCTGGTAGCCGTTGATGCCGACCGTGCCGGCCCGGATGGCCCTGGTCATCCGCATCGCGCGCTTGATGTCGCTGGTCCAGACCGTGGCCGCGAGCCCGTAGTCGGTGTCGTTGGCGATCCGCACCGCCTCTTCCTCGTCGCCGAACGGGATCACCGACAGCACCGGGCCGAAGATCTCCTCCCGGGCGATGCTCATGTCGTTGGATACGTCGGTGAACAGCGTCGGCGCGACGAAGTTGCCCGCGGCCAGGTCGCCCTCGCCGCGGGTGCCGCCGCAGACCAGCCGGGCGCCCTCGGCCTGGCCCTGGGCGATCAAACCGAGCACCCGGTCCATCTGCCTGCTGTTGATCAGTGGCGACGACGTGACCGTGGGGTCGAACGGGTTGCCGTAGGTGACCATCCCGCCGATCATCTCGGCCATCGACAGGAACTCGTCGGCCACGTCCCGCTGCACCAGCGCCCGGGTCTGCGCCAGGCAGACCTGCCCGGACAGGCCGAGGGTGACGGTGCCCATCGTGATCGCCGCGGCCGAGCCCACGTCCGCGTCGGCGAACACCAGCGCCGGGCTCTTGCCTCCCATCTCCAGGCTGACCCGCTTGAACCCGTCCGCGGACGCCTCGACGATCTTGCGGCCCACGGCCCGGCTGCCGGTGAACGACAGCTTGCTGACCATCGGGTGGTGGATCAGCGCGTCGCCGGTCGGGTCACCCGGGCCGGTGACGACGTTGAGCACCCCGGGCGGAAGCCCGGCTTCGGAGATCAGCCCGGCCAGGCGGAGCACGGCGAACGTGGCGTACTCCGACGGCTTGAGCACCACGGTGCACCCGGCGGCCAGGGCCGGGGCCAGCTTCTGCGCGGACAGCAGCAGCGGCGCGTTCCACGGGACCACCGCGCCGACCACGCCGACCGGCTCGCGCAGCGTCATGACCATGTGGTCGCCGCCCTGGTACGGCGGCAGCGTCTCGCCGGCCAGCTTGTCCACCCACCCGGCGTGGTGGTCGAACACGTCGGCCACGAAGCCGGCCGAGGTCGCGTAGACGCTGCCGAAGCTCAGCGGGACGCTGTTGTCGAGCGCCTGCAGCTTCAGCAGCTCGTCGCCGTGCTCGCGGACCAGGTCCGCGACCCGGCGCAGCACCCGGATCCGCTCGCCGGCCCGGGCCCGCGGCCACGGCCCGTCGTCGAAGGCCCGGCGGGCCGCGCGCACCGCCAGGTCCACGTCGGCGGGCGCGGCGACGGGGAACGAGGCCACGTCCTCCCCGGTCGCGGGGTGCCGGTGCGTCCAGATCTCGCCGCCCTGGGCCGCGACCCACTGCCCGTCGATCAGCATCAGCCCGTCGGCGAGGCCGATCTCATCGCGATGCGGCTTGATCGAGGCAACCACCGCGCCCCCTAATAGAACACGTTCTAATTACCGGGAGCGTAACATGCGGCCGTACCCGGGAAAGGGGAGTGGCCATGCAGGGAGATCAGGCCCTGGTCCTCGGCGGCGGCGGCGTGGCGGGCATCGCGTGGATCACCGGCCTGCTGACCGGGCTCGCCGTGGCCGGGCAGGACGTGACCGGGGCGGACGTGATCATCGGCACGTCGGGCCGCGCCCAGGGCCGCGACGGCCTGGTCGATGCCGGCTAGGCCGGGTTAGGCTGCCGAAGCAAGCGCTCGGTTGACAGGAAGCCGCGATGGGAATCCAGCTGCGCAGCGATGACGGCGTCGCCGAGGTCGTCATCGACTTCCCGCCGGTCAACGCGCTCCCCGTCCAGGGCTGGTTCGAGCTCGCCGACGCTGTGACCGCGGCCGGCGCCGACCCTGCCGTCCGGGCGGTCATCCTCGCGGCCGAGGGCCGCGGCTTCTGCGCGGGCGTGGACATCAAGCAGATGCAGCGGACGCCCGGGCACGAGGCCCTGCTCGGCGCCAACCGCGGCTGCTTCGCCGCGTTCGCCGCGGTCTACGACTGCGCGGTGCCGGTCATCGCCGCCGTGCACGGCTTCTGCCTCGGCGGCGGCGTCGGCCTGGCCGGCAACGCCGACATCGTCGTGGCCGCGTCGGACGCGACGTTCGGCCTGCCCGAGGTCGACCGGGGCGCTCTCGGCGCGGCGACGCACCTGTCCCGGCTGGTGCCGCAGCACCTGATGCGCGCCATGGTCTATACCTGCCGCACCGTGTCCGCGCAGCAGCTGCTCGCCTTCGGCTCGGTGCTCGAGGTGGTGCCGCCGCCGGAGCTGCGGGCCGCGGCCAGGGCCGTGGCCGGCGAGATCGCCGCCAAGAACCCCGCCGTCATCCGGCTGGCCAAGCAGTCGCTGAACGGCATCGACCCGGTCGACGTCAAGCGCAGCTACCGGTACGAGCAGGGGTTCACCTTCGAGCTCAACCTCACCGGGGTCTCCGACGAGGCGCGCCAGGCGTTCCTGGACCGGCCCTCGTGACCAGCAAGATACTCAGCCCCGACGACGTCGCCGGCGAGCTGCGCTCGGGCATGACGATCGGGATCGGCGGGTGGGGATCCCGGCGCAAGCCGATGGCCCTGGTCCGGGCCATCGTCAGGTCGGGCCTGACGGACCTGACGATCGTCTCCTACGGCGGGCCCGACGTCGGGCTGCTGATGGCCGCCGGCCGCGTGCGCCGGGTGGTCTGCGGTTTCGTCACCCTGGACACGATCCCGCTCGAGCCGCATTTTCGGCTGGGCCGCCAGGCCGGCACCGTCGAGCTCACCGAGCTGGACGAGGGCATGATGCACTGGGGCCTGCTCGCGGCCGCGCACCGGCTGCCGTTCCTGCCGATCCGGGCCGGCCTCGGCTCCGACGTGCTGAGGGTCAACCCCGGCCTGCGCACGGTCCGGTCCCCGTATGCCGACGGCGAGGAGCTCACCGCGATGCCGGCGTTGCGGCTCGACGCGGCGCTCATCCACCTCAACCGGGCCGACCCGCACGGCAACGGGCAGTACCTCGGTCCGGACCCGTACTTCGACGACCTGTTCTGCCAGGCGGCCGACCGGAGCTTCCTGTCCTGCGAGCGGATCGTGGCCACGCCGGACCTGCTCGCCTCTGGCCCCGTGCAGAGCCTGCTGGTGAACCGGACCATGATCGACGCCGTGGTCGAGGCACCCGGCGGAGCCCACTTCACCAGCTGCGTCCCCGACTATGCCCGCGACGAGGCGTTCCAGGCGGAATACGCGAGATCCGCGGCGAGCCCGCAGGCCTGGGAACAGTTCCGGGCCGACTACCTGTCCGGTGACGAGGCCGCCTATCAGGAGGCCGTCGGGCGCTTCCGGGCGCGGACGGCGGCGGCCCGCGCATGAGCGCCGGCGACGTGACCCGGGCCGAGGTCTGCGTGGTGGCCTGCGCCGAGGCATGGCGCGGCGACGGCGCGGTCCTGGCCAGTCCCACGGGCCTGATCCCCGGGCTCGGCGCCCGGCTCGCGCAGCTCACGTTCGCGCCCGACCTGCTGCTGTCCGACGGCGAGGCCTACCTGGTCGCCACGCCGGACGGCCCGGCCCAGGACGCCGCCGTGGTCGAGGGCTGGCTGCCGTACCGGTCGGTGTTCACGGTGGTGGCCGCCGGCCGCCGGCACGCGATGATGGGGGCCGCGCAGCTGGACCGGTACGGGAACCAGAACATCTCCTGCATCGGGGACTGGGCCCGGCCCGCCGCGCAGCTGCTCGGCGTGCGCGGCGCGCCCGGCAACACCGTCAACCACCCGGTCAGCTACTGGGTACCGCGGCACTCGCGGCGGGTCTTCGTCGAGGCGGTCGACTTGGTCTGCGGCGTCGGCTACGACCGGGCCGCGGGCGCCGGCCGGGCGGGCGCCCGCTTCCACGAGCTCCGGGTGGTGGTCAGCAATCTGGCGGTCCTGGACTTCCTGACCCCGGACCACGCCATGCGCCTGCGCTCGGTCCATCCCGGGGTCACGATGTCCGAGGTGGTGGCCGGCACCGGCTTCCCGCTGGTGGTCCCGGACGATGTCCCGCTCACCCGTCTGCCGACGCCGCAGGAGCTGGCGCTGATCCGCGGTCGGCTGGACCCCGGGGCCCGGCGCGAGAAGGAGCTGGCGTGATCCGTACGCCGCTGACCGACCTGCTGGGCATCCGCCACCCGATCGTGCAGACCGGCATGGGGTACGTGTCCGGGGCCCGGCTGACCGCGGCCACGTCCGCGGCGGGCGGGCTCGGCATCATCGCCTCGGCGACGATGAGCCCCGAGACGTTGCGTTCGGTCATCAAGGAAGTTAAGCAACGCACCGACGCGCCGTTCGGGGTCAACGTGCGGTCCGACGCGACGGACGCGGCCGAGCGGGTCGAGCTGATCATCGCCGAGGGCGTGCGCGCCGCCTCGTTCGCGCTGGCTCCCCGGCGGGACCTGATGGCCCGGCTCAAGGACGCGGGCGTGGTCGTGATCCCGTCGGTCGGCGCCCGCCGGCACGCCGAGAAGGTGGCGGCCTGGGGCGCCGACGCGGTCATCGCGGCGGGCGGCGAGGCCGGGGGGCACACCGGCGCGGTGCCGACGAGCCTGCTCATCCCGCAGGTCGCGGACGCGGTGGACATCCCGGTGGTGGCGGCGGGCGGGTTCTTCGACGGGCGCGGCCTGGTCGCGGCGCTCGCCTACGGCGCGGCCGGCATCGCGATGGGCACCCGCTTCCTGCTGACCAGCGACAGCCCGGTGCCCGACGCGGTCAAGCAGGTCTACCTGGCCAGCGACGTCACCGGGACGGTGGTCACCACCCGGGTCGACGGCGTGCCGCACCGGGTGCTGCGCACGCCGCTGGTGGAGCGCCTGGACCGGGCCGGGCCGGTGCGCAGCGTGCTGCGGTCGGCCCGCAGCGCCGCGGCGTTCCGCGGGCTGTCGGGGCTGAGCTGGCCGGAGCTGATCCGGCAGGGCCGGGCGATGCGCCGTGGCACCGGGCTGACCTGGGGGCAGGTGCTGATGGCCGCGAACACCCCGATGCTGCTCCACGCGGCGATGGTGGACGGCCGGCCCGACCTGGGGCTGATGTCCTCCGGCCAGGTGGCCGGGCTGATCGACGACCTGCCGTCCTGCGCCGAGCTGATCGCCCGGATCATGTCCGAGGCCGAGCAGTGCCTGGCCCGCCTGGGCGTTACAGGCGCTCGATGATGGTGACGTTGGCCTGGCCGCCGCCCTCGCACATCGTCACCAGGCCGTACCGCCCTCCGGTGCGGTCCAGGGCGTGCAGCAGGGTAGTCAGCAGCCGGGCGCCGGTGGCGCCGAGCGGATGGCCGAGCGCGATCGCGCCGCCGCAGGTGTTGACCCGGTCCAGGTCGGCCCCGGTCTCCCGCTGCCAGGCCAGGACCACGCTGGCGAACGCCTCGTTGATCTCCACCAGGTCGATCTCGTCCAGCGTCATCCCGGCACGCCGCAGCGCGTGCGCGGTCGCCGCGATCGGCGCGGTGAGCATCATGACCGGGTCGTCGCCGCGGGCGGACAGGTGGCAGATCCGGGCCCGCGGGCGCAGCCCGTGCTCGCGCACGGCCCGGGCCGAGGCGACCAGCAGCGCGGCGGACGCGTCGGCGATCTGGCTGGACAGCGCGGCGGTGATCACCCCGCCGTCACGCAGCGGCTTGAGCGCCGCCATCTTTTCCGCCGTGGTGTCCCGGCGCGGGCACTCGTCGGCCGTGACCTCGCCGTACGGCACGATCTCGGCGTCGAACGCTCCCGTGTCGATCGCGCTGGCCGCCCGCCGGTGGCTGGCCAGCGCGTAGCGCTCCATCTCCTCGCGGCCGATCCCCCACTTGGCGGCGATCATGTCGGCCGCGCGGAACTGGGAGATCTCGTCGGTGCCGTACCGCTCCCGCCAGCCGGCCGACCCGCCGAACGGGTCGTCGAAGCCGAACGCCTGCCCGGCCAGCATCGCCGCGGCGATCGGGATCTGGCTCATGTTCTGCACGCCGCCCGCAACCACCACGTCCGCGGTCTCGCTCATCACGGCCTGCGCGGCGAAATGCACCGCCTGCTGGGATGAGCCGCACTGGCGGTCCACGGTGACGCCGGGAACGGCCTCGGGCAGGCCCGCCGCCAACCACGCGGTCCGCGCGATGTCGCCGGCCTGCGGCCCGATCGTGTCCACGCAGCCGAACACGACATCGTCGACCGCCAGCGGGTCCACGTCCGCCCGGGCCAGCAGCGCGCGGATGACGTGCGCACCGAGGTCGGCCGGGTGCGCGCCGGCCAGCCCGCCGCCCCGGCGGCCGACCGGGGTCCGGACCGCGTCGACCAGGTACGCCTCGGCCATCGCCCCGCTCCTCTGGTTACACTACCTAGAACACGTTCTATTGAACCCTTTTCATCCGCCGATGTCCGCTCAGAGCACGCGGACAGTCGTGGGGAGGATGAAAAGGGCGCATTTATACCGCCTGTCGAGGCCAACCGTGGAGGGCGGATGCACCTGGCCTACACGCCCGAGCAGGAGCGGCTCCGCCAGCAGCTGCGCGAGTACTTCGCCGGCCTGATGACGCCCGAGCTCCGCCGCGGGCTGGCCGAGACCGGCGGTGACTACGGCGACGGGCAGGCCTACCGCGCCATCGTCCGGCAGCTCGGCCGCGACGGCTGGCTGGCCCTGGGCTGGCCCGCGGAGTACGGCGGGCGCGACGGCTCCATGCTCGACCAGCTCATCTTCACCGACGAGGCGGCGACCGCCGGGGTACCGGTGCCGTTCCTGACCCTCAACACCGTGGGCCCGACGATCATGCGGTACGGCACCGATGAGCAGAAGGCCCGCTACCTGCCCCGGATCGCGGCCGGCGAGATCCACTTCTCCATCGGCTACTCCGAACCCGAGGCCGGTACCGACCTGGCCGCGCTGCGCACCCGGGCGGTACGGGACGGGGACAGCTACCTGATCAACGGCCAGAAGATGTGGACCAGCCTGATCCAGTACGCGGACTACGTGTGGCTGGCCTGCCGGACCGACCCCGACGCGCCCCGGCACCGGGGCCTGTCCATCCTCATCGTGCCGACCGACGCCCCCGGGTTCTCCTGGACGCCGGTGCGCACGGTGGCCGGGCCGACCACGAGCGCGACCTACTACTCCGACGTGCGCGTGCCCGCTTCCGCCCTGGTCGGCGAGGAGAACCAGGGCTGGCCGCTGATCACCAACCAGCTCAACCACGAGCGGGTCGCGCTCACCTCGTCGGCGCCGGTTCGCTCCGCGCTGCGCGACGTCTGCGACTGGGCCGCCGCCACCAAGCTAGCCAGCGGCCAGCGGGTCATCGACCAGGAGTGGGTCCAGCTCAACCTGGCCCGGGTGCACGCCAAGGCCGAGTTCCTCAAGCTGGTCAACTGGCGGATCGCGGCCGAGGCCGACGCGGCGGCCGACGGGGCGGCCGGGAGCGGCCACGGGCTCGGCCCCGCCGCGGCCTCGGCGACCAAGGTCTTCGGCACCGAGTTCGCCACCGAGGCCTACCGGCTGCTGATGGAGGTGCTCGGCGCCAACGCCCACGTCCGCGAGGGATCGGCGGGGGCCGTGCTGTCCGGCCGGATCGAGCGGATGCACCGCGCCGCCCTGATCCTGACCTTCGGCGGTGGCACGAACGAGGTACAGCGCGACATCATCGCCGCCGCTGGCCTCGGGCTGCCCATCCGCCGCTGAGGAGGACCCGGGAACCCGATGGATTTCATCCTGAACGAGAGCCAGCAGGAACTCGCCGCCCTGAGCCGGCGCATCCTCGCCGACCATGCCACGCCGCAGCGGCTGCGCGAGGTGGAGGCGGGCGGTGACCGGTTCGATCCCGCGCTCTGGGCCGACCTGGCCGGCGCCGGGATCCTGGCAGCCACGCTGCCCGAGCCGCTGGGCGGGGCCGGGCTCGGCCTGCTGGAGCAGTGCTCGGTGCTGGAGGAGGCCGGGCGGGCGGTGGCGCCGGCGCCGTTCCTGGCCTCGATCGTGCTCGGGGCCGGCGCGCTGGCCCGGTTCGGCACGCCGGACCAGCAGAAGCGCTGGGCGGCGCCCGCGGGCCGCGGCGAGCTCATCCTCACGGCCGCGCTGGCCGAGGAGGACGGCGACGACCCTCGTGCCCCGGCGGCCCGGGCGGAGCGGCTGGCCGGGCGGTGGCGGCTGACCGGCACGAAGACCGCGGTGCCCGCGGGCCCGCGGGCCGGCCTGTTCCTGGTGCCCGCCGCGACCCCGCAGGGCCTCGCGGTGTTCCTGGTCACACCGGATGACGGCGGCGTGGTCACGGAGCCGCAGCGCCTCGTCGACGGCGACGTGGCCGGGCGCCTCGAACTGACCCGCGTCGAGCTCGACGACGACCGGGTGCTCGGCAGTCCCGCCGCCGGGGCCGAGATCAACGGCTGGCTGGTGGCCCGCGGCACGGTCGGGCTGTGCGCGCTGCAGGCCGGAGTGCTCGCGCGGGCCCTGGAGCTGACCGCGGAGTACGCCAAGACCCGGGTGCAGTTCGGCCGGCCGATCGGCAGCTTCCAGGCGGTGGCCCAGCGGCTCGCCGACGCCTCCATCGACGTCGAGGCGGTCCGGCTCACCATGTGGCAGGCCGCCTGGCGGCTGGAGGCCGGCCTGCCCGCCCAGACCGAGGTGGCCACGGCCAAGTTCTGGGCGGCCGACGCGGGTCACCGGGTCGCGCACACCGCCGTGCACGTCCACGGCGGGGTGGGCATCGACACCGACCACCCGCTGCACCGCTATTTCGTTGCGGCCAAGCGGGCCGAGTTCGAGCTCGGCGGCGCGACCGTCCAGCTGCGCCGGATCGGCACTCTGTTGTCTAGTTCGCTCCCCTCTGGGACACCCGCCCACCTCCCCTGACCCCTTCACTGCGTTTCCCTTCCCTCGTCGCCGCGCGCTCGTCCCTCGCTTCGGCTCCTCAGTCCAGGAAACGCGGCGCCCCGCCGGCTCACTCACGGGCCCCCGGCTACCATTGTCTGCAATTCTGCGAACGATCTGTCGTACAGGAGGGGTCGGCATGGCCGAGATCACGAGCGACCAGCCAGCATCCGCCCCGGCCACGGCCTCGCCAGGCTCGCGGCCGCCGTTCCGCGCTGACCACGTAGGCAGCCTGCTGCGCCCGCCCGAGCTGCTGCGGGCCCGCGAGGACTTCGCGGCCGGGCGGATCAGCGCCGAGGACCTGCGGGGCGTCGAGGACTCGGCGGTCCGCGAGGTCGTGCGCAGGCAGGAGGAAACCGGGCTGCGGGCCGCGACCGACGGTGAGCAGCGCCGCGAGTCCTGGCACATGGACTTCATCTACCAGCTCGGCGGCATCCAGAAGGTGCAGGACGACACGATCCGGGTCGCCTTCCACAACGAGCAACGGAACTTTGAGTGGGCGCCGCCGTCCGCGCACGTCGTCGCGCCGGTGACGCTGGAGCACACGATCTTCGGCGACGCGTTCTCGTTCCTGGCGCAGACCGTCACCAGCGCGGTGCCGAAGCTCACGATCCCGTCGCTGAGCATGGTGCACTACCGGGGCGGGCGCTCGGCGATCGACCAGTCGGTCTACCCCGACCTGGACCAGTTCTGGACCGACCTGGCCGCGGCGTACGCCGACGAGGTGCGGCGGCTGTACGACCTCGGCTGCCGGTACCTGCAGTTCGACGACACCAGCCTCGCCTACATGAACGACCCGGTGCAGCGCCAGCACGTCGCCGACATCGGCGGTGACCCGCAGCACCAGCACGAGCACTACATCGCGAACATCAACCGCGCGCTCGCGGGGCGGCCCGCGGACCTCGCGGTGACCACGCACATGTGCCGGGGGAACAACCAGAGCATGTGGGCGGCCGAGGGCGGCTACGACTTCGTCGCCGAGGCCCTGTTCAACGAGCTCGATGTCGACGGGTTCTTCTGCGAGTGGGATGACGAGCGCTCCGGCGGCTTCGAGCCGCTGCGGTTCGTGCCGAAGGGCAAGCGCGTCGTGCTCGGGCTGGTCACCACCAAGCGCGGCGAGCTGGAACGCAAGGACGACCTGAAGCGGCGGATCGAGGACGCCGCGCGATTCGTCGACATCGACCAGCTGTGCCTGTCGCCGCAGTGCGGGTTCTCCTCCACCAAGGAGGGCAACGACCTCACCCCGGAGCAGCAGTGGGCGAAGCTCCGGCTGATCGTCGAGACCGCGCAGGAGGTCTGGGACTACTGAGCTGAGCGCGGCACGCTGACGCTCAGCCGTGGGGTCCGCCTGCCCCCTCCTGCGGCTCCGGGGCGAGGGCCGGCGCGGCGACCGCGGGCGGGCGCCCGGCGATGAACTTGGCGCTCATCTTGACCGTCTTGACCACGCTGGTGGTGCCGGCCTCCCAGGTCAGCCCGAGGGCCAGCACGATGATGCCCGGGACCAACAGCACGCTCGATCCGAGCATGAGGATCCCGACGCGGCCGAGGACGTAGCCCGGGGTGCAGACCAGCGCCCCGAGAGCCCCGCCGATCGCCGCGGCGGCCAGCTTGTCCCGCCTGGACTGGGCTGACTTCACGCCGACGAGCCGCGCGGGCACCGCGACGTAGCAGATCATCATCACGCCGATGACGATGCTCAGCGATATCGCGAACCACCACAGTCCCCAGCGGGGGGCGACGATGGCCGCCAGGCCGAGGCAGACACCGACGGCAGCGCCCCACGCCAGGATGACGGTGAGGTGCGCCCGGGCCTGGTGAAACGCCTGCCGGATCGCCGGCGGACCCGACCCGGCGACCGCGAAGCCGAACACGGCGTTCAGGAAGAAACCCGCCGCGGTGACGGCGGCCACGGCGAGCACCAAGGCGAGCATCAGCGGGATCGCGACCGGCTCGCTCAGCATGCGGTACGACCGGCCGTACAGCACGTGGGCCTTCAGGTCGAACATGGCGGCCCAGATCCACAACGCCGGAAGCAGCTGGATCAGGGTGAGCCGCCAGTTGGTGAACAGCAGCTTCAGCCCTTCGAAGAGCATGACCACGGCGCCGACGGCCAGGGCCAGCGGGGCCAGGTAGCGCCGGGAGCGGCTCAGCCGGACCATGGCGTCCTGCACCGCCGCCTCGTCGCTGTCCTGGATGGCCCGGGCCAGCTGCCTGACCCGGGGCAGCCAGGCGGCCCGCGGCTTGGATCCGGTCATCAACAGGACAAGGCTACTAGCCGGGCGCTCGCCGTCCTATCCCACGCCGACCCGGGTGCTAGAGCTGGCCGACGTCGGTGACGCGCACCACCGCGGTGCCGGCCTCGTCCGAGGCGTCCAGGTCGACCACCGCGCTGATCCCCCAGTCATGATCGCCGGCCGGGTCGTCGAAGATCTGGCGCACCACCCAGTGGTCCCGCTGCCGGTCGATGATCAGCATGGCCGGCCCGCGCGCGTCGGGCCCGGTGCCGATGTCCGCGTGCTCGCCGAAGTAGGGCTCCAGCGCCTCCGCCCAGGCCTCGGCGTCCCAGCCGGCCTCGCCGTCGAGCGCGCCCAGGTCCTCATAGCGGCGCAGCGCGGCCAGTTCGACCCGGCGGAACAGGGCGTTGCGGACCAGCACCCGGAACGCCCGCGGGTTGCCGGTCACCGCGGGCGGCCGCTCGTCGACCACGGTCACCGGCGCCTCGGACGGGTTACGCAGCTTCTCCCACTCGTCGATCAGGCTGGAGTCGACCTGCCGGACCAGCTCGCCCAGCCACTCGATCAGGTCGGTGAGCTCCTCGGTCCTGGCCTCCTCCGGCACCGTCCGGCGCAGGGCCTGGTAGGCCTGGGCCAGGTACCGCAGCACCAGCCCCTCGCACCGGGACAGCTGGTAGAAGCCGATGTACTCGGTGAAGGTCATCGCCCGCTCGTACATGTCCCTGGCCACGGACTTCGGCGCCAGCTCGTGGTCGGCGACCCACGGATGCCCTTGCCGGTAGATCTCGTACGCGCCCTCGAGCAGATCGGCCAGCGGCCGGGGATAGGTGACCGACTCGAGGAGGTCCATCCGCTCGTCGTACTCGATGCCGTCGGCCTTCATCTGGGCCACGGCCTCGCCGCGCGCCTTGAACAGCTGCGCGGCCAGCACCTGCCGCGGGTCGTCGAGGGTGGCCTCGATCGCCGACAGCACGTCCAGCGGGTATTCGGGGGACTCCGGGTCCAGCAGCCCGATGGCGGCCAGCGCGAGCGGCGACAGCGGCTGGTTGAGCGCGAAGTCGTCCTGCAGGTCCACGGTCAGCCGCCAGCGCCGCCCCTGCTCGTCGGGGTCGGCCAGCCGCTCGACCACGCCTCCGGCCAGCAGCGCGCGGTAGATCGCGAACGCCCGCCGGATCTGCCGGCGCTGCGCGGCCGGGTCCTCGTGGTTGTCGGTCAGCAGGTGCCGCATGGCGGCGAACGCGTCTCCCGGCCGGTCGATCACGTTGAGCAGCATCGCGTGGGTGACCGTGAAGCTGGACTGCAACGGCTCGGGCTCGGCGGCGACCAGCCGCTCGAACGTGGGCTGGCCCCAGGACACGAACCCGGCCGGCGGCTTCTTGCGCACCACCTTGCGGCGCTTCTTCGGGTCGTCCCCGGCCTTGGCCAGGGCCCGCTCGTTCTCCACCACGTGCTCGGGAGCCTGGACCACCACGTAACCGGTGGTGTCGAACCCGGCCCGGCCGGCCCGCCCGGCGATCTGGTGGAACTCGCGCGCCTGCAGCAGCCGGGTCTTGCTCCCGTCGTACTTGGACAGCGCGGTGAACACCACGGTGCGGATCGGCACGTTGATGCCGACGCCCAGGGTGTCGGTGCCGCAGATGACCTTCAGCAGGCCCGCCTGGGCCAGGGTCTCCACCAGCCGCCGGTACCGGGGCAGCATGCCGGCGTGGTGCACGCCGATGCCGTGCCGGACCAGCCGGGACAGGGTCTTGCCGAAACCGGCGGTGAACCGGAAGTTGCCGATCAGCTCGGCGATGGCGTCCTTCTCCGCGCGGGTGCACACGTTGACGCTCATCAGCGCCTGGGCCTGCTCGATGGCGGCGGCCTGGGTGAAGTGCACGATGTAGACCGGCGCCTGCCGGGTGGCCAGCAGTTCCTCCAGCGTCTCGTGCAGCGGCGTGACCACGTAGGAGAACAGCAACGGAACGGGGCGCTCCGCCGAGCGGACGACGGCCGTGGGCCTGCCGGTACGCCGGGTCAGGTCCCGCTCGAACCGGCTGACGTCGCCCAGCGTCGCCGACATCAGCAGGAACTGGGCTCGGGGCAGCTCGATCAGCGGCACCTGCCAGGCCCAGCCGCGGTCGGGGTCGGCGTAGAAGTGGAACTCGTCCATGATCACCTGGCCGACGTCGGCCTGCGCGCCGTCCCGCAGCGCGATGTTGGCCAGGATCTCCGCGGTGCAGCAGATGATGGGGGCGTCGGCGTTCACGCTGGCGTCGCCGGTCATCATGCCCACGCTGGCGGGGCCGAACGTGTCGCACAGCGCGAAGAACTTCTCCGACACCAGCGCCTTGACCGGCGCGGTGTAGAAGCTGCGCTGGCCCTGGGCCAGCGCGGCGAAGTGCGCGCCCACGGCCACCAGGCTCTTGCCGGACCCGGTCGGGGTGGAAAGGATCACGTTGGCACCCGACACGATCTCGATCAGCGCCTCTTCCTGGTGCGGGTACAGGGAGAGGCCCTGCTGCTTGGCCCACGCCTCGAAGGCGTTGAAGAGATCGTCCGGGGTGGCGGTCTGCGGGAGCTGGTCGGTGAGCGTCATGGTCTACCCGGTATAGCGTCCGCGGGCGCGCGGTGATTCCTCCGGCGCGGCGCCTCGCAGGCCGAGCGGCTCAGGACGCCGGGGTCGCCTCGTGCTTGCGTGTAGGGAGGTGGCGCCGCAGGAACTCCTCGGTGCGCTGCCACGCCCGGGCGGCCGGCTCGGGCATGTGGAACATGGCCGACTTCCGGTTGTGGAAGGCGTGCCCGGCGTCCTCCTCGACGTGCATCTCCACATTGGGCTTGCCCGCGGCGGCCGCTTCCACCTTCGCGACCTGGTCACGCGGGATATAGGAGTCGCTGCCCCCGAAGACGAGCTGCACCGGTATGTCGATCCGGTCCAGGACGTCGGTGTTGTCCGGGACGCCAGAGCCGTAGAACGAGACCATGACGTCCATGTCGGCCTGGGCGGCCAGGAAGTAGGCGATGGTTCCGCCGAAGCAGAATCCGATGACCCCGAGGCCGTCCTCGACTTCGGGCAGCGCGGCCAGCCCATGCAGCGCGGCCGCAGCGTCGGTCACTCCCTGGGGGAAGTCAAAGCGCGACGCCATCTCCAGCGAGCGGTTCAGGCCCTCCTCGTCGTGCTGGGCCTGGTACCGGGGCTCCAGCCGCCAGAACAGGTCGGGCGCACCCACCACGTAGCCCAGTCCGGCCAGGTCGTCGGCGACCGCCCGGATGTAGTCGCTCACGCCGAAGATCTCCTGGATCAGCAGCAGGCCGGGGCCGGTGCCGCCGTCGGGCAGCCACACCAGCAGGTCAAACGATCCGTCGGGCGTCTGGACCGACTCCACACGAGCGGGAGATGGCATGGTCGACCTCCTTGCGGCGCCTCATCTTAGTGCACCCCTTCGTAAGCCCGTCGGTCGTGCTTACGAGGTCCTCGCCGCAGGGCGAGCGACTCCCCGGTCGGCCGTGGCGGCCGCCGGGACGGGCAGATGCCTGCCAGGGGATCCGCGGGCGTCGCCATGATGAGGGCGGCGGCGCGGGTCACGTCGCGCCGGGGACACACCAGGCAGGTGGGTTCCGGTGCGGCGGTGCGTGACGCCGGCCCCGGTGATGGCTGGCGTGCTGCCGCCGGGGACACGCCCGGCGATGTTGGCGGCCGCGAGCAGGTCGCGGTGCCCGGACAGCCCGCAGCGCGGGCAGTAGAACACCCGGCCCGGGGGCTTGGGGACGCGGGCGGCGCATGCAGGACAGGTGGAGGAGGTACCCCGCTCGTCGGCCAGCAGGACGGTGATCCCGGCCAGCTCGGCTTTGTCGCGCAAGACAGTGATGAGGTGGCCGATCCGCCAGTCCCGGGTCCGCTGGTGGTGTCGCCGACCCGCCGCGATGCCCAGGACGCCGCGGGGATCACCGACGGCCAGGGTGCCGATCCGCCGCGCCACCGCCCAGCCGACGACAGCCGCAGCGCCTTCGTGCTGGGCCTGGCGGACCCGGCGCCGGTGCCGCGCCTCCACGGCCCGCTGGCGCCGCCGGTACTGCCGCCACCGCCGCGACCCGCGCTGCCCCGGTCTCGGCGCGCGGCGGGCGACGGCCCGCCGCCGCGCCTTGGCGTCTTTAAGGTGCAAGTAATGCTCGGCGCGGACCGCCCGGCCGGACACAAGCAGCGCCTGCCCGTCCGGCCCGGCGGCCGCGTACGGGTGGATGATGCCCAAGTCCACCCCTGCCACCCGGGCCGGATCCGGCTGCTCCCCCGCGGGATAGGCGGCGACCGGGACCTCGGCGGTCACATCGCACCACAGCCGACCCGTGTCGTACAGCAGCGTGACCGACCGGACCTGGCCCGCCGCGTAGGGCAGGTCGCGATCCAGCCGCAGCCATAACGGCGAGCAACCCCGGGCCACCGGGACCCGCAGCCGCCGACCCTCCAGGATGAAAGTGCCGTGATACCAGCGCACCGGCATCATCCTGCGGCGCCGCCGCGGAAACCGCGCCGAGGCGTCCCCGTTCTTGCGGCGGGCAGCGGTGGCAAACCAGGCGCCGGAATACCGGCGCAGCACCGACCGGGCGCCGGTACTGTCCAGCTCCCCGAAGCACCCCGGTCCCGCCGCGGCCAGCTCCCGGCACAACGCCTGATACAACACCAGCGGAACATCGCCGCGGGCGCGCCGCCACGCGTTCAGCTCCAGCACGCACGCCCACACATCCCCGGCCGAGACCAGCAACCCCACCAGCCGCCGCCGCTGCCCCCGGGTCAGCCGCAACCCCGCACGGGCGGTGCGGTACATCACCCGCGGCGAGCATGGAGCAGGGCGTCTAGGCATGACCCAAGCACACCAGCAGCTACCGACAAAACGCACACAGCTGCCGAACCCGGCACCGCCTGACACTGACACCCGACGAACTTACGGGCGAGACCTCGTAGCGGCCTGCGCCTGCCCCGCGGCGTGGCGTTCAGTCCTCCAGGGCTTCGGGGCTCGCCGGGACGTCGATCGCGTGCTCGCGCAGCGCCTCGAGGGGCACCACGTCCAGGGCGCGCTCGTGAGTCGACGCGAGCACCACGTAGGCGGCGGCGCCGTCGTAGTGCGCCCGGAGCCAGTTCATGGCGGTCACGCACCAGCGGTCTCCCGGCACCAGCCCGGGGAACTGGAACTGGGGCACCGGGGTGGTCAGGTCGTTGCCGATCCGGCGCTGGTGCTCGAGGAACTCGGCGGTGACCACGGCGCAGATCGTGTGGCTGCCGCGATCCTCCGGCCCGGTGTTACAGCAGCCGTCCCGGTAGAACCCGGTGACCGGGTCGTTGCCGCATGGCTCAAGCTCGCCGCCCAGCACGTTGCGATCGGCCATGGCAGCAGTATCGCGCACGCTCCGGCGGCGCGGGCTAGCGCAGGCCGCTGAGCCGGCTCAGCGTCTCGTCGGCCTCGCTCAGCAGCGCGGAGATCACGTCCGCCACCGGCCGGACCTCGTTCATCCGGCCCACGATCTGCCCCACCGGCATCGGCACCACGTCCGGCTGGCCGGACCGCATCAGCCGCTGATGCGCCTCACTGACCAGAAGATTCTGCAACGGCATGGGGAGCGGGTCGGGCGCGTCCGGCTCGGTCCAGGCCTGCGTCCAGCGATTCTTGAGCAGCCGGGCGGGCTTGCCGCTGTAGATCCGCGAGCGGACCGTGTCCGACGACGTCGCCGCCAGCAGCGCCTCGCGCAGCGCGGGCATGGCCGAGCCGAACGTGTACTCCTCGGTGGTGAGCCAGGCCGAGCCCATCCACACCCCGGCCGCGCCCAGCGCGAGCGCGGCGGCGATCTGACGGCCGCAGCCGATCCCGCCCGCCGCGAGCACCGGCACCTGCGCGCCGACCGCGTCGGCGATCTCCGGCATCAGCACCATGGTCGCGATCTCGCCGGTGTGGCCGCCCGCCTCGTAGCCCTGGGCCACGACGATGTCCACGCCGTTCGCGACGTGGCTGCGGGCGTGCTCCGCCTTCCCGGCCAGCGCCGCCACCAGCATCCCGCGGTCGTGGGCGCGGGAGATCACGTCGGGCGGGGGCGGGCCGAGCGCGTTCGCGATCAGCCGCGCGGGATGGGCCAGCGCCACCTCCACGTGCTGCCGGGCCACCGAGTGCAGCCAGCCGAGCACGCCGTCGCCCGCGGCCGTGCCCTCGGGCAGCGGCGGGACACCGAGCCTGATCAGCGTCTGCTCGACGAAGTCCTTGTGCCCGGCGGGGATCATCGCGCCCAGGTCGATGGCCGCGCCCTCGGTGGGTACCTTGGCGGGCATCACCACGTCGACGCCGTACGGCCGGCCGCCGGTGTTCGCGTCCATCCAGCACAGGACGGCGTCCAGCTCATCCGCGTCGTTGAAGCGCACGCAGCCGAGCACGCCCAGCCCGCCCGCGCGGCTGATCGCCGCGGCGACGTGCTCGGACGGGCTGAACCCCACGATCGGGTGCTCGATGCCCAGCAGCGGGCACAGGGACGTCTTCATGGGGTGTCCGCCGGGTGAACGGCGGCGTAGCGGTGCGCCCATCCGTAATCGGGCTTCCCGGCCGGACCACGGTTGATGGCGTCCACCAGCCAGATGCTGCGCGGCACCTTGTACCCGGCGATCTGCCCGCGCACGTGCTCCTCGATCGCGGGCAGGTCGGCGACGCGGCCTTCGCGCAGCTGCACCAGCGCCGCGACCCGCTGCCCGAGCAGTTCGTCCGGAATCCCGATGACCAGTGCGTCGAACACCTCCGGGCAGGATTTCAGCGCGCCCTCGACCTCCTCGGGAAAGACCTTCTCGCCGCCGGAGTTCACGCAGGTGTTGCCCCGCCCCAGCAGGGTCACCGTGCCGTCGGCCTCGATCCGGGCCAGGTCGCCCGGCACCGCGTACCGCTTCCCGTCCACTTCGGCCAGCATCGCCGCGGTCTTCACCGGGTCCTTGTAGTAGCCCAGCGGCACGTGCCCGCCGCGGGCGATCCGCCCCACCTCTCCCGGGGCCGCCCGCCTGCCCGCCTCGTCCAGCACGATAACGTCCGGCCCGGGCGTGACCGTCGGCCCGCCGCGCTGCTTGGCGCCCGCGGTGACCTGGCCGATGCCGGTGAACCCGGTTTCGGTGGAGCCGATCGCGTCGGTGAGGAAGACGCCCGGCAGCGCCGCGGCGAAGGCGTCCTTGACCGGCGCGGAGAACAGCGCCCCGCTGGAGGAGATGGCCAGCATCGACGAGGCGTCGTAGCTGCCCTCGCGGTAGGCCTCGACCAGCGGCAGGCCCATCGCATCGCCGACGATGAACAGCAGGTTGGCCCGGTGGCGCTCGACCGCGCGCCACACCTCGTGCGCGTCGAACCGCGGCGGCAGGATCACGGTATCCCCGCCGAACAGCGCGGCCAGCATCGCCACCTGGGCGGCGCCGTGGATGAGCGGCGCCGCGGTGAGCCGGACCAGCCCGGACGACTCCAGTCCCTTGCGGGACTGCTCCCACTCGTCCGCCAGCGGGACACCGGTCAGGAAGTCGATGCCCCCGGCGAGCGTGCGCCAGATGTCCTCGTGGCGCCACATGACGCCCTTCGGGTACCCGGTGGTCCCGCCGGTGTAGATGATGTACACGTCGTCGTGGCTGCGCGGCGGGAAGTCGCGGGCGGGCGAGCCGGCCGCCAGCGCCGCCGCGTACCCGGTCGCGGCGCCGATGCCGGCGCCGCTGCCGTCCTCGATCACCACGATCGGGGGGGTTTGGGGGGGTCGTCCCCCCGGGCCAGCAGCAGTGCCGCGCAGCCCGGGAGCGGAGGCCGCGGCCGCGGCGGCCCGGGGCGCGTACTCCCGGTCACAGACCAGCGCGACCAGGTCGGCGTCCGCGAACATGTACTGCAGCTCGTGGTCGGTGTACCGGTAGTTGATGTTGATCGCGACCGCGCGGAGCTTGCACGACGCGAGTATCGTCTCGGCCGCCTCGATGGAATTGTGCGCGTAGAGCCCGACGTGGTCCCCGGCGCCGACACCGAGCCCGGCCAGGTAGTGCGCCAGCCGGTTGGTGCGCTCGTCCAGCTTGCGATAGGTCACCTGCTGCTCACCCGACACCAGCGCGATCCGGTCGCCGAACACGTCGGCGGCATGCTCGAACAGGTCGGCGAAGTTGAGAGCCATGGGTACGAAATTAGAACGTGTTACTGTTCTGGGCAACCCGGAAGGCGGTGCCGTCATGACCACGACCGACACCGGGCCGCCGCACGCCCTCATCGAGCGGCGCGGCCACGTCCTGATCGTGACGATGAACCGGCCCGAGGCCCGCAACGCGCTCACCGGCCCGATGATGGCCCTGATGCGCCAGGCCTGGGACGAGGTGGACCGCGACCCCGGCATCCGGGTCGCGGTCCTGACCGGCGCCGGCGGGGCGTTCTGCGCGGGCGCCGATCTCAAGGCCATGACCAGCTCCCACCCGGGAGAGGCGTTCCGGAAAGGCAACGTTGACCTTTCGGTGATCGAGCCGCTGCTCAAGGGCCGCCGGCTGAGCAAGCCGCTGATCGCCGCCGTGGAGGGGCCGGCGATCGCCGGCGGCACCGAGATCCTGCAGGCCACCGACATCCGGGTGGCCAGCGAGAGCGCCCGGTTCGGCATCTCCGAGGCACGCTGGGGGCTGTTCCCGCTAGGCGGCTCGGCGGTCCGGCTGCCGCGGCAGGTCCCGTACACGGTCGCCGCCGACCTGCTGCTGACCGGCCGGCACATCGGCGCGGCGCAGGCCCGCGAGATCGGCCTGATCGGCCACGTGGTGCCGGACGGCCAGGCCCTGGCCAAGGCCTTGGAGATCGCGGACATGATCGCGGCCAACGGCCCGGTCGCGGTCCGGGCCATCCTGCGCACGATCCGCGAGACCGAGGGCATGGCCGAGGGCGAGGCGTTCGCGGTGGAGTCACGCATCGGCATGGCGGTGTTCGGGAGCGAGGACGCGAGGGAGGGCCCGCGGGCCTTCGCCGAGAAGCGCAGGC
This sequence comes from uncultured Actinomycetota bacterium, assembly GCA_963795055.1. Classification (GTDB taxonomy): domain Bacteria; phylum Actinomycetota; class Actinomycetes; order Streptosporangiales; family Streptosporangiaceae; genus JASHPR01. Next base: position 163,322 of record CAWCGJ010000025.1, read on the forward strand.
CCGACTTCCGCGACCGGTAGCGCCCGCGTTACCCGGCCTTGTCCCCGGCTTCCTTGGCGTCCTTGGCGTCCTCCGCGTCCGTGGCGTCCTCGGCGTCAGTGGCGTCCGTGGCGTCCGTGGCGTCCTCGGCTTCGCCAGCATCCGCGCCATTGGCACCGTTCGAGGTGTCCGGCGTGGCCCGCCGCCGCCATCTCCTCCGCCCGGGCGGCACGATCTCGTCGGGCGATTGCGGCGTGCCGCTCGGCGCGGGCGTACCGGGCTTGCGGTCGTCGAACGTCACCTCGACCTGCTGCTCCGGGCGCCGCTGGTTCTGCAGGGCCTGCAGCGCCATGCTGTACCGGTCGGCCTCGGTGAGCGGAGGCTGGACGATGGCCCGCGGCCACAGCCGCCGGGCTAGGACCACGTTGATCTCGGCGGCGTACACGGTGACCTCGACGGCCACGTAGATCCAGGCCAGCAGGCCGAGCACGGTCGCGAACACTCCATAGGCCGAAGCGCTGTGCAGGAAATGGTGGACCAGGTAGGCCCCGAGGACCTGCAGCAGCGTCCAGGCGATCCCGCCGACCACCGAGCCGGGCAGCAGCTTGCCGGTGGGCACGCCCTTCGGCGTCAGCGCGCGGAACGCCCCGAGGTACATGCCCACGTTGACCGCGGCGGCGAGCACCTGCAGGAGGATCGCCCAGATGGCGGCCTTGCTCGAGTAGGAGTTGAGGGCGGTGAGCGCGGTCGTCGCGATCACGCCCCCGCCGAGCAGGAGGAGGAACAGCAACGCGCGGCCGAGCCGCGGCACGTAGCCCGGCCGGGCGGGCCCGGGCAGGTTCCAGACCTGGTTCATCGCGAACAGGCCGGCCTGGGCCAGCCCCGTCGCCCCCCAGACCAGGGCCAGCAGCCCTACGATCAGCCCGATCGTGCTGGAGCGCTTGAGCTCGTGCACGTTGCCGGTGAGTTGCTGGCCGATCAGCGGGATCTGGTCGGACACCGCCTTGATGGCGTTTTCGCGGAAGGCCGGATGGCTCGCGGCGACCAGGCCCAGGATCGTCACGAAGATCAACAGCAGCGGGAACAGCGATACGAACCCGGAGTACGCGAGGTTGCTCACCAGCACGCCGCCGTTGTCGTCGCCGTACTTCTTGATTACCCCGTATACGAACGCCGCCGGGGTGAACCGCTGCTGCGTGCGGTCCACCTGCCGGATAACCCGTTCGATCGGATTCATCGCGCCCCTTCTGCCCCTGCCATGCTTGTCGCTGCCCGGCCACGGGGGACCAAAACCACGTTACGGCGAGGTCAGATCGCGTAAGCCTCGTCGGGTACGTCGGTGATGAACATGTGCCCGGGCGCGTGGGTGATCGCGAACGGCGGCCGCGCGCGGGCCAGCGCCACCTGGGGGGTGACGCCGCAGGCCCAGAACACCGGCACGTCGCCGTCCTGGCCGTCCACCGGGTCGCCGAAATCCGGCTTCGACAGGTCGGCGATGCCCAGCGCGGCCGGGCTGCCGACGTGCACCGGCGCGCCGTGCACGGCCGGGTAGCGGGCGGTCACCTGCGCCGCGGCCGCGACGCGGTCCAGCGGGACCGGGCGCATGGACACGACCAGCCGGCCGCGGAAGATCCCGCCCGGCCGGCATTCGCGGCTGGTGATGAACATGGGCACGTTGCGGCCCTGCTCGACGTGGCGCACCGGCACGCAAGCCGCGATGAGCGCCCGCTCGAACGTGAAGCTGCAGCCGATCAGGAACGCCACCAGGTCGTCGCGCCAGTACCGGGTGACGTCGGTGGTCTCGGCCACGCACCGCCCGTGCTCCCAGACCCGGTAGGCCGGCAGGTCGGTCCGCAGGTCGGCCTCCGGCGCCAGGCTGGTGACCGGGCAGCCCGGGTCGGTGACGTCCAGGACCGGGCACGGCTTGGGGTTGCGCTGCGCGAACAGCATGAAGTCAAACGCGACCTCGCGCGGGAGCACGACCAGGTTCGCCTGCGCGTACCCCGGTGACCAGGCCGCGGTCGGGGTCCGCAGCCCGGCCCGGAACCGTTCCCGCGCCTGCGCGGGCGAGATCGTCATCATGAGCACCTCGCGCCGAATCCGCCGCCGCCCGGAGTCTCCAGGACCAGCTCGTCCCCGGGCCTGACCGTTACGGAATCAGAGCCCCGCATGCTGGTGGCCGACCCGTCCGGGTGCTCGATCCAGTGCCGTCCCAGCGCGCCGGGCCCGCCTCCGGCCATCCCGTAGGGCGGCACCCGCCGGTGCCCGCTGAGCATGGTCACCGTCATGGGCTCCAGGAAGCGGATGCGGCGCCTGCCGCCGTTGCCGCCCGGCCAGCGCCCGGGGCCGCCGCTGCCGGCCCTGATCTCGTGGCTCAGCACGCGGACCGGGTACCGCCATTCCAGCACCTCGGGGTCGGTGAGGCGGGAGTTGGTCATGTGCGTCTGCACCACGTCGGTGCCGGCGAACCCGTCCCCCGCGCCGGAGCCGCTCGCGACCGTCTCGTAGTACTGGTGCCGGTCGTTGCCGAAGGTGAGGTTGTTCATGGTCCCGGAGCCCTCGGCCATGATGCCCAGCGCCGCGTACAGCGCCCCGGTGACCGCCTGGGAGGTCTCCACGTTGCCGGCCACGACCGCGGCCGGGTACTCCGGCGACAGCATCGTGCCGGGCGGGATGATCACCCGCAGCGGCTTCAGGCAGCCGGAGTTGAGCGGGATGTCGTCGGGGACGAGGGTACGGAACACGTACAGGACGGCCGCCATCGCCACCGCTGACGGCGCGTTGAAGTTGTCCGGCAGCTGCGCGGACGTCCCGGTGAAGTCGATCTCGGCCGTCCGCCTGGCCCGGTCCACCCGGATCGTCACGTTGATCACGGCCGCGTTGTCGAGCTCGTAGGCGTACGAGCCGTCCTGCAGGACGGAGATGACCCGGCGCACCGACTCCTCGGCGTTGTCCTGCACGTGGCCCATGTAGGCACGGACCACGTCGAGCCCGTAGTGGTCGAGCATGGCTCGCAGTTCCCGCACGCCCTTCTCGTTGGCGGCGATCTGGGCGCGCAGGTCCGCGAGGTTGGCGCCGGTGTTACGCGAGGGGTGCGGCGCGTTGCGGAGCATCTGCGTGGTCTCCGCCTCCCGCAGCCGTCCGTTCTCGACCAGCAGCCAGTTGCGGATGAGGACGCCCTCCTCCTCGATGCGGGTGCTGAACGCCGGCATGGAGCAGGGGGTGATGCCGCCGACCTCGGCGTGGTGGCCGCGGGAAGCCACGTAGAACAGGATCTCGCCGCCGTCTTCGGAGAACACCGGCGTGATCACCGTGATATCCGGCAGGTGGGTCCCGCCGTGGTAGGGGTCGTTCAGGACGTAGGCGTCACCCGGCTTCATCGTGCCGCGCCGGGCGGCGATAACCTCCTTGACGCTCTCGCCCATCGATCCGAGGTGCACCGGCATGTGCGGGGCGTTGACGATGAGGTTGCCCTCGATGTCGAAGATCGCGCAGGAGAAGTCCAGGCGCTCCTTGACGTTGACCGAGTGCGCGGTGCTCTGCAGCCGGTAGCCCATCTGCTCGGCGATCGACATGAACAGGTTGTTGAAGATCTCCAGCCGGACCGGGTCGACGTCGGTGCCGATCGCGTGGCGCTTCGCGGCGGCGCCGGCGCGGCTGAGCACCAGGTGGTCCAGGTCGTTGAGGGTCGCCGTCCAGCCCGGCTCGACCACGGTGGTGGCGTTGGCCTCCACGATGACCGCCGGCCCCGCACCGCGTCGCCCGGATCCAGGTCCTCGCGGCGGTAGAGACTCACCCGGGCCCACCGGCCGCCGGTGAACACGCGCGCGGCGGCCGGCCGCGCGGCGGCTCCCCGGGCAGGCCGCGGCGAAGCGCCATCGGCGACGGGCTCCGAGGCGCCGGTGAGCTCGACCGAGACGGCCTCCACCGTGATCGGCTTGCCGGGCATCAGGAACGAGAAGCGCCGCAGGTAAGCCTCTTCGAACGCCTTGGCCAGGGTCTGCGGGGACCCCGCCGGGACGACGAGCGCGCTGTCGGTGCCGTCGTAGCGCAGGTGCACGCGGTGCGCGGCGCGGATACGCTCGGCGGGGACGCCCTGGCTGGTCAGCTCGGCGTGGGCCTGGGCTTCCAGCCGGTCCAGCGCCGCCTGCAGGTCCGGCCCGGCCCGGTCGTTCAGCGGTATCTCCAGGGCGGTCTCCCGCATCGCGGTGACGTCCGCCAGCCCCATGCCGTACGCCGAGAGCACCCCGGCGTACGGGTGGATCAGGATGCGCGTCATGCCCAGCGCGTCGGCGACCGCGCAGGCGTGCTGGCCGCCGGCCCCGCCGAAGGTCGCGAGCACGTACTCGGTCACGTCGTAACCGCGCTGCACGGAGATCTTCTTGATCGCGTTCGCCATGTTCGCCACCGCGATCTCCAGGAAGCCGGCGGCCACCTCCTCGGGGCTGCGGCCGTCGCCGATCTCGCCCGCCAGCGCGGCGAAGCGGTCCCGCACGGTCTCGGCGTCGAGCGGCTGGTCTGCGCCCGGGCCGAACACGCGCGGGAAGTAGCCCGGCTGGATGCGGCCGAGCATGACGTTGGCGTCGGTGACGGTCAGCGGGCCGCCGCGGCGGTACGCGGCCGGGCCGGGGTTGGCCCCAGCCGATTCGGGGCCGACCTGGTAGCGCCCGCTGTCGAAGCGCAGGATCGACCCGCCGCCGGCCGCGACGGTGTGGATGCTCAGCATGGGGGCCCGCATGCGGAACCCGGCCACCTGGGTCTCGTACTGCCGCTCGAACTCGCCGGCGTAGTGCGAGACGTCGGTGGAGGTGCCGCCCATGTCGAAGCCGATGACCTTCTCGAAGCCGGCCGCGGCCGACGTCCGGGCCATTCCGACGATGCCGCCGGCCGGGCCGGAGAGGACCGAGTCCTTGCCGCGGAACGTGGAGGCGTCGGTCAGCCCGCCGCTGGACTGCATGAACTGCAGCCGCACCCCGCGCAGATCCTCGGTCACCCGGCGGGCGTAGCGGCCCAGGACCGGGGAGAGATACGCGTCCGCGACCGTCGTGTCGCCCCGCGGCACCAGCTTCATCAGCGGGCTGGTCTCGTGGGACAGCGACACCTGGGTGAAGCCGGCCCGGCGCGCGATCTCCCCGATCCGCTGCTCGTGGGCGGGGAAGCGATAGCCGTGCAGGCACACGATCGCCACCGCGCGCCAGCCCTCGCGGTGAGCCGCCCGCAGCGACCGGTCCATGTCCTGCTCGTCGAGCGGGACCAGCACCTCGCCGTCGGCTGACACCCGCTCGCGAGCCTCGATCACCCGGGAGTACAGCAACTCGGGCAGCACGATCTGACGGTCGAACAGGCGCGGCCGGTTCTGGTAGGCGATGCGCAGCGCGTCGCGGAAGCCGCGGGTGATGACCAGCACGGTGGGCTCGCCCTTGCGTTCCAGCAGGGCATTGGTCGCGACCGTGGTGCCCAGCCGGACGGCCTCGATCTGGTCACCGGGGATCGGGTCGCCCGGGGCGACCCCGAGCAGGTGCCTGATCGCGGCGACCGCCGGGTCGGCGTACCGCCCCGGGTTCTCCGACAACAGCTTGTGGGTGACGAGGACGCCGTCCGGCTGCCGCGCCACCACGTCGGTGAACGTGCCGCCGCGGTCGATCCAGAACTGCCAGCGCAGGCTCATGAGCTATCCCTGAATCGCCTTGATGATCAGGACCTCGGCGTCGTCGAGGTAAGCCGCGAGCTCCGCCCGGGCGTCGCCCAGCCTCCCCCCGGCCACGTGCCCGTGGATCTCGCGGTTGCGGATGAGGAACGCGCCGTGGAAGGCGGCCGGGTCGGTCACGGCGAGGAACCCCAGGCGAAGCTCGGTCATCAGGCGGCGGAACACCTCCGTGATCCGCGCGCTGGTAAGAGGACCGTCGACTACTGATAGTTCATCGTAGCCAAGCCCCCGGTCAGCGCCAGCTACTGGCAGGCCGAGACCGCCCGGGCCCAGGCCGAGACCGCCCGGGCCCAGGCCGAGGCCGACCGGCTCATGGGCCAGGTGACGCCGCACCGCCGCACGCCACCCGGGCCGGACCACGACCCCTGGGAGTGGTGAGCGCCGCGTATCCGGGTTTCGGACGCCAGAGCGGGCCCGTCCCCGGCCGACCGCGGAGCCGCCCCGTCGTAAACTAGAACAAGTTCTAGTGCCCGGAGAGGGTTGACCTGGCCCGCTCGCATCGGGTTGTTGCCGGCCGCCGGAGAAACATGTTTCACTCTGAACCGTGAACCAGCCGCTGCGCGCGCCCATGGAGATCGGCTTCGACTACACCCGCTCGCTGGGCCCGACGCTGAGCCAGTTCATGACGGCTCTGGCCGACCGGCGCATCCTCGGCGCTCGCGACGCCGACGGCCGGGTGCACGCCCCGCCGTTCGAGTACGACCCGGTGACGTTCGCACCGCCCGGGGAGCTGGTGCCGGTCGGGACCCAGGGCACGGTCACGAGCTGGTCGTGGGTGCCGCGACCGCTGGAGGGCCAGCCGCTGGCGCACCCTTTTGCGTGGGCGCTGATCCGGCTGGACGGCGCGGACACCGCCATGCTGCACGCCGTGGACGCGGGGTCGGCCGAGGCCATACGGACCGGGATGCGGGTCCAGGTGCGGTGGGCAGATAACCCGGTCGGCCACATCCGCGACATCGCCTGGTTCGAGCCATGCGACCCCCCCGGCTCGCCCAGCCAGCCGCCGGGGCAGGTGGGCAGCGAGACCCCGGTGACCATGATCACCGCGCCGGTGCGGCTGCACTACGAGCACACGGCCTCCCCCACGGAAACCAGCTTCCTGCGCGGGCTGGCGGACGGGCGGCTGCTCGCGCAGCGCTGCCCGGCCTGCGGCAAGGTGTACATACCGCCGCGGGGGGCCTGCCCTACCGACGGGGTGCCGACCGCCGACGAGATCGAGTTGCCCGACCACGGCATCGTGACCACGTTCTGCGTGGTGAACGTGCCCTATCCCGGGCAGCGGGTGACCCCGCCGTACGTGGCCGCCGCGGTGCTGCTGGACGGCGCCGACATCCCGTTCCAGCACCTGATCCTGGGCTGCGACCCGGACGGGGTCCGGATGGGCATGCGGGTGCGGGCGGTCTGGAAGCCCCGCGAGGCGTGGGGCACGACGATGGAGAACATCGACCACTTCCGTCCCACCGGCGAGCCGGACGCGCCGTACGAGACCTACGCCCACCACCTTTAAGGACGCCACCGCGTGACCAACGTCGCCGTCATCGGCTTTGCTCAGGCCCCGACCGTGCGCCACGGCGAGGGGACCACCAGCGGGGTGGAGATGCTGGTGCCGGTGTTTGCCGAGGTGATGCGGTCCACGGGGCTGGCCAAGGGCGACATCGGCTTCTGGTGTTCCGGTTCCTCGGACTACCTGGCCGGCCGGGCGTTCTCGTTCGTCCAGGCCGTGGACGCGATCGGGGCCTTCCCGCCGATCATGGAATCGCACGTGGAGATGGATGGCGCCTGGGCCCTGTACGAGGCCTGGGTCAAGATCCTCACCGGCGACGCCGACGTCGCGCTGGCGTACGGCTTTGGCAAGTCCTCCGCCGGGGAGCTGCGGCGGGTGCTGGCGCTCCAGCTCGATCCGTACCTGCTCGCCCCGCTCTGGCCCGACTCGGTGAGCATCGCGGCGCTGCAGGCCAGGCTCGGCATCGAGGCCGGGGCCTGGACCGAGGCCCAGATGGCCGAGGTGGCTGTGCGCAGCCGGGCCGCGGCGGTCACGAATCCGGCGGCGCAGCTGTCCGGCGAGGTCTCCGCCGAGAAGCTGCTCGGCGAGCCCTATGTCGCCGACCCGCTCCGCGCCCACGACTGCGCGCCGGTCGGTGACGGGGCCGCGGCCGTGATCCTCGCCTCGGCCGACCGGGCCCGCGAGCTGTGTCCGCGGCCGGCCTGGATCACCGGGTTCGAGCACCGGATCGACTCGGCGTCGCTGGGCGCGCGCGACCTGACCACGGCCCCGTCGGCAACGGCGGCCGCCCGGGCGGCCGGGGTTCCGGACAGGGCGGGAGGAGCGCCGGGCGGCTCCGGCCCGGGCGGCCCGGGTGTCGACGTCGCCGAGCTGCACGCACCCTTCACCCACCAGGAGATCCTGTTGCGCCGCGCGCTGGGCCTCGGCGACGACGTAAGGATCAACCCGTCGGGCGGCGCGCTCTGCGGCAACCCGATGTTCGCCGCGGGCCTGGCCCGGATCGGGTCGGCCGCGCAGGAGATCATGTCCGGCCGCGCGTCCCGGGCCCTGGCCCACGCCACCAGCGGCCCGGCCCTGCAGCAGAACCTCGTCTGCATGATGGAGGCCCGTTGACGAACGGAATCAAGCAGCGGGCCGCGGTGCTCGGCGTCGGCCAGACGCGCCACCGGTCACGACGGACCGACGTCTCGATCGCGGGGCTGTGCCGCGAGGCGGTGGACCGGGCCCTCGCCGACGCGGGCACCGCGCTGGCCGACGTCGACGCCGTGGTGGTCGGGAAGGCGCCCGACCTGTTCGAGGGCGTGATGATGCCCGAGCTGTACCTCGCGGACGCGCTCGGCGCCGTCGGCAAGCCGCTGCTGCGGGTACACACGGCCGGCTCGGTCGGCGGCGCGACCGGGCTCGTGGCGGCCAGCCTGGTGCAGGCGGGCGTGCACCGGCGGGTGCTGGCGGTCGCGTTCGAGAAGCAGTCCGAGTCGAACGCCATGTGGGCGCTGTCGATCGCCCCGCCGTTCAGCATGCCGGTGCTGGCGGGCGCCGGCGGGTACTTCGCCCCGCACATCCGCGCCTACATCCGGCGCAGCGGCGCGCCCGGGCACATCGGCGCGATGGTCGCGGTCAAGGACCGGCGCAACGGCAGCCGCAACCCGTACGCGCACCTGCAGCAGGCCGACATCACGCTGGAGTCGGTCCTGGCCTCCCCCATGCTGTGGGACCCGGTCCGCTACGACGAGACGTGCCCGTCCTCGGACGGCGCGTGCGCGGTGATCATTGGCGACCAGGCGGCGGCCGAGGCGGCGCAGGCCGACGGCCGTCCGGTGGCCTGGATCCGCGCCACCGCGATGCGCACCGAGCCGACGATGTTCGCGGGCAAGGACCACGTGAACCCGCGGGCGGGCGCCGACGCGGCCACGGCGCTGTGGCGGCAGGCGGGCATCACCGACCCGCTGGAACAGATCGACGTCGCCGAGATCTACGTGCCGTTCTCGTGGTTCGAGCCGATGTGGCTGGAGAACCTCGGCTTCGCCGCCGAGGGCCAGGGGTGGCGGCTCACCGAGGCCGGGGAGACCGAGATCGGCGGCAGGCTGCCGGTGAACCCGTCCGGCGGGGTGCTCAGCTCCAACCCGATCGGGGCCTCCGGGCTGCTGCGCTTCGCCGAGGCCGCGCTCCAGGTCATGGGCAAGGCCGGGGCGCACCAGGTCCCCGGGGCCCGTACCGCGCTCGGCCACGCCTACGGCGGCGGGTCGCAGTACTTCTCCATGTGGGTGGTGGCCGACACGCCTGGCTGAACGCTGCCTGGCGGCGTGGCTGGCTATACATGCCAGGCCGGGCTCTCGACGAGCGCCTCCCACTCCGCCATCGAGCCCGGCGGCCTGGCCCGGTCGACCTGGGGCAGAGTGTGGTTGATCCCGTTGGCGACCTGGATGAACACGGTGACCCCATCCGGCCGCAGGTCGTAGATGTCGTACCCGTAGAAGCCGTAGCTGTCGGCGTACATGACCGCGTCGCGCTCGATGCTGCCGTCGGGCAGTGTGCGCATCGCGCAACTGATCGGCAGCGCGCCGAGCGGGCGGGGGCCGTCATCGGTCCACAACGGGTCCGGGCAGGTCGCCTGGCTGATGGTGCCGGGCGGGAACACGCCGACTATGAGGTCCACCGCGCCCTGGCCGTCGTTGTAGTCGACCTCCAGGTTCCCGCGGTCGGAGTAGTAGGGGTTGACGTGCGACAGGACCGAGCCTGCGGGCAGCAGGCGGCGCAGCGTGACGAGCATCTGGTGCGGCGTCATGCCGGCGCCCTCGTGCGCGCCCGCCCGTGGCGTGGCCTTGCGGGCCTTCGGCGCCTGCGGGCTGGGCGGGGCCCCGCGGCCTGTTCCCGGGCTCGCGCTCCCGCCGGCGTGCCGGTGCTGGTCGTCAGCCCCGGCCAGGGCCGGGGCCAGGACGGGGCGCGCGTGATGCATCCCGGCCACGAGGCCGACCCCGGCCACGGCGGCCGCGACCGTGCTGCCCGCCGCGATGCCGGCCCGGCGGCGGGCCCGCAGCCGCCGGCCAAGCCGCTCGCTCCGGCGCACCATGATGTTGACCTCGGGATGGAGGTTTCCGGCCACGTGCTTGAAGAGATCGGCCATCCCGTCGTCGGTCTGCATGTCAACTCCCTGGGCCTCTCACGATCGGAGCAGGTCCTGGTCCGACCCGAGTACTTCGCGCAATTGCGCCAGCGCCCTGGTGTTCAGGCTCTTGACCGCGGCGGGCGAGGCATCGAGCAACTGGGCCACGGACTCGATGCTGTGGTCCTCGACGTAGCGCAGCACCACCACGGCCCGGCTGCGCGGCGAGAGCCTGGCCAGCGCGGCGACCAAGGTCAATCGCAGGTCGGCGTCGACGCCCGGAGCGCTCACCTCGCCGATGTCCGCCATCGGCGTCTCGCGGGAGCGCTTCACCCTCCGCTGCGACAGGTAGGCGTTCAGCATGACCCTGCGCGCGTAGGTATCGACGCTTTCGCGTCGTTGCACCCGGTCCCAGGAAACGAACAGCTTGGCCAGGGTGGTCTGGACCAGGTCCTCGGCCTCGTGCCAGTCACCGCACATCAAGAACGCGATCCGGAACAGCTGGGCGGCCCGGGCCACGGCAAACTCGCGGTACGCGTCGACACTGCGATCACCCACCGTTGCTCCCCGTGGCTATCTCGGGACCCGGCCGCCGTCATAACGATGTCATCCTCTAAAGACGCCGTGACCCCGCCCGCAGGTAGCGGTCTGATCCGGCCGTTTTCCGGATCGCCTGCGGTAACCCAGGGCAGGATCACCGCGCCTGCGGGCCGCCGCCGGGCTCCGGCGCGCTAGGCGTAGCTGACCGGCAGCATCTTGATCCCGTTCAGCCAGCCCGAGCGCAGCCGCACCGGGTCGCCCGCCTTGCGGATGCCGGGCATGGTATCGGCGATCGCGTTGAAGATCAGCTCGATCTCCAGCCGGGCCAGGCTGGCCCCGAGGCAGAAGTGCGCCCCGCTGCCGCCGAAGCCCAGGTGCGGGTTGGGGCTGCGAAGGATGTCGAACCGCTCGGGGCAGTCGAACACCTCCTCGTCGAAGTTCGCCGACCGGTAGAACAGGCCGACCCGCTGCCCGGCCCTGATCTGCCGGCCGCCCAGGGTCGTGTCGCGCAGCGCCGTCCGCTGGAAGACGGTCACCGGGGTCGCCCACCGGATGATCTCGTCGGCGGCGGTGTCCGGGCGCGCGGCCCGGAACAGCTCCCACTGCTCGGGATGGTCCAGGAACGCGAGCATGCCGTGCGAGATCGCGTTACGGGTCGTCTCATTGCCCGCCACGGCCAGCAGGATCACGAAGAACCCGAACTCGTCCGCGGACAGGTTGTCGCCGTCGACCTGCGCGTGCACGAGCTTGCTGACGATGTCGTCCCGGGGGCACCGGCGCCGGTCCTCGGCCATCTGCATGCTGTACCCGATGATCTCGGCCGCCGCGGCGGCCGGGTCCGCGGTGTACCCGGGGTCGTCGTAGCCGACCATGTCGTTCGACCAGTCAAAGACCTTGCCCCGGTCCTCCTGGGGCACGCCGATCAGCTCGGCGATCGCCTGCAACGGCAGTTCGGCGGCCACATCCCGGACGAAGTCGCCGGTGCCGCCGGCCAGCGCCGCGGATGTGATCCGCTCGGCCCGGGCCGTCAGCGTCTCGCGCAGGCTGGCGATCGCCCGGGGGGTGAAGCCGCGGGAGACGATCCCGCGTAGCTTGGTGTGCTGCGGCGGGTCGATGTTGAGCATGACGAACCGCTGCAGTTCGATCTGCTCCCGGGTGGCCCCCTCCTGATGCCGGATGATCGCGGTGTTCTCCCAGGTGGAGTACGTGTCACTGTCGCGGGAGACCGCCACGATGTCCGCGTGCCTGGTGACCGCCCAGAACCCCTCGTCGTCGAAGCCGCCGGCGCCCGGCCGCTGCGGATTCCACCAGACCGGCGCGGTGCGCCGCAGCTCGGCAAACTCATCCTGGGGGACCCGCACCGCGTACAGGTCAGGGTCGGTGAAGTCGAAACCCGGCGGTAGCTTCGGCTCGGCCACGACTGCCTCCGATAGCTGGCGGCGACTACCCCCTCTGAACCTCTTTCATCCTCCCCAACTACCCACGTAGTCAGGGCGGGAGATCGCCGGATGAAGAGGGCCCACTGCAACATGTTCTAGTTTGATTAGACCACGCGCGGCAGCCCCGGAGAATGCCTCCGCGTGCCCGGATCGGGAACACGTTCTAACATGAAAATTCCGGAACGGAGGAGCTGCGGTGGGCACAGCAGTGATCGTGGAGGCGGTCCGTACCCCGATCGGCAAGCGCGGCGGGGCCCTCGCGGGACTGCACGCCGCGGAGGTCCTGGGCTGCGCGCAGCGCGCGCTGCTGGACCGGGCCGGCATCGACCCCGCCGAGGTGGAGCAGGTGGCGGGCGGCTGCGTGACCCAGGCGGGCGAGCAGTCGAGCAACGTCACCCGCACCGCCTGGCTGCACGCCGGCCTGCCGCAGGCGACCGGCTGCCAGACCGTCGACGCGCAGTGCGGGTCGGCACAGCAGGCCGCCCACATCATCGCGGGCCTCATCGCGGCCGGCGCCATCGAGGCCGGCGTGGCCTGCGGGGTGGAGGCGATGAGCCGGGTGCCGCTGGGGGCCAACGTCGGGAGCGGGGTCGGGACGCCCAAGCCGGACTCCTGGGGCATTGACCTGCCCAACCAGTACCAGGCCGCCGAGCGGATCGCGCAGCGGCGCGGGCTGTCCCGCGACAAGGTCGACCGCTTCGGCCTGCGCTCGCAGACGCTGGCCCAGGCCGCCTGGGCCCAGGGGCGGTTTGACCGCGAGGTGGTTCCGGTCAAGGCGCCGGTCCTGGACGCCGACCGCCAGCCGACCGGGGAGACCCGCACGGTCGACCGCGACCAGGGCCTGCGCGAGACCAGCCTGGAGGCGCTGGCCAAGCTCCGGCCGGTGCTCGACGGCGGGCTGCACACCGCGGGCACGTCCTCGCAGATCTCCGACGGCGCAGCCGCGGTGCTCCTGCTCGAGGCGGACCGGGCCCGGACCCTCGGCCTGCGGCCGCGCGCGCGGATCGTCGCCCAGTGCCTGATCGGCGCCGAGCCCTATTACCACCTGGACGGCCCGGTCGCGGCCACCGAGCGGGTGCTCAGCCGCGGCGGCATGACGATCGGCGACATCGACCTGTTTGAGGTGAACGAGGCGTTCGCGTCGGTCGTGCTGTCCTGGCTGAGCGTGCACCGGCCCGATCCGGAACGGGTCAACGTCAACGGGGGCGCCATCGCGCTCGGCCATCCGGTCGGCAGCACGGGCGCGCGGCTGATCACGACGGCCCTGCACGAGATGGAGCGGCGGGACGCGGGCACCGCGCTGATCACGATGTGCGCCGGCGGCGCGATGGCCACCGCCACGATCCTGGAACGCCTCTAGGATCCGCCCGGCGGGCGGCGAAGGGGTCCTGCGGCCCGGTCAGCGATCCCGCAGGATGGAACCGATGATCTTGGCCGTGGACGCGGACGGCGTCGCTTCCAGGCACAGGCGTTCCATCACGGCCATGTAGTGATCGACGGTCTCGCGCTTGTCGAGGTACAGCGCGCTGGTGAGCTGCTCGAGGTAGACCACGTCCGGCAGGTCGCGCTCGGCGAAGCGCAGGATGCTGAACGGGCCGCCCGCCGCGGCGTGGGCGCCCGCGGCGAACGGGATGACCTGGATGGTCACGTTCGGCCGGTCGGCGGCCTCCAGCAGGTGCTGGAGCTGGCGGCGCATCACGCCGGGACGCCCCGCGGGGCGGCGCAGCACCGCCTCGTCGAGCACGGCCCATAGGTGCATGGGCCTGGGCTCGGCCAGCAGGGCCTGGCGGGCCATCCGCAGCCCGACCCGCTGCTCGATCTCGGCGGCCGGGGCGCCGTGATGCCCGAGCAGCGTGACCGCGCGGGCGTAGTCCTCGGTCTGCAGCAGCCCGGGAACGAACTGGATCTCGTAGGTCCTGATGCTGGTCGCGGCCTCCTCCAGGCCGACATAGGCCTCGAACCACGCGGGCAGCACGTCGGAATAGTCGTGCCACCAGCCGTGCGCGCTGGCGTTGCGGGCCAGCTCCAGCAGCGCGCCGCGCTGCTGGTCGTCGGTCACCTCGTAGAAGGTGAGCAGGTCGGCGATGTCGCGGTCCTTGAACCCGACCCGGCCGGTCTCCAGCCGGCTCATCTTCGAGCCGGACGCCCGGATCACCTCCCCGGCGTCTTCCAGGGTGATCCCGCGTTCTTCGCGCAGCCGCCGCAGCTGGGCGCCCAGCAGCCTGCGCGGTACCGTGGGGCCGCCGCTCGGCACCGTGCTCATCCGGCGGACGACGGAACTTCCGTTCTGGACCCCGGAGCTGCCCTCGGCCCGAGCCATGATCATTTACGCCCTTCACCGGACATCAGACCACCGCAGTGTCCCATGTCCCCGGAGCTTGTGCCAAGGACATGGTCCCGCTGACCCCGCTGGGCTCAGCGGGACCACCCGACACCACCTGGCATCACCTAGATCGGCCATTTCGGCCGTGGCCGGGCGCCGTTGGCGAGATGATTCCCCGGTGCACCACGTGTCAGCTGGTGCGTTGTGAGCGATGAACGGTGGGGGATGCCGGCATGGGAGCGGCCGTAGCGAATCTCAGGAACGCCCGGCGCAGGCTGCGCGCGCTGGCCGCCGGGCCGGCGGCGCTCGCGGTGGCCGCCGCCATCGGCGTGCCCGCCCTGGCGTCGGCCGCTACCGCCGGCGCCGTAGTGGCGCCCGCCGCCGGGGGGAGCGCTGCCGCCGGGCCGAGCGCGGCCGCCGCCCCCGCGGCCAGCTGCCAGCGTGCCTTCGTGCCCGCCTACCCGTGGTCGTCGGCGTTCTGGACGCGGGCCATCGACAGCAAGCCCGCTCCCGGCGTCATGATCCTCAACGTCACCGGCATGGGCGCGGGGAACACGCCGGTCCCGCACTTTCAGGCGCTGGTGCGGAAGGCCCACGCCGCTGGCGTGAGCGTTCTGGGCTATTCGTCCACTGAGTACGGGCAGCGTCCGGCCGCCGCGGTCGAGGCCGACGCCCGGCACTACAAGGCCTGGTACAAGGTCAACGGGATGTTCCTGGACCTGACCGCCAACGCCCGCAGCGGGCTCGCCTACTACCGGGCCCTGGCCTCCAACATCCGCGCGGCCATCCCGGGGTCGGTGATCTGGCTGAACGTTGGCGCCTACCCGGCCCAGGGTTACATGTCGGTCGGCAACGTCGTGGTGGCGTTCGAGGGCTCGTACGCCAGCTACCGCGGCCTGGCCGTTCCCGCCTGGACGGCGCACTACAAGGCGGCCAGGTTCGCCGATGTGATCTACGCAACGCCCCGTTCGGACCTGGCCAGCGCGGTCAGCCTGGCCCGGCACCGCCGGACCGGCCATCTGTACGTGACCAGCCTGCCGGGATCACCGGATCCTTACAGCGCCCTGCCCGGGTACTGGACCCGCGAGGTGACCGCGATCGCGGCCCCCTGCTAGCTAGCCGGCACCGGGGACCACGCGTCCGGGTCGCCCGGCCGGGCGGTGAAGTCATAGCGCAGCCCGTCCGGCCCGAGCGCGACCAGCGAGACCGACGTCGTCCCCCAGACCCGGCCGTCATCCAGGTCGCGGCGGACGATCAGCGCTCGCGGATCATCCGGGGCGAGGCCGTCACCGGTCAGCAGCGGTAGCCAGGCCCCCCAGGCCGTCGCCGTCGGCCCGCCCGGGCGCGGGACGGGGCGGTCCGCCGCGCGAAGCCGCGGCAGGAAATGAGCGATCCGGGCTCGCTCGTGCTCGTGGGCGGCGCGCAGGTCGCTGTCCAGGCCGCTGTTCACCACGATGTGCAGGCCTGCGGACAGCTCCCGTTCGGTAAGGCGCTCACCGTCCCAGCTCCACAGAACGGCCACGCCCGGCTCCGCGCTCAGCAGGTGGAACGGGTCGAACCCGGCCAGCCCGGCGCGGCCCAGCTTGCCGTCCTCGGCGGCCTGGAGCGGCAGCACGCCCCGCGAGCGCCGCGCATCCGCCGGCGCCATCCGGCCCCGCCCGTTCAGCACGCAGGCCGCCCGCCGCGCGCCGGGCGCCACCGCCAGCCAGGTTCCCCCGGCCAGCAGGTCCAGTCCCCCGATCAGCCCGGGATGGTCCGGCCAGTGCCGTCCCGGGGGCTCCCAGGCCCGGTCGACCAGCTCGTCGCGGATCCCGGCCAGCAGCACCGGGGCGCCCGGCTCGATGCTCAAAATGGCGGTGCACATGTACCTATTGGACCCCGGAGCGGGAGGGCTGCGACCATGAGGTGCCTGCGCGAGGTCGCCGCGCTGGTCACGAGGCGGGAGGCGGTTACCGATGTCGCTGGAGGTCAAGCGGTTGCACCTGGCCCGGCTGCAGGGGCCCGACGGCGGGCAGTGGCCGGTGCACGGGTTCGTGGTCACCCATCCCGGCGGCGCAGTGCTCGTGGACACCGGAGTCGGCGGGCCCGACAAGCTGCTCAGCGACTGGCGGGTGGTCAACCGCTCGGTCGCGGACGCGCTCGCCGCGCTGGACATGACCCCGGGCGACATCGGCCTGGTCATCAACACTCATCTGCACTTCGACCACTGCGGCCAGAACGCGGTTTTCAAGCACGCCGCCTGCTACGTCCAGCGCGCGGAACTGAGCCGGGCCCAGCGCGAGTCACCGCAGCTCTACGACTGGTTCGACTTCATGAACGCGCGGTTCGAGCTGCTCGACGGGGACGTCGAGGTGCTGCCCGGCCTTTCGGTGATCGCGACCCCCGGGCACACGGTGGGCCACCAGTGCGTGGTCGCCGCGTCCGCGGGCAGCGCGCCGGACCTGATGATCGGGGACGCCGCCTACACGCCGCAGATGTACCAGGGGCCGCCCGACCAGGACCTGCCGCCCGGCCAGGCGAGCGACCCGGCGGCCTGGCGGGACTCGCTGGCGCGGATCCGGTCCACGGGCGCCGCGCGGGTGCACTTCTGCCACCACACCGACGTCATCCACGCCTGACTGCCCCCGAGACGTCGCGTCACGGCACCGCTGTCCTTCTGCGCCTGCCAGGCGCGCCAACGGTAACCGCGGGAACGCGTGCTGTACAGCCGTTTTCCGGCGGATCACGCGGCCTGAGACGTCCTGCGGCGCAGCGGCAGGCGCGCCAGGAACAGGGTCAGGCCCAGCCCGGCGACCATGGGCGCCCACCAGGCCCACGGGCCGTGCCACGACACCTGCGAGACGAAGGTGATGGTCACGGCGGCGACGGAGGTAGCGGCGAGGCGCGGCCAGCTCCGCACGGCCGCGATCAGCGCCACCGCCAGCACCGGCCACATGTAGTAGGCGACCATTACGCTCTCGAAGACCGAGCGCAGCGCCAGAACCGCGGCGGTCCACCACAGCACCTGCTCGAGCGTCTCCGGGCTCCACGGGGCCCCCCGCGCCGCGCGCCAGCGCTGCCCGACGACGATCGCGCATCCGCAGGCCACGACGATGGCCAGGACCCGGCCCGGGCCGGCGGCGACCGCTCCGTGGCCCAGGCGCGGGGCGAGAGACGTCCACGGGGTGGGATGATCGACCGTCGGCCAGTTGGGCTGGTTGATCACCGCGTGGATCGTGGCGGACCAGTTCGCCGCGGCGGCGGCGGCCAGCAAGACCACGCTGGGGGCGGCGGCCCGGGCCAGGAACCCGGCCAGCCGCCGCGGCTCGATGATCACCAGCAGGATCGGCAGCGCGACCAGCACCAGCGGCTGCACCGCGACCGCCGCCCCGACCAGCCAGGCCGACCGGCCCGCCCGGGCCTGCGACAGCGCCAGGATGCCGTACAGCAGCAACCCCACCGCGACCGCGTCCTCGGGGTGGCCCCATTCCACCGAGACGCACCACAGGGCGGTGGCGCTCGCCGCGGCGAGGAACGCGCGTCGCAGCCGGGTCGCGCCCAGCCGCTCGGCGATCGCGTCCGCGGCGAACAGGGCCACGGCCGACACCGCGATCTCGTAAGGCCCGGCGACCAGCCATGCGGCCGGATGCGGGTTGTGCACGCCCGGGACCTGCAGCGAGATCCCGGCGGCATCCATCACGGCGACCACCGGGACCAGGATCACGGCCGCGCCGGGGAAGCTGACCAGGCCGGTCGGCGGGGTGTACAGGCCGGCGATGTCCAGGTGCGCCAGGCGCTGGGCCGCGGCCAGCGTGGCCCACAGGTCATCGGGCAGCGGCCAGCCGTGGGCCCCGGTGATCAGCGGGCCCCACCAGGTGGTCGAGCCCATCGCGATGGCGATCAGCACGGCCGTGGCGAGCACCGGGAACAGCCTCCGGGCCAGCCACGGCGCGCGCCGGGGCGCCGGCGCGAGGTCATCGGCGACGGCGCCGGGCACCGGAGGCGGCGCCGGGCGTGGGACGGTCACCGCCGGACCTCTCTCGCGGGTGTCACGCGTCACGCAGCCGGAGCACCAGTCCGCCGGCCAGCAGGGCCGCGGCGGCCCAGGCGGCGAGCACGCCCAGTCCCGCCCACGGGCCGAGCGGGAGGCCACGCAAACCGGTGGTGGCCTCGATGTCCAGGCCGGCGGTCATCGGCCCGATCTGTTCCAGGTGCCGCTGCCAGTCCGGGCTGGCGGCCACGGCGGCGACGATCGGGAAAAGGTAGAGCAGGCCGAGCACGATCCCGATGGCCACCGCCGGGTCCCGCACCGCGGTGGCGACGCCGAGGCTGAGCAGCGCGATCAGCGCGAGATACAGGACCGACCCGGCGGCGGCGCGCAGCACCGGCCCGTCGGCCAGGGACAGGAGGGGAAAGCCGCGGGCGGCGGTGAAGCCATGGCCGGGCAGGATGAGCCGCCCGGCGACCAGGGATCCGGCGACCGCGACGGCCGCGGCGGCCAGCACCGGGCCGGTGGTCACGGCCGCCTTCGCGGCCAGCACGGCGGCCCGGCGCGGCATCGCGGTCAGCGTGGTGCGGATCATCCCGGTGGTGTACTCGGTGCCGATCGCGAGCACGGCCAGGATGGCCACGACGGCCTGGCCGAACTCCACCCCGGTCAGGCTGAGCTTGGCCGGGTCCACCGGGCAAGCGGCGCCGGCCGGGCATCGGGTGGCGGCGGTCGCCGCGGTGCTCACGGCCACAGTCAACACTATGGTGGCGGCCAGCAGCCAGATCGTTCCCGGCGCGGTGCGCAGCTTGGTCCACTCCGCGTGCAATACCCCGGTCATGCGTCCCTCCGGCGCAGCAGGAAGACGGCCAGGGCCAGGGCGAGCGCCGTGTATCCGCACAGCACGCCGAATCCGGCCCAGGGGGACAGCGGGAAGTAGATCGGCGGGGCATAACTGGCGGTGACCTGCGGGTACGCCGGAACGCTCTGCTGGATGGCGAAGGCGGCGGCCGGGGTGACCCGCAGCAGCCACTCGGCCGCGCCGAACGGCAGCACCTCGGCGACCCCGAGAATGAACGGCAGCACGATCACCACGATCGCGGCGGTGACCGCGGCGGCGCTGCGCCGCAGCATGGTGCCGAGGGCCAGGGCGAGGACGGTGGCCACGGCCAGCAGGGCCGCGGTACCGGCTACCACCCGCAGCCAGGTCAGCCAGGACACCGGATACACGAACGTGCCCTGATCCCGGGACAGCCGGACGCCGACCACGACCGCGATGACCGCGGCGACCAGGCCGGCCGCGAACATGGCCGAAGCGATCACGATGGCCTTGGCGGCCAGGACGCGGCCCCGCCGGGGGGTGGCGGCCAGCGTGGTGCGGATCAGGCCGCGCCGGTACTCGGCGGTCATGAACATGGCCCCGATGACCACCATCACGATCAGCGCGGCGAACGCGCCCATGAGGTGATCCTCGATGGTCGAGTTGGGCCCGCCGCCCCCTCCCCCGGGCACCTGCGGGGCGATGTCTCCGGACCCGGTCACGGTGAACCGCCCGCCTCCCTGCCGGAACGTCTCGACCTGGCCGGTCTGCGGCCCGAACGCGCCCTGGTTCCCCACGTTGACGCCGCTCCATGAGCCGGGCCGCGGCCCCCGGAGGCTGACGTGGTCGAAGACCCCGGTGGCCAGGCTGGGGCCGATCTGCCCGGTGGTCCCGCCGAAGAACTGGGACAGGTTCTGGTAGGCCGGCGAGGTGGCGAACAGGCCCACCTGGACCGTGGACGGGAGCCCGGCCAGGGTGACGGTGCCGACCTTGTCCCAGTGGATACCCTCGGCGGAGTCATAGCCGGTGACCGTGTCGCCGGAGCGGGCCAGCCGCAGCCAGCGCGGGGACGCCGCCGATACCGCGCCGGGCAGGCCAGCGAGGTCCTGGGTGAAGTTGCCCTGCATCCGCACCCCGTGGCCGCCGGTGACCATCATCGCGGCGTACGGCGATCCCTGCCGGGTTCCATCCTTGACGATGATCCCCGCCTTGGACCACGGCTGGACGCCGGTGCGTCCGCCGGCCACGGGGCCCTGGCTGTTAGCCGGCCCGGCACCGCCGCCGTACCGGCCGGTCAGCGAGGTCACCCGGACGGTGATGCTGCCGTTGCCGGTGAGCGGCTGGCGCACGAAGTAGAAGCTGTCGGTGACCGGCTCGCCGCCCGGTCCCAGCGGGACCGCCGGGACGCAGGCCGCCCCGTGCAACACCTGACCCCCGCCATTGCTGCAGCCGACGTTGCTCTGGCCTCCGGCGAACAGCCCGACCAGGTCCATCAGCACGGCCGCGATCACCGTGGCGATGACCCAGCCGCGGACGGTGCGGAACTTGGTCCACTCCGCGCGCAGGATCCGGCCGAACCCGTCCCGCTCCTCCGGCCGGCGACCCGGCCGGGGCCGGGCCATGGTCGCGGTCATCGCGCCGCCTCCGGATCGCGCCCGGGACCGGCCGGGGTGACCGGCTGGGCGCGGTATTCCGCGGCGTCGCGGGTCAGCTCCAGGTAGGCCTCCTCCAGCGACGCCCGGTGCGCGGCCACCTCGGAGAACGCCACCGCGTTCTCCGACAGCACCATCACCACCTTCTCCGCCGCCAGCCCCGACAGCGACAGCGTGTCCGGGCCGGTGACCGCGACGGTCGCCCCGGCGACCTGCAGCACGGCCGCCGCCTGGGCGGCCGCCGCCGTGCGCAGGGTCACCCGGTCCCCGGACGCCGCCGCCAGCAGGTCCGCGGTGCTCGCGTCGGCGATGACCTGGCCGCGGCCCACGATCACCAGGTGATCCGCGGTGTCCTGCAGTTCGCTCATCAGGTGGCTGGACACCAGCACCGCCCGGCCCTGAGCGGCCAGCGACCGGAGGAACCCCCGCATCCAGATGATCCCCTCGGGATCCATCCCGTTGAACGGCTCGTCGAACATCACCGCTGGCGGGTCGCCGAGCATCGCCGCGGCGATGCCCAGCCGCTGTCGCATGCCCAGCGAATACCCGCCGACCCTGCGCCGCGCGGCGGGCTGCAGCCCGGCCTGCTCGATCACCGCATCCACCCGGCCCGCGCCCAGCCCCTGCGAATGCGCCAGCCACAGCAGGTGATGACGGCCGGTGCGGCTGGGCTGCAGCGCCCCCGCGTCCAGCAGCGACCCCACCACCGTCAGCGGGCGGCGCCACAACCGGTACGGCTGCCCGCCCACCAGCGCGTGACCTTCATCGGGGGCGTCCAGGCCTACGATCACCCGCATCGTGGTCGACTTGCCCGCCCCGTTCGGCCCGACGAACCCGGTCACCTGCCCGGGCGCCACCGTGAACGTCATCCCGTCCAGCGCCACGGTCGCCCCGAACCGCTTGCGCAGGCCGCTGACTTCAATCGTTGTGTCCATGGCTCCGGTTTGTACGGCAGGGGCCCTAACAGGGCGCGAACGATGGCTGTTACCTCGTTGTTAGGTGCGTGCGGGCATGCTGGAGGGCGGACCGCGGTGGCCTGGCCAGGGCGCTGCGGGGCCCGCAGCGGTGTGATCGCGGAACGCGGGAAGAGGGCCGATAATGATTCAGCAGACCGGTTCAACCAGGCCGGCGCGCCTCCTGCGCCGCCTCGCCAACGAGGCCGGCCGCCACGTCCTGCCGCGCCGGACCGTGCGGCTGCGGCTGACCGTCCTGTACGGAGTGATGTTCCTGGTGTCCGGCGCCGTGCTGCTGGCCATCACCAGCGGCGTGGTCTATTCGCGCTCCAGCGCGCAGGTCGCCTCGGCGCAGGCGTCGCAGCCGCTGTCGGCGCTCGCGCAGGCGCAGAACCGCATCCAGCAGCTTCAGGATCAGCTGGCCGCCGTGCAGCAGGCGCAGCACTCGGGCATCTCGCAGAACCTGCTGATCGGGTCGGTGATCGGGCTCGGCATCATGACCGTGGCGTCGGTCGCGCTGGGCTGGGGGGTCGCGGGCCGGGCGCTGCGTCCGCTGCGGCAGATGACCGCGGCCACCCGCCGGATCTCCGAGGACAACCTGCACGAGCGGCTCGCTGCGTCCGGGCCCGATGACGAGATGAAGGACCTCGCGGACACCATCGACGGGCTGCTGGAACGGCTCGAGGGCGCCTTCGCCGCGCAGCGCCGGTTCGTGGCCAACGCCTCCCACGAGCTGCGGACCCCGCTGGCCACCATGCGGGCCTCGCTAGATGTGGCGGTGGCCAAGCCAGACCCCGCGCCGCCGCAGACGGTGGCCCTGGCCGGCCTGCGGACCGAACTCGACCAGGTCGACCGGCTGCTCGACGGTTTGCTCACGCTGGCCCGCGCGCAGCACCGCACGCTGCCCGGCCATGACATGGTCTCGCTCAGCCACGCCGTGTCGGCGGCGCTGGCCGCCCGGGCCGGCGCGATCGCGGCCAGGAACCTGACCGTGGACCGCGGCGGCGCCGGGCCCGACGCGGCCGGTGACGGCGCGTGGGTGACGGGAAACCAGACGCTGCTGGGCCGGATGGTCGACAACGTGATCGACAACGCGATCGGCCACAACCATGACGGGGGCTGGATCCGCGTCACCACCGGGGCCAGCGGCTTCGCCTGGATGATCGTGGAGACCGGCGGGCCGGTGCTGGATCCGCGGCTGGTCGCCCAGCTGGCCCAGCCGTTCCGGCGGATGGCCGCCGACCGGACCGGCTCGGGCCAGGGAGCCGGGCTCGGCCTCTCGATCGTCTCGGCCATCGCCGCGGCGCACGGCGGGGTGCTGGACCTGCAGGCCAGGCCGGAAGGCGGGCTGCGAGTGGGGATCGGCCTGCCGCTGGCGGGTCACCCCGCCCACGCCGCCCCGGCGGGTGTGCCGGCGTGAGGGTGCTGGTGGTCGAGGACGCGCGATCCCTGGCCGAGGTCCTGGTCGAGGGGCTGCGCGACCAGGGCATGGCCGTCGACGCCGCGCGCGACGGGCTGGAAGCCGCGGCCAAGCTCGACGCGAACTCCTACGACGTGGTGGTGCTGGACCGCGACCTGCCGGGCGTCCACGGCGACACGCTCTGCCAGATGATCACCGATCACGACGACCGGATCATGGTCCTCATGCTGACCGCGGCCGGGACCCCGGGCGACCGGGTCAGCGGCCTGCGCCTGGGCGCGGACGACTACCTGGCCAAGCCGTTCCACTTCCCCGAGCTCGTGCTCCGCATCCGCGCGCTCGCCCGCCGCCAGCCCGCGGCCCGGGCCCGGATCCTGCAGGGGGCCGGGATCGAGCTTGACCCGATACAGCGCACCGTCACCCGCGACGGGCGGCAACTCGACCTGTCGGTCAAGGAATTCGGGGTCCTCGAGGCGCTGCTGCGCGCCCGGCCCGCGTTCCTCAGCGCCGAGGACCTGCTCGAGCAGGTGTGGGACGAGCACGCCGACCCGTTCACCAACACCGTCACCGTCACCGTCGGCCGCCTGCGCCGCAAGCTCGGGGACCCTCCGGTCATCCTGACCACGCCCGGCGTGGGGTACCGCCTCGCGGACCAGCCCGCCCGCCGCGCGTCACCCGGCCACAGCATCCAGTAGCTGCTTGGTCAGCACCGGATCGGACTCGAACAGGTACTTGTCGAAGTACTCCTCGCTGACCTGGCCGGACCGCAGGATGAAGCTGCCGCGCAGGCGGCATCGCGCGTCGATGTCGCGGGCCAGCGCGGTCAGGTCGCCCATGACAGCAGGGTAGGGGCCGACCCCCCCGCCATTCCCCCTATCATCGGAGTACTCTCCTGGCGCGGAGGACGATGCCTGATGACAGCCGAACCGCCGACGGCCTCGGAACCGGATTCCGACGACCCGATCGGCGCCCGTTATCCCAACACCGCCCGCATCTGGAACTACCAGCTCGGGGGCAAGGACAACTTCGCTGTCGATCGTCAAGCGTCCGAAGCGGCCAATGCGATGGTGAAGGCGCTGGGTGTCCCGGCGGGCGCCGACACTGCCGTGGAGAGCCGCCATCTGCTGCAGCGGATGGTCGACTACATGCTGGGCCAGGGCGTCCGCCAGTTCCTCGACCTGGGCTCGGGCCTGCCGAACATGGCCAACACCCATCAGATCGCCCACCGGGTAGCGCCCGGGGCGCGCGTCGTTTACGCGGACATCGACCCGCTCGTTTCGACCCACGCCGCCGCGCTGATGGCTGGCCCCAACACCGTCACGCTCCGGGCGGACCTGCGTGAGCCGGAACAGGTGCTCGGCGACGCGCGGGTACGCGACCTGCTCGACTTCGGCCAGCCGGTCGGGATCATGTTCATGTGCGTCCTGCACTGCCTGTGGGACTCCGAAGACCCATGGGGGGTCGTCGCGCAGTTCCGGGACGCGGTGCCGCCGGGCAGCTACCTGGCCCTGAGCCACATGACCGGCGAAGCCCACCCCGAGGCGGCCGAGGGGCTCTTCCGGATTTCCCAGGACCTGCACTGGAACACGCCGCTGATCTCGCGTGACCGCGCCGACATCGCACGATTCTTCGACGGGTTCGCACTGGTGGAGCCCGGCCTGGTGACCCCGGCGCAGTGGAGACCGGAACTGGACAACCCGCTGCGCGATCACGAGGATCCCGACGGCGATCCCGTGCTGACCCCTGCTGCGCCCATCGGTGACCTCGGGGTGGAGTGGCACCTGTGCGGAGTGGGCCGCAAGGACCGGCCCTAAGCGATCCCTCGGCGTAGTCCGCCGGCCGTGACGGTCTCGATCGACGACCTCGAGCGGGCGGCGGCCCGGGGCTGGCGGGCACCGGAGGAAGCCCGGTTCGGCGACTGGCTGCTGCGCGCGGCCGGCGGCTTTACCGGCCGGGCGAACAGCGCCCTCGCGGTCGGCGATCCCGGCGTGCCCCTGGCCGCGGCGATCACCGAGGTCACCCGCTGGTACCGGTTCCGCGGCCTGCCCCCGATGGTGGCCGTCCCCTACCCGCTGGGCCTGCCGGACAGCAGCGCCGTCGACCGGTTCCTCGGCGACGAGCTCGGCTGGCCGGTGCGCCCCGGCGCGGCGACGGTCATGACCGCCGCGCCGGGCGCGGTGGCGGGCGCGACCGCGGGCGTGGACGTGAACACCGAGCCGGACGAGGCCTGGCTGGCGCTGTACCGCTTCCACGGCCGGCGGCCGCCGCCGGTGTCCCGGCGGCTGCTCATGTCCGCCCCGTGGCAGGCGTTCGGCTCGGTCCGCGAGGCCGGCGGCACCGTGGCCATCGGCCGGGTGGCGGTGGCCGGGCGCTGGGCCGGCCTGACGGCGGTCGAGGTCGACCCGCGGCACCGGCGCCGCGGGCTCGGGGGCGCCATCACCGCCGCGCTGGCCGCCGCGGCGGCGGCCCGCGGCGCGGGCGGCCTCTACCTGCAGGTCGAGGACGACAACGACGCCGCGCGCGCCCTGTACTGCCGCGTCGGCTTCACCGACCACCACGGTTACCGCTACCGCGTCGCCCCGGGTCAGTTACGTATAGCCGCTCGCCCCGGTCGGTGGCAGCCTGCAGGTCCCGGATCGTGATCCGCCGGCCGGCGGGCCATGCCGTCACGTCGGACATGACTGCTTTCTTTCTGGCCGCCACCGCCTGCGGGTTGGTGCCACGTCCGATCCTGCACCCGCACGGTTCAGCGGGAAACGCCGGCGCGCGGCGGCTCTCGCGCCGCGCCCGGCCAGGAGACCGGGCCGGTTGGGGTTTACTACGACTGTGCGTCATCCCCGTGCCAGCCACGGCCTGGCGGCGGCCCTGGCCGCCGCCAGCGGCCTGGCCTGGCTGGCCGGATGCGCCAGCCAGCCGCTATCGCCCGTCGGGCTGGCCCACGATCCGCCGCCGTTCATCCAGGCCGAGGCCCTCGCCGCCGCCCAGGCGGCCGACTCGGTGCACGTCGAGATGATCAGTTCGTCGGCGTCGGGCCGCGCGGTGTACAGCACCGACGTGTCGTCCACCGCCGGCCGCCAGGTCATCACGATCGCGGGTGGCGGCGAGGCCACCGTGCTCGACGTGGCCGGTATCGGCTACGTGAGCGGTAACCCGGCCGCGCTGGTCGGCTTCTTCGGTTTCCCGCCGTCCGCGTCTGCGCGGCTGACCGGCCGGTGGGTGTCCTTCCGCTCCGGGCAGCCCTACTACCAGCAGGTCGTCGACGCGGTGACGCTCGGCTCGGCGCTCGGCGTGGTCCGGCTGTCCGGCCGTCTCACCTCGAAGGGCATGGAGAGTGTCGGCGGCCAGCGTGTTGTGGGCGTGCGCGGGATCGCGCCGAGCGTCCCGGGCGTTCCCGCGGGCACGAGGGCCACGCTCTATGTCGCGACCACCGGGCGGCTGCTGCCAGTCAGCTACCAGGAAGCGTCGGGCAGCACCCGGCTCAGCGCCGTGTTCAGCCGGTGGGGGGAGACGGTGAGCGTGGCCGCTCCGCGTGGCGCGATCCCGATCTCCTCCGTCGTGAAATCATAGGCAGGACCTGACCGCCGGGTTCAGCTCTTGTGCTGCACCGTGTAGGGGACGGTCTGCAGCCGGATCAGGCCGTCGCGGAAGATGAAGGTGTCGATGCCGGCCTCGACCCGGGTCTTCTCCGCGTCGGCCATCTACTTTCGTAGTGAGCACCTCGGATCTCCCGTAAGTCGTCATCACCGTGATCAAAGGAGGCCAAGCCGGTGACTGATTCGCTATTCGATCTGTCCGGCCGCCGCGCGCTGGTGACCGGATCAACCAAGGGCATCGGCGCGGCCCTGGCCGCCGGACTCGCCGAGGCCGGGGCCGAGGTGGTGCTCAATGGCCGGGACCCGGGCGCGCTGGCGCGGGCCCGGGACCACCTGGCCGAGCGGGCCGGGGCTGCGGTGCACGCGGTGGCGTTCGACGTGACCGATCCGGACGGGGTGGACACTGGGGTGCGCGCCGCCGAGGCGGCCGCGGGACCGCTGGACATCCTGGTCAACAACGCCGGCACCATGCACAGGGAGCCGATGCTGCAGATGCCGCTCGCGCACTGGCAGCGCCTGCTGGACACCAACCTGACCGGTGCCTTCATCGTGAGCCGGGCGGTCGCGCGCGGCATGGCCGAGCGAGGCTACGGGAAGATCATCAACGTCTGCTCCGTGCTGAGCTGGCTGGCCCGGCCAGGCATCGCGGGGTACACGGCCTCCAAGGCCGGCCTGGCCATGCTGACCCAGAGCATGTGCGCGGAGTGGGCGAGCAGCGGGGTGACCGCCAACGGGCTCGCTCCCGGCTACGTGGTCACCGACCTCACGCGGGCCCTGGCCGACGACCCCGAGTTCGACGCCTGGCTGCGGCGACGGACCCCGGCCGGACGGTGGGTCCGGGCCGAGGACCTGGTCGGCACGCTGGTGTGGCTGGCCGCCCCGGCCTCGGACTTCGTCAACGGGCAGGTCATCGCCGTCGACGGCGGGCTGACCGCGGTGATCTGAGCCCGCCCGGCCTCACGGGTGCTGGCTGCTCACCGACACCACCTCGCCGGTCAGGTACGAGGCGTAGTCGCTGGCCAGGAACACGATGACGTTGGCGACCTCCCACGGCTGCGCCGCGCGGCCGAACGCCTCGCGGCCGGCCAGGCCCGCCAGGTCCTGCTCGCTCATCACCTTGGCCAGGAACGGGTGCATGGCCAGGCTCGGCGCCACGGCGTTCACCCGGATGCCGTGGGCGGCCACGTCCAGGGCCGCGCACCGGGTCAGCGCCATCACCCCCGCCTTGGCCGCCGCATAGTGCGCCTGGCCCGGTTGCGCGCGCCAGCCCAGCACCGACGCGTTGTTGATGACGGCTCCCCCGTGACCCTGGGTGACCATCTGGCGCAGCGCGGCCCGGGTGCACCGGAACGTCCCGGTGAGCGTGACGTCGAGCACCCGCAGCCACTGCTCGTCGGTCATCTCGAGCACCGAGCTGGTGCCCCCCAGCCCGGCGTTGTTGATGAACACGTCGATGCGCCCGAACTGCCGCACCGCCCCGGCCACCAGCGCCTCAACATCACCCTCGTCGGTGACGTCACAGGCGGCGGACCACACGCGCTCCCCGTGCACCCCGGCCAGCTCACCCCGGATCTCGGCCAGGCGGCGCTGGTGATGGTCGCTGATCACCACGCGGGCGCCCTCCTCCAGGCAGCGCCGGGCGGTCGCCGAGCCGATGCCGGTGCCGGCCGCGGCGGTGATCACCACAACCTTGCCGGCCAGCAGGTCGCGCCCGGGCGGCGGGGCCGGTTCACCGGCGGGCCGGGTCTCGTCCCGGCCTGAAGTGGTCACGGCCGGGCCTGGCGGGGCAGGCCGAGCGCCCGCTCGGCGATGATGTTGCGCTGGATCTCGTCGGACCCGCCGTAGATCGTGTCGGCCCGGCTGAACAGGAACAGCCGCTGCCAGTCGTCAAGATCGTACGGTGCTCCCCTGGCCACCATCGACGGCGCGCCCAGCACCTCCATGGCGAGCTCGCCGAGGGCCTGATGCCACCGCGACCACAACAGCTTGGTCACCGACGCCGCAGCCGTGTCGTCCCCCGCCCCCGGGCCGGCGTGGTCCAGCGTGCCGAGCGCGTGCGCCTGCATGACCTCCAGTCCGATCCACGCCCGGGCGATCTTGTTCCTGAGCACCGGGTCGGCCGCCGCCGGGCCGCGCCGGGCCAGGTCTACCAGGGCGTCGAACTCGCGCCGGAACCCGACCTGCTGGCCGAGCGTGGCCACGCCCCGCTCGATGGCCAGCGTGGCCTGGGCGACCCGCCAGCCGTCACCCGGCTCGCCGACCACGTTCCCGCGCGCGGTGCGGGCGCCGTCGAAGAACACCTCGTTGAACTCGGCGGTGCCGGTGAGCTGGCGGATCGGGCGCACGGTGATCTCGGCCTGGCGCATCGGCACGAGCAGGTAGGACAGGCCGTGGCTGCGGCGCGAGCCGGGCTCGGTACGGGCCAGGACGAAGCACCAGTCGGCGACCTGCGCCAGCGACGTCCATACCTTCTGGCCGGTGATCACCCATTCGTCGCCGTCGAGGGCCGCGGCGGTGGCCACGGCCGCGAGGTCGGACCCGGCGCCCGGCTCGGAGTAGCCCTGGCACCAGAGTTCGGCCACGGCCGCGATCGGGGGCAGGAACCGCCGTCGCTGCTCCGGCGTGCCCAGCGCGATCAGCGTGGGCCCGAGCAGTTCCTCGCCCAGGTAGCCGACCCGGGCCGGCGCGCCGCTGCGCGCGTACTCCTCGTGGAAGATGACCTGCTGCGCGAACGTGGCGTCGTGGCCGCCGTATTCGGCCGGCCAGCCAAGGCAGGTCCAGCCGGCCGCCGCCAGGTGCCGGTTCCAGGCCACCCGCTCGGCGTGCGCCTCGTGCTCGCGGCCGGGGCCTCCCGCGCCGCGCAGCCCGGCGAACCGCCCGGTGAGGTTCTCCGCCAGCCACCGCCGCAACCGGCGCCGGAACTCCTCGTCCTGCGGGCTGAACCGCACCCGTGCCTCCGTGTCTGGCCAGCGGCTGGTCCCGCGCGTAGGCTCAGCGCAGCGCTGACTACTGTGCATCGTTCCACAGCGTTCCACGGCCCATATCGCCACCTGCGGAAACTCTCCGCACGACTCCACAGCGTTCTACGGCGTGCCGCAGCCTTCAGGCTCCCGGGATAAGCACCCGGAGTGCCCGGCTGCGGGGGGCGGTGATCTAGCTGGGCATCTACGCCGGCCGCCGCTGGCTGGGACTGCTCTGGACCCGGCGCCGCGGGCTAGCAGCATCGCGCCGATGATCCCCAGGGGGGATCGACCCGCTGCCGCCGCGACGCGCGGTCACTTGGTGATCTGCCCGGCGACCGGCTGCTGCCCGCCGCCGTTGAAGTCGGCGTCGGACCAGTTCTGCTGCAGCTTCGGGTGCATGCCGACCGTGTGGTAGAAGTACCCGAAGTTGGCCTCGTTCAGCCCGGTCAGCGTGGTGCCTGCCGGGAAGAACAGCTGCGGCCAGGTGTAGCTCGGATCGGCCGAGCCGGTGACCTGGGAGGGCACCAGCGACGTGCTGGGCAGCACCGGGGCGTAGAACTCCGGGAACGTCCCGTAGCCGTGCATGGTGCCGTGCACCACCGCGCCGATCTTCTCCCCGGTGTAGGGCGCGCCCTGGTTGGGCGCGTACGCCAGGTGGATCGTCTTGAACGTACCCTGGTCACTCAGCGACGCGCTCATGGCGTAGCAGGTGCCCGAGGACTCGCCGCACGCCGAGGGCTCGGCCTGGCCGAGCACCTGGACAGTCGCGGTCCGGGTGAAGTTGTCGGTCGCCCAGTTGCCGTTGCCGCCCGAGTCCGGGCGCGCCGTCATCTGGGTCACGGCGGTGTAGGACGTCCCGGCCGTGGCCGGGGCGCTGGCCGCGAAGGATGCGGCCCCTGTGCTGAGCGCCACGGCCACCGAGGCCGCCAGGACGCCTGCTGTTGCGAAAATCTTGTTCCTGTTCATGACTAGCTCCTTTCCTTGCCCGTGCCCCTTGCGGCACGGGAGTCTTTTGTGCCGGGTTTACTCAGGTCACCCGAAGCCCTGCTCCTGGCCGCCGTAGAAGGTGTCCGGGCTGCCGCCGACCAGCCGCTGGGCGAGCTGCACGCCGTCGGCGGTGTCGTCGCCGCCGACCGACCAGCCGTTGCCGAACAGCGCGTAGACGTAGCCCAGCGAGCTGGAGTCGCCCAGGGGATGCCCTCACCAAGGTCCTGGTGGATTGGCTTTTGCCGGCCTAGTACCGCTATCCCGATCTTTCTGCGGGTGTCCATTCGTTCCTTTCGGGCAGTATTTAGCGGCCCGCGCCGCTAGCTGCCACGTCTCTGCAGGCCGGGTAGGGCAATCCCCATCGACGGCCAAATGGCCGTTTCGGCTA
The DNA here is from genome assembly GCA_963795055.1 of uncultured Actinomycetota bacterium. Classification (GTDB taxonomy): domain Bacteria; phylum Actinomycetota; class Actinomycetes; order Streptosporangiales; family Streptosporangiaceae; genus JASHPR01. Next base: position 194,660 of record CAWCGJ010000025.1, read on the forward strand.
GAAGTGGGTGCGGAGGATGCCCTCCAGGTTCATCGCGCCTCTGCGGCCGTCTCGCGCCGCGCCTCCGGATGAGCCCCGCTGCAGGCGCATGCCGCAGGTCGCCGCATGTGCGCCCGGTGCAGCCAGTCAGCCCGTCGTGTGGAACGGGCAGGCCGGGTGGACGTGGCCGCCCGGCCAACAGCAGACGGCCCCGACCATCGGCCCGGCCTGTCAGCGGCGGCCCGTGGCCCGTCCAACCTCGTAAACACTTGGCACCTGGGAGAAAGCTGAAAATATGCTGATGACTGTCTTGATCTTTCCTGACGATCGGCTGACGGCGACCGCTGCCTGGCCCGGCGCGGGGATCGGCCGGCCTTTCGGCGTCCACCATCCGCGACGAGCTGGGCCTGCTGCGCCGGGCGATCCGGCGGGCCGAGCGCGACGGCCTGGTCTCGCGCAACGCGGCGCGGCTGGCCAACATGCCTGCCGGAGCGCCGCGCCGCAAGTCCGCCTCGATTCAACAGCGGGATCACCCGCTCGGTCTACGCCCACCAGATCACCGACAAGATCAGCGATGCGGCGCGGGTGTGGGACCGGATCGGCCAGCCCGGGAGCCCGTCATGAGCACGGGCTCCCGGGTTATGCTCCCGGCCCCGGCGATCATGGCGCTGGCCTGGCCATACCCGGCCTTCCGCGCGTACGCTCAGCTACCAAGCACTTGCTTCGCCGCCCCGGACCCCAGTTCGCGAGGAGTGAGTGAGCTGCCCGAGCCCGCGCCGCAGACCATCCCGGCCGCCGTGGCGAGCGCGGCGCGGGCGTTCGGCGACGCGCCCGCCCTGGCCGAGCCGGGCGGGCCGAGGCTCAGCTACCGCCAGCTGCACGAGCAGGTTGCCGTCGTCGCGCGGGCGCTGATCGCCGAGGGCGTCGCGCCGGGAGACGCGGTGGCCATCTGGTCGCCCAACACCCACCACTGGGTGCTGGGCGCGCTCGGCGCGCTGTATGCGGGGGCCACGCTGGTCCCGGTCAACACCCGGTTCACCGGCCCCGAGGCGCTCGACGTGATCTCCCGCAGCCGCGCGCGGGCCCTGATCGTGGCCGGGCCGTTCCTCGGCACCGACCGCCTGGCCACGCTGCACGCCGCCGCAGTCACCCGTAACGGGCCGCCGCCCCCCGAACCGCCCCGCACCCGTAACGGGCCGCCGCCGCCCGGGTCGCTCGGCCAGCTGAGCGTGGTCGTGCGGGTACCCGTCGAGGCTGCACCGGGCCCGGCCGGCGAGCGCGCCGACGGGGTCATCGACTGGGACAGCCTCGGCGAACGGGCGGCCGCGGTGCCGCCGGAGCGGGCGCAGGAGCGCGCGGCTGCGGTGCGGCCCGACGACGTCAGCGACATCCTGTTCACCTCTGGCACCACGGGGCGGAGCAAGGGGGCGATGAGCGCCCACCGCCAGTCGCTGGCCGTCGCCCGGGCCTGGGCCGAATGCGGCGGCCTGACCTGCGGCGACCGCTACCTCGTGGTCAACCCGTTCTTTCACAGCTTCGGCTTCAAGGCGGGGATCCTGGCCTGCCTGGCCAGCGGCGCCGTGATCGTGCCGCAGCTGGTCTACGACGCCGAGCGGGCCATGCGGCTGGTCGAGGCCGAGCGGATCACCGTGTTCCCCGGGGCGCCCACGATCTACCAGACCATCCTCGATCACCCCGGCCGCGCCTCCCGCGACCTGTCCAGCCTGCGGCTCGCGGTCACCGGCGCCGCGACCGTCCCGGTCGCGCTGGTCGAGCGGATGCGGCGCGAGCTGAGCTTCGACACGGTGCTCACCGCCTACGGGCTGACCGAGGCGGTGGTCGCGACGATGTGCCGACCCGGGGACGACCCGGATACGGTCGCGCACACCTCGGGCCGCGCCGCCGCCGACTTCGAGATCCGCGTGGCCGCCCAGGACGGGAGCGCGCTCGGGCCGGGCGAGCCCGGCGAGATCTTGCTCCGCGGGCCCAACGTGATGCTGGGCTACCTCGACGACCCCGCGGCGACCCGGGCCGCCGTGGACGCCGACGGGTGGCTGCACACCGGCGACATCGGCCGCCTCGACGCGCGCGGGTACCTGACCATCACCGACCGGCTCAAGGACATGTACATCTGCGGCGGCTTCAACGTCTACCCGGCCGAGGTGGAGCAGGTCCTGGCCCGGCTGGACGGCGTCGCCGAATCGGCCGTCATCGGGATGCCGGACGCGAGGCTCGGCGAGGTGGGCAAGGCGTTCATCGTGCCGCGTCCCGGTCACATCCTGGCCGAGCCGGACGTACTGGCCTGGTGCCGGGAGCGGCTGGCGAACTACAAGGTGCCGCGGATCGTGGAGTTCCGCGCCGACCTGCCGCGCAACCCGGCGGGCAAACCGCTCAAGCGGGTGCTCCGGGAGGAATCGCGGTGACCGGTCCCGGCGAGAACCCGGCGTGGACCTGACCGCCGAGCAGCGGGCGCTGCGCGACGCGGTGCGCACGCTGCTCGCCCGCGAGCAGCGCCGCAAGCCGGCCGAACCGGACCCCGGCCCGCCGCCCGGTTCCCCGGCCTCGCCCGGCTATGACCTGGCCTTGTGGCAGCGCCTGGGCGAGATCGGCGTGGCCGGGCTCGGGGTGCCAGAACGCTACGGCGGCGCGGAGCCGGCCCGGTCGAGACAAACCTCGCGGCGGAGGAACTCGGCCGGGGCCTCACCCCGTCGCCCCTGCTCGGCTCCGCGGTGTTCGCCGCCCAGGCGCTGCTCGCCTCGGGTGACGACGCGGCCTGCCGGCGCCTGCTGCCGGCGGTCGCCGACGGCACCGCGATCGCCGCGCTGGCCTGGACCGCCGCGGCCGGGCGCTGGGACCCGGGCGAGGTCGCGTCTCACGCCGACCCGGCGGCACCCGGCTGGGCCCTGCACGGCGAGGCGCACCATGTGCTCGACGGCGACACGGCCGGCATCCTGCTGGTCGCGGCCCGCGCGCGAGACGGCATTGGCCTGTTCGAGGTGGATCCGGCCCAGGGCGGAGTCTCCCGCGAGGCCGTCACCACCATGGATTCCACCCGGCGGCTGGCCGTCGTGCGGCTAGCCGGGGCAGCCGCACGACGGATCGGCGATCCCGGGGACGGCGCGGGCCGGGCCGCCCTGACCCAGGCCAGGGACCTGGCCTGCATCGCACTCAGCGCCGAGCAGGTCGGCGCGGCCCGTCAGGCCCTCGACCTTACCGTTGCGTATACGAAGGTCAGGGTGCAGTTCGGCCGTGCTATCGGCGGCTTCCAGGCCCTGCAGCACCGGATGGCCGACCTGCACGTCCTGGTGGATTCGGCCCGTTCGCTCGGCTACGCGGCGGCCCAGGCGGCCGCCGACCGGGCTCCGGACACCGGGCTGCGCGCGGCGGCCGCCAAGGTCTACTGCTCGGAGGTGCTGCAGCGGGTGGCCGCCGAAATGATCCAGTTGCACGGCGCCATCGGCATCACCTGGGAGCACGATGCCCACCGCTACCTCAAGCGGGCCCACGGCGCCGCCGAGCTGTTCGGCCGGCCCGCCGAGCACGTGACCCGGATCGCGGCCGCGCTGATCGACCGCTGACCGGTCAGCGCGGCCGCTGCTCCGTCAGTAACTGTTGGGCCAGCGCGGCGAGCCGTTCCGCCACGGTCAGCGGCGCCCGGCTTGCGCCAGGACGGGTTCGATGATCTCGTCGGCGAGCCAGCGGACCGGGCGGCCGCCGAGGATGGCAGCCAGGACGATGTGAGTGACGCCGGCCTCGATCATTTCCAGCAGCACGGCCCGCGCGGCGGCCGGCGCCGCGGGATCGTCGCACCGGACGATCGTCTGCATGGACCGCGCGATCTCGCTGCTGTCGCGCCCGATCGCGGCGCAGTGCTCGCTGAGGACCTGGTCGCGCTGCCGGAACTCCGCCGACGGCGGTCCCGGGTAGTTCCAGATGTCCGCGTGCTCGGCGACGATACGCAGCAGGCGGTCACCGTGGCCGCCGATCATGATCGGCGGATGCGGCCGCTGCACGGGCTTCGGCTCGCACACGGCCCCCCGCAGGCGGATGGAGGGCCCGTCGAAGTCGAACGGCGCGGCCTCGGTCCACATCCGCCGGACAATCTGGCACGTCTGGGCGAGGTCCCGGACCGCCTCGCCCGGCGAGACCAGTGGCACGCCGTAGGCCTCGTACTCGCGGACCGCGGGATTCTCGGCCGCCATCCGGCTGCCCCCGGCCCCGATCCCGAAGACGAGCCGGCCGGCGGCGATGATGTCGACCGTCGCAGCCATCTTCGCCAGCAGGGCGGGAGAGCGCAGCCGGTTGCTGGTCACGATGACGCCGAGCCGCAGCCGGCTCGTCTGGGCGGCCAGCGCGGGCAGCAGGGTCCAGGCCTCGAGCGCCGCCCCGGTGATGTCCCCACGCAGCGGCACCATGTGATCCCAGAGCCAGGCGTGCTCGAAGACCGGGATCTGGTCGGCCTCCCGCCAGACCCGCAGGATCTGCTCGTAGCTGACTCCCGCCTGGCTGGTCTTGATCCCGAAGCTCAGTCGTCGGCCGGGCATCGTCATCTGAAGCCTCCTGCTGGTACCGTCGGCCGGGCGATGGCATACCGTCAGCGCTCAGGATCATCATACCCACTGACGATCAGCCTCTCCTAGGATATTGCCGTGGCCACCCAGGGTCCCGAGCGGCGACCGCCCGAAGGCGGACCGCTGCCCGCGCTCGCCGGCCGTCTCGGTTACCTCATGAAGCACGCCTACGTGCGGCTGGCCGGCCTCACCGGCTCGGCCCTGGCGCCGTTCGGGATCAGCGGGCGGGAGTGCGCCGTGCTCATCGCGATCGATGAGCGTGCCCCGCTGTCGCAGCAGGAAGTCGCGCGCCGGATGGAGGTCGACCGGACCACCATGGTCGCGCTGATCGACGACCTGGAGGGCAAGGGCCTGGTGCAGCGCCGGCAGGATCCCGATGACCGGCGCAAGAACGTCGTGGTCCTCACCGAGGCCGGCCGTAAGACGCTGCGCGCGGCCACCGCGGCCACCGAGCAGGCGGAGCGGCGCTTCCTGGCCCCCCTGCCCGACGCTGAGGCCGCGCCGTTCGCCGAAGCGCTCCGCGCCGTTGCCTTTCCCGATCCCGGTGAGCAACGGCCCGGACCCTGAGCCTCCTGGCCGTCCGGGGCGGCGATGGCCTAGCGAGCGCTGGGCGGGCTAGGGCGGGCTAGGGCCGCCGCCGCATCGCGCCGACGGCGTTCCAGCGGAGGGCTCCGGCTAGGTCGCGTGCGTGGTCGGCCAGCGAGTAGTCGGGCTGGGCGTCGACGTCACGCAGCGCTTGGTCGAGATCCAGGCCGCGCTGCTCGAGCACGATGGAGAAATCTCGCCGCATCGGGCCGAGCTGCTCATATCCGAACGAACGGTAGATGCGGGGGAACTGGGACCGGTAGAGGCGAACGCGCTCGTGGAGGCCGGACGAGTGCGACAGAGGGTTTTTCGGGCGCCGACGAACGTAGTCGGGCAGGATGTCGGCGAAGGCGTGGCGCAGGATCCATTTGTCCTGACCGTCCCGCAGCTTCATCTCGATGGGCAGACGCATCGCCAGCCGGACCAGCGCGAGGTCGAGGAACGGGACGCGCGTTTCCACGCCCTGCCCCATGCTGGTGCGGTCGACACGCTGGAGCTCGGTCCGCCCGAGGTTGCGCAGCTTGTGCTGGAACAGGCGCATCCGCAGGGCGGGGTCCGGCTGCCGGTACATCTCATAGCCGCCGAAAAGCTCGTCAGAGCCGTCCCCGCACAGGACCACCTTGACGCCGAAGCTGTGCACCCGGGCGAAGAGGAGCCGGGAGATGACGGCGTTGATGACGTCCCCGTACTCGGTGAGCTCCGAGAGCCGGATGGCCTCGCGAATGTCCGGCAGGCGGATATCGCCGGGGGTCACTTCGATAACCTCATGGTCGACCCCGAGCTCGCGGGTCACGCGGCGTGCGTACGACACGTCGTCGCTGCCGGGGGTCCCGATCGTGAACGCCACGCACTTGGGGTGCATTTCGCGCACGTGCAGGAGCGTCAGGGTGCTGTCGAGGCCACCCGAGAGGATGACGCCGACCGTGAGGTCGGTGTCGAGCCGAACCCGGATGCTATCCTCCACCGCGGCCCGCACCAGCCGGGCGGCCTCGCCCACATCCGTGATGGGTTCGTCGTCGTTCCCCATGGTCAGCAGGTCCACATAGGCGGCGACGGCCGGGGCCTGGGCCGGGCTCCCCCATCCGTGGTGGCCAGGAGGAACCTCGCGGACCGGCGCGCCCGCGGGGACGAGCGCCTTCAGTTCCGATGCCACGTACAGATGACCGTCGCCGCGAGACCAGTAGAGCGGCTTAACGCCGAGTGGGTCACGAGCCAGATAGACGCGGTCGGTGACCCGGTCAGCCACGGCGAACGCAAACTCGCCGCGCAGGCGGTGCACGGCCTGCTCCCCCCACTCGAGGAACGCCTCGAGGATCACTTCGGTGTCGCTGTCACTGCGCAGCTCGTGGCCGAGCGCGGTCAGCTCTGACCGCAGGGAGCGAAAGTTGTAGATCTCGCCGTTGTAGCAAACCGCAAACCGGCCGTCGGATGATGTCCACGGCTGGATGGCTCGCTCGCGGTCGACTATCTTCAGCCGCTGGGTGCCGAGGTGATGCCGATCGTCACTGAGCGTCTCGCGTGCCTCTCCCCGCGCTGCGATCGCATCCATCATCCGGCCGAAGACCACGGCGTCCGGGTTCGGCCCGATGATGAGAGCAATGCCGCACATGCCGAGGCCCCTCGTTGCCGACGCTAGCGTCCGGCCAGTTGGGCGTCGTACGCGGCCTTTAGCTCGCCATGGGCGAGCGGGTTCACGCACAAGTGCCACGCCTGGCCTTCATCGATGACATTGATCTGGCCCGCCTCCTGCCGTTCCAGGAGCAGCCGGGCCAGCAGGTTATTCTCGTCGAACCGCCGGAACCACTGCATCTCCACGTCGCAGGCGTATCCGACACAGTGCGAGCTGGGCAGGACGGCGGCGTAACCGAGGGACCGCAGCCGATGCTGGTGTTCGACGCTACGCACCAAGCTCGTGACCCAAAGGCGAGGGGTGCGTGGCGGAAGGCTGACGGCGAGCTCGTGAGCGACCTGGTTGAGGACCGCGACCACCGGTGGCCGGGAACGCGTGAAGCGCAGACCGGCGGTACGGGGACGGATGCTCGGCAGCGCCCGCCGCTGCGCCCAGTCCCGGGCCCGGCCCGGCAACCCGGTGGGCTGACGACGGTACTGGAACTGCAGCACCTTGGCCGACCTGAGCGGCGCGAGATCCACCAGTTCGGCCGAAAGCAGCACGTCGTGGTCGGAAACGAAAGGAGTGGTCCCGCTCCACCACGCCGAGTCAATCTGGGAAAGCAAAAAAATCCGGATAAACGCCGGGAAATCGCTCGCCGAGCTGCGGGCACTGGGCTGGTAGCTGCGGGTCTCACCCATCAACCGAACGGCGACGGCATCCACGCCTCCGTCTAGGCGACGGAGGACGGAGGAGAACTCAGGCTGCATAAGGCGTTCGCCGGCAAACGCGGCCACCGCGAGCGGGCCCGAGGATCCCAGGCACCGGCTCGCCTCCGTGACCAGATCGTCAACCGCAGCCCGGTAGCGCAAGAGCTGGGAATTCAGCAGGCCGGGGGCCACCCGGGCGATTGATCTGAAGGCATCCGGCCGGCACGCCGACCTCGTATGCCTACCCACCGCCCCGCTTCCTCCTCGCGCCAGGCTCCCCGGCCCTCGCCGCGGCCACGAACAAGGCAAAGTCCGTATCAAGTTAATCCATCGCAACCGTCTCTCGACTTGATTCACGTAAGTCGGGCGTGTCCTTGTCACGCCGCTCACAGCCGTCTCTGCGGTCGCGACGCCGCACCCGGGCGTCCCCCATGCGATCCGGGCGCTATTCCGCGGCCCGGCGCTGATCGTGGCTGGACAGCCTGCGGTGAGCGGCGGCTCGCCTACATCCAGTCGGCGTGCCGGGGCCAGGCGAGCAGAGTGTCGACGATCTCGGGCTCACCGTCCGCGGGCTGCGCGGCGGTCTGCGCGTAGCGGCCGCGGTAGAACAGCAGCGGCGGCCCGGCGACGCAATCGCCCAGCTCGGTGACCCGGCCCAGGACCACATAGTGGTCCCCGGCCTCGTGCGCCGCCTCCACCGCGCATCCGACCCAGGTGAGCGTGCCGTCCAGGATCGGTGCTCCCGAGGATGACGGCGACCAGCGCAGCCCCGCGAACTTGTCGGCCCCGGTGGCCCCGCTGACCCCGAACGTCCTGGCCAGCTCGCGCTGGTCAGCGCCCAGCACGTTCGCGCAGAAGTGCCCGGCCCGCGCGATCCGCGGCCAGGTCGCCGATTCCCGGCTGGGGCAGAACAGCACCAGCGGCGGTTCCAGCGACACCGCGGCGAACGACTGGCAGGCGAACCCGGCCGGCCCGTCCTCGTCGGCCGTGGTGATGACGGTCACGCCGGTGCCGAAGTGGCCGAGCACCTGCCGGAACCGGCGCGGTTCCGGCTCGAACCGGGCCGGCGAGGCGAGCGGCGCAGCGGTCATCAGGGCCCGCCCGGGGCGGCGAACCGGTGCCCCCACAGGCTGATCGCGGTGGTCTCCCGGCTCACCCAGGTCGCGTCGTCGACGAGCCTGCCGTCGGTGCCGTACTCGATGTCGAACCCGCCCGGCGTGGCCACGTAGAACGACACCATCAGGTCGTTGGCGTGCCGACCGAGCGTGGCGCTCATCCGCGCCCCGCGCCGGGCGCACCGGTCCATGGCGCGGCCGACGTCGTCCAGCGAGGCTACTTCGATCATCAGGTGCACGATACCCGCTGGCGCGGGGAACGGCGCCAGCGCGAGCGAGTGGTGCCGCAGGTTGCAGCCGAGGAAGCGCATCCACAGCGGCGGCCCGCCGGCGGGCTGGCCGAACAACTCCGGAGCCATCCGCATCGAATCCCGCAGCCGGAACCCGAGCACCTCGGTGTAGAAACGCAGCGCCGCGTCGCCGTCGGAGACCGGCAGCACCACGTGGCCCATCCCCTGCAGGCCGGTGACGAAACGGTTCCCGTACGGGCTGACCGCCGGGCGGTGCTCGAGCGCGGCGCCGCAGAAGACCTCGAGCGCGTTGCCCGCCGGGTCGTCGAACCGCAGCATCTGCCCCACCCGGCGCTCGGCGAGCTCCGCCGGGGTGCCGGACTTGACCGCGACGCCCGCCTCGTCCAGAGCCCGGCCGGCCCGGATCAGGTCGTCCTCGCCGGCCACCTCCCAGCCGGAGGCGAGCAGCCGGTCCTGCTCCCCCGGCACGATCACCAGGCGGGCCGGGAAGTCGTCCATCCGCAGGTACACCGCGCCCGCGTCGGGCCCGCGGCCCTCGACCATGCCGAGCACCCGGACGCCGAACTCGCGCCAGGCCGCGACGTCGGCGGACTCGATGCGCAGGTAGCCGAGCGAGGCGATCCCGGTCACCGGCTGCCTCCTTCCAGGAAGCCGATCGCGAGCTGGTTGAACTCGTCGAACTTCTCCATCTGTGCCCAGTGCCCGCAGCCGCCGAACACGTGCAGCTGCGCCCGGCGGATCAGCTTGAGCGCGACCAGCGCGCCGTCGAGCGGGTTGACCCGGTCCTCCCGGCCCCAGATCAGCAGCACCGGCTGCCGCAGCCGGTGCGCCTCCCGCCACAGCAGGCCCTCCTCGGCCCGGGCCGGGTCGTAGAACGAGGCGCCCATCGAGGCCAGGGCGGCCAGGGCTTCCGGGTCGCTGGCCGCGGCATACCGTTCGTCCACCAGCTCGTCGGTCACCAGCCGCTGGTCGAAGACCAGCGTGCGCAGGAACGCGGCCATCTTCTCCCGGCTGGGGCCCGGCGGCGCCGCGAACTCCATCAGCCTCTTGACGCCCTCGGTCGGGTCCGGGGCGAACACGTTCAGGCTCAGCCCGCCGGGCCCCATCAGGACCAGCCGGCCGGCGCGCTCGGGGAACCGCAGCGCGAAGCGCACCGCGGTGCCGCCGCCGAGCGAGTTGCCGACCAGGTGCACCCGGTCGATCCCGAGCTCGTCCAGCAGGCCGGCCAGCGCCTCGGCCGCGAACGTGAAGTAGTGGCCGGTTACCGGCGGCTTGGCCGACCGGCCGAAGCCCGGCTGGTCGACCAAGAGGGTACGGAAGCGGGCCGCGAACACCGGCAGGTTGCGGCCGAAGTTGCTCCACGCGGACGCGCCGGGGCCGCCGCCGTGCAGCATGACCACCGGCGCATCGCCGGGCTCGCCGGGCGGAGCCGCCGCGTGGTAGTGCAGCCGCATCCCGGCGGCGTCGGCGAACCGGCTCGTGGCGGCGAACTCCGCCGGGGCTACGGCCATCGGGTCAGCTCCCGTCAAACCATCCCGTCCGGCAGGATGCGCAGGCCGAACTCGCCGCGGCCGAACATCGTCAGCGCGCGCTCCGGGTCGTTGATCGCGTGCACCCGGCCGGCGTGCGCGTCGCGCCAGAACCGCTGGATCGGGGTGCCCCGGGCCAGCGCCCGCCCGCCGGAGTTCTCGAACAGCCGGTCCACCGCGCTGATCGCCTGGCCGGTGCCCCGCACCTGGTCGCGCCGTACCCGCAGCCGCAGCGGCAGCGGGATCTTCTCGCCCGCGCGGGCGTGCTCCATGAGCTCGGCCATGTTGCGCTCCAGCGCCAGCCACGCCGCGTCCAGGTCGGCCGCGGCCTCGGCCACCCGCACCTGCGCGTGCGGGTCCTCCGCCGCCTTCTGGCCGATGTAGGCGGCCCGCACCCGCTCGCGCTGGTAGGCCACGTGCGCCTCGTACGCTCCCATGGCCATCCCGATGATCGGCGTGGTGATCGAGTAGGAGAACAGCGAGCCGTACGGCAGCCGGTACAGCGGAGCCGGGTTGGCCTCCTGGCCGGGGCAGGCGCAGCGGAAGACGTCGTTGAAGGACAGCGACCGGTGCTCGGGCACGAAGACCTCGGAGACCACGATGTCGTTGCTGCCGGTGCCGCGCAGGCCGACCGTGTCCCACACGTCGTCGATCACGTAGTCGCGGGCGGGCAGCAGGAACGTGCGGTAATCGGCCGGGTTCCCGTCGGCGTCGACCACGATCGCGCCGAGCAGCACCCAGGTGGCGTGGTCGCACCCGGACGAGAAGCTCCACCGGCCGCTGAGCTTGTGCCCGCCGGTGACGGCCTCGGCCTTGCCGGTCGGCGCATAGGACGACGACATCCTGGTGCCAGGGTCGCTGCCCCAGACCTCCTCCTGGGCCTGGAGCGGGAACAGGGCCAGCTGCCAGGGATGCACGCCCAGGACCGACGCGACCCACCCGGTTGACCCGCAGGCACTGGCGACGAGCCGGACGGCGGTCAGGAACGTGACCGGGTCGGCCTCGAGCCCGCCGAACCTGGCCGGCTGGAGCAGCCGGAAGAACCCGGTCTCGGCCAGGGCCTTGACCGATTCGGCCGGAACCACGCGCGCGTCCTCGGTCTCCTGGGCCCGCTCCCGCAGCGCCGGCAGCAGCTCGCTGACCCGAGCGACGACAGTGTTCTCGCTCACTCAGCTTCCTCCTGATGCCTCCGGCCGTAGTACGCCTAGACTAGAACATGTTCTAGTCTAGGCGGTAGCAGCTCGGTACGAAGGCCCAGCGAGCGAGCCAAAGGGCGCGGTGGCGCCCGGACTGAGGAGCGAGGGAGCCTGCGACCGAGCGACGAGGGAAGGCGGCGCGGTGAAGCGGATGGGGAGGTGGGCGGGGCCCGGAGGCGAGCGAGCATGAAAACAGACGGACGGCACGGTGTCCGGGGGATCATCGCTGCCCCGCCGCCGGCCAGGTTCGCTCGCGGCTGGCACTGCCTGGGCTTGGCCGACCGGTTCCGGGAACCAGGCCCGCACGCGGTCGAGGCGTTCGGGACGAAACTCGTGGTCTTCGCCGACTCCCGCGGCCGGCTCAACGTGCTCGACGCGTACTGCCGCCACATGGGCGGCGACCTGACCGAGGGCACGATCAAGGGCGATCAGGTCGCGTGCCCGTTCCACGACTGGCGCTGGGGCGGCGACGGCCGGTGCGCCCGGATTCCCTACGCGGCGCGGGTGCCGCCGGCCGCGCGGACCCGGTCCTGGGTCACGCTCGAGCAGAACCGGCAGTTGTTCGTGTGGAACGACCCGCAGGGCAACGCGCCGCCCGAGCACGTGACCATCCCCCGGATCGAGGGCGCGTTCTCCGACGAGTGGAGCGGCTGGACGTGGGACTCGATCCTGGTCGACGGGGCGAACTGCCGCGAGGTGATCGACAACGTCGTGGACATGGCGCACTTCTTCTACATCCACTTCGCGTTCCCGACGTACTTCAAGAACGTGCTCGAGGGGCACATCGCCTCGCAGTACCTGCGCACCAGGGCGCGGCCGGACATCGAGACGGGCTCGAACTACGCGCAGGGGACGGAGACCACGCTGCGGTCGGAGGCCTCCTATTACGGGCCGTCATACATGATCGACTACCTGTGGCACGACTACCACGGCGTGACCATGGAAAGCGTGCTGATCAACTGCCACTACCCGGTCACGCCCAACTCGTTCCTGCTGCAGTGGGGCGTGATCGTCAAGAAGCTGCCCGGCTTGTCGCAGGAGCAGGCCGACAAGGTCGGCGCGAAGTTCGCCAAGTTCATCGGGCTGGGTTTCGAGCAGGACGTGGAGATCTGGACGCACAAGACCCGCGTCGACAACCCGCTGCTCTGCTCCGATGACGGCCCGGTATACCAGTTGCGCCGCTGGTATGAGCAGTTCTACGCCGACGTCGAGGACGTCACGCCGCAGATGGTCGAGCGGTACGAGTTCGAGGTGGACACCACCCGCGCGGTGGCCGAATGGGAGACGGAGGTGGCGGCGAACCTCGCCGGGCGGCAGGACGGGGCTCGCTGACCATGGCCGGCGGACAGGATCCGGCCGGCCGCGCCGCCGGTCCGTATTTCCGCAACGGGCCGCCGCCCGGCCCCTGGGCCGACGAGCGCGAGGCCGGGTTCCGGCCGGTCGAGTGCGGGCGGTGCGGCGCGGTGGCGCTGGTGGCCAAGTTCAGCCCGCAGCACACGAGCGTGCAGTGGAGCCTGGAGTCGGTGCGGACCTGCGCCGAGTTCGGCGCCCGGAGGGCCGCGGGCGAGCAGACCGCGCTCATCGACACCTGCGCCAGCCTGCGCGACAGCATCGAGGCGGCCGTGCGGGACGGCCGCCTCGAGATCTCGCCGCCCTGACCCGCTCGTCCCGGTCCGATCCCCGCCTCGCCTGCTTGATCAACTAGAACGGACACCTTTCAGTCGTCTTCACTGACAGGTTTCCCCGCCACGCGATCATGGCGCCGGAGCGCCGCCGTCCCAGGCGGCGGGCCGTTACGGGGAGGACTGCCAGCGGCGGACGGCGAGCACGCCGGGCACGACGGCCAGCACCGCGGTCCAGGCCGCGAGGTGGGTGACCGGGACCAGCAGCGGGCCGCCGTCGGCGAGGGCCCGGACCACGTCAACGGCCGCGGTGACCGGGTTGACCCGGGCGATCGGCTGCAGCCAGGGGGCCAGCCGGTCCACCGGGGCGAACGCGGAGCTCACGAAGGCCAGCGGGATGAACGGGAAGTACAGCGCGCGCTCGGCCGTCTCCACGTCGCGGATGAGCAGCGCCAGCCAGGCGCACGTGATGCCGAGCGCGGTGCCGAACCCGATCACCACCAGGATGATCCCGGCGACCCCCGCCGAGCCTGTGCGCACGTGGAAGCCGAGCAGGTACCCAACGCCGAGCATGACCAGTGCCTGGGCGAAGAAGACCACGGTGTCGGACGCGGACCGGCCGATGAGCACCGCGCTGCGCGGCATGGGCAGCGACCGGAACCGGTCGGCCAGGCCCGAGGCCGCGTCCCGCACGATGGCCAGCCCGGTGACCGGAGCGGTCAGCACCACGTTCTGGATCATGATCCCGGGGATGAGGAACTGCCGGTAGAGGCCGCCCGGCACGCTCGCGAGGTTCTCCAGCACCGAGACGAACAACACGAGGATCAGAACGGGCTGCAGCAGCGGGTAGATCAGACGGCCGGGATTGCCGCGCAGGACCCGGAGGTAGCGTCCGGCGATGAGCAGGCTGTCCCGGGTCAGGCGGCCGGGCCCGGGCCGCTCGCGCCACCCGCCGGTGACCCGTCCCGGTCCGGCTCCGCCTGGACGACGCGGTGCTGCGGGGAACCGCGGGGTTCGACCCGCCGATACCGCCAGGGGACCGGCGGAAGAAACCCGGACGGCCATGAGTTGCCGAGCTATGTGACCGAGGTACCGCTGTCTGTTCTGGATCTTTCGCCGGTCGCCGCCGGGACCACGGCCGGCCAGGCGCTGCGCCAGACCACCGAGCTGGCCCGGCGCACCGAGGAACTCGGTTACCGGCGGTTCTGGGTCGCCGAGCACCACAACATGCCGGCGATCGCGAGCTCGGCGCCCGCCGTGCTGATCGCGCACCTGGCCGCGGCCACGTCCACGATCCGGGTGGGCTCGGGCGGGGTGATGCTGCCCAACCACGCTCCGCTGGTGGTGGCCGAGCAGTTCGGCACGCTGGAGGCCCTGCACCCGGGCCGGATCGACCTGGGCATCGGCCGGGCGCCCGGTACCGACCAGCTCACGGCGCTGGCGCTGCGCCGCACGATGGAGGGCCTGTCGGCGGAGAACTTCCCGCAGGAGCTTCTCGGCCTGATCCAGCTGTTCACCGGCGGGGACGCCCCGGCGCAGATCACCGCCACCCCCGGCCTGGGCGACATGCCCGCGATCTGGCTGCTGGGGTCGAGCGGGTACAGCGCGCAGCTGGCGGGCCTGCTGGGGCTGCCGTTCTCGTTCGCGCACCACTTCAGCTCGGCTAACACCGTGCCCGCGCTGGCCCTGTACCGGGAGAACTTCCGGCCGTCGCAATGGCTGGAGCGCCCTTACGCCATGGTCGCGGTGAACGCGATCTGCGCCGACACCGACGAGCGCGCCGAGTGGCTGGCCGGCCCCGCCGCCCTGTCGTTCCTGCGGCTGCGCACCGGGCGGCCGCAGCCGCTGGCCAGCCCCGAGGAGGCGGCCGCCTACCCGTACGCCCCCGGCGAGCGGGACCTGGCCTGGGGGCGGTTCGCCGACCAGGCGCTCGGCTCGCCGGACACGGTGCGCGCGCAGCTAGCCGGGCTGCTCGAGCGCACCGGCGCCGACGAGCTGATGCTGACCACGATGGTCTACGACATCGCCGACCGGATCCGCTCCTTCGAGCTCATCACCGAGAAGATCGCCGCCGGGCTGCGCCGCCCCGGATAGCTGTGTCGGGGCGGGGCTAGTCGAGGACGAGCGGCGGAGGCGCCTTCCGCCGGGCCTGCGGCACCCACGAGGCGGCCTCGGCCTCGCCGATCGGGGTGGACGGCGGGCCGAGCACGAAGGGCCAGATCTCCTCGGCGATCGCGCGCCAGTTGGCGGTGGCGGTCAGCTCGCCGAGCAGCCCGAACAGGCCCAGGTTGATGCGCTGGAGGATCACGTAGGACCGCGGGATGCGCGCGTAGGTGGTCACCGGGTTGCGCACGTCGAAGAACCGGCGCACGACCGCGGAGGAGTAGTCCCCGGTCATGGTCAGCGGCCGTGACTCGCGAACGGTGTCGTAGAACACGGCCATGTACTCGATGACCTGCTGGGTGCTCAGCGGCGCGCCCGGGCGCAGGAAGCCGGCCTGCTCCAGGTTCCGGCGGAACGCCTCAGGATCATGCTCAACGGCCACGTACCGGGCCATGTTCGCCAGCGGCGCCAGCTCTGCCGGGGTGAAGTGCCGGACCAGCCCGAAGTCCAGGAAGGTGACCTTGCCGCCGCCGTGGAACAGGTAGTTGCCCGGGTGCGGGTCGCCGTTGAACGCGCGCAGCTCGTACAGGCTGCGGAACACGAAGCGGTAGATCGTCTCCGCGGCCAGGTCGCGCTCGGCCTGCGGCCAGCTGGCCAGCTCGGCGAAGCGGGCCCCGTCGGCTAGCTCGCTGGTCACCACCCGCCGGGTCGACAGCTCATCGACGATCGACGGGATGGTGATCGTGGGATGCCCGGCGTAGTAGGCGGCGAAGAAGCGCTGGTTGTCGGCCTCGCGGCGGTAATCGAGCTCCTCAAGGACCCGTTCGCGCAGCTCGGCGAGCAGCGCGTCGACGTCCTGGCTCGGCGCGGTGACCCGCAGCATCCGGCGCAGCAGGGCCACGTTACCCAGGTCCGCCGCGATGGTCTCGGCGATCCCGGGGTACTGCACCTTCACCGCGACCGCGCGGCCGTCGTGCGTGATCGCCCGGTGCACCTGCCCGATCGACGCCGCGGCGATCGGCTCGGGGTCCCAGCGGGCGAACGCCTGCTCCGGGGGACGGCCCAGCTCGGCCTCCACCATCTGCGCGGCGAGCTCCGCGCTCATCGGCGGGACGCTGTCCTGCAGCCGGGATAGCGTGCGGCGCACGCCGGGCGACAGGCCGTTGTCGATGTAGCTGGCCATCTGACCCAGCTTCATCAGCACGCCCTTCATCGTGCCCAGCGTGGCCGCGACGTCCTCGGCGGTCTGCAGCGCCAGGTCATGGCGCAGCTGCTGGCGGTGCTGGCCGGCGGCCGCGAACAGCCGCGGAGCGCTGCCCGCGTAACGCGCCCCGCCGCGCGCGACGAGCCCGAGCGCGGCCAGCCCACGGCGCAGCCGCAGGTTCGGCGGCCCGAGCGGCCCGGCCCGGCGGCGCAGCAGCGCGGCTGCGGCCACGCCCGCGGCCACGCCGGCGGTGGCCGCGCCGGCCAGCGCCGTCACCCGCCCCGCGCGCAGCCCGTCGGCGCGCGCTCCGCCGCGAGGGCCGACCCGCGCCACGCGAGGCCGCCTCACGCCGGCCGCGCCGCGGCGCGCATCCGCGCCACGATCCGCTGCCGTGCCTCCAGCACCCCGGGCTCGCCCAGGAACAGGGCGTCGAGCACCCCGAGCACCTGCCGGATCTCCTCCCGGCGCCCGGGGGTCAGCGGCGGCGCGTCGTACCCGTACATCTCCCGGGCCCAGTCCGGCAGCGCGACCACCGCGCCGTACCGGACGTCCTGCCAGATCTCGGCGACGTCCTCATCCAGGCCCGGCGGGTCGAGGAGGTACGCCATCGACTCGCCGGCGGCGGGGGTGCAGCGCAGCTCGGGCCGCACCGACGCCAGGTACGCGCCCAGCTCGGCCGCGCTCGACGGGGCCAGGCCCGAGGGCACCCCGACGAGCTCGGCCGCGACCACCATCTCCGCCACGTAGCGGTCGGCGTCCTGCGGCGAGACCGGCGTCCCGAACAGCCCGCGGACGGCCAGGGCGGACTCGACCAGCGCGGCGTGTATCCACAGCAGCAGCGCGGGATCGCTCGCCTCGTACGAACGCCCGGTGATCTCGTCCACGCCGCGGACGTGGGTGTGGATCCGGCGCACCCGCGCCGCGGCCTGCTCCGCCGCCGCGCGCTCGCCGAAGCTGATCGTCGCGAGGTACGCCGATATGGCGGCGAGCCTGCCCACCGGATCCCGGCGCCAGGTGCTGTGCTGGTCGACTCCGGCCATGGCGAGCGGGTGCAGCGCCTGCATCATCAGCGACCGCAGGCCGGCCACCGGGCCGCCCAGGTCGGCGCTCATCTTCCAGGTCACGCTGGCCGGGCCGAAGAAGCCGTCGTCGGCGGGGCGTTCCGGCACCCCGGCCACGTAGGCCGCTGCCGACCGCTCGATCAGCCCGGCCGCGGTCGCGTACGATTCCGCGGTCATACCAGCCAAGCTACCCGGATAACACGCGTGGGCCGCGGGCCGCGGTTCCTGGCCGTGCCCGGGCCCGGCGGATAGGTTACTTGGGTACTGACGCCCAGGCGGTGGAGGGGCCGCGGGGGGGATCATGCCGAAGCCGGTACGGGCGGGCCAGCGGTACCTGCCTGGGCTCGACGGGCTGCGCGCGCTGGCCGTGATCGCGGTGATCGCCTTCCACGAGCAGCTGGGCTGGGCGCCGGGGGGGCTGCTGGGGGTGGGGGTGTTCTTCACCCTGTCCGGTTACCTGATCACCGATCTGCTGCTGGGGCAGTGGGCCAGGACCGGACGGCTGGCGCTGGCCGATTTCTGGCTGCGGCGGGCCCGGCGGCTGCTGCCGGCGCTGTTCGTGATGCTCATCGTGGTCAGCGCCTGGGTGACCGTGGCCGACCGGGCCCAGCTGGCGCGGCTGCGCGGCGCGGTCACCGCGGCCGCGACCTACTCCTCCAACTGGTATCTGATCGTCGAGAACCAGTCCTACTTCGCCCGGTTCGCGCCGCCCGCGCCCCTAGATCACCTGTGGTCGCTGGCCGTGGAGGAACAGTTCTACTTGCTCTGGCCCTGGCTGCTGCTGGCCGGGCTGCTGTGCCTGCGGCGGGCGCGGAAGGGCCGGCCCGGCGGAGTGGCCTGGCTGGCGCTGCCCACGCTGGCCCTGGCCGTCGGCTCGGGCGTGGCCATGCTCGCGCTGTACCACCCCGGGCTGGACCCGACCCGGGTGTATGAGGGCACCGACACCCGCGCCGCCGGGGTCTTGATCGGCGCGGCGCTGGCCATGGCCTGGCCCAGCCGGGACGCCGCCGCGGAGGGGCGGGCCCGGACCTGGCTCGACGCCGGCGGGTTCGCCGGGCTGGCCGTGATCGGCGTGCTGATCTGGCGCACCGGCCAGTACTCCCCGTTCCTCTACCGCGGCGGGATCATCGTGCTGTCGGTGGCCGCCGCGGCGGTCATCGCCGCGGTGGCCACCCCCGGTACGCGGACCGGCCGCTCCCTGGGCTGGGCTCCGCTGCGCTGGGTGGGGGTCCGCTCCTACGGGATCTACCTGTGGCATTATCCGGTCATCGTGCTAACCACCGCGGCCTACGCCACCGAAGACCTCGCCCGCGCGGTCGTCCAGGTCGCCGCCACCATCGCCATCGCCGCCCTGTCCTGGCGGTACATCGAGGAGCCCATCCGCCGGGACGGCCTGACCCAGTACTGGCGCCGCCTGGACGGGTACCGGTTCACCCGGACCGCCCGGCCCGTTGCCCTGGCCGCCCTCGCGGCCAGCGCCGGGGTGCTGTTCGCAGCGTGCGCGGGCCTTAGCGGCGCGGTCCGGCCTCCAGCCGCCAGCGACGCGTCGTCCGTGCCGGTCGGCTCCACCCTGCCCGTCGGCCCCGCAGCCGGCGGCGGGCAGCCCGCGGCCGCGCACCCGGACCAGGGGATACCCGCACCGCCCCCCTCTCCCGCGGCCGCCCCCGGGGCCCCGCGCACCTCCTGCCAGGCCGTCGCCCACCTGGGCGACTCCACGTCCGACGGCCTGGTCTCCCCCGACTACCTGCCCGACCCCGCTCAGCGCCTGGTCGCCCAGTACCAGCGCGTCGGCGTTCAGCAGGTCCTCACCAACATCGTCGGCGCGAACTCGATCGTGGAGACGCTCCCCGGCGACACCAACGGCTACGACGCCGCGCGCGCCATCGCGGCCGGGGGATTCCGCGGCTGCTGGGTGATCGCCCTGGGCACCAACGACACCGCCGACGTCGCCATCGGGTCCAACGTCGGCCGGGCGGCCCGGATCCGGGAGATGATGTCCGTCGCCCACGGCGAGCCCGTGATGTGGGTCAACGTCATCTCGCTCGTGCCCGGTGGCCCGTACGCCGAGGCGAACATGCAGCTGTGGAACGCCGCCCTGCTCCAGGCCTGCGCCCGCTACCCCAACATGCGGATCTTCAACTGGGCCGCCCAGGTCGAGCCCCGGTGGTTCATCGACGACGGCATCCACTACACCTCGGCCGGGTACGCCGCCCGCGCCCACAAGATCGCCGTCGCCCTGGCCCGCGCGTTCCCGGCCACCGGCCCGAGCCCAGGCTGCGTGGTCAGCTGACCGTCCGGCGGCGGCGGGCCGGAGGCAGGCTCAGCGGTGGGCGTGGCTCAGGTGCGCGCCCAGCACGTCGGCGCCGAAGTCGCTGCGGGGACGGCGCAGCACGGTGTGCTGGTGGTTGCCGTTCTCGGTCGTGTTGTCGTATTCGATCAGCAGATCGTCGCCCTGCACCCGGTAGTAGTGCCGGACGCCCGGCGTGGCCGGCCCCTGCCAGGCGAAGTACAGCTCTTCGGTGTTGGTCCGGGCGGCCTCGCGGGCGGCCAGGCCGGCGGGCAGCCGGTCGAGGTAAAGCGTCACGAGCCGGTCCAGCAGCGTGCGCGCCGCCGGGCCGAGCCGGGAGGCGGCGATGCCGACCGGGTCGATCCGGTCCTGGGCTCGTGACTTGGTACCCGAGCGGATGTCGTAAGGGGCCTGCCCCGCCACCACCGCGATCTCCCGCTGCGCCGGGTCCAGCGCGGCCAGAAGCTCTCGCGCCAGGTCCTCCTCCAGGGGAAGCGGCCGGGACACCGCCTGGCCGCCGTAGCTGACGCGGGCGGGGTTGGCGCCCAGGAAGACCGGGGCCGGGGAGATCTCGTCTCCCCGCAGGGTCATCGTGACCGACAGGTGGTGGCCTTCGAAGCGCCACGACCACGGGTCATCGCCGTCCGGGTCACCGAAGACGGCCACCCAGTAGTCGTCGCTGTGCCGGTGCCGCCGCCACCGTTCCTGCCGGTCGAGCACCTCCTCCAGGGCGATGATCACCATCGCCTGCGCGTAGGCGTGCTCGCTCAGCCCGGTGGACAGCAGCCGGTGGGCGGCCTTGCGGGCCGGCACGCTCATGTCGGCGATGCTGGCCCCGGGCCTGCGCTCCGGGCGGTACTCGAGCCAGCGGCGAGCGGCGTCGTCGGAGAACGGGCGCGCCGCCAGCTCGAGCTGCCCGCCGGGCAGCTCCTTCAGCAGGACGGTGGCGGCCGACCGCATCTGGCCGGGGAGGGAATCGTCAGCCATGCTCCCGGTATACCCGAGCACCTCCTCGCCATAGACCACAGAGTTTAGGTTGAGGACGTGACCAGGACGCCGCTGCAGAACCGGGTCAATCCCGCCGGCGAGATCGTGGCCGATCCCGCGCGCGGGCTGCTGATGGGCAACCGCGGCTGCCTGCACCGCGCCGACCGCACGCTGGGCGCCGCGCGCTGGCGCTCGAAGCTGTGGATCTGCTGCGTGCTGGAATGGCGGGGCGTCCGGCGCGACCCGATGCCCCCGGGCCGCTGGACGGCGCTGTTCTTCCTGGACGAGGCCACGGCGCTGGCCGCCGGGCACCGCCCGTGCGGGTACTGCCGCCGCCCGGCGTATGAGTCGTTCGCGGAAGCATGGCGCCGGGCGCAGGGGCTGGCGCAGCGTCCGCGCGCGGGCGAGATGGACGCCCGGCTGCACGCCGAGCGGGTCGACCCGCGCACGCGGCGCCAGCGGACCCGCCCGGCGCGGGCCGGCGAGCTGCCCGACGGCGCGATGGTCCGCCGGGACGGCGCCTGCGGCCTGCTGGCCGACGGGTACTTCGTGCCGTGGTCGTTCGCCGGCTACCTGGCCCCGGTCGCGCTGCGGCCGGGCATGCCGGTCGAGTTGCTGACCCCGCCCGCGTCCGTCGCCGCGCTCGCGGCCGGCTACCGCCCGCTGCTGCACCCGAGCGTCGCCGGGCCGGACGGGGCCGGCCGCGGTCCGGGCTAGCGGTCGCGGGCCGCCACGGCCTGCAGCTCGATCTTCGCGCCGAACGGCAGCGCGCCCGCCTGGAACGTGAACCGGGCCGGAGCCCGGGCCGGATCGGGGAACTGCCGGCGCCACCAGTCGTTGATCTCGCCGTAGTCGCCGATGTCGCCGAGCACCACCTGCACGTCGAGCAGGTCGTCGGCGGAGTACCCAGCGGCGGCGGCGATGGCCATCACGTTGGCCCAGGCGCGGTCGGCCTCCTCGGCGAAGGTCCCCGGCACGAACCTCCCGTCCGGGTCCAGCGCGGGCATCCCGCTGATGAACAAGATCCCGTTGGCCTCGCTGCCCAGGCTGAACGGGAAGCCCGCCGGGAGCCCGGGCCCGGACCCGATTCTGCTGATCGTCATGCAGAACCGGTAGCACGCCGGACACGTGGTATGGGGAGGGTTCCCCTTGTGAGCGGCGCGGCTCACAACGCACCCTGCAAGGGAAAACGGGAGGTCTGAGATGACCCGGCTGAACGTGAACGACGCACGGTGCGAGGCGCTGTTCGTTTCTGGCTTGCAGCGCTCAGACGTGCCGGACGCGGCGGCACTGGCCGAGATCATCAGCGCCGCGGTGCGGCAGTACGGCATCCGCGGCTGCGCCAGCCGGATGGCACAGGAGTTCGGCGATCACCCGGAGGCGGCTGCCGCCCGCATGCGCTGGGTCAGGCAGCTGACCGCCGAGGTGTCCGTAGCGCGGCCACCGCAGCTGCCCCGCGGGGGCGAGCGGCTGCGGTACCGCGGCGGCGGCCAGGACACCGGGCCGCTCCCCTGCGCCGCCTGACGTCCGGGCGCCGACCGCCCGTTAAGGTGGCGGCATGTCCACTCGCCTGGTGCATCTCGTGATCGACGCCAACGACCCGCCGAAACTGGCCCGGTTCTGGGCGGCCGCCCTGGGCTGGGAGGTGGCGGCCGAGGAGCCCGACGAGGTCGACGTGTGGCCATCCGGCTACCGCTACCCGGACCCGGCGGCGCTGCCGCTGGTGTTCGTGCTCGTCGCCGAGGCGAAGACGGTCAAGAACCGGGTGCACCTGGACCTGGCCACCGAGTCGGCCGGGCACCAGGCGGATGTGGTGGCCCGGCTGCGCGAGCTGGGCGCGCGCCCGCTCGACATCGGCCAGGGCGACGTGCCGTGGGTAGTGCTGGCCGACCCGGAGGGCAACGAGCTGTGCGTGCTCGAGCCGCGGGCGGTCTACGCCGACACCGGGCCGGTGGCCGCGGTGGTGGTCGACTCCCCGGACCCGGCGGCGCTGGCCGGATTCTGGGAGCTGGCCTCCGGCTGGGTGCTGAGCCGGTCGGAGGACGGCTTCGTGGCGTTCCGGTCGCCGCAGGGGGTCGGGCCGTACCTGGAGTTCCTGCGGGTGGACGACCCGAAGACGGTCAAGGACCGGGTGCACCCGGATGTGGCCCCGCATAAGGGTGAGGACCACGAGGCCGCGGTGAAGGTGCTGCAGGAGGCGGGCGCCGTGCCGGTCGACATCGGCCAGGGCGACGTGTCCTGGACGGTGCTGGCCGACCCGCAGGGGCACGAGTTCTGCGTCCTGTCCCCGCGCTGAGCCGTTACCCGGCCCGGCGCGCTATCTGTCCGCTGGGGCATCGGCCGGCGCGATTGGCTCCTCGACCTCTTCCCGGCGTGTCACCCCGCCCAGGAAGTAGAAGACCACGCCGATGAGAACGACGATGGCCAGCGGCACGAACTGGCTGAGCTCGTACTCCAGCCGCTCGCCGGAGAAGCTGAGGCTGGCGAGGCTGTCGTTGGGGTTTCCGCCGGCGCCGAACCAGTTGACGCCCAGACCCGGCCAGAGCAGGAAAACCGTCGCTACCAGCGCCCAGAGCGTGGGCAAGATCGTGCAGATCCATACGCCGGCCATGCCGCCCGGTACCCGGTAGGGGCGCTTGACGTCGGGACGGGAGTACCGCAGCTTCGCCAGCGCCGGGAAGATGAACAGGTACGAGACCGTCGTGGTCGAGATCGTCAGCCCGAGCACGGCCTCGAAGTACCTGCTCGAATTGCCCCCGGTGATCTGGAACGCGGCGATCATCAGTATGGTCGCCACCACCCCCGACACCACGTTCATCACGGCCGGCGTCCCGAACCGCGCCGAGAACCGGCCCAGGATCCGCGGGCCGCCGCCGTCGACGGACGCGATCGCCTCGGTCCGGTCCGATCCCATGATCCATGTCGCTCCGGCACTGGCCAGGGCGAAGATGAAGATCACGGCCACGATCCGGCCCAGGACCAGCCCGGCGCCGGTCAGCGTCGCGGTCCCGTCGGAGGCCACGTGGCCGCCGTAGATGGTGAACGTCGCCTTGATCGCGTCCAGGAACCCGGTCAGCCCGGTCACCTGGCTGACCGGCAGCACGATCAGGATCAGCAGGATCGGGATCGCGTACGCGAGCATGGTCGCGGCACCCGACCACAGCACCGAGAACGGCACGTCCCGCTGGGGATTGGTCATCTCCTCGCTCGCGGCCGACGGCACCTCCATCCCGGCGTAGTTGAAGATCAGCACCGGTACCACGGCGATGAACAGCGCATAGGTGGGCAGGAAGGCGTGGCCGCCGAAGCCGTGCGCCCCGTGCTTCGCCGCGTACGCGATCACCGTGACCGCGAAAAACGCCAGCAGCACCCCGCGCGCCCAGGCACCGGCGGTGGGCACCCACTTGCCGTACTGCAGCGACACGATGGCCGCCCCGATGACGAACCAGATGAACACCAGCGCGTACACGTACTTCCAGTCGCCGCCGCCGAACCCGAAGAACTCCTGAAGCGCGGCAAACGACACGATCGTCAGCGTCCCGCCGACCCAGATCGGGTTGGAGATCCAGTAGATGACCGAGTTGACCGCCGCCAGCGGGCGCCCGAACGCCAGCCGGGTCCACACATACGGCCCGCCTTCCTGCGGGAACGCCGAGCCCAGCTCGGCGATCGACAACGCGTACGGCAGCAGGAAGAAGATCCCGAGGAATATCAGCCAGGTGAATCCCTGCGCGCCGTTGGCCGCCACAGCGCCGACGGTGTCAAGCGTCACCACCGTGCAGATGAGGAAAAAGAACATATCGAAGCGGCCGAAGTGCCGCCGCAGCTTTCTCTTCTCCTGCACGGCGCTGGCGGTCGTCTCGAAGACCGCCTCGTCGGTTGCCTGGGCCACGTCGCACCTCCAGAGATGGGCAGTACCCATCACGGTGATATCAACCGGCGTGAACCCCGGCAATAGCCGTTTTATCCGGCCCGGAGGGTTATCCGGCCGCTGGCGTAGATGTACGGCGTCTGGTCGCCCAGCCGGCCGAAGACCACCGGGGTCCAGGGCTGGCTGTCGTAGAGCCGGCCGACGAAGCGGTCACCGGTGGCGTCCGCCGGGTGCAGGTCGAACTCCTTGGGCTCGTCGTCGCTGAACGTCTCGCGGGCATCGGTGAGGCCGGGGATCACGTGCAGCCGGCCGTCCTGGACACAGACGTCGTAACGCCACGAGGTGCGCTCGTACCGGCCGGCGTGGCGCTGCAGGTCAAGGTCGGACCGGTCGGCCGCGGGCTGGGGGCCGTCGGGCATGGTGATCCCGGCGCAGGCGGTGAAGACCTCGGAGAACAGCCGCTGGTACAGGCCCTGGCTCTCGGAGGCATTGGTCAGCAGGCACGCCGCCACGCGGGCCTGGGGATCGACCCGCAGGTACGCCGTCTGCCCGATGGTGCCGCCGTCGTGCCCGATGATCCGGCGGCCGTCCCAGCGGTTCAGGCGCCAGGTGAGCCCGACCGCGTCGCCGTGGCCGTCGACGCTGGGGATGTCGGCCTGCGGCTGCTGCATGGCCGACACCGAGGCCGGGTCGAGCAGCCTCGCACCGTCCGGGGCGGCGCCCGTGTCCAGGTGCAGACGGGCGAACGCCAGCACGTCGCGGGCGCTGGCGGTGATCAGGCCCGCGGGGCCCACACTGCGCGGCAGCCCCCAGACCGAGACCGGGACGTCCTGGCGGGGGGGCTGGCGGTGCCCGGTCGCCGCGCGGTGCAGGATCGCCTGCTCGGGCAGGGTGACCGTCTGCTCCAGCCCGAGCGGCCCGATCAGCCGCTCGCGCAGGGACGTGTCCCACTCCCGGCCATCGAGCACCTCGATGATCCGGCCGAGCAGCACGAATCCGCTGTTGGAGTAGGAGTACGCCGCGCCGGGCGGGAAGACCCGCGCGGCCCGTGCCAGCTCGCCGACGTAGCGCTCCACGCACTCACCGCCGCGTCCGGTGTCGGTGAAGATGTCGCCGTCGATGCCGCTGATGTGCGTGAGCAGGTGGCGGATCGTGATCTCGGCACTGGCGTCGGGCTGACCGAGCCGCACGCCCGGCAGGACCTGCGAGACCGTCGCGTCCAGGGACAGCCGTCCCTCGTCGGCGAGCTGCATGATCATCGTGGCGGTCCACACCTTGGTGATGGACCCGATCTGGAACAGCGAGTCGGGGGTGGTGGCCACGCCCGTGGCCACGTTGAGCACGCCGTGGGCGGCCAGGGTCTCGCGCCCGTCGGCCCATACTCCGAGCGTGGCGCCGGGGACGCCCTCCTGCGCGGCGAGTTCGCTGAGGCGGGCCGTCCAGTACGCGGTCATGTCAGCATCGACCATGACTCGGACGTTAACTCATGCCGTCGCCCGCTTCGCCTGCGGCGTCCGTCTTGCCCGGGCCGTCCGTATCGCCGTACGTATCGCCTGCGCTGTCCGCGCTGCCCGTTCCGCCCGCGCGGCGGGCGCGGGCGCGCCGCTTGCCCTCGTGCATCGCCTGTACCCGGGCGATCGGGATCGCGTGGCCTTCTTCGATGAGCGCCGCGTCCAGCCGTTGCGGCCCGGGCATCTGCCCGGCCCACGGATCGGGCCCGGCGATCAGCCGCGCTGCCGCGCGCACGGTGAAATCGCCCGGATCGACGCGGTCAAGATCGTCCCAGGCGACCGGGAAGGACACCGGCACGCGGGCGCGGACCCGCGGGCTGTACGCGGCGACCACCGTCGCCCCGCCCGCCCGGGTCGAGTCGAGGAACACCTTGCCGGCGCGGTCTTCCCTGATGAAGGCCGTGGTGGTCAGGTCGGGATCGAGCCGCTCGGCCCGGGCGGCGATCGCCCGGGTGGCCGCGGCCGCGTCCTCGCTGCCCGCGTGCTCGTCGATGGGCACCAGCACGTGCACGCCCTTCGCCCCGCTGGTCTTGACCGCCCCCGCCAGCCCGACGCCGGCCAGGGCCTGGCGGACCAGCCAGGCGGCCCGCACGGCCAGGCCGAACGTGTCCGCAGAGGGCGGGTCGATGTCGAGGACGAGGTAAGTGGGCTGGTTCAGGTGACCGGCGCGGGCGAGGGTCGGGTGGTACTCGATCGCGCGCTGGTTGGCGAACCACAGCAGCGTCCGCCGGTCATCGCACAGCGCGTAGGAGACCTCGCGCCGGGAGGACTCGGCCCACAGGGTCACCGTGCGCACCCAGGGCGGAGTGTACTTGGGCACGTTCTTCTGCATGAACGGCTCCTGGCCGCGGAGCACCCGCACCACCGACAGCGGCCGGCCACGCAATTCCGGGATGATCTGCCCGGCGACCGCGTCCAGGTAGTCGACCAGGTCACGCTTGGTCGCCTCGGCCCCTTCGAACAAGGGCTGGTCCAGATTGGTCAGCGACACGCCGTCCCGTACCTCGCCGCCGCTCACCTGGTTACCCTACGCCTCATGATCAGGGTTCACGGGCCCAGACCCGGTGACGCCAGGCGGCGCCGGGCGCGCCCGCCGGGCCCCGCGGGACGGTCGGGATGACCCGCGAGTACCGGCTCCATCCGATGTTCCGCCCGCGCAGCATCGCGATCGTCGGCGCCTCCGAGGATCCCGACTCCCTGTCCGGGCGGCCGCTGGAGGTGCTGCGCCAGCACGGCTACGACGGCCGGATCTACGTCGTCAACCCGAACCGGGCACAGGTCGGTGGGCTGGCGGCATACCCCAGCGTCGCCGCGCTCCCGGAACCGGTCGACCTGGCCGTGGTGGCGGTGCGGGCCGCGCTCGTTCCCGAGGTGGTCGCCGGCTGCGCGGCCGCCGGGGTGCGCGCGGTGGTCGTGTTCAGCTCCGGTTTCGCCGAGACGAGCCCGGCGGGGCGAGCGGCCCAGGACCGCATGGCCGGGCTGGCCGAGGCGTCGGGCATGCGGCTGCTCGGGCCGAACGGCGAGGGATTCTTCAACGTCGCCGACGGCGTGGCCGTGTCGTTCAGCCCGGCGGTGGACCGCAGGCGCGGGCTGCGGAACCTGATGGCGGGCAACCTGGCGATCGTCTCGCAGAGCGGCGGGCTTGGCTTTGCCCTGTTCAACTGGGGGCAAGCGGTAGGGCTCGGTTCGAGCTTCGTCGTCACCACCGGCAACGAGAGCGACGTCGACGCGCTAGAGGTCGCCGACGCCCTGCTCGCCGACCGCCAGACCGCGGTCGTCGCCCTCATCGTCGAGGGATTCCGGCGGCCTGCGGACCTGGCCCCGGTGGCGCAGCGGGCCCGGGAGCTCGGCAAGCACATCGTCGTGGCCAAGCTCGGCGGCTCCGTGGCCGGACGGCGGGCCGCGCCGGTGCACACCGCGCACGAGTCCGGGAATGAGCCGGAATACGAACGCATGTTCCGCGAGAGCGGGATCGTCAGGGCCGAGGACCAGGAGGACCTGCTCGATATCTGCTTCGCGCTCTCCCGGGGCCGGCGAATGCGCGGCCGCCGCGTCGGCGTGGTCACCACGTCGGGAGGGGCCGGGATCTGGATGGCCGACGCGTGCGAGGGGCACGGGTTCGCCGTGCCCGAGCTGTCGGCCCGGACCCAGGCCGCGCTGCGGCCGCTGATGCCGCACTTCGGCTCGGCCGGGAACCCGGTGGACGTCACCGCCCAGATGGTCACCGGCGGGAGCATCGCCACGGTGCTGCGGACCTTGTGCGCCAGCGGCGAGGTCGACGCGGCCGTGGTGGTCACGTCGCTGGCCGCCCCGGACATGCTGCGCCGCGAGAGCGGGGCGCTGCGGGCGGTGCTGGTGGAGCTGGCCACGCCGGTCGTGATCTACTCCTACACGGTGCCCGGCGAGCCCAGCCTGGAACTGCTCCGCGAGCTTCCGGTCGCCTGGTACCCGAGCCCTCGCCGCGCGGCCCGGGCCCTGCGCGCGCTGGCCGGCCCCGGCGCGAGCCCTCGGCCAAAACTGTAACGTGTTCTAATATGGAGGCCCGGGAGGTGCCATGACAACGGACGAGGCCGAGTTCGACGTTGTCGTGGCGGGCAGCGGCGCCGCCGGGATGACCGCCGCCCTCGCCGCCGCGCAGCACGGCCTGCGGACAGTCGTGCTGGAGAAGACGGACTACTTCGGCGGGTCGACCGCGCGGTCCGGCGGCGGCATCTGGGCGCCAGGCAACGAGGTGCTGCGGAAGGCCGGGGTCCGGGACACCCCCGAGCAGGCCAGCGCTTACCTGGCCCACGTCGCCGGGCCCGTCTCCGAGGCCCGGCGGCGGGCGCTGCTCGCCCGGGGCCCGGAGATGCTGGCGTTCGTGCGCGCCAACACCCCGGTCGACTTCGCCTGGGTACCCGGTTACGCCGACTACTACCCCGAGGCCCCGGGCGGGCTGGCGCGGGGGCGCAGCATCGAGCCGGTGCCGCTCGACGCGCAGGTGCTGGGGACCGAAGCCGGCCGGCTCAATCCCGCCTACCTGCCGGCGCCGCCGGGCGTGACCATCACCCAGGCCGACTACCGGTGGCTGAGCCTCGGCACCCGGCACCCGCGGGCCATCCTCACCGCGGCGCTGGTCTCGGGGCGGGCGGCGCGCAGCCGGCTGCTGAAGCGGCGCACGCTCAGCATGGGCCAGGCCCTGGCGGCCGGCCTGCGGGCGGGCCTGGCGGCCCGAGGGGTGCCGGTCTGGCTCGGCACCCCCATGACCGGCCTGCAGGTCACCGACGGCCGCGTCACCGGCGTCGAGGTGACCCGCGACGGCCGCCCCGCGCTGATCCGGGCCAGGCGCGGGGTGCTGATCGCCGCCGGGGGCTTCGAGCGCAACGAGGAGATGCGCCGCCGCTACCAGCGCCAGCCGATCGGCACCGAGTGGACCACCGGCTCGGCCGGGAACACCGGCGACGGGATCGTCGCAGGCGAGGCGGCCGGGGCGGCGCTCGATCTCATGGACGACGCCTGGTGGGGCCCGACCATCCCGCTGTCCGGCGGGCCGTACTTCTGCCTGGCCGAGCGCAGCCTGCCCGGCTGCATCCTGGTCAACGGGGCCGGGCAGCGCTTCGTCAACGAGTCCGCGCCGTACGTCGACGCGGTGCACGCGATGTACGGCGCGCACTCGCCGGACAATCCGCACATCCCCGCCTGGCTGGTCACCGACCAGCGCTACCGCAACAGGTACGTCTTCGCCGGCCTGCCGCCGCGCAAGCCCCTGCCCCGGCGCTGGTACCGGGCGGGCGCCGTGTTCCGCGCACCGACCCTCACCGAGCTGGCCGAGCAGGTCGGGGTGGACCCGGAAGGGCTGTCCAAGACCGTCACCAGGTTCAACGAGTTCGCCGAGGCGGGCCGGGATGAGGATTTCCGGCGCGGGGACTCGGCTTACGACCGCTACTACGGCGACCCGCGGTCCGGCCCAACCCGAACCTGGCCCCGCTGGCGCAGGCGCCGTTCTACGCGGTGAAGATCGTGCCCGGCGACCTGGGCACCAAGGGCGGCCTGCGGACCGACGAGCGGGCCCGGGTGCTGCGCCCGGACGGCACCGCGATCGCCGGGCTGTACGCGGCGGGCAACGCGAGCGCGTCGGTCATGGGGCACAGCTACGCGGGCGCGGGCGCGACCATCGGCCCGGCGATGACCTTCGGCTATATCGCGGCGCTCGACCTGGCCGGCGGCCCGCGCGGCTAGCCGGCGTCGGCGGTGAAGGCGATCAGCACCGCGCAGGGCGCCTGGTGCGCGACCGAATTGGGGACGCTGCCCAGGACGCGGCGCACTCCGGTCATGCCCTTGTTGCCGACCACGATGACGTCGGCCTTGACCTGGGTGGCGACCTCGCAGATCGCGTCGGCCGGATCGCCGGCCTCCTGGTGCGTCTGGACCTCGACGCCGCTGGTCCGGGCCCGGGACGCCAGGTCGGCCAGCACGGACGCGGCGATGTCGCCCGTGTTGAGCGACTTGGCGAACTCCTCGCCGGCCGCCGACCTCAGCTGCTGCGGCTTGTAGGCGGTCACGATGTGCAGCCGCCCGCCCGTCAGCTTGACCAGTCCGATTGCCACGCGCACGGCCTCGGCCGCTGTGGCCGACCCGTCCGCGCCCACTACCACCGTCTCGAACACCAGCCGCCCTCTTCCTTGAGCGGGAGCGTCCTCGCCAGGCGCTTCCCGGCCATGTGATTTCGCGTGGTCAGCGTGCACTCTAGTCGAATCGCCCGCCGAGGTCTCGCACGTGGCGGCGGCCCTCAGCCCGGCGCCTCTCGGCCGAGGGCCAAGTCCACCGCCTGGGCGCGGGACAACCCGGCACCCGAACGGTAGGCGGCATCGTACGCCTCGTCCCCCATGATCTGACGAAGGCTGCCCTGCTCCCGCTCGCTGAGCTGCCGCTCCGGGTCGGTCAGCGAGATGCTCCCGACCGCGATGGCGGCGCTCAAGTCCTTGTCGGCGGCGCCGTGCAGGCGTGCGGCCCGGACATGATCCCCTTGCCACGCGGCGCAGCACGCCGCGCCGAACAGCAGTTCGCTGACGTCCAGGTGCAGGCCGATCCGTCGCGCCACCAGCAGGCAGCGCCTGATCAGGGGCGCGGCCTCCTCGGGCTGGCCCTGGATGAGCAGCAGGATGGCGAAGTCGGTCCGCATGAAGTACAGGAAGGCCTCGGCACCGGCCTTCTCGGCCGTGGCGATGGCCTCGGTGATATGGGCCCGGGCGTCCTCGAGCCGCCCGGCCTTGACGTCCAGGGCACTGATCTGGTGCATTTCCATCGCCGCGGACATGTCGTCGCCGGACTGGCGGAAGCAGTCCAGCGCCTCGAGGCGGACGCGGCGGTTCTCGTCGTCACTGCCGCCGGTGGTGAGACAGGCCAGCAGCTCGCCTTGCAGGTGCACGTCGCCGAGCTCGCGGGCGATCGCGACGCCGTCGCGGCCGAACCGCCGCAGCCGGGCCACGTCGCCGCGAAAGTAGGCCACGCTGCCCATGACGAGCAGGGCCCGCGCCTCCAGGCGCCGGTCGCCGAGCTCGCGCGCCATGCTCAGGGCCCGCTCGGCGCACTGCCCGGCAAAGGTACGCGCGTCGGCGTCCAGCCGCAGCAGTATCCCGGTCAGCCAGGCGATGGCGATGAGCGCTTCGGCGTGCAGCAGGTCCGGCCGGGGGTCGGCCGGATCCACCCCGCTGCGCAGCCAGGCGAGCACGTCGGTGTGTCCCTTGCCCATGGCGAACCACTGCAGCCAGACGCCGAGCCGCAGCACGTCATCGGTGCGGCCCTCGTCGGCCAGGTGGGTGGCCGCGGCGCGCAGGTTTTCCCATTCGGGATCCAGCCGCCCCAGCCAGTCACCCTGTCCGTGCCCGGACAGCGCGGGCGCCGCCTCCTGCGCGAGGCCCAGGAAGTAACCGGCGTGCCGGTCCCGGGCCGCTACGACCTCAGCCTCGCCGCCCGATCTCAGAAGTTCCTGCGCCGCGTACTGCCTGATCGTGTCGAGCAGCCGGTAACGGACCGACCCGGGCATCCGGTCGGCCACCACGAGGCTCTTGTCGACCAGCGAGCCGAGCAGGTCCATCACGTCGAAGGCATCGACGCCGCCGTCCGCGCAGATCGCCTCGGCCCCCTCGAGTTCGAAGCCCCCAGCGAACACCGAAAGCCGTCGTAGCGTCTCCCGCTCGGGCTCGTGGAGCAGGCCGAAGGACCAGTCGACCGCGGCCTGCAGGGTCTGCTGCCGGGGCATGGCGTTGCGGCTGCCGCCGGTGAGCAGGCGGAACCGCTGGTCCAGCCGCTGGCTGATCTGCTGGATAGACATCGACGACAGCCGGGCCGCCGCGAGCTCGAGCGCCAGCGGGATGCCGTCCAGTCGGCGGCAGACCGACGCGACCAGCGACGCGGTGTCCTCATCGAGGCGGAAGCCGGAGTCGTGCGCCTGCGCCCGGTCCACGAAGAGCCGGGCGGCGTCGGACCCGGCGATCTCGTCCACGGCCTCCGCCTCGCCCGGCGGCAGCGACAGCGACGGCACGCGGTACACCTGCTCACCGTCGAGACCCAGCGGCTCGCGTGAAGTAGCCAGGATGCGGAGCCGGGGACAGTCGCGGACCAGGAGGCCGCAGAGCTTGGCGGCAGCGTCGATCACGTGCTCGCAGTTGTCCAGCAGGATGAGCGTGTCCTGCTCGCGCAGCGATTCCGTCAGCGACTCCAGCAGCGGCTGCTGCCCGCCAGGATCGGCCAGCCCGAGCACGGCGGCGACGGCGGCCGGGATCTGCTCGCCCTCGGTCAGCGGCGCGAGGTCGGCGAACCATACGCCGTCCCTGGCCTCGTCCAGCAGCTCGGCCGCGGCCTGCAGCGCGAGGCGCGTTTTCCCGCAGCCGCCGGCCCCGGTGAGGGTGACCAGGCGCGCGGACCCGACCAGCCTGCGCACGTCCTGCACTTCCTGCTGCCGGCCGACGAACGCGCTGAGCTGGCCGGGCAGGTTGTTCGGCAGCTCCGGGTTGTCCAGCGACGCCAGCGGCGGGAAGCTCGGGGCCAGGAATTCCGCTTCGAGCTGGAAGACGCGCTCGGGGCGGCCGAGGTCCTTCAGCCGGTGCAGGCCCAGATCCCGCAACGTCACGCCTTCGGGGAGGATCTCGGACAGTAGTTCCGCCGTGGCGCCGGAGATGAGCACCTGTCCGCCGTGGGCGACGGCTTCGAGCCGGGCCGTGCGGTTGACGACCGGTCCGAAGTAGTCGTTGTCGCGCTCCTCGCACACGCCGGTGTGCAGGCCCATCCGCGCCCGGATCGGCCGGCTGGTCGGCCACCGCTCCGCGGCCAGCGCCTGCTGGGCGGCGAGCACCGCGCCCAGCGCCGCCTGGGGCGTGGCAAAGGAGGCGCAGAAGGCGTCACCCACGGTCTTGAACACGAAGCCGCCGGCCTTCCCGATGGCGGCGCGGAGCACCTCGTCGTGACGGCGCAGGGCTCGGGCCATGAGTTCCGGCTCGGCTTCCCAGAGCCTCGTCGAGCCTTCGACGTCGGTGAAGAGCAGCGTGATCGTCCCCGTGGGGATCGCAGCCGTGCGGCTCACGTGCGCAGGATACGCCGGCCCGAACGGTCCGGCTGGCACGCCAGGCCGGGGCCAGGACCGACCGACCACGCCAGGAGCCCAGCCTGGCAGGTAAAGGCCGGGTCAAGACCCCGGTCGGGGCAACCTAGACGGTGTATCAGGGCCGGGGTAGCCTGACTCTAACTTTCATGAGGGTATCCAGACTCATGGAAAGCCGGTCATGGCAGTCGTATTGGCGGCCGGGGCGGGCGTGGGTAGGGGGACACGGCAATGACCTTGAACTGCTAGCCGGCACGGCACCGCCCGTTATCGCTAACGCAGCGTTAATGGCGAGCGGGCGATTGGTATGACCGCATCTGCTATCTGCTGCTGACGCAGGCTTGCGAATCCTGCCCGGGGACGCGCCCGCGCCGGACACACCTATTGGATCCTTACGATTTCGGGAGCGCCCTGATGCCTGTGCTACCCATGGTTGGAGATGAGTTCGCGGGCTACCGGCTGCGCGCCGTGGTCGGACGCGGCGGGATGAGCGTGGTCTACCAGGCCGAGAACCCGCGTCTGGGCAGCGTGGTCGCGCTGAAGGTACTCGCCCCCGAGATCGCCACCGACGACGTTTTCCGCGCGCGGTTCCTTGAGGAGTCGCGCATCGCCGCCTCGCTGAATCACCCGAACGTGATCCCCATCTACGACATGGGGCCGTACGAGGACCTGCTCTACATCGCCATGCGGTACGTGGCCGGGACCGACCTGCGCGCGATGCTGAAGAAGCATTCCCCCCTCACGCCCGGCGACGCCGTCTTCCTGACCGGCCAGGCCGCGCGGGCGCTCGACGCGGCGCACCGCAAGGGCCTGGTCCACCGCGACGTCAAGCCGGGGAACCTGCTCATCGAGCACGGCCAGGACGGCGATCCCGACCACGTCTACCTGTCGGACTTCGGCATCACCAAGTACATGCTGTCGCGCAGCGGCCTGACCAAGACCGGCGAATTCCTCGGGACGATCGATTACGTCGCTCCCGAGCAGATCCAGGAAACGCCGGTGGATGGCCGGGCCGACGAGTACTCGCTGGGCTGCGTGCTCTACGAGTGCCTCACCGGCCGGGTGCCGTTCCCGAAGGAACGCGACGCCGCGATCATCTGGGCCCACGTCGAGGAAATGCCCCTGCCGCCCAGTACCCTGCAGCCCGAGTTGCCGCCGGCCGTCGACGACGTCTTCGCCCGGGTCCTGGCCAAGAAGCCGGAGGACCGCTACGCGACCTGCCGCGAGTTCGTCGACGCAGCCCGCGCGTCGCTCGGGATCGCGGCGACCCAGGCGGGGACCAGCGGCGCGGCCACCGCGATCCGCGCGCAGGACACCGCCGCCGCGCCGCCGGAGGTGATCAGCCAGCGAGGGTCTGTGCCCCCGCCGGCCGCGGGCGGCCGGACCGGCCGCGACGAGCCCGCTCCCGAGTCGCACGGGCAGCGGCCGCGCCGGCGCTGGGGCTGGGTCGCGGCCGTGGCCGCCGTGGTCCTGATCGCGGCGGGCGTGGGCGCCTTCTTCGCGACGCGCAGCAGCCCCCCGGCGAAGAGCCACGGCAACAGCATGCCCATGTCGCGGACGATGCCCTTCCGCGCCAGCTCCAGCTCGCTCGACAGGGCGCTGGTCCTGGCCAACCAGAGCCCGTTGTCGATGGGCTTCCTGCCGACCAGCAGCTGCCACAACCAGAGCACGACGATGGTGACCTGCACGAACCCCACCCTCGCCATCACCTCGGTCACCTTCCGCACCTATCCGTCGCTCAAGGCTCTCTACGCGGCCTACCAGGCCGAGGTCCAGTCGGTTTCGCACGCGGCCTTCAAGCCCAACGTCAGCAACTGCAGCGACATCGACACCGACGGCGAGACCAGCTGGAACCATTCGTTCCTGCATTCGACGGCTTATTCGATGGCGCAGTCGGAAGCGGGAATGCTGAACCCGGAGACGCAGGCGGCGGGCCGCATGTTCTGCTATCTCGACAGTTCCAGCCAGGAGCACATCGTGTGGACCCAGACCGACGGCCGCCTCCTGGCGTTTGTGGCCGGCGGGCCGCATCCGAACGTCTACGACTGGTGGCACGGCGTCCACCACGACATCAGCTTCAACGGCCAGGTCATGAAGATGTGACCGCCCGGTCCTAGGGAGCGAGCAGCGCCTCGAGCTGCCCGCCGTCCCGGACCGACGCGAGGTCGGGGTCCCGGCGCGCGTTGGCACGGACGTCGGGATTGAGCGTGACCGCCTCCCGGAGCGCCGCGGCCGCCAGGTCGAGCCCGGCCCGGGCCAGCGCGCAGGCGAGGTTGTAGCTGGCCATGCCGCGGGCCGGGCCGGGGGCGCCGAGGTACCCGGCCGTGGCGACGCCGTGCGCGGCCAGGTTGACCGCGCGGTCCGGCCGGCCGTGCCCGAGGTAATACTCGCCGAGGTGGCCGGCCGGGTGCCAGAACCCCCGGACGATGACCTGCAGCCAGAGCTGGCGGCCGCGCAGCCAGGGGTGCCGTGACGGGTTGCGGAGGTCATCGGCGCTCGTCGCGTGCACCCCGGCGATCAGCTCGCCGGTCACCGCGCGGCTGTCCGCGGCGACCGCGTCCGCGGGCCGGGCCGCATAGCCGCGGTACAACTCGCCGGAGGTGTGATCGATCTCGCCGAACTCCGGCGGGACCTGGCCCCGCTCGATCGCCTGCAGCCGCTGAACCTGCTGGCGCTTGAACTCGGTGGTGTGCGCGACGAGCGGCACCGCGGCCCAGCACTGCGGGCCGCCCGGCTCGGCGGCGGGCGCGACCGCCAGCAGCATCTGCTCTTCGGCCCCGGCGAAGCCGAGCAGCCCGATGATCACGCCTTTCAGTTGCGCGACGCTCAGCATGTCGTTGTCTCTACGCTGGGCCCGGCCTCCCGCCCGCCGCACCCGGCCGGCTTGTGCGCGACGAATTTGAGGGTCTCGTCCACGGTGATGGTGATCTCGCCGAAACCGAGGGTCTGCAGGCGGCCGAGCAGCCAGGCCGGGTCGACGGGGTTGTAGGTGTCGCCGGCGTGGAAATGGTGCAGGTCGTTGCTGGCCAGGCTGTCCGAGCCGATGAGCACGCCGCCGGGCTTCAGCACCCGCAGCACCTCGGCCAGGATCTTGTTCTGCCGGGCCAGCGTGGGGACGTGGTGCAGCATGGTGAACGAGCCCGCCGAGTCGAAGGACTCGTCGGGGAAGCTCAGGTCGGCCGCGTCGCCGACGACGACCGCCACGTTGCCGCCCGCGTACTTGCCGGCCAGCACCGCGGCGGCGGTCGGGTCGACTTCCTGCGCGGTCAGCCGCCCCACCCGGTGCCGCAGCCATTCGGTCGCGGCACCTGGCCCGGGGCCGATCTCGATCATGTCCGCGCCCAGGTCCGCGTGCTGCGTAAGGGCGGGCAGGATCTCGCCCCGGATGTGCGCCGCCCACTCCGGGCTGGAGCACAGCTTGGCATGATCTTCGTTCATGCCCACGACGCTACGGCCGGGCCGGGCCGGGCCCAAGGGCGTAGGCTGCCATGTTGTGTCGCGGGACGGACATTGTGCCGCGGGGGAACCAGATCCGGCGGCGGCCGTGATCGTCGCGACCTTCCCCATGCCGGCGGGCCTGGTGTTTGACTGGCATACCCATCCCGATCACCAGCTCGCCTGGGCCGCCAGCGGCGTGCTCACGGTCCGCACCAGCGCGGCCGCCTGGGTCCTGCCGCCCAGCCGGGCGCTCTGGATCCCGGCCGGGGTGCGGCACGAGACCCTGTCGGCGGGCGCCGCCACCATGCGGACGCTGTACATCCGGCCTGAGCTGTGCCCGGTCGGCTGGCCCGACTGCACGCCGGTCTCGGCCAGCCCGCTGCTGGCCGAGCTCATCGGGTACCTGGAGGATCCCGGTCTCGGCTCCGAGCGCCGCGCGCACGCCGAGGCCGTGCTGGTCGACCTGCTGCAGCCCGTGGCGATGACGGCCATCGAGGTGCGCGTGCCCGCCCAGGAACCGGCCAGGCGGGTCGCCGAAGCGCTGGCCGCTGACCCGGCCGACGGCCGGACGCTGGCGCAGTGGGGCCGTCAGGTCGGCGCCAGCGAGCGGACCCTGGCCCGGGCCTTCGTCGCCGGGACCGGGCTCCCGTTCGGCCACTGGCGGACGCTGCTGCGTCTGCAGGCCGCCATGCCGGCCCTGGCCGCGGGCGAGCCGGTGGGGAACGTGGCCCGGCGGGTGGGTTACGAATCGGTCAGCGCGTTCGTCGCGGCGTTTCGCCGGCAGACCGGCCTGACCCCGGCCGGGTACTTCCGGGGCCCGCCGCGGCGGCCCGGCTGACCCTCCCCTCCGCCGGGGTCAGTCCGGCCCCAGGACCAGGCCGCTGGTCGGCACCCCGGTGCCGGCGGTGACCAGCACCGGCCCGTCGCCGCCGACCTGGTTGACCGAGGTGCCGCGGACCTGGCGCACGCCCTCGGCGATCCCGTTCATGCCGTGGATGTACGCCTCGCCGAGCTGGCCGCCGTGCGGGTTGACCGGCAGCCTCCCGCCGAGCTCGATCGCCCCGCCGGAGATGAAGTGCCTGGCCTCTCCGCGCGCGCAGAAACCGAGTTCCTCCAGCTGCAGCAGGACGTACGGGGTGAAGTGGTCGTAGAGCACGGCGGTCCGCACGTCCTGCGGACCGACCCCCGCCTGCCGCCACAGCTGCCGGGCCACCACGCCCATCTCGGGCAGTCCCAGCTCATCGCGGTAGTAGCTGGTCATCACGTACTGGCCCGGGCTGCTGCCCTGGGCGGCCGCGCGGATCACCGCCGGGGCCTGCCGGAGGTCACGGGCCCGCTCGGCGCTGGTCACGACGACGGCCACGGCGCCGTCGCTCTCCTGGCAGCAGTCCAGCAGCCGCAGCGGCTCGACGATCCACCGGGACGCCTGGTGCTCGGCCAGCGTGACCGGCCGCCGGTAGAACCAGGCGTTCGGGTTGGCCGCCGCGTGGCGCCGGTCCGCGACCGTGACCGCGCCGAAGTCCTCGCTGGTGGCCCCGTAGTCGTGCATGTAGCGCCGGGCGATCATCGCGACGGTCGCGGCCGGCACGGCCAGGCCCATCGGGTAGTGCCAGCCGTTATCCACCCCGGAGGAGGTCGGCGCGGCCACCGCGGCCCGGGAGACCTGGCCGAACCGGTGCCCGGAACGCTCGTTCAGCGCCCGGTAGCACACCACCACCCGCGCGATCCCGGTCGCGACCGCCATCGCGGCCTGCTGCACGATCGCGCAGGCGGCGCCGCCACCGTAGCCCACGTGGCTGAAGAACGTCAGCTCGCCCAGGCCGAGCTCGCGGGCGAGCGCGATCTCGGCGGTGTTGTCCATGGTGAACGTCACCAGCCCGTCCACGTCGGACCGGCGCAGCCCGGCGTCGGCCAGCGCGGCCGAGGTCGCCTCGGCGGCCAGCCGCAGCTCGCTGCGCCCGGAGTCCTTGGAGAACTCGGTGGCCCCGATGCCGGCGATCGCCGCCCCGCCGATCACGCTCCCCTCCCCCCGGCCGGCAGCACCAGCCGGACCGTGCCGGTCACGTGGTCGCCCAGGCGGCACCGGCCGGTCACCTCCACCACGCACTCGTCGCCGGCGCGTTCCGTCACCCGTCCGGAGAACGTGAGCGTGTCCCCGGCATAGCACGGCGCGCCCAGCCGGATCGCGACCTTGCGTACCAGCGCCCCGGGCCCGGCCCAGTCGGTGATGTACCGCTGCACCAGGCCGGTCGTGGTGAGGATGTTGATGAAGATGTCCTTGCTGCCCCGTGCGACGGCCTTGTCCCGGTCGTGGTGCACGTCCTGGAAGTCCCGGGTGGCGATCGCGGAGGCGACCACGAACGTCGGGGTGACGTCGATCACCAGCTCCGGCAGGGCCACGCCGGTCTCGGCGGTCATGGAGCATCCTCCCGCCAGGCGGGCAGCGTCAGCGTGTCGTCGATCCGGACGAACTCCACCCGGACCGGCAGGCCGATGCGCGCCCGGTCCGGGCTCACGCCGAGCAGCTCGCCGACCATGCGGACGCCCTCGGGGAGCGCCACCAGCGCGACCACGAGCGGCATCTGCTTGCCCGGCACCGGGGGATGGTGCTGCACCACGTAGCTGTACACCTCCCCGGCGCCGGCGGCGACCACGTACCCGGGCCGGGCCGCGCCGCACGCGGGGCACATCGGGCCGGGCGGGTGACGCAGCGCGCCGCAGCCGCCGCAGCGCTGGATCCGCAGCTCGCCGGCCGCGGTGCCGTCCCAGAAGAACGCGGTGTCCGGCGAGACGGCCGGGCGCAGCACGTCCGGGGCGGCGGGCGCCGTGGACGCTGGCTGCACCGGCGCGGAGGGAGCGGGCGCCGGTGGGCGGAACTTCAGGATCCGGAACAGCATCGACGCGACCGGCTCGGTGCCCACGTACCAGGTGCTCCGGGTGGTGACGAACCAGCCGTCGCCGAGCGCGGTCCGCTTCGGGCCGGTCACGCTCTCCAGGCGGGCCCGCACCGCGACCTGCTCGCCATGCCGCAGGTAGCGGTGGTACTCCTGCTCGCAGTTGGTGGCGACGACCGAGGTGAACCCGGCCTCGTCGAGCACTGCGGACATCCGGCCCATCGGGTCGTCGTCGTCCGCGGCCGGGTGCAGCCCGCGCATGGTCCAGACCTGCGCCATCGCGGGCGGCGCGACGAGGCTGCCGTGCCCCGACCGGGCGGCCGCCTCGGCGTCGGTGTAGACCGGGTTGGCGTCGCCGATCGCCTCGGCCCAGTTCCGGATCATCGGCAGGTTCACCGGGTCCCGCGCCGCCCGCGGCCGGGACTCGCCGGCTGCGGCGATCCGCGCGGCCGCCTGCACGATCGCCGCCTCGGTGCCGGCCGACGGCGTACCCGGATGGCCGACCGTTACGCTCACGTCCCTCCTACCTGGGCACTCGCGGCAGGCCGAGCCCGGCCGTCGCGATCAGCTCCCGCTGGATCTCGTTGACCCCGCCGCCGAACGTCAGCACGGTATTGCGCTTGGCCTGGATGTCCAGCCAGCGGGACAGCTCGGCCGTGCACGGGTCGGCGGGGTCGCCGTACCGCCCGACGAGGTCCTCCAGCAGCTGGCCGAGCCGCTGCAGCCGCTGGGAGCTGAACACCTTGGTGGCGGAGGCGTCGGCCACGTCCACCGCGGGCGCCACCGCGACCTGCCAGTTGAGCAGCTCGTTGATCCGCAGGCAGGCGTAGGACTCGGCCAGCGCGCGCCGCACGTCCGGCAGGCTGAGCAGCGGTCGGCCGTCCGGCGCGGCCTGGCCGGCCGCCCAGCCGCGCACCCGGTCGTGCAGGGCCGCGATCCGGCCCGCCGGGCCGAGCATCACCCGCTCGTGGTTGAGCTGCGTGGTCACCAGCCGCCAGCCCGCATTCTCCTCCCCCACTCGCATCGTGACC
Source organism: uncultured Actinomycetota bacterium (assembly GCA_963795055.1). GTDB lineage: Bacteria > Actinomycetota > Actinomycetes > Streptosporangiales > Streptosporangiaceae > JASHPR01. Next base: position 235,793 of record CAWCGJ010000025.1, read on the forward strand.
GGCACCCGCACGTCGGAGTAGTAGGTGGCGTTGACGTGGTGGGCCCCGTCGTGGGTGATGATCGGCGTCCAGGAGAAGCCGGGGTCGGCGGTGTCGACGATGAGGATGGAGATGCCCTTGTGCTTCGGCGCGTCCGGGTCGGTGCGGCAGGCCAGCCAGATGTAGTCGGCGTCGTGCGCGCCGGTGGTGAAGATCTTCTGGCCGTTGACCACATAGTGCCCACCCACCTCCCCATCCCCCTTCACCAGGACCGCCCGGGTGCGCAGCGCGGCCAGGTCGGTGCCGGCCTCGGGCTCGGTGTACCCGATCGCGAAGTGCACCTCGCCGGCCAGGATCTTGGGCAGGAAGAAATCCTTCTGCCCGGCGGTTCCGTGGGCTTGCAGCGTCGGCCCGACGGTCTGCAGGGTGACGCTGGGCAGCGGGACGTCGGCCCGGGCGGCCTCGTCTACGAAGATCTGCTGCTCCATCTGGCCGAGCCCGCGGCCACCGAAGTCGGTTGGCCAGCCCACGCCGAGCCACCCGTCGCGGCCCATCCGCCGCACCACCTCGCGGTAGACCGCGCCGTGCCGCTCGGTGAGCATGGCCTCGCGCTCGTCGGCCGAGATCAGCGTGGCGAAGTAGGCCCGCAGCTCGTCGCGCAGCGCGGCCTGCTCGCTGGTGAGGTCGAGGAACATCGCGGCCCTCAGCCGGCATCTCCGGCGCCAGCCCGCGCGCCGAGCCGGTCGAGGCGGTAGTCGGCGCCGCCCACGAACCTGACCAGGTCCTTGACCAGCGCGGAGTAGCGGTGCAGCGGGTAGGTGACGTCCATGCCGATCCCGCCGTGCAGGTGGTGGCAGGTGCGCAGCGCCTCCGGCGCCTGCCCGGCCAGCCAGTACGCGGCCACGTCGAGGTCGGTCCCGGCGTCGCGGCCGGCCTGCATCCGCCAGCAGGCCGAGAGCGCGGCCAGGTGCAGGGTGCGCGAGGTGATGTAGACGTCGGCGATGTGCTGGGCCACGGCCTGGAATGCTGCCAGCGGCCGGCCGAACTGCTCCCGCGCGGCCACGTGCGCCGTGGTCAGCGCGAGCGCGCCCGCCAGGGCGCCGTCGGCCAGGCAGCACGCCCCGGCCAGCGCGAGCTGGTAGAGATCCTGGACGGCCTGGCCTCGTTCCCCGGAGCCGAGAAGGTCGGCGACGGGCGCCTGATCCAGTCGCAGCGTGTATTCCGGCTCGCCCGAGGAGCTGTGCGTGGGCCGCCAGGACACGCCCTCGCCCGACGCCTTGACGATCACGACTCCGGTGCCGCCGGCCTCCAGGCTGGCCGGCACCAGGACCCAGTCGGCCGCCGCGCCGTAGGGCACCCCGATCTTGACTCCGGAGACCGTGCCCGACGCACGCCGCAGCGTGGCCGTGGTGGCGGGCCGGGCGGGCATCACGTCCGCGGGCTCGCGGACCGCCGCGGTGAGCAGCGTGTCGCCGGACGCGACGCCGCCTAGCAGCGTCCGCTGCAGGTCACGGTCACCCCACCGGACCACGGGCAGGACCCCCAGGGCCAGCGTGGCCAGCGCGGGCACGGCCGCGGCGCGCCGGCCAACCGCGGTCAGCGCCACCGCTACGTCCAGCACGCCGAGCCCGTCCCCGCCCAGCCAGGCGGGCAGGGCTAGCGACAGCAGGCCGGCCCGGCCCATTTCCTTCCACAGCGCCGCGTCGAATCCGTCCGCCGGCGGCCCGGCCGGCCGGACCTGGCCCAGCACCTCGGCGGCGACCCGGGCGACCGCCTGCTGGGTCTCGTCGAGGGTGAAATCCATGGCGGTCGGCACCGGTCCTCCTCGTGGCCGCGGCTCGCAAAATTAGAACACGTTTTACCGGCCGCCGGCCAGCGCGGAGCGCCTGGCCAGCCTCGTTCCCGTTGATACGCTTGATGACGGCGCAGGCCGCGTACCACGCCCTGGCCGCGCGAATCGCCAGCCGGAGATCGCGGGCAGCGGCTCCGGCTTGGTTGGCACCACGAGAGGCTTTGATGGCAGCACCGAGAACACGTATCACCGGCACCGCCGCGCCGAGCGCGGCCGAGTTCGGCTCGGCGGCCCAGCGTGACCGCCGCAAGCGGATCCTCGACGCCACGCTGGCGCTGGCGTCCAAGGGCGGGTACGACGCGGTGCAGATGCGGACCGTGGCCGAGCGGGCCGACGTGGCCCTCGGCACGCTGTACCGGTACTTCCCGTCCAAGATCCACCTGCTGGTGTCCGAGCTGGCCCGGGAGTTCGAGCAGACCCAGGAGAAGCTAGACCGCAAGCCCATCCCCGGCGAGACGCCCTACGAGCGGATGATGTACGTGCTGGGCCGGATCACCCGCACCATGCAGCGCGAGCCGATGCTGACCGAGGCCATGACCCGGGCGTTCATGTTCGCGGACCCGAGCGCCGCGGCCGAGGTCAACACGGTGGCCCGGCTGATGGAGCAGATACTCACCAAGGCCATGCATGACGGCGAGCCGTCCGCCGACGACAAGGCCATCGCCCGGGTGATCGGCGATGTCTGGCTGTCCAACCTGGTCGCCTGGGTGACCCGGCGCGCCTCCGCCGACGACGTGAGCAACCACCTCGAGCTCGCCGCCCGCCTGCTGCTGCGCTGATCCTCCTGCGGCTTCCTAACAGGTCACCTGCGGTGACGCTCGGGATGCAGGAGCGCGCGCCAGATGAGCACCCGCAGCCGCCGCACGGCCGGGAGGTGACTCCTTCTGCGCAGTACCCGGCGGACCCGGGGCCCGTTCAGCACGGTCCATTCCAGCCGGACGGCCATCTGCCGCGGGCTGCCCCGTCTCCTGCGCGGCTGCGGGGCCGGGTACCTGTCCCGGTACCGCTGGTCGGTCAGTGCGGCCGTCGCGGCCACGGCGGCGTCCAGTACTTGCTCGGCGGGCAGGTCGGCGGGTCCCCGGTACGGCCCGGCCGCGGGCTGCGGCAGGAGCTCGGCCAGATCGCCGACGATGTGGAACTTGGAGTCACGCAAGCCCGCGACCAGGATCTCCGACTGTTCTGCGACCCACGCCTCCCGGCCGGCGGGTACGGTCAGCCGGGCCTGGCGCGCCCGCGTGGCCAGGACGTCGTGCGCGAGGATCCGCTTGATGTTCCGGGTATAGAACCAGTAGGGCATCTCCTCCGGCAGCGTCTCGTTCAGCCTGCGCAGGAACTCGACCTCGGCCAGCCCGAGCGAGGGATTGGCGTGCGCCTCGGCGAGGTCGACGCGGCCGGGGTCGACGCCGAGAACCGACGCGAGCCTGACCCAGAGGGTGCTGGCCGGGCCCCGCTGCGGCACGGTGATCACGTGCACCTGGTCCGGCGGAAGGTGCTGTGACCACATGTCGAGGATGGCCAGCGTGTCGTGGAACGTCCAGAACCGCCACTGGCGCCGGTCAGCGGCGGCCGACTGGACGTCGATGACATCGCTCAGCCATTCGTCCCATCCGGCGGTACCGCGGGTCTTGACCGTCTCCTGCCACTCGGCCGGCAGCAGGGTCGCGAGGTCACGCACGGTGACGATGATGTGTACCTCGGCCGACAACAGCGACCGGACGGCGCGATCGGCCTGCTCGGGGTTACACGCGGCCAGCACCTCGTCCGAGATGACGGCCGCCTCGGGGGCCATCAGGGCCTGGCCGACCAGGACGTCCCAGTCGCCGGTCCACGGATCGGTCGGGTCGGCGGCTTCCCGCACCGCTTCGCGCAGGTCCCGGCTGGCCCGGTTATGATCGCGGCTTTCGTAGCCCGGCAGCAGGATGCCTTGGGCGGCCAGCCGGGCGCGGTTACTCCACAGGGCAAGCTGCAGGAACGTCGTGCCCGTCTTCGGCTCGCCGACGTGCACGTAGACGCGCGGGCGGCGGCCACCCGGCACCCGGTTCTTCCTGTCGGCCGGAACCCGGCCTGCGGTATCGCGCGATGCCAACCTGACACCTGATTCGATGACGACACCCCAGCCGATATGCGGTCATCAGCTGGTAATGAGCAAGCAAAGTACCGGTATGGTAATGGCTCGGACGGCTTCGTGAGGCTAAATGCGGCTAACGTGACGACCGTGTCGCGCCCCGGCGCCCTGGCGGCGCCCCGGGCAGCCCCCGGCCAGGCTTTCCGGACGGTCCTAGCCGACGGCCTCGCCGGGCGCGCGGGCGGCGTTACCAGCTGCCGCCGAGGTCGCTGCCGTACCAGGACTCGATGATCCGGTGCGCGATCGACACCGGCGGCGGCAGCCTGATCTCGCCGCTCGCAACCGAGGCCCGCAGCTCATCGCGACTGAACCAGTGCGCCTCGACGATCTCGTGGGAGTCGACCGTGATCTTCAGGTTGCCGGTGGCACGGGCGCGGAAGCCGAGCATCAGGCTGTGCGGCATCGGCCAGGGCTGGCTGCCCACGTAGCGGGCGTCGCCGACGACGATCCCGGTTTCCTCGTGTACCTCGCGCGCGACCGCCTGCTCGGCCGACTCGCCGGGCTCCACGAACCCGGCCAGGATGGACACCCGCCGCTCGGGCCACATCGCGTTCCTGGCCAGCAGGCACCGGTCATCGGGGTCGGTCACCAGCATGATCACCGCCGGGTCGAGCCGCGGGAAGTGCTCGCTTCCGTCGTTCACGCAGCGCCGGGCGTGGCCGGCCAGGACCGGCTCGGTGACCCCGCCGTCCCGCGGGCAGTGCCCGTGTGTGGAGTGCCAGTTGTCGAGCGCCACGGCCTCGGTCATCAGCCCGGCGTCGCGATCGGACAGCAGCGGCCCGGCCTGCCGCAGGCTGATCGGCCGGGCCCCCGGGCCCGGGTTCTCCTCCGCCTCCGGCCGCGGCAGCGGCCCGGCCACGCCGAAGTACACGACCCCGTCGGCGTCGACCCCCAGCAGGAACCTGACTCCGTCCGGGGCCTGTTGCGGGGACACGAAGGCCAGTTCCGCCTGGCCGTCGTCCGCGGTGCGGATCAGGGCCTGCCCGCCGGAGACCACGAGCACGCGGGTGCCGGGGTCGGCCCAGGCCGCGGCGAGCCACTCGGTGTCGGTGCGGCGGGCCGCCGACCGGTCCACCTCGCCGCGGGACAGGGCGAGGTTGCGCAACCCGCCGCTGTCGGTCAACTCGGCGGAGCTCAGCTTGCCGTGCCGGTCCGGTGGCAGGCCCGGCGCGGCGCTCACCGCGCCGCCGTGAGATCGCCGGCCGCCGCCGCGAACTCGTCCCACAGATACGCGGCGGCCTCGGCGCCCTTGAGCAGCAAGTTCATCTCGACCTTCTCATTCGGCGCGTGAATGCGGTCGGAGTCCAGCCCCACGGCCAGGAAGACCAGCGGCGCCCCGAGAATGGCGGCCAGGTCGGCTTCGGGCCCGCTTCCGCCTTCCCGGGTGAACAGGACCTCGGACCCGAACGCGCACTCCATGGCCCGTTTCGCCGCCTGCACGGCGGCCGAGTCGGCCGGCGAGAAGCTGGGGCGGACCCCGGAGCCCGGGACGGTGACGACGGCCTCGATGCCCGGCGGCGTGCGCTGGGCCACGTACTCCCGCAGCGCGGCGGTGACGTCGGCGGGTTCCTGGTTCGCGACCAGCCGGAACGACAACTTCGCGTGCGCCTGGCCGGGGATGATCGTCTTCCCGCCCGGCCCGGTATGCCCGCCCCACATCCCGTTGATCTCCGCGGTCGGTCGGGCCCAGATCCGCTCCAGCGTGCTGAACCCGGCCTCGCCCGCCGCGGCGCCGCTGTGGCCAGCGTCGTCGAGCCAGGCCTGCTGGTCGAACGGCAGCCGGGCGAACATCTCGCGCTCGGCCGCCGAGACCGGGAGCACCTTGTCGTAGAACCCGGGCAGGGTGACCCGGCCGTCACGGTCGTGCAGCCCGGCCAGCAGGTCCGCGAGGACGTGCAGCGGGTTCGGCACCGCCCCGCCGAACGACCCCGAGTGCAGGTCCCGCTCCGGGCCGCGCAGGTCAATCTGCGCCTCGGCCAGGCCCCGCATGCCGGTGCACATCGAGGGCACGTCCGCCGCCCACATCGTGGTGTCGGAGATGACGATCACGTCGCAGCCGAGCCGGCCGGAGTTGCTCTCCAGCAGGGCGGGGAAGTGGGGCGACCCCGACTCCTCCTCGCCTTCGATCAGGAGCTTGAGCGTGACCGGCGGCGCGCCGCGGCCGTCGGCGTCCAGCCCGCCCGCGGCGGCGCTGGCCCGCGCGGCCAGGGCGTGGAAGAGCACCTGGCCCTTGTCATCGGAGGCCCCGCGTCCCAGCAGCTGGCCGTCGCGCTGCGCGGGCTCGAACGGCGGCGACTCCCACTCGTCGAGCGGCTCGACCGGCTGCACGTCGTGGTGACCGTAGACGAGCACGGCGGGAGCCGACGGGTCCGCGGCCGGCCAGTGCGCGAACACCGCGGGAAGCCCGGCGCCGTCCGCGCCGGTTGCCCAGATCTCCGCCATCGGGAAGCCGCTCTGGCGCAGGTAACCCGCCAGCCATTCCGCGCTGCGGCGGACATCGGCGCGGTGCGCCGGGTCGGCGGAGATCGACGGTATGGCCAGCCACTGCCTGAGCGCGTCGAAGAAGCCGGCCGCGTTCTCGTCGACGTAACCGCGAACGTCCATGGTCCTCCCTCGTGGCTCCGGGCCGCGCCCAGGCCGCAGCCGGGCGCGCCAGCCGGGAATGCCGAAGATCCTGCCTGGACTCTACCGAGGCATAAACATGGAGACCGCGGCGCCCGTCATCGCGGGAATCCACTCCCAACCTGGGGCCGGGCAGCAGGCGGCCGGTAGCGGGCGAGCTGCCCTGGGCCGGGCACCGGGTCGTGGGCCGCGGCCGCAAATGAACCATCCGGCTGGTTATCGCCGGCCTTCCGGTACATTTACGCGCCAGTTCCGGGCGGTCCGGCGGCCGGCGGGTACCAGGCCCAGCGAGCAGGGTCAGCGCCGCGGAGTAGCCTGCGTCAGGTGAACGCGGACCTGGACTATGTCGACCACCTGATCCGGGAGTCGGCGCGCTTCGCGGACGTCCTGCGCGAGGTCCCGCCCGACGCGCGCGTGCCGTCCTGCCCGGACTGGACCGCCGATGACCTGCTGTGGCACCTCGGGGAGGTGCAGTGGTTCTGGGGCACGATCGTGCGCGAGCAGGTAAACGACCAGCAGGCCGAGGCGCTCAAGCCGCCGCGCCCGGCGGACCGGGCTGGGCTGCGGTCGTTCTACGAGCGCGCCAGCCACGACCTGGCCGACGTCCTCGCCGCGGCGCCTCCGGGCACCGCGGCCTGGACCTGGTCGGATGACCGCACGGTCGGCTTCATCCGGAGGCGTCAAGCTCATGAGGCGCTGATCCACCGGGTCGACGCCGAGCTGACCGCGGGCACCCGCACCCCGCTGGACCCGGCTCTGTCCGCGGACGGGGTCGACGAGGCGCTGCGCGTCATGTACGGCGGACTGCCCGGGTGGGCGACGTTCACGCCCGACGACGGCGCGCCGGCGCTCCGGCTGCGGGCCACTGACACCGGCGGCTCCTGGCTGGTGACGTTCGGGCAGTTCACCGGGACCGACCCGGACGACGGGACCTCCTACGACGAGCCCGACATCCACGCCGCCGACCGCGACCCGGGGACCAATGCGGCCGCCGGGGTGACCGGCGCCGCCGCCGACCTCGACTGCTGGGTGTGGCACCGGCCGCCGCTCACGCCGGTCGAGACGTGGGGCGATCGCCAGGTGCTCGGCCGCTTCGAGTCGGCCATCGCGCCCGGCATCAGCTAAGACGCTCGTAACGCTCATGAGGGAGAACCAGTGCTGGTCGCGTTCTCGGTCACGCCGCTCGGAGTCGGCGAAGACGTCGCGGAGTATGTCGCCGACGCGGTCCGGGTCGTCCGCGAGAGCGGCCTGCCCAACCGGACCGACGCCATGTTCACCACGGTCGAGGGTGACTGGGACGAGGTCATGGACGTCGTCAGGCGCGCGGTGGACGCGGTCGCCGCGAAGGCGCCGCGGGTCAGCCTCTCGCTCAAGGCCGACGTCCGTCCCGGCGTGACCGGGGCCCTGGACGCCAAGGTTGAGGCCGTGGAGCGCCGCCTCAGGGGCTGACGACCCCGCGGAACCGTCAGATCGGGCTTTCCGGGTGGTGGAAGTCCCATTCCTCGAGCGCCGCGACCGACAGCCAGTCCAGGCCCCGTCCCGCCTCGGCCTCGATGGCGTGGGCCAGGGCCGCGATAGCCGCCGCGGCGGCGTAGCCGTCCGCCTCGTCGGCCGGGCCGGAGGCACCCTCCAGGGCGTGGATCAGCAACTCCTTGGCGGCCGTGGCCCGGGCGGGCGCCGAGCCGTAGGAGTTGGCCAGGGCGGCGATCGCGCGGCGCACCACGCGCTCGGCCAGCCCGTCAGTCATCGACACCCGTGGTCCGGTCACCGCACCTCCAGTCGGTCAACGCTGCGCATCCTACCCAGCGGCGCGGAGCGCGGGCGCGCGAGCGGGCTAGCCGGAGGGGATGTCCTCGATCAGCGCCGCGAGGCCCGCCTCGTCGAGCAGATCGGCGGGACGCACGGTGGCGTCGTCGCGCACGTAGTAGAACGCCGCGCGGACCTGCTCGACCGGCACCCCGGCCAGGGCGGCCCAGGCCAGCCGGTAAGCGGCCAGCTGCACGGCGACGGCCCGCTCCTCCACGGGGAGGCCGGCTGGCGGCCGGTCTTCCAGTCCACGACGTCGAACCCGCCGCCGGGCGCGTCGGCGAACACCGCGTCGATCCGCCCCCGGACCAGCCGGTCGCCGATCAGCGTCTCGAACGGCACCTCGACCTCCCGCGGCCACCGGTCCGACCACTCGCCAGCCTCGAAGCGCTCCCGGAGCCCGGCAAGGTCCTGGTCGTCGGCGGAGTCCGGGTCGGCGTCGGCCGCGCCGAGCAGGTCGCCGGGTTCGATCAGCGGCTGCGGCCCGAACCGCTGCTCCAGCCAGCGGTGGAAGTCGGTGCCCCGGCGGGCCAGCGGGGCCGGGGGGCGCGGCATCGGCCGCCGCACCTGCTGGGCCAGCCCGGCGGGGTCGGCGGCCACGGTCACCAGGGAGGACACGGGAAGCCGCCAGGGCAGCCCGACGGTGACGCCGTCGTCGGCGCGGCGCTGCGCTCGCTCGGCCAGCAGCAGGCCGGCGTCTCGCTGCCAGGCGGCGACCAGTTCCCGGTCGTCCGGGCTGATCTCGTCAAGGTCTGGTTCCGCCGCCGGGCCGGTCGCCGCGGCCTCGGCCACCAGGTCGCCGGCCTCGCGTACCGCGTCGTGCCGTGAGCCGGACGCGGCGGCGGGCCACGACGCCGTGGCCGGCTCGGCCAGCGCCGGGTTCTGCGCGTCCTCGGCGGGCGGCGCGGCCCAGGTCGCGACGGTCCCGGCGCCTGACTCGCACGCGGCCCGCACCTCGTCCAGGAATACCGAGGGGCCGAGCCGGGACACCCCGTTCCCCCACCAGTAGCCGGTGCAGCCGAGCCAGAACGCGGCCCGGGTGCAGGCCACGTACGCCAGCCGCCGCTCCTCGGCCAGCTCCCGGTCGCCGCACGCCTCGGTGAACGAGGCCAGCGCCTGCGGGTCCAGGCCGACCAGGACCGGCAGGTCGGCAGCGTCCCCGCGGAGCCCGAACGGCAGCAGCCGCGGGTTCTCGGTCCACCGCGTGACCAGCTTCGGCCGGGCCGGGAACACGTGCCCGTACGGCCCCGCCGACAGGCCGGGCACGAGCACCGCGGCCCACTGCAGGCCCTTGGCCGCGTGCACGGTCGCCAGCTTGACCGAGTCGGTATCGCCGACCCGCCCGGCCTCCAGGCCGAATTCCTCGGCCTCGGCCGCGGTGAGGTAGGCCAGGAACGCGCCGAGCGTTGGATCCTCCTGGTCGCCGGCGAAGGCCGCGGCCGCGTCGGCGAACGCGTCCAGGTCGGCGTGCGAGCCCGCCGGGTCGGCGCCGGGCCGCGCGGCGACCTCGATGTCCAGCCCGAGCACGCGCTCCACCTCGCCCACGAGCTCGGGCAGCGGCCGGCCCGCGTGCCCGCGCAGCGTCCGCAGCTCGGCGGCCAGCGCCGTGAGTCGCGCGTAGCCGGCCGCCGAGTAGGCCGCCGGGTCGCCGAGGTCATCGAGGGCCTCGACCAGGCTGCCCGGATCCGCGGTCAGGTCCGTAACCGCCTGCTGCATCACGTCGGGATCCGCCTCGCCGGGCTGCACCTGTTCCTGTTTCGCCGACCGCCCGGCCGAGCGGGCCAGCCAGCGGGAACGCCGTCCCAGCGTCACCAGGTCGCGCGGGCCGATCCGCCACCGGGGCGAGGTCAGCAGCCTGGCCAGGGCGTCGGCCGCGGTCGGGTCGTGCATCACCCGCAGCGTGGCCACGATGTCCTGGACCTCGGGCACGGTCAGCAGGCCGCCCAGCCCCACCACCTCGACCGGGATGCCCCTGGCCTCGAGCGCCGCGCGCAAGGCCGGAAACTGGGCGCGCTTGCGGCAGAGCACCGCGATGTCGGACGGGCGGACGGGATCCGGCCGGCCATCGGGCCAGCGGGCCCCGTCGGGCGCCACCCCCGGCGGGAGGCTCAGCAGCTCCGCGACCCGGTCCCCGCTCCACTCGGCTTCCTCGGCGGCGGTCGGCAGCAGCGCGCACACCACCGTCCCGCGCGCGGCCCTGGGCGGCGGGGCTACCAGGCGGGGCACCTCCGCGGCCGCGGTGCGCAGGCCCGCCTGGATCGCGGCGGCGGCGTCCAGGACCCGGCCGGTATTGCGGAAGCTGGTGGACAGCAGCGCCGCCGAGGCCCGCGCCCCGCCGCGGGCCGGGAAGTCGCCGGCGAACCGGCGCAGGTTCCCGGCGCTTGCGCCGCGCCAGCCGTAGATCGACTGGCACGGGTCGCCGACCGCGGTCACCGGGTGACCGCCGCCGAACAGCGCCCGGAGCAGCACCAGCTGAGCGTGGCTGGTGTCCTGGTACTCGTCCAGCAGCACCACCTGGTACCGGGCCCGCTCGGCCGTGCCGACCTCGGGATGCCGGTCGGCGATGCGGGCCGCCAGGGCCATCTGGTCGCCGAAGTCCATGACCTCACGGGCCGCCTTGGCCGCGTTGTAGGCGGCCACCATCGGGAGCAGCTGCTCGCGGATCCGCTGGCTCTGCAGGATCTTCTGGACCTGGGCCGGAATCCCGCCATTCTGTTTTCCCCGGGGGACTGCCCCGCGAAGTCCCCGGTCCAGCCACTCGCCGACCTCGATCACCTCGGCCGGGCGGCGCAAGTGCTCGGCCAGCTCACCGGACAGGTCGAGGACGGCCGCGGTGACCGTGGACGGGGTCCAGGAGATGGCGTCCATCGGGCCGTCGTAGGCGGCCACCACCCGCGCGGCCAGCTGCCACGAGACAGCGGGGGTGATCAGCCGGAGCGACGGCTCGACCGCCTCGCGCAGCGCGTGGTCGGCCACGAGCCGCCCGGCGTAGGAGTGGTAGGTCGCGATGACCGGGTCCGACTGGAGCCGGTCGTCGGCGGGGGGCGTGCCGGGCCGCGCGAGCCCGGCCCGCCTGAGGCCGTCGAGCCGGCTGCGCACCCGTTCCGCGAGCTCGGCCGCGGCCTTCCGGGTGAAGGTGAGCCCGAGCACCCGCTCTGGCCTGACCATCCCGTTGGCGACCAGCCAGACCAGCCGGGCCGCCATCGTCTCGCTCTTGCCCGAGCCCGCGCCCGCGATCACGGCCATCGGGCCGAGCGGCGCGCCGATCACGGCAGCCTGCTCGGCGGTCGGCTCGGCCACCCCGAGCAGGCGCGCCAGCTGGGCGGGGCTGTACCGGGTCGTCACGGTGTTTGCTGGTTCGCTCGCCTGCGGGCCCCCGCCCACCTCCCCACCCCCCTTCACGGCGTTGCCTTCCCTCGTCGCCGCGCGCTCGTTCCTCGCTTCGGCTCCTCAGTCCAGGCAACGCGGCGCCCCTCCGGCTCACTCACGGCGCCACCTGCCCGCCGCGCTCGTGGACCGGGCAGCAGGCGGCGACCGGGCAGACCCGGCAGCCAGGATTCGCCGTCGCCTTGAACACCGAGCCCGACATCCCGGTGGCCACGGTCTGCACCAGGTCGTTGGCCCAGCCGGGTTCCGGGTCACTGGCGAGCGAGCGCTGCCGCTGCACCCGCGCCCGCGCCGTCAGGCCGGCCTTGCCGACCTGCACCAGCTCGGCGCCACCCGGCTGGGTCAGGCCAAGTTCCTCGAACGCGCCCAGCAGCACGGCCAGCTGGTAGACCCCGAGCTGCGGGTTCCGGTCCAGCTCGTCATCGGCCGGCGCTCGACCCGGTCTTGAGGTCGACCACGATCGCGCTGCCGTCGTCATCGGCCTCCAGCCGGTCGACCCGGCCGGTGATCTCTACCTGCCCGACCCTGACCCGCAGGTCTCTCTCGACGGCCACCAGCTCGCGCGGGTTGGCCCGGTGCCAGTCGAGGAACTTGCGGACCATCCGCTCGGCCTGGTCGCGCTGCTTGGCGCTGTACCAGGCACTGCCGAAGTCGAGATGACGCCAGGCCTCGTCGATGCGCTTGGTGATGTCGGCGTCGTCCGCGCCGTCGGCGGCCAGCGCGGCCGCGGCGTGGATCACGATCCCGAAATGCCGGAGCACGCCAGGGGTACTGATTCCCGAGGCCGATTCGAGCAGCCAGCGCAGCCCGCACTTGGTGAAGCTCTCCACCTGGGACGGCGACAGCCGGACGGTTCCGTCGATCACCGGGTCCGGGCTGGACAGCTCGGTGAGCGCGTACCACTGCCGCGGGCTGGCCCCGCGAACGCCGACCGCGGCCAGCCGGGCCAGCTGGGCCGCGGCCGCCCGCCGCACCGGCATGGCCCGCGTGCGGTCGGCCGCGGCGCGGCGCAGTTCCGCGGTGAGCGCGGGCAGCGACAGCCAGCGCCGCCCGGGCCCGGTCACCTGCTCGGGCTCGATGTCATCGCCGGCCAGTTCCGCGAGGAACCGGGACGGCCGGTCCTCGGCGTCCGCTCCGCCGACCGCGGTGACGACCAGGGCGCGCCGTGCCCTGGTCACCGCGACGTAAAAGAGCCTGCGCTCCTCGTCGAGCAGCTTGGAGGCGAGCGCCGCGGCGGTGGCATCGGAGGCCTGCGGCCGGCCGGCCGCGGCCATTTCGCCACCGGGCGCGGCGTGCGCGGCCGTCTCGACGAGCTCGTCCATGGACAGCAGCGATCCCCGGGTCCTGACATCGGGCCAGGTGCCCTCCTGCACCCCGGCCACCACGACCAGGTCCCACTCCAGCCCCTTGGCCCGGTGCGCGGTGAGTATGGCGACCCCGGCGCCGCGCGCGGCGCGCTCGGCCAGCGAGTCGCCGACGATCTCCTGCCCGGCCAGGCTGTCCAGGAACAGCCGCGCCGAACCCTGCGGGTACCGCTCGGTGAACCGGGCCGCCGCGTCGAACAACGCGACCACCGCGTCCAGGTCGGCGTCGGCGGCCGCGCCACGGCTGCCGCCCGCGGCGCTGGCCTGCTGCCAGGACGCCGCCAGGCCGGAAGCGTTCCACACCGCCCAGAGCACATCGTGCGCCGTCCCGCCGCCGGCGTCCGCAGCGGGCTGGCTGGCGGTCTTTCTCGCGAGCGCCAGCAGCTCCGCCACCCGTCGCGCCGCGGCGACGGCGCCCGAGACGCCCGCCGGCGCGGGCCCGACCAGCGTCAGCTCGCGCGGATCGCGCAGCGCCGTGGCGAACGGCTCCTCCGCGACCGGTTCCCCCGCCGCCAGGGCCGCGGCCCGGAGCGCCCGGCGCAGGCGCCGCAGGCCCAGCGTGTCGGTGCCGCCGAGCGGCCCGGTGAGCAGCTCGGCCGCGGCCTGCTCGTCGAGCGCACCCGGGCGCAGCGCGCAGTCCAGCAGGGTCAGCAGCGGCCTGGCTCCCGGTTCGGCGGCGAGCGGCAGCCCGTCGCCGACGACCGTCACCGGAATCCCGGCCCCAGTCAGGGCCCGCTGCAGCACGGGCGCCTGGCGGGTCGCGGAACGGACCAGGATCGCCATGGACGACCACGCCAGCCCGTCCATGAGGTGCGCCCGGCGCAGCGTGTCGGCGATGACCGACGCTTCCTGGCTCGCGGTGGCGGCGATGATGACCCGGGCTGCGCCCGGGTAGGCGCCGGGCAGCGGGATCAGCGCGCGGTGGGAGCGTTCAACGTGCGGGTTCTCCTCGGCCCGCGCCGCCGGCAGCCGGGCCGCGACCCGGCGCGACGCGGCCAGCAGGGCAACGCCGCTGCGTCGGCAGGTGCGCAGCGCGATCACCTTCGCCGGGCTGCCGTCCGGGGCGCGGAACCGGCCGGCGAACCGGCTGACCGCGCGGGTGTCGGCACCGCGGAACCCGTAGATGGACTGGTCCGGGTCGCCGACCACGATCAGCTCCCGGCCGTCGCCGGCCAGCGCGTGCAGCAGGTCTTCCTGGGCGGGGTCGGTGTCCTGGTACTCGTCGACCAGCACGGCGTCGTAGGCCTGGCGCTCCCGGTCCCTGGTCGCGGCGCGGCCCAGCAGCCCGGCGGCAATCCGGATGATCTCCGCGTAGTCGTAGGCGGGAACCGGGGCCAGGTCGAAGCGGGCGGCGTACCGCTCCAGGAAGCCGCCGGCCGCCACCCAGTCATCGCGCTGCCGCTGCCGGCCCAGCCGGGCCAGCCCGGGTCCGTCCAGGCCGCGCTCGGACGCGCGGAGCAGGAAGTCCCGCAGCTCGGCGGCGAAGCCCCTGGTGCTGAGGGCCGGGCCGAGCCGCTCCGGCCAGTTCCGGCCGCCGTCCTCGGCCTCGCCGCGCAGCAGCCGCCGCACCTCGAGCAGCTGCTCCGGCCCGGACAGCAGCATCGGCGGCTCGTCGCCGTCGAGTACGAACTCCCTGCGCACCAGCGCGTACGCGTAGCTGTGGAAGGTCAGCGCGAGCGGCTGCCGGGTGGTCCGGCGCAGCCGCATGGTGATCCGGTCCCGCAGCTCCTCCGCCGCCTTGCGGCTGAAGGTGAGCACGAGCACCCGCGCCGGGTCGATGCCCCGGTCGCGGATCCGGTGCACCACAGCCTCGACGATGGCCGTGGTCTTGCCCGTGCCCGGGCCGGCCAGCACCAGCAGCGGGCCGCCGTCGTGGCCGGCCACCCGCCGCTGGTCGTCATCCAGCTCCGGCGGCGCCGCCGAAGCGGGCGCGGGCCGCCGGACCAGGCGGTAGGCAGGGGCGCTGGAGTCCATGTCAGTACCGCATTCCAGCAGAAGCCTCCGACACTTTCGGGTCCTGCCCCCCAGGTAGAGTCGTTAACTTGTCAGTGTCGGCGCAGACCCAGATCACGGTCCCGATCGTGCTGATCGTGATCGGCGCGGGCGCGCTGCACGCGGCCTGGAACGCCATCGCCAAGTCCGTGGAGGACCGGGTGGTCCTGTTCGCCCTGATCGGCGTGGCCGCGACGCTCGGCGGCGGCGGCGTTCTCGCCGTGACCGGCCTGCCGTACCGCGCGGCGATCGGCTTCGCCGTCGTTTCCGCGGCCATCCACATCGCCTACGACGTGGGGCTGATGAGCTCCTACCGGCTCGGCGCGTTCAACCAGGTCTACCCGATCGCCCGGGGCACCTCGCCGCTCCTGGTGGCGGTCGGCGCGTATTTCCTGGCGGGCGAGCACCTGGGCGTGATCCCGGTGGCCGGCGTCGCGGTCCTCGCCGCCGGGCTGGTCAGCCTGGCGCTGTCCTCCGGGCGCCTGCGCTCCTCCGAGCTCCCGGCGGTCGGGGCAGCGCTGCTCACCGGGGTCACGATTGCCGCCTACACGGTCGTGGACGGACTCGGCGTCCGCCGGGCCCATGATCCCCTGGCCTACGCCGGGCTGCTGTTCCTGCTGCAAGGGCCGGTGTTCGCAGTGGTGGCGGCGTTTCGCCGGCCTGGGCTGGCGTGGCTGACCGGGCCCACCGCGGCCAAGGGGCTGCTGGCCGGGGCGCTGTCCCTGTTCGCTTACGGGATCGTGCTCTGGGCGCAGACCCGGGCGCCGCTGGCCGAGGTGGCCGCGATCCGGGAGACGAGCGTGGTGTTCGCGGCGCTGATCGGGATGAAACTGTTCGCCGAGCGCTTCGGAACCCGCCGGCTGGCCGCCGCGGTCCTGGTCGTGGCCGGCATCGTGCTGATCAGCGCCTGAAGGCAGGTCAACCGCCGCCGGTCCAGCGCGCGCGGCGCATGTCCACCCGGCCAGGCCCGCCGCCTGCGACCGCGCGCATCGGCGTGCCCTCCTCCCGGTAGCGGGCGAGCGCCGCCCGCTCGTGCCCGGCCAGCAGCGAGCCGTCAGCGTGGATCACCCGCCACCACGCCACGCCGCCGCCCCACAACGCCATCACCCGGCCCACCTGGCGCGGGCCGCCCTCGCCGAGGTACTCGGCGATATCGCCGTAGGACATCACCCGGCCCGGCGGTATCGCCTCCGCCACGTCCAGGACGCGGCTGGCGAAGTCGCTGAGCCCCGGGCCCGCGGCCCTGGCCCCGGTCTCGCCCTCGCCGGGGGTGCCGCGCGCGGGCCGGGGCCGGCCTGCGGTCATTCGCCCGGCTCGGACGGGCCCGGCGGGTCGTACGGCGCCGCATGGCGGTCGGGCGGCGTGGCCGACCAACCGGACCGTGGCCGCGGCGGGAACTCGCTCCGGCCTGGCGGGCTGACGTCCGGGGCCGGCCGTAAGGCGGCAGCGTGATCTCGCCCGGGTCGAACCGGTACGACTGATCGCCGGCGGATGGCGGGCGCCGCATCTGAACGAGCCGGCTCGCCGCGATGACGATCATCGCCAGGCAGACCGCGGCCAGGAGGCAGAACTCCACGAGCCCCCGCAGCCCCCGCGGGGCGACCGGGGGCGGGGGAACCGCGGCGGGGCCGCCGCCGAAGCGGCTGGCCGGGCTGAGGCCCGGCATGTCCACCAGGCCCGGCCTGCGCAGGCTGGTCCTCGGCGATCCCGGGCCAACCAGACGCTGCGCGGATAGGCGCGCCGCCGCGGCCAGCGCGGCGGCGGCGTCCACGGTGCCGAAGCCGACCTTGTCGTCGTAGCCGTCGGCCGGGCGGTTGCTGGTCGTGCTGGTGATCGCGTACCCCACCCACTGCGGCGGGAGCGCCGGATAGACGGACCTGATCAGGGCGGCGACGCCCGCGGCCAGCGCGCAGGCCGGGCTGGTGCCGCTCACCAGCCAGTACCCGCCGTCCTGGCCCTGGGCCGGAACCTGGACGCCCGGCGCGGCGACCTGCACGGACAGGTTGTCGCTGGAGAAACCGGCGGGCGCGCCGTTCTGGTTGACGGCGGCCACGCTCAGCACGCCCGGGTAGTCGGCCGGGAACGAGAGCGGCGCGTGGCCCTGAGCCTGGGCGCTGGGCAGGTCCCCGGAATTGCCGGACGAGGCGAGGATCACGATGTTGCGGTTCAGCGCGCGCTGAAGGGCCTGGCGCACCGGCAGGCTCGCCGCTCCGTCGCCCAGCGACATGCTGATGACGCGGGCCCCGTGGGTTATCGCGTAATTGATCGCGCTGGCCAGCTCGCGCTGGTGGCGGGCCTGCGACTGGCGTTCGTACCGGGCGAAGCCGGGATCCCCGCTATTGGTGATCACCCGGATCGACAGCACGTGCGCCATCGGCGCGATCCCGATGATCCCGCTGCCGCCGCCATGGCCGTGACCGGCGATCAGCGACGCCATCCAGGTTCCGTGCATGCCCCAGTTGGGGTTGGACGGCGGCGTGCCCACGCCGGTGAGGTCAGGGCCCGTGGTCACCGACCCGGTCAGGTCGGACACGCTGGGATTCACCCCGCTGTCGATCACGGCGACGGTCACGCCCTGGCCCTTGGTCACCTGCCACGCGGCCGGGGCATTGATCGCGTTCAGGACCCACGTCTCGGCGTTGCGCACGGTGTCGGCCCGCGCCGGGGCCGCGCCCGAGGTCACGATCAGGGCGGTCGCCGCGGCCAGCGCCAGCACGCCTGCGCGGCGCGTCATCCGGCCCATGGCGTGCAGGCTCCGCGCCCGCAGGCTCAGCATCCGGGCGCTCCGGGGCACTGAGGCGAGGGCGGCACCGCGCCCAGCGGCGCCCGCACCGCGTCGGCCACGCCGGTGGCGAAACTCGTCATCTCCGTGTCCGCGTAAGGATCGGACGACATCTGGACCCGCGGCCTGCCGTCGGCGTAGCCGGCCGTCGACATGATCAGGTACGGGCCGGAGCTGACCGCCCAGGAAAGCTGCCGCTGCCGGTCCCCGAACGCCCTGGCCAGGGTGGCAGGGAACGGCGCGGCACGGACACCGGGTTGCGGCCCCTGGCCGCCCGCCAGCTGGCTGGCCGCGGCCTCCGCCGCGTTAGCGCCGGGCATCACGGCGACGCCGACGGTGACGAGCATGCTGTCGGTCTCGTCGGCGTAGGTCGCGCGGAGCAGGGCCGTACACCTGTCGGCGGACAGCACCCGGGCCGCCACCGGATCGCTCGCCACGGTGCAGTTCGCCGGCCGGGAGATCCCTACCCGGTAGGCCTGCAGCGGCAGCGGCGAGCCGGCGCCGAGAGTCCCCGCGGGCAGCTGGTAGGTGACGGAAGCCGGGAAGATTTCCCCGGCCGGCATGGTACGCCAGCGCCGCGCCATCTCCCAGGCGATGATCTGCTGCTGCTGCTGCGCGGTGAACCTGCGCGGCAGCAACTGGGCCGAGACGCCCGCGGCCGACGCGGCCAGGCCCGCGGTGCCGACCAGCAGGGCCAGCAGCGCGACGCCGAAGCGCCAGCCACCGCGTCTGCGGCCGGCTGGCGCCGCGTTGCCCTCCGCGTGAGGAGGCTCAGGCTCGATGGCCACACGGAAATGCTACGGCTTGTCCGTACCGCGGCGCGGCAGCTCAGTACGTGGGCAGCGACGGATCCACCTGGCTGACCCAGGCCAGGACCCCTCCGCCCACGTGGACCGCGTCCGAGAAGCCGGCGTTCTTGACCACGGCGAGGCACTCGGCGCTGCGGGCTCCGCTCTTGCAGTGCAGCACGATCCTGCGGTCCTGCGGGAGCTGCTCCAGGGCGTTCCCGTTGAGGAACTGGTCCTTCGGGATGAGCACCGAGCCGGGGATGGACACGATCTCGTACTCGTTCGGCTCCCTGACGTCGACCAGGAAGATCTTCTCGTCGTTGTCGAGCATCGCCTTGAGCTCGGTCGCGGTGATCGTCGACCCGGACGCCGCACGCTGGGCGTCCTCGGACACCGTCCCGCAGAACGCCTCGTAGTCGATGAGCTCGGTGATCGTCGGGTTCTTGCCGCACACCGGGCACTCGGGGTCCTTCCTGACCCGGACCGAGCGGTAGCTCATCTCCAGCGCGTCATAGATCATCAGCCGCCCGGCCAGCGGCTCGCCGATGCCGGTGATGACCTTGATCGCCTCGTTGACCTGGATGGACCCGATGGAGGCGCACAGCACGCCGAGCACGCCGCCCTCGGCGCACGACGGCACCATACCCGGCGGCGGCGGCTCCGGGTAGAGGCAGCGGTAGCAGGGGCCATGCTCCGCCCAGAACACGCTGGCCTGCCCGTCGAAGCGGTAGATCGATCCCCAGACGTAGGGCTTGCCGAGCAGCACGCAGGCGTCGTTGACCAGGTACCTGGTGGCGAAGTTGTCGGTGCCGTCGACGATCAGGTCGTACGGCGCGAAGATCTCCATCGCGTTGTCGGAGTCGAGGCGCTCCTCGTGCAGCACCACGGTGACGTACGGGTTGATCTCCCTGATGCTGTCGCGCGCGGACTCGGCCTTCGGGCGGCCCACGTCCGACTGGCCGTGGATGACCTGCCGCTGCAGGTTGGATTCGTCGACCACGTCGAAGTCGACGATGCCCAGCGTGCCCACCCCGGCGGCGGCCAGGTACAGCAGCGCGGGTGACCCCAGCCCGCCCGCGCCCACGCACAGCACCCGGGCGTTCTTCAGGCGCTTCTGCCCGATCATTCCGACCTCCGGAATGATCAGGTGACGCGAATAACGCTTGACCTCATCAACGGTCAGCTCGTCGGCCGGTGTGACCAGCGGTGGCAGCGACACGGTGTTTCTCCTGGGGGCCTGCCGGGCAGGCATCTCGGTCTCGGTCGGGCGCGCGCCCGCGCCCCACGGGATTGAACCAGCCGGGGCCTCCGGGCATTCCGGGCCGGCGGCAGCCCGCAGAGGGCGGGAGGGCCGACGGCGGCCCGCAGGGGGCGGGAGGGCCGACGGCGGCCCGCAGAGGGCGGGAGGGCCGACGGTCCCGGGTCCCGGGGCCGAGAAATGTCACCGGGTGTTGGTAGAACACTGACATGCCCGAGCCATCACCGCCCCCGACCTCATCGGGACAGCCGCGCGGCGCGGATTGCGGATCCGCGGGTGGTGCGGTACTGCCGTTAGTCCCCGGCTTCGAGCGCCGGCCAGCGAAGCAGCGGCCGCTCCCGGACGCGGTCGCGGTCCGGCTGCTCGGGGTCCCTGACTCCGCGCCGCCTTATGACGACAGCCTCGCGGAGGCCGGCTCGCGAGGCCGCCGGGGCGAGGCACGGCCGCGTCGGCCTGCCCAGTCGCCCGGGCGGCCCAAGGCGCCCAGGGCGCGATCGGAACCGACCGGGGCGCCCGACCCAGCGACGCTGGCCGCGCTGGGCAAGCCGGCCCAGCGATCCGGGCCCCGCCTGCCGCTGCGCAGACCCGCCCCGTGGCCGAGCCAGTTCGCTCAGGTCCTGGCGGAGACGCTGGCGGGATCGCGGCCCCAGGGTCAGATCAGGCCCTGGACCAGCGAGCAGGCGCGGCGCCGAATCCGCCAGCTCGGACCGAGGCTTGCGGCCGATGTTCAGCCGCGGGTCCGTCGCATCATGACCTCCCGCCCCGCCGCCGGGGTGGTCGAGATGACCGTGATCGTGGGATTCGGGCCGAGAATCCGCGTCCTTGCGGTGCGCCTGGAACGCGACGAACCGCCGCAGGCCGAGGCCGGACCGTACCGTGGCCGCGGTCACGGGCCGGGCGCGACCGCGAGATGGACGTGCACCGCCATCGAAGCCGCCTGACCCGGCCCGTCCGACGACTTTTCATCCGATCCAGTCATTTCCCGGGGTTATACGCCCGGTTTATGACCACGGATCCAATGAAGAGATGAGAGACGATCATGGAATTGTCGGGGCGGTGGGCGGGCTCGGGGTGTGCGGATCTAGCGGTTGCGCGGGTCGCCGTGGCAGAGCTTGTACTTGCGGCCGGAACCGCACGGGCACGGGGCGTTCCGCCCGACCTTGGAGTAGTCGGGGCCGCCGCTCGATGCGCTCCGCTGCTGCGCCTGGCCGCTGGCATCGTCGCTGGGCGCGGTGTACTCGAGCCTGCCCCGCCGCTGCGGCCGCTCCAGCCCGCGGGCCACCAGGCCGGCCGGAACCGCCTGGCCGCCGGCCGCGGCCGGCGCGCCCGGCGCGGCCTGGGCGCCCGGCTGGCCCTGGTCTGACCCGGCCTGGGAACCGGTCCGGGAATGACGTCCCGGCCGGGACCGCGAGCCCGACTGGCCGGCCCGGCCCCGTCCGGGCTGGCTGCCTCCGCCCGCCGCCGGCCCGGCCGCAGCGGGACCCGCCTGGGCCGACCCGTTGCCGCCCGCAACCCGGCCGCCGGGGATGGTGGCGCCAGGCAGCGCGCCGCCGGGCGCGGGGCTGCCAGGCACGGGGCCGACGGAAAGGGAACCGTTCGCGCCGGCGCCCGGGACGGCCTCCTCCACGATCGGGCTGTCCTGCCGCTGCACCTGGAGGTTGAACAGGCTGCCGACCGATTCCTCCTTGATGCCCTCCATCATCGAGCTGAACATGTCGTAGCCCTCGCGCTGGTACTCGATCAGCGGGTCGCGCTGCCCGTATCCGCGCAGGGTGATGCCCTCGCGCAGGTAGTCCATCTCGTAGAGGTGCTCGCGCCACTTGCGGTCGAGCACCGACAGCACGACCCGCCGCTCGAGCTCGCGCATGACCTCGGGGGTCAGCTCCTGTTCCCGGCGCTCGTAGGCGGCCAGCGCGTCCTGCTGCACCACCTCGGTGATCAGGCCGGTCGACAGCCGAGCCCGCTCCCCGCCGGCCTCGTCGATCACCTGGTCGATCGTCATCCCGCCGGGGTAGAGCTGGTGGAAGGCCCGCCAGAGCTGGTCCAGGTCCCACTCCTCGGGGAAGCCCTGGCCCGTCGCGCCCGCCACGTACCCGGCGACGACCTCGTCGATCATGCCGCGGATCTGATCCGTCAGGTCGGCGCCCTCAAGCACCTCGCGCCGCTCGCCGTAGATGACCTGGCGCTGGCGGTTCATCACGTCGTCGTACTTGAGCAGGTCCTTGCGGATCTCGAAGTTCTGCTGCTCGACCTGGGTCTGGGCCGACCGGATCGAGCGGCTGACGGTCTTCGACTCGATCGGGACATCCGGCGGGGTCTTGAGCCACTCCATGATGTGCGCGACCTTGTCGGCGTTGAACATCCGCATCAGGTCGTCCTCCAGCGACAGGTAGAAGCGGGACTCGCCGGGGTCGCCCTGCCGTCCGGACCGGCCGCGCAGCTGGTTGTCGATCCGGCGGGACTCGTGCCGCTCGGTGCCGAGCACGTACAGGCCGCCGGCCGCGACGACCTCCTCGTGCTCCTCGGCCACCGCCCGCTTGGCCTTGTCCACCGCCCCCGACCAGGCCGCCTCGAAGTCCTCGGGCGTGTCCACCGGCGAGAGCCCGCGCTGGTGCAGTTCCAGGTCCGCGATGAACTCGGGGTTGCCGCCCAGCATGATGTCCGTGCCGCGGCCGGCCATGTTCGTGGCCACGGTGACCGCGCCCTTGCGGCCCGCCTGGGCGATGATGGCGGCCTCGCGCTCGTGGTACTTGGCGTTCAGGACCTCGTGCGTGATGCCCTGGTGCTTGAGCATCTTGGACACCAGCTCCGACTTCTCGACGCTGGTGGTGCCGACGAGCACCGGCTGGCCCGCCGCGTTCCGCTCGGCGATGTCGTCGACCAGGGCCTCGAACTTGGCCTGCACCGTCTGGTACACCACGTCGGGCTGGTCGGCGCGGATCATCGGCATGTTCGTGGGGATCGGCACCACGCCGAGCTTGTAGGTCTGCTGGAACTCGTTCGCCTCGGTCATGGCGGTGCCGGTCATCCCGGCGAGCTTGTCGTAGAGCCGGAAGTAGTTCTGCAGGGTGATCGTGGCGAGCGTCTGGTTCTCGTCCTTGATCTGCACGCCCTCCTTGGCCTCGATGGCCTGGTGCATGCCCTCGCTGTACCGGCGGCCGTGCAGCATGCGGCCGGTGAACTCGTCCACGATCAGGACCTCGCCGTTCATCACGACGTAGTCCTTGTCCTTCTTGTAGAGCTCCTTGGCCTTGATCGAGTTGTTCAGGAAGCTGACCAGCGGCGTGTTCACCGACTCGTAGAGGTTGTCGATGCCGAGCCAGTCCTCTACCTTCTCCACGCCGGTCTCGAGGATGCCGACCGTGCGCTTCTTCTCGTCGACCTCGTAGTCGCCGTCTCCGTCCTCGCCGCGGCGCAGCCGCGGGGCGATCTTGGCGAACTCGAGGTACCAGCGGCTGTTCTGGTCGGCGGGCCCGCTGATGATCAGCGGCGTGCGGGCCTCGTCGATGAGGATGGAGTCGACCTCGTCCACGATCGCGTAGTGGTGCCCTCGCTGGACGCATTCCTCCAGGCCCCAGGCCATGTTGTCCCTGAGGTAGTCGAAGCCGAACTCGTTGTTCGTGCCGTAGGTGATGTCGGCGGCGTACTGCTTGCGCCGTTCGTCGGGCTCCATCTGGGCCAGGATCACCCCCACCTCCAGGCCCAGGAACCGGTGGATGCGCCCCATCCACTCGGAGTCGCGATTGGCCAGGTAGTCGTTGACCGTGACCACGTGCACGCCCCGGCCGGTCAGCGCGTTCAGGTAGGCGGGCAGGACCGCGGTGAGGGTCTTGCCCTCGCCGGTCTTCATCTCGGCGATGTTGCCCAGGTGCAGGGCGGCGCCGCCCATGAGCTGGACATCGAAGTGCCGCTGGCCGAGGGTTCTGCGGGCGGCCTCGCGGGCGGTGGCGAACGCCTCGGGCAGCAGGTCATCGAGCGACTCGCCGTCCGCGTGCCGCTGCCGGAACTCGTCGGTCAACGCGCGGAGCTCGGCGTCGCTCAGCGCGGCGAAGTCCTCCTCGATCGAGTTGACCTGGTCAGCTGTCCGCTTGAGCTTGCGCAGGATCTTGCCCTCGCCGGCGCGGAGGACACTATCGATGATGGCTGGCACTTGCGTCGCGCTCCTCGCGGATCGTCTGGCTCTGTCGTTCGGTGTGCCCGCTTCGCGGCAGCCGTACTGCGCTGGGCCGGGCAGGTGAGCGGCATCGCGGCGGGCTCCTGACACCGTTGCCTATTGCCATGGTAGGCGAGACACGGGGTGAAGCGGAGTCCTCGCCAGCCGCCCGGTACCCTAGGGGCCGGTTGCTCCCGGCTGGAGCCCTGGCCACAATGATAGGCACGGTCAGCGGGCGGGATGAGCGGTAGCCGGGACGAGAGGAGCAGCGCGCATGTCGAACCAGGTGGAGCCGGGCACCGTCGGCAGCGCTGTCGCCGGGCCAGGGCCCGCGGGCCTGGCCGAGCAGACCGCGCAGGTGCCGCAGGCCCCGGGGACCCCCGTCTCGTACCCGCCGCCCTATCACGGGCGTGCCGTGTCATGGGTCGCGGTCTCGATCATCATGGTCGCGTTCGTGATCGGCGGCCTCGCGCTGGTCTTCGGCACGATCTGGTGGCTGTTCTACGCCAGCGTCGGCCTGGCCGTGGTCGGCGGGCTGGTCGCGCTCGCCACCAACATCTTCGAGGATTGGTACTAGGCCGCTCGGCGTCGCCGAGCCGCAGGAATGTCGTAGGCCCCGGCTAGGCTCTGGCCTCGTGGCCGGCCTTCCCCCTCCTGTACCTCAGTTCACCTTGTCGCCGGATGACGCCCGGCTGATGACGCTCCGGGCCCAGGGGCTGGTCGGCACCCAGGGACGGCGCGGCGGGGTGCCCGGCATGCTCCGCAGGGTCGGCGCGGTCCAGCTGGACACGATCAGCGTGCTGGCCCGCTCGCACGAGCTCGTGGCGTACGCCCGTCTCGGGCCGGTCCCGCGGGAGCGGATCGAGCGCGCCTACTGGCATCCGCGCCAGGCCACCACGTTCGAGTACTGGTCCCATGCGGCGTGCATCCTGCCGATCGAGGAATGGCCCTACTACGGGTTCCGGAGACGGGCCTTCGCGGCCAGGGGCATGCGGTGGCACCAGATCCCCGAGCAGGCCTGCGACCAGGTCCTGGCCAGGCTCCGGGCCGAGGGCCCGCTGACCGCGACCCAGCTGGGCGGGGCCAAGAACGGGGGGGCCTGGTGGGACTGGTCGGAGACCAAGATCGCCGTTGAGTGGCTGCTCGATACCGGCCGGGTGATCTGCGCGCGCCGGGCCGGCTGGCGGCGGGTTTATGACCTGCCCGCGCGGGTCCTGGCCCCGGAACTGCTGGACGCCGACCCGTCCGACGCCGAGTGCGTGACCCACCTGGCCGGGGTCGCCGCCCGGGCCCTGGGCGTGGTGACCCGGGCCGACCTGGCCGACTACCAGCGGCTGCGATGGGGCGGGGCAGTGAAGGGGGAACGGGGAGGTGGGCGGGGTAAGGACGGCCAGGCCATCTCGGCAGACGAAGCCGCGGCCGTCGCCGGGCTGGTGCCGGTGGAGATCGCCGCGCCGCGCGGCGGGAAGCCCGTGCCCGCGTGGGCGGATCCGTCCGCTCTGTCGGTATTGACCGGTAAGTCCGCCAGGGGCCGGCACCGGGTCACGCTGCTGTCGCCGTTCGACTCGCTCATCTGGGACCGGAAGCGGACGCTGCGGATGTTCGGCTTCGAGCACAGCCTGGAGGCCTACGTGCCCGCGGCGAAACGCGTGCACGGCTACTTCACGATGCCGCTGCTGGCCCGGGGGCGCCTGGTGGGCCGGGTCGATCCGGCGCGCAGCGGCCGGACCCTGGTCGCCCGCAAGCTCTCCATCGATACGGCGTCCGCCACCGAGGCGATGGCCCGCGCGCTGGCCGAAGCGGCGGCCTGGGTCGGGTGTGACCACGTCGAACTCGGCCAGGTGGAACCGGCCGGCCTGGAACCGCGGCTGCGCAAGGCGCTTTCGGACCTGACGTAACGCCAGAGCCCAAGGGACGTGGTGCCCGCCTGGACTGAGCAGCGAGCGACGCAGGAGCGAGCGACGAGGAAAGGCGCTTGTCCGAGCCGAAGGGCGCGCCGCCGTCTGGACTGACGAGCGAGGCGCGAGGAACGAGCGCCCGAGCAAGGAGGGAAGACGGCGGGTCAAAGCGCCCCGGAGGCGAGCGGAAAACAGAGCGCCCCAGAGGCGAGCAGGAAACACCTTCAGCTGAACTCGATCAGTTTCTCCCGCACCGCGACCATGACCGCTTCCATCCGGGAGTGGATCTGCAGTTTCTCCAGGATGTTGCGGACGTGGTTCTTCACCGTGTTCTCGGAGATGAACAGCTCCTTGGCGATGTCCCGGTTGTTCATCCCGCGGGCCACGAGCTTGAGCACCTGCATCTCGCGCTCGGTCAGCCGGGGCGCGGGCACCTCCTGGGCGCGCTCCTCGCCGTCTCGCTTGGCGAGGGTGGCGAACTCGGTCAGGAGCTTGCCCGCCATGGACGGGTTGATCAGCGACTGGCCGCCGTGCACCGCACGGACGGCGTCGGCCACCTCATCGAGCGGTATGTCCTTGAGCAGGTAGCCGCTCGCGCCCGCCCGGATCGCCTCGAACAGGTCCTCTTCCTCATCACTGATCGTGAGAATCACGATCTTCGCGCTCGGCGCCGCCTCCTTCATCGCCCGGCAGGCCTCGATGCCGCTGCTGCGCGGCATGCGGATGTCCATCAGGACGACGTCGGGCAGCGATTCAGCCGCCTTCTCGACGGCCTCGGCCCCGTCGCTGGCCTGGCCGACCAGCTCGATGTCCGGCTCCTCCTCCAGCACCATCTCCAGGCCGCGGCGGAACAAGGCGTGATCGTCGACGATCATCGCGCGGATCGGCTCGGCCTGCAGCGACGCTTCTCGCGGTGCCGCGCTGGTGCCGGGACTGCCGCCCATGACGCCTCCTTCCTGACCGGTCCTGGGTGGGGCCAGGGCACCGCCGCCGCGCGGGCAGGGGTGCCCAGATCCGAGGGTGCCGTGTGATCAAACTCTCGCCGACGGGCGCCCGCGACGCAAGCGACGCAAGCGACGCTACCGGGCCGCCGGTTCCGCTGCCTTCCCGGCCTGCCCGTTCGCCCGGCTCAGCGCAGCCTCGCCGGGCGGGCCGCCGGCTTGGTCGTCCGCCTTCTGTTCTACCAGGCGAATCACACCGTACTGGTAACCGCGCCGCCGGTACACCACGCACGCGCGGCCATCGTCGGCGTCGCGGAACAGGAAGAAGTCGTGGCCCACCAGTTCCATCTCGAATAGGGCCTGGTCAATGGCCATCGGCCGGGCCACGTGGAACTTCTCCCGCACCACGAGCGGCCCGTTTCCCTCCATCTCGATCGGGACGACACCATCCGCCGACGGGGCGCCCGGCGCGGCGTCTTCCTCGTCTCCCGGCACCGCCCGCTGATCCTCGGGTGCCAGTTCCCCGGCCGCGGCGTCGGCCGCCGCGGGCACGTCGGCCCGCCGGCCGCGCGCCCCGTGCCGGCACTTGCGCCGGTCGCCGGCCCGGCGCAGCCGCGACTCCAGTTTGGTGAAGGCCAGGTCCAAGGCGGCGTAGCGGTCCTCGGCCGCGGCCTCGGCCCGGATCGCGGGCCCGCGCGAGGAGATGGTCAGCTCGACCCGCTCCCGCCGCTGCGGCTGGCGCCGGTTGGGCTCGGTGGATACCTCCACGTCGATCCTGGTGGCTCTGGAGTCCAGCTTGCCGAGCTTGGCGAGCTTGGCCGTCGCGTGCCTGCGGAACCTTTCCAGCACGTCCGTGTGCCGACCTTTGAAGATGATGTTCACGAGGAACCCCCTTCTGCCCGGACTTGAACGGCACCCGCCCGGCCGACCTGGTCTTCGACCCCACATCCGCCTGCTGAGGGGCTCGCAGCCACTTGTGCCACTACTGCCCTTCTCCCGGTCCAGGAGACGTCGGGTCTCCTGGCGGGGCAGGACTTACTTCTAAGCCGCACCGTGATCAGTCGACGATAAGTCGCCTTACGTGGGCCGTTTCGCCTGCGGCTGGCATCGGCTTGCCGCGGCCGCCTTCCCGCTGGGGGAAGGACCTGCGCGGTGCAACCACGGACCCGGGCGGGTGCCATGACACGACGCTAGCCCGACCCGAACGGAATGTCAGGAGGGGGATGCCCGCAGCCTTCGCCGACCTGGCGCGGCGCGGGCAGGCCATGACCACATATCGGGATATCGTGCCCGGCCGGCGCTGGTCAGCCCGGATAGGCCGGGGCCTGGCCGACGGCCCGCGTGGACTCGAAGGAGTTACCCAGGTTCGCGGAGACCATGATCTTGCCGTCCGACAGGCCGAGGACGATCTCGCCAGCGGAGTCGCCGGGGCTGGTGGCCGTCACCCACACGGGGTCGCCACCGGCGCTCTGGATCGGGCTGGGCTGTCCGCCGTTCAGCGGGACCTCATAGAGCTGCGAACCGGACGGGCTTCCGTTCAGGACGATGACGTCATCGGTGCCGTACCAGCTCAGCGAGACGGGATCGGGGATGCCCGAGCCGATGGTCTCCGGCTGGCCGACCGAGACGGACCCGCCGCCGTGGGTGATGGCCGCCACCTGCACCTGGCTGACGAGCTTGCCGTCGACCATCCCGTGGACGATCATCGCCGCCCGGACGCCGTCCGGGGCCACCCGGAACTGGGTCACCGCATCCGCGGGAAACCCGTCGTCAATGTTGACCTGGGAAGCGGAAGTGGCGCCCGGCGGCAGCATCCAGACCGCGCCGGCGGCGGCGATCCAGAGGTTGCCCTGCGCGTCCCAGCTCAGCGAGGTGCAGTCGCCGCTGGTAGGCCGCCACGGTATCAGCCACACGCCGCGGCTGAGGTCACGGATGTAGACGGCCCCGCCGCCCGCGGTGATCCCGGCCACCCAGCGCCGGTTGGGCGAGACGGCGATCGAGCCGAGCGCCGGGGGGCCGCCCGGGCTGGCGGTGCCGGCCGCGCCGGGAACCGCGGCGACGCGCCCGGAGCCCGGCTGGCCGATACCGGATAGTTCCTGGACCACGCCGTGGCTGCCGACGAAGTAGAGGCTGGATCCGGCCGGCTGCGTCGGCACCCAGCCGGAGAAGTCCTGCGGCAGCTGATACTGGTTCCCCAGTACCGGGCGCCCGTTGATCTGAAGCAGGACCCCGCCGATCGTGGTCGTCCCGCTGGCGAGCGTCCAGGCCAGCTGCGCGGCCATCTGCGCCAACTGCCGGCGGCTGGTGGTGGCATGCTTTTCACCCAGGTTGACGATGGCGTTCGACCCGTTGATGGTGACCTGGCCGCCGATGAGCCAGGCGTGCGCCGGGAACCCGGTCACGGCCG
Source organism: uncultured Actinomycetota bacterium (assembly GCA_963795055.1). Taxonomy (GTDB): domain Bacteria; phylum Actinomycetota; class Actinomycetes; order Streptosporangiales; family Streptosporangiaceae; genus JASHPR01. Next base: position 265,147 of record CAWCGJ010000025.1, read on the forward strand.
CACCCGACAGCCAGCCCCGTTGCGGATCCTCCAGCAGCGAGTTCACCAGCCCGGTGGCCAGTTCGGTGGTCGTGGCCTGCTGCGGCGCGAACACCGGGTCGGGCACGAGCGTCCGGGCCGACTGGGTGAGGAAGTAGACATCCCGCGCCTGGTACACCTGCTCGAAGTCGGTCTCGGTCAGCAGCAGCTGCGACGTGGGCAGCGTGTCGATCCGCCACTGGCCATCGATCTTGATCAGGGAGAAGTCATAGGACTCACTGGACGATCCGGAGGAAGCCAGGTACTGGCCGGTGCCGGTCAGCGTGGCCACGGGCAGGCCGGTGACCTTGACCTGAGCCAGTTCCTCCGGCTCGCCGGACACCTGCCGCCGGATGGCCGGGGCGTTGGACGTCGTCGGGGCGGTACTGACCACGGTGACCGCCCAGCCGGGCTTCCAGTTGCGCTGCGCGATGCTGTCGAGGTACTCACGGGCCACCGCATGATCGCCCGCGAAGCTGGCGCTGGCCGCGAGGAAGCCGGACACGATCTGCTTGGCGGTCCAGCCCGGGCCCGGGGGCACCGGGATGGGCTGAGGGTTTTCCTGGCTGATGCCGGCCTGTCCCGCGCCCACCTGCTGGACCAGGCCGCTGGTCGGCACGGTGGAGCAGCCGCCAGCCGCGACCGCCGCGGCGAGCGCCGCGATGGTGGCGCGGCCTCTCGCGCCCGCCGGCCGCCACCGCCCGGGCCCGGCGGCCGCCCGCAGGAATGTCCGCGAAGTGATCATGGCCGCTATCCCCGCGCTTAGCAGGCTCGGCGGCTGCCCGGTCCGGGTCGGCCGTGCCCGCCCCGTTAGTCCCGGCCGACCCTGCCGCGCCTGACCCGTTAGTCCTGGCGCGACCTACCACGGCCGACCCGTTGGCCCCGGCCGGGTTCTCGGCTCTGGCCGGGCCCGCCACCCCTGACCCGTTGGTCCCGGCCGCACCGTTGGCGGCGGCGGGACCCGCCGCGGCCGGACGGTCGGCCAGTTCCGCCTCGTCGGGACCCAGGGGCAGGGGCGACCCGGAAAACTCCACGCCGGCCGCCCGGGGCAGCGTCAGCCGGAACACCGACCCGCGGCCGGGCTCGCCCCAGGCCTCCAGCCATCCGCTGTGGATCCTGGCGTCCTCCAGGGCGATGGCCAGGCCCAGGCCGGTGCCGCCGGTGGTCCGGGCCCGGGCCGGGTCCGCGCGCCAGAAGCGGTCGAAGACCAGCCGCTCCTCCCCCGCGGCCAGCCCGATCCCGTAATCCCGGACCGAGACGGCCACCGCGTCGGAATCCCCGGCCACCGTGACTACGGCGTCCCGGCCCTCACCATGCTCCACGGCGTTGACCAGCAGATTCCGCAGGATCCGCGCTACCCTGCGCCGGTCCACCTCGGCCACGCACGGCTCGGCCGGGAGCCTGAACTCGATCTTGGCACCGCGCCGCTCGGCGAGCTGCTGGGGTACGTCGGCGGCGTGCCTGGCCAGGTCGCAGATATCGACGGGCTCGGGATCGAGGACCTCCACGTTGGCGTCGTACTTGCTGATCTGCAGCAGGTCGGTGAGCAGCGACTCGAACCTGTCCAGCTGGCTCTGCAGCACCTCCGCCGACCGGGCGACGGGCCCGTCGAGCTGCCCCCGGTTCTCGAACAGCACCTCGGCGGCCATCTTGATCGTCGTCAGCGGGGTCCGCAGCTCGTGCGAGACATCGGACACGAACTGGCGCTGCACCTGAGACAGATCCTGCAGCGCGGTCATTTTTTCCTGCAGGCTCGCCGCCATCTCGTTGAACGACGTGGCCAGAGCGGCCAGCTCATCGACTCCGCGCACCGGCATGCGCTCGTCGAGATTTCCCGTGGACAACCGCTGGGCGCCGCGCGCCGCGCGCCGGACCGGGGTCACCACCCACCGGGTGACCAGCGCCGCGATGGCCGCGAACAGGAACACCAGCACGATGCCGGCCAGCAGGAACGTTCGCTGGATCTGCCCCAGAGTCTGCTGTACCTGGGTCAGCGGGAAGAAGTAGTACAGCTGGTAGTACGCGCCGACCGGGACGCCGTAGACCAGCCCGGCCACCGGGCTGTTGGCGGCCGAAGGGTAGCTCATGCTGGTGAACGTGAAGCTCGGCGTGTACTGGCTCCGCTTCTGCAGCTGGTTCACCTTGGTGACCAGCGGGCCCGGGATCTGGGCGTGTACGACGCCCGCCGTCTCCCCGGCCCGGAACGCCGCGGCCGAATAGCCGGGCGCGAGCCAGATCCCGACCGCGTAGGGGCTCTCCGAGTCGGCCGGGGGCAACAGCTTCCTGACGATCGATACCACGAGGTCCTGAGTGGTCGCGCCGTTGGGCGGTGAGAACGCCCCCGGCTGGAGCTCGGTGGTGATCAGGCCGCTGTCGACGACGTTGCCGGCTTGCAGCTCCTTGATCTGCAACTGGTCGGAGGTGATCTGCTGCATCAGGAAGAAGCCGAGCAGCGTGACCACGACCGCGGAGATGATCAGCGTGGTAGTGATCACGCGCAGCTGCAGCGACCGGAGCCAGCGCGCGCGCAGGACCCCGGGCACCACGGTGAGCCGACGGCGCGCCGCGGCCGCACGGCGCAGGACCAGCTCGCGCAGCCGGGCGATCGCCGCGGGCACCGCGGCTCTTCCCCGCGCACCCCCGGGTGCCGCGCGGTCCGCGCTGCCGCTGGTCGCTGCCCCTTTCATGCCCTCCTCCGCTGAACCGACCGCCGGACGGGCCGCCGGTCGGGCCGCCGGCCATGACTGGCCGCGCTGCGGATCAGCCCGGTCCCGCCTTGTACCCCACGCCGCGGACCGTCACCACGATCTCGGGGCGCTCCGGATCCTTCTCGATCTTGGCCCGCAGCCGCTGGACGTGGACGTTGACGAGCCGGGTGTCCGCCGCGTGCCGGTATCCCCACACCTGCTCGAGCAGCACCTCGCGGGTGAACACCTGGCGCGGCTTCCTGGCCAGCGCGACGAGCAGGTCGAACTCCAGCGGGGTGAGGTTCAGCGGCTCCCCGGCCCGGGTCACCGCGTGACCGGCGACGTCGATGCTGACGTCACCGATCTGCAGCGTCTCCGGGGCAGGGTCCTCGGTGCGGCGGAGCCTGGCCCTGATCCTCGCGACCAGTACCTTGGACTGGAACGGCTTCACTATGTAGTCGTCCGCGCCCGACTCGAGCCCCAGCACCACGTCAACCGTGTCGCTCTTGGCGGTGAGCATCACGATCGGCACCCCGGACTCGGCGCGGATCTGCCGGCAGACGTCGATGCCGTCCAGGCCGGGCAGCATCAGGTCGAGCAGCACGAGATCGGGGTGAGTATCACGGAACACGTCCATCGCCTTGTCTCCGTCGGCGACGAACGTCGGCTCGAAGCCCTCCCCACGGAGCACGATCCCCAGCATCTCGGCGAGAGCGGCGTCGTCGTCGACGACCAGCACGCGACCTTTCATAACACCCATCGTTCCACGTAAACATCGCCTGGGGGACCGTCTAGCCGGTCCGGTCCCGTAACTAGCACACGCAGGGTACCTGCACTGACGGGCTGCGCGATCCCCTGCTCGGTCACGATAGCGGTGATCAGCGCCGGCGGTGTGACATCGAACGCGGGGTTGTATCCGTCCGTTCCCGGGGGCGCCACCGGGACGCCCGCCAGGCTGGTGACCTCCTCTGGCGGCCGGCGTTCCACCACGATCGCCGCACCGTCCGGGGTGCCGGTGTCAATGGTGGAGACCGGCGCCACCACCACGAACGGCACCTGGTGGTGGCGGGCCAGCACGGCCAGGCCGTACGTGCCGACCTTGTTCGCCACGCTGCCGTCCGCCGCGATGCGGTCCGCGCCGGTCAAGACGATGTCCACCGCCCCGGCGGCCAGCAGCGACGCGGCCGCCGCATCGGCCAGCACCGCGTGCGGCAGGCCGGCCTTCCGCGCCTCGTACGCGGTCAGCCGCGCGCCCTGCAGCAGGGGCCTGGTCTCGTCGATCCAGAGCTGGGCGAGCGCCCGCCCGGTGCGCCGCGAGGATCACCGCGAACGCGGTGCCCTCGCCGCCCGAGACCAGGGCACCGGTGTTGCAGTGGGTCAGCACCCGCGCCCCGGGCGGAACCAGGGCGAGGCCACGGCGCGCCATCGCTGCGCTGGCCGCCGCGTCCCGGGCTGCGATCGACCGGGCCTCGGCGACCGCGGCGCGCGCGGCGGTGCGCTGTGGATCGCGGCGGCGATCGTGCGGAATGGCCCGCTCATACGCGGCCAGCGCGCGCCTGGCCCCCCAGCCCAGGTTCACCGCGGTCGGCCGGGCGCCTTCGATCGCGGCGGCCGCGGCGGGCACGTCGTCGCCGCGGTAGGCCGCGAGCGCAACGCCGAAGGCGCCGGCCACGCCGAGCATCGGCGCCCCGCGGACCACCAGGCGCTGGATAGCGTCCACCAGCGACCGGACATCCGTGCAGGTCACGACCGCCTCAACGGCCGGAAGCCGGGTCTGGTCCAGCAGCGCTACCGCCGGGCCCTCGGGCGGGTCGAGCCAGCGCAGCGCGGGTGTCTCCACACCATGAGTGTGCGCTGGACCGGGCGCGCCCGCCAGCTAGGACCCCTGCCGCCACGAGTCGAGATACTCCTGCTGGACGGGCGTCAGGGCGTCGATCCCGACACCACGCGAGGCGAGGGCGAGCGTGGCGATCTGGGTGTCGATCTCGGCCGGTACCTCGTGCACGCCGGGCGGCAGGTGCGTTTCCGCCGGCCGGGCCAGCCAGGCCAGCGCGAGCGCCTGCACCGCGAACGACAGGTCCATCACCGAGGCCGGGTTGCCCTCGGCCGCGACCAGGTTGACCACCCGGCCCTCGGCCAGCAGGATCAGCCTCCTGCCGTCGTCCAGGAGATATTCGTCGGCGTGCGGGCGGACGGCCGGGTGGACCGCGGCCGAGAGCTCGGCCAGCGCGCGCACGTCGATCTCGACGTCGAAATGGCCGGCGTTGGCCAGGATCGCCCCGTCGCGCATGGCCGCGATATGGCCGGGGCCGATCACGTCGCGAGAGCCGGTCGCCGTGATGAACACCTGCCCCAGCGGGGCCGCCTGCGCCATCGGCAGCACCCGGAACCCCTGCATGAGCGCGCCCAGCGCCCGGACCGGGTCGACCTCGGTGACGATGACCTGGGCGCCGAGCCCCCGGGCGCGTTCGGCGATCCCGCGGCCGCAGGGTCCGTAGCCGGCCACCACGACCATCTGGCCGGCCAGCAAGGTATTGGTGGCCCGGAGGATCCCGTCGATCACCGACTGCCCGGTGCCGTAGAAGTTGTCGAACATGCGCCGGGTCCGCGAATCGTCCGCCGCCACCATCGGGAACGCGAGCGTGCCCTCGGCCGCCATCCGGCGCAGCCTGGCCACTCCGGTCGTGGTCGACTCGCAGCCCCCGCGCACCCCCGCCAGCAGTTCGGGGCGCTCGGCGTGCAGCGTGTTCACCAGGTCGCAGCCGTCGTCGATCACCAGGTGGGGCGCGGCGTCCAGCGCCCGGTGGATGTGCTCGTAGTAGGTGCGCCGGTCCACCCCGGACCGGGCCAAGACGGTGACCCCGGGCTCGGTGGCCAGGGCCGCGGCGATGTCGTCCTGGGTGGACAGCGGGTTGGACGCGGCCAGGTGCAGCCGCCCGCCGCCTGCGGTGATCAGGTTCACCAGCACCGCGGTCTCGGCGGTGACGTGCAGGCAGGCGGCGACCGCGAGCCCGGCGAACGGCTGCTGCTGCTCGAAGGAGTCACGGATCAGGCCGAGGACCGGCATCGCGTGTTCCGCCCAGCCGATCCTGGCCAGGCCCGCTGCGGCCTGGCCAGGATCGGCCACCTGGGACGGCATCGCCTGGGCGGGCTGCGGCGACGACGCCGACGGGGCGCTCATGCGGTGGGTGCCGTTCAGTAGCGGTAAAGGTCGGGCTTGTAGGGGCCCTCGACCGGTACGCCGATGTAGTTCGCCTGCTCCTTGGTCAAGGTGGTGAGCCGCACGCCGAGCGCGTCCAGGTGCAGCCGGGCCACCTTCTCGTCCAGGTGCTTGGGCAGCACGTGCACGCCCAGCGGGTACTCATCGCCCCGGGTGAACAGCTCGATCTGCGCTATCACCTGGTTGGTGAAGCTGTTCGACATCACGAAGCTCGGATGCCCGGTGGCGTTGCCCAGGTTCAGCAGCCGACCCTCGGACAGGATGATCACCGAGTGCCCGTCCGCGAAGGTCCACTCGTCCACCTGCGGCTTGATGTTGGTCCTGCGGATGCCCGGCAGCCGGGCCACGCCCGCCATGTCGATCTCATTGTCGAAGTGACCGATGTTGCCGACGATCGCCTGGTGCTTCATCTTGCTCATGTGCTCGGCGGTGATGATGTTGTAGTTGCCGGTGGCGGTCACGAAGATGTCCGCCGTGGCCACGACGTCCTCGAGGCGGGCGACCTGGAAGCCGTCCATGGCCGCCTGCAGCGCGCAGATCGGGTCGACCTCGGTCACGATCACCCGGGCGCCCTGGCCGCGCAGCGACTCCGTGCAGCCCTTGCCCACGTCGCCGTAGCCGCAGACCACCGCGACCTTGCCGCCGATCAGCACGTCGGTGGCCCGGTTGATCCCGTCGACCAGAGAGTGCCGGCAGCCGTACTTGTTGTCGAACTTCGACTTGGTCACCGAGTCGTTGACGTTGATCGCCGGGAACTTGAGCGTGCCCGCCTTGGCCATCTCGTAGAGCCGGTGCACCCCGGTCGTGGTCTCCTCGGTGACCCCCTGGATCTCCGCGGCCGCCGCGGTCCACTTGCCCGGGCTGGCGGCCAGAGAGGCGCGCAGCGCGGCCAGGACGACCTGCCACTCCTCGGGGTCATCGTCGGCCGCATCCGGCACCGAGCCGACGGCCTCGAACTCCGCGCCCTTGTGCACGAGCAGCGTGGCGTCCCCGCCGTCGTCGAGGAGCATGTTCGGCCCGGGCTGCCCGGGCCAGGTGAGCGCCTGCTCGGTGCACCACCAGTACTCCGGCAGGGTCTCGCCCTTCCAGGCGAACACCGGGATGCCCTTCGGATCCTCCGGGGTGCCGTCCGGGCCCACGGCGACGGCCGCCGCCGCGTGGTCCTGGGTGGAGAAGATGTTGCAGCTCGCCCAGCGGACCTGAGCGCCGAGCGCCACCAGCGTCTCGATCAGCACCGCCGTCTGAATGGTCATGTGCAGCGACCCGGTGATCCTGGCGCCGCGCAGCGGCTGGGAGCGGGCGAATTCCTCCCGCACGGCCATCAGGCCCGGCATCTCGTGCTCGGCCAGCCGGATCTCTTTCCGGCCGAACTCAGCCAGCGACAGGTCAGCGACCTTGAACGGGACGGCTTCGGTGGACATCGGCACTCCTTTGGCTTCAGCGCGGATCTTTCTCGGTTGACACCCCGACGCTACGGGAGGAAAGCCGGTGATCGCACGCTAGATGGGCTGTTTCTGACAAGAGATTGTAAGGTTTGATGTCATGCGCATCACGGAGGCCGCGCGGCGCCTGGGCACTTCCCCCCGAATGCTCCGGTACCGGGACTCTCTGGGCCTGCTGCCGACGGTCCGCGAGCCGCCATCACGCCGGCTGGCCCGTCCCGCGCCTGCCCCGCCCGCCGCCGCGGCGCCGCACCGGCAGTTCGGCGAGCGCGATCTGGACGCGGTCGCGCTCGCGCTGGCAATCGAGCGCCGCTACGACGTCAGCCCCGCCGCGCTGGCGTTCGGCCTCCGCGTGCTCACCGAGGCCGGGGTCCGGGCCGAGGTGGCCGAGCTGGGCCGGAGGATCGGCCGCATCCAGGCGCCCGCTGCCCGCGCGCTCGACTTCGAGCAGGAACGAGCGCTCCGCCTGCTCAGCATGTCCCGGCCCGCACAGCGCCCGCCTAGCCGCCGCTGACCCGCCACCCGCAGCGCTCCCCCCGCCGCCGCTGACCCGCCGGGCTGCCGTCGACCCGCGCCGGGCCCGTTATGGCGGGATCATTGCGGCTTTTCACGCGTCCGGGCGCTAGGCGGGGGGGTGCGGCGGGCGGCGCGCAGGGCGGACCGGCGCAGCGAGGAGCGGCGGGCCGCCCGCACCGCGGGGTCGCCGAGGTCGGCGCGCGATTCCTGGTAGAGATCGGGCTCCAGGTAGATCAGCTCGGCGATCGGTACCGCGGCCCGGACCCTGCGTTCGGCCGTGTCGATGCCCGCGACCAGGGCGACGGCGCTCAGCTCGCGGCTCACCGCGATCTTCGCGGCCACCAGCAGCGTCTCCGGGCCCAGGTGCAGGGTGCGCAGGTGGATGACGCGCTCCACCTCGGGGCCGTCCTCCAGGGCCGCCACGATGACCCGCTCCACGTCGGCATCGGCCGACTCCCCGATCAGCAGGCTCTTCATCTCGATCGCCAGGAATACCGCCACGCACCCGAGCAGGACGCCGATCCCCAGCGAGCGGCCCCGTCCCAGCGCCCGTTGCCGGTGATCCAGGTCAGCACCACCCCGGACAGCGCCAGCGCCAGCCCGATCAGCGCCGCGAAATCCTCGAGCAGCACGGTCGGCAGCTCGGGGGCCTTGGCCCGGCGGATGAAGCTGGGCCAGGCGCGCCGTCCCCTGGACTCATTCGACTCGACGATCGCGGTACGGAACGAGAACCCCTCCAGGGCGCCCGCGATACCGAGCACGACCAGGGCCACGACGGGTGACTCCAGGTGCTCGGGCTGGAGTATCCGGTGCACGCCCTCGTAGAGGGAGAACAGGGAACCGACGGTGAACAGCAGAAGCGCCACCAGGAACCCGTACAGGTAGCGCTCCGCGCCGAAGCCGAACTGATGCTCCTCGGTCTCCTCGCGTCCGGCCCGGCTCCGGCCGATGAGCAGCAGCGCCTGGTTCCCCGAGTCGGCGACCGAGTGGACGGATTCGGCCAGCATCGAGGCGGACCCGGTGATCACGAAGGCGACGAATTTGGTGGCGGCGATGCCGATATTGGCGGCGAACGCGGCGATTACGGTCCTCCGGCCGCTCCCGGCGGCCCTCTGCTCGGTGCTCATGATCGCTTACGTCGGCGCACGGCCGACGGGAGGCTAGCCCTTCGCCGGGTCGCGCGCCTCGTCGACGAGCATGACGGGGATGTCGTCGCGCACCGGGTAGGCCAGGCCGCAGTCAGCTCCGGTGCAGACCAGCTCGCTGGCCTCCTCATCGACGCGCACCGGCGAGTGGCACTTCGGGCAGACCAGGATCTCGAGAAGCCAGTCATCGATCTTCACTGCATCTCCCTTGGTGTCGGGGGTGACGACGCGGGTGCGGGAGGGGACGGCATGGCTCCACCTAGCCGGCACCACGGTGCACGATACGCAGGACCTGATCGCGGACGTCGATCAGGGTCGCGTCGTCCGGCGCTTCGACGTTGAGCCTGAGCAGCGGCTCGGTGTTCGACGGGCGCAGGTTGAACCACCAGCCGTCGCGCGCGACGGTCAGCCCGTCGAGTTCGTCCATCCGGACGCCATCGGTGCCCGCGAAGGCCGCCCGGACCTGCTGCGTGACCGCCTGCTGGTCGCGGACCTCGCTGTTGATCTCGCCCGACGACCGGTACCTGGCGTACGCCGACAGGAGCGAGGACAGCGGGCCGGCCTGCGATCCGAGCGCGGCGAGCACGTGCAACGCGGCCAGCATGCCCGAGTCGGCGCACCAGAAGTCGCGGAAGTAGAAATGCCCGGAATGCTCGCCGCCGAAGATCGCCCCCGTCGCGGCCATCTCCGCCTTGATGAAGGAGTGCCCGACTCGCGTCCGCACCGGAGTGCCGCCGTGGGCGGACACGATCTCGGGAACGGCCTGCGAGGTGATCAGGTTATGGATGACGGTGGCGCCGGGCTCCCTGGCGAGCTCGGCCACCGCGATCAGCGCGGTCAGCACGGAGGGCGAGACGATCTCGCCCCGCTCGTCGACCACGAAGCAGCGGTCGGCGTCGCCGTCGAAGGCCAGGCCGATGTCCGCCCCGGAGCTGACGACGGCCCGCTGCAGGTCGGCCAGATTCTTCGGCTCGATCGGGTTCGCCTCGTGGTTGGGGAACGTGCCGTCCAGCTCGAAGTAGAGCGGCACCAGGTCGATCGGCAGCCCCTCGAACACCTTCGGCACCGTGTGCCCCGCCATGCCGTTCCCCGCGTCCACGGCCACCGTGAGCGGGCGCATGCCGGACAGGTCCACCAGGGTCTTGAGGTGGGCCGCGTAGCCGGACAGCAGGTCGCGCGGCGCGATGGTCCCGGGCGCGCCCGGCCCGGCCGGCACGCCGCTTTCGGCCATCGCGCGCAGTTCCGCCAGACCCGTATCGGAGCTGACCGGCTTCGCGCCCTCGCGGCAGAGCTTGATGCCGTTGTACTTGGCCGGGTTGTGGCTGGCCGTGATCATCGCGCCCGGGATGCCGAGGCTGCCGCTCGCGTAATAGAGCATGTCGGTCGAGCCCAGCCCGCCGGACACCACGTCGGCTCCCTGGGAGGCCGCGCCCAGCCCGAAGGCGTCGGCCAGCGGCCCGGAAGAGGTGCGCATGTCGTGCACGGTCACCAGGGCCGGCGCGCCGGTCAGCCGCGCGAAGGCCGCGCCGACCGCCTCCGCCACGCCCTCGTCGAGCTCGTCGGGCACCGTTCCGCGGATGTCGTATGCCTTGAAGATCTTCGCGTACTCGGCCACTAAAGGTTGCCTCCCGCGGTTGCTGCTCGGGGTCAAGCACGGGCCGTCCTGGTCACGACGCGCCCGGCCGCGATAGATGGACACCGAGCCTACCGGGCACGCCGCCGCGGCGGAGCCACGCCGGCCTAGCGCGTCCCGCTGTCTTGCGGTGCAGAACGCAGCACGCGGAGATGGCCGCGCCGGCCGACCTCGACCCCCTGGCCGACCGGCTCGCCGGGCGTGTGCGGTGCCGTCGCCTCCATCACCGCGTTGGCCAGCGCCTCCAGATCGTCCTCCTGCTCCTCGGCCGGGCCGTCCGGGAGCCGGACCACCTCCCAGCCGATGGGCACGGTCATCCGGTCGGCATGGGAAGCGCACAGGTCGTAACAGTGCGGTTCCACGTAGGCGGCGAGCGGGCCGAGAACCGCCGTGGAGTCGCGGTAGACGTAGGTGAGCGTGTGCACGGCAGCCTGCTTGCACGCGGGCCTGCTGCAGCGACGAGAACTCAACGTCCCGCCTCCCTCACGACCGCGCCGACGGCGGGCGAACGCCTCCCGCGGCAGGCAGGCTCGCGTAGGGCGCTCACAACGGCTGACGGTATCGACCCGCGGGCGGTAACGCCATCACCTGGGGCACTCGGCGCGATCGTGTCTCGAGTGCCTCCCACGGCCGGGCGGCCCGGATACGCTCGGTACCTGTGGACGATCGCAGCGGCCAGGCTCCCGGAGGCCGGCCGCCGGCGCGGATCAGGCGGCGGGACTCTCGCGGCCGGGGCCTGCGCGGCACGCTCACCCCGCAGGATGTGCCGCTGTACCGCAGCCGCGCGCAGCGCTTCGACGACCTGGTGCTCGAGGCCGTTGCTCAGCTCGAACCGCGCTGGGAGGCGGAGCTGTCCGGCGTTGAGTTCGCGGTCGAGGAGATCCCTGCCGCTGACCTGCCTGACGACGAGCCGGATCCGGTGCCGCTGGCCCGGCTCGACCCCGGCTCGCCGGGGCCGGCGACCCGCAGCATCCCGCCCGGCCCGCTCGCATCGTGCTCTACCGGCGCCCCCTGATGGCCCGCGCCGACGACGAGGACGACCTCGGCGAGCTGGTGCTGGACGTGATCGTCGAGGAGTTCGCCCGGCTGCTCGGCCTTGACCCGCAGGCGGTCGACCCGGGCTACCCGGACGAGGACTGAGCGGGGGTTCCGGGGGTCGTCCCCCGGGCCAGCACTGAACCGTCAGGGCAGCGCGGTCGTCACCGAGTTGTGCACGGCCGGAAGCGGAACCCAGGTCAGCGAGCTGGTCACGGGGAGGATGGACCGCACCGCACCGCCCTGGGTGACCACCCGCCCGGCGTAGACCGGGCCCGAGCCGGCCAGCGGGGTGATCACGACCGCGAACGGCGACGGCCGGCCTCGCGCGGCACGGCCAGCGTGAGGACCGCGGTGTGCCCGGCCGCCAGAACCACCGTGCGGGCGGGCACGCTGGCCTGGCCCGCGGCCGTCAGTTCGGTCACGCTGACCTGGGCCGCGGCCTGAGGGGCCGAAAGCACCACCGTGGAGGTACCGCCCGAGCCGGCCGGGTTGCCCGCGATCACGCCCTGCTCCTGCACCGGCGTGGCGGCGGCGGTGAACGCGCCCGGCGCCCCGGGCGCCCCGCCCGGGACGCTCATGGAGACGGTCACCGGCACGCCGGACGAGACCTGGATCGCGGCCGGGATCCCGGCCAGCGAGGGCAGCGCCAGCGCGACCGCCGACCCGCCCGGGAGGTCGATCCCGTTGCCGCCCGTCGGCTGGTACGAGCCTCTGGCGGTAATCGCGGTCACCTTGACCTGCGCGTTGGTCGCGCCGGGCACCGCGATGTAGAGCTCCCGTCCTCCGGGCGTGCCCGGCAGGCCCGGCAGCACCTGGCTCGTCGCCGGGGCCTGGGCCGCGGGCAGCCAGGCGCCGGGCTGGCTGCTGCCTGAGGTCTCCAGGACCGCGGCGACGACACGGCCGACGCTGGTGGTCACGTTCAGGGCGGCCACCCGGGACCCGTGCAGCAGCCGGGCCAGGGACTGGACGACGAGCCCGTGCGGCGGGACCCCGATCCCGGCGTCGGTGCTGCCCAGAACCGGGCCGCTGTCGGTGAGGATCTGGACCGTCGCGTCGGCCGCCTGGCTGTCGGTGTTCATCAGGTAGAGCTGGATATCGGCGACCGATTTCTGTCCCGGGCCGACGAACCAGAAATCGGTGCCCGGGCTCTGGCACTGCGCGGTGGCCAGCCCTCCGGCGCTCGTCTGCTCGGCTTCGAGCCCGCGCGCCATGGCGCCGCTGGCCTGGATCATCACGCCGCCTCGCGCGGGGCCCGTGGGCACCGAAGCGCTGGCCTGCGCCGCGAACTGCTGGGACAGGCCATGACTCAGGGCAGGGGCCGGGGCCACGTCCACCAGCGACAGCTGGCCGGGCTGGGTGAGAACGTGCAGCGGGGCGGGCGGGACCGTGGCGCTTACGGGGGACAGGCGGGTCACCTCAGCCTGGCCGGAGCCCGACGACGCCGCGGCCAGCGCGAGCCCGGACGCGGTGGCACCCGTTGACCCGGGCGCCGGGCAGGCGCGCAACGCCGCGGACACGGTGGCCCGCGCCGGACCGGGCTTCTGCGGGCCGGCGGCCAGGGCCGCCGGGTGGCTGGCGCTGGCCAGCCCGAATACCGCGGCCAGGGCTATGACCACCAGCAGCGCCAGCACGTACTTGTTCGCGACGAAGCGCCTCACCAGGCGTCCCCTCCGGAATCATGTTCCGGGACCGGCCACCGGGCTGACTCGTCATCTTCGGGTGGCCCGGGCCGCCGGTGGCGGCGGCCGCCGGGCGGCGGCAGCGGATCGAGGCTGTCACCGCGCCGGTCCGGCCAGCCGGACGGCTGCGGGGCCCCAGGCCAGCCGGATGGCGGGGCCGACTCAGGCCAGCTGGACGGCGGCGGCGCGGGCCAGCCATCCTGCTCCCCGGACGGCCAGGACGTCCCGGGACCCGGGGGGCCATCCGCCGGGTCCGCCTCGCGCCACGGCATCCCGGCACCCGATGGCCCGGCCCCGGGCCACGGCGCCCCGGCACCCGCGAGCTCATCGTCGGCCGGCTCGTCTCCCGGCCACGGCGCCCCGGCACCCGCGAGCTCATCGTCGGCCGGCTCGTCTCCCGGCCACGGCGCCCCGGCACCCGACGGTTCCGCCTCGGGCCACGACCGGCCCGCGCCCGCCGGCTCGTCATCTCCCGGCCATGGCGCTCCCGCGCCCGGCTTGTCGTCGGACCACGTCGGCCCCACGACCGCGGACTGGTCATCCCCCGGCCACGATGCTCCGCCATCCTCGGGCTCGTCGGCCTCCGGCCACGGTGCCTGCGAACCCGCCGCGCCGTCCTCCGGCGTCACCCCCGGCCACGACACGCGAGCCCGTGGGCCGCCGGCCTGCGCCCCCCGCTGAGGTATCCGCGGCCACGGGCCGCCGCCGAGTGGCCGGCCGGCCGCGCCGGTCACGGCGCGGGCCTGGTGTGGTATCCCGGTCCCGCCGCGGCCCGCGCGCCGCCCGCCCGCCGCGGGCGCGAGCCCGGCGCCCGCCGGGCGGTCCGGCGCCCTCGGCCGCCTCGCCGGCCTGGCCCCCGCCCGCCGCCCCCGCTCGGGCCGGGGCCGGCGCGCTCTGCTCCGCGGCCGTCCGGGACCCGGGCAGGGCCAGCGCGACCACCACCACCACAGCGAGCAACTCCAGGATCAGGATCAGGTCGCGGCCCGTCTGGTTGTGGCCGATGGCGAGCACGCCCCCGCCCGGGGGCAGCCGGAACGCCTGCGCCCAGCCGCCCGCTGACGAGGCCACGGGGGCCAGCGGCTTCCCGTTCAGGGTGGCTGCCCACCCGCCGGCCGGCTCGGCCAGCTCGAGCGTCCCGCCTGCCGCGGGGGCCGGCACTCCCGCCATGCCGACCGGCCCGGACGGCAGGGCCACCACCGTCCCCGTGGATTCCACTACCCGGACCCGGGCCGGCAGCCCGCTCACGCGCCACACGTCAAAGGCCGACGTTGCGCTGAGCGGCTGCAGGCCCGCGACGCCGTCCAGCAGCCGGGCCAGGTTCTGGTTCACCGGGGCGGGCAGGAGCACGAAGCCGATGTCGAACTGGGCGAGCTGCTGACCCTGGTCGACCGCCTCGCCGCCATTCGGGGCGACCAGCGCCGCCACGGTGACGCCCAGGGCGCGCTGGGCCGTAGGCACCGGCGCCAGGTCCGCGTCGCCGAGCGACGGGCTGGCCCCGCGCAGCAGCGCGTAGCTCACCTGGCTGCCGTCCGAGCGCAGCACGAGCGTTCTCAGCTGCAGGTCGCTTTCGGGCGAGGCGGAGATCACGGCGGGCACGACCGGGCCGGCCACGGGACTCACCGGACCGCGAACGCCGTTCGCCACCCAGGACGCGGCGGCGAGGACCGGTGCCGAGCAGGCGACGACGGCCAGCACCGCCACCCCCATCCCGCGCAGCGCGCGCGGACCGCCCTTCTGGCCGCCTCCCGGCGTCCCGTCATCGGCCCGGTCGC
Source organism: uncultured Actinomycetota bacterium (assembly GCA_963795055.1). Taxonomy (GTDB): domain Bacteria; phylum Actinomycetota; class Actinomycetes; order Streptosporangiales; family Streptosporangiaceae; genus JASHPR01. Next base: position 280,297 of record CAWCGJ010000025.1, read on the forward strand.
TGCGCAGCAGCGCCTCGCCCGCGGTGACGCCAGCGATCAGCAGGCCCATGGCGGCGATCAGCAGGGCCACGCCGGGCCAGGCCGACACCGCGGATCCGCCGGCGGCCGGCGTGACCATGATGCGGCTGACGGTCACCGCGACCAGCAACCCGGTCAGGGCCACGCCCCAGCCCGCCAGCATGAGGATCCGGCGCCTGCTCAGCAGCAGCGCGGCCAGGGCCGTGAAGACGATCCCGGCCGTCACCCATACCGCGGGGAGGCCGGGGCCGCCCGGGCTCAGCAGTATCAGGGACCGGGCCGGCAGGTCACGGGCGGCCAGGCCGGGCTGCTGCAGGCCCACCTCGAGCAGCAGCGCAGAGGGATTCGACGCGACCTGAACCGCCCAGGGCAGGAGCAGCACCGCCGGCACCACCGCGACGATGGTCAGGTTGCGCCACATGGCGGGCCGGACGGCGATCAGGGCGAGGGCGGCGACCAGGACCACGGCCCAGACCAGCGGGACGAACGCGGCGGCGACCGCGATCGTGAGCCCGGTGGCCCAGGCGGCCCGGCGGGCCCGGCGGCCCGGCTGAGTCAGCATCCGCCCGGCCAGCAGGGCGATCACCGGCAGCAGTACGAAGACCACGGCGGTGCCGAGCCGGCCCGCGGCGATCGTGCCCGCGGCCACGGGCAGCAGCGCGTACGAGGCCGCTGCCCACACCCGGACCGGCGTGGAACGCGTGACCCGCCGTACCGCGAGGAACGCGGTGACGCCGGCCAGCGGCACGCAGCCGAGCAGGATCACGTCAACGGCCAGCCACGGCTTGCCGCCGAGCACGGTGGCAAGCACGGCGACGATGGCCAGGTACGGGGGCGCGCTGGTGCCGGAGCCGACCCCCACCGGGTGGAAGCCCTGCAGGTACTCGTGCCAGAGTGCGGCGGCGCCGCCCCAGGCCGGCAGCAGCGCACCGCCGCCGAGCGGTCCCGAGCCGAGCAGCGAGCGCTCGGCGACCAGGGCGACCACGGTCAGGGCGAGGAACAGCAGCACGCCGGGGTTGGTCAGGATGCGCTGCGCCAGCCCGGTGTCGGTGAGCAGGAAATCGGCCTCGTCGGGGTCGTCGGTCGCGTGGTGCGAGCCCGCCGTGTCCGCCGGGCCCGACCTGGACAGCGCCGACGCGGCGAACTCCGCGGTCCGCCGCACCGACCGGCCCGGCGGCAGGTCGCCGCGCAACCGCCCGTAGGCCTGCCGCCGGCCCAGCGCCCGGCGGCGGCGCAGCGTCAGCAGCCGGAACGGGTGGCCGAACACCGAGCCGACGGCCGCCAGCTCATCCAGCCCCGCGGCCACGCGCTTGGCGAGCAGGAAGTACAGCGTGCGCAGCAGGGAGATGGTCAGGTTGCCGACCGCCGAGGCGAGCATCGGCAGCGCGGGGAGGTTCCCGAGCAGGGTCAGCATCGCGTTACGCCGGTCCAGCTGGCGAGGGCGCCGGGCCACCGATATCGGCCGCCGCCGGCGCGCGGAGGCCTCCACGTGGTACACGATGGCGTCGGTGATCACCCGGACCCGGTAGCCGGCCGCATGTATCCGCCAGCAGAAGTCGACATCTTCCCGGAACAGGGGCATGGCGGGGTCAAAGCCGCCGACCGAGTCCCAGATGTCGCGCCGGACCAGCATGCCCGCGCTGCCCACGGCCAGGCAATCGCGGTCCCCGTCGTGCTGGCCCTGGTCCACCTCGCGTGGCTCAATGCCGGTGATCCGGCGGCCCACGGTATCGATGGTCACCCCGGCCTCGAGGATCACCTGGCGGTCGGCCCAGTCCCTGACCTTGGGGCCGAGCACCGCGGCCGACCGGGTCTCCGCGGCCCCGCGGAGCAACTGCTCCAGGGCGTCGGGAGCGGGCTCGCAGTCGTCGTGCAGCAGCCACACCCACTCCGCGTGATCCCCTCCCGGGATGCTCGGCGCGCCGGGAACGTTCACGTTCGCCGCGCGGTGCTGCAGCGCGCGCGTGACCGCCGCGCCGTAACCGCTGCTGCGGTCCATGCCGAACACGGAGCCCTGGCCGAGGAGGCCGACCAGCAGCGAGCCGCTGCGATCCCGGCTGCCGGTGTCGACCGCGACGACGCGCTGCACCGGCCTGGTCTGATCAAGCAGGGACTGGACGACGCGCGGCAGCCACGCGGCGCCGTCATGCGCGACGATCACCGCGGTTACGACGTGCTGCGAGTAGGTCTCGTTCGGCGACAAGTGGGGTCCGCTCGCTGTTTAGAAGGCCACCTGCGGGCCGGCGGGAGGGCTTGCGGTCCGGTCATGCGGGGCGGCGGTACCCCGTGAACAATACGCGAAGGGGGAGTATCAAGACGGCCAGATGCCCTGCTTGGCCCCGGGTCTCCGGGGCCCGGCAGGGCTCCGGCCTGCGGCCGTCCGCCCGGCGTCCTGTCCAGGCCTACATGGCCTGACGCTTGAGCCGCCTGCGCTCGCGCTCGGACAGCCCGCCCCAGATGCCGAAGCGCTCGTCATGCTCCAGCGCGTACTCCAGGCACTCGGCCCGGACCTCGCAGGACCGGCAGACCTTCTTGGCCTCGCGGGTCGAGCCTCCCTTCTCAGGGAAGAACGCCTCCGGATCGGTCTGCGCGCAGAGCGCGCGATCCTGCCAGCTCAGCTCTTCGGCATCGTCAGCGTCGATGCCGAACCCGTCGTGCATCAGCGAGACGATGACCTCAGCCACAGCGCACCTCCAGCCCCCTCCGGTTAACCCCGTCGGCTCGCGCCACGCCCCGGACACGAGAATTACACAGTTGAAATTACACCCGCGTGTCTTGCACTAAGTCAAGGGGGATACGTGATAATGACCACTTTCGATGGCTGGCGGCGGCCGCGCGGCGCGCCCGCTGCCGCGTGTTTTCCGGGGGTATGCGGGGGGGTCGGAGCCCCCGCCGGCGCGGTTTCCGGGGGGCTCGCGGGAGGCCGGCTCCGGCCAGTTGCGAGACTTCCGGCATGCGCATCACCGTTCTGGCCGGCGGCGTGGGCGGCGCCCGCTTCCTGCGCGGCCTGAAGGCCGCCGCGCCCGAGGCCGAGATCACGGTCATCGGCAACACCGGCGACGACATCAGCCTGTTCGGCCTGCACGTGAGCCCCGACCTGGACACCGTCATGTACACGCTGGGCGGGGGGATCAGCGAGGAGCAAGGCTGGGGACGCGCCGACGAGACGTTCACCGTGCTGCACGAGCTCGCCGCCTACGGCGCGGGACCGGGCTGGTTCAGCCTCGGCGACCGTGACTTCGCCACGCATATCGCGCGGACCAGCATGCTGCGGGAGGGCCGCCCGCTGTCCGCGGCCACCAGGGCGCTGAGCGAGCGGTGGCAGCCCGGAGTCGTCCTGCTGCCGATGACCGACGACCGGGTCGAGACCCACGTGACGCTGGCCACGGGCGGGGAAGACGGAGAGGGCGGGGAAGACGCGAGAGGGCGGGGAAGGCGGAGAGGGCGGGGAAGACGGAGAGGGCGGGGAAGACGGAGAGTACGGGGACGCGGCCCGCCGGACCGTGCACTTCCAGGAGTGGTGGGTCCGGATGCACGCCGCGGTCCCGGCCGCCGCGATCACGTTCACCGGGGCCGAGACGGCGGCGCCGGCGCCGGGAGTGCTGGACGCGATCGCCGCCGCGGACTGCGTGCTGTTCCCGCCGTCCAACCCGGTGGTCAGCGTCGGGGCCATCCTCGCGGTCCCCGGGATCGCCGACGCGGTGCGCGCCCAGACCGTGGTGGGAGTCTCGCCGATCATCGGGGGGGCGCCGGTGCGCGGCATGGCCGACGCGTGCCTGGCCGCGATCGGCGTGGAGACGACCGCCACCGCGGTCGCCGCGCACTACGGGGCCGGGCTGCTCGACGGCTGGCTGGTCGACGACCAGGACAAGGCGGCGGCCGACGACCCACGGCTAGCCGGGATCGCGGTCCGGGCGCTTCCCCTCTACATGACGGATCTGGCCGCGTCCGCCGAGATCGCCCGGGCCGCCCTGTCCCTCGCTACGGAGTTGGCCCATGAGTGAGCCGGTGGTTTTCCGGCGAGCGATGAGCGAGCTGGAGGGGCGCGGTGCCGTCTGGACTGAGGAGCGAGGGAGCCTGCGACCGAGCGACGAGGGAAGGCGGCGCCTCAAAGCGCCCCGGAAGCGAGCGGGAAAATGATACAGATCACCGGCGTCCCCGGGCTGCCGGAGATCACGCCCGGCACCGACCTCGGGCGGCTGATCAGCGACGCCGCGCCCGACCTGCGGGACGGCGACATCGTGGTCGTCACGTCGAAGATCGTCAGCAAGGCGGAGGGCCGGGTGATCCGCGCGGACCGGGAACGCGCGATCGACGACGAGGCGGTCCGGGTGGTGGCGCGGCGCGGCCCGACCAGGATCGCCGAGACCCGGCACGGCCTGGTGCTGGCGGCCGCCGGGGTGGACAACTCCAACACGGCGCCGGGCACCGTGGTGCTGCTGCCCGAGGATCCGGACGGCTCGGCCCGGCGCCTGCGCAAGGCGCTCGGCGAGCGGCGCGGGATCAACGTGGGCGTCGTTATCACCGACACCATGGGCCGGCCGTGGCGCATCGGCCAGACCGACGCCGCGATCGGCGCGGCCGGGCTCACGCCGCTGCGCGACCACCGCGGCCAGGCCGACACGTTCGGCAACACGATGGAGGTGACGATCGCGGCCGTCGCGGACGAGATCGCTGCCGCGGCCGACCTGGTCAAGGGCAAGACCGCGCAGGTCCCGGTGGCGGTCGTGCGGGGCCTGGCCGAGCTGGTGACCGGATCCGACGGCCCGGGGGCCGCCGCGCTGATCCGTCCGGCCGCGGAGGACATGTTCCGCCTGGGCGCCGCCGACGTGCTGCAGGCGCGCCGGACCGTCCGCGAGTTCACCGCCGAGCCCGTTGACCCCGGGGCGGTCCGCCGCGCGATCGCGGCCGCGCTGACCGCGCCGGCCCCGCACCACAGCGAGCCGTGGCGGTTCGCGGTGGCGCAGTCGCAGCAGGCCAGGACCGCGCTGCTGGACGACATGCTCGCGGCGTGGACCGCCGACCTGCGCGGCGACGGGTTCACCGAGGAGCAGATCGCCCGGCGGGTCCGGCGCGGCGAGCCGCTGCGCCGGGCGCCGCTGATCATCGTGCCGTGCCTGGCCGCCGAGGCGGCGCACCCCTATCCGGACCAGCGGCGCTCGGCCGCCGAGCGCGCGATGTTCCTGGTCGCGATGGGCGCGTCGGTGGAGAACCTGCTCGTCGCGCTCGCGGTGGAAGGGCTCGGGTCCTGCTGGGTGTCCAGCACCCTGTTCTGCCCGCAGGTGGCCGCGGGCTCGCTCGGCCTGCCGGCCGGCTGGGAGCCGATGGGCGCGGTCGGCGTCGGCCACGCCGCCGCGCCGCCGCGGCCGCGCCCCGAACGGGACCCGGAGAGCTTCCTGATGACCCTGTGACTGGTGAGAATCCCTGCTCGGCGGGTGTGTTCGCTACCTGCTGCTCGCGGGGCTGTCGCGGAATTGTCTGATGCCTGGGCTGTTGCGGTCAGCGGTCAGCGGTGCCGGGTTTGGTCGGGGGGTCTGGATGGCCCGGGCCGGCGATTACCCGGGGTCTGGGGCGAGTGGTGGCGGTTTAGGGCGCCGCCGCTGGCTGCCACCCGGTGGCGTGGATCTTCAGGAGGTTGCCGGCCGCGTTCTGGAAAGCCCATTCCCCCTCGGCGCGGGGCAGCCCGCGCAGGGAGAACCGGCGGAAGCCGCGGTTGTGCTTGGTGTTGCCGAACGGGCCTTCGGCGAGCGGGCCGCGGCGCCGGCAGGTGACCAGGCCCTGGGGAGTGGCCAGCCGGGCAGCCATGGCCGCGGCCGCCTGGCCGCCGCGGCCCCCCGCGGCCGCGGCAGGGTGGTCGCTGGTGGCGTGCTCGAGGTCGCGGCGCTTGCCGACGGCGATCAGGCGGTCCGGGCCGGGGCAGGTCAAGTTGGGTTCCGAGCAGTACCCGGCGTCGGCGAGCATGACGCCGATCTTGGCGCGCAGCCGGTGCAGCGGTCCGCGCGCGTGAGCGCGCAGCAGGTCCTGCGTGGCCTGGGCCTCGCGCATCATGGGCTCGAAGCTGGCGTAGTCGGTGGTGTCCTGGGTGACTCTGGCGGCCAGGCACAGCCCGTCGGTGCTGAAGACCGCCTGGGCGTTCAGGCCCTGGATGAACCCGCCGCCGCGCACCGGCATCAGCCGCGAATCGGGGTCGGTGATGTTGCGTACCGGGCCGCGGTCTTCGCCCTCCGCGGCGGCCCCCGGCACGGGCTGGGCGGCGCTGGCCTTGGCGCTGGCCAGCCTGGCGGCGGCGGCCTTGACCCGGCAGTACTCGCTGACCGGCACCGGCGGCTTGCCAGCGGGCACCCGGCGCCCGGCCTGGCGGGCCGCCTTCGCGCGAGCCTGCCGGGCCGCGGTCTTGGCCTGGTAGCGGGCGATCTCACGGTCCAGCTTCGCCTGTGCAGCCGCGACCCGCGCCTGCCGGGGCGCCCGGCCGCCACGGCCGGCCTCATGCCGCTCCAGATAGGCGCTGGCCTGCTGGTCCCGCTTCTGCTGTGCAGCCGCGCGCTCGGCTTCCAGCCCGGCCAGCGCCTTGCGGATCCGCTCCCTGCGGGTCACCGGATCAGCCAGCTCGTCCGGCAGCTCATCCCCGCGGGCCTCCCCGAACAGCGCATCCTCGGCCGCATCCACCGCCTCCGCCTCGGCCAGGATCTGCCGGGCCAGCTCCCGCAGCCCCGCCTCGGTGCGGTTGGCGTCCTTCGACGCGCTGGCGGCGATCTTCGTCCCGTCCACCGCGATCTGCCCCAGCTTGCCCAGGCGGCCCGCGCCGCCAGCACCAGCACCTCGCCGAACAGCTGCCCCATCGCCGCCGGGTCCGCGAAATGCTCCCGCCGGAACCGCGCGGTCGTCGCATGATCGGGGACATCCTGCGCGCAGATCACCCGGAACGCCACATCCTCGCGGCACGCCCGCTCGATCCGCCGCGACGACCGCACCCCCACCGCGTACCCGTACGCCAGCAGCCCCAGCAGCACCCGAGGGTCATATGCCGCCCGGCCCGCCACCGACCCGCGCGGCGTCTGGCGGGCCGCGAACCGCGAGATGTCCAGCACGTCCACCGCATCGATCACGAACCACGCCAGGTGACCAGCCGGCAGCCACTCCCGCATATCCGGCGGCAGCAGGAACGGCTGATCCCGGTGCACCGGACGGAACCGTTTCGCCATGATCAAATCATTGCAAACCGCTGCTTACCAGGCCAGACGGCACGCCGACCGGTCAGAAACCGATTTTGCGACAGCCTCTCGCGCAGCAGGTAGCGAACACAGACCGGTGACTCACGCGCCGAGCAGCGGCAGCGACGACCGGGTACCCCGCACCGAGGCGCAGACACCGTCGCTGGCCAGTGCCGCGGCTACCCGTTCTGGATCGGGGTTCCCATAGGTCGTCGTCCGCTGCCGCATCGGGCGCCCGCTCGGGGCGACCATCGCCGCGAGCTGGCTGATGGTCTTGAACGAGCCGTTCTGCGACCCGGCCATCCGGCTGATGGTCTCCTCCATCAGCGTCCCGCCCAGGTCGTTGACGCCGCCGGCGAGCATCTCGCGACAGGCCTCGTCGCCCAGCTTCACCCAGGAGCACTGGATGTTGCCGATCGCGCCGTGCAGCATCAGCCGGGACACCGCGTGCACCGCCCGGTTCTCTCGCCGGGTGGGGCCGGGCCGGGCCAGCCCGGCCAGGTAGATCGGCGAGCTGGCGTGCACGAACGGCAGCAGCACGAACTCGGTGAAGCCGCCGGTACGTTCCTGGATCCCGCGGATGACCCGCAGGTGCGCCACCCAGTGCGCGGGCGTGTCCACGTGCCCGTACATCATCGTCGCCGAGGTCGGGATGCCGAGCTGGTGCGCGGTGGTGATCACCTCGATCCAGGCCGCGGCCGGCAGCTTGCCCTTGGTCAGTACCCAGCGGACGTCGTCGTCCAGGATCTCGGCCGCGGTGCCCGGCAGCGAGTCCACGCCGGCCTCGCGGGCCGCCGTCAGCCACTCCCGTACGGGCAAGCCGGTACGCGACGCCCCGTTCATGACCTCCATCGGCGAGAACGCGTGCACGTGGATGCCCGGGCAGCGCCGCTTCACCTCGGCGGCCAGGTCGAAGTAGGCGGTGCCGGGCAGGTCCGGGTGGATGCCGCCCTGCATGCACACCTCGGTGGCCCCGGCCTGCCAGGCCTCCTGCGCCCGGTCGCCGACCTGCGCGAGCGACAGCGTGTAGGCGTCGGCGTCGGTGCGCCGCTGGGCGAAGGCGCAGAACCGGCAGCCGGTGTAGCACACGTTGGTGAAGTTGATGTTGCGGTCGACCACGTAGGTGACGTCGTCGCCGACCGCGTCCCGGCGCAGCGCGTCGGCCAGCCCGGCGAGCGCCTCAAGCTCCGCGCCGTCGGCGTCGAGCAGGGCCAGGGCCTCGGCGTCGGACAGGCCCGCGGGGGCCTGCTCGGCCCGGCGCAGGGCGGCCAGCACCTCGGCCCGCAGCCGGGCCGGCGCCCCCTGGCCCGCCGCGGCCCGCCGGGCGGCGGGCTCGATCCGCGTGCCCACCTCCGCCCAGTCGCCGTACACCTCGGCGAAGTCGTCCCTGCGGTCGGCGGTCCGGCCGGTCGTGTCGATCGTGACGTGCAGGTCGGTCCGGCCCGCGGCCCCGCCCCAGCCGCCGTCCGGCTCCTGCCAGCGCCGCCCGCGCGGCATCGCGCCCGCCCGGGCCAGGCCGGTGGCCGGGTCGGCCAGCGCCGCGACGTGCGGGGCGACCCGGGGATCGAGCCAAGGCTCGCGGATGTAGCCGGGGTAGATGGTGAGCCGCTCGGCCAGCTCGAAGCCCTCGGCCGCGGTGCGCTCGGCCAGGTCGTCGATCTGGGGCCACGGGCGCTCGGGGTTCACGTGGTCCGGGGTCAGCGGCGACACCCCGCCCCAGTCGTCGATGCCCGCGGCCAGGATCATCCGGTACTGGTCACCGATCAGGTTGGGCGGGGCCTGGATCCTCGCGCCCGGGCCCAGGACCAGCCGGGTCACGGCGATCGTGGCGGCCAGGTCGTCCAGCTCGGCGTCGGGCACGCCGCGCATCGCCGTGTCCGGCTTGGCCCGGAAGTTCTGCACGATGACTTCCTGGATGCCGCCGTACTCGCGGGCCACCTTGCGGATCGCGAAGATCGAGTCCGCGCGCTCGGCCAGGGTCTCGCCGATGCCGATCAGGATGCCGGTCGTGAACGGGACGTTGCTGCGGCCGGCGTCCTCCAGCACCCGGAGCCGCACCGCGGGATCCTTGTCCGGGCTGCCGAAGTGCGGGGCGCCGCGCTCGGTGTAGAGCCGCTGCGCCGTGGTCTCCAGCATCATCCCCATGGACGGCGCCACCGGCTTGAGCCGCTGGAAGTCCTGCCAGGTCAGCACGCCCGGGTTGAGGTGCGGCAGCAGCCCGGTCTCCTCGAGCACCCGGATGGCCATGGCCCGGACGTAGGACAGGGTGTCGTCGTAGCCATGCGCGTCCAGCCACTCACGGGCCGGGCGCCAGCGGTCCTCCGGCCGGTCGCCGAGCGTGAACAGCGCCTCCTTGCAGCCGAGCGCCGCGCCCCGGGCCGCGATGTCGATGACCTCGTCCGGTGACAGGTAGGGGCTGTCCACCCGGCCGGGCACGGTGGCGAACGTGCAGTATCCGCAACGGTCCCGGCACAGCCGGGTCAGCGGTACGAAGACCTTGCGGGAGTAGGTGATGATCCCGGGCCGGCCCGCGCGCTGCAGTCCGGCGTCCCTGGTCCGCGCGGCATAGCCGAGGAGCTCGCCGAGCTGATCGCCGCGGGCCTGCAGGAGCGCGGCGGCCTCGGCGTGGTCCAGGGCCTTGCCGTCCCTGGCCCGGGCCAGCACGCGGCGCAGCGCGCCGCCGGACGGGAGGGTGTGTGGCTTCGGGCGGGGGCGTGGGGTAGGCCCGTCGTCGCTCATGACCACCAGCCTAAGCGGCCGCCGCGCGGCGGCCCGGGGCCGGATCAGCGCCAGGGTCCGGATGACCTGTACGACACGTCCGGAATGCCGGGCTCCGCGGCGTACGGCAGGTCGCCGTCCGCCCACCGCGGATCCCAATCACCGGCCCGCGGGTCCCAGGGCGGATCCCAGCCACCGCCCTCGGGCCGCTCCGAGTCGCCGGGCCTGGACAGCCTGGCCAGCGCGCCGAGGCCGGCCTGCTGCTCACGCGCGAATGCGTCAAGAGGCGCTTCCAGCTCCATGTCCGCATATTAACTGAATCGGCGGACACTCTGGGGTGATTCTGGTGATATCCGTTTGGCGCACCGGGCCGAATCCGGTTCGGCCGCCCGGGGCTAGAAGGCACGGTACTCCCGGAGGGCCAGCCGCGGGCCGCGACGCGGCGGATGCACGCCGCTCAGTTCCGCCAGCCTGGTCGCCCGGTACCGGTGCCCGGCGTACGGCGCCAGCAGTTGCAGCATGCCCTCGTCATCGACGATCCGGCCGGCCAGCGCCCAGCCGACCACGGCGGGCAGGTGGTAGTCGCCGACCGACACCGCGTCCGCGTCGCCGCAGGCGCGCTGCCTGACCTCGGCCGAGGTCCACGGCCCGACGCCCGGCAGCGACCGCAGCCTGCGGTCGGCGTCGCCGGGCGGCATCGCGGCGATCTCCTCCAGCCGGGCCGCCACGCGCGCCGCTCCCGCGATCGTGCGGGCTTGTCCCGGCTCCACGCCCGCCCGGTGCCAGTCCCAGGACGGGATCTGCGCCCAGGTCCGCGCGTCCGGGAACACCCGCAGGCCGGCCGGGCCGGCCCGGGAGCGGGCTGGCCGAACCGGCGCAGCAGGTAATGCCACGCGCGGCGGGCCTCCGCCCCGACCACCTTCTGCTCCAGGATCGCCGGGATCAGCGCCTCGAGCACGCGCCCGGACCGGCCGACCCGGGCGCCGGGGTGCCGGGCGGCCATCTCCCGCAGCAGCGGGTGGGCGGGGGCGAAGCCCGACAGGTCATCGCCGGAGCCGAGCAGCGCAGGCAGCATCTCCAGCAGCCACCCCGCCCCCGGCCCCCAGGCGGCCGCGGTGACCCTGCCGCCGCGGGCCGCCACCCGTAGCGTGCCCGGGCCGCCGGGCGCCAGCACCGTGCGCCACACGGCCCCGGACGCGTCGGTGCGGTACGCGGGATCGCGCGGCCCGCGGGCGTGCACGGACAAGATCAACCGCACGTCAACGGGGTACGACGGGCTCCACTCCCGGGTCAGCGGCGTGAGGTCCGGCCCCGGATCCCCGGCTCGCGGCCCAGGAGCGACCACCGCTGCGGCCTCACGCGTCCGTGGAGAACCGGATCGAGGTCGGGCCGATCTCCACGTCCGGCCATACCCGCAGCCCCCGGGCCAGCTCGTTGCCGGGAGCGATCCTGGCCCCGTCGCCGATCACGACGCCGTCCAGGACCGCCCCGTCGCCGATCCGCGCGCCGCGGCCGACCGCGGCCGACCGGATCACCGCTCCCGGGCTCACGGTCACGCCGTCGAACAGCACGCTGCCGTCGATCTCCGCTCCCGGGCCGACGCGGCACCCCGCGCCGATGACCGAGCCGCCGCCGACCCTGGCCTCGGGCGCGACGACCGCGCCGGGCAGGGCCAGGGACGGCCCGCACGGGCCGGGCAGCGCGGGCGAGGCCAGCTTCCCGAGCACCAGGTCGCACGAGCCGCGCACGAACGCCTCCGGGGTCCCGACGTCGAGCCAGTACGAGGTGTCGACATGACCGAGGACCAGCTCGCCGCGGCTGATGAGCCCGGGGAACGTCTCCCGCTCGACCGACACCCGGCCAGGCGGGATCTGGTCGATGACGTGCCGCGTGAAGACGTAGCATCCGGCGTTGATCCGGTTGGTCACCGGGTGCGGTGTCTTCTCCAGGAACGCCGTGACCCGCCCGTCGGCGTCGGTCGGGACGCAGCCGAACCGGGCCGGGTCGGGCACCTCGACCAGGTGCAGGGTCACCGCGGCGCCGGCCTTCTCATGCGCCGTCACCTGCGCGGCCAGGTCGTGGCCGGACAGGACGTCGCCGTTCAGCACGACGACAGGGTCCTCCGGGCCGCCGCGCAGGCCGGACGCGGCGTTGCGGATCGCGCCGCCGGTATCGAGCGGGGTCGCCTCCTGGATGTAGTCGATCTCCAGGCCGAACGCCGAGCCGTCCCCGAGGCACTCGGCAAACATCCCCGCCTGGTAGAAGGTGGCCATCAGCACGTGGCTGATCCCGGACGCGGCCGCCTTCGCCAGCTGATGCGCGAGGAACGGGACCCCGGCGGTCGGCAGCAGCGGCTTGGGGGTCGCGATGGTCAGCGGGCGCAGCCGCGTGCCCTGGCCGCCGACCAGGAGGATGGCCTCGAGCCCGGGCCCACCGCGGGCAGCGGCAAAATCGGGACGGCGCGGTTTACTCGGCATGGGCAGGCAGGCTACTCGCGTCCCTGCGCGGCCGCACGCTCGTAGGACGCCATGTGCGCCTCGGCCGAGGCGGCCCAGGTGAACTCGAGCGCCCGCGCGTGGCCGGCCACGCCGAGCGCCTGCCTGCGGTCCGGGTCGTTGAGCAGGGCCCGCAGCGCGGCGCGGATGCTGTCGGCGTCCGGCTCGGTGTAGGCCACCGCGTCGCCGCCCACCTCGGGCAGGGACGTCCGGTGCGTGGTCAGCACCGGCGCGCCCGAGGCCATGGCCTCGAGCACCGGCAGCCCGAAGCCCTCGCCCGTGCTCGGGAACGCTACGACCAGCGCGCCGCCGAGGAAGCCCGGCAGGTCGGTGAAGTGCAGGTAGCCCGGCCGGACCAGGCGCAGGTGCGCGGGCACGTTCGCGACCGCGTCGTCCACTTCCTCGCTCCAGCCGCTGCCGCCGGCCAGGACCAGGGCCGGCGGCTCGGACAGATCGGCCACGGCCTCGGACCACCCGTTGATCAGCGCGGGAACGTTCTTGCGCGGCTCCAGCGTGCCGAGGTAGGCGACGTAAGGCTTGCCGTGCAGGCCGAGCCGGTCGGAGACGTGGCGGACCTTGGCCTCGGCCGGCTCGCGGAACATCGCGTGGTCCACGCCGTGGTAGGCGACGTCGATGCGGGTCGGGTCCGCGCTGAGCACGCGGACGAGCTCGTCCCTGGTCGCCTTGGACGGGACGATGAGCCGGGTGGCGCGGCGGGCCGAAGTGCGGATCGCGGACTTGTAGAACGTCGCGGTCACCGGGCTGTGGGCGTCGGGCTCGGTGAAGAACGTCAGGTCGTGGATGGTCACCACGGTGGGCGCGCCCGGCCGCAGCGGCATCGAGTAGTGCGGCGCGTGGATGACATCCGCGCCGACCTGCTGGGCCACCAGCGGCAGGCCGCTCTGCTCCCAGGCCAGCCGGGCGGGCCGGTGCGCGATGGCCGGCGGCCGGCGACGATCAGCGCGCCCGGGACGAGGCGGCCGTACTTCTCTTCGTCGGCGCGCTGGCAGGCCACGGCCAGGTCCGCCCCGGCCGTGCCCAGGGCGCAGACCAGTCCGTCAACGTAACGGCCGAGCGCGCCACGATCTGCGGGCACAGCGGTCGCGTCAACCAGCACACGGAGCGCCACGACTGGTCCGGCTCCTCTCATCCGGGGTCTGCCGGCGCGCGGGACCCGCCGGTCAGGCAAACGTTCCTCTGAATGTCCCGTCAGCACCGAGCGTACGCCCTCCGGAGCGGCGGCGTGCCCGTGCGGCGGGGCGGCGGCATCGATTGGCCGTACAGCCGCAACCCCGCCGCAACCGGGCCGCAATCCGAGCCCCGGCTGCGGGCCCGTTATGGCTAGGGACTGGCGGTCGGCGACGGCGACGGAGAGTGAGACGAACTGCCCTGCGCCGCGTTCTTCGCGTTGTCCAGCGCCGTCTTCATCAGGGTCAGGTCCTGGCCGTAGGCGGCGAAGTTGCCGCTCTTCAGGGCGGCCTGCGCGGCGGTGTAGTAAGTCTCGGCCTGGTCCAGGTACTTCAGCACGGTCGCGTTCGCGGGCGCGCCGTGGCTGCTGGGCGGCGGGCTGGTGCCCGAGCTGGGCGGCGCGGGCGCGGTGCCGAACACCTGAGCCAGCGCTACGGCCAGCGTGGACCCGTACCCGACCTGGCCGTTGTAGTACACGAGCATCCCCTGCAGGGTGGGGTAGGCCCCGGAACTGCCCGCGGCCGCCTGGGACACGTACACGGGCTCGAAGTACATCAGGCCGCCGCCGACCGGAAGCGTGATCAGGTTGCCCTGGGTCACCCGTGACCCGCCCTGCCGCAGCAGGGTCAGCGCGGAGGCGACGGCCGCGTTGGACTCAAAGTCGTTCTGGACCTGCTGCGGGCCCCGGATCGTGGTGTCCTGGGGTAGCTGCAGGACCTGGATCGTGCCGTATCCGCGGCTCAGCGGGTTGCTGTTGACCTCCATGTACGCGGCCATGTTGGGCCGGCCGCGCGGCGTGAGCGACGTGGTCAGCGAGAACTCCGGCTGGGGCTGGCCCGGCCTGGTCATCGTGACGTAGTACGGCGGCTGGCTGGATACGTTGGGCGCGGTGCCGCTCGGGTCCATGGGCACCGACCAGAAGTTCTGCCCGCCGTAGAACTCCGGGGCCTGGGTCACGTGGTACTGCGCCAGGATCTGCCGCTGCACCTCGAACAGGATCGGGGGGTAGCGCAGGTGCGGCAGGAGGTTCGTGGGAATGGCGCTCTCGGGCTTGATCACGCCGGGGAAGGCCTGCTTCCAGGCATTGAGCACGGGATCGTTGCCGCCCCACTGGTACAGCGTGACCGCGCCGGTGTAGGCGTTCACCACGGCCTTGACCGAGTTGCGGATGTAGTTCACCTGATCGCCCGCGCCGACGGCCGAGCCACCCGGGCTGTAGCTGTTCGAGCTGGCCTGCGACAGGCTCAGCCGCTGCGAGTACGGGTAGTTGTCGGTGGTCGTGTAGGCGTCCACCACCCAGTAGATCTGCCCGCCGACCACGACCGGATAGGTGTTGCCGTCCAGGGTGAGGAACGGGGCGACCTTGGCCACCCGGGACAGCGGGTCCCTGATGTACATGATCTTCGAGTTGCCGTCGATGGCCCCGGACAGCAGGATGTTGAGCTCGCGGAACTTGATCGCGTACAGCAGCCGGTTCATCAGCGAGCCGACCGGGACGCCGCCGCTGCCGGAGTAGGTGGTGTTCGCCTGGCCGCCGGCACTGGCGTTGGGATAGTCGAGCTCGAGCTGGTGGCCGCCGACGATCGCGTAACTGGTCTCCTGCTCGCCGAAGTACACCCGGGGCTGCTGCACGTTCAGCTCGCCGGACGGCGGGATGTCGCTCTCGGTGAACTCGGGGTTGCCGCCGTCCGACGCGGAGTTCGCGGCGGCGGCGACGAACCCGAACCCGTGGGTGTAGACCAGGTGAGCATTGATCCAGTTGTTCTGGCCGGCGGGCGGGCCCGACATGTCGCGGACGCCGACGATCATGTCTTCCGGCACCGAGCTGCCCGGGACCTGGTACCTGTCGACCGACAGCACGTTGGCGAACTTGTAATACCCCTTGACCTGCTGGAGCTGCTGGAACGACGCGGACACCACCCCGGGATCCAGCTGGCGCACGTCGGGCAGCGCGGCGGCCTGCTGGGCCAGTTCCGACGTCGACTCCGGCGACACCGCAGAGTACGGCGTCACCTGCACGTTCGTGAGCCCGTACGCGCGGCGGGTGCTGTTGATCTCGCGGGTCAGGTACGGACCTTCCTTGGCGAGCTCGTTGGGCTTGACCACGAACTGCTGCACGATCGCCGGGTAGACCCCGCCGATGATGATGGCCGAGAGCACGAGCAGGCCGAACCCGACGGCGGGCAGCAGCGAGTTGCGCCGGATCGCGCCGGCGAAGAACAGCGCGGCGCAGATCAACGCGATCACCGCCAGCACCGTCTTGGCCGGCAGCACGGCGTTGACGTCCGTGTACGACGCCCCGGTCTGCACCACGCCGCGCTGGGAGAAGTCGATGCCGTACCGGTCCACCCAGTAGGCGACGGCCTTGAGCAGCACGAAGATGCCGACCAGGACGAACAGGTGCACCCGGGCGCCCTGGGTCGCGCGCTCCCCCCGTACCTGCAGCCGCAGCCCGCCGTACAGGTAGTGCACGACGGCGGCCGCGATCAGGGACAGCAGGACGGCCGCGAACAGGAAGCTGAGCACCATCCGGATGAACGGGTAGACGAAGACGAAGAACGAGATGTCCAGGTGAAACTGCGGGTCCTGGACCCCGAACGAGGTCCGGTTGGCGAACAACAGCCAGGTACGCCAGCTGCCCGCGGCGGCCAGGCCCGAGATGAGCCCGATCAGCCCGAGAACCACCCAGGTCAGCAGCTTGTGGTGTGGGTCGATCACGGTCCGGTACGCGTCCAGCCCGTGCTGCTCCGCGGACACCGGCCGGTTCGCCGGCCTGAGCCGGTAGGCGATCCGGATGTTGATGCCGATCACCGCCATCATGAAGACCGCGGTGACCGCGAACAGTGCCCACTTGACGCCGTACGTGGTGCCAAAGACCGACGTGTAGTGGACCGAGCGGAACCACAGGAAGTCGGTCCACACCCCGGCCGCGACGGTCACGAGCACGATCAGCGCCACCACCACGGCGAGGACCGGGAGCACGTACCTCAACCACCGGGGAAGCACAATGGGGCGGCTGCCGGTCGGCCGGGAGCGGCCAGCGGATCGGAAGGCCACGCCTCCCCCTTATCTCACTCAGGCACCCGGCAGCGGGGCAGTGGGCGCGGGCTGGAGATGCTCACGCCCGCCCGCCGCGCAAAGGCGCATTCTCTGACCGCAACTTACCGGTAGTCCGCAAGGTTCCCGCCTCAGCACGAAGGGACCGGCCTGCCTGCCTTCAGCGCGTCGAGGTCGGTGATGGCGCCGGCCAGCGAGCTCACCTTGATCAGGCGCATCCCGGCGGGCACCGCCCCCACGGTGTTCGGGCAGTTCGTCGCCGGGGTCAGGAAGATCGTCGCGCCGGCTGCGCGCGCGCCGGCCATTTTCTGCTGGATCCCGCCGATCGGGTCCACGGTGCCGTTGGCCTCGATCTCGCCGGTGCCCGCGATGAACTGGCCACCGGTCAGGTTGGCCGGGGTGAGCTTGTCGATGATGCCGAGCGCGAACATCAGGCCCGCGCTGGGTCCGCCGATGTCCCCGACGCTGATCGTCACGCTGAACGGGAACACGTAGGTCTCCACGAGCTGCACGCCGATCACGGGCTCCCCCGCCGCGTCGGCGGTGACCAGCCGTATCTGCTCGGTCCGGCCGTGCCGTAGAACGGTCAGCTCGACCGGGGTCCCGGGCTTGCGCGCCTTGATCAGGGTCCCGGCATCGGCCTGGCAGGTCACCGGGTGCCCGTCCACCGCCACGATGACATCCCCTTCGCGCAGCACGCCCGCGGCCGGCATGCCCTTGACCGTCGCCTGAACGGTGTCGACCGTCTTGAACGGGATGTCGAGCTGGCACAGCGCGGCCGCGGTGGCGGTCTCCTGTGAGTTCGCCATCTCCTCGGTGTCCTGCCTGGCCACCTGCTGCGAGGTCTGGCCCGGCGGGAAGATCTCCGACTCGGGCACGACCGCCTGGTCCGGGGTCAGCCAGGCCCGGAGCGCCGCGAAGATGTTGAACCTGGTTCCCGGGCCGCCGATGAAGGACACGGTCACCATGTTGAGGTTGCCCTTGGTCGGGTAGGTCCGGTGCCCGCTGACCTGGATCAGCGGCTTGCCGCTCAGCTCGCCGAGCGTGTTCAGGGTCGGTCCGGGAGTCAGGGCCACGTAGGGGACGGGCGAGATCACGGCGACGGCCAGCGCGATCAGGACTCCGACCGCTGCTACCAGCAGCGTCGCGGCACGGCGGGACATGGGGGAAGACTACGCGCTGTTGACCCACTCGCTTTCGCCGCCGGCGAACTCCTGGTGCTTCCAGATCGGCACGGCCTGCTTCAGCTCGTCGATCAGCGCGTGGCACGCGCCGAAGGCCTCGCCGCGATGCGGGCAGGCCACGGCCGCCACCACCGCGACGTCACCGACCTCGAGGTCGCCCGTGCGGTGCACGGCCGCGACCGCGATGGCGCCGAAGCTGGCCGCGACCTTCTCGGCGATCCGCCGCAGTTCGGCGGCGGCCGACGGGTGGGCGGTGTAGCCGAGCCGGACCACCCGGCGGTCATGATCGGTGTCCCGGACGGTGCCGACGAACAGGGCAATCCCCCCGGCCGCGGGATCCGACACCGCGCTCAGCACTTCGTCCACGGACAGCGGGGTGTCCCGCAGCTCGGCCAGCCGCACTATGTCCACCATGTCGATTATGCCAAAGCGGCGCGAGCGTTCAGGTGCCGCGCCGACGCCGCCTGACCTCGCGCACGATCGCCGCGGTCCCGATGACGGCGACCGTGGCGCCGGCCGCCGTGATCGTCGCGTCCTTCCTGTCCAGCCGGCGGCCGGCCACCGCGTGGTGCCCGCCGCGCTGCTCGAGCAGGACCTGCAGCGCGGTCTCGTTGTCGAACGCGGGCTTCCACCCGGCCCGCCGCAGTGCCGCGCAGTCGACGACCCACGGGTACACGACGAAATGCAGGTCGGTCACCAGGGCGGGGGTTATCCCGGCCCGGTGCAGCCGCTGCGCGGTGCCGAAGGTCAGGCCGGCCGGCAGCTCGATCCGGCGCAGCCCGGACAGCTCCTCCACCTGTTCCTGCTCCAGCCACCCGTCGCAGCCGACCGCGAACTTGCCGGTCACCTCGCCGGCCGCGGCCAGCTCCAGCGCGGAAACCAGGTCATCGGCATGGCAGAACTGCCAGCGCGGCGCGCAGCCCTTCACGGCCAGCAGCCGCGGCGCCTCGAAGTGGCGGGTGATCAGGGTGTCCACGCCCTCGCCCACCAGCGCGGCGGGCCGGACGACCGTGATGGCCATGCCGGGGTTGGTCTGCGGCGAGCGCTGCGCCAGGTGCTCGACCTCCAGCAAGTCCCCCACCACGCTGCCGTCAGGGTCGGCGCCCAGCGGCGCATCCTCGGCCAGCGGGACCGGGTTGTCTGGCCGCGCGCCGTACACCATCGCGCTGGTCACCAGCACGACCCGGCCTACCCGCCCCGCGGCCGCCGCGGTCAGCACGGTCTGCGCCCCGCGGACGTTGAACGCCCGCCGGGCCCGTGGGTCGGAGTCGGGCGCCAGGTCGAGGTCGGTGTGCACGACCACGTCCACCCCGGCCAGCCCGGCCAGCGCCGGATCACGGATGTCGACCACCCGCCAGGTCACGCCGGTCGCATCGCCCCGGTGCCCGTCGATGGCGATGACCCGGCCGATCCTGGGCGACGCCGCCAGCCTGGCCGTGAGCGCGTGGCCGAGGCCGCTGGCCGCCCCGGTGACGGCCACCACCGAGCCGCGCCCGCGTTCTTCTCGTCCCCGGGCGCCCGGGCCGCCGTCGGTGGCCGACCGGTCGCGCGGTTCGCGGCGGCTCACCAGGTGTCCATGGCCTGACGGCAGGCCGCCCGCGCTGCGCCGTGGGCGAACCTGGCAACTCGATTGCTCACCACAGCGTGCTCCCAGATAACGTGGCGGACGTGGACCCTTCCATCCTGCCTGAGAGGCAGCGGAGATGACCGAACCTCCCTTTGGCTTCGGCCTGCCTGGTGACCGTGACCGCGATCCGGGCGATTCGGGAAGCACGCCGGATGTCCCCGGAGGCGGCGCGGGCGCCGGCCGGGGCCCGGGCGGCCCTGGGGGGCCGCCGGGACCGATGGGACCGCTCGGGCCGCTGGGGGACCCGCAGCAGTTCGCCGACGCCCTGCGCCAGTTCGCCGACCTGATGTCCTGGCAGGGCGGGCCGGTCAACTGGGACCTCGCCAAGAACGTGGCGCGGCAGACCGTCGCCGCCAAGGGAGACCCTAGCGTGCTGGAGGTCGACCGGCGCAAGACGGTGGAGGCGATCCGGACGGCCGACCTCTGGCTGGAGGACGCCACCACCCTGCCCACCGGGATCCGGGTGGCGCAGGCGTGGAGCCGGTCGGAATGGGTGGAGGCCACCCTGCCGGTCTGGACGAAACTGTGCGACCCCATCGCGGCCCGCGCGGTGGAGGCCATGGGCGGGATGCTGACCGAGGATCCCGAGGACCTGGCCGAGGAACTCCCGCCGGAGATGCGCTCCGCGATGAGCGCGCTCACCGGGGGGCTCGGCGCGCTCGGCGGGCTCGGCCAGATGATGCGCCAGATAGGCGGGATGATGGTCGGCGGCCAGACGGGTGCCGCCGTGGGCGCGCTGGCCGAGGAGGTGGTCAGCTCCACCGACGTCGGCCTCCCGCTGGGGCCGGCGGGCACGGCCGCGCTGCTCCCGGCCGGGGTCAGGGCCTTCGGGCAGGGCCTGTCGGTCGACGAGGAAGAGGTGCGGCTGTTCCTGGCGCTGCGCGAGGCGGCGCATCACCGGCTGTTCGCCCATGTGCCCTGGCTGCGAGCCCGCCTGCTGGGTGCGGTGGAAGACTACGCGCGGGGCATCACCGTGGACGCCAACGCGCTGCGGGAGGCCATGCCGCAGATCGACCCGGCCAACCCGGAGGCCCTGAACGAGGCGCTGGCGGGAGCCGCGCTGTTCCAGCCGGAGGACACCGAGCAGCAGAAGGCCGCGCTGGCGCGGCTGGAGACGGTCCTGGCCCTGGTCGAGGGGTGGGTCGCGACCGTGGTCGACACGGCGGCCGGCGAGCGGCTGCCGCAGGCCGGCGCCCTCGCGGAGGCGATCCGGCGGCGCCGGGCGAGCGGCGGCCCCGCCGAGCGGACCTTCGCCACGCTGGTCGGGCTGGAGTTGCGGCCGCGCAGGCTCCGCGAGGCGGCCGCCATCTGGCGCGGGCTGACCGATGCCCGCGGCATCGACGGCCGGGACGCGGTCTGGGCCCATCCCGACCTGCTGCCCACCGCGGACGACTTCGACGACCCGGACAGCTTCGTCCGCGGCCGCCCCGAACTCGACATCTCGGACCTGGAGTCCGCGGCGGGCCCGGAGGACTCGGGCGGCAAGGATCCCGGCGAGGAGCCCCCGGCGCCCCAGGACGACGGACCGCCCGGCAACGCCTAGCCTCCGCTTGGCCCAGCGGGCCGTCCGCCCCCCGGTGTCATGAAGCCGACCGCCGATGGCGGGCTTCGCGGGCGGGGACCGGCAATTCCCGTCCACAGGCGGTGGACGGGAATATCCCAGGTACGCCCGGCGCGGCAGGTCGGCCGATCGCGAATGCACAGGCTGTTCCGGCGATATCCACAGCGACACTCCGAGTTTTCCCCACCTTGTCCACATCTCTATCCACAGGGGTGTGTTGACCGCTTGTGGCCGCGGGCCTAGCTTCGACGGGCAGGAGTCCCCGGGCTTTAGGTCGCACGTCGCTTCCGGGGAAGGGGGACGAACGGCCCGCAGCGGAGCGAGCGGCAGCTCGCCGCGCCGTTCCCGTGCCCGGGGGCCCCGGCCACCATCCGGCTTCCGGCAGCGTGACCGGTACCTTCCTGGTCCGGGGTCCCGGCCACCATCGGGCTCCCGGCAGCGTGACGGGCCCGCTCAGAACCTGGCCCAGCTGGCGTCCCGACGGCACCGGCCCCCGGACGGCCGTATCGTAATTGTCGGTATTGCCTGTCACGCTGGATAGGTGAGACCAGCGCTGAAGCCCGGGCTGCTGCCCGTATGGCGAGACCGGGACACCCTGCAGATAGGGATCGACTCGCGGCGGGCGGTGGCGCTGACCGGGATGGCGGGCATCGCGTGGGTGATCGGCCTGCTCGACGGGAGCCGCGACCGTGCGCAGGTCATCCAGGTCGTCGTGGATCGCGGCCTTCCCGCGGAGGTCGCCGAGCGGGTGCTGGCGCTGCTCGCCACGGCGGGCGCGCTCGATGACTTCCCGGCGGGGACCTTACGGGTGCTCACCCCGCCGCAGCGGGCCCGGCTGGCCGCGGAGCTCGCCACCGTGTCCCTGGCCCACGGGGACGGCGACGGCGGGGCGCGCACCCTGGCGCGCAGGCTGGCCGCGCAGATCCGCGTTCACGGTGGCGGGAGGATCGGGGCTGGCATCGCCAGCCTCCTGGCGACATCGGGCGTCGGCCGCGTCACGCGCGCGGACGCCGGGGACGACGACCCGCAGCCGCCCGACCGGACCCGGCCCGACCTGGCCGTCCTGGTCGGCCGCCCGCCGCTGGAACTTCGGGCCAGCCTCATGCGCGAGCAGATACCGCACCTGGCCGTGTCGGCCGACGAGGCCATCGGCATCGTGGGGCCGCTGGTGATCCCCGGCCGCACCGCGTGCCTGAGATGCATAGACCTAACCCGAACCGACCGGGATCCGGCCTGGCCGCTGATTCTGGCCCAGTTGACGGGCCGCGCGCCTGATCCCCTCGCGTGCGACGCGCCGCTCGCCGCGGCCGTGGCCGCGCAGGCGGCCGCGCAGGCGCTAGCCTTCATCGACAGGGCGGCCGGCGGCGGGGCGGTGACCGGTGGCACCCTGGAACTTGTCCTGCCCGGTTGGCAGTGGCGCCGCAGAACGTGGCCGCGCCATCGAGACTGCTCGTGTAGCAGCACTACGTTCCGTCGCGGAGAATAGGATCTTGGCATCCTTCCGGTCCTGACGGCCGGGATGCCGCCCAGGCAGAAGGGAGCATGAGTTGAGGCTCGCGGTTCACGGGGAAGCTCAGTGAGCGACCTCCCGCGCCGTGCCGTGACGCGAACGGCGAAGCTTGCCACCCTGCCTGTCGGCCTGGCCGGCCGGACCGCGTGGGGGCTTGGCAAGCGACTGGGCGGGCGTCCGGCCGAAATCGTCGCCCACGAGATCCAGCAGCGGACCGCCGAGCAGATCTTCAAGGTCCTCGGCGAGCTGAAGGGCGGCGCGCTGAAGCTCGGGCAGGCCCTGTCGATCTTCGAGGCGGCCCTGCCGCCTGAGATAGCCAGCCCCTACCGGGCCACGCTGACCAAGCTCCAGGAGGCCGCGCCGCCGCTGCCCGCCGACACCGTGCACAAGGTGCTCGTGGCCGACCTGGGCGCCGACTGGCGGGACAATTTCGCTGACTTCAACGACAACCCGACCGCGGCCGCCTCCATCGGCCAGGTCCATCGCGCGACCTGGCACGATGGCCGCCAGGTCGCGGTGAAGATCCAGTACCCGGGGGCCGGGAAGGCGCTGATCAGCGACTTCACTCAGCTCAGCCGACTTGGCCGGCTCTTCAACGTGCTGATGCCCGGGCTCGACGTCAAGCCGCTGCTGGACGAACTGCGCAAGAGGGTCGCCGAAGAACTCGACTACCGCCTGGAAGCAGTCTCCCAGGAGGCGTTCGCCGACGCCTACGCCGATGATCCCGAGTTCTTCGTCCCGCATGTCGTCGCGGCGACCGACCATGTCCTGGTCAGCGAGTGGATGGACGGCACCCCTCTTTCGAAGATCATCGCCGAGGGAACCGCCGAGGAGCGGAACCGGGCCGGCATCTTGATCGTCCGGTTTCTCTTCTCCGGACCCTCACGGGCGGGCCTGCTGCACGCGGACCCGCACCCCGGTAACTTCCGGCTGCTCGACGACGGTCGGCTCGGCATCCTGGACTTCGGCGCGGTGGACAGGCTCCCGGACGGATTCCCTCGCTTCTTCGGCAAGCTCCTGCGCCTCATGCACGAAGACCGTGACATCGAGACCGTGGAGCACGAGCTGCGGGCGCATGGCTTCCTCAAGGAGGGCGTCACCGTCGATCTCGACGCCCTCCACGCCTACCTGGCGCCGCTGGCCGAACCGTCCCGGGTGGAAACCTTCAAGTTCACCCGGGAGTGGCTGCGGGAAGAGGCGTCCCGGGTGGCCGACGTGAGGTCGGCCGCCATCAGCCGCCGCCTCAACCTGCCGCCCTCATATATCCTGATCCACCGCGTCTCCACGGCCGGAATCGGGGTGCTCTGCCAGCTCGGGTGCGAGGGTCGTTTCCGCGCCGAGGTGATCAAGTGGATGCCCGGCTACACCGACCCGCTGGACCCAGTTCCGGATCAGGACGACGACCCGGTCGAGGGCCTGAACGGCACGGCCGGAGAGCCGGACGGCCCGGCCGACAGCCTGAACGGCACGACCACGGAACTGGACGGCGCGGCTCCCACGGAGCGGGATGATCCCGACGAGGCCAGGGCCGGAGCGGTCAGCCCCAAGGGCTGACCCACGCCGGGTGCGGGCAGCACGAGGGCCCGGGAAGGCTGACCTTCCCGGGCCCTTGCCGTTGTCTGACTAGCGAGCCTGCTCGGCGGCCGACTCACCGTACTCGGAGGCCAGCTCACCGGACTCGGAGGCCAGCCCGCCATGCAGGCGCAGGGCCTCCTCCAGCGAGCGGACCAGCTCGCGCCGGGCCCGTTCGGTCCGGCGGGCGGCCCGGCCGAGCGCCTGCGCCCGTCGCGCCCGGCGTTCCGACGCGGCCGTCGCCAGCATGGTTCGTTGTCGGTCTCTAGCCATCTCCTCGTGAACTCGAAACATCTCCTTCACCACCGTTCCTGAAGTTCTCATGTCCACTCATGGCGGCTGATCAGGCAGCCACCTCGTCCTTCCTGGGTCGTCCGCGCGGCCGCTTGCGCGGGACGATCTCGCCGCGCAGGAACAGCTGGCCGCCCCAGACTCCCCAGGGCTCCCGGCGCTCGAGCGCCCCGGCGAGGCACGCCAGGCGGGCCGGGCAGTCCCGGCACATTTCCTTGGCGAACTCCACGTCCTCCGGGGACTCGGCGAAGAACAGATCAGGGTCCTCTGTGCACGGCAGCGTGTGGCCGGCGGGCACCCCGCCCAGCGTGACCGGGATTCCCGCACCGGGAAGAACCGCCGGGACGACCGACCTCGGGAGCGCCGTGACCTGCTCGGATACTGCCTCGAACCCCGCCTGTTCCTGCAGAACGGCCGTGGTACCGGGCCGATGCATCGGAGCCATCCCCTCTCATCTTCTCGTCTTAAGGTCTCTCACGCGTCTGACAAAACGGTGGCCTCGCATGACGAAGGCCGCGGACCCGATTTCGGGTCCGCGGCCTTGAGGGGCTCTTGGCCGGCCTATTTCTAGGCCGGTTCTGGTTCCCTCGCTGGATGCGGACCCTTAGCGCCGCCGCTAGCCGCGGCGATACGGGCCATGTAGTTGTTCGGCTTGTACGGCTTGTACGGGCCGGGCTGCCCAAGCGCGACGCCCAGGCCAGCCGCCGCCCGGCGCTGCCCGAAGACGTCACTGGCCCAGAAAGCACGCGTGCGCCCGACCAGGGCGGGGCCCGTGTGCGGCTGGGCGGTCCGGACGGCGCCCAGACGCAAGCAGGCACCCGCACCGAACGACGTCCGCGCTGCAGCGGCAGCCTCGAGATCCGAGAGCATGTTCAGCATCCTGGGCACCTCCTTCCTCAAGGCGTCGTCGAAAGACCCAAGGACATGGGCAAAGCCTACGTAGCCTCTCTAGGACGGGGCAACTTGTTTTTCGCGGCTCTTTCCGCGGTGGCGCGGGGGACGGCCCGGGACGCTCAGGAGGTGCGGACCAGCCCTTCTTGCACCACCGAGACCACGAGTTCGCCGTCGCTGGTGTACATCTCGCCGCGCGCGAGCCCGAGGGCTCCCTGGGCGACGGGAGAGTCCTGCGCGTACAGCAGCCAGCGGTCGGCCCGGAACGGGCCGTGG
Source organism: uncultured Actinomycetota bacterium (assembly GCA_963795055.1). Lineage (GTDB taxonomy): Bacteria > Actinomycetota > Actinomycetes > Streptosporangiales > Streptosporangiaceae > JASHPR01. Next base: position 305,896 of record CAWCGJ010000025.1, read on the forward strand.
AACCACATCGCATGATCCAGGCTGGCCCCCGTGGTCCGCCCGTCCGCCCAGGACAGGCCGTGCGCGAGCAGCACCGAGTCCAGCAGGGTCATGTCGGACGCGTAGGTCACCAGGCACACGTGGAGCAGCGGATCGTCGGGCAGGTCACCGTCGGCCCGGAGCCAGACCAAGTTGCGCGTGGTCCGCAGCGAGGGATCGCGCTCGGCCTCGAAGGTCAGCGGCCCGATGTGCCGGATGTCGATCGGGTTGCCGCCGTACCATTCGCGGACGGACGGGCCGAACAGCTTTTCCATCCGCTCGGCGGTCGGGGGTATCGCGTCCGGCGGCGGCACCTCGGGCATCGGGTCGGCATGCGCGACGCCCGGCTCGCGGCGGTGGAACGACGCGGAGAGCGTGAAGATCGTCTTGCCGTGCTGAATGGTCGTCACCCGGCGGGTGGTGAACGAGCGGCCGTCGCGGACCCGCTCCACCAGGTAGATCAGCGGGACCGTGGGGTCGCCCGGCCGGATGAAGTAGGCGTGCAGCGAGTGCACCGGGCGGTCTTCCGGCACCGTGCGGCCGGCCGCGACCAGCGCCTGGCCCGCGACCTGGCCACCGAACACGCGCTGCCGGCGCTCGCCTTCCGGGCTGCGCCCGCGGAAAATGTCGACCTCGATCTGCTCCAGGTTGAGCAGCTCAACCACCCGGTCGAGAGCCTCGCTCATGATCGCGTGTCACCCGCCCTTTCTTCCGCTCGCCTCCGGGGCTGTGTTGGCTTTGAGCCTCCGGGCCGCTTTGAGGCGTCTCCTTCCCTCGTCGCTCGTCGCTGGCGCTCCTCGCTCCTCAGTCCAGGCGACGCCGCGGCCCTTTGGCTCGGCCCAGGCGGCACTGCGGCCCTTTGGCTCGGCCAGAGCACCGCGGCGGACGCGGGGGCGGATCTCCTCGATGAACCTGGACGGCTTGCGGGCGTGCCCGCCGCCGGCCGACCTGGCCAGCGCCCACGACAGGCAGACGAGGTCGCGGGCCCTGGTCACCCCGACGTAGAGCAGCCGCCGCTCCTCCTCGATGGCCTCATCGGTCTGCGCGTGCACGATCGGCAGCATTCCGTCGGTGAGCCCGGCCAGGAACACCACGTCCCACTCCAGCCCCTTGGCCGCGTGCAGCGAGGCCAGGGTGACTCCGTCCAGCACCGGCGCGTGCCCGATCGCGCTGCGCGCGGCCAGCTCGGCGGCGAGGTCGGCGAGTGAGGCTCCGGGCGACGCGGCGAAGTAGTCGTCGGCCAGCTGGGCCAGCGCTTCCAGCGACTCCCACCGCTCCCGCGCCTGGCCCCGGCCGGTCGGCGGCTGCGGGCTCAGCCCGATGCCGGACAGCACCGCCCGGGCCTGGACGGCTGCCTCCTCATCGGCCGACGCCGATCGCGCCGCGGCCCGCAGCAGGCCGAGCCCCTGACGCACCTCGGGCCGGTCGAAGAACCGTTCCGCGCCTCGGACCAGGAACGGCACGCCGGCGTCGCTGAGGGCCTGCTCGAACAGCGGCGTCTGGGCGTTGGTCCGCACCAGTACCGCGATCTGGCGCGCCGTGGTCCCGGACCGGATCAGCGCCGCGGCCCGCTGCGCCACCGCCGCGGCTTCTTCCGGCTCATCGCCGTATTCCGCGAACTCCGGCTCGGGGCCCGCAGGCCGCTGGGCCGCGAGCGTGGCCCGGTCCGCGCGCCGGAACCTGCCGCCAAGCTGGTTGGCCAGCGCGACCACCTCGGGCGTGGACCGGTAGTTGCGCACCAGCCTGATCACGGTCGCGTCAGGGAACTCGGCCGCGAACCCGGTCAGGTAGGAAGGGGTGGCGCCGGTGAAGGAAAAGATTGTCTGCCTCGGGTCGCCGACCACGCAGACGTCCTCCCGGTCGGCGGTCCAGGCGTCGAGCAGCATCTTCTGCAGCGGGTTGACGTCCTGATACTCGTCCACGACGAAGTACGCGTACCGGTCCCGCACGGCCGCGGCGGCGGGCGGGTGCTCGGCCAGGATCGCCGCGGTGAGCTCCAGCACGGACTCAAAGTCGACCAGGTGCCGCTCGCGGCGCAGCTCCTCATAGGCGGCGTACAGCCGGGACAGCAGGGCCGGGCGGAGCGGCTGCGTCCGGGCCGCCTTGGAGCTTTCCTGCGGGTACAGCTCGGGGCCGACGCCGGTGACCTTGGCCCATTCGATCTCGCCGGCCGCGTCGCGCAGCTCGGGCAGGCTCAGCTGCAGCCGCAGCCGGCGGGCCGCGTCGGCCACCAGGCTGACCTTGGAGTCGACCACCCGCGGCGGCGGCCCGCCCACCGTCAGCGGCCAGAAGTGGCTGAGCTGCCGCAGCGCGGCCGCGTGGAAGGTCCGCGCCTGGACCCGCTCCAGCCCGCCGCCCGGCATGACCTCGCGGCCCAGCAGCCGCAGCCGCCCGCGCAGCTCGCCGGCGGCGCGGGTGGTGAACGCGACGGCCAGGACGCGGGCCGGGTCTACCACGCCGGTCGCCACCGCGTAGGCGATGCGGTGCGCGACCGCACGGGTCTTGCCGGTGCCGGCCCCGGCCAGCACGCAGACCGGACCGCGGGCGGTGAGCGCGACCTCCCGCTGCTCAGGGTCGAGCGCGGCCAGCACCGCGTCCGCGGAATCCATGGGCGCACCTTCCGGCGTCTGCTCTCGCTGTTTCCTTCCGGCCGCCATCTTTCCGCATGCCACCGACGCCGGACGGCACGACGTCCCGGGAAGCCCACGAGGCGTTTACGAGTTAGTAAGGTTCGGTACTGAGCAAGTGAAGGGGAGGACGGCCGATGACTCAGCCGCTGACCATGTACACCACGCCCTGGTGCGGGTACTGCAAGCGGCTCAAGCGCCAGCTGGCGGCCGATGGCATCGAGATGACCGAGATCGACATCGAGCAGGACCACGAGGCCGCCGAGTTCGTCATGAGCGTGAACGGCGGCTTCCAGACCGTGCCAACGGTTGTCTTCCCTGACGGCAGCGCGCTTACGAACCCTTCGGCGGCCACGGTGAAGGCGCGCCTGCATGAACTGGCAGCGCTCTGATGTCCAAGAAGGGCCACCGAACGCCCTCCAGCGTGGCTGAGCCGGGTATCGCGGAGGCGGGCCAGGTCCCGGCCGGCGCGCTGGGAGCCGTGCCTGGCGCGGACGGTTACGGCGACCCGTCCGCGCTGGCCCTGTCCAGCGCGCCGCCCGCGCCGGGCGAGGAAGCCGTGGTCCGCCGGACTGCGGACGGGTGGCGGGTCGGCGATGACGAGCTGCCCGACCTCACCTGCGCGATGGTGCTGGCCGACCTGCTGGCCGCCGAGCTGCCCACCGAGATCCAGCCGGCGATCCCGCCCGCTCCGGCCAGCCCGCCGGCCCGCGAGCCGCCGACCGTGGCGGAGGAGGCGCACCGGCTGCGGACGACCGTCGGTCAGCTCGAGCACGCGCTGACGGCGCGCATCCGCATCGAGCAGGCCATCGGGGTGCTGGCCGAGCGTCACCGCATCCGCCCCCGTCAGGCCTTCGAACAGCTCAGGGCCGCCGCCCGGAACCGGGGGCGCAAGGTCATCGATATCGCGACCGACGTAGTGGCCAGCGCCACGAACCCGCTGCTGCAACTGCCCGAGGAACTCTCCCGGCAGCGCTCGGGTCCGCGGCACGCCAGGAATCCCCGTCGGGCCCTGCACTCCGAATGATCGTGCCCAGGAGTTAGCCGACGGCGAGCACGACGCCGGGATGCTGCCAGGGGCGGGTGAAGCCGACCGGATTCTCGTCGCCGGGCGCCGCCGCGCTGGTCCCGAACGCGGAGATGCGGATCGGGAAGCCCGTGGCGTAGGCCTCGACCATCTTGTCGGGGCCGATCACCAGGCCGACGTGACCCGGCGCGGCGGCGGTCCCGTCGGCGCCGGCGAAGAAGACCAGGTCCCCGGGCTCCACCTGGCTGGCCGGTACCTGCGGTCCCCAGAGGAACTGCTGGTCCGCGGTGCGCGGGATGAACACGCCCGCCGCCCGGTAGGCCATCATCGCCAGGCCGGAGCAGTCGTAGGCGTCCGGCCCGGTCCCGCCCCATTGGTACGGCTTGCCGAGCTGGGCCTCGGCAAAGGAGATGGCCACCGCCACCGTGTGGTTGGGCGCCTGCGTGGTGTCGGCGGCGGTATTGACGCCCGGCAGGCAGCTCGGGACGTTGGCCACGGTCACCGGGGCGACCGTGAAGCCGCCGCTCGCGTAGGTCCCGGCGAAGTGCAGCACGAGCTGCACGTAGGACTGCAGGTGGTTATAGGCGAAGATCGCGCCTGAGACGTTGGTCTGCACCCCGTTCGCGACCAGCATCTTGGCCGCGCCGGCGATCGCGTCGGCCGGGTCGTAGACGCTCGCGATCCCGTCGCCGTCGCCGTCGGTGGCTATGCCGTTGACGTGCTCGCTGGCCGGGTGCACCGGCGCGCCGCCCCACTCGTTGCCCGCGGCGCCGCCGATCCCTATCTGCATCGGGCCGGCCGCGCCGAACGCGTTCGAGCCGCTGTGCACCCCGGGCAGGGTGGAACGGCCGTCGTCGCTCTCCACCTCGCCGATGCCGGCCAGCACCACCCACGGGACGCCGTACTTCTTCCCCATCTCCTGGAACAGGGCGAGGTAGTTGGCCGGGATCGAGTTGCGAGCATCCGAGCTGGCCACGGGCTGCTGCGCGCCGCCCTGCGCGGCCGAGCAGCCGCTGCCCGACTCGAACAGCAGCCCGCTGCCCCCCACGACGAGCATTGGGGTGATGATGAGCCCGAGCAAGGCCAGTCCGCCGACGACGACCAGCACGAGCACCGCGCCGCGGCCGGGGCCGCTTCGCCCCGGGCCGGCGCGGCTCCACCGCCCGGTCATGAGTTGCCCGATGAGGCCAGCTCGATGTCATTCACTTGCCAGCTGCTGCCGTTGCTGGCGACGGTCACCGCGTACTGCGCGTTGACCGCGGACCGGCCGCTGGTGTCGGTGATCTGCTGGCTGATCGTGACGACGAAGGTGATGCTCGACGGGCCGAAGGCCCGCAGCGAGTTGATGACCGCACTGCCCGTGGCGACCTGCTTCTTTCCGGTTCGCTGGCTCGCGACGCCCGGCGCGGAATAGTCCTGCGCGAGCAACTGGGAAAGCTCGGGCGTGATCAGGTTGCGCATGGTGTTGACGTAAGCGCGTGCGTTCTGGCTGTAAGACCAGGTTCCGTACGCATCGGAGAACTCCGTGGTGACGCTGGCGGCCGTGGCCAGCTCGGACTGCGTGAACGGAAGCCACTGGTAGATGTCCGGGGCGGACGGCGTACCCGCGGCCAGCGGGACCGGGCTGGCCGCGGACGCGGTGGGCGACGGCGTCGGCGGAGCCGGGGAGTGTCGCGAGGGAGACGGCGCGGCGGCCGGCGAAGCGCCGCCCCTGGTCCCCGGCACGAACAAATAGACTCCCAGGCCGGCCAGGACCACCACGATCAGAGCGAAGACCGCCTTGCGCTGGGCCGATGTCAGGTCCATGACGGTGGGCTACTTCCGGCGCCGGGGGCGCAGCCAGAACGGCGCCGGGTCCTCGGGCCGGTCTCCGTCGGGGCTGCCGGACAGCGGCAGGCCGGGAGAACCGTCCGGCGGCGAGGGTTCACGGGCGGGCGCCGCCGCCGGCCGGACGCGCGGGGCCGCCGACGGGCGGGCGGGCGAGGCCGCGCGCTGGCGGGCCGGCGGCGGCCGGCGCGCGGGCGGGCTGACGGGCGGGCGGGGCCGACTGGCGGCCAGCTGAGGAGTCGGCCCACGGCCCGCCCTGACCGCGGGCGGCCGGGCCCGGGGTCGCCGGATCGGCGGCGGGCGGGCGGGCCGCCGGCGGCCGCGATGTCGCCCCGGACCACCAGGCCGATCCCGGGCCGGCGGCTGGCCGGGATGGCGCGGGTGAGGCCGCCGGACGTCCGGACGCGGGGCTAGGCGCCGCCGGGCGGGCGGGCGCAGGGCTGGCCGACGCGGGGCTGGACGCCGCCGGGCGAGCTGACGCGGAGCTGGCCGGGACACGTCCGGCCTGCACGGGGGACGGCGGCACCGGCCGGGCTGGCGCGGGACGGGGCCCGCCGGGGACGCCCTGGCCGGGCGCCGCGCGGCCGGACCCCGGCCACGCCGAGCCCGTCGGCGCGGTTCCTGACCGCGTCGCGGCGGGCGGCGCGGTACCAGACGGCGCGGCGCCCGACGACGCGGGCCGCGGCTGGCCCGAACGGGCGGCTCCGGCCGCCGCCCCCGCGGTGGCACCGACGGCGGCACCAGCGGCCAGACGTCCTGGCGCCACGGATCCGTTGGCGCTGCGCGGGGCCCGGCCGGCTTCCGGGGCCACCCCCGCGGCCTGCCGGGACGGGAGATTCAGCGGGGGCGCGGAACGGCCGACACCGTCACCGGCTGCGGCCGCGGCCCACGTGCGAGCGCGGGACGCCAGCCCGGAGCGGCTGGCGGCGCGGGTGCCTCCCTCGGGCGGCGCGATCCCTGCCGCCGCGGCGCTGCCGTCGGCGAGCGCGCCGTCCTCGCCGGCTCCGTCCGCGCCCTGCTTGACCGCGGCCGCCGCCGCAGCCGCGGCGCCCACGCCGCCGGCGCCCGCGCCCACGGCCAGGGCGGCCGCCTGGGCGGGATTGCGCCGGGCCCAGCGGGCCGCCCGGTAGGCGGCCGTCCCCGGCACGACCGCGGCCGCGGCGGCGAGAGTGTTCGCGCGCAAGGTCTCGTTGTGGCGCTGCAGGTCGACCTCGGCGCGCTCGGTGGAGCCGATCATGCCGTAGCCGACGGCCGAGAACAGGTGCTGGAACGGCCTGCGGTAGATGAAGACGGCCACGGTGACCAGCGCGATCATGAGGATCTTCAGCGCCCACGGGAGCGCCGCATCGCTGGTCCCCATGATCAACGTGTACGCGTAGAGCAGCACGCTCAGCACCAGCGAGATCGCCGCCATCTTGAGCAGCACACCGACGAGCATCTCGAACCAGCGCAGCGCGACCACCCGCCCGAAGCCCGGATGCGTGCCGATCAGCAAGAAGAACGGCCCCACCACGAGCAGCAGCAGGAAGCCCAGCTTCAGCAGGATCAGCGTGACCGCGATCAGGAGCACCAGAACGCCCGCGATCGCCGCGGCGAACAGGGCGGCGAACGCGATCTCCAGCCGCGTCGTCCACTGCTTGCCCTGGAACAGCGGGTAGATCCCGGGATCCTTCTGCTGAATGCTCGAGGCGATGCCCGAGTACGTGGCCTGCTTGGCCTGGATCAGGGCGGCCGACGGAGCCTCGTTGGCGGCGATGGCCTGGGCCCACAGCAGCTGCCTGCCGTAGGTGTTCACCGCGGTCTGCGCGTTGCCCGAGGTACCGAACGCGGTGGTGCCGAACTCGCCGGCCAGCCAGGGCTTGCAGACCAGCACGGTCCACAGCTCGTTGGCGTTCTCGGCGACGATCCCGGTACCCGACGAGAAGTTGAAGTTGGCGGTCTGGACCTGCGGATCGTTGCGCGACACGGGCAGGCAGTTGCTCTGGCTCGGGGCGGGGAGCTTGGCGAACGCGGTGTTGAGCGTCTGGCTCATCCCGTTGGATACGGCCGTGCCCATCCCGGTGAAGTCCGCCGGCCTTCCGATCAGCCAGATCGCCGCCACGCAGGCCACCACCATCCAGATGGTTCCTTCGATGGTGCGGGTCGCGCGCCGGCGGATCAGCCCCTGCCAGGCGAGCCAGATCGCCCCGATGATCACGACGGCGGCCAGGTAGGGGAAGTAGATGGCGTTGCCGAGGCTGCTGATCAGCTTGTCGACCACGCCGGTCAGCCAGCTCAGGATGCCCTCGCCCGCGGCCGCCTGGTAGACGGTGATCGTGACCCGGTCGATCGATTTCGCGATGTCGAACACCACGCTGGCGACGTTGTCGCCGATCAGCGACGTCATATCGGAGCACTGCAGGTTGGTCGAGGCCCAGAACTGCCCAGCGACGCCGTAGCTGCCGTAGAGCGTGGCCGGCTGCTGACCCGACGAGGCGGGTGGCCTGACCAGTGAGTCGATGCCGGCGTTGGCGGGCTCGGGATCGGGCAGCGAGGGCTGGCAGATGTTGTTCAGGTCCCCGGTCAGGCCGCTCTGGCCGAGCGTGCAGAAGCCGAGCAGGGAGCCGATGTCGCCGATCCCGGGTACCGAGCAGGCCCCGCCCGGGGCGGCGGGCTGCCGTGCCGCCAGGGTGACCGCGGCCACCGGCCGACCCGCGTCGGCGTGGACGGCCGACGGCGACCGGGCGGCCGATGCCGTCGCCACCGTGTTGGCCCGCACCGTGCCGGGCTGCGCGGCGGCAGGCTGCGCGGCACGAGGAACGCCGAGCAGAGCCGCCAGCACGGCGAGCACCGCTGCGGCGCGGCGCGGGAACCGGCGCGGTCCGCGGCCTCTGCGCATCTGGGAGGCGCTCCTGGCGGGGGGACGGAGTAGCACGGGCAACGGTCAGCCGACGGGCGGAGAGGAGTCGGCGGGCTGCGGGGCGGGCGGATGCGAAGCGGCGTGCTGCGGAATGCCGGGCGGCGGGGCGGCGGGCGGCGGGCCAGCGGGACGGGCCTCGCGTGCGGGCGCCGCGACGGGCGCGCCGGCCCCCCCGGACTTGGCCCTGGTCGGGTTGGTGTCCAGGCGCCGCCGCAGCTCGTCGGAGATCAGGTCGATGCCGATCCGGCCCGCCCGGCCGTCGAGGTCACGGAAGATGCACTCGCCGTTGCCGAGGCCGCGCAGCACCGCCTTGTGCTCCTCGGACGGCTCCACGCCCAGCAGGGCCATCACGTTCGCGACCTCCATCCGCTCCGACGACCGGAACGCGAACACCCCCGAGATACAGTTCGTGACCTGCTCGTTCAGCAGGTCGCCGGCGTTCTGCGAGACGAGGATCAGCGCCGTGTTGCGGGACCGGCCCATCCGCGACACCTCGGGAATCAGCTTGGCGCCCTGCGGCGTCGACGTGATCGCCCACGCCTCGTCGAGGATGATCGCCTTGGGCAGGCTGCGCTCCATGCCGTTCAGCAGCCTGCGGGCGAACTGCGAGACCAGGTAGAGCAGGGCCACCGAGAGCCGCTGCTCGTAGGAATAGTCATCACGCTTGACCCCGACATCGGGCAGGGTCAGGCCGGCCAGCGTGAAGACCGTCGTCCAGCCGGCCGCGTCGATGCCCTGGCCGCCGGAGGGGGCGAAGCAGAGCTTGGCCAGGCGCATCTCCGACATCGAGCTGAGCACCGCACCGAGATTCATCGACGCCGGGTCGGCCGACTTCTCCAGGTACGCCACCACCTTCCCCAGGCTGGGCTGCTCCCCCGCGGCGACGGCCCCCACCGCCTGGATCATCGCGCTCTCCCGCTCCTCGCTCATCCGGGGCAGCAGCAGCCGCAACGTCTCCGTCGCCATGGTCCGCCGCTCGGCCAGATCGTCGCCGAACGAGAACGGGTCGAGCAGGCCGGGCGCCGCGCTGCCCAGCGGCAGCACCCGCGCCGGGCGCCCGCGGTCCCGCAACAGGGCCACCAGCGCCTCCGCATCGCCCTTCGGGTCGATCACCGCAACGGTCACGCCGCGCAGCGCCAGCTGCAGGATCAGCAGCAGCGCCAGGGTGGTCTTGCCGCCACCGGGCTCGCCGGTGATCGCAACCGCGGTCGGGCGGTTCCGCGCGGCGGCGACCAGCGGGTCGAAGTGCACGATGGTCCTGGCCCGCCCCAGCGTCTCGCCGATGAAGGATCCGACCCAGCCCGCGTCCGGCACGACCCGGTCACCGAGGTCGACGGTGGCGGTCGGCATCCCGCCCGCGATCGTGTACAGCGGCTGGCGCTGCAGGTAGGAGTTGAGCCGGACCCGGTCGCCCGGCAGTGACTCGCAGAGCAGCGAGAACTGATCTCCGGTGGAGTTGACCACGTCGATCCCGGCGTCCCGGTAGTGCTCGGTCACGGCCTCGGCTCTCCGCACGCACAGCTCGCGCGTGGGCGCGGTCACCATCAGCCGGTGCCAGCCGTATACGAACGGCAGCCGTTCCTTGGTGATGCCGTGCTCAAGCAGCCGCGCCGCCTCGATCTGCTCGGCGAGCGCGATCGGCAGGTCGGCCCCGGCCTCCCTGATGTGCGCGTCCATGTCCCGGGCGTGCGCGAGTCTGCGGCTGACGTCCTTGCTGGCCTTGGCCGGGGGTATCAGCTTCATCCGCAGGCTGGCCTCGACCGGGAACGGCAGCGCGTCGCTGTAGTGCAGCCAGGGCTCAGCCTCAGGGAAGTACATGACGTCGGGGAACCGGGCGAAGGACAGGAACGCGGCGTACGACTCCCCGCCCGTATGCTCCAGCCGCAGCAGCGTGCGCGCGTTGTGCACCTGGCCCTCTAGCAGCGCCTCGATCTCGCCCGCGCCCCATCGGCGGCGCCGGGCCGCCGAGGGCTGCGGCTCGCTGGCGGTTCCGGCCAGCGCGTGCCGGAACAGCCAGGCGATCTCGTCGGAGCTGGCGTGGCTTGCGGCGAGGGCGCTGGACCCCAGCGCCCGGCCCAGCCGCTCAGCCTGCTCGGTCCACCGGGCGATCTCCCCCGCCGGCACCGACTCGTCGGACAGGCCCATGGCCTCCTCACTGGCCCGGTACATGCCGATGAACTGGGCGAAAACCCCGCCGGACAGCTGGGCGCGCATGCCGCGCTGGCCCAGCCGGACCCCGAGATAGACCTCCTTGGTCCAGAAATCCTTCGCCCACACGTGCTGGTACATCTCGTCGAGGTACTCCGGCCAGCCCGGCCCGCCGTCCGAGGTGGCATCCAGCCGGGTGGCCCATTCGGCCGCCGGGTAGGACCGGTGCGCGATCCGCAGGTGCACCTCGGCGTCGGACATCCGGATCGCGGCCAGGGCCACGGTGATGTTGGTGGCCAGCGCCTCCCGGTCCTGCGGCGTGGTGAACTCGTACGACACCGTCGGCAGCCGGTAGTAGGCCCACGCGTGGGTCTCGGTGAGCAGGATCCGGTCGTCGAAGTACCGGACCGAGAGGCGGCTCCTGCCTGGCGCCCTGATGCCGCTCATGGGCGGCTCCGGGGCAGATCGGGCAGGCCGGCCAGCGAAGCGACGAGCACGCCGGCCAGTGCGGTGTAGGCCTGCAGGGTGGCCGGGCTCAGCGGCCCTGCTACCTGAGCCGGGTGCGCGCCCGGGGAGGACGCTGCCGCGCGTTGTGACTCCGGGTTCTTGAGGTGATCGTCCCAGGGGACCCGGACGATGGCGCGGCACCGGCCCCGGGCCAGGGCCTCGGCCTGCTCCACATGCGGCAGGGTGTGCCGGCTAACGCCGTTCAGCACGATGATGGCCCCCTCGGCCAGCCCGGCGCGGCCGTGCGCCTCCAGCCATTCCCGCGTGGTGGCCAGCGCGCTGGCCGCGTCCTGGCTGGCCGGCGAGACCAGGATGAGCTGGCTGGCGGCCGCGAGCACCCGCGGCACCACCGCCGCTCCGGGGTCGGCCAGGGTCAGCGGGTAACGGCAGGAGAGCAGTTCGAAGATCTTGGTGACATCCTCGGGATCCTCCCCGGGCCGACGGTCGCCGGGCACACCCGGCTCGCGGATGACGGTCTCGCGCGTAACCACCTCGAGCCGGGTCGGCGCCGACGGCCGTGATTTGGTCAGGGCGGGCACGGCCCGGGCCCGTTCGGCCAGGGAGCGCGGCCCGGGGTTGAGGTCGAGCACCGCAACCTGGTCGTCGCGCAGGTTGGTCAGCAGCTCCCCGGTCATCAGCGTGGTCACGGTCTGCCCGGCGCCCACGGTGCAGCCGAGGACCACGACGCGGTGCCCGCCCGGCAGCGGGAGCCGCGCCCGGGTACGGTCGCGCTGCATCTGGTCGGGTTGCCCGGGACGGTGGCCACCGGGCACCACCACCACGCGGTCGCGCCATCCGGCCGTACGGCGCGCAGCCGGGTTACCGAGGGCGCGCTCCACCATCCTGATCGGGCGCTCGGCGTATTGATCACCGGTCACGGTCACCACCGGCCGTGACCGGGACGGCGGGGCGGCCGGGGCGCCGGGTGCGGAGACTATGCGGGCCGCCGGGTCCTGCACGTCGCGCGCGGGCGGGGCGGGCGCCGCGGGGGCAGGCGGGCTCGGGACGTCCCGGGCCGGCGGCACGGGCGGGTTGCGCACCGGTGGCGCCGGCCTGTCGCGCACCGGCTCAGGAGTGGCGCGGGCGGCCGGGCGGGAGGTTTCCCGAACCGGCGGCGCCGGGACCGCACGGGCGGGCCGACCCGGGGTCTCCCGGACAGCCGGCGCTTGCGGCGCAGGCACCGCGCGGGCGGCCTGGCCCGGGATGTCGCGGGCGGGAGAGGCAGGACGCGACGGCGGGCCGGCGGGCCGGGAGGGAGCCTTCGGCCAGGCCGTTACGGGGCCCGTTGGCAAATGCCGCACCAGGGCCGACCCCTGCGGCCGGTACTCAGCCGGAGGCAGCGGCGCGTCGGGCTGCTCGCTCGCCGTGGGCACGGCGGGCTGGCCGGGCGCCGCCGTCTCGTCGTCCGTTGCTTCGACGCCGACTGCCTCACCGGCCTCGACGTCGGCCAGCTCACGAGCCTCGACGACTGTCTCACCGGCCTCGACGGCGACTGTCTCACCGGCCTCGACGTCGGCCATCTGGCCGGTCCCGGCGCCGACCAACTCGGCCGTCTGGGCCGCGGGTACCTCGGCTACGGCGCCAGAGGCCTCAGTGTCGGCCGGTCCAGCGACCGCGACGCCAGCCTGTCTGGCGACCTCGACGTCAGCCAGCTCGACGTCGAGCCGCCGCCACACCCGCGCGACGACGGTGATTTCTTCCCTTTCCGCGAGCGGTGCCATCCGGCACCAGGTGCGCGGCTCGTTCAGGTAACGCAACTGGGAAATGACCAGCTCGGGTAGCCGCTTGCCCTCGAGGACGGGTCGGGTGATGAGCCAGGCCAAGGCGGCGGGAGGGAGAATATAGAGCCAGAGCAGGGTGTGGCTGAACGGGAGCCCGATTACCTTGAGAAGCACTACGTAAGGCACGGCAATGGCCGCGAACACCGCGATCTGGCCCACCGGAAGCGGCATGGGCAGGCGGAAGTCGTACAGCTTGTACAGCCGCTTCTCGATCCGCCAGATGTTGGTGTAAGTCGGCAGTTCCAACCCTGCTACGCTCCTTCCGCCTGATTGCCGAGATCAGTGGACGCCGAGCGCGTTCGCGATGCCGGTGGCGAGTACCTGCACGATGCTGGGGGTGTAGAAGATGACGGCGATCGCCACCGCGAGCACGAGGAACTGCACGAACCGGGTGATCTCGCGGGTGAACAGGAAGAAGATGGCGACAATGCCGACTATCCCCAGGAACAGCGGTCCGAATAGGCCCTGAAGATAGGTCACCAGACCGGTGGTACTGAGCGCCAATGGAGTGCTCGAGACGAGCAGGTAGTGGTGCATCGTTCTACTCCGGGGTTATTGGGGTGCGGGCGGCTGGCACAGGGGCTGGATGTGCGGGCAGGGCACCGGGCGGATTCTTGTCACTGGCCTCCTGGTTGCTGGTCCGATGGCCCGATGGCCTTGACGTACCAGGTTCCGTTCTGCTGTACGACGGTCATCTCGTAGGTCATCTCAAGACCGGCCGGAGCAGCGCTGACCGACTGCCTGGCCCGCGGCCTGACCGTGGACTGCCCCACGACCTGCCAGACCACGCTGACCGTTATGCTGCGCGTCGATCCCCCGGACGGGACCTGCATCGCCGAAATGGAACTGAAGGTCACGGCGCCGCCCAGCCCGGTGACCACGGCGCCGGGAGCCAGGAACCGGCTGAGCGTCTGCTGATCGCCGCTGGCATAGGCGCGGAAGAATCCAGGCAGCTGGCCGGAGAGGGCGTTCATCGCGGTCGAATCGCTCTCCGCGCTGGACGGCTGGGGCGGGTTGGCACGCTGCGGCCCGGGGAGCAGCGCGGGCTCGGCGGAGACCACCAGCCCGCCTTCGGTCGCGTAGACCGGCACCGCGAGTTCGATCAGGCCCGTGTTGACCTGGGCCAGGAGCATGACGATGGCGTGATGGGCATTCTGCACCGAGATGGAGGCAACCTGCTCGGACTGGAGCTGCTGGGTTCCCGCGCCATTCCAGCCGAATTGAGGATCCGACCCCACCGGGATAAATGGCGTGAGGTCGCTGGCCCGCTGTGCGGCGGTAGCCGGGCTGAAGTTGAGGTAGACGTTCCCGAACTGGAGCGCGAAGGCCTCGGCGAGGTCGGTGGGGAATCCGGTGTCGGCCCCGGGCGCCGTATTGCTGGTGCTCGTTCCGCCGCTGGTGGACGGCGCGGGGCTGCTCACGATGGACACCACGCCCCGGAAACCGATGATGATCAGGACGGCCCAGATCACCGCGCGGAGGCCCCAAATCATCCAGCGGCCGCCTGCGCCGCGCCACTGCCGCGGCCGCCGTTCGGTAAGCTCATCAGGTTCCGTGACGCCCGGCATTACCTCGTCACCTGTGGCGACCTCATCCGGCCGCATGCCGTGATCGAGGGTCGCCTTGCGAACCATTGCACCTCCGCCCGCTCTCCTGCGCCTGCGCAGCAAGGAGTTGCGGCGCACCCTTGCCCCTTTCGGGCACCATTCTGCGTCAGAAGAGCTGGCAGACCCTGTACGTGCGGACGCCGGCACGCCGGCGATCTGTGAACCCGCTGGATAGTCGGTACTCCGCGAGCGAACGCTTTCCGGTCCGGGGCGCCACGCGGACCGCGGGGCCTCATCCTCGGGGCGGGCCGGAGCGGGACCGGGGTCGGCCGATCCCGGACGGGGCCTCCACCCGTCGTTTCCCGGCCACCTCCCGTGGCCCGGCGGGTAGCCAGCGCTCGGCTGCTGCCCGTCCCCCGGGTATCCGGTCCCCCGGTGCCCGTTCCCGGCATATCCGTTGTCCGGATGCCCATTGCCCTGGTGCCCGTGGCCGGGGTGCCCGCTGCCCTGGTGCCCGGTTCCCCGGTGCCCGTTCCCCTCGTACCCGTTCCCCGGGTACCCGTTCTGCGGGTGCCGACCGGCCCCGGGCCGCTCCTCCGCCTCCGACGGCCACACCTCGGCGCCTGGCGGCCACCACTCCGCCTCTTCTGCCTGCGCCGGCCACGACTCGGTTTGCGGCCGGCCCGTCTCCGGCGGCTTTTCCGTCCCGGGTGACGGCCGCCCCGCGGGCCACGCCGACTGGGCGGGCACGGGCGAAACCGGCGCGGTCCCGACCGCGAACGCGGCGGGGCGTGCCCGGCTCTTCCTCACACCCATCGCGTGCCCTGTCCTTCTCGCTGGCCTTGGCTGTCGCTCCGGCGGGCGCCTGTGTGCCGCTGCGGCCACCGCCCCCGACGATGGCGACCGTAGGACTCGCCAGAACGCGAGAAGTTGACCGTGCCGGGTGTGACATCGCTGTGACAGGGCCCCTGACCAGCCGTTATTCACCCTCGCTTCCCGGGGCAGGGGTGAACCCGGGTGCGCTGGAGCGGGTCTGCGACCCTCACACGGCGCGCAGGAGCGAGGGCCTCAGGCGGCCGGCCGCGGCGGCGCGCCCGCCGTGGTCACGATCCACGCCAGGACCAGGGCCTCCTCATGCCACTTGTCGTAGCGGCCGCTGCGGCCCCCGTGCCCGGCCACCATCTCGGTCCGTAGCAGGAACGGCCCGCCCTGGGCCACCGCCTGCAGCTTCGCGATCCACTTCGCGGGCTCGCGGTAGAGCACCCGGGTGTCGTTCAGGCTGGTCACCGCGAGAATCGGCGGATAGGTCTGCCCGGTCACGTTCTCGTAGGGAGAGTAGGACTTCATGTACGCGTAGACCTGCGCGTCGTGCAGCGGATCTCCCCACTCCTCCCACTCGGTGACGGTCAGCGGCAGTGACGGGTCGAGGATCGTGGTCAGCGCGTCCACGAACGGCACCTGCGCGACGATGCCGCCGAAGTCCTGCGGCGCGATGTTCGCCGCCGCCCCCATCAGCAGGCCGCCCGCCGAGCCGCCGCGGGCGATCAGGCGCGACGGTGACGTCCAGCCTTGCGCCACCAGGTGCTCGGCGCAGGCCACGAAGTCGGTGAAGGTATTGGTCTTGTGCAGCAGCTTGCCGCCCTCATACCAGCGGCGGCCCATTTCGCCGCCGCCGCGGATGTGCGCGATTGCGTAGCCGAAGCCGCGGTCGAGCAGCGAGAGCCGGGAGATCGAGAATGTCGGGTCTATGGAGGCCTCGTAGCTGCCGTAACCGTAGAGCACGAACGGCGAGCTTCCGTCGCGGGGCGTGCCCTTCCGGCAGACCAGGGAGATGGGGACCCGGGTGCCGTCGCCGGCGGTGGCCCACTCCCGGTACTGGTCGTAGTCCTCGACGCGGTACTCCTGCCCGCCGGGCAACATGAGGACCGGCTGGCGCTTGAGCAGGGTGAGGGCGCCGGTCGCCATGTCGCAGTCGTAGACCGAGTCCGGCGTCACCAGCGAGGCGTAGCCGAGGCGGAACAGCCGGGTATCGTACTCGCGGTTGGCGAGCGGGCCGACGCTGTAGACCGGCTCGGGAAAACTGACCTCGTATCCCGCGTCGTCCAGAGCGTCGTCGTCCGGGGTGCCGCCTGGACCGGGGCCGTCCGATCGGATGATGCGCAGGCCGGTGAGCCCCTCCCGGCGAAAGTAGACCACCAGGTGGCCGGTGAAAGCGTCCACGCCGAGCAGCCGCGTGTCGCTGCGATGCGCGATGACCGGCGTCCAGCTCGCGGGATCCGACAACGGTGCGGCCGCCAGCTCGAAGTTCTCGGCGTGGTCGTTGTGCAGGATCAGCAGGCGGCCGGTTCCGTCGGTGCCAGCCTGATGCTCGACGTGGTACTCCACTCCCTGCCGCCGCCTCGCCACGAGGGTGAGCTCGTCCTCGGGGCGCGCCGCGTCCAGCAGCCACGCCTCGCTGGTCACCGAACTCGCAACGGACAGGATCAGGTAGCGCTCGCTACGGGTCAGTCCCATGCCGACCCGGAACTTCTCGTCCGCCTCCTCGTAGACGATCACGTCCTCCGCGGCGGGCGTGCCGGCCGTGTGCCGCCAGACCCGGTACGGCCGCCAGGCGTCGTCGACAGTGGTGTAGAACAACGCGGACCCGTCCAGCGACCAGGTCGCGCCGTAGGACGTGTTCGGGATCTCGTCGGGGGCCGTCTCTCCCGTGGTCAGGTCCTTGATCCGGAGGGTGAAGCGCTCGTCGCCGGAGAAGTCGGTGGAGTACGCGAGCAACCCGCCGTCCGGGCTGACCGAGTAGGCGCCGATGGCGAAGAACTGCCCGCCGCCCGCTAGCTCGTTCGCGTCGAGCAGCACTTCCTCGCCGTCGAGCGGCGAGCCGTCCGGGCTCATCGGCGGCCCGGAATCATCCGGCCGCACGGCCCGGCGGCAGAACACCGCGTACTGCTTCCCCTGGACCGTCCGGGCGTAGTACCACCAGCGGCCCTTGCGGTTCGGCACGGATAGGTCGGTCTCCTGGGTCCTGGCCTTGATCTCGCCGAAGATGGCTTCGCGGAGTTCCGCCTGGCCCGCGGTCATCGCGTCGGTATAGGCGTTCTCGGCCTCGAGGAAGGCGATCGTTTCCGGATCGTCCTTGGCCTCCAGCCAGGCGTACTCGTCGATGAACGTGTCACCGTGGAAGGTGCGCTCGTGCCGGATCCGCCGGGCCGTCGGCGGCCTAGGGCTCCCGGCATGCCCGCTTTCCCGCTCGGTTGCCTCGGGCTCCGCGCCCGCTGGTCGGCTGCTCGCTGGCTGGGGGGTCATAAATCTGGAGTCTATTGAGGCCCTGTCCGGCCGACACTCTGGCTCGGCCGACCCGCAGACGGATACGCTGCCATCACCCGGGAGAGCCCATGACAATCATGATCGAGGCCGCCGCGGTCGCGGGTGCCTTAGTCACGCACTCCTCGCTTAAGAATCTTGCCGCGCCCGCGACCTGGCCCACCCGATCGCTCGGCTTCGTCGCGCTCAGCACCTGGCTCTTCGACGCCGTCAGCGGCCTCTACATGCTCGGCACCTGGATCGCCCGCGGCGGCCTGCGCAGGGAGCGCACCGTCGGCGACAGCCTGGCTCCGAGGGTGGTCCTGGGGCATTTCGGCATTGCGGCCACCGGGCTGCTGTTGTGGACCAGTTTCCTGATCACCAGATGGGTGTACCTGGCCTGGCTGGCGGTTGGCCTGCTGATGGTGGCGATCGGGCTCGGCATCTCCACGGTGACGCTGTGGACACCCTTCCCTGCTCACCGGGCCGAAGCCGGGACGCCAGCCGGGCCGGACCCGGCCGCCGACAGTCCCGCCGCCGACAGTCCCGCCGCCGGCGCGCTGGCCGCGCCTGCTGAGGAGACACTCACCGGCAGGCTCACCGACGAGATGCTCAACCGCGCGCTCACCGACGAGGTACTCCTCAGCCAGCTTGTCGACGACGTGGTAGCCAGCGCGCGCGCCGCGCCGCCCGGGGCCGGGCAGGGCCGAAGAAGACATCTGGCCACCATCATTCCGGCCGCCCACGGCATAGCCGCCATAGCCACGTTCCTCCTCGCGGTGCTCACCGCGGCGGGCTTGAGCTGAGCCCGCGTCAGCGGCGGCGGTCCGTCAGCCGCCGGCCGCGCCGCGCAGCGCCCCGGCCACGGCCAGGACGAAGTCCGCGGCATCCGGACCGGGCCCCCGCTGCGGGGCGTGACCTTGCTGCTGGTCGAGCGCGCGGCCAATGACCTCGGCGGGGCCCCGGCCGCGGGCCAGGGCGATGCGGCCGCCCGCCACCTTCGACACGATCCGCCCGTCGGCCAGGTAGACCTGGGCCCGGCAGGCGTTGAGCACCGCGTACGCCTCACCGGCGTGCTCGATCCCCCAGCGCAGCTCGTCGGCGAGATAGCCGAGGATCACCGGCCGGGGGACACTGCCGATCAGTTCCGCGGGCGCGGGCCCGCGGACGGGCCACCCGGCGGCCCGGCACACGGTGTAGTGCATCAGCAGGTCCCGATCACCGGGCCGGCCGCCGCCGTCGACGACCCGGGCCTGGTCCTGGCCGGGGTCGTGGACCACGTGCACCAGGAACGGCCACGGTGCCCGGGGCCTGGCCGCCTGCCCGGCGGTGACCACGCTGCACTCGAGCCCGCGACCCGGGCCGCCGGGTTGCCTCGCGGCCAGCACAGCGGCCGCCGCCGTTACCTCAGGCCCACGGACACCCTTCTCGGTCACGAACAGCACGTCCACGTCGCTGCGTTCCGGCCGCCAGCCGCCCAGCACCGCAGATCCGTGCAGGTATGCCGCTCGCAGCCGCCCGCCCAGGCTCTCGTTCACCCGGTCGGCCAGCAACCGGGCGTAGGCCAGGACCTGGCCCGGCGGGCAGGCCGGAATCCAAGCGGTCCGGGTACTCACTCCCGTAAACCTTTCCTGGCCGATAGGCGACCTATATTCACCTGCCCCGGAGGACAGAACGCGACATGAACGTTGACACGGACGTCTTCAACGCCATCATCGATGAGCGCGACCAGCTCCAGTCGGAGGTAACCGTACTCCGCGCGTTCATCTGCACGATCGCCGATACGGTCACCGAACTCGGCGATCACCTGAGCGCCGCCTGGGTACCAGCCGCTCCCGGCCGGACCCGGAGCGGCCAGGGCCGTCACGCGCAGCCGCGCAGGCACCTGCACGTAGCCAGGTAGCCCGGTCGGCCGAACTGCGGCCCGGGGTCCGGGCCGCCGCGGGCACCCCAAGCGCCGCCCGCGGTAACGCGTGTGATCACACGCGTTGAAGCGGAACGCGCTCCCTTCCGGTGTTGCGGCTGGTCAGGGTCATTGCGCACCCCCGCCAGTCCGCGAGTGGTCCGCAGCCGAATCGGCTCCGAGCGTTTCGGCCAGCATGGCGGCTGCTGCGCTGCGGGTTCGGTCTTCCAGGGTTCGGGCTCGTCACGGTGTCGTGGGGATCGGCGCCGGGATTCCAGCCGTCCCTTGAGCCGGCCTGACGCCGCGCGGTGTCCGGGCCGCCCGGGCGGGAATGCGCTGCGGTGGCTTGTGAGCCCGTAGGTCAGTGCGGGCCTGGCCGGTGCCGGGGCCGGGGGGAACCGGGCCATGGCCGGTGCCGTGGCCGGTGCCGCCGTGCTGGCGGCCGTCCAGGGCGTGGCCGCCCGGCCCCGGCCGGGGCGGCAGTTGCCTGCGGGAGCGCCGCTGCTCCAGTGAGGCGGCCACCCCGATCTTCAGGATGCCAAGTGCCGCGACCACCGCGACAAGGGCGATGAGAACGAACAACGTGCCCCAGTACTTGGGGATGACGCCGGGGGTGGGGCCCGGATCGGCAAGGTCGATGGCCCGTACGGCGGCGGCTGCGATGACTAGGCAGCCGCCCGACCCGGCAGCCGCCTTGGCTAGCGGCCGTCGGCGCGCGGGGCGGGCGGGTGCTGGCCCGGCTGCGGCCAGTCCGGCGGGCAGATCAGCGGTGAGGGCAGCCAGCTCGCCACAGGTCCGCGCGGCGAATGTCTGGCCCAGCCGTACATCCAGCTCGGCCTTCGTCAGCATGCCCTGCACGAACGCGGCCTGGAGCGTGCCGATTACCTGCTCGCGGTCGGCGTGCGAGGCCCGCAGGTGACCGCGGCCCGCCTTGCCTGCTGCTGTCTGGTCTCCGGGCTGTATCGTCACCGGCGCCTCCCCCCATGAGCGCAGAACCACCAGAAGCGTAGCGCCGCCGGGCCGGTCACCGGCTCAGCTGGTTGCGTACTGGCGCCGGAGGAAGTGCCCGCGGCGTGGCGGGCGGGAGCGACGGATCGGTGCAGCTTCGCCGGTGTGCCGGTGACCGGGATCGGCTGGCGGAAGCTGGCTGCCCGGGCCGGCTGATGCCCGGCGCCGGGATGCCTGACCGCCCGCGCCAGATGCTGGCCCCTGCGGTAGCCGCCCGCCGGAGCGCTTCTCCTGCCACAAGACGACCACATTCACCACACCGAAGAGCAAAGCGGATAGGTACGCGAGGGTGCTCAACAAGAACAGCGCAACGACCGCACCTGGCGGTTCGCCCTCCGAATTCGTGGGCCAGGGCGGGAGGAACGTGAACGCCCACACGCCTGCATAAAGCACGGTTGCCGCCGCCATCATCCGGCCGGGCCGCTGCATGATCTGGTCCGGCGTCCGGGCGGCCTTGCGCGGCTCGGTTACCGCCAGCCCCGCAGGCAGGTCAGGGGTGAGGGCAGCCAGGTCCGCGTAGGTCCGCGACGCGAATGCCTGGCCCACGCGCAGGTCGAATTCGTCCTTGGCCAGCATGCCCGCCACGAACGCGGCCTTAAGGATGCCGATCACCTGCTCGCGGTCGGCGTGCGAGGCCCGCAGGTGACCGCGGTCTCCTGCTCCTGCTGCCTGGTCTCCGGGTTGTGTCGTCACCGGCGTCCCCCCCATGAGCGCAATTCCGGGAAAAGCGTAGCGCCGCTGCCCGCGGGCGGGCCATGCTCGCAGGCACTCCGGGATCGCTCGATAGGGTCCACCCGGGCTCGCTCGCTAATTTCGGGATCACCACCGCCGTCCGGTTGGTGACCGTAACGACGAACCCGGTCGCGTCGTCGTGCTGCCCTGCCGCTCCGGCGGCCCAGGCCGCGTGGGTGTCGGGCAAGAAACCGCGCGGCAGGTCCCGCCGGTGCACACGACAGCGCCCCGCCAGCTACGAAGGCCAGCGGGGCGCCCGGGAGCGGTGGATTATGGGGGGTGTTCCTCGGCACTTGGCGGTTTGGGGCGGGCGCCGGGGAAGGGCGGGCAGGGGAGGTGCGATGTGAGCATCGGTGACGCCCTTGCGGAAGCTCGGCGCCAGGCGGGTCTGACCGTGGCCCAGGTCAGCCATCAGACCCGCATCAGGGAAACGATCATCACCGGCATCGAGGGCGGCGATTTCTCGGCATGTGGCGGCGACTCTTATGTCCGGGGGTACATCCGCATCATCGCCGAGGCTGTCGGCGCTGATCCAGAGCCATTGATCCGCATGTGCGACACGGCTCAGCCGGGGCCGCAGCCGGCCGGCGGTGATGCGGCCGGTCCGGTCACCGTCAGCAGCAAGCTCGAGTGGGTGTGGCGGGCCTGGATCGCTGTAGTGGTAGTGGTAGCGGGGGGGCTCTGGTTCGCGGCGCTTCATTACCATGCCGGCCCGCGCCATGCGGTCACCGCCGCGCCCTCGGCCCTGGCACGCCCCGTCCGCCACAGCCAAGCGCCGCAGACGCCCGCCCCGGCCGCTGTCCCGCCGATCACCCCGCTAACCCCGGTCAGCGCGACGGCGTTCGGCCCCGGTGGCACGGCCCAGGGCGACGACCCGCAGGACGCCTCGCACGCGCTCGCCGGCGACCCGGCCACGCCCTGGCGCACCGACTGGTACGCCACCGCCCGGTTCGGGAACCTGCAGACGG
The DNA here is from genome assembly GCA_963795055.1 of uncultured Actinomycetota bacterium. Taxonomy (GTDB): domain Bacteria; phylum Actinomycetota; class Actinomycetes; order Streptosporangiales; family Streptosporangiaceae; genus JASHPR01. Next base: position 328,188 of record CAWCGJ010000025.1, read on the forward strand.
GCACCGGCCTGCTCCTGGACATGGGCCGGCCGGTGACGATCACCACCGCCCAGATCACGCTCGGGAGCATCCCCGGCGCCGGCATCGAGCTGCGCGCAGGTAACGTCCCCGCGCTGGCGGACCTGCACACGGTGGCGCGCGCGGCCAACGCGGGCGGCGTGGTGCAGCTTCAGCCGGCCGACACGGTGCGCGGCCGGTACCTGCTCATCTGGTTCACCTCGCTGCCGCCCGACCAGGCGGGCACCTTCCAGGCCAGTGTGTCCAGCATCCGGCTGGAAGGCCGGACCTGACCATCCCGGCTCACGCCCGCGCGCCGGGCCGTGTCCACCAGGTCACGGACGGGTCAGCCTCAGTCCAGGCGAGAGCGCAGCGCACGGCCGACGCGAAATCCCCGAGCACTGACGGCGCTCAGCCTTGCTTCTTGAGGCGTCCAGGTTCGGGGTGCAATCGGATGAGGCGCGTCCGGGGCGCCTCGATCGCGCGGCGCTGTACGGCCCCAGGAGCGTCCAGGGTGGCGCGGCTAGCGTCGGGGTCGTGCCTTGGCGTGGCCGGGCTCTGCACAAGCCACAGTCCGCCGGTGCGGTGCAGGACGGCGGCGAGGACGGCGAGCCCGGCGGCCACGACCGCGGGGATGAGGATGGTCAGGATAGTCATCGGTGCTTCTTCGAAGATGGTTGGCGTTCGGCGCGGGCGCGCTCGAGCTCGCCGCGGATGGCGGCGGCGAGGCTGTGCACCGTGCGGGAGCCGCGCCGCTGGTAGCGGCCAAGGCCGCGGCAGCGGCGGCAGCGCTTGCCGGGGCAGTTCCGGCAGGCCGCGAACGGGGACATGTACAGGAACAGGGCTACCGCCAGGATGGCGATCGCCACCAAGGTAAACAACTTGATTTCGATCATTTGTTCCTCGCTTCCGCTAGTGCCTGGGCGTCGGCGGCGCCGTGGTCGTAGCCGTCGCGGTAGGCCTGGCAGCCGTAGCGGCGGCAGCCGGGGTCACGGCACGTCCGGTAATCGTGCTGCGGGCGCTGGGCCTTGGGTGCCGCGGCCTTGGCGCGTTTGTCGGCCTCGGCCTTGCGCCGCTTGAAGTCGGACCGCGGCGTGCGAAAAGTCCGCAAGATGTCCGCAGCCACCCAGATCCGGCTAGTAACTACCAAGACCAGCTAGAACTGTGTATGTGCAGGCCAGAGGCACGCCGACAGCGTGCGCGCAGGTGAGGAGAGCGAGGGCAGGCGCGCGTCAGATGTTGAAGCGGAACTCCACGACATCGCCGTCGCGCATCACGTAGTCCCGGCCCTCGATCCGCGCCTTCCCGGCCGCCCGGGCCGCCGCGATCGACCCCGCGGCCATCAGGTCATCGAACGAGACCACCTCGGCCTTGATGAACCCCCGCTGGAAGTCGCTGTGGATCACCCCGGCGGCTTCCGGCGCGGTCGCCCCGGCCCGGATCGTCCACGCCCGTGCCTCCTTGGGGCCTGCGGTCAGGAACGTAGACAGGCCCAGCGCCGCGAAGCAGGCCCGGGCGAGCTGGGCCAGCCCCGGCTCGCCGAGCCCGAGCTCGGCCATCAGCTCGGCGGCCTCGTCCTCGGGCAGTTCGGCCAGCTCGGCCTCGGTTTTCGCGTCGAGGAACACCGCCTGTGCAGGCGCCACCAGCTCGGACAGCCGCTCGCGCATCGGCTTGTCGCCCAGCTCGGCTTCGTCCATGTTGAACGCGTACACGAACGGCTTGGCCGTCAGCAGCTGCAACTCGCGCAGGTCGGCCAGGTCGATCCCGGCCTGCGCGGCCCCGGCGAACAGCGTCGTCCCCTCGTCGAGCACCTGCTGTGCCTTGACCGCGGCATCGGCCGCCCGGACCTTCGCCGGGTCCTTGGCGAACTTCGCCTCCTTGGCCAGCCGCGGTATGGCCTTCTCCAGCGTCTGCACGTCGGCCAGGATCAGCTCGATCGCCAGCGTATCGATGTCCCGCTCCGGGTCCACGTCGCCGTCCACGTGCATCACGTCCGGGTCGGTGAAGACCCGGACCACCTGGCAGATCGCGTCGGTCTCCCGGATGTGCGCCAGGAACTGGTTGCCCAGGCCCTGCCCCTGCGAGGAGCCGCGGACCAGCCCGGCGATGTCCACGAACCTGACCGCGGCGGGCACGACCGGGGCGTTGTCGTACAACCCGGCCAGCTCGGCCAGCCGCGGATCCGGGATGCCCACGATGCCCACGTTGGGGTCTTTGGTGGAGAACGGGTAGTTGGACGCCACCGCGGTGGACCGCGTCAGCGCGTTGAACACGGTGGACTTGCCCACGTTGGGCAGGCCAACGATGCCGATGGAGAGGCTCACCCCGGCGAGTCTAGGTGCCCGCCACAGCGTGTCACACCCGGAAACCACCGCAGCCGACTGCGAGCATGGGCAGATATGAACGCGATCTCGCTGCTGATCGGGCTCCTGGTCGGCGCCGGCCTCGGCGCGCTGATCGGCTACCTGTACGCGCGGGGGCATCTCGCCGGCCAGGCGGCCGCCGCCGACGAGCGCGCCCGCGCGGCGCACGAGCGGGCTGCGCTGATCGAGCGCGCCGCGCAGGAGAAGGCCGCGCTGGCCGAGGGGCAGCTGGCCGAGCACTTCCAGGCGCTGGCGGGCCAGGCCCTGGACGAGAGCACCCGGCGGTTCCTGGAAATCGCCACGGGCCGGCTGGAGGCCGCCAACGCCCGGGCCGCGGGCGAGCTGGACACCAGGAAGGCGGCCGTCGAGCACATGGTCGAGCCGCTGCTGGCCACCCTGGCCCGGGTGGAGAACCAGCTCCGCGAGACCGACGCGGCCCGGGCCGCGTCCGCGGCCGCCCTCGCCGAGCAGGTGACGATCGCCCGGCAGAGCTCGGACGCGCTTCGCGCCCAGACCCAGGCCCTGGTCACCGCCCTGCGGCGGCCAGAAGCCCGCGGCCGGTGGGGGGAGATGCAGCTGCGGCGGGTGGCTGAGATGGCCGGCATGGACGCCCGGTGCGACTTCGACGAGCAGGTGGGCGTGAGCACCGACGAAGGGATGCAGCGCCCAGACATGGTGGTCAGGCTGGCTGGCGGCAAGAACATCGTCGTGGACTCCAAGGTCTCCCTGGCTGCCTACCTGGAGGCGTCCGAGGCCTCCGACCCAGCGGTGCGTGAGGCCCGGCTGGGCGCGCACGCCCGGCACCTGCGCGAGCATGTGGACCGGCTCTCCGCCAAGGCCTACTGGGCCGTGCTCAGCCCGGCGCCCGAGTTCGTGGTGCTGTTCATCCCCGGCGAGGCGTTCCTGGCGCCCGCGCTGGAGCACGACCCGGCCCTGCTCGAGCACGCGATCGCGCACAAGGTGCACATCGCCACCCCCACCACGCTCATCACCATGCTGCGGACCGCGCAGTACGCCTGGCAGCAGGAGGCGCTCTCCGAGAACGCCCGCGCCGTGTTTGACCTGGGCCGTGAGTTGTACGACCGGATAGCGGGCATGGGCAGGCACATGGACGGTCTCGGCAAGGCGCTGACCAGCGCGATAGCCAGCTACAACAAGACGGTCGGCTCGCTGGAGGGCCGGGTTCTGGTGACCGCCCGCAAGCTGAATCAGCTGGGCGTGGTCGACGCCGAGCTCAACCCCCCGGCGCCGGTGGAGGACACCGTCCGCACCCTGTCCGCGCCTGACCTGATCACCGAGGCGGCCCCGGAGCTTGTCGCCGGGCCCGGCTGGTCGCGGGCGCTGGGCTAGCCGTCCGGGAACGGGGGAGGGAGACAAGGTTGCCGCAGCGGCCATGGCCTGAGCGTCTCGACTCTCCGCGAGATAGATCCGCAACGGACGGTCTGCGGCCGGATGAGCCTGGTGGCAGGCCCGAGCCGCGCATGACCGCGCGCGGGGCGGTCCTGGCGATGTTCGCGCTGTTCTTCCTGGGCACGCTGGCGGCCAGCTGGCTGCACCTGGGGGTGCTGACCGGCCTGAGCTTCGTGGCCGGCGCCGCCCTGGCGGCCCGCTACACCCGGCGCGACGGCCTGCTAGCGGTGGTGGCGACCCCGCCCCTGATATTCCTGATCGCGCTCGTCGGCATCGAGGTGCTCACGTCGCACGCCGACACGGCTAAGCACACGCTGACCTCCGCGGTCGAGGGAACCATCCTCACCCTGGCCGCCGTCGCACCCTGGCTGTTCAGTGGCGTTGTCGCCGGCCTCGTCATCGCCCTGTTCCGCGGCCTGTCCCAGTGCGTCAGCGATCTGCGTACGGAACTGCGCGGAGATTTCGGGCTGCGCGAGCCGTCCGCGCCGCAGCGGCCGTCCGCGCCGGGAAGGACGACGGCACAGCGCGACCCGCGCGGCTCTGGCGGGCGTTAATCGCCGGAGGCGCCGCGCTTGCGCAACTCGTGCGGCAGCGCGAAGACCATGCGCTCCGGCACCACCTCGACCTCGGTGACGGTACCGAACCCGGTGGAGGCCAGCCGGTCAAGCACTCCGGACACGAGTTCTTCGGGCACCGAGGCACCGCTGGTCACGCCGACGGTCAGCACTCCGTCCAGCCAGGCTGGCTCGATGCTTGAGGCGTCATCAACGAGGTAGGCCGCGGGGGCGCCCGCGTCGATGGCCACCTCGACCAGGCGGACCGAGTTGGAAGAGTTCCGCGAGCCCACCACGATGACCAGGTCGGATTCCGCGGCGATCTGCTTCACCGCAGCCTGCCGGTTCTGTGTGGCGTAGCAGATGTCGTCGCTGGGCGGGTCAACCAGCTGCGGGAAACGCTCGCGCAGGGCGGCGACGGTCTCGTTGGTCTCGTCGACCGACAGCGTCGTCTGGGACAGCCAGACCAGCTTGGCCGGGTTGCGTATCTCGACGCCCTGGCTGTCCGCAGGCCCGTCGACCAGGTGAATGTTCTCCGGAGCCTCGCCGGTGGTGCCGACGATCTCCTCGTGGCCCTCGTGGCCGATCAGCAGAATGTCGTAGTCCTGGGCCGCGAACCGCCTGGCCTCGCTGTGCACCTTGGTGACCAGCGGGCAGGTGGCATCGATCGCCCGCAGGCCTCGCTGGGCCGCCTCCTCGCGTACCTCCGGGGCCACCCCGTGCGCGGAGAAGACCACCACCGCGCCCTCGGGAACCTCCCCGGCCTCCTCCACGAAGACCGCCCCGCGCTGTTCCAGGGACCGGACCACGTGGGTGTTGTGCACGATCTGCTTACGGACGTAGACGGGGGCCCCGAAGTGCTCCAGCGCCTTCTCTACCGTTTGCACCGCCCGGTCCACGCCCGCGCAATAGCCGCGGGGCTTGGCCAGCAGGACGCGTCGGTCAGGCACGGACATGACCCCATGGTAGGTGACCTGTTACCGTTCCCATCAACCGCACCAGAGCGTCCCGCCACTCAGTCGAATCAGCTGCCGTTCGCTGCCCGCCTATTGCGCGGACGGGCTAAATGACGAGAATCGTCTGGCAGGCGTCATATGTCGCCAGCGGATCGCGGCCGTCATGCGGCCGTTGTCACCAGGCGGGGACGGGCCACCGCCCCACGCCAAGAGGGAGAAGATCATCATGCGCATCCCGCAGCAGGTCGCTGAACGGGTTAAAGAAGCTCCTGCGCAGGCCTTGCGGGCCGTTTTCTCTGGGATCGGCCAGGTACTGCTGGTGGCCGACCGGGTCAAGAGCCGGGTCGCCGAGCCGGAGCGGGCCCAGCCCGCGGCGGCGGCCGCTCCCCGGGCCCAGTCCAGCTCGGGCGCAGCCGCGCCGGGGAGCGAGACCCGGTGGCGGTCGCTCGACCAGACCGGGAACGTCAGGGTGCTGTCCGAGGAAGACGCGGCCGGCCCCGAGCCCGCCGAAGCCGAGCCCGCCCAGGCCAAGCCCGCCCAGGCCGAGCCCGCCCAGGCCGAGCCCGCCGAAGCCGAGGCCGCCGCCGCGGCCCCGTCACCCGAGGCCGAGTCGCCCGTGGCACGGCCCACGGCCGAGCCGCCCGTTACGGAGGCCGTGACAGAGCCCGCCGCGCTGCCGGTGCCGAACTATGACGACCTCAGCGTGGCCTCACTCCGCGCGCGCCTGCGCAACCTCGATCAGTCGCAGGTTCGCATGCTGCTGGACTACGAAAAGGCTCACGCCGGGCGGGCTGACGTGCTCACGATGTTCGAGCGCCGCATCACCAAGCTGGAGAGCGGCGGGGCCTGACCGCGCCATGCCCCTGGAGACCACTCCCGAGTCGCCGGTCCCCGTCCGCACCGTGCTGCGGCTGGTCGGGGAGTGGGTCAGCCGCCTGGGACGGGTCTGGGTTGAGGGCCAGATCGCGGAGCTGAACCGGCGCGGCAGCACCGTGTTCCTCACGCTGCGCGATCCGGTGGCGGCCGTTTCCGCGCGCGTGGTGTGTACCCGGGCGGTGTACGAGGCCAACGACCCCGCGCCCGCGGAGGGCGCCCGGGTGGTCATCTGGGCGCGGCCGGACTTCAACGTGGCCAGGGGCTCGTTCTCGCTCACCGCGCTGGAGATCCGTGCGGTCGGCATGGGCGAACTGCTGGCCCGGATGGAACGGCTGCGCCGGTCGCTGGCGGCCGAGGGCCTGTTCGCGGCGGAACGCAAGCGCCCGCTGCCCTTCCTGCCCGGGGTGGTCGGCCTGATCTGCGGGCGAGATTCCGCGGCCGAACGGGACGTGCTCGACAACGCGGCCCGGCGGTGGCCGGCGGTGCGGTTCCGGGTCGAGCAGGTCGCGGTGCAGGGCGTTTACGCGGTGGCCGAGATCGTCGAGGCGCTGCGGGAGCTCGACGCCGACCCGGCCGTCGACGTGATCATCATGGCGCGGGGCGGCGGCTCGGTCGAGGACTTGCTGGCGTTCTCCGACGAGACCCTGATCAGGGCGGTGGCCGCGTGCCGGACGCCCGTCGTCAGCGCGATCGGCCACGAGCAGGACTCGCCCATCCTCGACCACGTCGCGGACGTGCGCGCGTCGACCCCCACCGACGCGGCCCGGCGGGTAGTGCCCGACGTGGCCGAGCAGCTCGCGCTCATCGGCCAGTTGCGGACCCGGGCCCGGCGGTGTCTGGCGGGCCGGCTGGACCGGGAGATGTCCTGGCTGTCGGCGATCCGGTCCCGGCCCGTCCTGGCCAACCCCGTACGCGAGGTCGAACGGCAGCAGGAGCTGGTAACCGCCCTGACCCAGCGAGCGCGGCGGTGCCTGTCCGCGAGCCTGGACCGGGCCAGCGACGACGTGAGCCACGTCCGGGCCCGGCTGATCGCCCTGTCCCCCGCGGCCACGCTGCGCCGCGGCTACGCGATCGTGCAGCGCGGCGACTCCAGCGTGGTCCGCTCGGCCGCTGAGGTGGCGCCGGACGAGGCGCTCACCGTCAGGTTCGCCGACGACCAGCTGGCCGTCACCGCCGGGCGCCCGCCGAACCTCTCGCCTGCCTCCGCGCCCAGCGAACCAGCTTCGTGACCAGGGCGGCTGGTACGGCGAGCAACCCGATCAGGAACACCAACCCGGCGAGCCCGCGCGCGTCGCGGCCAAGGAGCGCAATGCGCCCGGCCATGAACATCACCGGGAGGGCGAGGATCAGCGCCCAGTTGGTCCAGTCGTACTGCCAGCCGTCTCGGGCCGCCGGGATCGGGCGGACAGGCGGGACTGGGCGGCCCGGTGAGGCTGAATGGACAGGCGGGGCCGGTGCGGCCGGCCGCGTCGGCGAATCAGCGATCCGTGTCGCCGGGTGGGGCGGACCGCCCACCGGGCCCGAAGGATGCGGCACCGCGGCGAGCGCGCGGCGAAGCGCGTCGGCGAACTCCCGGCAGCACGCGTACCGGTACGCCGGCGCCTTGGCCATGGCCCGGGCGAACACCTGGTCGGCCGCGGAAGACAGATCGCCGCGCCGCGCGGTCACCCGCGGCGGCGGCTCCGATATGTGAGCCCAGATGGTCGCGGTGGCCTGATCACGCCGGAACGGCGCCACGCCGGCGAGCAACTCGAACGCCGTGCACGCCAGCGCGTACTGATCCGTCCGGCCGTCGACCGCCCGGCCTTCGATCTGCTCCGGAGCGCAGTAGTCCACCGTCCCGAGGAACTGCCCGGTCCCGGTCAGCCCCGTCGACATCGCTCCCTTGCTCAGGCCGAAATCCGACAGGTAGACGTGATCCGGCCGGTCCGGCCGCGCATCGATCAGCATGTTCGCGGGCTTGACGTCACGATGGATCAGGCCGGCCGCGTGCGCGGCGTCCAGGGCCGAGGCCACCGAGAAGATGATCGGGCTGACCCGGGCGGCGGGCATGGGGCCGGACCGGCGCAGCAGCGTCCTGACGTCCCCGCCGGGCACATAGCGCATCGCGATGAACAGGACCCCGTCGGCCTCGCCGGCCTCGTAGACCGGGATGATGTGCGGATCGTCGACCGCCGCGGCCGCGCGTGACTCGCGGATGAAGCGCTGCCGGAACGCCTCGTCCGCCGACAGGGCCGGAGACAGTAGTTTCAGCGCCACCCGCCGGTCCAGACGCTCGTCGACCGCCCGGAACACCACGGCCATCCCGCCCGCCCCGATCTGCTGCTCCAGCCGGTACCCGGCGATCCGCGAGCCCGCCGTGAAACCGGCCGTCACGGCGGCGAGCGGACCGCCCGGACCCCGCTGAAGGTCGTCGTTCACAGTCCCCCAATATGGCACGGGCCTTATCCGGGCCGCGCTGCACTAGGGTGAGAAGCGTGACGGCAGCCGAGAGCGGCGACGTGGCGCAGGACGCGCAGGCCCGGCGGCCGTCCTACGAGCAGGCCCGCGATGAGCTGGCCGAACTGGTCAAACGCCTAGAGGCCGGCGGGCTGACCCTGGAGCAGTCGCTGCAACTCTGGGAACGCGGGGAGCGCCTCGCGGAGGTCTGCACCGAGTGGCTCGAGGGCGCTCGCGCCCGGCTGGCCGAGGCGATGGCGCAGCGGGCCGAGGGTGGTGACCCGGAGGCTCCCTTCTGATCGCTTCCGGAACGCTAGGCCCGCGGCGTCTCCAGTCGTGATAGGACCTCGATCACGCCGTCGGCGATCTTCCTGGTGTGCTCGGCGTCCGCGCTGAGGGACAATTCCGCGGCGCACAGCCCCAGGGCGCCGGTCATCACGATCGCGACCGCCTCGTCCAGTGGCTCCCCGCTGCGGACGAAGAACTCGGTGTTCAGGCTCATCCAGTCAGCGAGCCGCTGCCGCCGCACGAGGTCGAAACCGGGCGGCCCGTCTCCGGCGACGAACAGCCGGAATAGTTCGCGCTGCTCGGCGCACACATCCAGGTACTCTCGCGCGCCGACCAGGAACAGTTGCTTGGGGTCGGTGATCCCCACGTCGCGGGCGCCGCGCATCGCGCGCCGGGTCCGCCCCGCCTGCTCGTTGTTGAGTTCCTCGAAGAGCGTGAGGTATAGATCAGCTTTTCCGGAGAAATGGTGATACAGGCTGCCGACGCTCGCGCCCGCCTTGTTCACGATGTCGGTCACGCCCGCCTGAGCGTAGCCCTCGGTCGTGAAGACCTCGCGTGCGGCCGTGAGCAAGGCAGACCGGGTCGCGGCCCCGCGTTCGGACGCCCTGGCGACCGGCTGTGCCTGGTCCGTTGTCATGACGATTCGCAGCGCTCCTTCACGACCCCGGGCCGGGTCAGGACTCTAGGCTACGCCGACGGCGGGATGCATAAGATTTCATCACGCGATAAGGGGAAGGCGTCCTCGTGACCGAGAATCAGGCCACTGCCATGCCAGCCGGGTCGGTGCTGCCTGGGCAGGAGGAGACGCTAGGCCAGGGAGTGGTACCCGGCCAAGGAATCGAGCCCGGCCAGCCATGCGGGCCCGGCGGCGTACCCGGACCCGGCCAGGAACAGGTCCCTGAGCCGCCGGCCCGGCACGCTCCGGACCGTAACCTGGCGCTCGAGCTGGCCCGGGTGACCGAGGCCGGCGCGATGGCCGCGGCCCGCTGGGTGGGCCGCGGCGACAAGAACGGCGCCGACGGGGCCGCCGTGCATGCCATGCGCACGCTGATCAACACGGTATCGATGAACGGCGTGGTGGTGATCGGCGAGGGCGAGAAGGACCGTGCGCCGATGCTCTACAACGGCGAGCAGGTCGGTGACGCCAGCGGCCCCGCGTGCGACGTGGCGGTGGACCCGATCGACGGCACCCGCCTGACCGCCAACGGCATGCCGAACGCCATCTCGGTGCTGGCGGTCAGCGCTCGCGGGTCCATGTACGACCCGTCGGCGGTCTTCTACATGTCCAAGCTGGTCACCGGGCCGGCCGCGGCCGGCCTGGTCGACATCGAGGCCTCGCCCGCTGAGAACGTCGCGGCGGTCGCGCACGCCAAGCACTGCTCCCCGCACGATGTCACGGTGATCATCCTGGACCGGCCCCGGCACCAGGCCCTGATCGAGGAGGTGCGAGCCGCCGGAGCACGGATCAAGCTCATCACCGACGGGGACGTGGCCGGCGCGATCATGGCGGCCCGCGAGGGCACCGGCATCGACCTGCTGCTCGGGATCGGCGGCACCCCGGAGGGCATCATCGCCGCGTGCGCGATCAAGTGCCTGGGCGGGGTCATCCTGGGCAAGCTCGCGCCCCGGGACGACGCGGAACGCGACCGCGCCGTGGCCGCCGGCCACGACCTGGACCGGGTGCTGGGCACCGACGACCTGGTCGCGTCGGACGACGCGTTCTTCGCCGCCACCGGGATCACCGACGGGGAGCTGATGGCCGGCGTCCGGTACCGGTCCGGCGGCGCGACCACTCACTCGCTGGTCATGCGCGCACGGTCAGGCACCCTGCGCAACATCTACAGCGAGCATCAGCTCTGGAAGCTCCGGGCCTACAGCGCGGTCAACTTCGACGGCGACTGAACGCCCGCCACCTGGACCGGCGCGGCCTGACGATCTTTACCCGGCCACCGAGCGCGAAGGTCCGGACCTCGATCACCGGTGCGTGCGGCGGCGGCGGCCCCGGCGGCGGCCCCGCGTCCCGGGAGCCGCTCCTGGTGGTCAGCACGGCGGTGCCGGTCGTCTCGACCACGACCCCCTCGGGGACGATCAGCTGCAGCGTGCCGCCCATCAGCGTGGCGAGCACGGTGACCCGCTGACTCTGCAGGATCGCCTCGCGCATATCCAGGACGACCTCGCCAAAGACCGCGGAAACGGTCAGGCGCTCCGGCACGACCCAGCGGCCGTCGCGGCGCTCCCGGCCGAAGATGCCCGCGACCGGCCTGCGGCCGTCCAGCCGGATCGGCTGAGCCGCGGGCACGGCCAGGTCGGCCGTCAGCACCGCGAGCTCGCCGAGCGTGCGAGCCGAGTAGGCGCGCTCGATCCGTTCGGAATGTTCGCTGAGGGTCAGCCGACCGTCGCCCGCCGCCTCCGAGAGCAGGGCGATCACCCGCTCCCGGTCTGCATCGGAGGCACGCAGATCGCGTGGACCAGGTCGCGAGTTCACAACCCAGAAGATACTTCAGACAGATGACATGCCCATGACTCCCCGCGGATCGGGGCGCCTGCGCGCAGGTAGCTGGTGACCTGGTTATCTGTTAGTTTCGTCTAAGCAAATATCTGCCGAGAGGGAGAGCGCGCGGTGCGAGAGCCTGTTTCCCGCGTACGCAGCGACCACTACAAGTGGATAGCCCTGTCCAACACCACGCTCGGCATGCTGGCGGCCACGGTCAACGCCTCCATAGTGATCATCTCACTGCCGGCCATCTTCCGCGGGATCCAGCTGAACCCGCTGACGCCGGGCAATGTCAGCTACCTGCTCTGGATGCTGATGGGTTACCTGGTCGTGTCGGCGGTCCTGGTGGTCACGCTCGGCCGCCTCGGCGACATCTACGGCCGGGTACGCATGTACAACGTCGGTTTCGCGGTCTTCGCGCTCGGCGCGCTGGCGCTCCCGTTCGATCCGCTCACCGGCCCGGCGGGCGCCCTGTGGCTGATCGGCTTCCGGGTCATCCAGGCCACCGGCGGCGCGATGCTGATGGCCAACTCCCCTGCGATCCTGACCGACGCCTTCCCCTCTGACCAGCGGGGCATGGCGATGGGCATCAACCAGGTGGCGGGCATCTCCGGCCAGTTCATCGGCCTGATCCTGGGCGGGATACTCGCGGCCGTCGACTGGCGCCTGGTGTTCCTGGTCTCGGTGCCGATCGGCATCGGCGGCACGATCTGGTCCTATCTCAGCCTCCGCGAGCTCGGGGCGCGGACCCCGGCTCGGATCGACTACCTCGGCAACGTGTTGTTCGGGTTCGGCCTGATCGGGATCCTGGTCGGGATCACCTACGGGCTGATCCCGTACGGCGGCCACTCGATGGGCTGGACCAACCCGCTGGTGCTGACCGGCGTGATCGGCGGGGTGATCCTGCTCGTGGTGTTCTGCTTCGTCGAACTGCACCTCGAGGCGCCCATGTTCGACCTGCGGCTGCTGCGGATCCGGGCGTTCGCGGCCGGGAACACGGCCACCTTGCTCGGCGCGATCGCGCGCGGCGGGCTGCAGTTCATGCTGATCCTCTGGCTGCAGGGGATCTGGCTGGTGCTGCACGGCTACAACTTCAAGGACACGCCGCTCTGGTCGGGCATCTACCTGCTGCCGCTGACGTGCGGCTTCGTGGTTTCTGGGCCGCTGTCGGGCAAGCTGTCCGACAAGCACGGCGCCCGGTGGTTCGCCTCCGGCGGGCTGCTGCTGTCGGCCGCGGCGTTCGCCGGGCTGCTGTTCCTGCCCACCGACTTCAGGTACGCAGCGTTCGCCGCACTGATCTTCCTGGCGGGAGCGGGCATGGGGCTGTTCTCCGCGCCCAACGCCGCCGCGATCATGAACAGCGTGCCGGCCCGGCAGCGCGGCGCCGCCTCCGGCATGCTCGCCACGTTCCAGAACTCCGGCTTCGTGCTGTCCATCGGCATCTTCTTTTCGCTGATGATCGCCGGGCTGGCCAGCACGCTGCCGACCACGCTCACCAACGGCCTGGCCGCGCACGGCGTGCCGCACGCGATCGCGCACGAGATCGGCCAGGCGCCCCCGGTCGCCAGCCTGTTCGCCGCGTTCCTCGGCTACAACCCGGTGCACCAGTTGCTGTCCCCGACCGGGGTGCTCGCGCACCTGCCGGCGGACCAGGTCAGCGTGCTGACCGGCAGGCAGTTCTTCCCCGAATTGATCTCCGGCCCGTTCCACCACGGCCTGGTGATCGTGTTCAGTACGGCGATCGTGCTCCTGGTGATCGCCGCGGGCGTCTCCCTGCTGCGCGGCGGCCGCTACGTGTACGAGGAGCACGTCGCGACGGCCGCGGGCGCCAGCCAGGCGGCCGCGGACGGGAGCCAGGCCGCGGCGGCCGACGGTCAGCCCGCGGTGCGCGCCAGCCAGCGGGCCGCGAGCAATGGCGATTACCAGGCCGCTGCCGACGACGGTCAGCCCGCTACCAAGGCCCACCCGCCCGCCTTATGACCCGCGCGAGGTCTCACCCGCGGTCGCATGAACCTCAGTCAGACTGCGGGCGCGGCGCGGATCGCCAGACGGCGAGGAACGCCAGGAAGGTCGCGCCCGAGAGGGCGCTCAGCACCGCGGGATGGTGTGCAGGCCGGCCACTGACACCCCGCCGGCCGCCGCGGCTGGCCCGACGATGCCGCCGACGAACGCGCCGGTGAGCGCCCATGAGGTGGCCGGGCGGTAGCCGGTAAAGGTCGCGGCGACCCAGTCCAGCCCGATCGGGAAGATCGGCCCGGCGGCCCAGCCGGCCACGACGTAGCAGGCGGACGCGGGGGCCGGCACGTCCCACCCTGCCTGCGCATCCTGGCTTGGCCCCATCGGGTCGGTTTCCACGTGGATGACGGTAGTGCGCTCCGCCGCGCGCGGCGGCCAGGGCGCCCCCAGCGCCGCGACGGACACCGCTCGCAGTCCGAGACCCCGTCCGGAGCGGAAGCCGCGCGGGTATTACTCTGCCCTCCCGTCGACATATAGTTAGCTCTGTGAACGACATTACTGCCGCGGCGGGGAACCGGGACGGACAGGCGGCCGCGGCGCGGGACGCGGCCGCGGACCTGTTCACGGCGATCAGCGTGATCCGCAGGACCGCGCGCCGGGCCGCTCGTCAGGCGTGGACGCAGCAGCCGCTGCCGCCGGCCCAGTCCGAGCTGTTGCGCCTGGCCGCCGCGCGGCCCGGCATCACGGTCGCCGACGCCGCCCAGGAACTCCGGCTGGCCCCGAACACGGTCAGCACGCTGGTGGGCCGGCTCACCGAGGCGGGCCTGCTGCGCCGTGAGAGAAGCGCGCAGGACGGGCGGGCCGCGCTGCTTACCGTCACCGAGAAGGCCAGGCGGCGGCTGGCGGAGTTCCGTGACCTGCGAGCCGAACTAGCGGGCCAGGCCCTCGCGCGGCTGGCCGAGCAAGACCGCCGCGCGCTCGCCCGCGCCGTTCCCGCGCTGCTACGCCTGTCCGAGGAGATGGAAGGCCATGAGCCTGCAGCCCGATAGCACCGCCGTTTCGGCCCCTAGCCTTCCCGGCACCGTGCCCGGCGGCGCAGCAGTGCGCTGCACCGGCCTGACTTACCGGTTCGGGGATCATGTCGCGGTCGACCACGTGGACCTCCAGATCGAGCCCGGCGAGACGTTCGGGCTGCTCGGACCCAACGGAGCGGGCAAGACGACCACGATCCGGATGCTGACCACGCTGCTGAAGCCGATGGCCGGTACCGTCGCCGTGTTCGGCACGGACGCCACCGCCCACCCGATGCGGGTCCGGCGGATGATCGGCTACGTGCCGCAGCTGCTGTCCGCGGACGCCACGCTCACCGGCCGGGAGAACGTGGAACTGTTCGGCCGGCTGTTCGACGTCCCGAGGCGGCTGCGCGCGGAACGCGTCGACGGCGCGCTGGCGGCCATGGGCCTCACCGACGCCGCCGACCGCCTGGTCAAGACCTACTCCGGGGGCATGATCCGGAGACTGGAACTGGCCCAGGCGCTGGTCAGCGCGCCCAGCCTGCTGGTCCTGGACGAGCCGACCGTCGGGCTGGATCCGATCGCGCGCACCGACGTCTGGGAGTACATCGCGGGGCTGCGCGAGTCCGCTCCGATGACCGTGCTGATGACCACCCACTACATGGACGAGGCCGACACCTACTGCGACCGGGTCTCGCTCATGCACCGGGGCACCATCCGTGCCACCGGGACCCCGGGCCTGCTCAAGGCCGCGCTCGGCACCGGGGTCACCCTGGACGACGTGTTCCGCCACTACACCGGCGGCACGCTCGACGACGACTCCGAGAAGGGAAGCATCCGTGACGTCCGTCGCGCCCGGCGTACCGCCCGTCGTCTCGGCTGAGCCCCGCGGGGTAGGGCTGCCGCCCGAGACCCCGCTGGCCATCGCGCGCCGACTGGTCAGCCGCGTCATCACGCTGTGCTGGGTCGAGCTCCGCAAGATCCGCCACGACCGCACCGAACTGTACACCCGGGCGATCCAGCCCGCGCTCTGGCTGCTGATCTTCGGCGAGACGTTCACCAGGATCCACGCCATCCCGACCCCGGAGGGCGTCTCCTACCTGGCCTTCCTGGCGCCCGGCATCCTGGCCCAGTCCGCGCTCTTCGTCGCCATCTTCTACGGGATCCAGATCATCTGGGAACGCGACGCGGGCGTGCTGACCAAGCTGATGGTGACCCCCACCCCGCGGGCGGCGCTGATCACCGGCAAGGCCTTCGCCGCCGGGGTACGCTCGATCGTCCAGGGCGTCGTGATCGTGGTGCTCTCCGCGATCCTCGGGGTCGAGCTCACTCATAACCCGCTGAAACTGCTGGCCGCCGCGGCCATCGTCGTGCTCGGCTCGGCGTTCTTCTCCTGCCTGTCGATGAGCATCGCCGGGCTGGCACTGTCCCGTGATCGGCTGATGGGGATCGGCCAGGCGATCACGATGCCGTTGTTCTTCAGCTCGAACGCGCTGTACCCGGAGGCCCTGATGCCCGGCTGGCTGCAGGCGATCAGCAAGGTCAACCCGCTCTCTTACGAGGTGAGCGCGCTGCGCGGGCTGCTCATCGGCACCCCGGCCAACCTCGCGCTCGACTCGGCGGTGCTGATCGGCGCCACCGTGATCGGCGTTACCGCCTCGGCCCTGCTGCTGCCTCGCCTGGCGAGATAAGTCCCCGCCCCGCGTCACTCGTCCGCGGGGCTGCCGCCGGTGTTCAGGGCGGCACGCAGGACGTTCTCGGCGGCATCGGCCGCGGCCCGCGCCGTGATCGCATACGTGTGGGCACGATCGACATTGCCGAGGCCCAGGCAGTCGTAGGCCACCTGCGCGTCGTGAGCCGCGAGTTCCAGTTGCCGGGCCGCCTCATCCAGGTCGATGCCGCTGTGCTCCACGGGCCCGCTCGTCATCTCTCACCCCTCCACGTCGTGCCCGGCTCAGCCGGGCCCCGCCGCCCATCTACCCCGCCGGGACGACACCATGCCTGGCCCATCACGCCTGGCCACCAGCGGCACGGGTGCCACCGACCTACGATGAGATGCACCCGACCGGAGGAAGCCGCCCGATGCCTGAGTTTTCCTATACCGACCTGCTGCCGCTCGGCGAGGACCCCACGGACTACCGACAGCTCTCGGCCGAGGGGATCACCACGAGACGTGCGTTCGGGAAGGACTTTATCGAGGTCGAGCCGGGAGTGCTCAGCCTGCTCACCGAGACCGCCATGCACGACATCGCGCACCTGCTCCGGCCGGGTCACCTGCGGCAGCTGCGGTCGATCCTGGACGATCCCGAGGCGTCGGCCAACGACCGGTTCGTGGCCCGCGACCTGCTGCAGAACGCGTGCATCGCGGCGGGCGGGGTGCTGCCGATGTGCCAGGACACCGGGACCGCGATCGTGATGGGCAAGCGCGGCCAGCAGATGCTCACCGACGGGCGGGATGAGGAGCACATCGCCCGCGGCGTCTACGACGCCTACACCAAGCTCAACCTGCGGTACTCCCAGCTCGCCCCGCTGACCATGTGGGACGAGAAGAACACGGGCAGCAACCTGCCCGCGCAGATCGAGTTGTACGCGACCGCGGGCGGGGAGTACAAGTTCCTGTTCATGGCCAAGGGCGGCGGCTCGGCCAACAAGTCGTACCTGTACCAGGAGACTAAGGCGGTGCTCAGCCCCGCGGCCATGCTGCGGTTCCTGGAGGAGAAGATCCGCTCGCTGGGCACGGCCGCCTGCCCGCCGTATCACCTGGCGATCGTCGTGGGCGGGACCAGCGCCGAGTTCGCGCTGAAGACCGCCAAGTACGCCTCGGCCCGGTACCTGGACACGCTGCCGACGACAGGGTCCGCCGCCGCGCACGGGTTCCGCGATCCCGAACTGGAGCAGCAGGTCCTGGAGATCACCCGCCGCGCGGGCATCGGGGCCCAGTTCGGCGGCAAGTACTTCTGCCACGACGTGCGGGTGATCCGGCTGCCCCGGCACGGCGCGTCCTGCCCGGTGGCGATCGCGGTGTCGTGCTCCGCCGACCGTCAGGCGCTAGCCAAGATCACCCGCGACGGGGTCTTCCTGGAACGGCTCGAGACCGACCCGGCGCAGTACCTGCCGGACGCCGACCTCGGCGAGCTGGACTCAGGGGTGATAAGGATCGACCTGAACCGGCCGATGGCGGAGATCCGCGCCGAGCTGTCCCGGTACCCGATCAAGACCCGCCTGTCGCTCACCGGACCGCTGGTCGTGGCCCGCGACATTGCTCATGCGAAGATTTCCGAACGGCTCGCCCGCGGCGAGCCCATGCCCGCCTACCTGCGTGATCACGCGGTATATTACGCGGGCCCGGCCAAGACGCCGGAAGGCTACGCGTCCGGGTCGTTCGGCCCGACCACGGCGGGCCGGATGGACTCGTACGTGGAGGCGTTCCAGGCCGCGGGCGGATCGCTGGTCATGCTGGCCAAGGGGAACCGGTCCGCGGCGGTCACCGAGGCGTGCCGCAAGCACGGCGGGTTCTACCTGGGCTCGATCGGCGGGGCCGCGGCCCGGCTGGCCCGGGACTGCATCACCAAGGTGGAGGTGATCGAGTATCCGGAGCTCGGCATGGAGGCGGTCTGGAAGATCGAGGTCCGCGACTTCCCCGCGTTCATCGTGGTCGACGACAAGGGCAACGACTTCTTCGCCGACGTCACCGCGCCGAAGCAGCCGCTGCTGACGATCGGCAGCGCACCCGCGTAGGGCTCGTGCCACTGCCCGGCTCAGCGGCCCGCTGAGGGACCGCTGAGCCGGGGCAGGACTGTCAGTACCAGCCGTCGGCCTGCTCGTGTGCCCAGGCGCCGCACGGCGATCCGTACAGCCCCTGGATGTAGCCCAGCTGCCTAGGGGCAGCCGTCAAGCACGCTGGGCGCTGTCGGCCCACCACTCTGCCAAGAATCTGCCTTTCTAGCACCGGAACTGCCTGAAAATCCGTATGACGTATATCACAACGTTATGCGGGCTGTTCGAGACGTTCGTCGCATTTTCTGGCTGCCGATTTTGGTTTCACGCCGCCGGCCGTGCCGGGTCGGCCGCGCGACCGCGAGTCGCATCACGACGTGACTGCTTCTGTATGGGTAGTAACACTGAGCTATCGCATGGCCAGTGACATGGCCAATCGGTGGGTTTTTCTCAGCGATCCACCGTAGTAAGGCGACTACTCATGGCCAGAATTGAGGTTTTCCGCCGGGTTGGCGCTCCCTGGACGCCCAGCGAGAAAGGGCGGCGCGCCATTGGCGGGGAGTCGTCGGCTTCCCGTAGCGCCTGCCGGCTTCCCGGCACCGCCGCGCCGGTTCTAATACCAGCCGTCGGCTTCCTCGTGATCCCAGGCGCCGCAGGGTGTTCCGTAAATGGACTTGATGTAGCCGAGACCCCACTTGATCTGTGTGGTCGGGTCCGTCAGCCAGTCAGCACCCGCGCTGGCCATCTTGGATCCTGGCAACGCCTGCGGGATACCGTAGGCGCCGCTGGCGTTCTCGGCGTTGTACACCCAGCCGCTCTCGCGGTTCCAGAGGTCGTCCAGGCAGCCCCACTGTGAGGTGGCGAAGCCGAACGAGGCCAGCATGTTGAAGCCGATGGACTGAGCCGTGCCCGGATCGGGCGGCGGCATGTTGACGAGCACGTCCGTACCAGCCGAGCCAGGCGAGGTTGTGGGCAGCGATATCGCCGGGCTCGTGGCGCGCTCCGGGGTGCCGACCAGGCTAAGGGTCTTGGAGGCGGAATCCTCCAAGATCATCGTCTGGCGGGCCTCCTCGAGCAGGGCCGCTGAGCGACTGCCGGGAATCCCCGCCAATGCCATTGCCGCCGGATCGCTGCCGCGATCGTTCAGGTGCAGTTCGACCAGGAGTCCGGCGGCAACTGCCAATACCACGGCGATCGTCGTGACCAGGAGAAAGCTACCCCCTCTGCGCCCCTGGCGCTTGGCGTCAGCCCGCCTCCTGTGCTGTGACAATGCGGTCCTTCCGTCGGCCAAGCACGCAGGACGGAATGCCCAGCGTGCGGACCGCTGCGGTAGAGGGCAGCGAGTCGCATGACGGTTCAGGCCAATGCGACACCACTCGGGGCTCGCGGTGGCAGAACACCGCATGTGGGTCCTGCACCCGTCGCCGAACTACGTTGCCAGAACCGAAGGAGCACACGAAGCTCTTCTGCAGAAAAAGTTGCACTGAAGCCAAGGAATTGGCTCCCGCAGATCACAGTTTGGCAACGTGTGCTGCAACAATTACTGCGCGTAAGGGCTTCAGGCCTGGCGCGTGGCCCTGGGCGGGTGCGGCGATGCCGTGGAGCCTGGATTCAGGTAACTTCCAGGGAGGGCGGCTATGGTCGGGCGGGTGGTGACAGTGAGCAATGGCTCCGGCTCGGCTCCGGACTCCGGCCGCGTCGGCCGCCGCCTGGGCAGTCGCGGCCCGGCCCGGAGTGGCTCCGGGGCACGCCGCATGTGGGACTTCGGCCCGGGCGATGCCGAGACCGTGCTGGCCGAGGCGCGCAAGGCCCTGTTCGTGATGGTCGGCTTCCTTGCCCTGATCTGGATCATCCAGATCGCGAACTGGGCTGACCAGTACCGGCTCACCGTTGAGTACGGAATCTGGCCGCGGGACCTGGCCCGTCTTCCGGACATCCTGACCGCGCCGTTCCTGCACGTCAGCTGGTCGCATATCGAGGGGAATTCGGGTCCCCTGTTCATCTTTGGCTTCCTGGCCGCCTACCGGGGGGTGACCAAGTTCCTCGGCGTGACCGCGGTAGTGATCCTGACCAGCGGGCTAGCGGCGTGGCTCTTCGAGAGCCCCGGATCCGTGGGCGTTGGGGCGAGCGGGGTGGTGTTCGGGTACTTCGGTTACATCATGGTCCGCGGGTTCTTCGATCGGCACCTGATCGACATGGTGATCGGCGCGGTCATGGCGCTCTGCTTCGCCTACCAGTTCACGGTTCTTCTGCCCCACGCGGGGATCGGGTGGCAGGCACACATCGGCGGCCTCGTAGGCGGAGTGGCGTGTGGCTGGATCTTCCGGGACCGGCGGACGGGGGTCGACTCGGCTGCACGGCCGATCCGGGGAAGCCCAGCGTCGCCCGCAAGCGGCCCTCGAGCCGAACTGCACAAGCAAATCGACGACCTGGGCCTCTGACCGCCCCGCGACCCTGGGAGCACTTCATGGCGATCGTCGACGCGCACCACCACGTCTGGGACCTGTCCGTGCGCGATCAGCCCTGGCTCGATCAGCCGGGCCTGGCCCCGTTGCGCAGGAATTTCATGCTGTCCGACCTCGAGCCGGAGGCCGCCGCCGAGGGCGTAACGTCCACCGTCCTGGTGCAGACGGTCACCGAACCAGACGAGACGCCGGAGATGCTCGCGCTGGCCGCAGGCAGCGACCTGATCGCCGGCGTGGTCGGCTGGGTGGACCTCGAGGCACCGGATGCCGCGGATGCCATCGGCGCGCTCCGGGAGCTGCCGGGCGGCGCTCTCCTGGTCGGAATCCGGCACCCGGTCCTTGTCGAGCCCGACCCGGACTGGCTGACCAGGCCGGCCGTGCTTCGCGGCCTAGCCGACGTGGCCGCAGCCAGGCTCACCTACGACGTGGTCGCGATGCCCAGACACCTTCGCGCGGCCGTGGCTGCGGCACAGGCCACGCCGCAGCTGACCTTCGTGCTTGACCATTTCGGCAATCCCGAGATCGGCAACGGAGTCGACGGGTCGTGGGCCGCCGCGTTCCGTACGTTCGCCGCGTTGCCCAACACGGTAGCCAAGCTTTCCGGCATCCTCGGCGAACCTGCCCCGGGCCCGGCAAGCCCAACGGACCCGGCGGATACGACACGGGCCTCCGGGCCGACCGCCCACCTCCAGCCGTACTACGAGATCGCGCTCGCGGGCTTCGGCCCGGGCAGGCTCATGTTCGGCTCAGACTGGCCGGTCAGCACGATGGTGGTCGGTTACGGGGGTGTCCACGCCGCGGCCCGGGCCCTGACCGCTGACCTCAGCTCAGCAGAGAAGACCGCGATCTTCCGGAATACGGCGCAGCGAACCTACGGGCTCGAGCTGGAGCGGCAGTCGGGCTGACGCCGGCGAAACTCCGCGCCGGCCGTCAGTCGCCGACCGCCTCGCTGCCGCCAGGCGGGTCGTCTGGCTCCTGTCCGGACGGGTCGCCGGACTCCGCCGGACGGGTGGTCATGCCCAGGTGGCGCTCGATCGCAGTTAACCGATCCGCGATCTTGGCCAGCGCGTCCTGCATCTCGGTCAGCCAGAACTCGCGGGCCACGGCCGTGCGCGGCCCGGCGCCTTCTCGCGTCTCACTCTCCGCGACTCGGACGCCTCTCGCTTCACCCTCTTGAACGAGCAACTGGACGACCTGCAGCCGGACCCGGTTCAGGTCCGCGCCCAGCCGGACCAGCACCTGGGCAGCCACGCCCTCACCCTCACGGAGCAGGCCGAGCAGGATGTGTTCGGGGCCTATGTACTCGTGATGGAAGCTGATCGCCTCGCGCAGCGACAACTCAAGCACCCTCTTGGCCCGGGGAGTGAACGGGATATGCCCGGAAGGATCCTTCTTTCCCCGGCCGATGATCTCCTCGACCTGCTGACGCACTGCCTCCAGGGTGATGCCCAGCGCCTGAAGCGCCTCAGCGGCGGCGTTTTCGCCGTCGTGGAGGAGGCCGAGCAAGATGTGCTCGGTGCCGATGTAGTTGTGATCCAGTCTCTTGGCCTCTTCCTGGGCCAGGACTACCGTTCGCCGCGCCTCGTCAGAGAACCTCTCGAACATCTCGCACCGCCTCCGTTTCAGTCTGCACTCATCCGCGCAGTGCGCAAGCCGGACGCAGACAGGCACAGTTCCAGGCCCGCTAGGGCACAGGCCCCGAGTTGGACCGGGGACGACGCCAGTGCGGGCGCGGCCCGGTCGGCCGCCCCCTGAATTTTGGCTACAGGGGGTGGGTGTCGGGGTTGGTGGTGTAGGTGCGGCCGGCGGGGGTGGTCCAGGTGAAGTGGCCGGGGCGGGGTTGCTGGAGTGTCCAGCGGGGGTGTTGTTTGAGCTGGTGGTGCCGGCGGCAGGCGCCGCCGAGGTTGCAGCCGCAGGTGGGGCCGCCGTTTTCCCAGGGGCGGGTGTGGTCGAGGTCGGCGCGCCAGGCGGGCTGGCGGCAGGCGGGGTGGCGGCAGGTGACGTCTCGCGCGGTGACGTGCTCGCGTAGCCGGGGCGGGGGCTGGTAGGCGTCGGATTGGGCGTGGTGGGCGCACCCGCCGGCGTCGGCGTCGGCCCCGGGCTCGGGCGAGCGCTCGATCTAGGGCGCGGGCGGCGGCGCGCAGCGCGGCGGCGACGATCCCGGCGGGCGGCCCGGGTCTGGCGGCCCCGGCGGGCGCGCCGGGTCTGGTGGCCCCGGCGGGTGGCCTGGTTCTTGAGGCCGGCCGGGTCCCCCGGCCGGGGCGGGTGGCCCGGGACCGGCTGCGCTGGCGGCCGGGCTGGCCCCGCCGGCGGTGTGATCGCGGATGGTGTCCTGGGTGATGGTCAAGGTGATGCGGCCGGCCAGCCCGGCGCCGGGCAGCGGGCCGTCGCGGGCCGACCCGGGCCCGTCGCGGGTACGGCGGCGGATCCGGGTGACGGTGATGGCCTGCCCGGCGGGGTTGGTGATGATGATCCGCCATTGCGCGGCGGGGTCGGTTTGGGCGGCGGTGGCGAGCTGGCGGGCCTGAGCAGCGGTGATGGGGCCGATGCGGCCCAGCAGCCCGGGCGCCGCGGACAGGCCGGCCAGGGTGGTCCAGGGCAGGGTGAGGTCCAGCAGCCCTGGCACCGGCCGCCCGCCGGACGGTGCGGCGGGGCGGGCCGCCGCGGGCGGGACGGCGCCCAGGCCCGGCCACGGCGGCACCGGCCCGGCCCCGGGCAGGTCATGGTCGTCGTCGTCGGCTTCCCCGTGGCCGCTGTCCGGCCGTCACCGGGGTCGCCGTCGGGGCCGTCACCGGGGTCGCCGTCCAGGCCGTCGTCGGGCGGGCGTCCTCATCGTGCGGGCTGGGCAGGTCATCGGGTTGCCCGCCGTCGGGCCCGCCGGGGTCACCGCCGCCGGGGTCACCGCCGCCGGGGTCACCGCCGTCGCCAGTGCTGCTGCCGTTGCCAGGGCTGTCGCCGCCGCCAGGGCTGTCGCCGCCGCCAGGGCTGTGGCCGTCGCCGGGTGGCGGGGGTTCGGGGGCGCCGCCGGGCGGGGGGAATGTAGGGCAGCGTGCCCAGCAGCAGCCCCAGCATCACCCGCGCCCGGTACAGATCCAGCCCGCCGCCTTGCCCGGCCGCCCTGGCCGCCCGGGCGATCGCGGTGATCCGCGCCATCGCCGCCGCCGCCTCCACCGCCGGCAGCCCCGCCCCCGCCAGCGTCGCCGTGCCATCATCACCGGCGTACAGGCACACCTTCGCCTGCCGCTCAGCCTCCTCGCGGCGCCGCTCCGCGCCGTCCGGGCCGGCGGCGATCACCGCCCGGCGCAGCCGCACCCGCAACTGCGCCGTCGTCTGCCGCCCCGCGCCCGGCAACACCGTCGCCTCCACCACCCGGGCGGCGTCCTCGCCCAGCACGGCGGTGGCCTCGGCGATCACCCGCGCCCGGGCCAGGTCAATGGCCCGGCGGCCAGCGCGGCGCTGGTCCCGGGCAGCCGCCACGCCAAGGTGATGGCCAGGTCGGCCCACGCGGTGGCACCGTGGTCGGTCAGCATCAGCGCCAGGCTCACCTGGCCCACCGCGTCGCGGCACAGCCGCCCCGGCCGCCGGTCCGGCCCCACGCCGATCCCGGAGTCCGCGGCCGCAGCCCGGGCCGACAGCTGCGCCACCGCATTGAGTTCGGCGGCCTGCGCCCAGGACGCTAACCGGCGGGCAGCGATCGCCACCCCGGCCAGCTGAAACTCATCCAGACTCGCCGCCTCGCCCGCGGCCGAGGCCAGCCACCCCGCCTGCGCCGGCCCCGGGTCCATGTGCTCCACCGCCAGCGCCCCCGCCTGCCCCGCCGGCAACGGCCCGCCCATCCACCCGCCCGCCACCACGTCCCGCTCAGCGGCCGCCACGGCGCCCTGATCGTCCGGGTCCCCCTCCAGCAACCCGCCCGCCGCCAGCGCCTCCAGCAGCACCCGCCAATCCAGCTTCTCTGGCCGCGCAGCGCCGCCAGCGGCGAACCCCGGCGTACCGCTAGCTGAGGCGGCCGCCTGCTCGTCATCCGCCCCTGGTTCTGACGTCGGGTCCGGCATCGGCTCACCTCCTCGATCTCAGCGGTCTTCCGCGTTGCAGTCTTTAACCACCGTATCGAGGGGTACCGACAAAACTGCCTATTTACTGAGTCATCGGGCCAATCTCTAGAAAATACCTTTGATAAGTGAGACCTCAGCATTGTGATCAGCCCTCTTGGGGTGGGCCAGGCGACTGGCCGCCACGCCGCCGATCACCCGGCCACCGCGCCGCCGATCACCCGGCCCCCGCGCCGGCGATCACCCGGCATGGGCAGCAATAGACTGCGCGCACACCAGCGCCTCGGTATGCGTGGTGTCCACCTCCAGGTCGTAGACCACGCCCCGGTGGACCAGCTCAGCCTGCGACACGGCCATCCCCTGGATCCGATCTCCCCGCGCGATCTCGCGGCCTGCGGCGACCGCGCTGTCGCATCTGACCGCGACCCACAGCACGTTCAGCCCGCCAAGTGCCTTCTGCCACCGCTGCTGAGACGCCGCCCCGCCGAGGAAGACCTCATCGAGGATGACCCGGGCGCCCGCCCGGGCCATGGCGGCGGTCCCCTCCATCCACGCGGCCTCCAGCGTCCGGAACTCCGGCCCGACGCTCACCCCGCCGTCCGCGGCGAACTCGACGCCCGCATCCGATGCCTGCAGGGATGCGGGCAGGGCCTGGACCAGGGCGTCAGTCCCGACAGTAAGCCACGGATCCGGCAGGACCGCCTGCAGGCACCGGGCAATCCCGGACTTGCCCGAGCTGGAGCCGCCATTCAGCACGATCACCTGGGTCGCCACCGGGCCACAGTAAAGGCACTCCCAGCCGAAGGCGGGCCACAGTAAACGCATTCCCGGCGAACCAAGCCGCTCGCCCGCGACATGGGGGACATCCCACGGCCGATGCGCCGCCTATCATCGGCGGTCATGGCGGACCTCGCGCTCAGGACCGTAACGGCCACGCTGGGAGCCACCCTGGCTATCAAGAACGGGACGGTCGTCCCGAGGCGGTACGCGTTCGAGTTCGAGGAGGTACCGGTCCTGGTTCAGGCGTTCCGCCGGATGGTCCGGGGCCTGGAGTTCGACGTCTGCGAGATGGCCTTCACCACGTACCTGTGCGCGAAGGCCTTCGGGAAGCCCTTCACGGCCTTGCCGGTATTCCTCGTCCGCGCGTTCCACCACGGCGCCATCGTCCGCAGCACCGTGGCCGCCACCCTGTCCGCCAAGGACCTGGAAGGCCGGAAGGTCGGCGTCAACCGCGGCTACACGGTGACCACCGGCGTCTGGGCCCGGGGCATACTCCAGGACGAGTACGGCGTCGATCTCCGCCGGGTCACCTGGGTGCGCTCGGGGGACGAGCACGTGGCCGAGTACCGCCCGCCCGCGAACGTCGTGCCGATGGAACCGGGTCAAGATCTCGCCGGGCTAGTGGCGGCCGGTGATCTGGCGGCCGGCATCGGCGTGGCCGCAGACCAGCCGGGCCTCGAACCGCTGATTCCCGGCCCTGGGGAAGCGGGCTTCGAGGCCTTGCGGCAGCGGGGCCTGTACCCCATCAACCATCTGATCGTCATCAGGGACGACCTGCTCGACGCCCACCCCGACCTGGCCGCGGACGTTTTCGCGGCCTTTGCCGAGGCCAAGAACCGCTACGTCGAACGTCGCCAGGCAGCTGCGTCGGGCGGGCTGGCGAACGACCGTGCCGATCGAGGTACGCAGGCTCGGCCGGGAGATCGCCCGGGCCGACAAGGCCGGGGTCCGCGCGATCGTGATCATCGGACCGGGCGAGTGGGCCGAGGGCAAGGTCACCGTCAGGAACATGGCCACGGGCCAGCAGCAGGTGGTCGCCGCGACGTCGGTCACCGAGACCGTGGCCGGCGCCGCGGAGCTTTGACGATCGGAGAAGGGACGCCATAACGGGCACGCCCGATGCTGGCGTCGTTCACCCGGGCCGGGCCGATGCCGCGATCCGCTGCCGCGCCGACTCGTACAGCACGATCGACGCGGCCATGGCGGCGTTCAGCGAGCTGGCCGCGCCGAGCATGGGGATCCGGGCCAGGTGGTCGCAAGCGTCCCGCCAGGCCGCGCTGAGCCCGGTCGTCTCGTTCCCGACCACCAGCAGCGTCGGCCGGGTGAAATCGACGTCGGCCACGTCCACGGCGCCGTGCTCGTCGGTTCCGACCACGCTCACGCCCAGACCCCCGGCCCGGAGGGCCCCGGCCCAGTCGAGGACCGGCCGGTGCGACGGCACCCGGACCACCGGCAGGCTGAACAGCGAGCCGGTGCTGGCCCGTACCGACCGGGGGTCGTACGCATCGGCTGCGTGCCCGGTGACGATGACGCCGGATGCGCCGAAGGCGTCCGCCGACCGGATCAGCGTGCCGAGGTTCCCCGGGCTGGCCGGGCGGTCGAACACCACGGTGAGCATCCCGGGGCCGACCGGGATCCGGGCCAGGTTGTCAGCGGGCAGAGCGGCGACGACCAGCAGTTCCGGGGCGGCGTCGGTCTTCCCGCCCAGCTCGTGCATCAGCTCGGGCGCCACCGCGACCTTGGGCACCGCGACCGCGTCGAGCGTCTCCCGCGCCCACTGCGATACCGCGCCGTCGGCGTCGTACAGCACCACCCTGATCGGCCACCCGTTACGCAACGCCAGCGTGATCGGCCGGACGCCCTGGACGATGAACTCGCCGCTGTGCTGGCGCTTCGACCGGTTGTCCAGCAGCGCGGCCCACTGCTGGAACCGGGCGTTGCGGCGGGTGACCCGGGCCGGTACCGGGGTCACGGCGCACGCTCGACGGACCAGGCGAGGCCGGCGCAACCCGGGTTGCCCCGGACGTCGGTCAGGCGGACCCGGGCGACGAGCCGGCGCCCCGGGTGCAGGGCGTCCTCGATGAGGCCCGGGTCGACGCCCGCGAGCCCGAACTTACAGGCGCGGAACAGGCGCAGCGTCCCGTCCCCCGGCACCTCGCCCCAGGCCAGGGCGAGATGCCGGTCCGTGCGGTCGCCGCGGACGAACGGGCCGCCGAAGTCGGGACCCGCGTCACCCTCCCGGACGGTCACCGGCATCTCCCACCGCGCCGACGGCGCGTCGGCGGGCACCGGCTCGATGGCCAGCCAGCCGCCGCGGCCGGGCATCGGGAGGAAGGACCGGTCCTGGTCGTGGCCGTGCAGCGCGACGTGGACGTTCTGGTACCCGGGGCCGTCGGGTGCCGGGCACCAGGCCCGGCCCGGCAGGCCGGAGCCCTCGATCACCACGGTGAGCGTCCCGAGGGCCGGCCCCGGGCGGCGGGCCGGGCTGCGGGGGGCGGGCGGTGCCACACTCTCGTTGTAGGCGCGCCGCAGCCAGCCGAGCACCTCCTCGTCGACCTCGCCGGGCCCGGTCAGGGCCACCCGCAGGTTCACCGCGCCGACGTTCATGTTCCTGGCCTCGAGCAGGCGCCCCCCCGGCTTGACGTCCGCGAGCCGCAGGCCGAGGTCCACCCGCCTCTTGGTTGTGGCCTGCACCGCGGCGAAGGTGCGGCGCGGCGAGACCAGGGACACGATGGTCTTGCGGGCCTGCACGGTCACCGGGCCGAGCGGCGGCAGCGCCGCGAGTATGGCGTCGAGCACCGGCCGCAGCTGCGGCCGGTCGGCGTACTGGTCGTTGATCAGCTCGTCCGCGTCGGCGGTCAGGAAGTCCGAGTAGCCGAACCGCTCCCAGACCAGCAGCGCCTGGGCGTACCCGGTCACGCCCTGCTCGGCCAGCCACGCTCGCAGCGACGGCTCGTCGGCGATCCCGGTTCCGGCCACGCGGCGGTTCCAGGCCGCGACATCCTCGCCGGTGCGGTCGGCCAGCAAGCGGGCCGACCACTGCGTTACCTCCTGCCACGACTTCGGCCGCGCGGCCGCGGCAGGCCCCCGGAGCTGGTCGGTGTCGGGGCGGTCGGGAAGCTGGGACATGACGGTCTCCTCGTAAGCCCCGGGTCCGCGTTCCGGGCCCCGGGCGAAGACGGTCGTCGTCCAGCGTTCCAGGCGCTCAAAGGGGGTGGACTTAGTCCTTTCCGCGGACCCGGGGGCGCCCTCCCGCACCGCTGCCACGGTACCGCGCGGCGGGGTCAAATTCGAGCCCGGTTAGGGCAGACGGCTGGCCAGGAACGCGGTCACGCCGATGACGGCCGCGCCGGTCGCGGCCAGCAGTCCCGCGGCGGCGCCGACCGACCCCCCGGCCGGATGCGTGGCCAGCAGCAGCAACGGGTGCATGGGGCTGACCGGGACCAGGAGCAGGGCCAGGAACAGGGCCACCGCGAGGCAGATCCGCCAGCCGGCCCGGTCCACCAACGGCGGCACCAGGAGCGTCCCGACGCCCACGCCGAACACCGCGGCCGCCAGGTGCAACGTGATCATGTCGAGGAGCAGGCCCGGTGAGCGCGGCAGGTGCGGCTGGCTCAGTACCGGCCACCCCACGGCGAAGACCGTCGCCGCGACCGCGAACGGCACCGTGGCCAGGCACGCCGCCAGGTGCGCCCGCCCCGTACCGCCCACGTGCGCGGCGAACGCGCGGGCCATCAGCCGCCCGTCCGCGAGCTGGGCCTGCACGCTGACCCAGATCATGACCGGCACCAGCAGGACGGCGGTGAAGGCCGCGGCGGGCAGCAGCGGGCCGACCGGTTTCGCGTAGAAGATGCCCAGGATGATGAGGAACAGGAGCGCGGGCGCGGCGAACCATTGCGACACGGTGAGCAGGCGGGCCCGGTGCGCCGCGCCGTGGTAGATCCGGTGCAGGCCGCCGGCCCGGCGCAGCGCAGGATCGGCCGGCGGTGGCTCCGCCAGCGGAGCCACCGCCGGTACAGGGGCCCACTCCACGGGCTGCACGCGGCGGATGGCCAGGCCGACGTCGAGCGCCGCGCGCAGCAGGTCCGCCAGTTCGAGCTCGCTGACCTGGCGGACCTGGCCGTCGCCGGTCTCCACCTCCATGACCGACACCGCGTCGGCGGCGCGGTCCTCGGTGCGCACGGCACCGCCCGCGATGCGCCAGGCTGGTCCGGCCGGCAGCGGCAGTGGCGCCGTGGGATGCCGGGCGACCAGAACCACCGATGACCGGCCTGCCACCCTGCGGATCTCCGCGGTCAGCCGGCCGATCCCGTCGCGGTCGAGCCCGCCGGACGGCTCATCGAGCACGACCAGCCCCGGCGGGCCGACCAGGGCCTGTGCCACCAGAGCCCGCTGCACATTCCCCCGGGACAGCTCGCTGAGCGGCCGTTGCCCGGCGCTGGCCAGCCCGATCCGGGTCAGCAGCTCGGCCGCCTGGCCCGCGGCTTCGGCGCGGGACAATCCGGCCGTCCGCCCCAGGCCGGTCAGCCAGCGCCACAAGGCCAGGCGGGGCAGGACGTCGGCCCGTTCCGGGGCGTAGCCCACGCTGGCCGGGCGCCGGGCCGCCTGGCCGGTCGGCAGCACCCCGGCGGCGGCCGCGAGCAGCGTGCTCTTCCCCGAGCCGTTCGCACCCTCGACGGCCACCACGTCGCCCGCCGCGGCCGACAGCATCACCCGCCGGGCCACCAGCACCCGGCGGGCGGCCCGCAGGCGGTCCGCCCGCAGCACCAGAACGGGTCCCCCGCCTGCATCACCACCATCGGGCACGAGACCATTATGTGACCGCCTGATGACACCCTGCGCTGGCCTCCGGGTCATCCCGTTCGCGGGCGGGATCACTTGACCAGCCCGGCGCGGCGCAGTGCCTCGGCCATGGCGCTGTCGCCAGTCTCCTGACTCGGTTTCTCCGCGCCGCCGCGCCCCTTGCGCTCATCCTCCCCGCCGCCGCGGCGCTGGCCTTTACCGCTCCCCCGGGCGCGCTCTTCCCGGCCGCGGTCTGGGTCTTCATCGAGGCGCAAGGTCAGCGAGATCCGCTTCCGGGCCACGTCGACGCCGAGCACCTTCACCCGCACCACGTCG
Organism: uncultured Actinomycetota bacterium; assembly: GCA_963795055.1. Taxonomy (GTDB): domain Bacteria; phylum Actinomycetota; class Actinomycetes; order Streptosporangiales; family Streptosporangiaceae; genus JASHPR01. The sequence goes on from CAWCGJ010000025.1 coordinate 358,666, forward strand.
CCGGGCCTGACCACTTCGCGCGGGTCGGAGACGAACTTCCGCGACATCGCGGAGACGTGCACGAGGCCGTCCTGGTGCACGCCGATGTCGACGAACGCGCCGAACGCGGCCACGTTGGTGACGACTCCCTCCAGGATCATGCCGGGCGCCAGGTCCTCCAGCGTCTGCACGCCCTCGGCGAACGAGGCCGTCGTGAACGCGGGGCGCGGGTCACGGCCGGGCTTCTCCAGCTCCCCGAGGATGTCGCTGACGGTCGGCAGGCCGAACCGCTCATCGGTGAACTCCTGCGGCCCTAGCGACCGCAGCACCGCGGTGTTCCCGATCAGCTCCGGCACGGTGAGGGCCGCCGCAGCCAGGATGCGCCGGACCACCGGGTAGGCCTCCGGGTGCACGCTCGAAGCGTCCAGCGGGTCGTCGCCGCCGGTGATACGCAGGAACCCCGCGCACTGCTCGAACGCCTTCGGGCCCAGCCGCGGGACCTTCATGAGAACCTGGCGGCTGCGGAACGGCCCGGCGGCGTCCCGGTGCGCCACGATGGCGCCGGCCAGCCCCTCGCCGATGCCCGACACCCGGGCCAGCAGCGGGACGGACGCGGTGTTCACGTCCACGCCGACCGCGTTCACGCAGTCCTCGACCACCGCGTCCAGCGAGCGGGACAGCTTGGCCTCCGACAGATCGTGCTGGTACTGGCCCACCCCGATGGACTTCGGGTCGATCTTGACGAGCTCCGCCAGCGGATCCTGCAGCCGGCGGGCGATGGACACCGCGCCGCGCAGCGACACGTCCATGCCGGGCAGCTCCCGGGAGGCGTACTCGGACGCCGAGTACACCGAAGCCCCCGCCTCGGAAACCATGATCTTGGTGAGCATCAGCTCCGGGTGCGCCCGCATCAGGTCGGCGGCCAGCCGGTCGGTCTCCCGCGAGGCGGTGCCGTTGCCGATCGCGACCAGCTCGACCTGCTGGGCCGCGGCCAGCCGGGCCAGGACCGCGATCGACGCCTCCCAGCCCGCCCCGCGCGGCGAGGGCCGCGGACCGCCCGCCGCGCCCCGCTTCAGTTCGTGCGGGTAGATCGTCTCGGTCGCGACCGCCTTGCCCGTCGCGTCCACCACCGCGACCTTCACCCCGGTCCGGAACCCGGGATCCAGGCCCATCGTGGCCCGGGCTCCCGCGGGAGCGGCCAGCAGCAGGTCGCGCAGGTTGGCAGCGAACACGCCGACCGCGTCCTGTTCGGCCTTCTGCCACAGCCGCATCCGCAGGTCCACGCCGAGCCGGACCAGGATGCGGGTCCGCCACGCCCAGCGGACCGTGTCGGCCAGCCAGCGGTCGGCCGGACGGCCCTGGTCGGCGACGCCGAAGTGCTCCGCGACCAGCGTCTCGTAGTCGTTGAAGCCGCCGACCGCGCCCGCTGACGCCGGGCCGCCCGGGGCCGCCTCCTCCGGATCCAGCTCCAGGTCGAGGATCTCCTCCTTCTCCCCGCGCAGCAGGGCCAGGATCCGGTGCGACGGCAGCCGGGTGAACGGCTCGGCGAACTCGAAGTAGTCGGCGAATTTGGCGCCCGCCTCCTGCTGGCCGTCCTGTACCCGCGAGACCATCCGGCCGCGCGCCCACATCCGCTCCCTGAGCACGCCGATCAGGTCGGCGTCCTCGGCGAACCGCTCGGACAGGATCGCCCGCGCCCCGTCCAGGGCGGCCGCCGTGTCGGCCACGCCCCGCGCCGCGTCCACGTAGCCCGCGGCCGCCTGCTGCGGATCGCGTCCCGGGTCGGCGAGCAGGCCGTCGGCCAGCGGCTCCAGGCCCGCCTCCCGCGCGATCTGGGCCTTCGTCCGGCGCTTCGGCTTGTAGGGGAGGTAGATGTCCTCGAGCCGCGCCTTGGAGTCGGCCGCCATGATCTGCGCCTCGAGCGCCTCGTCCAGCTTGCCCTGGGCGCGGACCGACTCCAGGATCACGGCGCGCCGCTCCTCCAGCTCCCGCAGGTATCGCAGCCTCTCCTGGAGCTTGCGCAGCTGCGCGTCGTCGAGCGCGCCGGTCGCCTCCTTGCGGTAGCGGGCGATGAACGGCACGGTGGCCCCGCCGTCCAGCAACTCGACGGCCGCCGCCACCTGCCCCCCGCGTACGCCGAGCTCCCCGGCGATCTTCTGGCTGACCGGCTTCACCCGCAGAGTGTTGCATGGCCTGCGACCCGATGCGATCCTCAACCCATCGCCTGATGCGCAGCGACGGGGGGAACCATGGGCACCGAATCCGCTCGTCCCGCGGACACCACGGCGGTCGGGCACGTCGACGTGCTGATCGTGGGCGCCGGACTGTCTGGCATCGGGGCCGCCTGCCGGCTGGAGGCCGACGCTCCCGGCCTCTCGTACGCGATCCTCGAGGCCCGTGGCACCAGCGGCGGAACCTGGGACCTGTTCAGGTTCCCCGGCGTCCGTTCCGACTCCGACATGTTCACGCTGAGCTACCCGTTCCGTCCCTGGAAGCAGTCCAACTCGATCGCGGGCGGCGGGGAGATCTTGCGTTACCTCCGGGAGACGGCGGCGGCCTACGGAGTCGACCAGCAGATCACCTATCACTCCCGCGTGGTCGGGGCCGACTGGTCCAGCGGCGACGCGCGGTGGACGGTGACGGTCGAGCACACCGGAACCGGCGCACGCACCCAGCGCACCTGCGGCTTCCTGTACCTTTGCCCGGGCTACTACCGCTACGACGAGGGTTACACACCGCACTGGCCCGGCCAGGAGAGCTTCACCGGGACGATCGTGCACCCGCAGCACTGGCCGGAGGACCTGGACCTGGCGGGCCAGCGGGTCGTGCTCATCGGCAGCGGCGCCACCGCGGCCACGATCCTGCCGGCCGTCGCCGGGACCGCCGCCCACGTCACGATGCTGCAGCGCTCGCCGTCGTACGTGCTGTCCATGCCCAAGGCCGACCCCGTCGCCGACCTGCTGCGCAAGGTGCTGCCCGAGCGCCGGGCGTACGCGGCGGTGCGCTGGAAGAACGTGCGCCTGTCCACCGCGATCTACGGCTTCTGCCGCAGGTACCCGGCCCGGGCCCGGGCCATGCTGCAGAACGGCGCGGCCAAGCGGCTGCCGGACGGCTACGACATCGCCACGCACTTCACCCCGGCCTACGAGCCGTGGGACCAGCGCATGTGCCTGGTGCCCGACGGTGACTTCTTCGCGGCCATCAAGTCCGGCCACGCCGACGTGGTGACCGATCACATCGAGGAATTCACCCCGGACGGGATCCGGCTGCGCTCCGGCGCCCGGCTCGCGGCCGACGTGATCATCACGGCGACCGGGCTCAACCTGAACCCCCTCGGCGGGATCCCGATGACGGCCGACGGCCAGCCCGTGGTGGTGCGGGAGCACGTCGCCTACAAGGGAATGATGCTCGACGGCGTGCCCAACATGGCGTTCGCGATCGGGTACACGAACAACTCATGGACGCTCAAGGTCGACCTCGTCGCCCGCTATGTGACCCGCATGCTGCGCGTCATGAAGGCCTACCGGTACACGACGGTCACGCCGCGGCTGCCCTCGGACGGGATGAGCACGTCGCCGTACATCGACATGACCTCGGGCTACTTCGAGCGGTCCCGGCACACGCTGCCGCTGCAGGGCGACCGAGTTCCGTGGCGGCTGCGGCAGCACTACTTCAAGGACGCCGCGATGTACCGCGGTCCCATGGACGAGCAGAACCTGGAGTTCCGCCGGGCGGCGGCCCTGCAGCCGGCCGGCTGAAACAGCTCGGCATGACGGCGATCCTGCGCGCCCCCGCCCGGCCGGTCAGGTGCCCGCCGCGCCGAGGATCGCGGTCCCCGGGCCGGCCCGTCAATGACGATCACGGTGACATTGTCCGGGCTCCCGGCCGCGTCGGCCCGCTCCAGCAGCTGACCGACGGCGGCCGCCGGGGTACCGGCCCGCAGGACCTTCCGGATGCCTGCGTCGCTGACCACCCCGTACAGCCCGTCGCTGCACAACAGCCACCGGTCGCCCGGCCGGGCGTCGTGCCCCGTGATGTCGGGTCCTTCGTCGGACCCGGCGCCGATGCACCTGGTCATCACGCTGCCGAAGATGGGGATCTCGGTCACGTGATCCCGGCTCAGCTGGGTCAGCTTCCCGCCTCGCATCCGGTAGGCCCGCGAGTCGCCGGTATGGCCGAGCACGACGCGACCGTCCGACCACAGCAGGGCGGTCAGCGTGGTGGCCATCGAGGCCAGGTCGGGCTGGGCTGCCGCGGCCTTCGCGACCGCCTCGGCCGCCGCGGCGAACGCCCGCCGCAGGGTCTGTTCCGGGTCCTGGTCCTCGGCGGCTGGCTCGTCGTAGCGGGCCAGCGCGCGGATGGCGGCGGCACTGGCGAGGTCACCGCCGGGGTGGCCGCCGAGCCCGTCCGCCACCGCCTGTAGCCGCCGGCCCACGTAGGCAGAGTCTTCGTTGCGCTCCCGCACCTGCCCGGTCACCGAGGCCGCCGCGCAGTGCCCGAGATCACTGATCATCCCTTTACGTTAGCCCGGCGGCCGCGGTGATGACCCAGGTCCTGGCTCAGGAGAGTCCAGCCGCTGACCAGTGGAACTTCTCCCGGGCGGCTATTTCCGCTGGACGGACTAGAACAAAGTGTCCGGCAGGCCGAAGTGCACCCGGGCCAGTTCGGCCGCCGTGGTCAGGTACTGGGCGGAGATGTGGCCCTGGTACATGGCGACGTCACGGTAATAGCGCTGCAGCCGCTGGCCGCGCTTGGCCGCCGACGAGCTGGCCGCCGCGAAGATCACGTGCACGGCCTGCGCGGCGAGCTGCCCGGCCTGCTGCACCATCGCGTAGAGGCGCACGTCCGCCTCGCGGGTGAACGGCTCGCCGGTCTGCGCCCAGCGCCGGCTGAGCTCGGAGTACTGTTCCGCGACGTTCATGATGATCCCCTCGGCCGTGTCGGTGAGGGCCAGAGCGTAGCCGTACGGCCGCTGATGGTCGGGGTGGGTGTACCGGGGGACCTGCGGCGGGAAGTAGGTCATCTTCGTGGTGATGATGTGCTCGTACTCATCCAGCGCGGCCCGGGCCGCGCCGATGACCGGGATCACCAGCCCGGCGTGGTAGACGGCGTAGATCCGGCCGCAGTACAGCGGGTTGCCGTGCCGCTCCATGCCCGGGGCGGGCTCGGTCATCCGCGTCCAGTTGCTGACCGAGGTGCGCCGCGCCGGTACGAACGCTTCGTCCACGCGCACGCCGTTTGACCCGCTGGAATTCATCCCCAACGTGACGCCGCCACCCCAGTCGTCCAGGACCGTGACCTGGTCTCGCGGGATGACCACCACGATGTTCACCGGCGCGTCCCGGCCGTCGCGTGCGGGGACCAGCGCGTTGCCCATGAAGTGGGTGGCGTGAGCGATACCGGAACAGTAGTCCCAGGTGCCGCTGACCACGAAGCCGCCGTCGGCCGGCTCGGCCGTGCCCATGGGCGCCGCCCGGGCCGGGCACCGGAACTCACCTGAAGGCCCGAAGATCTCACGCTGGCCGTCCTCGGGGAAGTAGGCGCCGACGACCAGGGCATGGTGGCTGCCGAGCGTCAGGCCCCATCCGGTGCCGGGATCTCCGGCGGAAATCGCGATCATCGCCTTCCAGAACGTCGGCATGTCGAACTCGTAGCCGCCGAACCGCCGGGGCTGGAGCATCCGGTAGAACCCCGCCGTGACGAACTCGCGGTCCAGCGCGGCGGTGTGGTGGCCGATCTTCTCGGCCTCGTCCTGCTGATCGCGGATGAGCGGGATCAGCGCCTGGGCCCGCGCGATGATCTCGTGCGGCGTCAGGTCCGGCTCGGGGGCGGGAACCTCGATGACCTGCGCCGCCGCGCTGTCTGGCATGGCACCCCTTACTCGGAGGATCACGTCACCTTCCGAGACTGATGGGCGGCCTCGCCGCGCACAAGCCCGGTTGCCGCCAGCCGGATGACTGAACCCTTTTCATCCGCCGGTCTCGGGCGGCTTCCGTACGGCGGCAGCCGGCATGGACTGAGGGGCGCAATCGGGACAAAGCTAGTGCGACGAGCCACGTCCCCGGTAAGGAGTCGCGCGATGTCCACCGAGTACCACGCCGAGCATGTCGGCAGCCTGCTGCGCCCGCCCTGGCTGCTGGCCGCGCGGGCCGCCCGCCGACGGGGGGAGCTGGGCGCCGCCGAGTTGCGCGACACCGAGGACCGGGCGGCCCTGGACGCGATCGAACTGCAGCGCCAGGCGGGCATGCCGGTGTTCACCGACGGCGAGGTACGCCGGGAAAACTGGATGGACGGCCTGCTGGCGTCGATCGGCGGGGTGGTCGGAGTGGAACGGCCGCACGTGCGCTGGCACCGCGAAGGCGGCACCCCGCCGGCCGGGGAAACCGACTTCGACACGGTCGCGGCGAACGCGGCCGTGACGCAGCAGGCCCAGCACACCACCACCGAGGCCGCGTTCCTGGCTCGGCACGCCCCCGGCCCGTTCAAGATCACAATGATCAGCTCGTCCATGGGCGGGCTGATGTGGGACCCCGAGCTGAGCGCCTCCGTCTACCCGACCCCGGCCGACCTGGTGCGCGACCTGGCCGCACTCCAGGTCAAGGAGATCGAAGGGCTCATCGATCAGGGCATCACCTGGATCCAGCTCGACTCGCTGAGCTACAACCAGGTCTTCGACGCGCAGTTCCGGTCCCAGGCCCGCGTGCCGGGGCTGTCCCCCGACGACATCCTGGCGGCGTCGGTCGCGATCGACGGCGAACTGGTGCGGGCCGCGAAGCGGAAGGAACCGAGCGTCACCGTGGGAATGCACATCTGCCGCGGCAACAACCGAAGCGCCTGGATGGCCCGGGGCAGTTACGAACCCATCGCCGAACGGCTCTTCGGCGAGGTGGGTGTGGACCGGTTCCTGCTCGAGTACGACACCGAACGCGCGGGCGGTTTCGAGCCGCTGCGCTTCATCCGGCCCGGCGCCACGGTCGTGCTCGGCCTGGTCTCGTCGAAGGTGCCGCAGCTGGAGTCGGAGGACGAGCTGCGCCGCCGGATCGACGAGGCCACGGATTATGTCCCGCTGGAGGACCTGGCCCTGAGCCCGCAGTGCGGCTTTGCCTCCACCTCCCGGGGCAACCTGCTGACGATCGATGAGGAGCGCCGCAAGCTCGCGCTCGTGGCCGACACCGCCGCGAAGGTCTGGGGCTGATCAGCCGCGCCACCAACGGCGCCGGGCCGGGCGGGTCGCGCGAGCCGGGCCGGGATCCGCCGGTGGCGCGGGCGGCGCGGCAGGCTGCCGCTCGCGCCACCGGCTGAGCATCTTTTCCTCGTCCACCAGCGGCACGAAGATCGGCGGGCCGAGCGGGATCTTACGCCACTCCATGATCCGGGTATTGAGCTCCGCGACCGCGTCGCGCACTTCCCGCTCGGAGCCCAGGCTGTGCACGGTCTCGGCCAGCCGGGCCGCCTCCTTGCGCAACTTCAGCGGCTCAGGCAGCAGCACCTCGGGCGACACGCCCTCCCGGCGCAGCCACTCCCGCACCCAGGCCTGGCCGTCGTCATCCTCGCCCCGGTAAGGCAGCGGCTTGCCCGCGCCGGGCAGGTCATCGAACGCCCCCCGCTCCTCGGCCTCGCTGATCTGCTGGTCGATCCACGAGGTGAAGCTCATCCCCGGCGGCTTGCGCTCGGTCATACCAGCACCCTAATTACCGGACGCGGCGGCAACGCAGGCCAGACCACTCAGAAGAGGGCCGGCGGCCCGGAGGGGACCGGCTCCGGAAGCGCCTCGACCTCAGGCACCCGGACTCGCACATCGTCGTGGAACCGGCGGGCCAGCTCGAGCGCGTCGACGTTGTCGGGCGTGTGGATGAATACGGTCGGGGAACGCCCCTCGCGCAGCCAGTCCGCGACCGCGCCGAGCCAGGGCTGCCATCCCGCGACGGTATGTGCCGCGTCGTCCCGGCCGAGATAACGGACGACGGGATAGGAGGTGAGGGCCCGTGACCGGCGGGGCAGGCGTGGCTTATTCCGCCACGCTTCCCGTTCGGCGTCGCTCGCCGGAGGGCTCTCGAACAGGACGGTGGTGTCGAAGGTCACCCATTCGGCCCCGACATCACCGAGAGCCCTCTCGAGCTGTTGTTCCGACCGCGGATCCTCGAAGAACCCGCGGTGCCGTACCTCAACGGAGCACCGATACTCGCGCGGGAGACGGCGCAGGAAACCGCTGAGAGCGCCGACGTCGGTGGGGCTGAAGGACGGTGGCAGCTGGATCCAGAGGGCATGGGCACGCGGCCCGAGGGGTTCGATCGCGGCCAGGAACGCGCGGAGCGGGTCGTCGACGTCGGCGAGGCGACGTTCATGGGTGATCGATTTCGGCAGCTTGAGGATGAACCGGAAGTCAGGGGTGGTCTGCTCGGCCCACGATTTCACCGTGTCGAGGGCTGGCGTGGCATAGAAGGTCGTATTGCCCTCGACCGCGTTGCACCAGGTCGCATACGCGCGGAGACGGTCACGCGATGATCGCGATACAGGCAGGTAACGGCCCTGCCAGGGCGCGTGCGTCCACATCGCGCATCCGACGTGGAGTTTCATGGTCCCGAGGGTAAGGGAGCCCGGGAGCGGAACGGATCAGCCGTTGAGGAGCTGGCGGGCCATGACCACGCGCTGGATCTGGTTGGTGCCCTCGTAGATCTGGGTGATCTTCGTATGCCCTGCGGACCACCTTGTGCTTCACGCTGAACCACCGGGCCGACCTGCCCATTCACCGTTGGTCGTTGCTGGCGATCGTTGGGCCTCTTCGACGCTCTCACAGAACTGGCCCGGAACAGGTTCCGTGTAGGCCTCCCCCGCCGCCGCTGGCGTGGCAGCCGGGTCATGACCGGGCCTGCGGTACTTAGCCTCAATCCACCGCGTAAATAGCGGCCGAGTGTGGCGCGTCGACGCGAAAGGTGCCCCTTGACCAGGGACGATGGGAGTTGCTGAAGCTTCCATCACCTGGCCCGAAGGAGCACCTGTCAAGTGCGATTGTTGCATGAGCTGGCCAAGATCCATGCGTCGTTTGATGACCCGAACCTCGTGTCGCGGGCGGGTCTGGTGCCGGTGATGGCGCTGGCCCAGCGCGCTGGCCTGGCCGCGCTGGCCGGTGAGCACGTGGCCATCGCTGACCGGCGCGGGGTGAACCCGCACCTGAAGGTGCCCTGCATGGTGGCCGGCATGATCGCGGGGGCGGACAGCATCGACGATATGGACCTGCTGCGGCACGGGGCGATGCCGACGCTGTTTGGCGGGGTCCGGGCGCCGTCCACGCTGGGCTCGTTCTTGCGCTCTTTCACCTGGGGGAACGCAAGCTCGCGCTGACCGCGGCGCGCTTCCTCGGGAAGCAGGAGAGACCGGCGTTGCCGGGACCGCTGGATGGAGCGGATTTGTCGATGCCGTAGGGCCCATCACACGCCAACGACAAGCACCATCACCGCTCGCAATGACCGATAGGAACGCCGGGACTGCTGGGTTAATATATATTTATTTTATTTTATAATTGTGTTATGCGGGATAACGATGGTTGTAAACTCGATTATAAGACTTTTGAGGCGCTGTGGATTTGGGCAGTGGATCATGTCGGGGAAGGTGCTTATTTGGAGGATGTGGTTGCCGCACTTGGTTTGTATCGCAAGACGGTGTATGGCTGGCTGGCGAAATACTGTGAGGGCGGGAAAGATGCGTTGAAGGCTTAGCCGTTACCGGGCAGTTCGCTGAAGCTTAATGGTTAGCAGTTGTCTTGGCTGTATGCTTTGATTGCTGGGTAGGACTAGCGGTAGATGCATTTCGAGTTCGCGTTGTGGACTAGGGAGATGATTCGCGAGGTGATTCGCCGCGAATTCGGTGTCGCTTTGAGTGTTGTCAGCGTCGGCTGTCTGCTGCGCAAGCTGGAATGTCTTCGCAACGGTCGCTGCACCGCGCTTACCAGCAGAATTCTGAGGCGGTCGACCGGTGGAAGCGCGAGTAGTATCCTGCCATTCAGGCGCAGGCTGAGATGCGGGCGGGGTCATCTACTTCGCTGATGAGGCCGGGATCCGCTCGGACTACCATGCGGGCACGACCTGGTCGCCGGTGGGACAGACCCCGGAGGTGAAGAACACCGGGGCCCGGTATTCGGTGAACATGATTTCCGTGGTGTCCGCGAAAGGCGCGCTGCGGTTCGCGGTCTATGAGGGCAACACGAACGCCGCCGTCTTCATCGACTTCTGCAGGCGGCTGCTGCATGACGCCCCCGGCCCTGTTTATCTCATCGTGGACGGGCATCCCGCCCACCGCGCCACTGCCACGAAGGAATTCGTTGCCTCTGCAAAGGCCGGTGAAGCTGTTCTTCCTGCCTGGATACTCACCCGAGCTGAATCCCGATGAATGGGTCTGGAAGAACGTCAAGATAGATGAAAGTAAGAAAAATAAATAGTATGGGGGGAAAGGGGGTAGGAGGGGAAAAGAAAGAGGAAGTAAATGTGACCTGGTACGGCGGCAGATCGGGCACATAGCGCGCCATGATCGGGAGCGGTTTACAGAGAGACGGCCGGTCACACGCATCCGCTACCTGCCGACTCTCGTGGTGACCTGCTGAAATACTGCTCACTAGTGCGCAGCAGGCGGCAGTGTTGAGCGTTGCCGGGCGGCCAAAAAGCGGCCAGAGAGCAGGGGTTATTCGTTGGGGCCTTCGAGCGCCAGCCGGTAGCCGCTGGGAGTGCGGATGAGCAGCCGCCGGTAAGTCCACCCGGCAGCGGGGTTGTTGCGTTCGAGGTCGAAGCTGATGCCCGCCGAGCAGCACCGCTGGATGGCGGCGTCGATGTCGGTGACGCCGATTTGCCAGGTCAGCACGCTGGGCGGGTCATTAGCGGCGTCGGTGCTCTGGATGCCGAAATGCACCGTCTCGGTTCCGAAGCCGATGAACTCCGGGTACTCCGGGCCCTCGTAGATGACCGGCAGGCCGAGCCGCTCGTAGAAGGCTCGCTCGGCGGCGAGGTCGCGCACGTTCAGCACGG